>NZ_JBQFQB010000001.1:0-1128379 GCF_056536665.1 Ruegeria sp. CJ6 | reverse complement strand
GGATCTGGAGATGTCAGAAGCCGAACAGGCGTTCCTGTTCGGACCAATCAAGTGGGTGGGTCACGCTGACCAGACGCTTGAGTGTAAGTTCGGGCGGCTGGGTGCCGTTGAGAAGCGCGGCCTGAATCTTCAGTGAGAGAAACGCGAGCTGAGCACGGGCAAGGATGAAAGCGCCGGGGACGCTTTCACGCCGCGCAACTTCCATCAGTTGAACTCCGGACTTCAGATCGTGGGTCCAGCCATGGGCGCGGATCAACATGGACCGGAGGCGGGGATCGGGTTGGGGTCTTGTCAGAAGAACGTGTCTTGAGCGGGGCAGGGGTGTTGCATAGCTTTTGCCCATGACCAGACCTGCCTCTTTCAAATACTTCAAAACCAGTCCCGATATCATCCGTCTTGCGGTAACGCTGTACATCCGCTTCCCGCTCTCGCTTCGGAATGTCGAAGACTTGTTGCACGAGCGAGGCATCGACGTGAGCCACGAAACCGACTGCTACTGTTGGAACAGGTTCGGTCCGATGTTTGCCTCTGAGATCCGAAGAAAGCGTGTTCAGCAATTGAGAGCATACTCCAAATGGAAGTGGCACGCGGAGGAGGTTTTCGTGAAGGTGAATGGTAAGCGGCATTATCTTTGGCGGGCTGTTGATCACGAAGGCGAGGTGCTGGAAGCCGTTGTCACGAAGCGTCGAAACAAAGCCGCAGCACTGAAATTCCTCAGGAAATTGATGAAGCGGCACGGTTGCGCCGAATAGATTGTCACAGATCGCTTCGCTTCCTACAAGGCTGCGCTCAGAGAAATGGGCGCGCTTGAAAAACAACAGACGGGCAGGAGGCTCAACAACCGTATCGAGAATTCGCACCTGCCGTTTCGCCGAAGCGAACGCGCGATGCAGCGTTTCAGGCGCATGCGAAGTCTACAGAAATTCGCCTCCGTCAATTCCTCTGTTTACAACCACTTCAACCAGGAAAGAACGCTAGCCAGTCGAGACACCTTCAAGCTGACCCGCGCGGCCGCTCTTAGCGAGTGGCGTCAACTTTGTTCCGGATAGTTTCGCGGTTTCCGCCGCAAACTGAGACTGGTTCGAATTCGTTTGACAGCACCCTCTAAGATGTCCGCTCTTTTCCCACAGCCAGACTTTACTCTAACTTGACCCAAGCCGCATTCCTTGAAGAGCTTTGCACGCATGCGGCTACAAACTTTACACCATTGAGTCCATCATGGACCGTTGGATAGACAACCGGAATATCAGGTGAAATCCCGCCTCGGAAAGCTTGGATTGCCTCAGCAGCCTCTCCATAGATATTGGCGAAACCTTCAAGATATCCCTCGGGATGGCCCGGAGGGACTCTACTCAATCGATTGGCAGCGTCACCTGCTCCAGCTCCATTTCGGGTGATCAGACGCTTGGGTTCGTTGTATGGTGTGAACCAAAGGTAATTGGGATCTTCCTGGGCCCACTCCAGCCCACCTTTTTCGCCATAGACCCGCAAACGAAGTGCGTTTTCATTACCGGGCGCCACCTGAGAAGACCAAAGCATCCCACGCGCTCCGCCTTCGAAGCGAAGCAAGACGTGCGCGTTGTCATCTACTTTGCGTCCCGGCACAAAAGCCTGCAAGTCCGCCGCCAGGCTTTCCGCCTTCAGCCCGGTTACAAAGCAAGCGAGGTGGTAGGCATGGGTTCCGATGTCACCGGTTGATCCACCCGCGCCCGAGCGTTCAGGATCGGTTCGCCACTCAGCCTGTTTGAAATCCTGCTGCTCGGTCAGCCAGTCCTGCGGGTACTCAACTTGAACCACACGAATCTTGCCAATTTCGCCGTTGGCAACCATTTCACGCGCCTGCCGAACCATCGGATAGCCCGTGTAATTGTGGGTCAAAATGAACAGTGCCTTCGCGCTTTCGGCCGCCTTCACCAGTCTTTTTGCATCCGCAAGGGTCGAGGTGAGTGGCTTGTCACAAATGACGTGAATACCGCGTTTCAGGAATTCACGCGCGGCTGCATAGTGAACGTGATTTGGCGTGACAATTGAGACTGCCTCGATCCCAGATTTCAATCGGGCTTCCCGGATCGCCATTTTCTTGAAGTCTTCATAAACCCGTTCGAGCCCCAATGCTTGACCACTTTCAAGAGATTTCTCTGGCGTCGAAGACAAAGCACCGGCGACCAGCTCGAACTTGTCGTCCAGTCGCGCCGCTATGCGATGAACACCCCCTATGAAGGCGTCGTTTCCGCCGCCAACCATGCCAAGCCGAATGCGTCCTGATGTTTCTTCACTGCGTCCTGTGACCATCAATCAATCCCCAGCATTTTCCGATTGGCGGCTTCGTCGGCGCCACTATCAGCGAAATCATCAAAGGCTTTCTCGGTCACACGGATGATGTGATCTGACACAAACTGAGCGCCTTCACGCGCGCCATCCTCGGGGTGTTTGAGACAGCATTCCCATTCGACCACAGCCCAACCATCAAAGTCATTCGCCGCCATTTTTGAGAAGACCGCACCGAAATCCACTTGGCCATCACCAAGCGACCGGAACCGCCCAGCCCGATCAACCCAGCTTTGATACCCGGAATAAACACCTTGCCGCCCGGTTGGGTTGAACTCGGCATCTTTGACATGGAACATCCGGATCCGATCTTTGTAGATGTCGATATTGTCCAGATAGTCGAGGCATTGCAGCACGTAGTGCGACGGGTCGTATAGCATGCAGGCCCGTGGGTGATTTCCCGTCCGTTCCAGAAACATCTCGTACGTCACACCATCGTGGAGGTCCTCTCCGGGGTGGATTTCGTAGCATACATCAACGCCGCAGTCTTCGGCGTGATCAAGGATTGGCACCCAACGACGCGCAAGCTCATCAAACGCCGTTTCAATCAAGCCGGCGGGGCGCTGCGGCCAAGGATAGACATAAGGCCATGCCAACGCGCCCGAGAATGTCGCATGTGCAGAAATACCCAAGTTTTTCGAAGCTGATAGCGCTTTCTTGACCTGGTCTACTGCCCATTCTTGCCGGGCTTTCGGGTTCCCTCTGACGCTTTCGGCCGCAAAGCCGTCAAATGCACTGTCATAGGCCGGGTGAACGGCCACAAGCTGGCCCTGAAGGTGCGTTGAAAGTTCAGTAACTTCGACACCATTGTCCCTGGCTTTTCCTTTGAAGTCATCGCAGTAACCGGTGCTGGACGCGGCCTGTTCCAGGTCGAACAGCCGGCCGTCCCAACTGGGCACCTGAACGCCTTTGTATCCACAGTCAGCTGCCCATTTAGTGATCGCGTCCCACGAATTGAACGGCGCTTCGTCCCCCGCAAATTGCGCAAGAAACAAAGCTGGACCTTTGATCGTCTTCATAAAATCTCCTCCCCAAAACCTGAGCCTCTATGGCGGTAAATTTTCCTTCAGATAGATGTCGATGCGGATACGTTCCTGCGCTTTGTTGAACGGAACCTTATCCGAAGTCGCGCGCAGCAGGCGGACGGCTGAACGTACAATGTGCCCAGTGTCTTGCGAGATCAGAGCGTCAAATGTACCGAGCGTGAGCGCCTCACGACTGAGCGGTGTAAGCTCATGAGCTATGATCACCAGATCTTCGCTGAGCTTGTTTTCTGAAAGGAATTGAATCAGGCCTGCGTTACCCGCTGCTGACGAGTATATTCCGACCAGATCTGGATAGGTTTCAAATATTTCGGGCATCATCCTGTAAATCAGATCCGGGTCATCTCGGCCCTCGACTGATGCTACGACTTCGAGGTGCGGAAATTCCTCAGCCACAACAAGGTCAAAGCCTTGACGTCGTTCGAGGTGGTCACGTGCCAAACGGGATCCTGTAAGTACCAAGACCTTGCCGTCACGATGCACAAATCGCCCCATTAGCTGAGCGGCGGTTCGTCCTGCCGAAACGTTATCGATTCCCACAAAGTGGTCTCGCTCAGAACTCGGCAAGTCAGACACCAACGCAACCACCGGAACGCCTTTGTCCCTGAGCCTTTTAACAGCATCCCGGACAGAAGGCGTTTCGGGCCCGAAAACGGCGACTCCGTCTACATCCAAACTGTCTACAGCATCCAGAATGTTGACGATATCTTGGGGCTCAAACGGAGCAACCTTCTTTATTGCAATGCGAGTCCGCTCGATAAATTGGTCGCGTGATTGTTCTGCGATCTGACTGCTGATTGCCTCCACAAACTCGTTGTCCGTGTCCGGCAGAACAAAGAGGAAGTTGTAAACTCGGTTACGCGCAAGGTTGGCCGCGGCCGTGTCGCGTACATACCCCAGCTCATCAATCGCCTTTTGTACTTTCTGTACGGTCACCGCCCGCACGCCGGGGCGTCTGTTCAAGACCCGGTCAACAGTCGCTAGGCTGACACCCGCAACGCGCGCGATGTCATTAACGGTTGGCTTTTTCACCAATTCTAATCTTTGTTTTTGGTCTTCCACGTGTTCTTCAGCCCTCAATCTCCCGCGCTAAGCCTTCAAACAACAAAGCAACAGCCTCAGCGCCGGGATCGTTATGTCCAACAAGGTTTTCTTCGGGAACATAGGCTGCGCGGCCTGCCTTAGCACGTCGAATATTTGCGGTGTTGTTCGCGCCTTTGCGGGCAGCCTCGGCCGCATGCGTCAGACCAGATGGTAGTGCGACAAGTGCCGGTGCCAGGGCGTCAATCATTGTCCTGTCACCGACCTTGGCACCCCCAACCTGGCTGACGCGATTCAGTCCTTCGACGAGAGATTTCGGTACCGATGCTCCGCTCGCACAGGCATCTCCAGCTGCGTTGAAGAAGATTGCGAGTATCACGCCGGAAGAACCACCCATTGTCTGACTTAACTCATTGCCCAACGCCGGAAACAGTTGTGTCAGATCAGCAAGCGGCATGCGGTCAAGGCTACCTTGCAATGCTCTTGCGGCAGTCGCCAATGTGCTTCCTGTATCGCCATCTCCAGATTTCGCGTCCAGTTCGTTGAGGTTCTTCTCTGCGTTGATGAGCAGTTCAGACAACCGGGTGATCGTTTCCCTTGTGGTGGGATTGTTAGAAGGAATTGGATCGATAGGGGTCAGGCCGTCAGGCAATGGTGCCACTTTGATCGGGCCGATGGAATCGACCCCGGGCCATGCGGCCAGATCAACGGGTGTTTCAAGGGCTGACAAATCGTCCTGATCCACAGGCAGAATGGAAACCGAAAACCCGTGCATATCCAGCGACGTCATCATGGGTGCCGGGCCAATGATATGGTGGGCAAAACCAGTTTCGGACAACGCATGCGTAAGGACAGCCATTTCTAGCGGAGTTGTAGAACCCAGGTTGTTGACCAACGCCACGCAATCCCCGGACCCCACCCTTTGCTTCAGCTTCTCCACCACTGTGGACATAGCCGATACAGCATTTGAGAACTCGACTTGCTGTACACCGGGTTCGCCATGAATACCCAAGCCAAGCTCTGCTTTCCCGGGGGCGATCCGGTCTTCTTTTGGAGATCCCGGAACGGTACAGGTGTCCAAGCTCATACCGATGCTGACAACCTTCGCAATGGTACTTCTTGCAGCATTTGTAACGGTGTCTAGGTCAGCACCGTCTTCAGCAAGCGCTCCGGCGATTTTGTGTACGAACAACGTACCCGCCACGCCACGTGGTTGCGGAAGGTCGGGCAGGGCGATGTCATCGTCGACAACGACCATCTCTACCTTGCGGCCCAATGCACGGGCGCGTTCAGCTGCCAGTCCAAAGTTCAACCGATCACCGGTGTAATTTTTGACGATAAGCAGGCACCCAGCCTCACCCGTGACCGCAAGAATGCCCGCCAAAACCGCCTCGACTGACGGGGATGCAAAAACTTCCCCGCACACCGCGGCTGTCAGCATACCGGCGCCAACAAAACCTGCATGGGCGGGTTCGTGACCAGACCCCCCGCCAGAAACCAGGGCGACCTTCGACTTGTCCCAATCCGACCTGTAAACAACCTTGATGTGCGGGTAACCGTCCAACCGGGTCAGTTGCCCTCCGGAAGACGCCAGAAGACCGTCTATGGCCTCTGTAACCAAAGTTTCTTTTGTGTTGAGGAACTGGGCCATGCTTTTGCTCCTTAATTCACGCGCGCGCCGGACGCGTCAAAATACAACGGGTTGTGTGGGCGGATTTTTATAAGTTTTCCAGATGGATAATCCTGATGTACATCAATCAAGGTCACAACCGGGTGACCGTTCAGGTCCAGGTGTAGCCGCGTTTGATCCCCCAGATGCTCTGCGCGTATTACCCGCGCTTCGCTGCCTTCTCCTTCGATGATGTTTTCCGGGCGAAGACCTATTTGCGGACCTTTGTGATTGCCTCCGAACAGCTCGGAAGGCAGAATGTTGATCCGCGGCAGTCCCAACCGGCTGGCGACATAAACGCTACCGGGGTTTTCATAGATGTCCCGGGGTGTTCCGTACTGAACCAGCCTGCCGTTTTCCAAAACGCCGATATGCGTCGCCATTGTCATGGCTTCGACTTGATCATGGGTCACGTATAGCAAGGTCGATCCCAGATCCGCCTGAATTCTTTTTAATTCGACCCGCAAATCCGCCCGAAGCTTGGCGTCCAAAGAGCTGAGGGGTTCATCCATCAGAAATATCTGGGGGTCTCGCACCAGCGCTCGTCCAATTGAAACGCGCTGCATTTCACCGCCAGACAGTTCAGTCGCTTTGTTGTTCAACTTGTGCGGAATCTGGAGGATGTCCGCAACTTCGTTAACCTTCCTCTTGATCTCATCCTCTGGCGTCTTCAGGATCGGCGACCTCAGAGGAAAAGACAGGTTCTCCCGCACTGTCATATGCGGGTACAGTGAGTATTGCTGGAAAACCATGGCCACATCGCGCTGGGCTGGCGTTTCTATTCCAACATCCCGTCCAGCAATGCGAACGGTTCCAGAATCCAGTTTCTCAAGTCCGGATATCAATCTCAGCGTCGTTGTCTTTCCCGCGCCCGTTGGACCCAATAGCACCACAAAGGCGCCGTTGGGGATCGTCATCGAGATATCATCCACCGCCTTTAGATCGCCGAATGACTTCGAGATACTCTCTAAAACGACTTCAGCCATTACTTAGTACCTCGTCGTTCAGAGCGGACCTCAACGCGCGTCCGGTGGCCTTTTCAAATAGTGTTACTGCGGGTGAGCGGAACTCTAACCCCACCGTCTCGCCGGGATTTACGACTTCGCGCGCATCAATCCGGGCTTTCAGCTCTCCGTTCGGGCTTTGCAGCGTCACGATCTGGGTGGTTCCCAAATATTCTGTCGCCAGAACCTTGGCTCTGTAGGCGCTCGCATCCGATAGAAAAACATGCTCAGGGCGAACCCCAAAAACTAAGTCACCTTCCGCCCCCTCCATCAGTTTGGGCACGGCTTCGTCATGGCCATTTAGTCGAACCATTTCCGAGTCAGGCGCGACCTTTCCTTGAAACGGCAGGAAGTTCATGGAAGGGGACCCGATAAAATCTGCAACGAACATTGTGGCTGGTTTGTCGTAGATTTCCTGAGGTGTGCCGAATTGCTCAATCACAGCGTTGTTCATCACTACGATCTTGTCGCCCATTTGCATGGCTTCCAACTGGTCGTGTGTCACGTAAACAGTGGTTGCGCCCATACGGTCATGAAGCGCGCGTAACTCTTCGGCCATGTGTTCCCGAAACTCGGCATCTAAGGCACCCAACGGTTCGTCCATCATGAATGCCTTGGGTTCGCGAACGATCGCGCGGCCCAGCGCCACGCGCTGCCGGTCGCCACCTGACAGGCCACCAACCGGGCTATCGAGGATGTCGTTGATCCCCAGAATTGCCGCGACTTCTTCTACTTTGGCTTTTACAGCAGCACGCGGCATGCCCTGCGATATCAGGGGGTAGCTGATATTCTTACGCACGTTCATATGTGGATACAGCGCAAACATTTGGAATACGAAAGCGATGTCTCGCTCTGATGGGGGTCGCTGGCTGATCTCTTCGCCGTCTAGGTAGATTTCACCCGACGTTGGAAGTTCCAAGCCTGCGATCATCCGCAGTGTCGTCGTTTTTCCGCAGCCAGATGGCCCTAGCAACATGAAAAACTCACCGTCCTCAATCGTGAACGAGCTTTCGCGGACAGCCGTGAAGTCGCCGAACATCTTCTTTACGTTTTTAACTACGATCTGGGCCATTTCTACTCCGGGAAATGGCTGACGATGATGAACATGACGGTTCCGATCAGCGTGACGATAAAGGAATAGGTGAACGCCCAAAGGACGAACGGTTGCATCAGCATAAATACGCCGACCGCGATGAGGATGGTCGCGACCATCTCCCATGGGCCTCGGCGAAAACGCATTAGTCTTGATAGAAACTCGCTCATTTGCGTACCGCTCCGAATGTGATCCCGCGCAGCAGGTGTTTGCGCATCAGGATGGTGAAAATCATGACCGGAATCAGGAAGATCGTGGCACCAGCCGCAACTGCAGGCCAATCCAGCCCACCGATCCCGATGATGGTGGGAATAAAGGGCGGCGCGGTCTGCGCATTCGCGGATGTCAGCAACACGGCAAACGCATACTCGTTCCATGCAAAGATAAGGCAGAAGATCGCTGTCGAAGCGATACCCGTCGCAGCCTGCGGCAGTACAACTTTGTAAAACGCCTGAAACCGGGTGTAGCCATCTATTAGTGCCGCTTCCTCGTACTCTCGCGGGATTTCGTCGATGAACCCTTTCAGCAGCCAAACAGCCAACGAGATGTTCACACCCGTATAGAGAAGGATCATCCCCAAATGCGTGTCGCTTAGACCGAGGTTTCTGAACATCAGGAAGATTGGGATCGCAACGGCAACCGGGGGCATCATTCTCGTACTGAGGATGAAGAATAGAAGGTCATCCTTGAGCGGCACCTTGAAACGGCTGAATGCATAAGCAGCCAAGGTGCCAAGGAAGATGCTTAGGAACGTCGATCCAAACCCGATGATCACCGAATTCATAAAACGCTCGCCAAACTTGGATGGCCCGACAATAACCA
The DNA here is from genome assembly GCF_056536665.1 of Ruegeria sp. CJ6. NCBI lineage: Bacteria > Pseudomonadati > Pseudomonadota > Alphaproteobacteria > Rhodobacterales > Roseobacteraceae > Ruegeria > Ruegeria sp. CJ6. The sequence goes on along the minus strand of NZ_JBQFQB010000001.1, from coordinate 1,119,379 downwards.
TGTCATATTGCCGGACGATCTCATCTGCCCAGTTCTGTGGCGGGTTGGCTTCCAGGAACTCCTGCGTCTGCCGTGTGCGAGTGGTGAAGAGATTGACATAGCCTTCAAGTGTTGGGTCAAAGACAACCTTGGGCGGATAGCTGATCGCGTCGGCTGGAGACTTGAAGCCAGTTAGCAAAATCCAAACCAGCGGGATCATCGTGATCAGCGCATAGGTGATAACCAGAAACCCGGCGATCCACTTTGAACGGTTCGAAGGTTCGGTGACGGAAAAACTGCTCATCTCTGTTTCACCTTGTTCAGGGCTTTGACGTAGATCGACGCAAGGCCGAACACGGTGACGAAAAGGATGATCGCATAGGCCGAGGCATAACCCGTGCGCCATTTCTCAAAGGCTTCGCGCTTCAAATTGATGGAGGTCAGCTCCGTAACAGACCCTGGCCCGCCGCCCGTCAGTTGCACCACCAGATCGAACATCTTGAAGTTCTCGATCCCTCTAAACAGCACCGCCAACATGAGGAATGGCAGGACCATCGGGATGGTAATCGTAAAGAACTGGCGCAGCTTGCTGGCCCTGTCGATCTCAGCTGCCTCGTAGATGTAATCGGGAATACTGCGCAGCCCGGCCAGACAGATGAGCATCACGAAGGGGGTCCACATCCAGGTGTCGACAATCACGATGGACCAGGGCGCCAGCGTTACGGACCCGAGCATCTCAAAGCTCGACGGGTCTTTGCCGGTAAACCACGATACGATGTAGTTAAACAGGCCGATCTGGGGCTGATAGAGAAACTTCCAGAAGTTCCCGACGACGGCAGGCGACAACATCATCGGCAGCACGATGATCGTGGTCCAAAGATCATTGCCCTTGAATTTCTTGTTGATCAACCACGCCAGAGTAAATCCGATCAGGACTTGAAAAAAAATCGTCCAGAACAGGAAATGTGCGGTGGCCTGCATGTTCAGCCATGTGTCCGAGTCTGTCAGGATGCGCTCGTAATTCCTGAATCCGACATCTTTGACCTCGCGCCCGATCCGATTGGCTTTGTAATTGGTAAAGCTTAGTTGGATGGTCCAGATCAAAGGGAAGATATTGATCGCCAGCAGTAGAAATATCGTTGGGGAGATGAATATCCAGGCGATCGCGCGGTCGGATAACCCCCGAATTTTTCGCGCAACTCGCTCGGGCGTTGCCTGCGCAACGCGATCTACGGTCCTGTCAGACATCTCTTTGCCAGTTCTTGTTGGTTTAGGACTCACGGGTGAAGGTAGAGCGGGTTTGCACCCGCTCCTGCCTGTGTCCGGACTAAAGCTTGCCTTCGTCTTCGAAGACTTCCGTCCAATCTTCGATCAGAAGATCAAGCGCTTCTTGAGCTGTGCCTTGGTCGGCAACCACGTAGTCGTGGATGCGCTTCTGCATTGCCAGCAGCAGTTCCGCGTAGGCAGGCTCTTGCCAGAAATCCTGCACCCCGGCCATTGCTTCCAGGAAGTCACCGGCGAACGGTTGGCTGTCTACGAAACCAGGATCTTCCAGCACCGAATTATGTGCTGAGTAGCCGCCTAGTTCCCACCATTTGGCCTGAACTTCTGGCTGCGCGAACCACTTAATGTACTCAAGCGCGGCGTCCTGTTTGTCAGAGTAGCTGACAACAGAGATACCTTGTCCGCCCAGTGTCGAGCCTGCCTGATTTTGTGGTGGGTTGACGAAGAAGTCGATCTTGTCACCACCGGTATTGGGATCGGCATAGAGACCCGGGAAGAACGCGAACCAGTTCATAGCCATGGCGACCTGACCGGACTTAAAGGCGTCCAAGCTCTCGCCCATGTAGGAGTTTGTGTATCCTGGGGGTGTCGCTGTTTTGTAGAATTCTTTGTAAAACTCTAGCGCTTCGACTGCTTCGGGCGAGTTTACGGCACCCTCCATATCGTAGGATCCTGGTGTGTTTTCATATTTGAAGCCCCACGGATAGAGTGCTCCGGTCACACCCATGGTGATCCCTTCGGAACCACGCTCAGTAAAGATCGCCGCACCGTAAACCGTCTTTCCATCGATCTCACGACCCTGGAAAAACTGCGCTATTTGCAGCAATTCTTTCTGAGACTGAGGTTCACGCAAATCTTGCCCTGTTGCTTCCTTGTACGCAGCTTGGATGTCCGGATTCTCGAACCAGTCCTTGCGATAGAACCAGCCGTTTGCATCCCCCATTGCGGGCAATGCGTAGTAGTTCGGAGTACCTTTAGGCCATGTCGAATAGGCGTAAACCGTTGCCGGCGCGAAATCGTCCATGCTGATGCTTTCGGCATCGAAGAAATCATTCAGTTTTACATAATGACCGTTTTCAGCGCCCCCGCCGATCCACTGACTATCTCCGATCAACAGGTCGCAGAGCTTCCCGCCGGAGTTCAGCTCATTCAGCATCCGGTCCGCAAAATTTGGCCACGGCACAAACTCGAAGTTCATCGTGTGGCCGGATTCTGCTTCGAATTCTTTTGATAGCTCAACAAGCGCGTTGGCCGGGTCCCATGCAGCCCAACAGAGCGTCAGGTCTTCAGCATTTGCCTTGGTAGAAAGAGTAGTAGCGGCAAGGACTATTGCGCTGGCCGAAGCCAGTTTTGTGTAAGTCATCCATTCCTCCCTTTTTTGCGCCGTCATTCGAGGATGTGCGAATCGCGGCATGTCTATAAGGCTATTTGAGGTACGCACCTCAAGTCCAGAAATATTTGAGGTTCGTACCTCAAAAAGGCGGAGAGGAACGTTCAATTTGCTTCTTAGTCGTTGATTATATGAGAATTTGTTTATTTTTCTTGATACGCATCTATTCTCGTCAGCGAGGTATTAAATGGCTCTATCGACTAAAATTGGCACAGCCTACAATCGCGGCCATCATGCGGCCAACGCGTTTAGCGAACCCTCTGCTGAAGCACTCACAGATTATTTGGTCGATACCTTTGAGAATTGGAGGTAGCGTCAAATAGCGCGGACCACTCGGGAACGTGTATAACTCGTTTGGTCAGGTGCAGACGTATGAACACACTCTCTATCGTCAGATTGAACCGCTATCCAATTAAAGGATTGAGTGCCGAGCCTATGCAAACCGTGACGCTGCGAGCAGGGGAGGGGATTCCAGGTGATCGCCTTTTCGGGTTCGCGCGTTACAACTCCGGATTTAGCGCACAGAACCCTCAGCCTCTGCCGAAAGATCGCTTTGTTGTTCTATTAAATGAGGCTGCTCTGGCAGGTGTTAAGACGAATTTTGATATTGAGACCCAAGATCTTGTGATCAAAGCGAGCGGCAAAACACACAGCTTTAACATGCAAGCTGCAGAAGATCGGAAAAATGCGTCAAATTTCCTTTCTTCAGAGATCGGCTTAAAAGATCCCGAACCGCCAATATTCGTTTCGTCGGCTCCTCATCGGTTTACAGATGTGTCTGTCGTATCACCCAAAATGATGAACGCGATATCCGTTTTAAATTTGGCGTCTGTGGAAAAGTTGGGTGAAAAACTGAACGCAGAAATCCACCCAGCGCGCTTCCGGGCGAATATCGAGATGGACGGTTTACCTCCGTTTTCTGAGTTGGATGAAACTGGATCAGTTTTCAGATTTGGCGAAGTTGAGTTAAAGATACTTTCACGCACGAAAAGGTGTGCAGCCACTGAAGTGAACCCGGAAACGGCCGAGCGGGACATGAAGATACCCTATCAAATTCGGGTGTTGATGGGTCATACGGACATGGGTGTCTATGTTGAGGTTGCTAAAGGCGGAACGTTGAGAGTCGGCCAAACTGGGGAAATCTTAAATTGAATGTTACTCACACCGCCAAAGTAGCAACCCCGGGCGGTTTGTCCCGCGTTCTCTCAAATGATTTGTGTCTACTCTTAGCAAAGTCGCGATTTCTGCCATTTGAGGCGTTACATCATTTCGCTTCGCAATGAGAAATTCTGCTACGACTTTTTGAACTTAGGAGGGCCTGTCGTGTACCGCGCTGAGTAGGACCTCCTCTGTCCAAAAACTGCATTGTAAAAAATCCGGCGTTCACCGGGCTGCAATCTTTGCACACTATATTGATATTGGGCTGCGACCTCGGGTCCTGCTTCCTTCAGAACGTAACCTATGGCAGCTTCCACGTTGAAAGCATGAAGATCGGGATTGCTTACGTCCATGGGAGAACATGGGTTCCGGTGTTGAAGTCGTTGAACAACTTCAATCTACCGATCAGTCCCGCGGTGCCTCTTTGTCCACCCGGCGTTGCGCTTCGGTATGTCGAAGATTTGTTGCACGCGCGAGGCATCGACGTGAGCCACGAAACTGTCCGGTGTTGGTGGAACAGGTTTGGCCCAATGTTTGCTGCTGAGATCCGAAGAAAGCGTGTTCAGCTATTCAGAGCATACTCCAAATGGAAGGGCACGTGGACGAGGTTTTCGTGAAGCTGAATGGCAAGAGACACTACCTCTAGCGGGCCGTCGATCATGAGAGCGAAGTGCTGGAAGCAATCGTTACCAAACGTCGAAACAAAGCAGCAGCACTGAAATTCCCCAAGAAATTGATATAGCGATACGGTAAAGCGGAAACCGTCGTCACGGATCGCTTCGCATCGTACCGGGCCGCTCTTGGAGAGCTTGGCGCTACCGAAAAACAACAGACGGGCAGGTGGCTCAACAACCGAGTCGAGAATTCACACCTTCCTTTCCGACGGCGTGAACGCGCCATGCAACGTTTCGTGCGCATGCGAAGTCTGCAGAAATTCGCCGCCGTCCATTCCTCCGTATACAACCACTTCAAACAGGAAAGATCGCTAGCCAGCCGAGACACCGTCAAGCTGACCCGCGCCGCTGCTCTTAGCAAGTGGCGTCAACTTTGTTCCGGGTAGGTTCGCGGTTTCCGTGGCAAACTGAGACTGGTTCGAATTCGTCTGACAGCACTTTGGTCCCGAAGGGCGGGAAGCTGACATTCTCTGCGGTTGCAAACCTATCCGGTAGCGGAGGCGAAATCCGACCTTCGCGGTCGACGCCTACGGCTAGAATCGAAGATACAAAAAAGCCCCCTTGATTTCGTAGGCGTAGATAGCTTGGACGTGCGTTACGAAACTAAACAGACGCTCCCATGTTAAGGCAGTCAGTTTGAAGAGGCTGTTATGAACCAACATTTGACCAAACAATACGGCAATTCGTTGGTTTAGAACCTTATGGAAGCCGTGAGTTCTCCGACAACACTGGATCCACCACCAAAGTTTGATTGAAACTCGCCGCTGAAGCCTATCGATCGGTTTCCATCTGCAGAGGTATGTTCAAGCGTAAAGCCAAGAAACCCTGCAGCAGCATCTTCTGTTGAAGCTACGAAAGAAAAGGGTGTCGCTGCTACGATTGCGTCCACATCGTCGGATCCTGCATCAAAAGTTGCATCTACTCCAACGGCCCAGTTCAGGTAGGTACTCGATCCATTTGCGGCCTCGTAGAGGCGGGGCAAGTTCAATTGCGCCCGCGTGTTGAACAGCGAAACGTTCCGATCTTCGACAGTCAGCGGATACGCGGTTCCTGTTTCGGAATATTCATCAAGTTTCAGAAAGACATAGCTTGCGCGTGCACTGAAGAAGGCAGGAATTGGCAAGGCGTTGATGGGTGCCGAGATCGAGAGCGATGGCGAAACGAACGTGCCGTCAAAATCGCCTTTCGCTTCGCCGCCATCAACGTTTCGGGTCGCTTCATTGTCGGTTACGCCAGCAAGAAGCGCTGCGTTGAGGCTGTATCGTCCGTAGTCCCTTTCGAGGTAGACGCCCCCAAAATATGACGTGATATCGGTATCTCCTGCGTCTTGATCCAGCGAGACATGGCTGTCGTCATATCCGACAAGAACACCAAAATCGCTGTTATCGATGAATTCATTCGTCTCGGCACCAACTACGAAACCGTACATACGATGGCTGAATCCAAGATTTGAACCGTCTTCTTCAACATCGCGATCTCCTCCGAAGGCTGAACCCCAGACATATGGGCCGTAATCCTGTTCAACATACCCGAAAGGACCCAGGTTTCTGCTAACCTGGCCACCGGACGAGCCGGACGCATAGGGGCTGGCGGTGTCAATCGTATTGAACACCGCGTCGGTGAGATCGCTGATAAAGGTACCTTGGGCCGCGAATCCCGTCGTATCCACCGAAACCGCAGTGAGGCCATTGTTGGCCACAACGCCGGCCCCTTCAAAATTGACGACTTCGGGGGCGGATGCGAGGTCATTATCGTCACCCGATGCATCAGCAAAATTTACAACCGAATTCATCCCGCGCGCAAAGTTCAACGTGTCAATGTCATTCGGGTTCGTGCCCCCCATGCCATCGTTGCCATTGCCGAAATCGACCGATCCGTTCAGAATCGAGCCGGGCTCGAGATTCAACGTGTCGTTCCCATCGCCGCCATATACGATGGAAAAGCCTTCTCGACCGGTGATGCGTGCGGAGTTTGTGATTATTGCAGCGGCGTTGTTGTCGCGATCTTCGATCTCGATACCGTATTCGAACGCATCAATATTTCCGGTGTTCACAATGGTGATTGAACCGGCTCCGTCCACGTCCACTTCGATCCCGTTATTGTCCAGCGAACGCAACGCCCCGCTGTTGGTCACACGGGCATCGCCGTCACCGTTTAGTTCGATATCGATCGCGTCGGAATCGGCGGTGAGCTGGGCAGAGTTCACAATGCTGACATCGCCGCTTCCCTCGACATCCACTTCGATCGCATCGTCTTCGCGAGAGGTTATCCGCCCCGAGTTTCTAATGAAGACATCGCCATCTCCGAAGATTTCGGCGTCAATTCCCTCGTCGTTTCTGGCGGTTATGGATGCAGCGTTTGTAATGCTTATGTTGCCGTTCTCGGTCACGTGGGCGAAGATTCCGTCAACTTCGGCATCGATGGTACCGGATGCCGAAATAGTAACATCGCCGTTTCCGTCTATTTCAGCGTTAATGCCATCAATATTTTCCGCCGCAATTTCACCCGACGCTTCAACCGAGATGTTTCCGTCGCCAGCAACAAAGCTGCGGATCCCGTGTTCGCTTGCTTCGATATCACCGTTCATCGTGATCGAGATGTCGCCGTCACCATCAACTTCGGCTTCGATGCCGTCATCCGAACCGGCGCGGATATCACCTGTGACCTGAATGTTGATATCACCGGAGTCCTCGGCATCAGCGTCAATGCCGATCGCATCGCCAGTGATATTGCCTACCACAGTCACGTCAATCACGCCTCCGGGGCTGCCGGTTTCCACATCAATTGCATCGCTATCGAGGGATTGGACGTCGCCCGTCACATTGACGGTCACATTCCCGTCCTCCGCGTCAGCAAAGATCGCATGTTCTTCTTCAGCAGAAATGTTGCCGTTGGAATTGACCGTTACATTGCCTGTTCCATTTGCTACGCCGTAAATCCCGTATTCTCTGCCAGTAATATCCCCGATGCTGTCGACGACGACATCACCAGCGCCATTCACCGTGGCGTTGATACCGTCGCCCGCTGCTGCGCCGCTGACATCGCCCCGGTTCGAAATTGTAATGTCGCCATCATTGGTCAGAAGCGCGCGGATGCCGTCCCTTGCGGACGAAATATTGCCCGACGAGGTGACGCTGATATCTCCGTCTCCGCCCCTTTGGCGGGCAAAGATGCCGTCAGCGTTGTTTCCTTCTGTCGCGATATTTCCGGTCGAGCGGATCGTGATATCGCCGTCACCGTCGTCTTGCCGTGCAAAGATCCCGCGGGCGTTATTTCCAGAAGTCGAGAGGTTGCCCTCGGATTCAATGGAGATATCCCCACCGCCGCCATTTTGACGCGCCAAGATGGCGTTCGCGTTGTTTCCTTCTGTTGTGATGTTTCCGGTCGATTGGATCGCGACATCGCCATCGTCATCGCTTTGCTGTCCAAGTATACCGCCAGAGTTGTTTCCAGCCGTTGAGATATTGCCATTCGACACCACCAAGACATCCCCTTCGCCGCCACTCTGAAGAGCGGTGATGCCTGTTGATCGATTTCGAATTGTGCTGATATCGCCCGCTGAGTTGACCGATACCGTGCCGTCTCCACCGTCCTGATTGGCGTAGATTCCGTCTGAACGGCTGCCCGATGTGCTTATACGACCCGCTGAAACCACTGACACATCGCCATCACCACCTTGTTGCGTAGCGCCGATACCGGCGCTTCTGCTGCGTCCAGATGTCGTGATATTGCCCGTCGAGTTAACCGAGATGGCACCGTCACCCTCAAGATCGGACCGAATGCCAAAGGACCGACGTCCGTCGGTTGCAATGTCGCCCGTCGAAGTGATCGAAACATCCCAGTCGCCGTCCGCATCCACAACAATCCCATCCGCGCCGTTCCCCGTCGTGACAATGCCGTCGGTTCCATTCGTCTGGATGTTAAGGGTTACGTTACCTGTTGGTGTGCTGAAAGCCACTCCGTCTGTTCCACCGCCTGGTGCAATTCCCGGAGCAGTCACGTTATTGATATTGAGCGTTTCGATTGCTGGCCCGTTTGCCTGAACACCCGTTGAAACATCTCCCGTACAGGTGGCGAGGTCACCCGCAACACTGCACGGACCGTTTGATGGGGGAACAACCGTTTGCGCGATCGAAGGAGTTGCCACTCCAATCGATGCACCCAAACCTATCGCACCGGCAGCAACTGGAGCAGCGAAAGCGCGATATGCAGCGGATTTTCCTTGATGGTATTTGCTCGTCTGCGCTTTGGAAAGTGCCGCTGTACGACGGCGCGCTTTGCGGTTCAAACCGCTTACTCGTAACATCTTGTTCACCCCTTAAGAGTGGTCTGGAAACCACCGCAACTTTTTTGCGCGAAAACCTCCGCGTATTTGTTAGCAGCAAAAAAAAGATGGCTTTTTGATGTTCCGATTAACGATATATTAACGAATTTCTGACTGGTCTTTTGTATGATGCAATTTGATCACATGCATGCTCTGAAAAAACCGGCCAGCGGCAGCTCCCTACTTGGATCCGGTGGAATGATAGAATTATTCAAATAACCTCCATCTGTCTGCATGAATGCCAAACGGGTTTAGAACTCGTGCCCACTCGAATTTCTGCTGAGCGCTCTTAGCGCAAAACTTCGGATACGCGTCGAATGTCTGCAACGGGCCGTCAGCGCTTTCCATCAGGACATAAAGTCGTGTCGCCTGCTAGGTGATCCAGAAGCGCGCGCACCCGAGTTGTAATGCGCCTGTTCTGTGGAAACAATGCAGCGACGACATATGGCGACACCCGGTTCTCGGGAAACAGCTCGACCAGATCGCCGGACCGTAAGGCATCTGCGACTGTATATGCCGGGCACCGTGCGATGGCGGCGCCTTGTTGAGCAAGGCGAGCTGACGCAGCGGGAGCATTCATTCGGAAGCGTCCGGTCACTTGGACAGCCTCTTCTTGGCCGCCGAAGTCGAACCTCCACACTGTAGGCTCTGTCATATTGCCATCGAGGATACACTCATGTTTGGTCAGTGCCCGGGGATGGTCCGGGCGCCCTGCGCGTTCCAAATAGGTGGGTGAGGCACAGACAACCAAGGGCATGCGGCCCAATTGCCGAACCTTGAGCGAGCTGTCCCGCATTGGGCCAATCCTGACAGCAAGGTCGAGGCCTTCTTCAACAATCGACGCTCTGCGATCAGAAAACTTCAGATCGAGCTCTACATGGGGGTGTTTCTCAGCGAATTTGGCGAGCGAAGGTACCAACCGCAATGCGCCAAACCCCGTTGGCGCCGAGATATGGATCACACCGCGAAGGGACGCCTGCTCATTTCTGACCCTGTCTTCGAGTTCGTCGAATCCGTCGAGAAGCGGCTCGCACAACATCAGGTATGTTGCACCCGCATCTGTCAACGACACGCTGCGGGTCGTGCGATTGAGCAGCTGTACACCAAGCGCGTTTTCCAGATCAGCAACGTACTTACTGACCAAACGCGCAGACCGCCCCATGCGCTGCGCAGCGACGGTGAACGACGTGTTCTTTGCAACCAGCGCAAAGGCCCGCATGCGGTCTATCTTGTCCATCCTATTGCGCCTTCTGAGGGCTTAAAGTTCGTCAAATATAGGAGATTATCATCAAGAAGCGCAATGTGTATTGCTTGTTCAACACCTGCAACCAACCGGAGAAACCCATGTCCAACGCTGTTCGTATTCACCATTTCGCCAAATCTGGCCATGCACACCGCGCTTTGGTCTTTGCGAAACTTGCCGGGATTGCACATGAGGTTGTTCCCGTCGATCTGGCAGCTGGCGCGCATAAGTCGCCTGAATTTCTTGCCATGAACCCAAATGGGCAAGTGCCCGTTCTTGAGGATGGCGAGGTTGTTGTGTCCGACTCGAACGCGATTCTTGTCTATCTTGCGCGGAAATATGCGCCTGATTGGATACCAAGTGATGCGGTCGGAGAAGCAAACGTGCAGCGTTGGCTCACTTTAGCGGCTGGAGAGATTGCGTTTGGTTCTTGCGCTGCGCGGTTGATCACCGTCTTTGGCGCGCCGCTGGACCCGAACTTTGCAGCCGCGACTGCCGAAAAAGCGATGCAGAAACTGGAGCATGGGCTCACGGGCCGCGACTGGCTCGTCGGCGAGCAACCCACGATCGCTGATGTGGCTAACTACTCCTATACGGCACACGCGCCGGAGGGGAATGTCTCTCTCGAGCCATACCCGAATGTCCGTGCCTGGCTCGCTCGGTTTGAGGCCTTGCCCGGTTTTGAAGCGATGCCGGCGACGGCTGTTGGTCTTGTTGCAGAGTGAAAGGGCAAACCCATGACGACCGAAGCCCAACGGCATCCTTTGCCACCGTTCTCAAAAGAAACCGCCATTCAAAAGGTGCGCCTGGCTGAGGACGGCTGGAACGGCCGGGATCCGGCCAAGGTCGCGCTGGCCTACACGCCGGACAGCAAGTGGCGCAACCGGATCGAGTTTCCCCAAGGGCGCGATCAGATTGAGGAGTTCTTGACCCGGAAATGGGCCAAGGAACTGGACTACCGTCTGATCAAAGAGCTTTGGGCACATGACGGCAATCGCATCGCGGTCCGCTACGCCTATGAGTACCACGATGACGGCGGAAACTGGTTCCGGGCCTATGGCAATGAAAATTGGGAGTTCGACAAGGATGGCTACATGGAACGCCGGTTTGCCAGCATCAATGAACACCCCATCCAAGAGGCGGACAGAAAGTTCCGCTGGCCGCCGGGGCGCCGTCCGGATGACCACCCCGGTCTGAGCGATCTCGGGCTCTAGCGTGGCTCTGGTGAAAGGATCAAGCGATGGCACAGATACATAAATCGCACAGAGGTGAGTTGATGCTGCAAGAGCGGCGTCACACTCCCAAAGAGGTGAGCGATGCGATTCCGCACTACATCGAAAGCGATATGCCGAAACAGCATGCGGATTTCTTTGCGGGTCTGTCCTATTTGCCGCTCGCAACGCTTGATCGTAATGGGCGTCCGTGGGTCAGCCTTCTGGTTACACAATCAGACAGCGACCCTTCTGTTGGCATTCAGGTTGCGGGCCAGAACACCACGCATGTGGTCGCGGAAACCAATCCGCATGATCCCTTTGTGCGTGCTGTGAGCCAGGATCCCGCATCGGGCCTTGAAGCGCGGCTCTTTGCCGGGGTTGGGATCGATTTCGGTAACCGCCGACGAAACAAAATTGCGGGCTCCATACGTACCGCAGATGTCGAGGGCGAGGAGAAGATCAGGTTACAACTGTTGTCCGATCAGCACTTGGGGAACTGTCCAAAGTACATTACAGTCCGTTCCTTAGGGCACACGCGACGCAACCCTGAAATTATCCATGACGGCTTCGATGTGCACTCATCTGTGCTGTCGAATGAGGCCAAATCCGTCGTGGCGCGCGCCAGCACCTTGTTCTTGGCGACAAAACATACAAGCGATGCCACCACTGCAGGCGCTCAGACCGATATGGGCGTCAATCATCGCGGCGGCGCGCCCGGCTTTACCCGGCTCTACGAGGAGAACGACGGGGCGCGGGTTACGACCTATTTGGTTCTGCCCGATCATTCTGGCAATCGCTTCTACCAGTCGCTGGGCAATATCGAAACGGACCCGAAGGTTGGGCTGGTCTTTCCAGACTTTGAAACCGGTGAGATCCTCTACATTACGGGGGATGCTGAAAATCTGCTTGGGGATGACGCAGATGCGCTGATGCCGCGCGTGAGCCTGCTGACACGTATCAAGGTAACGGGCGCGGTTTTTGTGCGTGGAGGCTTAAACCTCAAGCTGGCATCAAAAGAGCAACTCTCCCCCTACAATCCGCCAGTCAAATATTTGCGCGCAGAGTTGGAGAAGATGGGGCATGCAATCAAGGCGCACGACGCCGCTATCCCGTTGACCGCCCAGCTTATCGCTACAAAACCCCTGTCCAGCACAATCAGTACCTTCGAATTCGAGCTGTCTGAGGCAATCAATGCCCCATTGCCTGGTGGCTTTGGCGTCTTTGACTTCTCCGACCTGGTGGACGCCGGATACAGCCACATGAACGAGACAAACCCTCAGCTTGTGAACGAGGACTACGTCCGCACATGGACGCTTTCCGGAGCGCCAAAGTTTGACGAAGAGAACAACGCGTTTCGCACGACCAATCGGATCAGTGTTACGGTCAAACGCAAACCAGGCGGTCTGATGTCCAACCTCTTGCACAACAACGCGGAGAAGCTGATCACGTACAATCTTCCAGTTAAATTCAAAGGCACCGGAGCGGGCTTTTCCTGTTTTTCCGAAGTGGCTGAGGGCAGCCCCCCAAAGTTCCCAGCAAAGATGCTTTGGATCGCGGGTGGCGTTGGCATCACCCCGTTCATGGTGATGTGGGACGGAGTCAAACAAGTGGTAGAGACTTACCCGCAGGACCAGCCCATCGATATCGTGTTTCTGTTTTCCGGTCGGGACGATGACATTGCAGTTCTGCAGCACTTTGCGAAAAAAAACAGCTCTGTTTCGGACCAGGTGACACTACGTATTGTCGCGTTTCAAAGCGCAGGCGAAAATGCATTGGCTGCGAAATCCGCACGCGATGATCTGAACGCGACTTTCACCGACCAGCTGCTGAAGATTGAGGAGCGACGCATGCAAAGCGAAGACGTTCAATCGGTCGCGCATCTCGGAATGCGAGATGTGTACATGTGCGGTCCTGAAGCTATGATGACCAGTACGGAGGCGGCGCTCAACGGGCTGGGCGTTGAGGAAGCAAGACGCCACCGCGAGACATTTGTGTTTTGATAGGGAGACAAAAAGCCTGCCCATGACGTCTCCGGGCAGCATAATCAACTCTATGATTGGGTGTTGGAAAGGTTTTCACCAAGTCGAAACGATACCGGTTTCCTCAGTGCTATCCCGGATCGATGACCGCTATGTGGGCTGCACTCGCGGAAACTGATCGCTCCGCGCAAGGCCCGGTTTAGGCCGTTGGATGTATCGTGGAGAACGGGGAAGGCGCTTGCGCTGCGTCTGCACCGAAGTCTGCAACGAGCCTGAAGCCGACCTGTTTAGACTCAAAGCAAATACGCTTTTCGCAAGACGTGTCTATTTTCGACTAAACAGCGCCTTGTGACTGATGTTGCAGCTTGCGGACTTTCCCTGGAGGCATGTTAAAAACCCGTTTGAATGCTTTGTTAAAAGAAGGTTCAGATAGGTACCCGATCTCAGCCACGATTTGCGAGATTGGTTGATCGGTAGCAATTAATCGTTCCCGCGCCAGATGCATTCGCCAAGTTGCGAGGTATTGTATTGCCGGCACGCCGACGAGTTCGGTAAACCGTGCGGAAAATGCCGATCTGGACATACCTGCAACCTGTGCAAGAGACTCGACTGTCCAGTTTGCTGCAGGTGCGCGATGAATGGAAACAATGGTGCGGCCAATCTGTTGGTCTCTGGCGGCTTTCAGCCAACCTCGATTGGCGTCGGGCGCACTGTTCAACCATCGGCGAATAGCCTCGATGACAACCACATCGGCCAAGCGTGTAATCACTGTTTCACCGCCCGGTCGTAATTCACGCGCCTCTCTTGCAATGAATTGCAAAGTTGCTTGTAGCCAGCTCCCTGCATCCTCTTCCCACGGATCGATTTTGAGCACGTCGGGAAGCAAGGCCATCAACATGCCGCTGGCCGCGTGATCTATCCTGACGAGCCCGTACATGATTCCGGTCTCGGCTCCACCGCCGCCGTGCTCTAGCGTTTCGTAGAGCTCGGTCACCTTGCGTATGGGCAGTTCTTCCAGTTTCAAAAGTGGGGTGTCTTTTGAGCTGGAGAACCCAACTGGCGCGCCATTTGTCATCAGAACCAAGTCGCCTTTCTCGACTTCAAACGGCACATCTTCTCCGACCCTCATAAAGCAACGCCCGTGCGTAATGACCGCAAAGCTCAGTATTTCGGGGAAACCCGGTATAGAAACGCCCCAAGGCGCAGACATGCGCGACTGGCAATAGAATGTACCCGTCAGTTTCAGAAGATGAAGAATTTCCCCGAGCGGATCACCGATTGGCTGCGCCATTGCATGGGGGTCGGGAATATGGGGGTTGATCTGGCTCACTGCACCAGACTGTTCGATATCTCCCCAATTGTCCACAATATTTGGATGAATGGATAAAAAGTCAGGACAATGCAGACTTCTTCGTCCTTCGTGCTTACCTATTTTGGGGTCATTGACTGATTTTACGGAGATGACCGATGACACAGCAAACCATTCTCGTACTTGGCGCAACAGGTAAAACCGGATCACGTATCGTGACGCGCCTTGAAGACAGGGGCCATGCAGTTCGGCGTGGATCGCGGAATAGCAAAACCCCATTTGATTGGGAAAAACCGCAGACATGGCCTGCAATCCTGGACGGTGTTTCTGCCGCCTATATTTCCTATTTTCCTGACATCGCCTTTCCGGGCGCGGTCGAGCAAGTTGCGGCCTTTTCGGCATTGGCTCGAGAAAAAGGACTGCAGCGACTTGTGCTGTTAACAGGTCGCGGAGAATTTCATGCCGAACGTGCCGAAGGGGTTGTTCGGAACTCCGGCGTGCCCTTTACGATCGTCCGTGCGGCGTGGTTTGCGCAAAACTACTCTGAAGGTGCATTGCTGGAGCCGGTAATGGCCGGTGTGTTGCCC
Source organism: Ruegeria sp. CJ6 (assembly GCF_056536665.1). Lineage (NCBI taxonomy): Bacteria > Pseudomonadati > Pseudomonadota > Alphaproteobacteria > Rhodobacterales > Roseobacteraceae > Ruegeria > Ruegeria sp. CJ6. Next base: position 1,104,238 of record NZ_JBQFQB010000001.1, on the reverse strand, counting down.
ATGCCCGCAGGTGACGTGCGTGAACCGATTATCGACGTGGACGACATTGCCGACGTTGCCGTCGCCGCCTTGACCGAGGAAGGACACACTGGCGAGCTTTATGAAGTTACAGGGCCGCGTCTCATGACATTTGCCGAAATGGCTGCCGAGCTTTCGCGCGCAATGGGTAGAACCGTGCAATATGTGCCGATTTCGTTTGAAGACTTCCATGCGGAAATCATCAACGCGAGCGGAGAGATGATTGCTGACGTGATTACTGACATAGCGAGGGAAACGCTTGATGGTCGCAATGCGAACACTGCGGACGGTGTTCAACGTGCCTTGGGGAGAGCTCCGCGCGATTTCTCTGATTTTGCTGATGAAGCCGCAAAGTCTGGCGCTTGGACACAAGCTGCATGAGTCGGTCTGACGACAAAGGAACACAATCATGACGTTTGACGTAAAACGCAGGCTTGTCCTGGGGTTGGCGGGTCTTGTTGCAGCCACCCTGGGGCTGATCATCACGCTGGCCCCACTGGCCTTTTATTCCAGCTACGGCATTGATATTTCGCCGCAGCCGAACTTGATGAGCGAATTGCGCGCACCTGCTGCCAATCTGGCTGCACTTGGCCTGATCATCCTGTCGGGAGCGCTACACCAAAAGATGGCCCAGACATCAGCTTGGCTTGGAGCCACTGTGTTCTTCGCCTTTGCCGCGGGGCGCGTGGTCAGCATTATGCTTGATGGACGACCATCGGACAGCATCCTTTCTGCTCTTGGGATAGAGATGGTACTTGGACTGATGTGTTTGTGGGCCGCGAGCAAAGGGCGGCTAACGAAAGTTGGCATGCACCTCATGAGTCGCGCAAACTCCGGACTTGAGACTCAGTGAAAGCTGCCTGTGTGCATTTGGCCATTCACCGATACAGAGTGGGTGGCCAAAATATCTGAGTGACTCCGCGAAATACTGAATGGCTGGCGCTACTGATTGTGAGTTATGACATTAAAACCTTCTTCGGGTGATGGTGCCTCGAAATACCTCGCTAAACGCCAATATTGATCTTCCGTTGCTGCAAAGGCATGCGCACCTTCACTGTTGCGCTTGTGCAGCCGGCGCAGACAAACCTCATCCGGCAAGTCCAAAAAGTGAAGCTGGTGCGTCGCAGCAGTTTCTTCCAGCAGCTTGCGCATCCAGGCTCTGTTTTCAATTGTGTTCGCCGGAAAGTCGAGAATGACAGAAACCCCGGCCTTCAGCAACGATGCGATGTGCCGCCCCATGACCGGCCGCAATTTCAAAGCGCAATTTACATAATCCTGCAGGGAGTTCATCTGGTCGCCGAATAGGACGCTAAGCCATTCATCTTCTGAAATGAGCACCGCCCCGCCGCTATTCGCAAGTTTCGCCGCCAGACTTGATTTTCCTGAGGCGACTTTGCCACAAAGCAAGTGAAGCGTTGGTTGGACCTGTGACATAGGGTGAACTCCCGGACTACCTAATGGCCCCTGTGCTCAGTTGATCTGCAAGTTGATCAAACACCAACCTGATCCTTCGCGCAGTATGTAATTCCGAGTGCGTCGCCAGCCAAATCGGGAACTTAAACGGCTCTCGGTCGGGTAGCACGCGCTCCACACCTGGTGTCAAGGCAGCCACGTCATCCGACATTACACTGATGCCAAACCCTTGGCGCACCAGCTCCCAGGATACAATTCCGCTTTGCGAGCCAATCCGGAAACTCTTTCGAGTGACCTTAACGCCCGCCGGATCGAGAAAACCGATCATCGTGTCAATGTCGCCAAACCCCACGAAATCCAACTTTGCGAGCTCGTTTTCATTTTTCGGCCTTCCCAACTGATCAAGGTACGCAGGTGCTGCGTAAAAATGTGCCGTCGCCTCGGCAACAAGCTTTGCGGTCAGATCTGGTTGCGTCGGGCGTACATGTCGGATGGCGATATCAGCCTCACGTCTCTGTATGTCTCGTAAGTCATTGGCAGCAACGACGTCGATCTCAAGACGCGGTGCTGCAAGTCGGATCTTTTTCAGTATAGGCGGCAGCTGATAGGCAGACATCACATCTGACGCGGTGATCCTGACTTGCCCTTCGACAGTTTGCGACTGGCTTGTAGCAGTAAGGGAGATCCTGTGCGCGACATCCGCCATTTCTCTGACATGCAACAAAAGCTCGGCGCCAGCGGTCGTTAGACTAAGCGATTTACCAACTCTTTCAAACAGGGTGATCCCAAGCGCCAATTCCAGCGCCGCAACCTGACGACCGACAGTAGGTTGAGTTTGCTCGAGAACGCGCGCCGCTGCGGAAAACGAGCCTTCTTCAGCCGTCGCAAGAAAGGTCCGTACCTGATTCCAGTCGAAATTGATGGCATTCCAGTTCATGCATTTATGCATAACACTTCTGCGAATTATGGCAATTTAGTAAATGTGTGTATGGATGTATGGGATGCGACAACAAACTTGAAAGAGAGTAATAAAATGGCTGCTTTGTCCAAAGATGCCGCGTTCTGGAGCAGAATCTCGCGAAAGTATGCGGCGGACCCAATCCGGAACATGGAAGGGTATCTGAACACACTCGAACGTACGAAGTCGCACCTAAAAGCAGAAGACAGTGTACTGGAAATCGGTTGCGGGACGGGTTCAACCGCGCTGTTGCTTGCACCGCATGTCAACCATATCACCGCCTCGGATCTCGCTCCGGGCATGATCGAGATTGCCAACGAGAAGCGTGCTAAAGAAGGATTGGAGAATGTCACTTTCAAGGTGGCCGAAGTTCTCGAGCACGATCCTGTTGAAGGTGGTTACAATGCGGTTCTGGCGCATAACCTGCTTCATCTCCTGCCTGATTTGGATCAAGCGCTAGAGCATATTGCCAAATTGACAAAATCCGGTGGGGTTTTCATATCCAAAACGGTGTGTGCGCCTGAGAATGGTGGGTTCAAGTATGCGATGATCAGTCGTGTCGCGATCCCTATCATGCAGTTTTTTGGGAAAGCCCCGTTTGTGAATTTCGTTTCTATGTCGATGCTTGATAGGAAAATTGAGCGTGCAGGCTTTGAAATCCTGTATACTTCCGATCAAGCCTCGATGCTCCAGAGTCGTTATGTTGTCGCGCAAAAACCTTGAAGCTCTAGTTCATTCAGCTTTGCAAGTGGAAACGCTATCTGTGTCACATCACCAGTAATAGTACATTCCTGAGTGAATGGACTGCATTCAGGTTTGTTTCCACCTTTAGAAAGCTATTGCGATTGGCGGCGTTGCCCGAAAACCATGAGTTTATAAGAACCAGATGTTGCGGCCGCGGCGAAAGTAAGGTCTGTCGGGCCGCAATTCAGCGTTGAGAACTGTTTGCCAATAGAAGGTCTGAGCCGTCCACACGAACGGCCCAAGTGTTTAGATTTCGATAGCTTCTGCAATGGCAAATCACTTAGTGATGGTCCAAAGCGCCATTTGATCTGTTTTTCCGCGGGCATTGTAGGCGGGAAGTTGGGATAGCATTTTGTTAACTTCATCGGACAGTTGTTCCCTGACAGCATCCGAGATCACCACTTCTACTCCGAAGTCTCTGGCAGCACTTTCTATCCGGGCGACGGTGTTCATTGTGTCGCCCAGCAAGGCTACCTCCTTTTTCCATGTCCCGATCTCACCTGCCGCAACCGGCCCACAATGTAGAGCCACCCTGATCTTTGCCTCTTGCCCAAATCTGGCGACGTATTCTTCGGTCTTACTCTCTAACGTGCGGGGCATTTCCTTCGCGCACGCAAAACTCCGTTCGTAACTCTTCGGGCTCGCTGTCGGCCATGTCACGATGACTGCGTCTCCCACGTATCGATGCACTTCGCCCCCACTGCTTTCTATCGGCTGGGACAGATCGTAGGACACGTCAGAAAGGAACTCGTGGAATCTCAAATCGCCAATCCGCTCCGCGAGCGAGGTCGACCCTACCAGGTCGGCAAAAAGAACAATTCGGTTTTCTAGCCGGGGGCGTCGATATTGTCCGGTGAAGATTGCCAAAGTTGCCTCCCGGCCTAACAGTCTTAGCAGTTCAACTGACGTGGAAATGACAGAAGCGATTGCAGCGGATAGAGCAAAGTTGAATGCAAACTCAGGTTCCTGCCAGAGTTTCTGATCAAGCAGTACGCGCGCGGGAAGTATGATCCCGATAACGATAATCAGACTATAAGTGACGGCCCTAAAGCCGATTATGACGATAAGCGGGGTCTGCCGCAGCCATCGGATCGATTGATTAGAGAGAAAGGTGAGCTCAACCGTTAGGCATCCTGCACCAATGATTAACCCGGTCAAACTGCCGACAATTGCATCCACTGGTTTCTCGTATCCGTCTAGGAATATGAGAGGCGTGAGCGCGCCAATGCACATAGAAACTGCAATGACCTTCAAAGCAAAAATCGCTGTTAGTCTGTCGATCAACGCTGCCCCCGGAACGAGAATTCTCTGTTTTGCTATCAGAATCGTTGGGTGGCGGGAACGTGAACTTCAAGGGTCGGCGCATTCACTTTGTCACGCGGAGAATTCATAGGCAAATGCAGCGAATTGGCGCTTTGACCCGCAAAACGTACGAAGTCTGCCATCCCGCCTTGCGATTGCGCCGATAGTCCGGTCTGACGGGCTGCGCCGCAGCGCCCTCAAGGTCGGTCAAAGGCCTGGTATGGGCCGTTGAATGCAATCCAGTTGGCTCGCGCTTCCGATTGTCGAACGCGCTTTAGTGCTTCTACCCACGTTCACGAGTGCCGCGAGTGCCAGATAAACGAGTGAGTGCTTTTTCATGATTCTGTGCGACATTGTTGGGTTCGACGGTGAGTCTGTCGGGCGACCGGATCGAAGGCCCTGCGTTGGATCAAGCAAAGCTCCCACCGCGGGGTGTTATCATTGGATTGTCGGACGCCGCGATTGCCTGCAGGCACCTTTTCTCTAAGCGGTCTGGCTTATAGCCCAGACCAATTCGAGAAACGGCGACATTTGGATGATGCTGAATGGTCTATCACAGAGTGAAATGACGTGACGCGTGCAATGGTTTTCATGGCGCTGGTCGCGAAAAGCTTTACGATATTACCGACAAAAACCGATCCGAAAAGGATCAGGGATTGTACGCATGATCGACGCGAGCTGGTGTTCCTCGACATCGCAAAAAGCGGACGTCGCCGATGGTGCAGCATGGAAACCTGTGGCAATTGCAGCAAGGCTGCAGCATTCTGAGCAGACTTACACGAGTAAGGTTTTAGCGTAGGAACTGCTCAATCACGGCTGCTTGTTGCTTTTTTCCATCCGGGTCTGCTTCGGTTTTCAGGCGAGTAAACGCCTCACCCCAATTTGAAGTGCGAACGCGGATCGGCGGGTCAGAGGCTTCAACCACGCCCATGACAACTGATGCCACTTGTTCCGAAGTTTGATAGATATCGCTGCCATCCATTCGCGCCTGAGCGCCGCCGATATACTTCTGGAGAATAGGTAGATACTCATCCTCAAGCATCCCGCCCGTGGCCTCGACATGTTTAAGCACATTGGTCGCAAACTCGGATTGAATACCGCCCGGTTCAACCGTTGAGAAATGGACGCCGAAATTGGGCGTGACATAGCTGGCCAAAGCCTCAGTGTATCCCTCAACGGCGAACTTTGCGGCGCAGTAGATCTCGTTGAACGGCTGACCCACTAGGCCGCCTACGGATGAGATTGTGATGACGTGGCCCGAGCGTGCTGCGCGCATGTGTGGCATCACCGCTTTTGTGCAGCGCACGACTCCCATGAAATTCACATCCATGACCCAGGCGACGTCTTCTTCGCTGGCTTGTTCGGTTGTGCGGACAAATCCAGCGCCTGCATTGTTGATCAGCTTATCGATCCGCCCCTCGTTCGCGATGATCTGATCGACTGCGGCGTTTACGCTGGCGCTGTTCTGCACGTCCAGCTCAAGCACGTTGAAATTGACGCCAGCGTCAGAGGCGGCCGCATCCAAGATGCCACGCTTGGCGAGGTTTCGCATAGTAGCGTAGACAGTATGGCCCGCTTGGGCTGCTTGTACGGCGATTTGAACACCAAGGCCGGTTGACGTGCCGGTGATCAGAATGACTTTGGGCATAATGGAAGCTCCGAATATCAAATGAATTGCTTGCGGCAACGATCCGATGTGTCGGGGCGAAGGTCAACAGCGGGACTTTAAAACGCCCAAAGCCTCATCGAAGGTATTCACATTCTCTTCTGCGCGCGCGGTCAGATGCGCGCCTTCCAAAAGGGCCAGTACCGCGCGGGACTCCGAGGTAGGATCGGTGATGCCGGTGATTGATTTGTCTTCTTGGCCAAGCTTCAGGATCTCTTCGATTTGGGTAACCATCATGGCGCGGAATTTTCTGATCTTTTGGATCACGTCATCCGAAAGGCTTTCACGGCTGCTGATGAGCGACACGCAGAGACACAAGGTTTTCCCGTCATTGAGTGCATCCCGGTAGAGGTCGATCAGGGCCAGCAATTGCTCGGCCCCGGTTTTGTGCTCTACCCGGATACGGTTGCACTCTGCTTGCAGGGTCTCATGATAGCGACCCATGAGTGCCGCCGACAGCGCCGCTTTGGTCGGGAAATGATAGTGGATTGACGCCTTGCGAATACCCACCGCCTCTGCCAGATCGGCATAGCTGAACCCGTCAAACCCCCTCGCGCGCGCAGCGTGTTCGGCAACATCCAAAAGGGCAGTCTTGGTATCACTCGTCATACGTGCTCAAACCTTTTCCGTCATTATCAGGGCCAGCGCGTTTTCCGCAGACTCCAGGGCGCCTTCGATATAGCCCCCGAACTGTGGTGCAACTTCGGTCCCGCCAAAGATTAGTCGGCCATCCCACAGACGGGTCATCGCATGGGGCAGCCCGTATTGCGGATGAGCGTATAACGGCTGTTGATCCGCTTCGATAGAGGTGAACGGGTCAAAGGCCCAATCTTTGACAAAGAGTGTCTTTGGCTCCGCAGCTTCGGCGCCGAACAGCCGGGACAGTTGCTCTTTGAGCAACTGCCGCAGCTGTTCTTCGTTGCTGCGGGTGCGCGGGGGTAAGCCGATAAAGCCGAACAACGCGTAAGGTCCGCCCTCGGCAGGGGAGGCGTCGTGTATTTCCACCATCGGCCCCCTGCGGCTCATCGCGTCACCGGACAGCCCGGCCGTGCGCCAGAACGGGGTATCATAGACAGCGATGACTTTGGCCTGGCCGGCCATCCAAGTCGCGATCCCAGTCATTGCCGCTAAAGCTTCATCTGGTAAAGCAGGTGAGAACGCGATCTTGCTCGCCACGCGAGGAGGGAGGGCCAGTACGATTTCCTGAGCATGAATGACCTGCCCAGTTTGAGCGGTCGCGGTGATCCCAGACGCAGACTTCTCTAACCCGACGATAGGCGCGGATAAGATGAGCCGCTTCGGCGGTATCTCAGCGGCAAGCGCATCAGTGAGGGCGCCCAGACCACCTTTCAAGCGATAAGATCCTTGCATCGAGGCAAACCCGCGATCGCGCTCGACCTGGCCGATCTCGTTTTCAAAGCTGAGTGCGCCTGTTGAATATTGCTCGAACCACTCCAGTCCGAGCCGCTTTATTAACGCTGCAATACGCGGCTGCCCGGGCCAGAACCAGGCGGGACCCATGTCGAAGTACCCACCCTTCAGCCTTTCCGTCAAGATACGTCCGCCCGGACGACCCCGCGCTTCGACCAGCAGGTAGTCATGGTTTCGTGCCTGTAGCTGTCGCGCAAGGCAGAGGCCAGAAAGGCCTGCGCCAATGATCAGAGTTTGCGTCTGCATCGCTCAGAACCCCTCAGATGCCGGGCGCAGGTCCAGCTCATGGGTCCAGGTGGATTGCGGTTGATGGGCTAACTGCCAGTAGGCCTCGGCAATCTCGTCCGGTTTCATCATCTTCGACGGATCCAGCGAGTGCAAATCCCGCGAGCGGGGTGTATCGATGATCCCGTCCAAAACGACGTGCGAGATATGTACGCCAGCCGGTTGATATTCACGTGCCAGCGATTGTGTCAGCCCGCGCAGGGCGAACTTAGCCGACGAAAAAGCGGAAAACCGTGGGCCGCCGCGCAGCGACGCTGTGGCCCCCGAAACGATCAGCGCGCCACTACCGCCGCGCACCATCGGTTGCAGAACACATTGCCCCAGCAGGACTAAAGATTGCACCATTGATGTCCACGTTCTCTGATAGTCTTCCAATGCGGTTTCGGGGAATGGCGCGATCACCAGCTCAGCCGTATTTTGTACCACGATCTTCGGCGGGCCATGCGTAGCGATCAATTCAGAAATCACTGGTGCAACCGCACTCGGATCGGACAGATCGACCTGATGAAACGGCGCGATCGTTTCCTGCGGCTGCGTCCGTCCAAGACCAATGGCCGTCATGCCACCTGCCTGAAACCGCGCGAGAAGGGACTGGCCAAGGCCAGCCCCCGCACCGGCGACAATCGCCAGAGGTTTCTTGCTACTCATGAATTAAACCACCGGTGGCTGTGCAAAGGGCAGGTGGCCAGTCTTCATCCAGACCTTCGCCCCGTCTGGGCCAGCCATAGCCGACAGCGCTTCACCCTCAGGCAGGCGTAGCCAGTCGTTCTTTTTCAGCACGTCACCGCCTGAGGTCAGCGATCCGCCAATCATTAACAGCTCGATACCACCCGGCGCATTCGAAGTAATCTCGGTGCCTGCATCAACATGGCTGTAAGTGACAACCTCGCGGTCATCCTTGTGCAGCGTCGCAGTGGCGACCCCGTTCACGGGTGCGGCCAGTTCGTCGGCCATGGTTTTGCGGAACTGATTGCGATCATCCATGTCGAATTGCCAGAGTTTGACGAAGATCGTGCAGCCGGGTTCTGAGCCGGGCGTGTGCTCGGTCGTTGGGGGATTGCGCACATAGGTGCCTTCCGGGAAATCGCCATGCTCATCCTGAAAGACGCCGTCCAGAACGATGAACTCTTCACCGCCTGTATGGGTGTGGGCCGAAAACTTGCTGCCTGGTGCATAGCGCACAATGGTGGTGGCGCGGGCGACTTCGCCACCAATTCGGTCCAGCATGCGCCGGTCCACACCCTTCATGGGCGAGGCCTGCCACTCAAGCTGATCAGAGTGAACAACGACACGCGAAGAGAAGTCTGAGTTGAGTTCCATGGGAGGGGTCCTTTCAACTTAAATGGCAGTTCTCGCTTAGCCGGCGATAGATGGACGGGCCGCCATCTTAGCACGCCAACCTTGCAGGTTGGTCAGGGTTTCAGGAATTTCAACTTTAGCAAAATCGGCGAACGCCAATCCTGCAAAGGCGGTGATATCAGCCACCGAGAATGTGTCTCCAGCCAAGTATTCGTTTTCGGCCAATACCGCATCCAGATAGGCCATAGTGTTTCCGGCAACCTCTTTCTGTTTGTTGCCCCATTCGGCGCATTGATAGGTTTCCAGGTCCGGGCCGAGGCCAGGTGTGGCATGGTGGAAGTAGGTGCCGACCGCATTCAACAGACCGTTTTCCGCGCGCAGGTTCATCATCGAGATTCGGGCGCGCTCTTGCGCAGTCACGCCGGTCAATGATGGGCCATCGAAGGTTGCGTCGATATATTCAGTGATCGCGTTGCATTGAGCGATGTGCGATCCATCTTCCAGTTCCAAACAAGGCACCGCGGCATCGGGGTTTTTGGCTTTGAACTCAGGTGTACGATGTTCGCCGCCCATCACATCCACAGGGATGAATTCAACTTTGTCTGACGCGCCTTTTTCAGCCAGCGCAATACGAACACGGGCAGGGTTCGGGAACCCTTCGACATCATAAATCTTCATCTGAGTACCTCCGTCGGGGTTTGTGCTTCATCCAATCTACCTATCAATAGGTAGATAGTATTACAAGCCTTTTTTACGTCTTGTCAGATTGAATTGCTCTGATGGTCTTTTAAGAAGAACTTTGCTTGAGCGGGGTGGGGGTGTTGCGTAGCTTTTGCGCATGACCAGACCTGCCTCTTTCAAATACTTTAAAACCAGTCCAGAGATCATCTGCCTTTCGGTCATGCTGTACAACCGTTTCTCGCTCTCGCTTCGGAATGTCGAAGATCTGCTGCACGAGCGAGGTATCGATGTCAGCCACGAAACTGTCCGATATTGGTGGAACAGGTTTGGCCCGATGTTTGTTGCTGAGATAAGGCAGAAGCGTGTTCAGCAACTCCGAGCCTTTTCAAAATGGAAGTGGCACGTTGACGAGATTTTCGTGAATGTGAATGGCAAGCGGCATTACCTCTGGCGGGCCGTAGATCATGAGGGCGAAGTACTGGAGGCCGTTGTCGCCAAACGCCGAAACAAAGCTGCAGCGCTGAAATTCCTCAAGAAATTGATGGAGCGACACGGTAAAGCGGAAAACGTTGTCACAGATCGCTTCGCCTCATATAGAACCGCTTTCAGAGAGCTTGGTGCTGACAAAAAACAGAAAACGGGCAGGTGGCTCAACAACTGCGTCGAGAATTCGCACCTGCCTTTCCGACGACCCGAACGCGCCATGCAACGTTTCAGGCGGATGCGAAGTTTGCAGAAGCTCGCCGCCGTCAATTCCTCTGTCTACAACCACTTCAACGAGAAAGAGCGCTTGCCAGCCGAGGCACCTTCAAGCTGATACTCACCGCCGCTCTCGCCGAGTGGCGGGGTCTTTGTGACGAATGAAGGACAGCTATACTGGCCTAGCTGAGACTGGTTCGAATCCCTGTCTCCCCGCCACTCATACCTGTCTCACTTCAGTTGTGTTTTTTGACCCGGAGTTGTTCCGCAATTCCCGCGAGTTGACGCATGCGCTTTCAATCAGAGTCGGAGCAGTTCGTACACTCGGATCACGATTCAGGCCCCAGTCTCAGTGCCGCATTTTGGTGGGATCGCTTTGGGCGGGATTTCCCTGATACCCGGAAGTTTACAGGGAAATTTCGCAAAACGGGACTGAGTTCAGTAATTTCACCTGTCAGAACTGAATGTTTTACAGGGGGTTAATGTTGCAAATTCCCTAAAAGGTGGAGCAGGGAATTTTCTCGTGCGAACAGGGAATTGTTCCGCCGGATCAGGGAGGGCGAAGTCTGTATCAGGGACGCAGGATCTGGAGATGTCAGAAGCCGAACAGGCGTTCCTGTTCGGACCAATCAAGTGGGTGGGTCACGCTGACCAGACGCTTGAGTGTAAGTTCAGGCGGCTGGGTGCCGTCGAGTATCGCGGCCTGAATCTTCGGTGAGAGAAACGCGAGCTGGGCGCGGGTACGGATGAAGGCGCCGGGGACGCTTTCGCGGCGTGCAATCTCCTTCAGTCGAACTCCGGACTTCAGATCGCGGGTCCAGCCATGGGCGCGGATCAACATGGACCGGAGGCGGGGATCGGGTTGCGCCTTTGGTATCTTCGCTTGTCATATTAATAGGTTTTTTTGCGCTGTTTTCCTCCGGGGACACAGGCGCGTATCCCATTGTCTTTCAATGCTTCACGGAACCAATTGGTATCGTACGCGCGATCAGCGAAGGCAACACTTGCAGGTATCGAAGACACACATGATCCGCGGAGGATAAATTACGCCTGGACTCGGTTAGTTTCAACGCATCGCGGATTTGGCTGCTTGACCTGTTGATCCGACGAAATTTCCACGCTCAGCGATAAATTTCGCGACAGAAATACGCCCTTTGAAAGCAGGCCCACTTCACTTTCTTTCAAGCGTTTCTGGGGAAAAGGCTATATTAAACCGTGGGCTAATGATCTGCTTTGGTTTTTTTGGTTCGGGCCTCGGCTTCGCACTGTTCTCCGAGCGGCGCGCAGAAAACATCTTAGCAAGTTTGCGCTTAATCTTTCGTCTCATCCATTTACTCCTTAACGAGGCGTTCTGTCATGGCCGCGAAATACCGCCATTGGTCGAAGCCAAAAAATATTCTATTGAATCGTACTTTTCCGGCTCACCGTGATTATCTGAATTAGCCTCACTAATTTCCAACATTGCGTCGACAACCTTCCTTAGATTGCCTCCAAGTTTCTTTTGCTCTGCTGTACCTTGACGAAATAGATCTTGAAACGCGTCATATTGTTTGCGCACAGTTTCATCACGGAACAGCGACGAACACCCAAACCCATCCAAAAACTGCGGGCTGCCACCTGTCCAATGGGCAATTTTCATTGCAATCAGTTTATCTGCGATTGACCGAGCTTCTTGATTGTCAATTGCCGTAGTTGAGGCAATTTTTTCAGCATAGTAATCTCTCAGGTTTAAGGTTTCTTGTGCATGCTCCAGATAATGCAGACGGCTGGGCGGTCCAAACCTACTATGAGTGGCTAGTTTTGTGGTGAAGTAGCCAATTTCTGGCAAGGCCTTGATTTTTCCAGCCAGACAGTCGTGGAGGCCGACATTATAGTCGCCAAATATTTTCATGGCATTAAGCTGTAAGTTGTTACATCTTTCAAGGTAGTGATCGCGGCGTGTCGCAGCATAACTGGTCGCGAAGGCCCATTGGCTGTATTTAGACAGACGAGAAACTATGTCTTCGTCTTGAAGGCTGAATGCATGAAGAAATTTCGCGTTGAACTGATCTTCGTCTAACATTGACAGGCAAATGATCCCGCCGATAGCGACGACGTGGTCGTGGTTTGCGCGCAGGAATTCAACACCTTGATAGAGTGTATCAAGCACAGGAAAATCATCATCTGCTCCGACGAAGATAATGTCATCATCCAACCCGCTCACACAATCAACCATGCGGTCCCGAAAATGCAGATCGGAATCGTACTCCTTATATTCGATCTGCAAAAGACTGTCGTTGTCACGTACCGCTTCCTCATAAGCAGCAAGGTATGAATGATGACTGCCATTGGCGATCACCACACGTTGTCCCGGATTGAACTCGCCCAGATACTTAAGGAGAAAGGACAAAGACATTGGACGGTTACGTGTGGGAATAACTAGAGGGACCATGGTGCATCCTTATGCGGCTAATACCGGAGATCTAGTGGGCTACACGGCGTCGAATTATGGTCTATTAGAAATTTGACGGTGTAGATATGCGGTCCAGCGCGGCTCATAACTTGATATTTTCGCATGTGTCCAACCCCAAAACACGATCGATGTCAATCTGTGAAAATATAGGTGCTGGCAACTGAACTGGAATTATTCCATGCTAACCAGCTTCTGACTCTTGAATTTTTGGCTTGTTCGGGCGGGAGCAGCCTCACTTCGTTGCGCTCGATCAGATACGCTCAACCTCTGGGCTGACTACTCCGGTAGAATGGCGGCATGAGACAACATCTGCGAATAGATCGCAGTCCGCCGCAGACAACTTGGCAATACCCGAGTTCAATCAGGAACGCCAACTCAACTCACGACCGAACTTTGAGCTGACCCAAAGTGGCAGCTTTGATTCACATGGGTTTTCAAATTATGTAGCAAACTGAGACCAGCTCGACGCGTCTCACACCACTCTCCTTGCTAATCAAAGTTATCATGCTTAAAGGGAATTCAATTATCTGCGGCCTGTTGGTCGATTAGAACAGAGCGGAGCGATGATTTGAAAGCGGTAATTCTAGCGGGCGGGCTTGGAACTCGGATTAGTGAAGAATCTCACCTCCGCCCAAAACCCATGATTGAAATTGGTGGTTTGCCCATATTATGGCACATCATGAAAATCTATGGCGCCCATGGGATCACTGAATTTGTCATCTGCTGCGGCTACAAAGGCTATCTGATCAAAGAGTATTTCGCGAACTACTTTCTACATACATCCGATGTCACATTTGATCTAAAAGACAATAAGATGAAGGTGCACAATCGATACTCGGAGCCTTGGCAGGTTACATTGGTCGACACCGGTCAGCTAACCCAAACCGGTGGCCGCCTAAAGCGTGTGAAGGAGCATCTGACCGACACGTTTTGTCTTACATACGGCGACGGTGTGACGGACCTTGATATTACCAAGCTTTTGGCCTTTCACAAAAGAACTGGCAGCCGTGCGACCGTTACCGCCTTGCAACCAGCAGCGCGGTTCGGAGCCTTGGAGATCGAGGGTGATTTTGTGACCCGGTTTAACGAGAAACCCGATGGAGATGGCTTCTGGGTTAACGGCGGTTTTTTTGTCTGTGAGCCTGAGGTGATTGACTACATCGACGGAGACGAAACGATTTGGGAACGCGCTCCATTGGAAACTCTGGCAACTGAGCGACAGCTTTCAGTGTTCAAGCATTCGGGTTTCTGGGCTCCGATGGATACGATGCGGGATCGTGATTACCTTGAAGAGCTTTGGAAATCCGGCGATGCACCATGGAAAACTTGGTGATGAATGCGTTCTGGAAAGACAAACGCGTTCTGATTACCGGACATACCGGGTTCAAAGGTGCATGGCTTGCGCTGTGGTTGACGCAACTCGGTGCCAAAGTCACTGGCATAGCACTGGCACCTGAAAGTCCCTTTTTTTCCTCTCTGAAACTAGAAGATACCATCAGGCACATTATCGGTGACATTCGAGATTCGTCTGTCGTGACAAACGCCGTAACAGCGTCAGACCCCGAAATTGTTTTTCACATGGCAGCACAATCTTTGGTTTTACGTGGATACGAAACCCCGATTGAGACCTGGTCCACCAATGTGATGGGGACGCTCAATCTGATGGAGGCGCTGCGTGATCTGACCGGTCCACGCGCCGTGGTTATGGTAACCACAGACAAAGTGTATGCCAACGACGAACAAGCGCGGCCATTTCGCGAAACTGATTCCCTAGGTGGTCATGACCCATATAGTTCCAGCAAAGCCGCGATGGAAATTGGCGTCGATAGCTGGAGAAAATCTTTTTTTGCACAGACAGAGATCCGTATGGCTTCGGCGCGCGCTGGCAACGTTATTGGCGGTGGCGACTGGGCCGAGAACCGCATCGTGCCCGATATTGCACGTGCCCTGGCGGCCGACATTCCAGTCAAAGTGCGCAATCCGAATTCCGTTCGACCATGGCAACACGTCCTGGAGCCTCTGCGAGGGTATTTGATACTCGCGGAAAAGCTGTTTACGTCGGCAGATCCCGATCTCCAAAGTGCGTTCAATTTTGGTCCACCATCTGAGGGGGTTAGAACCGTAAAGGACGTTGTTACAACGGCACTCTCCATGTGGCCGGGCGCATGGGAAGATACTTCTCGGAAATCCAATTCTGCCCACGAAGCTCAGATTCTCCGGCTTGCCACTGACAAGACAGAGGCACTGCTGGGTCATTTCGCCTGTTGGTCTTTCGAAGACGGCATCCGCGCTACAATACAGTGGTACCAGTCTGTTGCGGAGGGCCAGTGCCCTCGTGCGGTCTCACTTAAACAGTTGCAATACTATGGTGAATCTTGAAGCTTATCCCTCAAGATATTGATGGGCTTTACGAAGTCCAGTTGGCGCGCCAGTCCGATGCCCGCGGTGCTTTTGCTCGTACATTCTGTGCTGACGTTTTTGCGCAAGCCGGTCTGCTGACCAATTGGGCACAAATGAATATGTCGCAAACCAAGGGGCAAGGTACTTTGCGCGGTCTGCATTTTCAGCGTGCGCCGATGGCTGAGGCAAAGCTTATACGTGCAACCGAAGGAAAGGTATTCGATCTGGCGCTTGACCTGCGCGAAGGCTCTCCAACCTTTGGTCAAAGCAGAGCAATCACATTATGCGCTGAGGCTGGGAACGCAATCTACATTCCTGAAGGCTGCGCTCATGGTTTCCAGACATTGACCGAGACCGCGACGCTACACTATTGCCACACTGCTCCGTACACACCGGAACTTGAGGGTGGTGTGCGTGCGACAGACCCCGATCTAGGCATTGATTGGCCCTTACCTATCACGCTTATGTCGGAAAGAGATCAAAACTTGCCTGCCCTGCTGGATGTTCGCCCCTTATGACCAATACCTGCCGACATTGTCTGTCTTCACGCACTATGGCGTTTCTTGATTTGGGATATGCACCCCCGTCAAACGATTATCTAAGTGCGGAAGCGCTTTCTCGTCCCGAACTGACCTATCCGCTGCGGCTTTTCGTATGCAAGGAGTGCCGCCTTGTACAAACGGAAGACTTCTCGTCGGGCGAGGCGCTATTCACCGAAGAATACGCTTATTTTTCTTCCACCTCGACCTCTTGGCTTGCCCATGCCAAAGCCTATTGCGACACGGTTATCGAACGATTTGCTCTAGATGCGGATTCTCATGTGATCGAGGTTGCATCCAACGACGGTTATCTGCTGCGCAATTTTCGGAAGGCAGGGATCCCCTGCCTAGGTATTGAACCCACACATTCCACCGCCTCCGCAGCGACGGCAATCGGGATCAATGTTGTAGAGGAGTTCTTCGGGGAAGGGTTGGCTAAGGGGCTGGCCAAATCTGATCTTGTCATAGGTAACAATGTCTTTGCCCATGTACCCGACATTAACTGTTTCTCGCGAGGGCTGGCGGTTTGCCTAAAACCTCAGGGCGTGGTCACACTCGAGTTTCCGCATTTGTTGAACCTGGTGACGCAAAACCAGTTCGATACCGTGTATCACGAACATTTCTCCTACATTTCTCTTCTTTCAGCCGAGCGTATTCTGGCGGCGGCAGGTTTGCGGGTGTTCGATGTTGAACAACTAACAACTCATGGCGGCAGCTTGCGTCTCTTTGCCTGTCTTGAAGGAGCCAGACATGCGCAAACCGACGCCGTGAAGGCCATGCGTGATCTCGAAGCATCTCACGGAATGAATGACGATGACTTCTACACAGGTTTCCAACTCAAAGCGGAAAAGGTCAAAGACGATTTCTTGCGGTTCGTGCTGGATGCTAAAGCGGAGGGAAAGTCGGTAGCAGGATACGGCGCAGCCGCGAAAGGCAACACGCTTATGAACTTCGCAGGCGTTGGTCCAGACGCCATTGAATTCGTATGTGATGCTGCAGAATTTAAGATCGGCAAATACCTACCGGGCAGTCATATCCCCATTCTGGCGCCAGACGAGCTACAGAACCGACGTCCAGACTACCTGGTGATATTCCCATGGAACCTGAAAACCGAGATTATGCAATCACTTGATTGGCTTGTAGATACCCGTTTTGTAACTGCTGTGCCAGAACTGCAAATCCTATGACCGACCGCATC
Source organism: Ruegeria sp. CJ6 (assembly GCF_056536665.1). Classification (NCBI taxonomy): domain Bacteria; kingdom Pseudomonadati; phylum Pseudomonadota; class Alphaproteobacteria; order Rhodobacterales; family Roseobacteraceae; genus Ruegeria; species Ruegeria sp. CJ6. The sequence goes on along the minus strand of NZ_JBQFQB010000001.1, from coordinate 1,087,153 downwards.
GTCTATACCCGACCCTCTATCACTGATCTCGAGGTTAGTTATGCCACAGATGCCGCCCGCACTGGTTGGGGGCCGAAATGTTATGACTACATTCATCGCTTCGAGGCGACCTTCGCAGAGTATGTCGGAACAAAACATGCTATTTCGACTTCCAGTTGCACGGGCGCAATGGAGATGGGTCTGGCGGCGCTAGGTATCGGTCCGGGCGATGAGGTCATCCTCGCCGACACAAATTGGATCGCTACGGTCGCGCCCGTCGTGCATTTGGGTGCGACACCGGTTTTCGTCGATATCTTGCCAGACAGTTGGTGTATTGATCCTGATCAGGCCCGCGCGGCGATTACATCGAAAACCAAGGCCATCATCGCCACGCATCTATACGGTAATCTCTGTGAGATGGACACACTGTTGAGCATCGCAGATGAATGTGGAGTGGTGCTTATCGAAGACGCGGCCGAAGCGTTGGGTGCGCGATATCGCGCCATTCATACAGGCGCGATGGGAAAGTTCGGGACCTTCTCTTTTCATGGTACGAAAACGTTGACCACCGGCGAAGGCGGGATGCTGGTGACCGATGACGATGCTTTGGCGGATCGCATTCTGACGCTGTCCAATCACGGACGTGACAAGGCGCAGAAAAAACAATTCTGGGCTGATACGGTCGGCTACAAATTCAAGATGTCAAACATTCAAGCTGCAATAGGAATGGGGCAGATTGAGCGCATTGAGGAACTGACGAACCGCAAAGCGGAGATACTAGCGGCCTACAAAGAGCGGCTGTCGCATCTAGGGCTATCGATGAACCCTGAGCCTCCTCACGTTCGGAATGGCGCGTGGATGCCCACTGTTGTTTTTGACAAGGCACTTGGCGTCTCCCGTGAGAGGGCCTTGGCAGCATTCGAGGCAGCAAACATTGATGCGCGTGTATTTTTCTACCCGCTTTCCAGCCAGCCTATGTTCGTAGAAGCGCCTACCCCGCATGCCCATGATATTTGCGAGCGGGCACTGAACCTGCCCAGTTTTCACGACATGACAGACGGGGACATTGATCGAGTCTGTCGGGTAATCGAGACCTTGGCCTCTCCTTAGGCTTTCACAATCTCGTCAATACGCCCGTTGATCTGGGCGCCTTTGGCAAGTCCGCGATACATGAACTCTTCGTACCCGCGCTCTTTCATCGCGCGTATCGTGCGGTCGATGTCATAAACGACTCTGTGCAGGGCAATCTGGCCATCTGATAAGATTGCGTAAGCTGCACGTGGGTCTCCATCGCGCGGCTGTCCGACCGAGCCCGGATTGCAAAAGACGTGCGTACCGAAGTCTAGAATGCATTGCACATGGGTATGACCCGCAAAGAGCCGTGTTACGCCTTTGGGAAACGTATCGATCCCCACTTTATAGAGGTATTCATCGACATGATCCTGCGGTCCTCCGTGTACAAACAATGTTGTGCCATCCTGGATGCTGTCCATTGATCGGCTCAACCATGCCACGCTGTCCGAACTTAGCTCTGTCTGATGTTTGTCTATGATACCCGCGACGACCTTAGAGCGTTCGCAATTCTGTCCCGACGTAACGTAGCTGTCGTGATTGCCCAGTATATTGCGCACCCCTTCTGCCTTGAGCAGTTGTACGCATTCTTCCGGCTGACCATTATACCCAATAACGTCGCCAAGGCACACAAACTCTGTCACCCCTTTGGACTTCGCGTCAGCCAAAACCGCCTCAAGCGCGGCCAGATTGGCATGAATATCAGAGATCAGGCCCAGCATAACGTATCCGATCTGCGTTGTGACGCTGCGCAATCCCTTCACGCAAGACAGGTTGCGCAGGCCGTCGTCGGTTCAGGTAAAAGTCAACACACATCTCAGCTTCGTTGAACCCGAAAGCGGTTCGCAAGGAACAACTACTTGAAAACCGAGGGTTGATTTCAAGAAGATAGGCATCCTCACCTTCCAAACGGAATTGTAAGTTGGTTGGACCCAGCGGCTTGTAGTAGCGCATGATTGTATCAGTTGCTTTGGATACGGCTTCATGAGTGACGGTCTTTGCCTCGCCAGTGTTACCGGCACGTGTCAATCGGCGCTGAAAGATCAGTGGGCCAATGTAATCGCCGTCGCCAAAGCCAAATGTACCGACAGTATATTCATCGTCGTCCGTACCAACAATCCGCTGCACAAGAAATTCGCCCGAGGTTTTTCCGCTCCAATAATCAAAATCCACTTCGTCATGAAGCCGCACAATGCCAACGGAGCCTTCCCCAGTGCTGGGTTTCAAAAGAAATGGCGGTTTCCCCAGCGCCGCGCAGGCCGCTTCCCAAGTGCCACCTCCTGCAATCGACGGGATGACTGGCAACCCCAATTGCGCATAGTCGGCTGCAAAATCCGACTTGTTTTCAGTCAACGCGATAAGATGTGTCGTGTTGATGGCCAACGCTACCCCGAGGTCTTCGAAAAAACTTCGGTGGGCGTCTAGAAACGCCATGTCGATGCTGATACCTGGAATAATCAGTTCAATTCCGTGATCCTGCACCAAATCTTTCCAGAACGTCAGATACGCATCTGAGCTTTCGTCTAGCTTGGGTTTCAGCAGAGTTTCATCGCACAGCTCTGCGCCGAATAGCGACATGCGCCGGTCAAGTCCAATTAACCACGATCGCTCGTCATCCCGCAGACTGCTGGCGATGCCCTGGCCTATGAGCGCTCCTACGCCGGTGACCAGAATACGTCGGCGCTCGTTCACAACTCAGGCCCCGCACAAACAGCTCTAGTCATGAGACACTTCTACAAGAAGACCAACACAAAGATCTGGAAAGTCAACGCCAACAGCCATCATCGCGCGCATGTTCTCTTCAAAGTTATCGAGCGTTCTGAGAACACCCAATGGAAGAGGCTTCAGGTAAAGCCCTTCCTCATGCGTTACTCTGTACCCGGCCGCCTCGATGGCGCTTCGCAATGTATCGCGGCAAAAATTGCGTTGATGTCCGAGCATTAAATCCGTTTCGTTCAGATCATAAATGTCCTCAATCATCCCCATCTCAAGCCCGAGGCGCCGGTTTAACGATTTTGCATTCGGTACTGCAATCCAAATGCGACCGTTGGGAGCTAGAAACTTTTTGTACCGGCTTAGAATAGCGACTGGATCATCCACATGCTCGAGCACGAATCCCATGACAATCAGATCGAAGGGGTCGGTAGGTGTGTAAGTTTCGAAGTACCCCGCCTCCAATGATCCAGTATACCAAGGGTTCTTGGACTGAAAATTCTCGATGACCTTTTGAGAGCCTTCAACGACGACGTGCTGGTCACTCATCTCGAAAAAGAAGGGAACTGTGTAACCATGCCCCAACCCAAGCTCTAGCAAACGCCCGACATGTCCTGTGCGCTCAAACACCCTTTCGGGATACCACCGCATCATGAGATCATTCTCAATCTCGACACTTGGTGGCTGCAAATACTTTGAGGCGACGTCGTCTAGGTTTTCCATCAGATAGTCAGCCCTTCTGAATACATGTCATGACAGGGAGAGGGAATTCCGGTCTGCGTCGGATAGGGTCGCAGCCATGTCAAAACCCCTCATACCACAGGGCTTCGTTTTTCATAACGTCCCGAGACCGTCAATACCAGACCGACGACCCCTATAGACGGCGAGTTAACGAGTCCTTTTAGAGTAGGACGTTTAAAGCTGGGGAAATTCGAGTTGGTTGAACTGATCAAGGGCCAATTCATAAGAGACACCGAGGCGGCTATGATGTAACGATAGCTAAATGGCCCCAGTTTTAGCTAGAACGTTTTAAGAATTTGGAACTCTTACGCAAAGTGGGACACTCTATTGTTCTAACCGAGACCTTAGAGTTATTGATTCTGGCAACTAGCGAAAAGAGTGTTCGGATTGTTCAAAAGCGTGTCAGACCTTCGCGAATGTTCGCGACAAAAGTTCTTACTCACACAATGGATGGTGACACGACCTGTAACAAAGCTTAGATGAGAGCTCCAGAGCGTGGCAAATCACCAATAAAAATGCTGAAGGCAAATCATGACGTCAAAAGACGACCGCAAAGAGTTTGAAGCTCACAAGGAAAAGCAATGCTTGGCGCTTGGGCAAGACGAGCATGTTTTTCAAAGTTCAATTGCACATATGTTACAACTTGACCCTTATGACTACTCCTATCTGTGGAGCTGGATGGGAGCACCCATTATTCAGATGCCTGCAGATGTGATGGCGACACAGGAAGTGATCTGGAACACGAAACCCGATGTCATTATCGAAACCGGCGTGGCACGCGGTGGCTCGGTGCTGTTTATGGCCTCACTATTGCAGTTGATTGGCAAAGGCACCGTGATCGGAGTCGACATAGATATCCGCGCTCACAACCGCGACACGATCAACAAACACCCTATGTCGAAACGAGTCACTCTAATTGAGGGGCCGTCGACCAGCGAGGATACGCTGGCCGCCGTGCGTGCCGTGATCCCAGAAGGCGCCAAAGTCATGGTAGTTCTAGACAGCGACCACAGCCGCGATCATGTTCTGGCCGAGTGCCGTGCATACGGTCCGTTGGTTACACCTGGCTGCTACATGGTCGTTGCGGATACGATGATCGGGTATGTCGGCCAGAAGGACAGCCCACAAAACCGTTCCAAATCGTGGTTTGCCGGGAACGAGCCGCTATCAGCGCTTAATGACTATATGTCAGAAGCAGACCTATTCGAAGTTGATCCGGTGTTGAACGGCAAGCTTGTGCTGTCCTCTTCGCCCGGTGGGTATATTCGACGGAAATTTGCATGACTACTGTCGTCATTTCGCAACCTATGTATTTTCCGTGGCCAGGTTTTTTGGCCCAACTCGCTTTAGCTGATGTAGTCGTTTGGCTGGTAGATGCGCAGTTTTCTAGACGCTCGTTTACTAACCGCGTACAGATTAGATCGCCTTCTGGCAGCGCCTGGCTTAGCATACCAGTAAAGCATACTAAAAACAGGACAGATATCGTTGACATCGTTGCTGCTGAACCAAATTGGCTAGATTTACACATCGATAAACTCAAGAAATCGCTTAGCGGGACGCCTTACCTAGACTCCGCACTAGCACCAGTTCTACACCTGAATCAGCATGACGGCCTTTGCGACGCGATTGTCGCCAGCAGTAAAGGACTAGCATCACAGTTTGGCATAAATCCGAGCGAGTATCACCTTAGCACCGATCTAAATGTCACAGAAACAGGCTCGAACAGGATACTGCAAATCGTCCAAGAATTGGGCGGAACGCGCTATGTCACCGGGCATGGCGCACGCAACTATCTGGAACACAAGGAGTTTGAATTGGCAGGGATCAACGTCGAATACATGGAATATGATGTCAGGCCGTGGGGGCGTGTTGAAGATGATTTTTCGCCGTTCGTGACCGGGCTTGACCTGTTAGCACATGTAGGCCCTGCTCAAGCTGCATCTTATCTAAACCCGCGCACACGCAACTGGAAAGAATTTCTTCAGAACCACCAACAGACATAGGCTTCCTAATATGGGATCGTTTCCGGTTTGGAACAGGATCGCATCATAGCGTTGACGGCTCGGAGTGTTCTATCTGTACCCCCAACTGTCCGGGGCAGAGGAGGTGATAGCCAAAGGATTGACGCCGCCCGAAGTGAGCTCCCACGCCCAATCTTACTGTGCCGTTAACTATTGGGCGCTAACTTGAATAATTTAAGAAAATCAATGCCTTATTGTGGACCTTAGTTCTGGTCTATATCATTAGCTTCCGGTGTCTGACGTCAGTACCATTGGGACAGTATTGGTCGATTTGATAAGAGTAGATTTCTGGCTCATCGTAGCTGCCAAGGAGTGGAGATGAGAAAGAACCCCTAAAACAAGCAGAGTCACGGTGAGAAGCCAGCAAAGGACATTTGGCGTTCGACCCGTAAACAGTATTCCGCACAAGAAAAGATCCAGATTTTACTGGACGGCCAAATAGGCGAGGAAAGTATTGCAGAGCTGTGCCGTCATGAGGGCACCGCGCAAAGCCCGTCCTGGGCGGACGCCTATAGGCGCACCACCCTTTCGAACTATATTGCACTTGCTACCCCCCCAACCCTCGCCGGGAGCAGGTTTTAGAGACGAGCACCCTGAAGGGCTTCGCCCAAAACCAGTTGTTAAAGGGAAATATGTACGACGTAACCACTTGGCAGAAGGCATGGCTGTGCGGCGTAATGGAAAATTTCTATCGCAGAAGGCAAAACTATTTGTCGCACATAGGGAGTAAGTGGCGGACCAAGGGGGAACAACCCTATTTGAGTAACCATTTTTCATGCAAAAAAATAACTGCCACAATATGTACCAAGAGGTGGACAAGAATCGGTGGCGTGATCGGTCTACCACTCAGGACTTCGGGCTTTGTGCGGCCTGCCTTATGCCCAGTTCAAAATGCAGCTTGATGCATGGATCAATCCGAATTGGTAGATTCACTTTCAAGACTTTGGTTTCAGTAGGGCAACCTGGGCTCTACAACGCTATAGATTCTAACGCGCGAGCACAGATATTCGCTATAACCAAGCGAATGAATCTTCGCTCAGATCCATAAATGCCAGATCCTCAACTAAGACTTTGGCACCACTTAAATTAAGCAGCACCCCGTCATCCAGATCCCGGTACTTAATGTCAGAGATATTGTCTGCAAATAGACCTGAGCCAATCCCAATCTGATCAATCCCAACTTCAAAATCAGTCATGATGTTGAAGCCATCAAAAAAGTGAAACTCAAGAAGGTCAGCTTCCTCTCCACTAATATGAACACCGCGGCCCGGTCCGCCTCTCAGGATATCGGCGCTTTCCCCACCATCCAATTTGTCTCTTCCGAAGCCATCCTCCAGGATGTCAGCTTCATCCAAGCCATTGATATGGTCTCGTCTCCGACTTCCCGAAAGCGATACGCTGTCATCCAGTATGTTTACAGAAATGAGGGCCGTGGCTTCGGAAGTTCTACCGAACGTGTCTTCAAGTTCATACGTGAATGTCTGGACTATCTCGTCACCGGGGGCGACCAAATCAAGACATCTGAATCTGCTTCATATGTAAACGATCCATCATTATTCAGGTTTGGTAGCCTCTCTTCCGGACCTGAAAGCAGGGATACGGTTAGTCCTCTGCCTGTGTACCAGTTGTCGTTGGCTAGGATGTTTCCAGCGATGACATCGTCTTCGTCAATGTGAAAAACATCGTCTTGTGCATTTTGGTTGAAATGAAGCTGCTATGGCCGTCGCCCCATCGAGATCTTTCACCGTAGATTCCGAACCGGAATAATCGCCCCCTAGAACGATGGTTGTATCGGCAAATCCATCATTGTCTGTGTCTATGCCCAAAATTGCGGACCCCAAATAAACACTCAAATCACTTCGATCAAAACTGACACCATTCAATATAAAGACGTCATCAATCCCAAAGGTCTTGTCGGTAGACCTTGCCTTGAGGCGGGCAGGGGGCTTTCTCAGCATTTACCCAAGACAAGACCTGCTTCTTTCAAATACTATAAACACCTGTCCTGAGATCATCCGCCTTGCGGTGATGCAGTACATCCGCTTCCCGCTTTCGTTTCGGAATGTCGAAGTTCTGCTGCACGAACGAGGCATCGACGTGAGCCACGAAACTGTCCGCTATTGGTGGATCAGGTTTGGCCCGATGTTTGCCTCTGAGATCCGAAGAAAGCGGGTGCAACAACTGGGCGCATTCTCGAAATGGAAGTGGCATGTGGATGAGGTTTTGTGAAGGTTAATGGCAAGAAGCATTACCTCTGGCGGGCCGCAGATCATGAGAGCAAGGTGCTGGGAGCCGTTGTCACCAAACGCCGAAACAAAGCTGCAGCGCTGAAATTCCTCAAGACATTGATGAAGCGACACGGTAAAGCGGAAAACGTTGTCACAGATCGCTTCGCCTCATATAGAACCGCTTTCAGAGAGCTTGGTGCTGACAAAAAACAGAAAACGGGCAGGTGGCTCAACAACTGCGTCGAGAATTCGCACCTGCCTTTCCGACGACCCGAACGCGCCATGCAACGTTTCAGGCGGATGCGAAGTTTGCAGAAGCTCGCCGCCGTCAATTCCTCTGTCTACAACCACTTCAACGAGAAAGAGCGCTTGCCAGCCGAGGCACCTTCAAGCTGATACTCACCGCCGCTCTCGCCGAGTGGCGGTGTCTTTGTGACGAATGAAGGACAGCTATACTGGCCTAGCTGAGACTGGTTCGAATTCGCCTGACTGCACCGTTGCAGTTAAAAAACTGTTCCCCGGGTCGGTCGGTTGTTTTCGATATTGAACTTCATTCCGTCTAGCAATTCTTCAAGATCCGGGCGCGCAGCAGGGCCATTCGAAATGTCGACCAACATCAAACTGCCATCTGGTCGAATTCCGAATGCGCCGGGCTCTGCAAACAATGTGGTTGTCTCAGCCTCCGAAAGAGGGTCCGACATGTAGAGTCCAAGTGATCGCATCTGCGTTTCGGTCAATCCAAAGCCCAAGTTAAATGTCCAACCGAACTCTTCCTTGTCGGCCAAAGCCTTTTCTTTAGAGTCAGCAGAAACGACCACTACATCCATGACGCTGCTCCAATCAGCCAGCATGGCGTTCAATTTGTTGAGAAATCGCTTGCATCTGGGACAGTGACGCCCGCGATAGACGAAAAGCATCGTCCATCGATCTTTGGGCCGACCAATCTCTATTTCGCCACCGCAGACATCAAAAACACTGATCTGCTCGACGGGAGCATTCACTTTGGGTTTTTGCGACATGTCAGCTTCCTTTTTTCATTAAGAGAGAAACTCGAACACAAGCTTAGCTTCAAGTGTCTGCCTTTAAACTTGAATGTACTTTATTCACCCAACCAAGCTTGGCAGTGTTAGTGAAATCGCGGGTACAAAAGTGATAAGCATTAATGCGAAGAGAATTGCCAAGTAGAAGGGCCATATTGTTCGCACGGCTTTCTCCATTGGCAATTTACCCACGGCGCAACCGACAAACAGGCAGGATCCGACCGGTGGTGTGCACAATCCTAATCCCAAATTCACGAGCAAGATCATCCCGAATTGCAGCGGATCAATCCCAAGGCTGTTGGCAACGGGTAGAAAAATGGGTGTGCAGATCAGAATTAGAGCTGCCATATCCATAATCATTCCAAGCAACAACAAAACCGCATTTACCATCAGCAGGATGAGTATCGGATTTTCTGTCAACCCAGTAAGCAGATCTACGGTTCTGTCCGGAACTCTGTAAAAGGTCAGCATGTAGGCAAACGCACCAGCGCATGCGATTAATATCATTACCATCGCCGTCGTGCGCACAGCAGAAGAGACGGCAATACAAAAGTTTTCCCACGTTATGCTTCTGTAGACGATCAGAGTGACCACAAATGCGTAAATGGCCCCAAAAGCTCCGGACTCCGTAACGGTGAAAATACCCGACAACACACCGCCGACGATAATCACAGCCGTCAAAAGTCCTGGAATTGCACTGAAGAAGCTCACTACGAGCGCTGACCAACCCGGGAAAGTCTCAGCTTGATAACCTCTGCGCACCGCTACAAGGTACGCCGCCACAGCAAGGCAAAGGCACATTAAAACTCCTGGAACAACGCCTGCAAGAAACAGCTTCGAGATCGATATTCCACCCCCGGCTGCGATCGCGAAAATGATCATATTGTGACTGGGTGGAATAATTATACCGGCAATCGAGGACGTAACGGTCACGTTTACGGCGTAATCTGCATCGTAACCTTTCTCTTTCATCACAGGAACCAAGATAGACCCTAGTGCGGAAATGTCTGCGATGGCCGATCCTGAAATCCCCCCAAAAAGCATCGAAGAAAACACGTTCACAATTCCCAAGCCGCCGCGCACGGCCCCGACAGCGGCTGAAGCAAACCGGACGAGACGCATGGCTATCCCGCCGTGGAACATCAGTTCACCTGCAAAAATGAAGAACGGGATCGCCATCAACGAGAATACATTGATCCCGGAGACGATCCGCTGAAATCCGATCATCAAGGGTAAGCCTTCGAACCAAAATGCCGAAATGGCCGCTATTCCAAGCGCGAATGCTACAGGCGTTCCGATCAGAACGCAGAGGGCGAACACGCCAAGCAACAGAAGTATTCCCATCATTCGCCTCTATTCGATGCTGTCATTGCGCTCGTCAAAACCGACATAGAGGCGGATTAGATGACCAACGGAAAAGAGTAATATGAGTCCTCCGCCAATTGTGAGAGGCAATGAACGCAAGCCTTCGGGGACTTGAATCAATGGGATTAGCGATCCCCACTTAAAGATCGTAAGTCGAGCTCCGAACCACAGCATCAAAGCGCCGAACCCAGCCATAAGCACGTCTGTGCAGATAACCAAAATGGTCCTCACACGTGGAGGAACCGCAGAACGCACGAGAGACACGGACAAGTGCGTGTTATCGTGTACACCTACTGCCGCACCGAGAAACGCAATTGTCATGACGAGAAGCAAGGCGACTTGCTCGACCCAGGTCGGCGTCGCATTCAGAACATAGCGACCAAATACTAGCCATCCGAATATGACCGTGATGACAATCAGTGCGACACCGGTCAAAACCCGGCACACGTCGGCGATCCAATCCAGGATCTGGATCATCTTGCGCACAGATGTCGGGGGCAGGGAAGTATAACTCATTGGCTCACAACTCTTGATCAGGCGTCCGGACCCGCATGTGCGGGACCGGACAATATCAGACCCAATGTAGCTAAATCAGTCCGTCGCCTGGATAGTCTCGACAAGCGGGCGTAAATCGGGGTTCGTAGCAAAGTAGGCTTCGTAAACCGGGCCCATAGCCGCTTGGAACGGGGCTTTGTCTGCCACTTCATTCACGACCACACCAGCTTCTTCGACGGCTGTACGGCTGGCTGCTTCGCGCTCGGCCCACAATTGCCGCTGAAGTTTTGCAGATTCCTGAGCTGCCTCTCGAACCGCGGCCTGCATCTCAGGTGACAGTGCGTTGAACGTGTCGGTATTAATGCAGATACATTCGGGTATGATCAGGTGCTGAGACAGCGAATAGAAACCTGCAACTTCGAAGTGGCCAGTTGACTCGTACGATGGCCAGTTGTTTTCGGCACCATCGACGACACCGGTTTTCAGGGCCTGATAAACTTCGGCAAACGCCATTGGCGATGGGTTGCCACCAAGCTCAGAAATCATGCCTGTAAACAGGTCGTTGTTCATGACCCGAACTTTCATTCCCTCAACATCGGCAGGTGCGTTGATTGCCTTTGTTCCGTTGTAGAAGGAGCGAGCGCCAGCGTCATACCACGCAAGAGGTGTCAAGCCTTTGGCTGCCATGCCCGTTGCAATTGCCTCGCCACCCTCACTGTCCAAGACGCGGAACATGTGCGGGACGTCTTTGAATATAAAGGGCAACGATACAACATTGGCCTCGGCGACAATCGGGCCAATTGGGCCCAGGTTAAAGTTGCCGACTTCCAATGCGCCTGCGCGGACCTGTTCAACCGCGTCGGGCTGACTGCCCAGCGTGCCCCCATGGAACATTTGAAGGCTGATTTCACCGCCAGTTTTTTCCGTAACGAGTTCTGCAAATTTGTCCATCGCGATGGTGTTTGGGTAACCATCCACGTGGATATTCCACCCGCGCCAATCCTCTGCGAAGGATGCGCTCCCGGTAATTACGACCACGGTCGCGGCGCTCATAAGCGTTTTAGTCAGTTTGATATTCATATTTTCCTCCCTAGAAAACAGACAGTTGACTCGATGCCCGGCGAAGGCCGGTTATGAAAAGAGCAGGCCTCCGTTGATGTCGATGTTCGCGCCCGTAATGAAAGCAGCGGCGTCTGAGGCCAGATAGGCGACCAGATTGGCGACATCCTCAGATGTGCCTTCGCGTTTAAGCGGCGTGGCGCCGGCCACGTTGGTCCGCACTTCGCTTTTTGTGAAGACATTGTGAAAATCGGTGTCGATCATGCCCGGGCAAACCGAATTTACCCGGATGTCCGGCCCCAGTTCTTTGGCCAATCCACGCGTCATCGTCATGACCGCACCCTTCGAGGCCGCGTAGGCGACGGCGCCTGGGCCACCCCCGTCACGCCCCGCCTGACTCGCAAACCCGACGATCGCGCCGCCTTTTTTCATATGCGGCAACACGGCCTGAACAGTGCGAGCAAAAGAAGTGGTGTTCAGGTCCATGACATGGCACCAATGTTCCATATCCATCTCAGACAGGGTCTTCCGGGCCAGCAATCCGCCGGTCACGTGGGCAAGAATGTCGATCCGAGGTCCGAATGTCGCGATAGTCTCCGAGATCAGCCTTTCCACATCTGCACCGGAGGTCATGTCGCCCTGTATGGCAATCGCCTTACCTCCGACAGCCGTTATTTCCTGAACCGCCGATTCCGCACCCGAAGATGAGCTGTGATAGTTGATCGCGATCGACGCTCCAGCCTTGGCCAGTTTCATGACGCAGGCGCGGCCAATGTCCCGTCCGCCGCCGGTTACGATCGCAACCTTCCCTGCCAGTTCCAAGTAAGGGCCAATCTGTTCAGCGTTCAATTCGGTCATTTTCCTGTCCCTTTGGGTCTCCGGTCATCCAGTCAGTGCGCCCGTTTTGGTCTTTGAGCCTTAACGAGCATTCAGCAGTGTTGCCTATTGTAGTCGACTAGGATACTAGTATTGTCAACAATTTTGTTTGGGATCCTCAAAAAGCATCGCACGGCGCGTGCCAATAGGATTGGTTGGAGATACATTGAGGAATATCGGAGGGAGGGGCCTAGTGGCCCAGAATGCCGCCGGTGTTGGTCACGCGCAGAAAAAGGCAGGAAATGCAAAGTATTACGGATAAAATCGAGCGGCGCACCACCACTGACATCGTATATGAGAGTTTGTACGAGGCGATCGTTTCACTGGAAATTCTGCCGGGAACAAAACTGTCCGAAGCAGATATTGCAAAAAAGTTCGAAGTGTCGAGGCAGCCGGTCCGCGATGCTTTCAACAGGCTTGAGGCGCAGGATTTGCTGCTGATCCGGCCACAGAAAGCCACGCGGGTACGTAGTTTTTCCATGGAACGCATCGGTCATGCACGCTTTGTTCGCCTCTCGGTCGAGTTGGAAGTGGTGCGCGCTGCATGTCGGAACTGGAAGCCCGAGTATTCGAAGCAACTGGAAGACAATCTCAAGCAGCAGAAAGATGTCGTTTCAGGGAACGAGGCCGAAAAGTTCCATCAGCTCGACTATGACTTTCACCGGCTGATTTGTGAGTTGAGCGGCAACCCGCTGGCCTTCAATACGATTCAGGAATGCAAAAGAAAGATCGATCGCCTGTGCGTTCTAAGCCTTGGGCGCGAGAGCGAGGCCGACATTCTGGTTCGGGATCATGTTGAGCTGGCAAAAGCGCTAGCAGACCGCGACGAGGCGACTGCGACCGAGACAATACGCCGTCATTTGGGCCGTATCGACAAGACCATCGAGGAGGTTCACTCGAAACATGCCGAGTATTTCGAGTAAATTGAACGCCGCCAACTGACTAAGGACCTCGCATTATGACCAAGAGCTATCCGATTGTATCACCTGCATCAGGTGTCACGCGCCAGGTTTTGGCGGATAATGAAGACCTCATGATGGTTTCATTCCGGTTTGAAGAAGGTGCCGAAGGCGTGTTGCACGACCATCCGCATGTGCAGTCGACATTTGTGCGGTCCGGGCGGTTCAACTTTGTCATCGGAGATCAGGAGCGAGCGTTGGAACCCGGTGACAGCCTGATCATTCCGTCCGGTGTAAGCCATGGTTGTGTTTGCCTGGCTGCCGGAGAGTTGATCGATTGCTTCACGCCCAGGCGGGACGATTTTCTGTAAGGCGTTTTCCGTCCGCGCCATGACCTTTGGCCACGTTCTGCGCATTGAGGCAGGGTAGTCTATTTTCGGTGGGTCGGGCAGGGCGACGCCATATTCTGCGTTAGAAATCGGATCAATGACGGGCGACGCCGCAGCTCAGGTTAGGAATTGCGTATCTCGCGGGCTGATCCGATGCCGAGGATCAGGTCGGCGCATCGTTCGCCCAGCATCATGGCAGGTGCGTTTGTATTGCCGGCGTTGATGTCGGGCACGGCTGACATGTCGCACACCCGCAAGCTCTCGATTCCGCGCACGCGCATCCTGGCGTCCAGCACGGCCATTCCGTCGCCGTCCCGGCCCATTTTGGCAGTGCCCGCCGGGTGATAGTTGGTTTTTACGAATCGCTTGCAATGTGCTCGTAGCGTTTGGTCGTCGTCCGCTGTGGGAATGACGATTTCGCGAACCCTTTGAGCAAGCGGGCCCGACGTGAATGCCCGGCGAAAGAACCGCTGCCCCCGGATCATCTCTTGCATGTCGTCTTCATGCTTCAGAAGGTTGGGCGAGACCACTGGCATGGTGTGAGGATCGGCCGAGCGAAGCCGGACCTCTCCGCGTGATTTCGGTTTGACCACGACGGTCGTAACGGTCAGGCCAAAGTCATCCTGCACCTCGTCCAGAGCGTCGCGATCCAGATAAACAATTGGCACGCAAAAAGCTTGAATGGTTGGTTCTCCATCAGGAATCGACGGATTGACAAACGCGCCGGCTTCGACTCCGGCGGAAGTCACCGGTCCGCTGCCGAACAGTTTGAACTGGATGCCGTTGCGAAGCATCCGCCAGCCCTCACCTTGTTTGAAGTATCCGTAGGGACCGTTGGCAAAGGCGGTAATTGGAACTTCGGGGTGGTCGATCAGGTTCTGGCCAACCCCAGGCAATGGGCAGATCACGGGAATACCGTGATCGGCAAGATGTGCATCAGGTCCGATGCCTGATAGCATTAGTATTTTTGGCGTCACCAGAGCGCCCGCCGCAACGACAACTTCACCATCGCACCGGACCGTGTGGGCTCCGCGTTTGTCTCGATACTGCACGCCGACGGCCTTATCGTTTTCGATGATGACTTTGCTGACCGTTGCGCCAAGCTGGATGGTCAAGTTCGGGTTCGTCTCGAGAGGGGCGAGAAACGCATAGGCTGACGAACTGCGCTTACCGGCGCGATTGGTGAACTGATAGAACCCGACACCGCGCTGCGTTGCGCCGTTAAAGTCCGTGTTGAATGGTTCGCCAAGGGCCTGCACCGACTGAACGAACCAACGTGACATGTCGTCGATATGCCCCGGATCCGAGACCTGCACCGGACCGTTGCTGCCATGCAGGTCATTGTGAAGCCTGTTATTGTCTTCCATTCTACGGAAGTAGGGCAGCACATCATCCCATCCCCAGCCGACCCCGTCGTTGGTCTGTCGTAGCAGGTCGTCCCACGCGTCATAATCAGTAGGGCGGCCGCGCATATAGACCTGGGCATTCACAGACGACCCGCCACCCAGCACGTTGGCCTGCGGAATGTCATGCACGCGACCGTCCAGGTGGTCCTGCGGTTCGGTCTGGTGGTAGGTCATGAACTTGGACCCGTTGATCATCTTGAAGATACCCGGCGGCATGTCCAGCAACGGATGGCGGTGCGAATGCCCGGCCTCCAGCACCAGAACCCTGCACTTGCCCTGGTTGACCAGTCGCGCTGCAGCGGCTGCGCCGGCAGAGCCGCCGCCGATGACGATATGATCGAAGGTTTCCGTCATGAGTTCGCCTTCAGGCCCGGCGTTTGGGTTCGCTGATCGAGTCGCGCTCCACCAGTTCGCATTCAAGCTTCACGAGAGGGTGTCGCTGACCATCCGTCGGACCGTGGAACAACTGTTCGATGACCCAGCGTCCCATCGCCCTAGTTGGAAGGATCATCGAGGTCAGGGGGGGCGACAGGTGTCGCGCGGTTTCGTCATCGTCAAATCCGATGACCGAGATGTCTTCGGGGATGGATAGGCCAAGTTCCTTGAGCGCCTCATAGCAGCCGATTGCCATTCGGTCATTCTGACAGAAAATGGCGGTTGGCGGAGAGGGCAGGTCCATCAATTCGCGCGTGGCAGCATAGCCTGCGCTGGGCAGCCAGTTGCCCTCGATGACCAAATCCTCGTCAAATGGGATGTCGGCGGAAGCAAGGGCGTTTCTGTACCCGGTCGTTCGCCCTGCGGCGCATTCCATGAACGGCTCGCCGGTGATGGTGGCGATTCGTTTGTGCCCCGCCTTGATCAGGGCGTTGGTCGCCGTATGTCCAGCAGCGACTTCGCCGGGGATCACCGCAGGAAAAGAGAGGTCGTCGCAAAAGCAGTTCAGCAGCAGAACCGGGGTTGCGGTCTGCCTGAGTATTTCCGGAACGACCACCCGCCGGGTGAAAACGGTTGCGTAAATGATGCCCGCAACCTGTTGGTCGAGGAAATACCTAAGCGTTCTGGGTTCGACCTCGGGGTCGTTTTGGGTTTCTGCCAGCAATACAAGATTTCCCGTGTCCCGAACGGCCTGTTTCACGCCATTAAACGCGTTTACCATTTCGGGGCTCGACGCCAGATCGTCCACGACAAAAGCGATGGTGCCGTCTAACGCCGAGGGTCGAGGCGCGCTGTCCTGGGGTTTCCTGAGTTGAGAGGGCATGGCGTATCCAAGCGTGTTGGCGGCATCCAGGACTCTTTGCTTTGTGTCCTCGGAGATTTTGACGGAATCGTTCTTGTTTAGAACCAGCGATACTGTCGTCTGTGAGCACCCGGCTACGCGTGCAATATCATGCATCGTTATGCGCTGCCGGCCCGCGACTCGTCCCACGCCCCTGTGCTGCCCGGTCTTGTTCGCTTGATCGTTCATCGCTCAACCTTTTTGTTCGCTTCCTTTTTATCGACTATGCGGAGGACACGCAACTAATATTAGTGAATAGTAATTAATATTAGTGTTGACGAAATAATATTATTAGTGTTTTGATCGGCAGTGCGGTCGCCAATGTGGTCTGACCGAGCAAACGCGGGAGGCGAAATTGCGGTCTGTGGTGGGGGAGTTGGGTCAGGTGGTTCGGCATTCGATGTTCATCGATGGCCGCTTTACCGACTCTGACGCGGACACGGTTGGTGTCGAGAACCCTGCAAATGAAGAGATCTTTGCGCAAGTTCCAGATGGCGGTGCCGCTCATGCGGATGCGGCTGTCGAGGCGGCCCATCGTGCTTTTGGCTCGTGGTCCTCGCGCCCGGCGATCGAGCGGGCGCGACTGGTTCAGCGGTTGGCCGAAGCCATTCGGATTGACGCCGGGCGTCTGGCAGCTTTGATCACGGTCGAGCAGGGCAAGCCGATCACGCAGGCCCGGAGTGAAGTTGATGCTGCTGTTACCTTTCTTTGCCATGCGGCTGAAGAGGCCCGGAGGATTTCGGGTGACATAGTGGCATCGGACAACAAGTCCGAGGAAATCCAGATACGGCGTCATCCTTATGGCGTTGTTGTTGCGTTGACGGCCTGGAACTATCCGTTGGCATTGGCCGCCAGGAAAGTCGGGCCTGCGCTGGTCGCTGGCAACACTGTTGTTCTGTTGGGGCACGAAATCACGCCGCTGTCCGGTCTCGCGATCGCCGAGCTTGCCGAAAAGGTCGCGTTTCCGCCCGGTGTTCTGAATGTACTGACAGGCAAGGGGCCGGTGGTAGGGCAGCGGTTGGTCGAACACCCCGATACCTCACTGATCACAATGACCGGCAGCACACGAGCCGGTAAAGAGATTTTTCGCGCCGCGGCCGACCGGATCAAGGTTGTCCGGCTCGAGCTTGGCGGTAAGGCTCCGTTCATCGTGATGGAGGATGCGGATATTGACGCTGCTGTTTCGGCCGCCATTGCCGCCCGGTTTGCCAATTGCGGCCAGATTTGCACCTGCAACGAGCGTATGTATCTACATCGCAGCATTGCGGATCAGTTTCTTGAAAAATTCGTGTCTGCGACCCGCGCTTTGTCGATCGGGGATCCGATGGAGGACTGCGATCTGGGTCCCAAAGTAAGCAAGGCCGAGGTGTCCAAGGTCGACGAAATCATCAAGCGCAGCATCACGGAAGGTGCCACGGTCCATCTGGAAGGCGGGCCCCTGTTGGACAGCGCGCACCGCAAAGGACACTGGATGTCCCCGACGGTTCTTGAGGTCTCCGACAACGGCAATGCCGCGATGCAAGAGGAGGTATTTGGCCCTGTGGCGACAGCCATGCGAGTCGATGATTTTGATCAGGCGATAGACGTAGCGAATGACACATCATTCGGGCTGTCTGCCTATCTCTTTACGGCATCGCACCGGCGATTGATGGAGGCCCCGAGCCGTTTGAAGTTCGGCGAATTGTACCTGAACCGCTCAAATGGTGAGGCCGTACAGGGATTTCACACCGGTTGGGGTTTGTCCGGGGTTGGGGGCGAAGACGGCGCGTATGGCTTCGATGGCTATCTGAGGAAACAGACGACTTACATGAATTGGGCATGACCTAAAACTCGCGGTCAAAACGGAGGCGACCGCACCAATGGAGGAGGAATAACCATGAAACGCAGAACTCTTTTGATCTCGACGGTTGTCGCAGGTGCGCTGTTGGGCACCACGGTGATCGCGCAGGATCTGCCACCGCTTGAGCAGAAGGATCGCTACAAGGTCGGCTTTGCGCAGATGGAATCGAACAACCCGTGGCGCATTGCCGAAACGAAATCTTTCCATGACACAGCCGAGGCGTGTGGCTGGGATCTGATCGCGACGGATGCGGCCGGATCTGCGGCAAAGCAGGTTGCGGATGTGGACAGCATGATCGCCCAAGGCATCGACGTTCTGTTCCTGCCCCCGCGGGAAGAAAAGCCGTTGATCCCAGCCGTTATGAAGGCCCGTGCAGCGGGAATCCCGACCTTTTTGGTGGACCGCTCGGTTGATCCGGCCGTTGCCAAGCCGGGCGAGCATTTTGTGGCGTTCCTTGGGTCGGATTTTATTGATCAGGGCAACCGGGCCGCACAGTGGCTGATGGAGAATTTCGACGGCGACAATGGCGTCATCGTCCAGTTGGAAGGCACGACTGGTTCTTCACCTGCAAATGACCGCAAAAAAGGTTTCGACGACGCGATTGCAGCGGATGACCGCTTTGAGATCGTGGCTTCTCAGACCGGTGACTTTGCGCGCGACCTGGGTCGTCAGGTGATGGAAACCCTGCTGCAGGCGCACCCCGATGTGAACGTGGTCTACGCCCACAATGACGAGATGGCGATCGGTGCGATCCAGGCTCTGGAACTGGCCGGCCGCAAGCCCGGCGAGGACGTGACCATCGTTTCGATCGACGGGACACGCGATGCACTTCAGGCTATTATCGATGGCAAGATGGGGGTGACGGTGGAAAGCTCACCCTTCTTCGGCCCTCTGGCTTGTGAAGTCATGAATAAATACGCGGCTGGCGAGGCGATCCCGGAATGGGTGAAAGTCGAAGATCGCATCTTTACCAAGGACAATGCGGCCGATCACATCGACGAAGCCTATTGATTCTCCCTGGTGGGTGGTGCTGGCCTGTGGTCGGCGCCGCCTGCAAGCAATCGGAGGAAGACATCTCATGAATGCGCTCGTCTCGATGTCGGGAATTGAAAAGTCGTTTGCCGGCGTACCGGCACTGAGCCAGGCCAACCTGGAAATCGCGCCCGGCGAGGTTCATGCGCTGATCGGCCAGAACGGTGCGGGCAAATCGACGATGATCAAAGTTCTGACCGGAGTTTACGATCGGGATGCCGGCGACGTTCATCTGGCGGGTGTGCCAAGCCGCATCTCCACTCCACGCGAAGCGCAGGAATCCGGAATTGCCACCATCTATCAAGAGCTCAACCTGGTACCGCTGCGGTCAGTGACTGAAAACATCATCATGGGGTACGAGCCCAAACGTCTCGGCTTTCTGGTCGACTGGCGCGAGGGCAACAGGCGCGCACGCGAGGTGCTTACGCGCTTTGGCATAGATATCGACGTGACCGAGCCGTTAGGAAATTTCTCGACAGCGATCCAGCAGTTGGTTGCAATTGCGCGGGCTGTTTCGTTGGATGCGAAACTTGTCATCATGGACGAACCCACGTCGTCGCTGGATGCCAGCGAAGTCGAGGTGCTGTTCGGTGTTGTGCGCGAGTTGAAGAAACAGGGCGTGTCTGTTCTTTATGTTTCGCATTTCCTCGATGAGCTGTTCCAAATATGCGATCGAGTCACAACGATGCGAGATGGGCGCACCGTCAGCACGCGTAACGTCCAGGACACGACCAAACTGGAAATGATCGCGGACATGCTGGGCCGCAACAAGGATGAGATCGCGGCAGACGGTTTGACGGACTTCGCAGGTGCCAAGGCCAAGAAAGGCGATATCGTTTTACGGGCGGACTCTGTTTCAACAGGCCCGCGGCTGACGCATTTCGACCTCACGCTCCACCGTGGGGAAATCGTCGGGTTGGGCGGATTGCTGGGCTCTGGCCGGACCGAGGCGGCGCGCGCGTTGTTCGGAGTGGACGGGAAACGCTGCGGCGCAATCGAGTTGCATGGCACGGTCGGTCAACCGTCCGGACCGGGTGACGCGATCGCAAACGGCGTCGGCTTTCTGACCGAAGATCGCAAGGCCGAAGGGATCATTCCAGACATGTCCGTGCGCGAGAACATGACGCTGGCCCTGCTGCCGAAACTGGCCAGTCGTGGTCAAATCGACTTTGCCCGCGAGCGCGAGATTGTTCAGGCGTTCATCGACGATCTGGGCATCAAGGCAGCGCATATGGACCAGCCCATTCGCGAATTGTCCGGTGGCAACCAGCAAAAGGTGTTGCTTGCCCGTTGGCTGGCGACGCAGCCCGACATCCTGATACTCGACGAGCCGACCCGAGGCGTGGATGTTGGCGCCAAGCGAGAGATCCAATCGTTCATTCGGTCTTATGTCGAGAAGGGGTTTGGTGTCGTCCTCATTAGTTCGGAATTCGAAGAACTGGTGGAAGGCGCTGACCGCATCGTTGTCATGCACGAGGGACGCTCGGTCAAGGAACTGACCAACCCCGGGGTCACCGAGAACATACTGGTGCGCGCGCTTGCGCATCATGAAGAAGGAACTGGTTCATGGACCGCGCAATGAAGTTGCCGCAACGGGTCGCATCAATGCCCTTCCGCTTTCACGGCGGCATCGCCGCGTTGGTCGCCCTATTGGTATTCAACGCGTTTTTCACACCTAATTTCCTGCAACTGCAAACCCTGTTCGTAAATATCAGCCAGGTCGCTACGATCGCCATCGTGGCCATGGGGATGACGCTGGTAATCGCCACGGGTGGGATCGATCTGTCGGTTGGGGCGGTCATGGCGCTGGCGGGGGCGCTTGCTCCGCTGATCTTTCTGTCGGATCTGGGTGCTGCCAATCCGATGCTAGGCGTCACTTTGGCCATTGTCCTGCCGCTGTTCATTGCGGGGCTATGCGGGGTATTCAACGGCGTGATGGTTGCCGTGTTGAACGTGCAGCCCATCGTTGCAACGCTCATTCTCTTCATCTCTGGTCGCGGTATTGCCCAAGTCTTGACGAACGGGAACCTGCAGACGTTTTCAAACCCTTCATTCAGTTATCTTGGAACTGGTAAAGTGCTTGGTTTGCCGTTCCAGGGCTGGCTGGCGCTGGCCATTGCCTGTGTGCTGTTTTGGGTGATCACCAGAACCACATGGGGCCGTTACTTGCTGGCCATAGGGGGCAATGAACGCGCGGCCTATCTGTCGGGTGGTCCCGTTCGACGGGTCAAGATCGGGGCCTATGTCATCTGCGCGGTGCTTGCGGGCCTAGCCGGTTTGATCGTGGTTGCAATCAACTCGGCCTCGGACGCCGCGCGCAACGGCAATCTGATGGAGCTTGATGCCATTGCGGCCGCGGTTGTTGGCGGGGCTCTTTTGCAAGGCGGGCGAGCGCCGATCTTTGGTGCCATACTGGGTGCCGTCATCATCCAGTTGGTCAAATATACATTGTTGGCCAACGGGGTAGAGGACGAAGTTGCACTGATCGCCAAGGCCGTCATCATTATCCTGGCCGTTTGGGTCCAGCAGTTTCGGAGGGCTTAAACGATGTTGGATGAAACGGCTTTTGACCTGCGAAAATACCTTCGACGTAATTCGGCCTCGGTGACGGTGTGGATCGCACTGCTGGCTTTGATTCTGTTCGGGCTGATGCGCTATGACAACTTTGGCAGCGCCTACAATTTCTCGTCTTTCCTGAATTACAACGCGATGTTCATCGCGATTGCGCTGGGCATGTGTTTTGTGATCATGACCGGCGGGATTGATCTGTCGGTCGGATCCGTGGCGGCCTTTACCTCGGTTGTTGCGGCCTATCTCAGCCCGTATGGGATTCAGGTTGCGTTGCCGGGGGCCGTTCTTGCCGGGGTTGGTTTCGGGGCGATCAACGCCTTTTGCATAATCATCCTTCGGATCCCGCCCTTCATCGCCACGCTGGCCACCATGCTGGCCGCAAAAGGCGGCGCATTGGTGATTTCGGGCGCCCAGACAATTTCGGTCGATTGGGGGTCGAACTTCACCAAGCTTGGCATGGGGCAGGCGTTTGGCATGTTTCCATGGGCGATCGTCATCGTGGCCGGACTGACTCTGGCACTTTGGTTGGTGCTGGAAAGAACAACCATCGGGCGGACCGTCTTGGCGATCGGTGGCAGCGAGGATGCCTCGAACCTCATGGGTCTCAAGGTCAATCGCGCCAAGGCTTTTGTCTACCTGCTGTCGGGGGGCTGTGCGGGGCTGGCCGGAGTCTTTCTGGCCTCGGGTTTTGGAGCTGGGCAACCCCTTGAAGGCATCGGATGGGAATTGTCAGCCATCGCTTCCGTGGTTGTAGGCGGCACTTTGTTGACGGGTGGGATGGGATCGATCCCTGCGACGGTCGCTGGCGCGCTGTTGCTGGGACTGGTCTTCAACGTTCTAAACTTTGAAAACGGTCAGGGCACCATCAGTTTCAGTGCCTATTGGCAAATGGTCATACGTGGAGGCTTTCTATTTGCGGTCATCCTTTTACAGTCTCGGGTTATTGCCAGGCAGCAGAAGGTCTTAGGTTAATGAATCGCATAGAAAGTGTATCAGCGCGGCTGTTCAACGTTCCGCTCGCCGAAGTCCTAGTCGATGCCAAACATGGGGATCACACGTTTTTTCAATTGATCACTGTCACCATTCAAACCTCGGATGGGGTCGAGGGGGTCGGGTATACCTATACCGGGGGCAAGGGTGGCCATGCCATCTTGGCGATGATCCAGCATGACCTGGCACCGTTCCTTGTTGGACAAGACGCCGAACAGATCGAAAGCCTGTACGATGCCATGCAGTGGCACGTGCACTACGTCGCACGGGGTGGGATCGCCTCGTTTGCCATCTCGGCCGTAGATATTGCACTGTGGGATATTCGCGGCAGAACGCAGAATGCGCCATTGTGGCAGATGGCCGGTGGAGCGTCCAAACGGTGCAAGGCCTATGCCGGCGGGATCGACCTGAATTTCTCGTTGGAGAAACTGCTGCGTCAGACCGAAGGGTACCTTGCGCGTGGGTTCAACGCAGTCAAGATCAAGGTCGGTCAACCAGACCTGGCCGACGATCTTGCACGTGCCCGGGCGGTACGCGAGATGCTGGGGCCGGACCGGTTCTTCATGGTCGATGCGAATTACTCTATGAGTGTCGAACAGGCCATCGTCGCTGCTAGAGGGTTCGCCGACTGCGATATCCTGTGGTTCGAGGAACCGACAATTCCAGACGACTACAAAGGTTATAGCCGAATTGTCGAAGCGACGGGCGTTCCCCTTGCCATGGGTGAAAACCTGCACACCATACACGAATTTGAATACGCCTTTGATGACGCGAAACTGAGTTTTATCCAGCCCGATGCCTCAAACTGCGGCGGAATCACCGGCTGGCTGCGCGTGGCCGCGCTAAGCGCACAGCACGGCATTCCGGTTTGCAGTCATGGGATGCAGGAGCTTCACGTCAGCCTTGTTTCTGCGCAACCCAACGCAGGCTGGCTAGAAGTACACTCATTCCCGATAGACCAGTACACGACCCGTCCACTAGTTGTCGAAGACTGTCTGGCCGTGGCCCCGGATGCCCCGGGAACCGGAGTGGAATTCGACTGGGACAAATTGAATGCGGAACACAAGGAGATGCATAGATGACGACCCAGACGATCACTGCCGCATACTACAGGGGCGATAAGAGCTTTGCAGTAGAGCAAGCCCAAGCGACAGATCCGGGTCCCGGCGAGGCTGCCATTCGTGTTGCCTATTGTGGGATTTGCGGGACGGATATGCACGTCTACCACGGCAACATGGATGCCCGCGTCGGCCTGAACCGGGTGATTGGGCATGAGATGTCAGGTGTGGTCGAAGCGGTGGGCGAGGGCGTCGATACGGTCGAACCCGGCCAGAAGGTCGTTGTCCGACCGCTTGATCATTGCGGAGAATGCCCAGCTTGCAAGCGGGGGCATCAGCATATCTGTCAGAATCTCAAGTTTCTCGGCCTCGACACCGATGGCGCGATGCAAGAGATCTGGACTGTTCCGGCCCACACGTTGCACGTTCTGCCGGATGACTTGCGCATGGATCACGCGGCGCTGATCGAGCCGGTTGCCGTTGCCTGCCACGATGTGCGGCTGTCTGACCTGCAACCTGGAGAGGACGTTGTCGTTATCGGCGGCGGCCCGATTGGCATCCTGGTTGCCATGGTTGCGCGGGACGCGGGTGGAAATGTCGTGATTTCCGAAGTGAATCCGAACCGTCTTGCGATTGCTGAAAAACTTGGCTTTGACACGATCAACCCAATCGAAACCGATCTGGTGTCCACAATCAACGCGCGCACGGGCGACAAAGGGGCAGATGTGGTTTTCGAGGTGTCAGGAACGCAGCCCGGTGTCGATGCAATGACCGCCGTTGCCGCGACTCGGGCCCGGATCGTAATGGTCGCGATCCATGCTCAAAAGCCCCAGATCGACCTGTTCCAGTTCTTCTGGCGAGAGCTGCGACTGATCGGTGCTCGGGTCTATGAGCCAGAGGATTACGAGAAAGCCATTGCAGTTGTCGCTTCGGGCGGAGTGGACGCGGATGTTGTGATCACGGACGTCAGCCCTCTGGCAGACATCCAGGCCGCGTTCGAAGCACTGGATCGCAGCCCAACCGCAATGAAAAGCCTGATCGAAGTAGGACCGCGTTCATGAGTGTTTTGCAAAGTTTCGACCTGACGGGAAAGACGGCCCTTGTGACCGGGTGCAAACGCGGTATCGGGCGCGGTATGGCCGAAGCATTGGCATCGGCCGGAGCCAATATCATCGGAGTGTCCGCCTCGCTCGAGCTGTCTGGCTCGGATGTCGAAAAAGCCGTGACGGCGATGGGACGCAATTTCCGGGCCTACCAATGCGACTTTTCGGATCGCGCCGCGCTGCATGGGTTCATTGATCAGTTGAGAGCCGACGGACAAACCCCTGATATACTTGTCAACAATGCCGGCACGATCAAACGTAAACCCGCCGCCGAACACCCGGACGACTGGTGGGACGAAGTGATGGAGGTGAACCTGTCCTCGCAGTTCGTTCTGTCACGCGAGATCGGCAAGGACATGCTGGCGCGCGGCTCGGGGAAGATCATCTTCACTGCATCGCTGCTGACATTTCAGGGTGGCATCACCGTTCCGGGCTATGCGGCCTCGAAAGGCGGGATTGGACAGCTGACCAAAGCCCTGGCCAACGAATGGGCCGGGCAGGGCGTAAACGTGAATGCGATCGCGCCTGGCTACATCGCGACCGACAACACCCAAGCCCTGCGGGATGATCCGGTCCGGTCGAAGTCGATCCTGGAACGAACACCCCAAGGCCGTTGGGGTACGCCTGTTGATTTTGCCGGACCGGTGGTCTTTCTGGCCTCGGCTGCGTCGGACTTCGTCAACGGTGAAATCCTTGTAGTCGACGGGGGCTGGATGGGGCGTTAGCACTGCCAACGCTCCATGTGATCCAAGGCATCACGTCCCGATGTAGTGCACCTTCAATCGGCGTGCCTTGGGTGCTTCCCGATGTTCGAACAGGTACAGGCTTTGTACGCGACCCAGCGGAAGCTGCCCCTGTTCGACCGGGATCGATACCTGAGTTTGCGTCAACAGCGCCCGCAGATGCGATGGAGCGTTGTCGTCCTCGGTCGGGCGGTGGTGATACTTGCCTGGTGACTTGGGTACGAGTTTCTCGAAGAACGTCTCGATATCCTTGAGCACATCGGGATCGGCATTGGCCTGCACCAACAGCGCGGCACCGGTGTGGACGCACCAAAGGGACAGCAGGCCCGAGACAAATTCGTGTTCGAACACCGCACGCTGCACGATCCCGCTGATGTCGATGAGGGATTTGCCCGGCGTCTCAATGGACAGGTCAAAAAACTGTTGTTTCATCCAGCAGGCCCTTTCCTTGATTTCACGCGAACGCGCCCAGCTTTCTACATCCCACTTGGTATTCAGCAATGGGGATCAAGCTTTTGATTTTGAACGCATATTGACTGCATTTTTATGCAAACAGGCTTTTGAACTGGTCCACACACAGACGAAAACCATCTTCGAAATTCCCGTTGTCGGGGTGATAAACGCTTTCGAAAGAAATGACGCCATCATAGCCGTCGGATCTAAGCGCGTCCGCGATGGGTTGGAACAAAGGCGCAAGCTGACCTTCCCCCATGCGGCGCACTTCCAGCGTTGCCCGTGGCGTGTCGACCTTCACGTCCTTGATGTGAATGTGACCCAGATAGCCGCCGCGCAGTTCTTCATAACCGTCCGGATATGCCAGTTCATGGCACCAGCAGTTGTTTCCGGGGTCCCACAGCACTTTCAAAGAGTCTTTTGCGTCCAACTCGTCAATCAGCTTGCGGGCTGTATAGTTGGAATTGACCAGCGTGCCGTTTCCGGTTTCCACGACAAGCGTCACGCCCTCAGCTCTTGCCAGTTCAACCGCCGGCGCGATCAGCGGCGGCATCGAGTCCCATACCCCATGCGCTACGTTCCACTTCTCGGCGCCGTTTTTTCCCCACAGTATCTGCTCTTTTCGTTGCGTCATGATCCGAACCAGCGGAGACCCAACAACATGCGCCATGTCGATTACGCGTTTCAAGGCGTCCATATGCCGAGTGTGCAGGTCGTCGCCGGGCCTGTTGGCAGCTGTCATCCCCGCAAAGATATGGCGCGACAGACATGACACAGGCTTGCCCCGGTCGCGCAAAAGCGCGTCGATCTCGGCAATTTGCTGCGGGGAATGATCCCCGACCTCCGCATCGCCAACGAATTGAAGCTCTGCATAGTCCAGGCCGTACTCGTCCATCACGTCCACGGCATGCCGCAGATCGCGGGAAATGCCGTCGCAAATTACACCCAATTTCATGTCCGGTCCCCTCAGCGATGCAATTCTGCGTCAACGATTTCTTCGATGACGCGAGTACACACCCAGTTGTCACCATTCGGGTATTTGGTTTTTCCTGCGTGAAAGATCTGCATAGCGGATGATGCTGTGTGCATTGGAACGCCCAACGCACCGGCCAGTGCCAGCGAGATCGTCAGATCCTTGTGCATGGTTGCGATATGGCTGCCGGTGGCCTCGAACTTGCGATCAATGATGTTTTCAAGGGCGGAATTCACGACGCCGCACCCCGCGCTGGATGAGGAGAACACATCAAGTAATGCCTGACCGCTGACACCGGCTTTGGCCGCCAGGGCCGCAGCCTCGAATGTGGCGGAAAAGATCGATCCGATCAGGGATTGCAGGCAGGCTTTCACGGTTTGTCCGTCGCCAGCGTTTTCTCCGACCCGATGAATGGTTGCCGATACTGCCTGCATGACTTCGGCGTTTCGGTCCAGCGCATCCGCAGCACCGGCAGCCATCATCGTCAATGTGCCGTTCTGCGCGCCGGGAAACCCACCTGAGACCGGCGTGTCGATTAAGTTAATCCCCGAGCCTTCCATATCCTGCCCGATGGCGCGGGCTTCGGCCGGGGTAATGGTCGCCGACAGGATGACCGTTCCGCCTTTGGCCATGTTCGCAACCAGCCCGTTTTCACCCAGAATGACATCGCGGGCCTGATCTCCGTTCATTACCATGACAAACACACTGGCGGCGTGTCGACCGACCTGTCCCACGCTGTCCTTGGGCTGGCCGCCCATGTCAGCAAATGCCGTCATGCGCGTCTCGCTCAGGTCGAAACCTGATGTTTCAAAGCCATTCTTGATCAGGTTCTTGGCAAGGCCGCTGCCCATGTCGCCAAGACCTATTACGCCTGCAGTTTTCATTTGGACTCCTCCCGATATTTCGCCATTGCCGTATGGCAGACGTTTCGAAAAATGATGCCCAATCGCATCGGTTTTCGCGGGAGTTTCACGCGTCTTGTACAGACGTCGGGCGAGTCCGGAAGACACCCCGCTGCCCGTTTACGTATAGCAATTAAACGAAGAATGCGGCGCTCAGGCAAGCATAGAAGTGTTGCGGGCGAAAAGAAACCGCCTGATCCGACGCGTTAGGAGAACGCCGCCATGATGCCGCGCAGTTCCGCAAGCCCGCGCATACGCCCGATCAACGGATAGCCGGGAGTACTGTGTCCACCCAGATCGCTCAGCAGTTCTTGTCCGTGGTCGGGTCGCATCGGAATTTGCCAGTCGCAACGCCCTTGGGATTTGCGGCGGCGCTGTTCGTTCATTAGTTCGCGAATGGTGCCGACCATGTCGGTGTCGCCCTCCAGATGCGGGGCCTCAAAGAAGTCCGGCTTCTGGCTGTCTGACCCGGCGATGCGTTGGGTATTCCGCAGATGGACAAAGTGAATTCGGTCGCCATGCCTGCGCACGAAGTCCGGCCCATCAAATTCGGGAGACACTCCCAGCGATCCGGTACACAACGTTGCGCCGTTCGCCAACAAATCAACCGCATCCAGAACGGCGCCGTAGTCATCGGTACTGGACATGATCCGCGGCAGACCAAGCAACGAGAACGGCGGATCATCTGGATGACAGCACAAGCGTAGTTCCAGTTCTTGGGCGACTGGGGCGACTTCTGACAGGAAGTCGATCAGGTTTGCGCGAAGCCGGTCACGGTCGATATGTGCATAGGTCTGCAACAAAGCGCGCACGTCCTGCACGCTCCACTGATCGTTGGCGCCGGGCAACCCCGCTGTGACATTATGCTGCAACTGGGCCTTGGATTTATCCGACATGCGCAAGAAGCGATCCTTGGCCGTTTGCTGGACGTCGCTGGAATAGTCTTCGGACGCGCCCGGACGTTCAAGAATATGTATGTCGAAAACAGCAAAATCGGTCAGGTCGAACAGCATGGCCGTTCCGCCGTGCGGCTGCGGTGCGCGAAGGGCGGTGCGCGTCCAATCCAGGATTGGCATGAAGTTGTAGCAAACGATTTTGATGCCACGGGCGGACAGGGACCTGAGGCTGGACTTATACGCCTGCAGATGTTCAGCCATGTCTGCGGACTGTGTTTTGATCGCCTCGGAAACGGGCAGGCTTTCGACAACGTCCCAACTGTACCCGGCAGTAGCCAGAACTGCTTGCCGATCGGCGATGCTTGGTTCGTCCCAGGGCTGTCCCGGCGGGATGTGATGCAGCGCGGTGACGATGCCCTGAACCCCGACTTGATGGAGAGCGGCAAGGGCGATCGGATCATCGGGTCCGAACCAACGCCAGCATTGTTTCATGGCAGCCATCCTTCATACAGCGGGTGATCGGACCTGATGGGAAGAGCAACGCGCTGCCCGGTGCGCGCCGCGTGATAAATCGCTGTCACAAGGCCGATGGATGCAGCGCCATCCTTCAGCGTAACGGCCGAATTTGCCTCGGACCGCAGCGCCCTGCCGACTTCGGTAAAGAACCCTTCGAAACCTGTTGGCTCGTCAGTGGCGGCTGCAAGGGCCTCGTCGATAGCGGCTTGATACACAGGGTCTCGCGCGACGAATGTCCAGGGCGTTTGACCCGGGGCATAGGGTTCGGTGCCAGAGGTGGCGGTCACCTTTTCAAAGACTAGCCGCAGGCGGGTTTCGTCCGTGGCGGCGCCCAGGGTGATATTGCTTGTGCACAAAGCTCCGGAAGTCATACCAAAGCAGATCGCGGCGCAGTCTTCGGTCTCGATCGGGTTTACCCGCGTTGTGGCCATCGCAGACACCCAGGCGACATCACCCGCGATATGAGTCAGCAGATCATGGTTGTGGATGGCATGGCCCAGCACTGCGCCGCCGCGTTCACCAGCCCATGTTCCCCGCCACGGCACCGCGTAATAGTCTGCCCCTCGGGACCAATGGGTCTCAAGCGCGGCAGTTTGGACCGCTCCGGTCAGGCCTGCGCGTTGCAAGTGGCGCAATTGGGCAAGTGACGGGCCCCACCGGTATTGAAACACCGGAAACACCTGCTTGCCCGCGTTGCGTGTGGCTGCCGTGATCCGATCCACATCTTGCATCGAGGTCGCAAGAGGCTTCTCGCAGACAACGTGTTTTCCTGCGGCCAGTGCCGCAAGCGTGGTTGGTACATGCAGATGCGGCGGCAGGCAGATGTCGATGACATCAATCGCCGGATCATCCAGAGCGTCCTGAATGTTGGTTAGTGCTCGAAAATCCGAGTTCTGCCGTATCTGTTCGATCCGGTCCGTATTCTGGTCGACCACGGCGGCTACGCGGAAGGTGCGGTCAAGCCGTTCCAGAGCGTCCAG
Source organism: Ruegeria sp. CJ6 (assembly GCF_056536665.1). Classification (NCBI taxonomy): domain Bacteria; kingdom Pseudomonadati; phylum Pseudomonadota; class Alphaproteobacteria; order Rhodobacterales; family Roseobacteraceae; genus Ruegeria; species Ruegeria sp. CJ6. Next base: position 1,056,538 of record NZ_JBQFQB010000001.1, on the reverse strand, counting down.
ATGTTGCGCACCTATACCTGCGCCAAGGATCGCAACGTTGATCATCTGCGTTCCGCCATTTCCTGCGCGTGCAGTGCCAGTTCCATGACCGTAAAGCAGTGGGTCTGTGTCATCGCGGTTTCGGTCCGGTTGCGGATGTCATCGGCCAGGCGCGCGAAGTAGGGAAGGCCGGCATCGGCTACGTCGATCTTTTGGCAGGTTTCACCATTGACGAGGATCAGTTGGTCTGTCCCTGAGGCCCCACCCACATCGACGTATTTCCGCAACTCGATATATCCTTCGGTTCCGAGGATCGTCAGACGACCATCCCCCCAGTTTGGCAAGGCATCCGGCGTGAACCAGTCAACCCGGATGTACCCGGTGCCATTCTCGCTTCGTAGATTGAGCTCTCCGAAATCCTGCAATCCGGGATCTTTGGGGTTTGCGTAGTTCGCCACATAGGCGTTTGTAATTTCTGCGGTTTTCGAACCTGTGTAATGCAAGAACTGATCGATTTGATGCGAGGCGATGTCGGTCAGAATACCTCCATAGCGGTCACGCTGAAAAAACCAATCCGGCCGGGTTGCCCGGTTCAATCGGTGCGGGCCAAGCCCAACCGTCTGGATCACGCGCCCGATGGCACCGGACTCGACCAACTCGGTCGCCCGGGTGCTGACGGGCGTTTCAAATCGTTCGGAAAAATTCACCGACCAGATTCGACCGGTGTCGGCGACAGCTCGCTTGATCTGGTCGAGTTGCTCGCACGTCGTGCAGCCCGGCTTGTCGCTCATGACATCCATGCCGTTTTGCATGGCGCGGATCGTCAACGCGACCCTATCTGCCGGTATTGCCGAAATCAGCGCCAGATCCGCCCCACAGGTTAGGGCGTCTTCCAGTCGGGCCAGCCGCGGAATATCGGGAAACCTTTTGACGTAGCCCGGTAGCGTTTCCGGATCGCCTTGTGTCCAGTAGCCAACGCAGTCCACGCCGATTTTACGCATGTTTTCCGTCATGCCATAGATATGGCGGTGGTCCAGGCCAAGGGCGACGCAGGTCAGTCTCATGAGATGACTCGTGTTTTCTGGTCGGTTCGATTGGCGATCTGCATCGCGTCTATGACGGCGTGGGTCAAAAGGGCACTGCGTCCGGTGGCCATGGGCAGCGTGCGATCGGCAACAGCCTTGGCGAAATCCTCGATGACCGCCTGATGCCAAGCATGGGTGAACGCCATGGGATCGGCCCCTCCGCCTGTGGCGGACGTTTCGCCAACCGTGGATTTATGACCATCGAAAGTCGTTAAGGTCAGGACACCTGACTCCAGATGCGCTTTGGCGCGTGTGCCTTGGATGGTAATGGACTCAGCGGCCCCGGGATATTCGGCAGTAGTCGCCATCATAGTGCCCACGGCGCCTCTATCCGTTTCAAAGACTGCACCTGCCCAATCCTCAGCTTCGAGATCGTGTAACGGAGTTTTTCTCATCATGGCTTGAATGTCCGAGATCGGCCCCAGCAGCCACATCGCAAGATCAAGCGTGTGGATTGCCTGCGAGATCATGACACCGCCTCCGTCGCGCGCATAAGTGCCGCGACCCGGCTCGTCATAGTAGCTCTGATCGCGCCACCAGGGGACACGGATCTCCACCGTGGCGATCGCGCCCAGCTCACCCTGTTCAATGGCTGATTTCAGCGCCTGCGAGGCGGCGCGGGCGCGGTGCTGAAAGATTATGCCCAGCGGCACACCGGATACCTCGCACTGCTCGACGATGGCTGTCGCGGCGCCCAGCGTTCTCTCGATGGGCTTTTCCATCAGGATCGGTTTCGAAGCGCTCGAAAGAACCCGAACCAACTCTGAGCGCTGATCGGGCGGTGTTGCGATGATCGCAAAGTCGACGTTTGGGTCGTCTGCGATTTCCTCGATCGAGCCGAATGCGCGGGTGCCGTTTCGCCGCGCGAACTCAGCTGCTTTTTCAGAGTTGCGCCCGAGGACGCCGGCAAGACTGAGGCCTTGATCCGATGCTTGAATGGCAGCGACATGCGTGCCCGAAACCATCCCCAAACCAATCAGCGCAATATTCATTCATTCCCCCGGATCACTCGGTCAGTCTGCGGGTTCGAACGGGAAAGATGCAACCATTAAAAACTGTGTTAACAATTGCGGGCAGCAGTATCGGAGGCAGAATTGACTGGCAATTTGAATGGCATGGCAGAAAACCTGTACTTGGGCATCAAGGACCTGCCAATCGTGTCTCCGCATGGTCACTGCGATCCGGGGTGGTTTGCAACCGATGAGCCGTTTCCCAACCCGGCAGAGCTGCTTGTGGTTCCCGACCATTACGTATTCCGTATGCTCTATTCGCAGGGCGTTCCTTTGTCCGAACTTGGCGTTGGGGAAGAGGGGCGAAAGAAGGATCCACGCGCCGTTTTTCACACCTTTGCCGAACACTGGCATCTGTTTCTGGGAACGCCATCCCGGATCTGGATTAGCTACGTGCTGCACGAAACGCTGGGCGTGTCTGAAGAGTTGTCTTTGCGCACGGCTGACCTGATTTATGATAAGATCTCAGAAAAGCTGGCGCGACCCGAATTTCGTCCGAGGGCTTTGTTCGACAGGTTTGGGATCGAGGTTCTGGCCACCACGGATTCGGCTCTCGACGGCCTGGCTGAGCATCGGGAGATTCGAACAAGCGGTTGGGGCGGGCGGGTTGTTCCGACGTTCCGCCCAGACGGGGTTTTGGATGGGGCGGACCCGGAGTTCGTACAGAACCTGAATAAGTTGGCCGAGCTGACAGACTGCGATCTGGACAGCTATGATGGCTACCTCAACGCGCTGCGAATGCGGCGGGCTTATTTCATCCAGCTGGGATGTACTGCCACCGACCACGGTATCGAACGCGTAAAGACCGAGTGGCTGGACGACCCGGATGCGCTGTACCAGCGGCTGAGACGGCGGGAAGGTACCGAACAGGATGCTCGCCGGTTCTATGGGCATATGCTGATCGAAATGGCGCAGATGTCTGTCGATGATGGCCTGACAATGCAGATACATGCTGGCAGCAAACGCAACACGAACCACGCGGTACTGCGGGACTTCGGACGGGACAAGGGGGCCGACATTCCAATCGCGATGGATTGGGTCACGGGCCTTGAGGCGCTGTTGAACCGGGTCGGTAACTCGGCGGAACTGCGCATCATTCTGTTCACACTGGACGAAAGCACCTATGCCCGCGAACTGGCCCCGATGGCGGGACATTGGCCGTGCCTTCGGATCGGGCCGCCTTGGTGGTTCCACGACAGCCCAGCCGGGATTGCGCGGTATTTCGATCAGGTCGTTGAAACGGCCGGATATTACAATCTGGCCGGATTCAATGACGACACGCGGGCTTTCCTGTCCATTCCTGCACGTCACGACCTGTGGCGACGGGGTGTGGCGATTCATCTGGCGGAGCAGGTTGCGCGCGGCTATTTCGATCGGGACAGTGCCGAGCATCTGGCGCGATTGCTGGCGGTCGATCTGGCGAAACAGGTTTACAGGTTGCAAAGCTAGATGGGTACAATTCTTCATTTCGGCCTTGGAAACTTTGCCCGGGCGCATTTGCTGGATTACACGGATCAAGCGGGCGGATGGGACGTTGTCGGCGTCAGCTTGCGTTCATCCTCGGTTCGGGATGGATTGGCCCGACAGGGTTTCGAGTACGATTTGTGCGTACAGGGGCAGGGAGTCCGGCGCATCAAAGCTCTGCGTGACGCTCTGGTCGCGCCCAAGGATCGCGCAGAGATATTCGATGTGATGGCGGATGCCGAGATCATTTCGGCAACCGTAACCGAGAAAGGTTATCACTTGGACGCCGCGGGCAAGCTGAACCTTCAGGACCCGGCGATTGCCGCCGATCTGGCAGGGCAAGGGCCTGCGACGCTGATCGGGTTTTTAGCTTATGGCCTTGCGGAACGGCGCAAGCCAGTAACGGTACTAAGTTGTGACAATCGCATGGAAAACGGCAAGACGCTCGAAACGGCAGTTGCCGATTTTGCGGAAGCAGCCGGTCTGGACGTGAATTGGGACTCTGTTCGCTTTCCCAACGCGATGGTCGACCGGATCACCCCGGCTACCACGGACGCCGTTCGCGCAATCAGCGGCGATCCTATGGCTGTTCCGACCGAGACGTTCTCGGAGTGGGTGATCGAAGACAGTTTCGCCGGTCCGCACCCGGATTGGCCGGGAGTGCAACTGGTCGATGACGTAGCCCCGCACGAGATGCGAAAGCTGCGCATGTTGAACGGTGCCCATTCCCTGTTGGCTTATACCGGGTTGGAGCGGGGCCTGACCTACGTCCACGAAGCGGTTCGAGACCCGGTTTTGCGCCCGCTGGTTTCCGAGTTGATGAAGGATGCGGGCGCAACGCTGCCCGCTGCACTGCAAGCACAGGTTCCGGATTATGCCGAGGCTTTGTTGCGCCGCTTTGAAAACCCCGAGCTGGCGCACCGTCTGGACCAAATCGCGATGGATGGCAGCCAGAAGCTGCCGTATCGGTTTGTTCCCACACTCCGTGAGACCGGCTCTCAGGCGGTGATTGCAGGGATGCGGGCCTGGATCTCCTATTGCATGTCCCAGACCGCCAAGGGCAGGGCGCTGAACGATCCTTGCGCGTCGGAAATTGCCACGGCCGTCAAGCAGCCGGACCCGGTAGCGCCGCTTTTGGGTCTCGTTGGCGCTGAGGATCTCGCGCCACTTATCCGGGAATGATCGCGCCGCGGAACTGAACAACGGTGGAAGCCAAATTGTGTCCAGCCATCAGGGCGTCGGCCTGTGATTTCCCCATCAGCAAGGCCGCGAGGTACCCACCGTTGAAACTGTCGCCCGCCGCTGTCGTATCCAGCACGTTTTTGGCAGGTTCATAGGTTTGGTCAGTGTTCTGACCGATGGACAAAGGGCCATTCTCTCCGCGTTTCAACGCACCAACACCGTGATGATCGGCAAAGCGTGCAGCCACCTGGTCCGCGCTTTCCCCGAACAATGCCATCTCGTCGTCAATGGACGGCAGGGCAATGTCTGCACGTTGCCAAAGCCGTTGGTTAATCTGCCGAGCGTGTTGGACGCTGTCCCAAAGACGCGGACGAAAGTTGCTGTCATATACCAACCGAACGGAAGAGCCTTCGAGCCAGTCCAGAAGCGCAAGCCTGACTGCATGCGGAAGAATGGCCACGGAAATCCCTGACAAGTACAGCACGTCGTAACCGTTCAGCGGGCTGAAGTCGTGATCGGCAAAAAGCTGGCGGGCGGCCGCCTCGCTGCGCCAATAGGTAAAGCTGCGTTCACCGTCCGCAGATGTCGTGATCGCGTATAGTCCCGGAGAGGCGTTCGGAATGATGCGGATGCCGGATGTTCCGATGTCATGACTGGCGATGAAGTCCACGATACGCCTTGAGAACGGGTCGTCGCCTAGACATGTCACATACTCCACCTGCAGGTCAGGCGCGGCACGGTGCATGTAGATGGCCGTGTTCAGCGTATCCCCCGCGACGCCCACCTTTGCGCCGGTTTCCAGCATGGACAATTCGATCATTGCTTCGCCGATGCAGGCAATTCGCGTCATTTCTTTTCTCTTTTCCAGATGATGAGACCGGCAGCCATGATCAGCGCAGCCCCCGCCAACGTGAATGCGTCCGGTACCGTGTCAAAGAACAGATAACCCCAGATTGCCACGTAGATTAGGAACGAATAGGTGAATGGCATCAACTGGTTCGCCGTTCCAAACCGATGCGCGTTCGTCAGCAGCTGATGCCCGCACCAGCCAAACACACCAAGGCCGATCAGTACAATCAGGCTCCACGTGTTTTCTGGCTGGACCCAAAACCAGATGGCGAACGGCAACAGGACCACCGTACCGGTAAGCCCGAGGTAGAATTGCATAGTGTCAACGGCAACAACCCCGGACAGCCTGCGCGTCATGATCGAGTACAAGGCCAAAGCGGTGGCATTATATACGATCAGCAGCATGGTCGGATGAAAGGCCGAACCAAACGGCCGTACGACAACCAACACCCCCAGAAAGCCCAGGATGATAGCCGCCCAACGCCATGGGCCCACGCTTTCTTTCAATACAAAGACGGACAGAAAGCACACGATGACCGGGCTTGAGAACATGATTGCCGACACAACGGTCAGTGGCAAAAACCGTAGGGCATAAAAATTGAAAACGGTCGCCGAGATCAGCAGCAAGGCCCGGCTTATCACCTGCCATGGATGGTCAGTCTTGAACCGACCGGCCTCTATCCCGCCCTTGGCGATCACGCCCACTGAGATCACGAAGTGCCCCGCATAGCGCATGAACGCCAACTGAAATGCCGGCACTCCGGCCAACGCCAACCACTTGGCCCCAAGGTCAACCAACGAAAAGAACAGCCACGCCATCAACATCAGCACAATGCCAAGGCGCGGCAGGTCAGCGGTGGGGTTGGCGGAGACGGCCATCGATCAGGTGTTGAAACGCTTGACGTAGTAGTCAACCATCTGGCTTACCATGTCATCCGCCTGACCGTGGTCGCGGGCGTCATTCAGCGCCGAAAGCGTGCCCTGCGACATCACGCTGGTAACGCCTGCCTCGCGCGCCATTCGGTCATAATACCCGAGGTCTTTTGCCGCGTTCTTGATGGCAAAGGCCAGCTGATTTGGGTCGCTCTCAACGCCATAGGCTTTGACGAAATCCATCATTCCGGAATGCAGCGGCCCTGCGGCCATCACATCATACAGCTGCTTGCGGTCAACACCGGTGATGTCAGCCATGGCAAAGGCTTCGGCCATCGCGTTCGCAACGGTCATTCCGAAGAAGTTGTTGATCAGCTTGATCGTGTGCCCGGACCCAACGGGGCCAAGGTAAAAAACGTTTTCGCCCAAATCTTTCAGTGTCGGCTCGGCCTTGTCAAAGGCGGCCTTGTCTCCAGACGTCATAATGTTGAGCTTGCCTTCTAGCGCGTGTGAAGGTGTCCGGCCAAGCGGTGCATCAAGATAGCTTCCGTCGGCTGCGGCAACCTCCTCGGCCAAGGCGCGTGTGCTGCCAGGAAGCGAGGTGCCAAAGTCGATGACAATCGCGCCGGATTTCAATCCCGCAATCACTCCATCTGCACCGTGCATTCGGCTCTCGACCTGTTCGGAGGTGCCCATGCACAGCATCACGATGTCGCTGGCCTGAGCCAGTTCTTGGGCGTTTCGCATCTCGCGGGCGCCTCGGTCAATCGCGGCGTCCAGGTATGTGCGGTCGCGGTTTCCCAATACAGCGACCGAATGTCCTTGGTCCAACAGTCGGCTCACCATGGCTCCGCCCATTAGTCCCAAGCCGATAAACCCGATTGATGGTTTGCTCATTGGTTTCCCTTTCCGTGAATGTGTCTGGTTTTTATTCTTGTGTTTGTTGCGGGCGGCTTTGCTTTTTTAATGCTCATATTGCCCGGTGGATAATCATTGGTTTTTGGGTGGTCCGGCATTTGGCCGGGCCGCATGTCCATCAGGCCGGCGCCCGCGCTCGGGTCGTTCGCGCCTTTAGCGCCTGTTCAATCCGTGATGTGACCTCGAGCGTTCGGGCTGCATCCTCGACGTCAATCAGTGGAGGAGCGCCATCGATCACGTCAAGGAAGTGATCCAGCTGCACCTCTAGCGGTGCGCGTTGTTGTTCCGGTCGTGTAAGTTGGTCTTTTTGGGCCGCAGTGCCCCAATCCTGTCCGCGCCACAGGGTCATGGAGGGAAAACTCACAGCGCCACTGGTTCCCGTGATCCAGATCATGTCCTGATGGGTCGTGCCGATGTTCGGGTTCTCGCCGGTTCCGGCCTCAAACCCCCAGGGGCTGGGTGCGGTATCGGCAAAGCTGATAGTGCCCGTCGCGCCGTTTTCGAATGCGATCGCGACAGCCCCGCTTTCTATCCGTTCTGATCCGCGGATGGGCGCTCCGGGCAGGGCGACGACATCCGAGATTTCTCCGATCACAAAGCGCAGGACATCGATATCATGCACCAGATTGATCATGACTGGGCTGCCATCGGAAGTCCGCCAGTTCTGTTCAAAATAGCTGTCGGGTTTGCGCATGGCCCACAGCAACGAGACATTGATGACTTGTCCGATCGTACCTTGCGCGATCACCTCCTTCAGGTGTTGCAAGATTGTATGATACCGCCGATGGTGGCCTACAAGGCTGCGGACATTGGCCTGGCGAACGGCCGTCTTCAGGCGCAGGGCATCATCGACCGACGCGGCAACCGGCTTTTCGATCAGCATGTGCCAACCGCGGGATGCGGCCAGAATGCCATGTTCGGCATGCAGGCGGGTCGGAGTGGCGATAATGACGCCATCTACCGGGTCCTGCACCTCGTCCATACTAGCAAAACGCGGCGCGTCGATCTGGATCGAGCCATCTGGATCGGCCAACCCGACCAACTGGCAACCGGGATGCTCAATCACGGCGCGGACGTGGCGGATACCGATTAATCCGCCGCCGGCTACAAGGATCCGTTTCACATCACCGCTCCGATTTGCCAGGGAACAAATTCGTAGTCACCCAAGCCCTGCGCCTCGGACTTGGTCCGCGCGCCAGAGGCGACTTGGAGCAGCCGTCGGTATATTTCCTGTCCTTTTTCCTCGACGCTGGCGCCTTTGGTCAGAATGTCGCCCGCATTCACGTCCATGTCTTCGGGCATGCGTGCTGCCAATTCAGAGTTGGTAGCGATTTTCAGCGTGGGTGCCGGTTTGGACCCAAATGCAGAGCCGCGTCCCGTGGTGAAGCACACAAGGTTGCACCCAGCCGCGATCTGCCCGGTCACCGAGGCCGGGTCATATCCGGGGCTGTCCATGAAGGTGAAGCCTTTGGCGGTGATGGGTTCGGCGTATTTGAATACACCGGTCAAAGGGGTGGTGCCGCCCTTCGCCGCTGCCCCCAGCGACTTCTCTAGGATGGTCGTCAGACCCCCTTGCTTGTTGCCGGGGCTTGGGTTGTTGTCCATCGAACCGTGATTGCGAGCGGTATAGTCCTGCCACCAATCGATCAGTCCGATCAGTTTTTCCCCAGTTGTGCGACTAAGGGCGCGGCGGGTCAAAAGGTGTTCGGCTCCGTAAATTTCGGGTGTTTCCGCAAGGACACCTGTGCCGCCTTGCGCAACCAACAGGTCGCAGGCATGTCCGAGCGCCGGGTTCGCGGTCACGCCGGACCAAGCGTCCGAGCCACCGCATTGCAGCGCAACCATCAGTTCGGACGCCGGGGCTTCGCTGCGCCTCGCCTCATTGGCAATGGGAAGCATCTGGTTGATCTTGTTGATGCCCATTTCCACGGTCCGACGCAATCCGGCGACGTTCTGGATGTTCATCGTTTGGAAGGTGGGACTTTGCTTCAGCCCATACGCGTCCAGCAGCCAGTCGATCTGGTTCATCTCGCAGCCTAGACCGACCATCAGAACGGCAGCGTGGTTGGGGTGTTTTGCAAACCCCCACATGACCCGTTGAAGGGCTTCAAAACCGTCGCCGGAATCGGCCATTCCGCAGCCCGTTCCATGGACAAAGGCCACCACGCCGTCGATGTTCGGAAACTCGGCCAGCTTGTCCGGCGTGAAGTGATTGGCGATCATGCGGGCCGCAGTCGCCGAACAGTTCACGGTGGTCAGAACCGCGATGTAGTTGCGCGTGCCGACCCGACCGCTGTCCCGGTGGTAGCCCATGAATGTATCGACCGAGGTGGCAGGTTTGGTGGGCCTGTGATCCGTCGCAAACTCGTAGTCCACACTGGTGTTCCGGAACTCGACATTGTGGGTGTGCACATGGTCGCCGGGTTCGATCGGTTGGGTGGCGTAGCCGATGATCTGGGCGTACTTTCTGACCGGATCGCCGAGTGCAAGATTCCGCGTGGCGACCTTGTGCCCCGAGGGGATGCGCGCATTGGTCGTGACATCCTCGACCATACTGCCGGCCTCCAGGTGCCGAGTTGCAACCACCACGCTATCCGTTCGATCTAAACGTACAAAAGTCATAATCAGCTTTCCTGGCGGCAGCAGCTAGGCGCAGAACGGTGAGTCCGATGACCACCGGTGAATATCTATATGCGGCTTGCCAGACAGTCTTGCTCGTGCCGCCTCCCAATTGGACTTGCAGACGCGCCAATCTCGCAGCTCGGTTTCGGGGCGCGATCTGGACCTCGCGATGAAGCTGGGGAAATGATCTCGACCGGTCGGTTGGCCTGCTGCACTAAAGCGGATGTCGAACGACCAGCGGAACCGATCCGTTTTATTGATCAGCGAAGCGTGTGGCGTCAAAGGGTGAAACAGGATGATCCCGCCGGCCTTGACTGGAAGGGGCACGGCGCGGCCTTCATCAATGAACCCGTCGGCAATGCCTGTCTGCGTCCGGGCACAATGTGGCAGGATAGATTGGTCTTGTGCCATTGGCAGCACTTGCAGGCAGCCGTTTTCAACCGTTGCATCGTTGACGGCAATCCAAACCGTGACCATGTCGGTCTGATCAGCATCCTCCAGCGCAACCGCTCGGTCCTGATGCCAGTCCGTTGCGGTGATGTGCGCGCGCACCTCGTCCTTGGACAGCTTCAGGGCAGGTGGCTTCAGCCGAACGTGCTGGATTGGATTGCTCACCAACTCTGGCCCGATCAGCTGCTCGACGATGTCAAGCATGGGACGGGCCGTCAGCAAGTCGAACACTGCGGGCCCAATATGGAACGGTGTGTCCGCCATGATCCGATCGCCGGGCAGCGAGATGTCCAGCGGCTGGAAATAGTCGCATCCGGCCTGATAGGCGGACAGAAGTTTGTCCCAGAAGGTCATTCCGGACGGCTCGTCCTTGACCAGTCCTTTTTTGTACCAACAGTCATAGAGTCGGTTCAGGACATCCGAGTATTCCGCTTGCACCCGACCCAGGACATCGCTGGGAATTACATCCTCAACCACGAGGTATCCATCGGTCTGGAACTTGCCAATCGCATCTTGTGTCAGCATGGGTGCAACCTCACAACAGCAGCGCGATGATACCCGGCCAGATCAGAAGAACGGAAAGCGCCAGCAACTGGATCCCGATGAATGGCAGGAAGCCGCGGAAGATATCCGTCAGGCTGATATGCGGCGGAGCCACTGACTTCAGGTAGAACGCGGCCGGGCCGAAAGGGGGCGAGAGGAAGCTGACCTGCATGTTCATACAGAACACGACGCCGAACCAGATGGCGACATGACTCGGCTCCAACTGGCCAAAGACTCCGATTTCCTCGATAGGAAGGCGCAGGACGATCGGCAGAAAGACCGGAATGATCAACAGTACGATGCCGACCCAATCCATGAATGCGCCCATGAACAGCAAGATCAGCATCATTACCAGAATGACCAACATGGTCGGCAGCTCCTGGCCGACGATCAGGTCGGCCACGTATTGGGGCCCTCCAGCAATGGTATAGGCACCCGCCAGCGCGGCGGCCCCGATCGTAACCCAGATGATGGTGCCTGTGGATTTTAGTGTCCGCATCAAGCTGTCCCAAACCAGCTCGAACGATCCTTCGCCCCTTAGGATGGCGATGATCAGGACTGCGAAGGCGCCCATGCCTGCAGCCTCAGTGATACCTGTGATCCCGCCATAGATCGAGCCGAGCACGACGCCGATTACAACCAGCGGCGCGACGAGACCCTTGCCCATTTCCCAACCGATTTTTGCGCGTTGTCTGCCAAAGACGAAGAAAATCAGCAGAAGGGCGACGATCGTGATGCCGGCAAACCAGGGCAGGTAGTCAGCCGTTCCCAGCCTCGCGGGCTCACCCTGGCTGGCAGCGTTCGAGCCTGAGAGCTCGAAAAACGCGGCCCGGATAAACAGAACGGTGGAAAATCCGGCGACAACGATGCTCATGAAGGCCCCAAACAATTTGCGTTTTTCGGCCGGTTCTGGGTCGTTTGGGTCCGGTTCCGGCAGCGGAGCGTGATGAGGATTCAACCGCGTGCGGATGATGATGTACAGGATGATCATCGAGGCCAGCATGAAGCCGGGAATGAAAGACGCGGTGAACAGCGACTTGATCGAAGTTTCGGTGATCAGCCCATAGATGATCAGAACGATCGAAGGAGGGATCATGGTGCCCAGAGACCCTGAGGCGCAGATGACGCCGATCGCGAGATTCTGATCGTAGCCCAGGCGCAGCATCTGGGGCAGGGCGATAAGGCCCAGCAGGACAACCTCACCGCCGATGATGCCGGACATGGCAGCCATGATCACCGCCATGATCGAGGTCACGATCGCGATGCCGCCGCGTGTTCTGGACAGCCAGACATTCAGCGAAGAATACATGTCGCGCGCGATCCCGGACCGCTCTAGCAGCGACGCCATGAAGATAAACAATGGCACGGATATGAGCACGTAGTCCGTTAAGAGCCCGTATATCTTCTGCGCCAGGATATAGAGCGGCCCAGTCCCTGGCCGACCGGTGAGAATCCCGTCGCCGAATGAAAACGGGTTTAAAAGCAGTGTCGGTTCGAACTTGAGCACAAGAACCAGAACCGCAAGCGAAGCCGAGGCCAGACCCAAGGGCATCCCGATCGCCAGAAGCACAATCAGGGCGACCATCAGGATGAGTGAGATTGTTCCAATGTCCATCAGTCTTGTCCCACCGCCCGTTTGATCATTTCAATTTCGTCTTCGTCCGGTTCATCTGTGTGGATTTCCGGTTCTTTGTTCCAATCCGCGACCAAGTTCAAAATTGCTTGCATTGCGACGAGCGTAATCACGATCAGCACCATCGGCTGCAACGTCGCCGGGATCGGAGGATTGAAGGCAGAGCCATAAAGCTCCCATTTGTAGAGCTTGTTGACGAACACCTGTTTGTAGCTGCCGTAGACAAGAAAGAAGGCAAATAGCAAGATCAGTATAGTCGAAACCGTATCAAAAACGCGCTGAAGCCAACGTGGAACTGCGTCGTACATCAGGAATATTCGAATGTGACTGCGTTGCTGCATGGCGTAGTAGCCAGACATCAAAAACACAAAGCTGGCGAACCAGAGTGTCATTTCGTTCGCCCACTCGGTCGGCTTCTCCAGGATATAACGCATGAAGACTTCGTAGAGCATGACGACAGTCATGATTGCGATCATCATCATCGTCACTCGACCTATGAACAGGGCGAAACGGTCCATAACCGTCGAGCCTTCGAACTCCATCGTCGCCGGGCGCACGGTCTTGGTACCAATCACTGCAAGAAACGGTAGAAGGACGAGCGCGGCCATGTCGATGATGTCGACATACCCCCCGAATACGCCAGACAATTCGGGCGTAACGTCGCTGCGCAGATATATTTCAGTTACCTGACTTTTGAGGGATTCAGAGGTGTAAGGCAGCCAGTCCAATAGGAATGCGGGAAGATGCCAAACAAGCCAGCTGGCTGTTGCGACGAAGGCCAACGGTATGAGCCATTCAATTAGTCCGCCTGAGTTCTTGTGCATCGCGTAACCCTCGTCCTTATCCTTCGATCCTGTAGTGATCGATAAAGTCTCGGTCCGGCTCGACACCCAATCCGGGGCCAGTCGGTATCATGACTCGGCCGTTGTTGGCCTTGACCTGATTTTGAATTTCCAGCGGTTCGGTCAGCAGATCGTCCCGAAACTTGTTGTCCGTTGTGTCGAACTCCAGCATCGGCTCCCATGGATGCAAGCCGCCTGGAATTGCGGGCATGGCCGCTAGTAAATGCAGATTAGTTGCGACGGCGATGGCGCTACCCCAGACGTGATTTACGACCGGAATGAAATGTGCGTGGCATAGAGACAGTACCCTGAGATACTCTGAAACACCGCCCAAAGCACAAACCTCTGGCTGCGCGATATCGATGCCACGGTTTTCAAGAAGATTGCGCCATGCCCAGCGATTGAATACCGCCTCTCCGCCCGAGATGTTTACTTTAAGCGAAGTGCGCAGTTCGCGGTATCCGTCAATGTCTTCTGGCGCGACCGGTTCTTCGAACCAATATGCGTCCAGTTCTTCCAGCGCCCGACCGACAAAGAACGCGTCTGAAGTCGTATAGGCATGGTTTGCATCGACCATAAAAGGAAAGTCGTCACCAACTCCGCGTCGAACTGCTTCGCACAGTTTCACATCAGGCTTCGGGCCAAAGCCCGTTTTCATTTTGGTGGCGGTAAATCCCATTGCCTTGATCTTTGCGGCTTCATCCTCAAAACGGCTTGCAAGACTAGAAATCGGTTCATCCCGGAGCATCATGCCGTAGCCGTAGCAAGGAACGCTTGCGCGATGAGCCCCGCCGACAAGCTTATGGAGGGGGAGGCCAGAGATTTTGCCGGAGATGTCCCAAAGTGCGATGTCCACCCCGGACAAAGCCTGTATTGGCATTCCGCTTTGGCCATGGTCTCGCAAAAGATTGTACACCTTGTGCCAGATCACGTCTTTGTCCAAAGGGTCCATGCCAAGGACCATTGGTTGGATTACCTTTTCCACGATGGATTTGTTCGCAATGGCTACGTTTCCGGGACCAAAGCACTCCCCCCAACCGGTTACCCCTTCATCTGTCTGAATCTCGACCAGATGGGTTGTACGCTTGTCATAATACTGTTGCGAGTAGCCCAGAACTTCCGGCATGTCGTACTGCAGTACATGACTTATTATTCTGGTGATTTTCATGAAGTTCTGGATCCCGGCGCCGATCCGGAGAGGCCGCAAGTGCGGCCTTTCCGTGTGTCGTAGTTCGATCGAAGCCTGATTACTGCATTGCGCCCAGGTCACGCAGGAAGTTGATGTGGCTTTCCAAAAGCGCCTGTGCTTCAGGTGTCGTTGCGAACTCCGTCCAACCGACCTGAACGGCCGCGCGATACGCTGCCAGGTCTTCAGGCGACCATTCGTACAACTGAACGCCTTTTGCCTTCAGGTCTTTTGCAGTCTGAGCGTTCTGCACTTCATTGATTGTGGCATTGTGCAATGCCAGGCTATCCATTGCGACTTCCATGATCTTCTTGTGATGCGCGGGCATCGCTTCCCAGACGTCTTTGCGACAAGCTAGGTGATCTGCAGGCATCGAGTGGAAACCGGGATAGTTTGTGTGGCCTGCGATCTCGTACAGACCGAGGCCCACATTGTTCGTCAGGTTCGCAGCATCCGCACCATCAATGATACCGGTTTCCAAAGCCGTGAAGATTTCGTTGAAGTCCATCACGATCGGAGAAGCACCAAGTTCCGCGAACACCTTGGTTGCAAGGCCTGGAGGCGAGCGGAACTTCCAATCCTTGAAGTCTTCCACTTTTGCAATCGGCTTGGTCGAAGACAGCGACTCTGGCCCGGGAATCCACCATCCGATGAATTCCATGTCGTAGCCGTTGTATAGATCATTTACAGCTTCTCTTCCGCCGCCATGAAGAAGCCAAGCCATTTGCTGATATGGGTTCTGATATCCGCCGAGCAGGTCGCCCGCAAACTGGAAGGCCGGGTTTTTACCGGTCTGATAGCCGCCGCCCGTCATGTCGCAATCCAGAATTCCGGTAGCTGCGGCATCGAAGGTTTCAACTGATTTGACCACCGAAGAGGAATAGAACATTTCAACTTCGATTTCGCCGTTCGACATTTCCTGAATGTCTTCAACGAATTTTGCAGCCATCTGGCCTGACAGAGTTTCGGGCGAAAAATGGGTTTGAATTCTAAGCTTCGTTGTTTCAGCCATCGCGAAACCGGCTGCCATTGTCGTGGCTACGGCCGCCAGGGCCGCTGTCTTGACTATTTTCATATTGTCCTCCCAGACGTTGAGCGTGCGCGGTGTGGAAGATCTTGCCGCCTCCTTTGCTGTCGCGCAGGTAAACGTTAAGCCGACGAATCGAATGCAACAAGAAAAAATTGAAATTTCTAAAAATTTCGAGATTCTTGCGATAATTCGAAAATAAGGTTAGGACGCTACTTGGACAAAACTTGAAGGTGCATACTGGAATGAACGACGAAATAGATATTTATCAAGATCTTAAGATGCGCCTGATCTCTAATGGATTCGAGCATGGAGCGAAGGTGCGGGCTGAAGAACTTCGTAAAGTGTATGGCTGTTCTGCGAGCGCCGTTCGTGAAGTCCTTTTTCGTTTGGCCGCTGTTGGTTTGGTGGACTTTCAGGAACAAAAAGGTTTCCGCGTGCCAATGCGATCGCCGCAGAAGCTAATCGAATTGACGCACGTCCGTGTTCTGTTGGAGGCCGAAGGCACCGCAATGTCGATCCGTAATGGCGGGGTGGATTGGGAAGCAAGATTGACGGCCGCACATCACAAACTCAGCCATATCGAAAAACGCATTCACGCCACCGACGACCCGAGCGGCCTTATCGAGATATGGTTTGCCTCGGAAAAGGAGTTTCACCAAACACTTATTTCTGCCTGTGGCTCGGAAACTTTAAAACAAATGCATAGCCGAGTTTACGCGCAGTTCAGGCAGCAGTTGATGGTTGCAGACCGGAACTTTGAATTCATTTCTCAGAACATAAGACACCATGCCGATATACTTGAAGCTGCATTGTCAGGGGATGAGCAGTTAACACGAGAGAAAATTCACGATCATCTGGAACGCCACCTAACTGGAAAGACGATGGGCGACTAAAGCCGAAAATCGTCTTCTAAATACACGCGAATGATTTCGTCGAAGCTTGATTCCGCTTCGAACCCCAACTCCAGAGCGCGATCTGTTTGAAAGTCGCGCGGCCAATTCTTGACTATTCGTTCGATTGCCTCGTCGGGTTCTCGCCTGATTAGGCCAACCGCTTCTTGACCTGCCACTTTGCGCAGAGCTTCGATTTGTTCGGCGACGGTGCAACTTACGCCAGGCATGTTCAATGCGCGTCTGTCATTCAAAAGCTGTGTGTCCATTGTTGCTGCGTGGGTCAAAAAAGTCGCAGCGGCGCGGGGGCTGGCGTGCCAGTGGCGAACGGTTTCGGCAACTGGCAAGACAGCCTCATCCCCATTCAATGGCTCTCGGATTATACCCGAAAAGAAGGACGAAGCGGCAGCGTTGGCTTTGCCCGGGCGCACACACAAAGTGGGCAAGCGCAAGGAAATACCGTCGATGTATCCTTTCCTGCTGAAATCCGTGATCATCAATTCAGCGGCCGCTTTCTGCGCTCCGTAACTTGTCAAAGGTGCCGAGAGGAACTCATCGCTTATCTTTTCGGGGAATGGTGACCCGAAAACTGCTATGGACGAGGCAAAAACCAGACGAGGTGTGTACTCGTTTCCTGATGCCTCGTGTTCATCCTTAAGTGCGTTCAGCAGTGCCCACGTTGCCATAAGGTTTACATCCCAACCCAACGCAAAGTCTGTTTCAGCTTGGCCTGAAACGATAGCTGCAAGATGAAAAATGACGTCTGGCCGCTGCGTAGCAAAAGACTTAGCTATGCCTGACGCAGTCAAGTTCCCCACAATTTGATTACCTGCCGCACTGTCGGGCGGGAACGAGAGATCGAACAGTGAGACTTGGGCATCGGCTCCGAAGGTTTCTTGGGTCGACACGCGATGGGCCAGTTTCTGACCCAGCATTCCTCCGCCGCCTATAATCAGGATCCGCGTCACAGCATTCCGTTCCGTTTTTTGAGTTCTAGATACAAAGCCGAATGATCCAGTTCGGCCCCATCCATTTCGTCTATCAGATATTCGAAACGGTCGCGCACAGATCGGGTGCTAGGTAGCTCAACGCCAAGGCTTCCCGCTTCCTCCAGCGTGTTGTCCAAATCCTTTAGTTGAAACTTAGACAAACCCCCAGGTGTAAAATTTCCATCAGACATGCGTTCGCCATGTTGTTGCAAGATAATACTATCCGCAAAGCCCCCCTTCAGTGCGGCCCTCAACGCGGAGGGGTCCGCACCACCTTGCTGAGCCAGCAGAGTCGCTTCGGCGACAGCCGATATTGTTACAGCGACAATTGTTTGATTGGCCAATTTGCACAATTGACCAGAACCACTTGGGCCAACATGCACAGGCTCGCCCATTGCTGTCAGAACCGGTCGCACGCGCTCCATAACGTCCTGATCGCCACCGACCATGATCGCAAGGGTGCCAGCTTCGGCACCTTTGGTGCCACCGGAAACCGGGGCGTCCAGATGCAGTACCCCCATCGAGGAAAGCTGCGCGGATTGCTCTCTTGCGTGTTCGGGTTTGGCGCTCGACATATCAATCCAGATCATCCCCGGTTTGAGTTGCTCGCGGAAAGCCTCGTCAGCAAGTAGCGCGCCGGTCGCGTATCCATCCGAGAGCATGGTTATTATTACGTCTGCACCCGAAACCGCCAGCGGGGCAGTTTCCACCAATGTCGCGCCTTCTGCTGTCAACGGTTTTGCCTTTTTCAAGCTGCGGTTCCATACAGAGAGCGGAAACTCGGCGCGCAAAATATTCCGCGCCATAGGAGCTCCCATCAGGCCGGTTCCCAACAGAGCCACTTTGAACTGCTTGCTCATCATCCACTGTCCTTCCGAAGGTGCGCCACGCATGGTTATGGCCAAACCAAAATCTCTGTCATACGCTAACGGCTCTGTGCCCACATGCCAGAAGTCGTTGCAAATCCGCCAAGGTTTCTTTGCTTCTCGGTTGATCTGTGGGACGACGTAACACTTGTCCAGTCGCCACTTTTGAGGTCGGAATATTTATATGTCAGAAAGACTTAAGGGAAAAAGCGTCCTGGTCACAGCCGCCGCACAGGGGATCGGACTTGCAAGCGCAATTGCAATGGCAAGAGAGGGTGCAAAAGTCTATGCGACGGATATTAGCCCTGAACAACTAAATTTGATTCGCGGTCGGAATCTCGAAAATCTCGAAATTTTCGAGATGGATGTGACGAATAATGACAGCATTCATCATGGGGTCGCGCGAGCGAAGCCGGACGTTTTGTTCAACTGCGCAGGGTTCGTGCATCACGGAACTATTCTGGATGCAGCCGATGAAGAGTGGGATTTCGCAATGGACCTTAATGTGCGCTCAATGGTGCGCACGACAAAGGCTGTATTGCCGGGAATGCTAGAGCGCGGAGGAGGCTCGATAATCAATATGTCTTCCGCGCTGGGTTCCATAATCGGTGCGCCAAATCGTTTTGTATATGGAACGACAAAAGCCGCTGTTGTCGGGCTGACGAAATCGGTGGCCGTGGACTTCATAACAAAAGGAATCCGGTGCAATTGCATTTGTCCGGGAACAGTCGACAGTCCCAGTTGGCGTGACCGCGTAGATGCGTTGGGAGAGCAATTGGGCAGCAGAGAAGAGGCCCTTGCACAATTTGTGGCGCGTCAGCCTATGGGGCGTGTAGCGAAAGCAGAAGAGATTGCTGCATTGGTCGTCTATCTGGCGAGCGATGAAAGTGCATTCACCACAGGACACACGCACATAATTGACGGGGGTTGGTCAGGCCAATGACAAAAGTATCAAAAAACGATTTGCGATCTCGCAAGTGGTTCATGAATTCTGAGAACCTTGAGATGACCGCATTGTATCTGGAAAGATACCTGAATTACGGATTGACCCGTGAGGAACTGCAATCAGGCAAACCGATCATTGGCATTGCTCAGACCGGCAGTGATTTGAGCCCCTGTAATCGGCATCATATCGAATTGTCCAAACGTGTTCGCGATGGAATCATCGCCGCCGGGGGAACGTGCATCGAAATACCGGTCCACCCGATACAAGAGACAGGTAAACGGCCAACGGCGTCACTCGACCGCAACCTGGCTTATCTGTCCTTGGTTGAGAGTCTATTCGGGTATCCGATTGACGGCGTTGTTCTGAACATTGGTTGCGACAAGACCACGCCCGCGCTTCTTATGGCCGCTGCGACCGTCAACATCCCAGCGATCGCCCTGTCGGTCGGTCCCATGCTCAACGGCTGGTGGAAAGGTGAGCGCGCCGGATCGGGAACGGTTATTTGGAAAGCGCGCGAAGACCTTGCGGCTGACGAAATCGACACCGATGAGTTCATGGAAATCGCAGCCGCCGCAGCACCTTCGGTGGGTTATTGCAATACGATGGGAACAGCAACGACCATGAATTCGCTTGCTGAGGCCTTGGGTATGCAATTGCCCGGATCAGCAGCCATTCCAGCCCCGTATAGAGAGCGCGGTCAAATCAGTTATGAAACGGGTAAACGCATTGTGGACATGGTCTGGGAGGATCTACGCCCCAGCGATGTGATGACACGTCAGGCTTTTGAGAATGCGATTGTTATCAACTCTGCGATTGGTGGATCGACGAATGCGCCGATCCACCTGAATGCAATCGCTCGGCATCTTGGTGTTCCGTTGACCAACGATGACTGGCAGAAACTTGGCCACGACGTTCCACTGTTGGTTAACATGCAGCCTGCGGGTGAGTATCTGGGCGAAGATTACCAACAGGCCGGAGGTGTACCCGCCGTTGTCGGAGAGCTTCTTGATGCTGGATTGCTGCCGCATCCCGATGCGATAACGGTGAACGGCAAGACAATGGGCGATAACTGCTCGACGCGCCGGTCTCAGAATAGCGACGTAATCAAGCCTGTCAGTAGCCCGGTTAAGCAACAGGCGGGGTTCATCAATCTCTCGGGCAACCTGTTCGAGAGTGCGATAATGAAGACATCTGTGATCTCAAAGGCATTTCGAGAGACCTACCTGTCGAACCCGGATGATCCTGATGCATTTGAGGGCAGGGCGGTTGTGTTTGATGGGCCTGAGGACTTTCACCATCGGATCGATGATCCTGCAGAAAACATCGACGCAAACTGTATTCTGATTATGCGCGGAGCGGGACCAAAAGGATACCCTGGCGCTGCAGAGGTCGTGAACATGCGGCCGCCCGCATATTTGTTGAAACAGGGCATCGAAGCCCTTCCTTGCATCGGTGATGGACGGCAATCCGGTACATCAGGAAGTCCGTCTATCCTGAATGCCTCACCCGAAGCTGCAGAGGGTGGTGGATTGGCCTTGGTGCGAAATGGCGACCGACTGCGCATCGATCTTGGCAAAGGCACAGCGGATATGCTGGTTTCGCTTGAAGAACTGCATGAACGCGCCCGCGATCTGGAGGCAAAGGGTGGTTATTCAACCCCGCCCAACCAATCCCCCTGGCAGGAATTATTCCGCGAAAAAGTAGATCGGCTGGATCGCGGTATGACGCTCAAGGGTGCAGAAAACTACCGCGATATCGCGCGAGGCTTCATGCCACGCGATAACCACTAAAAGGAACAGAAATGAAACTTGTTCGTTACGGAGCCAAGGGCTCGGAAAAGCCAGCCTTGGTCGACTCTGAGGGTCAATTGCGGGATCTGTCCGCTCATATCAATGATATCACGGGGGATATGTTGGATGACGGAACGCTTGATAACCTGCGGTCATTGGATCCGAACAACCTGCCAATTGTAGAGGGCGACCCTCGTATCGCGCCGTGTGTCGGTGACATCGGTAAATTTCTTTGCATCGGTTTGAACTACTCGGACCATGCTGCAGAAACCGGCGCAGATATTCCCGAGCATCCGATACTTTTTTTCAAGGCGAACTCGGCTGTCATAGGTGCCTATGATGATGTTGTTATGCCGCGGGGGTCTACACATACCGACTGGGAATGCGAACTGGGGGTCGTCATTGGTAAAACGGCCAAATACGTTTCCAAGGCCGACGCACTCGAATATGTTGCGGGCTATTGCATCGTAAACGACGTGTCGGAAAGGCATTTTCAAACGCAACTGACAGGTCAATGGACCAAAGGAAAATCCTGCGACACATTTGGCCCTACCGGCCCGTGGCTAGTGACCCGGGATGAGGTGCCGGATCCTCAGAGTCTTGGTATGTCGCTGGATGTAAACGGTCAGCGCATGCAAACCGGGAATACTGCCACGATGATCTTTTCCGTTGCCGAGATCATTGAGCATCTAAGCCAACTTTTCACACTGCATCCCGGTGATGTCATTTCTACTGGAACACCGCCCGGTGTTGGAATGGGGATCAAACCGGAACCAGTTTATCTGAAAAAAGGCGACGTCATGGAGCTTCGTATCGATGGGCTTGGTGTTCAGCGGCAAAAGGTCGGCCAAGATGACTGACTTGTTGCAAATCGGAGGGATCACTGAACGGATGAGAGAACGCCTGTCTTCAGTGTTCAATATTCAACAATTAGACGATTTCAACGCGGAAAGTATTACGCATATCGTAACGAACGGGCATGATGGCGTTCCGCATGACCTAATGATTTCACTCAGTAATCTGAAGATGATCAGCGTCTATGGAGTCGGTTACGACGCCGTCGACGCAAGTGCTGCGGCTGAGCGCGGGATTGTTGTGACGCACACGCCCAATGTGTTGAACAAAGAAGTCGCAACCACTGCCGTTCTGCTGTTGCTGTCATGTTATCGAGAGCTCATACGTGACGATGAATACGTCCGGTCCGGGCGATGGGAAGTTGAAGGTAATGCCCCTTTGACGCGATCAGCGGACAATCAAAAAATAGGCATTCTTGGTCTTGGTCGCATTGGTCAGGCGATTGTTGATAAGTTGGAGCCGTGGGCACCCGAAATCTCATATCACACCCGCAATCAAAAGGATGTCCCGTATCGATATTTCGACAATTTGGTTGAAATGGCAGAGCATGTGGACGTCCTCATATGCATCACGCCCGGCGGCCCGTCGACCAATAGGCTGGTCAACGCTGAGGTGTTGCGCGCGTTGGGGGCAGACGGCACTCTGATAAACGTTAGTCGAGGTTCGGTTGTCGACGAAACTGCCTTAATTACTGCATTGCAAAATGGTGAGCTCGGGTGGGCAGGGCTTGATGTTTTTGAGGACGAACCGCGCGTTCCAGAAGCATTGCGCGAGTTGTCCAATGTCGTTCTGCTCCCTCACGCTGGTAGCGCGACTTTTGAGACGCGTGCAGCAATGGGTGACCTGACTGTCGACAATCTGCTGCAACACCATAAGGACGGATCGGTGATCACAGCTGTGCCGGAATGCAGAGATCTGTAATAGGCCAATCTGAAAAGTGTTTGAGTTTGCTGTCGCGGTTTTCTTTCTGCTGATTACGCCGGGCCCGGGTGTTCTAACAACCGCGGGTATTGGATCAGCATTTGGTTTTCGAGCTGGACTCGCCTTTGTGGCTGGTCTGATGCTGGGCGGGTTCATCAACATGATGTTAGTTGTCTCTGGAGTCGCTGCGGTTGCTTTGGCTGTACCGGTGCTTAGAACTTTGTTGCTATTCGCCTCTGTCGGGTATCTGGTATTTCTCGCCTGGCGTATTGCCAGCGCCGGCTCAAAGGTCGGATTTTCTCCTGCGGTTTCGCCGCTTGGTTTTGCGAACGGTCTGACACTTCAGTTCATCAATCCCAAGGCTTACGTGGTCGGCACAGCATTGTTTTCAGGGTTTGCCTTTTTGCCCGATGCGCCCGTTTGGGAGGTCGTCATAAAAATCGTAGTATTCAATATGATTTGGGTTCCAGTGCACATGATCTGGCTGGGTGCTGGCGCAAAGCTGGGTAGCCTTGATTTAAGCGAGAGATCGCATCAAAGGATCAATATTGCGATGGCCGCTTCATTAATGGTGGTTGTGGTGATTGCCTTGGGGTCGGCGCTATGAACGATATCTAAGTCGGTCTTGCTTAGCAGGCGATTGGAAGCTGCAGATCAAAGTGACGCCGTTATTCCACCATCGACATAGAGAGTATGACCATTGACGAAACTGGATGCAGGGGAAGCAAGGAAAATGGCGGCGCCGACAAGTTCTTCTACATTGCCCCAGCGACCGGCCGGGGTACGTTTCTCAAGCCATGAGCTAAACTCTGGGTCGGCAACCAAGGCGGCGTTCAAAGGTGTATCGAAATATCCAGGCGCAATGGCATTGCAGTTTAGACCATACTTAGCCCAATCAGTTGCCATTCCTTTTGTAAGATTGGTCACGGCGCCTTTTGTCGCCGTATAAGGCGCAATACCCGGTCTTGCTAATGCGGATTGAACCGACGCAATGTTAATGATCTTACCAGACTTTCTTTCAATCATGTGCCGTGCCACAGCCTGACCGACGTGAAAGACGGACGCTACATTTGTCTGTAGCAGGCGCTCGAAGGCATCAGCGGGGAAATCCTGTAACTCCGTCCTGTGTTGCATTCCGGCGTTGTTTATCAGGATGTCTATTGGGCCGACTTTTTCTTCAAAGTCGTCCACAGCAGATCGGACACCTTCATGATCGGTTGCATCGAACGAAAGTTCGCGTACCGAGGCGCCTGTTTCGCTCAGCTCGGATGCTGCTGCCGCTAGTTTAGTGGCATCGCGCCCGTTCAAAACGACCTGCGCACCGGCGGCAGCCAAACCACGAGCCAACGCAAATCCAATGCCTTGGCTAGAGCCTGTTACGAGCGCGCGTGTTCCCTCTAGGTTAAACATTTCAAGCGTCATGCAAAAATCCCTTGGTTGTCAGCACCGACTATCCGTATCTTTTGGCAATCTGTATAGGGAGTCCGTGCAATGTCTTCGGCCAGTGTTGCTGTTGTTATCCATGCCGCAAAAGATCTGAGGTTGGAAAACCGGGATGTGCACGACGTGGGGCCAGACGAAGTCTTGATTGCCATGCGCGCGGGAGGGATTTGCGGCTCTGACCTGCATTATTATAACCACGGTGGTTTCGGCGCGATCAAGTTGCGTCAACCGATGGTGCTTGGACACGAAATCGCCGGGGAGATCGTGAAAGTTGGGTCAAGTGTGCAGGGGTTGCATTTAGGTCAACTGGTTGCAGTTTCTCCATCCCGACCTTGCCAATCCTGCCTTTATTGTCTGATCGGGCAGCAAAACCACTGTCTTGATATGAAGTTCTATGGCAGTGCGATGCCGTTCCCGCATATCCAAGGCGCTTTTCAAAGCAAACTCGTAGCGAAAGCCAGTCAATGCGTTCCTGCAGATGGGTTAAGTCCTGCGCAGGCCGCTATGGCCGAACCTTTGGCGGTCTGTTTGCACGCGATTAAACAAGTCGGGAGCCTCTTAGGTAAAACGGTACTTATCACGGGATGCGGTCCAATCGGCTGCCTCACGATCTTGGCGGCGCGTCGTTCTGGGGCGGCCAGAATAGTGGCGACGGATATCTCGGACCAGACCCTCGCTCTGGCGCGTGGATGCGGGGCAGACGATGTCATCAACACCTACACCGATCCACAAAAACTGGAGCAGTTTGAAAACGACAAGGGTCAGGTTGATGTACAACTGGAGTGTTCCGGGGCTCAATCGGCTCTGGCTTCTGGCGTCGCATGCTTGCGACCGGGTGGAACATTGGTTCAGCTTGGTCTGGGCGGAGATATGACTGTGCCGATGCAGGCGTTGACTGCAAAAGAGATAGTGCTTCGCGGGTCTTTCCGTTTCCATTCCGAGTTCTCAGTCGCGGTCGAGATGATGCGAAGCGGACTAATTAACGTCGACCAGTTGGTAACGCATTCCTTCGAAGTTGGCGAGGCTGTCACTGCCTTTGAGGTCGCGTCTGATCGAACCCAATCAATGAAGGTGCAGTTAACTTTTCCGGATAATGACAATGGATAAACGAACGCGTGATATTGCAAAGACTTATGAAAGAGATGGTTTCGTAGCTCCGCTGGATATCCTGACGGCTTCTGAGGTCCAAACGCTGCGCGATGATTTTGAGAAAGCTGAGCGCATTCTCAGAGACGACCCAGATAAACTCAAGCTTCTATATTCTTATCCGGACAGGCTGATACCATCATTCGATGCACTACTTCGCCATCCGAAGCTGATTGAGGCTGCTTCAACGGTGTTAGGGCCGGACCTCATGGTTTGGAGCGGTGCACTTTTCGTAAAAGAAGCGCGATCATCGAAGATAGTCTCGTGGCACCAAGACTTGACCTATTGGGGATTGGATGATGCTGAAGAGGTTACCTGTTGGGTTGCGATTTCAGAAGCGTCTGAGCAAAGCGGGTGTATGAAGTTTGTTCCTGGCAGCCACAAAAGCCTTATCGTGCCTCACGTGGACACCTTCAGCGAAAACAATCTTTTGTCACGCGGGCAGGAAATCGCAGTCGATGTGAACGAAAAAGATGCAGTTGCTGCCGAATTGCGTGCAGGGCAGGCATCCATGCATCACGGGCATCTCTTTCACGCATCAGGGCCCAATAACACAGACGATAGACGCATTGGTGCGGCGTTGCGTTTCATAAAGCCTTCAATGAAACAGCAGAATGGCGTGAAAACTTTGGTTGCGTTAGTCGCAGGGCGAGATGATTTTGGGCATTTTTTAGTTGCGTCCTCCCCTCAGGGCTTTTTGCATGAGAACGATTTCGTTTTGTGTCAAAGGGATGCAGACCGCAAGAAACAAATACTCTTCGCCGGAGTGTAATGGTTCCCTTCGCAAGTTCAGAACCATTGTTATTTCGCCCCGATAGCCGACCTGAAGCGCGAAAACTGGTGGACTTACAAGTGTTATCATCGTCGCTCAGCTTTTCTTCCATCGGGCAAAAAGCTGAAGAGGTAGTCTACGGCAAGCTCGAAATTAGACTATTCATCGCTAGCTCATAAGGCATTCTGTTTGGTCTTGTCAGAAGAACTTTGCTTTAGCGGGGTAGGGGTGTTGCATAGCTTTTGCCCATGACCAGACCTGCTTTTTTCAGATATTATAAAACCAGTCCTGAGATTATCCGCCTTGCGGTGATGCTG
The DNA here is from genome assembly GCF_056536665.1 of Ruegeria sp. CJ6. Classification (NCBI taxonomy): domain Bacteria; kingdom Pseudomonadati; phylum Pseudomonadota; class Alphaproteobacteria; order Rhodobacterales; family Roseobacteraceae; genus Ruegeria; species Ruegeria sp. CJ6. Next base: position 1,029,937 of record NZ_JBQFQB010000001.1, on the reverse strand, counting down.
TACATCCGTTTCCTGCTCTCGCTTCGGAATGTCGAAGATCTGCTGCACGAGCGAGTCATCGACGTGAGCCACGAAACTGGCCGATATTGGTGGAACAGGTTCGGTCCGATCTTCGCCTCTGAGATCAGACAAAAGCGGGTGCAACAACTGCGTGAATTCTCGAATTGGAGGTGGCAGGTGGACGAGGTTTTCGTGAAGGTGATTGGCAAGAAACATTACCTCTGGCGGGCCGTAGATCATGAGGGCGAAGTGCTGGAAGCCGTTGTCACCAAACGTCGAAACAAAGCTGCAGCATTGAAATTTCTAAAGAAATTGATGAATCGACACGGCCAAGCGGAAGCCGTCGTCACGGATCGCTTCGCCGGATACAGAGTCGCGGTCAGAGAGCTGGGCACGCTCGAAAAACAACCGACGGGTAGATGGCTCAACAACCGGGTCGAGAACTCGCACCTGCCGTATCAACAACGCGAGCGCGCGATGCAGGGTTTAAGGCGCATTCGAAGTTTACAGAATTTCGCTTCCGACCATTCCTCCGTATACAACCACTTTAACCAGGAAAGATCCCTCACCAGCCGAGACTTCTTCAAGCTGACGCGAACCGCCGCTCTTGACGAGTGGCGTCAACTTTGTTCCGGATAGGTTCACGATTTTGAGTCAAATTGAGACTGGTTCGAATTTGTCTGACAGCACCAATGGAGTTTGAAGCCTAGGACCCACCCAGTGTTTCGTTGTAAGATGATACTCGGATATTCGCGCTATTATTTGTCGTGCGGTTATCCAGGCTTGGATTGCCAGAATCCACTCATCTGACGAATGACGGGCTTCATGATCCGCGCCGCCAGTTGTGGAAATGGGGCAACTCTCTGAGATTGGTTGTTCAATACAAGCCAGAATTGGACGCGCAAAAGCGGATGAACCTAACTATACCACGCAGTTAACTGCGAGGTGTTTGGCGAAGTAATTTGGGAACCACTTCCTCAACGAACAGGGCGACGATTGGCTTCATGTTTGCGATGCGCAGGAACAAGACGGCTGCGCTTGTTGTGATGTGCGCTACTGATCAGAGATACGGATTTCGCCGTTTGGTCGATAAATCTGCAGTGGTGCGGGGTTATCTCACTGAGAAGCCAACTTGCCTGAAACTTTTGTTGACAATATCTATCCGGCTATTAATTTTAGCAACTAAAATAAAGGTAGGTGAGTTCAAAGATGTATCTTGGATTGGACTTGGGAACATCCGGTCTCAGAGGGATTCTTGTCGACGACGCAGGTTCCGTCGCAGGTAGCGCTGAGTCCATTATCCTTACGTCTTCCTCAAAACCCGGATGGTCCGAACAGTCCCCTTTGGATTGGGTGGAAGCTTGCAAAGAAGTCGTCAGTCAGCTTCGGGCTGCACACGGAAACGCGTTTTCTGCGCTGCGCGGCATTGGTTTGAGCGGGCACATGCACGGTGCGACCCTTTTGGATGCCAATGGTAACGTGTTGCGACCGTGCATTCTGTGGAACGACACGCGGGCATCTAAAGAGGCAGAAATTCTTGATCAACTGCCGAGTATGCGTTCGAGTTCAGGCAATATCGTTTTTCCGGGGTTCACGGCCCCCAAGTTGGAATGGGTCCGCGCAAATGAGCCTGACCTGTTTGCTAAAACTGCCAAGGTCCTACTACCGAAAGACTACCTGCGGCTCTGGCTGACCGGAGACTACGTCAGCGATATGTCTGACAGTGCCGGAACTTCATGGCTGGACGTTGGTGCGCGGCGATGGTCGGAAACCGCACTGGAACAGAGTCACATGAACATCGAACAAATGCCTCGACTGGTCGAAGGCAGTGATCCGGGCGGGGAGTTGCGGTCCGAGTTGGAGCAAGAGTGGGGAGTGTCTGGACCGGTCGTGATTGCAGGGGGAGCAGGGGACAATGCCGCTGCCGCCTGTGGGATAGGCAGTACAAGCGATGGAACTGGCTTCTTGTCCCTCGGAACCTCAGGTGTGTTGCTGGTGTCCAGAGACATCTATGCTCCAGCGCCAGAAACGGCGATACATTCTTTTTGTCATTCTGTCCCTGACAGGTGGATTCAGATGGGTGTTATCCTTTCTGCGACAAACAGTTTGAACTGGCTTTCCCGCAATCTGGGCCAGTCCGTTGGGGACATGATCGCCTCGCTGCCTGCCGATCTGGATGGCCCATCAGAGATCACGTTTCTGCCTTATCTTTCAGGTGAGCGGACGCCTCACAATGACAGTGCAATCCGTGGTGCGTTCCTGGGTGTGGATATTTCCTCGGAGACCACTGATTTGACGCGGGCTGTCATGGAAGGCGTCGCCTTTGCAATGCGGGACTGTTTGGAGGCCCTCAAGAGTACCGGAACAAAGCCAACCAGCCTTTTGGCCGTTGGCGGCGGTGCGCGATCTCGGTATTGGTTGAAAAACCTGGCCACCGTGCTCAATACGCCCCTTGCCTTGCCCCGGGGCAGTGAATTTGGTGCCGCCATCGGCGCCGCCCGCCTGGCAATGTGCGCCGTCAATGGCGCAAACCCGGACTCTGTGATGATGTCGCCCAAAATCGACACGGTGATCGAGCCTCGTGGGGATCTGATCGATGCATTCGAAAATGAATACCAACGTTACCGGCAATATTATTCGGCCTTAGCACCTTTTGCGAAACGATGAACAAAAGGCGGGACATACCTCCTCAAATCGAACGAGCCGTCCTGAATGATGGCGACATGCGCGTGTCGCTACTCAGCTACGGGGCGACAACTCAAGGTTGGTGGTACAAGGGGATGCCAATGATCCTTGGATACGAGAACCCGCGGGACTACGCCACCGATAATAATTATCTGGGCGCAATCGTTGGGCGTGTCGCCAACCGGATTGGAGCAGCGCGTTTTGACATGGAAAATGTTCGGTATGAACTGGACGCAAACGAGGGTCGAAATTCCTTGCACGGTGGGCGGGCAGGCCTATCGCATCAGAATTGGGCTCTTGAGCAGATGACAGCAAACGAGGCCGTATTGCGCCTCACTTCCCCGGAGGGTGCCAGCGGTTATCCGGGAACCGTCAGATTTGAAGTGCGAGTAAGGCTGGACTATCCGCGTCTGGTTTATTCGATTTCAGCACAGCCGGATCGGCCGACACCCGTAAGTATAGCGCAACATAATTACTATAGCCTGGGTTGCGTAACGGGCATTTCAGAACATTGTCTGCGGCTGACTTCAAACCGTTATCTTGAAGTTGACAATCAGGGTATTCCCTCGGGCAAGATTGTGGACGCAAGAGATAGTGGTATGGATTTTTCCGCGCCGAAAGCGATCAGTGCCGTTTTGACGGATTTGGACAACTACTTCGTTTTCAACAGCGCACGAGAGAAGGGGCTTCCGGTCGCCGACCTTACTACACCCACGGGTTTGAAGCTATCTGTATGGTCAGACCAGGCAGGGGTGCAAATTTACTCCGGGGCTCACCTCACGGAACCCTTTTACAAGAGCGCTGGCGTGTGCATCGAGCCATCGGGTTATCCCAACGCGCCCAACATCCCCGAGTTCCCGTCGATCATATGCGCTCCTGAAGCCCCTTACGAGCAGACATTGATTCTGCAGATTTCAGAGGGTGTGACATGAAGCTTGTTACACCGATTGTTGCTTTTAGCGTGGTAATTGCGTCCATTACGGTGGCAGCGGCTCAGAACCTTGGGCCAATCCCAGAATTTGTTGAACCTGGCGTGAAAGAGGTCCAACTTGGGCGACTGCTTTTCTACGACCCGATCTTGTCCGGGAACAGGAATATCAGCTGTGCGACTTGTCATCACCCCAAACTCGGCACGTCCGATGGGCTCTCGCTTGGGATCGGTGAAGGTGGTGCGGGTCTGGGGGCAAAGCGGAAATTCGATGCGAAAAACCCGCCGGAGCAACGAATCCCGCGCAATTCGCCGGGTCTTTGGAATCTTGGCGCAACCGAGTTCACAGTCTTCTTTCATGATGGGCGCCTTGAAACTGATCCGACACGCGCGAACGGTATCAGGACGCCGCTGGGCACTCATATGAGGTCAGGTTTCAAATCCGCTCTGGCAGCTCAGGCAATGTTTCCGGTGCTGTCTCCTGATGAGATGGCAGGCCACTATTCCGAGAATGACGTCAGCCAGGCTGTACGCCTCGGGTTGCTTACTCAGGAAGGCGGGGCGTGGGATTTGATAGCGGCTCGCGTCGCGGCCATCCCGGAATACGAACAGCGTTTTTCTCAGGTTGCACCGGGGGATACGATCACCTTTTCCGCTATTGCGAATGTAATAGCTGATTTCATTGCCTTCGAATGGCGCGCTGTCAATAGCCCGTTTGACCTTGCGATGCGGGGGGAATCTGAGTTGCCGGAAGATGCACAGCGCGGCATGCAGTTGTTCTACGGGAAGGCAGGGTGCAGCATCTGTCATTCGGGCTGGTTCCAAACAGACCACAAATTTCACTCCATAGCGATGCCGCAGATAGGACCCGGAAAAGCGGCGCGGTTCGAAAGCCATGTCCGGGATGATGGGCGCCTACGCGTGACTGGTGACGCAGAGGATGCGTTTGCGTTTCGCACGCCCTCGTTGCGCAATGTAACGCTGACGGCCCCGTACGGGCATAACGGTGCCTATGCGCAGCTTGAAGATATCGTGCGCCATCATCTCGACCCAGAGGATTCCCTGCGTTCGTACTCCTTGGAAATGGCTGTGCTTCCTGACTTTCCGGGTGCAAAGGATCAGCTGCCATTGTCGAACCCGGAGAATTTGGATGCGATTGCCAGAAGCAGCGACCTGTCGAGGATAAGTCTGACGGATCAGGAGATCAGCGCGCTACTGAGCTTTCTGGCCAGTCTGGAAGATCCCGCGGAACGTCTTGGTGTTCCAGATCAGGTTCCAAGTGGACTGCCGGTTGACCAATGATCATCGCTCAATTTGAATGATCTGATTTGATTGGATTTCCTGCCATCCTCCTTCTTCGCCATCAGGCCAAATAACCCGAACTTCGATTGCCTTCGCATCCCCCAGTCCAAAATGATGAAGCCCTGCGATACCGCTGGTGTGCCCTCCACCGATTGTGATTTCCCGGGTTACCACACCTGACTCGGTCCTGGCCTCGATAAAGCCGCCGACCGCGAAGCGGTTTGGTTTATCTTGGGAAATGTCCAGCATCACCCAATTCCCGGTGTGGGGCTGGTTTTGATAGACCTCAAGTTCCGAGCCCCGGTTAATTACCACCAGATCAAGCCAGCCGTCATTGTTGAAGTCAGCCAAAGCCGCGCCGCGCGACTTGGCCATAGAGGCAACGCCAGCCTCGACTGAAGCTTCTTGAAATTGACCATTCTCCAGTTGTAACAGTAGGTTGTTGGGGTCATTCAATGCTGCATCTGGCATCTGCTCGACATTTCCCTTGGCGACAAAGATATCGTCTAGACCGTCGTTGTTAACGTCGCCAAATTGCGCATGCCATCCAGTTGATGGGCGACCGTCGTCTCCAATATGTGGCCTGTGAGCGGTTGTGCCTTTGCTGTAAGTGGCGTCTCGCCAGGTTGGGCCGCCAGCTTCGGGGTCAAAAACTTGAAATTTTTGGTCACCCATAGAAGTCAGGTAAACTTCGGGGAAGCCATCGCCTGTTAGATCTCGTGAAGCGATGCCCATGCCCCAGATCGAATATGCCAACCATCCGTCTTCTTTCGAATAGGGGCGTGGAGTTTTTTCCATTGCCCACAATTGCTCGTGGCCGCCACGTACATAGTAATGGCGATCGTTACTGACCCGCAGATCCGCTTGCCCGGTGCGGGACCAGTCAGAAAAGAGAATGGACAGCGCGCAATAGCCTGGTTCGAGATGTTCCGGTGGCTGGTAACTGCCGCCACTGGGCCGGTATAGGACCGTGGGTCCGCAAGTCTCAAACGGGCCGTCGGGATTGTGACGATCAACATAAGTTCCGTAGGCCAATGTTGGCAGAGTCTGATTAGCTTCCCAGGTGGCAGAGAACCCGGTTGTCCAATGATCCTCTGATCTGAAGCCAAGGGAGCTGAAAGGGCGGAACTTGCAATCAGGCTCACCTTTTATAAGCAGATCGGGGCCGACGCGCAAAACAGCCAGATCCATAACGCCATCACTGTCGACATCCAGCGGGTAAGCCCCAGTTACGTCGACCATGGAAAGCAGCTCGGGGGTATCAGCACGAAATGAAACGCTTTCGTGCGATGTGTTTCTAAACAGTTTGGATGTGTTGGTGCCACCCGCTGCAAAGAGTTCGGGCAACCCATCACCGTCACAATCGAAAACGGCGACTCCGCCGCCAACAAAGTGCTCCCAGCCGCCGTCATAAATATGAGCGCCGATGTCAATCTTTTGGAATTGCGGAGCTTGAGATTCTGCGCTGGCCGCAGATGCAAAAGCGAATAGGATACAAAGCTCAGGGCGCATTTGTCGACAGCTCCTTTACCTTGAGGATCGAGACCTGCTCAATCCCGTACGCCGCAGCTCCCTTAGCCCACATAAGGTCGCCCCAATGATGGGCTGTGATTTCCGGCAAGGGGGTATCGACATTCACGACGCCACTGCGAATTCGGGTCATCACCTCGTCCGAATTCAGGTGTTCTAAGTCCATCTGAGCTCCGGACAAAATAATGCGTTCGGGATCAAACAGATTGATCAGATTGGATATTCCCAGACCAAACATCTGGCCCGCGCGGGCCAGAACGGATTTCGCCCTTTCGTCTCCGGATCGAGCATTTTCGTGGATCTCTTTAATGGTTTCCGTTCCAATGCGTTGATCGGCGACGGTTGCTTCCCGGATCAGTGCATAGTCCCCGACATAGGCCTCAAGGCAACCCCGCTGGCCGCACTGGCAAAGCGCGCCGTCCAGTTGGACTTTTGTGTGGCCAAATTCCGCTCCGCAGCCTCTTTCCCCGCGATATAGCTTACCGTCCAGGACAATTCCAAGCCCAACGCCGTGTTCGATCGTGACGACAAGAAAGTTCTTAAAACCCTTGCCTAACCCAAAGAGTTGTTCCGCCTTTGCTACCAGGTTGGCGTCGTTTTCTATAAAGGCGGGGCAGGGCAGCTCTGTTTCCAGAAATTGACTAAAATCGACGTTTCTATCGGTAAGGGAAGAGGACCAGTGTACAAAGTTCCTTTCTGCGTCCACGAGACCGGCAACCCCAATTGACACTCCGGATAAGGTGTCGAGGGTCTCGTTGATCTGAGCGCAGGCCTTATCCAAGGCCTTGCGAATGGTTGCCACTAATGCGCCTGGCGTCATCCGGACGTCGTCCAACGGATGTTTGTATGACGTGACCTCGTTGCCTTTGAAATCTACAAGGATGACCGAGATCATGTGGCGCGCCACTTTGAGGCCCGCAACAAGGTAAGAGCGGCCATCCAGCTGAAGTAAAACTCTGGGCCGACCCCTTTTGGCGGATTTGGATTGCGGTTCGGATTCGATCTCTTTGATCAGCCCCGCAGATATGAGGTCGGCTGTGGCTGCAGTAACCGTCGCAGGGCTGGTCTGCAAAGCGCTGGCGATATCTATCCTAGAGATCGAGCCTCTTGTCCGAATATGTTCCAACACCCGCAGGCGCGTAATGTTCCGCTGGTCCGCGGCATTTTGAGAAGCTTTGCTTTTCAGCATCTTGGCCTCACGAATCTGGTTCTTACCTCAATCTATTTGGATTTCGCCTGTCCTAACAGACTAAATATTTTACCGGCTGAAATAAATATGGTATTCAAGTTTGTGAGAGCCGCGAATCGAAATGCGATGGCTCGGCAAATGGGAGGAAATCATGAAGAGAATTCTCAGCTTTTCGGCTGTGGCCACTTTGTTGGCTTCGACCGCATTCGCAGAGCCAGTGGTCGGCGTGAGCTGGTCGAACTTTCAGGAGGAGCGTTGGAAAACAGACGAAGCGGCCATCAAGTCGGCACTTGAAGCAGGCGGTGCCGAGTATATCTCGGCCGATGCGCAATCATCCTCGGCCAAACAGCTTTCGGATATCGAAAGCCTGATTGCGCAAGGCGTGGACGCGCTTATCATCCTAGCGCAGGACGCGCAGGCCATTGGTCCCGCGGTTCAGGCCGCGGCGGACGAAGGTATTCCTGTGATTGCCTATGACCGTCTGATCGAGGACGACCGAGCATTTTATCTGACCTTCGACAACGTGGAAGTCGGCAGAATGCAGGCTCGGGCTGTCTTTGAGGCCATGCCCAAAGGCAACTACGTGATGATCAAAGGCTCTCCTACTGATCCGAACGCAGATTTCCTGCGCGGTGGTCAGCAAGAGATCATCGGAGCAGCCGTCGACAGCGGTGACATTGTAATTGTTGGTGAAGCCTACACAGATGGTTGGTTGCCCGCGAACGCGCAGCGGAACATGGAACAAATCCTGACCGCGAACGAAAACAACGTGGATGCAGTCGTTGCGTCGAATGACGGTACTGCAGGCGGTGTTGTTGCTGCGCTGACCGCACAGGGTATGGAAGGCATTCCGGTGTCAGGTCAGGATGGCGACCACGCAGCGTTGAACCGCGTTGCGCTGGGCACTCAAACCGTTTCGGTATGGAAGGACGCTCGTGAACTCGGAAAGGCCGCTGGCGAAATCGCAGTCGCATTGAGCGGTGGGACAAGCCCTGCTGATGTCGAAGGTGCAGTTAGTTGGACATCACCTGGTGGCACCGAGATGAACTCGGTCTTCCTCGCACCCGTTCCGATCACCAAGGACAACCTATCCGTTGTTGTGGACGCTGGATGGATCCCATTGGAAGATCTGTGTCAGGGCGTTGAAAACGGACCTGCTCCCTGCAACTAAACTTCAAAGTCCCTGGCCCCGTCTGGGCCGGGGACTATTGCTGAATATGAAAGATCGGAAATGACCGAAACTTCGTCTCAGCCGGTACCTGAAAAAGCGAAACCCAGCCTGTTCCAGCAACTGGAACTGGATATGCGGCTTTTGGGAATGATCGGCGCGTTTGTCATCCTGTGCATCGGGTTCAACATCTTCACAGATGGAAGGTTCCTGACGCCGCGCAATCTATTCAACCTGTCCATCCAGACGGTTTCGGTCGCCATTATGGCATGCGGGATGGTATTTATTATCGTCACGCGGCACATCGACTTGTCGGTTGGTGCACTGCTGGCAACAACCTCGGCCGTGATGGCGATGACGCAAACCGAGCTTTTGCCGCAAGTACTTGGTATGGGTCTGAACAATCCTGCAACCTGGGCGATCACCATTGTCGTCGGGTTGTTTGTCGGCATGCTGATTGGTGCGTTTCATGGCTGGATGGTCGGATACCTGACGATACCAGCCTTCATCGTTACGCTTGGTGGGTTTCTGGTTTGGCGAAACGTGGCGTGGTATTTGACTAGCGGTCAGACGATTGGTCCTCTGGATAGTACATTCCTGATGTTTGGCGGGACCAACGGGACATTGGGAACGACGACAAGCTGGCTGTTCGGCTTGTTTGCTACCGCAATCGCGATCTGGGCTTTGTGGAGCAGTCGTCGCGCAAAGGCGGCGCATGGGTTCCCCGTCAAACCTGTCTGGGCCGAGGCCACTTTGGCCGGGATAATCGCGATCGCCATCCTCGGGTACGTTTACATCGTAAACAGCTACGCCATACCAACGCGTCGGCTGCAACGTATGTTCGAAGCGCGCGGAGAGACAATGCCAGAGGGGCTGGTCGTCGGATACGGCATACCGATTTCTGTACTCATCCTAATCATCGTGGCTGTCACGCTGACAATTGTGGCGCGAAAAACCCGGTTTGGTCGGTACATCTTTGCCACTGGCGGCAACCCGGATGCGGCAGAGCTTTCGGGTATCAACACTCGACTGCTAACCGTGAAAATCTTTGCTTTGATGGGTTTCTTGTGCGCCGTGTCCGCGGTGGTCGCCTCGGCTCGCTTGGCGAACCATTCGAACGACATTGGTACGCTCGACGAACTTCGGGTCATAGCAGCTGCAGTGATCGGAGGAACCGCATTGTCGGGCGGCATCGGCACCATCTATGGCGCGATTCTGGGTGCATTGATCATGCAGGCGCTGCAATCGGGCATGGCAATGGTTGGCGTTGACGCGCCGTTTCAGAACATCGTCGTCGGCAGCGTCCTCGTGTTGGCCGTCTATATCGACATCGTTTACCGCAAGCGACTGGGGGCAAAGTGATGCAAGCTCAGGATACGCAGAAAAAACCTTCTGGCACTGGGCGCGGTTCAGGCGCGCCGCCATTGGTCGAGATGCGCGACATCTCGATTTCCTTCGGTGGGATCAAGGCCGTCGACCATGTGTCGGTCGATCTCTATCCGGGTGAAGTCGTTGGCCTGCTTGGCCACAACGGGGCCGGAAAGTCCACGTTGATCAAGGTATTGTCCGGCGCCTATCAGATGGACCACGGCGAGATTCTGATCGATGGCAAGCCGGTCGAGATTGGCAATCCCCGTGACGCCCGGGCGAACAATATCGAAACGATATATCAGACGCTCGCCTTGGCCGACAATCTGGACGCGACATCAAACCTGTTCCTGGGGCGCGAGATGACGACGCCTTTTGGCTTGGTCAACGACGCAGCCATGGAGGCCGAGTGCCGAAAGATCATGGCGCAGCTCAATCCGAACTTTCAAAAGTTCAATGCTCCCGTTTCCGCATTATCCGGCGGTCAAAGGCAATCGGTGGCCATCGCTCGCGCGGTCTATTTCAACGCCCGTATCCTGATCATGGATGAACCCACAGCAGCGCTTGGGCCACATGAAACTCAGATGGTGGCGGATCTGATCCACCAGCTAAAGGCGCAAGGCATCGGGATATTTCTGATCGATCACGACGTGCATGCCGTCATGGAACTGTGCGACCGCGCATCGGTCATGAAGAACGGAAAACTGGTTGGGACGGTCGATATCGCAGATGTAACTGATGACGATCTATTGTCGATGATCATTCTCGGCAAGCAGCCAGCACAAAAAGCAGAGTAGGGGGCAGAAATGCCAAGTGGATTTTTTGAAGGGATCGAGAAGGTCCAGTTTGAAGGCGTGGATAGCAAGAACTCGTTGGCCTTTCGTCACTACGACCCGAATGAAATCATCATGGGCAAGCGTATGGAGGACCATCTGCGGTTTGCTGTGGCCTGGTGGCATTCATTCGCGTGGGAGGGCGGAGACCCCTTTGGTGGACCTACGTTCGAACGCCCATGGTATCCTCAGGACGATATGGGCCGGGCCCGTCAGAAGGCAGATATTGCATTCGAATTGTTTGAGCTTTTGGGGCAGCCATTCTTTTGCTGGCACGACGCTGACATCCGGCCCGAACAGGGAAATTTTGCCGATAACCTGCGCACATTAGAAGATATCACCGATTATATCGGTGAAAAGATGCAGGTGTCTGGCACCAAGCTGCTTTGGGGCACGGCCAATATGTTCAGCCATCGTCGCTGGATGTCTGGTGCCAGTACCAATCCTGATCCCGACGTTTTTGCGTTTGCAGCTGCGACAGTGAAATCCTGCATGGATGCGACCCACAAGCTCGGCGGAGAAAACTACGTTCTATGGGGTGGCCGAGAAGGCTATGAAACCCTGTTGAACACGGATTTGAAAACCGAGTTGGACCACATGGGCCGTTTCTTGAACATGGTCGTTGAATACAAACACAAGATTGGGTTCAAAGGAACTATTCTCGTTGAGCCCAAGCCTCAGGAGCCGTCCAAACACCAATACGACTACGACGCCGCGACTTGTATTGGATTTCTCAGGAAGTACGGGTTGGAGGACGAGGTCAAGTTGAACCTCGAGCAGGGGCATGCGATCCTGGCCGGACACAGTTTCGAGCATGAAATTGCGGTCGCCGCTGCCGAAGGGATGCTTGGCTCGATCGACATGAACCGAAACGATTACCAATCCGGATGGGATACGGACCAGTTCCCGAATAACACGCCAGAGGTTGCTTTGGCATATTACCACATCCTGAAAGCTGGTGGCTTTACAACTGGGGGCACAAATTTTGACGCCAAAATACGTCGGCAATCGCTTGATGCAAAAGATCTTGTTGCAGCCCATGTCGGTGGAATGGACATTTGTGCACGGGGCTTGAAAGCTGCGGCTGCTATGATTGAAGACGGTGGCTTGGAGGACGCGCTGACGGAACGGTATTCCGGTTGGAACACGCCGGAAGCAGTGTCTATGTTGGGTAGCAGTCTGGAAGAGATTTCTGCCCGGGTTCTGCAGGAAAATACCAACCCGAAACCACAATCTGGGCGTCAGGAGATTCTGGAGAATTATGTGAACAGGTTTGTGTGACTAAGGAAAACTGCAATCGGGGAACTGTCAAAAGAGTCTTGTCAGAAGAGCTTTGCTTGGGCGGGGTAGGGGTGTTGCGTAGCTTTTGCCCATGACCAGACCTGCATCTTTCAAATACTATAATAACCAGTTCTGAGATCATCCGCGTGACCGTGATGCTGTACATTCGATTCCCGCTCTCGCTTCGGAATGCCGTAGATCTGTTGCACGAGCGAGGCATCGACCTGAGTCACGAAACCGACTGCTACTGTTGGAACCGGTTCGGTCCAGTGTTTGCCTCTGAGATCCGAAGATAGCGGATGCAACAACTGCGCGCACTCTCGATATGGAAGTGGCACGCCGACGAGATTTTGTGAAGGTGAATGGTAAGAGACATTGCCTCTGGCGGGTTGTTGATCACGAAGGCGAGGTGCTGGAAACCGTTGTCACCAAACGCCGAAACGAGTAGCCGCTTATTTAGGGATCAAGATCAGTGGTTTTGGGACTGGGTAAACAGCCTACTGTATTCACTGCAGTGATCAGTCACCATTTAGTGCGAACAAAGGATTACAGCGGGCATTGACGCTTAGCTATCGTCGGACAAGCGCCAGATGTCTTGCTCTCCAAACCCACGGATTGTTCGCGCGCCGACATTCTCAAGGTCAAACTGATCTTTGAGGACCTGCGCGACTTCGTCCTGGACTGAAATCTGCATCGGGTCAGAGAATTCCTGAAGTCTGGAGGCCAGATTCACAGCCGGACCAAAGATATCGTACACATACTTCTGGATGCCAACGACCGACCCGACTACCGATCCCGTGGCCAGTCCAATTCTGCACCGCCACTGATGCGGATGGCTCAGGTTTCGGCGGGTCAAATAGCGTACGAAACGAATGGCTGTGTTTGCGATTGCCTTGGCGTGATCCGGAGTCGGATCGGGCAGACCAGCGACGGTGATATATGCGTCTCCGATTGTCTTGATCCGTTCGCAACCGAATTGCTCACCTATGCGATCAAACGCGCTGTAAATATCGTTCAGCTCAGTGACGGTGACGCTTGGGTCCTGCGAGGCGACCATATCCGTGAACCCCACGAAATCGAGCATCAGGACGGAGACGGGGTCATAGAGTTGTGGCGTGACCACGCCGAAAGTCTTGTACTCTTCGTAGACCGACCGGGGCATCAGATTTAGCAGCAGTTTTTCAACCTGCTCCTTTTCCCGCTTCAACTCGCGGGTGTTCCGTTCGACCATCATCGAATAGGAGTCGATCATGGACTCCAGCTCTTTGATACGGGTGATGTTCTGACATACCAGAACCAGCACATCGTCGTGCGCGACCGTGAAATCGAGTGCGATCACCAGTGTGCGGCGTTTCTTTTTGAACGTGATTTCTGATGTATGCCGCCCGGTGCCGGACAGGCTTGTTTGCACTGTGTCGATATCCAGATCAGGAAAGAGCTGCTGCAATTGGTCTGAAGGGCCATCGGCACTGAACCACTCGTCAAACGTATCATTGCGGAACCCAAACTTCAGCGATTGACGGTCCAGTAGGGCAACGCCCACACCAATCGCGCGAAGGAGCTGTTCATTGATGGCTTCGATGGTCATGATTTATCCAACAATCAAGGGGCGACGTTTACTGAATTCCGCGACAACGATATCGATGTCCTCGGCATCCACGCCGTGTCTTTGCAAAGCGTCACGGAGCACGACCTCCAATTCGTCGAAATGGTCATCGGTAATTTCGAGATGAGAGTGTAACTGGCGCAGTTGATTGTCGGTGTAGGAGGCCGGACCACCAAGGAGCGACGCTATGAACTTGGTCTGATGGTCGACCATGCGACTCATATCCACGTTGTCGAAGAAGGGTCCAACCTCGTCATTGTCGAGCAGGATGTCATAGAACGAGAACACGATCTTGCTGATCTGTGAAAACCCACCGTACTTTTCATAAAGTGTGCGCTCGGCCATAACAAAATCCCCCTTAAACAAACTAATACCAAGAAAATGGTGGATCGACTACACCGGGTGATCTTCATCGTTCTTTGACGGTTGGGTCAAAGAACGATGAGCCAGTGATTCACGATCTCAGCCACGCTGCATGACAATTTCAGCGTACTCGGATGAGATGCAAAGTGTGTCATTGCCTGAGATATCGAACTTCTCGATCAGGGCCATGATATCGCGCTGCAGCGCCTCTTGTCCCGGTGCGTCCAGTGCATCGAAGGCCTTTTGCATCGGACCATAGAAAGTCCGAAAATACTCTAGGAAGTGTTCGGCTGAACGGTAGCGGAACATGAAGTTCTTGCGTCGGAACGAAACGATGGTGCTGTGCGATCCGAAGGATTCTTCAATCCAGTCCCGGCTGCCCCACAAAGCCGGAGAGCTTACGCCAGCAGGCGGAGGCACATGTTTACCGATCGTTTTGAACAGAAGGCCGATGAAGCTGTCCGGCGTCCAGTTGGCCAGACCAATCTTGCCGCCGCGTTTGACGACCCGTTGCAGCTCTGCTGCTGATTGTTGTTGGTTCGGTGTGAACATCACGCCGAACGTCGAAACCACCGCGTCACAGGATTGATCATCGAAAGGCAGGTTTTCGGCGTCGGCAACCTTGTAGGTCACGAACAGACCTTCCGCTTTGGCGCGCTGGCTACTGGCGTCCAGCAGGGCTTCTACATAGTCGGTCGATGTAACATCACAAAAGCGCCGGGCGAAGGCCAAGGTGGCATTACCATTCCCGGCGGCGACATCCAGTACCTTGGAACCAGGCATCAGATCCATGCTTTCAGCCAGTTCTTCACCCGTAATTTGAAGGGTGACACCCACTTTGCTGTAGTCGCCGGAGCCCCAGGCGACGTTTTGCTTTGCTTTGATTGCCGCAAAGTCTGTGGTGGCGTTGATCGATGTTTGAATGCCCATGATATTGCTCCTTTTTGATTTGGCAGTGGTTTGATGAAGGCCGCATTGCTAAATGCGGCCCCGGTCAGGCAGCTTGACGTTCTGGCCAGCTGACAGTTTCAACGGGCCGCTCCACATTGGCCACGTGTTCGAAAATCCTTGCGTTGATCCATTCGGGCTGGAAGACCGGCGCCATATGGCCCAGCTCGGGCAGCAACGCGATTCGCGCATTGGGCAAAGCCTTCGCGATCTCGACCGAGACGTGCTGCGCAATCTCAGGTGACTCCAAACCAGTCATTACCAACGTCGGTATCTCAAGCTTGGACAGGTCCTTCAGTTGCCAGGTTTCAGCAAAACCTATTGCAAAATCCGACATGACTGATGGGATCATCCCAATGAACCGGTCTCGGGCCTGCGCGGGCAGCGAGTTCCAAAACCCCTTCTCGTTCCAGAAATCCAAAAAGTGATGCATACCAGCAGCGGCATCGCCATCCGCTGCTGCGGCGCTCACCACACCCGCGAGAAGCTGGATTTGCCCGAACAGTTTCTTGCTGACCTCATTGCCAGCCTTCAGAAAATGAAAGGCTGCAGGCTCATATACCGTCAGGCTTTTGACAAGATCAGGACGCATCAACGCGATCTTGATGGCAATACCTCCGCCGTTGGAATGACCAACAAGATGAACGGGGCGTCCCAGCGCTTCGATTTCGCGGATTACCGGTATGGCAGAAAACGCCGCACCGTTTTGAGAGTTATCTCCAGTCAACGGGCTACGACCGTACCCGGGAAGATCAACAGCGTGAACACTAAAGCGACCTTCCAGATCCGCCGCCAGTTGGTTCCATTGCCCACTATTGGACGCCGAAGAATGCAACGCAAAAATAGGTGCGTTAATCATTTCAGTAGTTCTAAAAGAAATAGTCATCTTTCTTACCCAATCGCACTTAAGATGGGCAATAACTGACCTTTCTATGTTTCATTGTGATGTCTGGAAGCGGTGCCAAGTGTTTCAGTTGTTGCTCTGTGAAGCAGGTCACACAACTTGCTATCCGGCTCAAAAACAAACAGGTTTATCGGCCGGTACTTGGCTGAGTTGGCACCTATTGAAACAATTGAAACACACGATGCTAATTTTGAAATGGCATTGAAACAATGGTATCCTAAAAATTCAGGATGACGATGGGCATGGCGAACGAATTTGAAGAAATCGAGAAGGCGAGGGACCTTCTTCGTGATGCGATCGAATCTCTCAAAGAAGGGTTTGCCCTCTATGATGATGATCGCCGCCTTGTCCTGTTCAATCAACGATATGCCGAGATGAACAAGGGGGTTGCCGACCTGCTGCAACCCGGACTGGACTGGGAAATCCTGATGCGTGAGACGGCGCGCCGGGGAATTTACGCTGATGCGATTGGCAATGAACAGCAGTGGGTTTCGGACCGTTTGGCTAATGGGGTCGAGTTCATCCAAGACTTTGAGCTGACGGAAACGGATGGGCGCACCTATCTGGTTTCTGTTCATCCCACCAAGTTCGGCGGATTTGTCGTCACGCGTGAGGATATCACCGAACGCAAACAAGCCGAGGTCGAAGAGCGCGACGGCGATCTATTGATCCGAAAGGTGCTGGATGCCAGTTCGGCAATCGTAACTATGGCGCGGATTGGTGATGGTCAGATACTGTATCGCACGCCTGCTGCGCTGCAGATGTTCGGACCTTCCAAATCCGCAAAACAGCATTATCAAAAGCCGGAAGAGCGCGCGGATTTTGTAACCCAGCTTTTGGCCGATGGTCGTGTCGATGACTACAAGCTCGACTTGATTAATGCGGCTGGCAAAACCTTCCCTGCGTCGATTTCGTCTCAATTGATCGATTACAAAGGCGAAGAAGTCATCGTGACCAGCGTGATCGATCTAACCGTCCAGAAAGAGGCTGATGCCCTGATCCGTCAGGTCATGGAGGCTTATCCAGCAGCCATCAACATGACGCATGCCGACACCGGCGAGGTGCTGTTTGCTACGCCCGAGATAAAGGCGCTGTTTGGTGATGCAGAAAGTTCGAAATCCTACTATGCGGATCCGAATGAGCGCGAACGGTATCTGAAAGACCTCCGGCAAGCGGGGGCGCTTAAGGATCGGCGTATGGAGTTCGTCGATGCAAGCGGGCGAAAGTTCTGGGGGGCGGATTCTTCACGGCTGATCGAGTTCAATGGTGAAGAAGTAATCGTTTCCAATACCCGCGATCTGACCGATGAATTGGCCATTGAGGCCGAGCTTGAAAAGCAACGAGAGCTGCTGTTCCAGAACGAAAAGATGTCTGCGCTAGGCGAACTACTCGCCGGTGTGGCGCATGAGCTTAACAATCCATTGTCGGTTGTTGTGGGTCATTCGTTGATGTTGAAGGAAGAAATTTCTGACCCCGATCTCGGTGTCAGGATTGAAAAAATCGGCAATGCCGCAGAACGCTGCGCGAAGATTGTTAAGACCTTTCTGGCGATGGCGCGTCAGCAGCCCAGCAAGATCGAGCAGGTTGATGTTCCCAGCATGATCGAAACAGCTGCGGATGTCGCCGGGTACGGTAGCTCATCAGGCGAAATTCGCATTGAGCAAAGTGTGCCAGAAGACCTGCCCGCAGTTGCCGGGGATGCGGACCAGCTTACGCAAGTCGTCTTGAATCTTATCATCAATGCCGAGCAGGCCATGACCGCATCCGGCATCGGCGACCAGATCATGCTGTCTGCCGAGGTCAAGCCTGACACCGGAATGGTTGAGATCACGGTTCAGGACAATGGCCCCGGTATCCCCAAAGCCATACGCGCACGTATCTTCGAGCCGTTCTTTACCACAAAGGAGGTGGGTGACGGCACCGGGATCGGGCTTGCCTTCTGTCACCGGATCATTCTGTCCCATGGCGGTCAGATCAGGCTTGATCAGGCCGCTATGTCCGGCACCTGCTTCCGGATAACTCTGCCCGTCGCAAGGATGCAAAATGATGTGGCTGAAGAAAAACCCGAACCCGCCGCGAATTTTGCCAAGCACCGTGCATTGGTCGTAGATGATGAGGTCGAAGTGGGTGAGATCAATGCCGAGATACTGCGGAAGGACGGCTTTCACGTTGATTTCGTTACGTCAGGGGAAGAGGCGCTCAGGCAACTGCAGTCCGCCAACTACGATGTATTCCTAAGTGATATGAACATGCCCGGTGTTGACGGACGCAAGATTTATGAGGCGCTGGTGGCGCGTTTTCCGAAAATGCTGACCCGGACAGCATACATCACCGGGGACACCATGGGTGAAAGCTCATTGGGACTGCTGAAGGAATCCGGTCTGCCCTATCTGGAAAAACCCGTCTCGCCTTCGGAACTGAGAATACTTGTCGGAAAGCTGCTCGCCGATCAGAAGGATCAAACGGATGAATGACCAGAAAACCCATATCCTGGTTTGCGATGACGAGATCGACGTGCGCGAGATGCTTCAGGAATATCTGAGCAAACGCGGGTACGAGGTTTCTGCAGCCGCTGGCGGAGAAGAGCTCCGGTCTGTCATCTCCTCTCGTGCTGTTGATGTCATGATCATGGATATCAATATGCCAAAGGAAGACGGTCTTTCGATCCTCAGATCGCTTCGTCCTGAAAACACGACGCCCGTGATCATGTTGACTGCAGCAGGCGATGTAGTGGACCGGATCATCGGGCTTGAGATGGGGGCAGATGACTATCTTGGAAAGCCGGTTGATCTTCGGGAACTGGAAGCGCGGATCAAGGCCCTATTGCGCCGAGGGGCCATCAACGAAAGTCTGCCTGCAGATGCCCCCGAAGGCAATTTGGCCCTTTTTGGCGACTACACGCTGGATAAAGAGGCAGCCAAACTTCTTGCGCCGGATGGATCCGAGGTCCCGCTAACGGCGATGGAGTATAGTCTGCTCAAGGTGTTTGCTGAAAACAAAGGGCGTGTTTTGAACCGTGATCAGTTGCTAGAACAAGCGCATGACCGGTCCTGGGACCCGTTCGATCGCAGCATTGATATCAGAATATCCAGACTGCGCCGGAAGCTTGAAACCAACCCGGAAAAGCCGGAAATCATCAGAACCGTGCGGGGTATAGGTTATGTTTATGATCCCAAATAGGGTTTGCCGTTCCGGACAAGCAAATTGCGAGTAGCACCGTGGAAACCAAGCTCGTCACGACCATAATTGCTGACATTTCTGACAGCACTCCGTTCTACGAAGAAATGGGGGACGATCAGGCGCAGCATTTGATTCAGTTTGAAATCGATCGATTGCGTGAGGTTCTACTTGGGTTTGGCGGAGTTCCTGTGGGGCAAAAAGGCGATGATGTCTTGTCCTATTTCAAGGAACCCGAGGCCGCCGTAAACGCGGTTGTAGAGATGATTCAGAAACCGCCCGGAACATTACTGTCGGTCCACGCGGGTGTTCATCAAGGTCCCGTTGTTATTGGCGATAATGGGATATTTGGCGAAACAGTAAATCTGACCGCACGTTTGGCGGCCGCGGCCAATCCGGGTGAAGCTTGTGTCAGCGAAAGCGTCGCCAAGGATCTAAGCCCCGAAAGTCTCCAGATGCTCACCCCAATCGGATCGCTTCGCCTGAAAGGTGTGAGTGAACCGGTCAAAGCTTATTCAGTCCTGGCCTCAACGGACGGGTTAAGCACCGTGATGCATCTGCCGACGCAGACGGCCAGCGGATCTGAGGGCATGCAGCAGAATGAAAGCTTTGCGCTCATTCTTTATCACGACGATCATACCTGGCGGTGTCGGGAAGGCGGGGAGCTAACGATCGGCAGATCCAGTCAATGCGATGTCATCCTGCCTGAGCCGTGGGTTTCGCGACTGCATGCGGTACTCAGCATGAAAGGCGGGAAGCTGATGCTGGCGGATCGCAGTTCGTCGGGAACTTACGTACAATTCGAGAATGCGCGTGAAATCCAGCTTAAGCGCGAGAACATAATGCTGGCCGATAGCGGGCTGATATCGCCTGCACTATCAATTTTGCACTCTGATGCGCGCCCATTAGAGTTTGAGGTCGTCCGCCGATAAACGACGTGGCACGCCTGAATTCTGGCTTCTGTGGTGAAAGTCTCAGAAAGAAACTCGCGATTGTGCTAGAATCGGCACCAATTGCGTATTTCAACCAAGATTGGGAGGGAATGATGTCATTGAATACTTCAGGAAACCAGCTTCGTCAGGGCGCTCTGATCCTGGGTGCAGCTACACTCTTGTTCGGTGCTGATGCAACTGCCCAGTCAGCGATGCCCAATGCCTGCCCTGTGGATGGGTGTGAGGTGCAGATTGTATCGGTCGCCAAAGAGGGTGACGAACTGCTTGTAAACTACGATGCGAATTTCACTCCGGACGTATCGAAGAACCATTTCCATACATGGTGGGGCGAAAGCTATTCCGTTGAGCAAGTCGGCAGAAATGCCCAAAGCGAATTCAATGCCGTTCAAGGCAGGTGGCATCGGCACGATGATTACCCAAGCTATGTGACGAAGGAGGCGGCCTCGACATCGGCGCGCGAGGGAGGGACGACACTGTGCGTTACTGCTGCCGATAGGGACCACAACATATTGGATGCGACCAAGTATCATTGCGTGGATGTGCAAGAGCACCTCTGAAGCGCCAAGAATATCATGACTTTTCCCGCGTTCATCGGCCGTTACGCTGTTGACCGTGAAATCGCGAGCGGTGGGTTCGCGGCGGTTGTCCTTGCGCGGGATGACGAGTTGGAGGTTCCGGTAACCCTCAAGATTCTGCACGCCAACCTTGCGACCAATGACAAAGTCATCACCCATTTTCTCGAAGAAGCCCGTCTGTTGCGGCGCATTCGATCTCCGCGCGTTGTCTCCGTGCATGACGTGGGGCGTTTGGAGGACGGGCGGCCCTATTTTGTCATGGACTACGCGGATCGCGGCACATTGGCCGACCGACTAAAGCGTCTAAGCCCCGCTGCTTTGGCCAAACGCGAAGGTGTGGAAATACTGATTGATGCAATGGCAGATGGCTTGTCTGCGGTTCACGACGCGAATGTCGTGCATCGGGACGTCAAACCCGCAAATGTCCTTCTGCAACGAGTGAAGCGGTCCAAAGACGATAACAGCACGACGGTTTCTGATGCTTTGGTCGGCCTAGACGAGAGGGTTTTTCTGGCGGATCTCGGAATTGCAAAGGATTTAGCGATCGGTGTGACCGGCGCGACCATGATGGCTGGGACACCGCTCTACCAAGCGCCAGAACAAGCTGAGCACGGGCAACCCGTGACGCCGATGACCGACATTTATTCGGCCAGCGCGCTGATGTGGCATGTCCTGACGGGAAAGGCGCCGCCGCCATTCCATCGCGTTACCGAGTATCTTTCCAGCCTGCCGGAAATGTGGCGCGATTGCATTGAGCACGGGATGGCAATGGACCCGCAGGCGCGTTTTCTGGATATGGTGTCCTGGCGCAGTGCAATGAATGATGCGTTGGATCGTGACCGGCGAGAGGCCGCATCCGAAGCGGTGACGCAGATTTCGGAAAGTAGGGTGGAATGCCCCTACAAGGGGCTCGCCGCGTTCCAGCCAGAGGATTCCGACTATTTCTTTGGACGCGAGGATCTTGTTGAGGAACTTGTGACCCGGCTTCAACAGAGCCGGATATTGGTTCTGGGTGGCTCATCCGGCAGTGGTAAATCATCCGTTCTGCGAGCAGGGCTGCTGCCAGCGATCGCTGCCAACGCGATATCCGGTAGCGAAAACTGGCGCGTTTGTGTTTTTACCCCCGGGCGCGATCCAATGACCGATTTGTACTTTCAACTCATCGGCGACAATTCTCACCTTACGGCTCAGGTCTCGCTCAACGACTTCATCGCCTATCCGAGTGCGGCGCGCCGATTGGCCACCGCGAATGAAGGAGAGTTGTTGATCTGCATTGATCAGTTCGAAGAATTGTTCACGCTGGTCAAACATGAACGCAGAAGCAAGTTCATCGAAGCTTTGTCAGCCATGACGGACCCTGCAGATAGCCGCGTTCGTATCGTGCTGACAATCCGTGCGGACTTTTATGCATCCTGTGCAGAGATACCGTGGCTTGCGGATCGAATCTCGGAAAACCAGTTTTTGGTCGGGCCGATGACACGGCCCGAGCTGCGCCGCGCAATCAGCGAACCGGCACATGCAGCTGGTTTGCACATGGACAGGTCCCTTATTGATGCGATCGTTGATGAGGCCGGGCGCGAAGCGGGTTCGCTCCCGCTGGTGGCGCATTCTCTGTATGAAACATGGAGCCGACGTAAAGGTGCGGTCATGTCTCTGGACGGCTACCGTCAGTCCGGTGGTGTCACAGGGGCAATCAGCCAGACAGCAGAGACACTTTTTACAGACGTTTTTGACAAAGTTCAGCAAGAAGCAACCCGGCGGCTATTCTTGCGTCTGGTTACGCCCGGCGAGGGGACACCGGACACACGGCGGTTGTTGCCGATCGATGAGATCGAGCGCGACTCGGACCCGGACACAACGCGGCGGGTCGTTGAAGCTTTGACAGATGCGCGGTTGCTGACGCTGGATGACAAAAATGTTCAGATTGCGCATGAGGCGCTGCTGCGTACATGGCCGCGACTTAATTCATGGATCGAAGAAAGCCGCGATGATCTGCGCATGCGTCAGCGTATTCAGCATGACGCTGCAGAGTGGGATGTTGAAAATCGCGAGCCCGATTTACTTTATCGCGGCACAAGGTTGTTGTCGGCTGAAGAATGGTCGGTGAAGAACCAGAATATCCTCGGTGCGTTAGAGCGGGAATTTCTGGGCGCTGCACGAGATGCGCGTGACCAAGCGCAGGCTGCATCCAAAATGCGCCGGCGTCGGCGTCGACGTATCAATCAAGTTGCCGTTGCTGCCCTTGCCTTGCTGGCCATTGGCGCAACGGTTTCGTCTTTCTTGGCTATCCGCGCGTCCAACCTTGCCGAAAGCAACAGACAGATGGCCGTTGCCGCAACAGCTGAAGCCAATGAAAGGTTCGCAAGGGCGCTAGGCGCTGCGGCGAACGGGTTATCGGATACAGATCCCTTGCTAGCCCTGTCACTCAGCGCCGAAGCGATTGTCCGAGCCGAAACTGCTGGTTCGACATCAGAAGCGAGGGCGGCGATGCTGATGGCTCGGCAAAATCTGGGTGAGGATGGGCTTGTCCCACTGGGCAGCCCGTTTACGGTTGGTGACGCGCAGACGATGGCTATTGATGCATCTGGTACGCGTGTTGCAGTTGGATTGCGTGATGGGCGCATCGTGGTTCATAGGGCTGAATCCGGCGGAGCGGTTATTGCTGAACTGGTGGGGCATTCCGGCGGGATAAGGGATGTTGCATTCTCTCCCGATGGAGAGTTGCTGGTTTCAGCGGCAACGGATGGGGATGTCCGCCTTTGGAATGTTGGTTCGGCCAGATACGGCCCGATCACGACACTGTTCTCTGGCAATGACGTCGCATTTGGCGTGGCCTTTGATTCCACCGGCAAGCGTATCGCGTCGGCGACCGGTGACGGGACCGTTCGCCTCTGGAACGTTTCCAATGGAATGCAAATTGGGGAGCCATTGGCGAAAATGCCGCTGGGCTTCAAAAAGGTCGCGTTTTCGCCCGTTTCAGAAGGACTTGTAGCCGGAAATGTCGATGGTGGCATATTCGGCTGGGTCGACGCAAAGGCTACGCCTGCATTTCCGCCGATACCGGGCGGTCCGCTGGGGCCTGACCCCGATCACCTGTCCTTCAGCCGCGACGGGAGAACATTCGCGGTATCCCATACGAACGGGAAGGTCACGACGATTGGTTTTCCGGATGGTTCTCCAATTGTTGATCGTTTTTCAGATAGTACCGATATCGTAGCAGCAGCATTTACCGCGCCGGACAATCTGCTGGTAGGGGCAGGGGCAGACGGAACGCTGCGATTGGAAAATTCAAACATGGAAAGTGTTGGCGACGTGGTGCAAGCGCACAGTCAGAGGGTTGTGGACCTTGAAGTCGCCCAAAATGCCCCGTTGCTGGCGACTTTGGGCCGGGATCAGCAGGTACGTCTCTGGCGGATTGGGACCGACCCCGGCGGCAAAGACACGCTTGTTTTGCAGAACGGGGCAAAGGCGCTGGGCATCGCCTATACACCGGATGCAAAGTCTATAGCCATCGGTGACAGTGAGGGGAACATCTGGGTCTGGAAGATGGGGGCTTCCATGAAACCCATGCAGCTGAAGGGGCATGAAAGCCAGGTGTGGGCGATCTCTTTCTCGCTGGATGGCAAAACCATGGTGACTGGTGATCGCGAAGGCGGCTTGAAAATCTGGGACACGGCTGAAATGCGGCTGAAAAATCAACTCGATCTGGGGCAGGCTCCCGTCTGGTCGATCATGCCGGGGTCAGGTCCCGAGGTCTTTGTGGCGACAGGAGATGGAGTGCTGCAAATCGATATCTCAGACGCTGATTTGGTCAAGAGCTTTGCGCCAGCTGACATTCAGGCAAATCGTGTCGCCGTCTCTGAAGATGGCAGCATGCTGGCAGCGGCCTCGGTGGATGGAAAGGTCTATATTTGGTCGATTGGCGACGGTCAGTTGATCAGAGTGATTGAAGCTGATGACAACACGCTTTGGAGTGTTGCTTTCAGTCGTGATGGCACACAGGCTGCAACTGCTTCCAGCGATGAGGTGGTCAAGGTGTGGGATGTTGAAACCGGCGAAGAGCTTGCCGCTTATGGTGGCCATAAGGGTGGGGCGACAGATGTTGCCTTTTTGGCGGATGAGGCAACCTTGGTGGCAATCGACCGATCTGGGGAACTGCATTGGTGGGATACCGCGACGCACCGTCGGCTCATGCCTGCCGAAAAGATCCATGCAGGCCCGACCTGGCGTATCGCGCTTGCACCTGACGGACATTCTTTTGCGACAACCAGCGAAGCCGGTGATGTTCGGGTTTGGGACAGGTTGAGCTTAGAGATCGCATGTGCGTTGGGCAGTCCAACCTTCGATGAAGGGCGCAGGGTTCAGTATTTGGGAAGCGATGAGCCAACAACGACCTGTGATGCCTTTGCGAATTGATCACATGGCGAGTATTGAAAAGCACGGGCGGGCGCTTGGATTTGAAGCGGAACTAAGCAGGCGTGATCAGATTATGGTCGGTTCACAACGAAATCCGGCATGATCTGCGCCTGTGTGATTGCGTCATCGACGTCATGCCCTGCGAAAAAACCGTACCCCGAAATCAGGGCCGAGGCGATTCCGGCAGCATGGGCCCCCAATATGTCGGTATGCAAGCTGTCACCAACCATAAGCACGCGAGTTTTATCGACCCGGCCAAGTCGCTTAAAAGCCAAGTCAAAAATATTCTCAAATGGTTTGCCGAAGAATTCGGGTACAACGCCGGTTCGATCGGCAAGACGGTGCGCGAACAGACCGGGTTCGTCTGAAAATCCGTGCTCGCGTGGTGCGACTATGTCCGGATTTCCGACCAATACCGGACGCGGGCGTTTTAGCAGGGCTGCTTCCAAATGGGCCTGACGTGCCTCGGACCAGACGGCTGAGCCGATCATCAGAAAACCCTCAACCGAGTCATAGGGCTCGGGATCGTCATCGAGATAAGTCAGGTTCAAATCTTCCAGATCGCGAAGGCCGGTGCTGGGTGTTGCCATCAAACCCCAATGCAGCGCGCGTTGACCGCCTAGCTCAGCCAGCAGTGTTGCGCGGCTTGTGATGATATCCTCTGACGCAAAATCATATCCCAGCCGGGCGTATTTCTCGACGAGCGCCGCATGAGGGTGACCGGCTGCATTCGAGACGACCAGAACACGTTTACCCATGGCTTTGAGCTGATCAATCCGCGCGGCTGTACCGGGAATCGCAGTCTCGCCGATATTGAGGACACCGAACGCATCCAGAAGGAATACATCGAAGCCTTTAGCAATATCCATCAAAGTGTTCGCATGCTGATAGGATTGAACAGCCGGTTCAGCAGCTGGAAGTCGATGCCGAACGGCCTCGTAGGCCTCGAAAGCCTCTTGGGTCGTGAAGCGGCTCAAATAATTGCCCCTCGTACTTTGGCAGACACCCATTCGCTGATCATGACGGCAATCAGAATGACGATCAGGATAAGGCTGACCTGCGGCCATGCCAGAACGTTCAGCGACGCCGACAATTGCAGCCCAATGCCGCCTGCGCCCACAAGGCCAAGAACCGTAGACTCGCGAATATTGATGTCCCAGCGGAATACGGCGATCCCGGCAAAGGCGGGCAATATTTGCGGGACGATTCCATAGGCCATGACCTGCCAGCGGGATGCGCCGGTGGCGGTGATGGCTTCGACTTGGGTGTGATCAATTTCCTCGATGGCTTCATAGAGAAGCTTGGCGCAGAAGCCGATCGAACGAATGGCTATGGCGATAACACCTGCGAATACTCCGGGTCCAATGATTGCGATTAACAAAAGCGCCCAGATTAGCGAGTTGATCGAGCGGGTTGAGACGATGATCAGTAACGCGATGGGGCGGATGAACACGGCCGACGGCGTGGTGTTGCGGGCGGCCAGAAAGGCGACCGGTACGGCAAGGAACAGCGCAATGATCGTACCAAGTGTGGCGATGTTCAGCGTGTCCCAGATCGGGCGGCCTAACTGCGTGATGTAGTCCCACTTTGGTGGTGTCGCGCGGGTCCAGATATCGTTCGCGATCCGGGGTGCGTCCCACACAAAGAACCATGTCGTCGAGGCCGAGATGATCTGCCAGCAGTAGACAAAGACCGCCACACCCAACAGCCAGCAAAACCAACGCACAAGGCTTTGACCGGTCGTGCGTCTGCGCCAGATTTGCGTACCTTCATGTTCAAGCACTGGCATTACTGGACCCTCGCGCGGATGATACCCGAGAGGTATTCGAGCGCCATGACGATCCCGATGATCAGGATCAGAATGGCTGCCGCAGTGTCATACTCATAACGGTCAAACGCCGTATTCAGCGTGGCCCCAATGCCGCCGGCCCCCACAAGCCCAAGAATTGCACTTTCGCGAAAGTTGATATCGATCCTGTACATCGACAGCCCGACCAGTCGCGGCATGACCTGTGGCTGCACGCCGTAGTTGATCCATTGCATCCATCGCGCGCCCGAGGCTTTGATCGCCTCGGCCTGCACTTTGTCCATGGCCTCGATGTCTTCAGCCAAGAGCTTGGACAGGAAACCGATAGTGGCGAAGGACAGTGTCAGGAAGCCGGCCAAAGGTCCGAACCCAAAGATGGCAACCAGAAGAATGGCGACGATGATCTCTTGCAGGGCGCGGCTGATCGCAACAATGCCTCGGCAGATCACATAGACCGGGAGAGGCGCAATATTGCGTGCAGCGCCCAGTCCGATCGGGATCGATATCAGGATGCCCACCACCGACGCTGCAACCGTCATCACGATGCTCTCGAGAAGACCGCTCCAGATATCGCTCCAGCGCGATATGAAATCCGGGCTTGTGAAAGCAAGGACAAAAGCCCAACCGCGATCCAAGCCTTCATAAACCCGGCCCCAATCCACCTCGATGGTCATAAATGCCGCAATCAGATAGGCGACGAATCCAACGATCAAGGTCCAGCGCAGTAAGGCGTTTTTGACGAAGGCCGGTTTCCGCCAGCCTTTGCCCAGCAGGTCATCAAGTTCGGGATGGCTCATTCCGCGGCCTCGATCTCTTCGTCGTCTTCAACTTTCTCTATGGTCGCTTCCCAGTCTTCTTCGCCATAGATTTCGGTCAACTTGTCAGGCGTAAGCCCAGAGGGGAGGCCGTCAAATACGATTTCACCAAAGCGTAGGCCAACGACGCGCGGTACGAACATTTGCGCAAGGGCCACGTCATGAATGTTGATTATCGCGGCTAATCCGCGTTCCTGACACAGCTCGGTAATCAAGCGCATGATCTGACGGCTGGTTTTTGGGTCCAGTGAGGCGGTCGGTTCATCGACCAGCAGAAGCTTGGGATTTTGGATTAGCGCCCGGCATATTCCAACCCGCTGACGCTGACCACCTGACAGTTCGTCCGCGCGTTTGTCGGCCATATGCAACAGACCCACGCGATCCAGCAGGCGGAATGCATCATCCACGTCAGACTGGGGGTAACGTCGCAGGAAGCTCCGCCAAAACCCAACATATCCCAGCCGTCCCGACAGTACATTTTCCATGACGGTCAGGCGTTCAACCAGTGCGTATTCCTGAAAGATCATCCCCATTTCACGACGTGCTTTCCGCAGCGCGCCCGAGCCGAGTTTGACCAGGTCCACGTCGTCCAGCAGAACCTCGCCACTTGTGGGTTCAACCAAACGGTTAATGCAGCGGATCATGGTGGATTTGCCAGCACCAGAAGGCCCGATCAGCGCCAGAACCTGGCCCTTTGGCACATCTAGATCGATCGCCTTCAGGGCCTGATCGCCGGTTTTATAAGTTTTTGTAAGCTTTTGAAGCCGCAGCATTTATGCCCCCGGTTCGGGTGGTAACGGGCCCCGCAGGGCCCGTTGGATGTAGTATCGATTACTGGCAGGCGTAGGAAACGCCGTTAGCCGCGTCAATCTTGCGGATGACGTCCCAGAACTCCTGATATGTCATCTCAAGGAACTGACCTTCATTCGACTTCGAGAACTCAGCCTCAAGCGTCGTTCCCTCCCAGTCGAAGCTGAAGAAGGCATTGCGGATTTTCTCCTGCAGTTCCGGCGTCAGGTTGTACACGGTTCCAAAGCCTGTCGTCGGGAAGGTCTGCGACTTGTAGATCGTGATGACGTCGTCTTCGTTGATCACATCGCGCGAGATCATCCGCGATTTGACCGAATTAGCGATCGAGGCAGCCAGATAGTCCTTATTGGCGACACCCAGGATCGAGTTGTCGTGCTTGCCCGAATAAACCGGCTCAAAATCGCGTTCGGGTAGCAGATCAAAATCGCTTTTCAGGATCGCCGAGGGCGCTTTGAAGCCCGAGTTCGAAGTAGGAGAAGTAAAGGCCAATTGCTTGCCCTTGATATCCTCAACCTTTTCGATGCCTGAACCGGGATAGGTGATGATCTCCATCTCGTATCCGAAGTTTCCGTCTTTCGACGCCATGATCGTGAAGGGCCTGAATCCGGCGCAGTTCACGGCCAACGGGTTTGAACCGGTATTGAAGCCCGCAATATGCAGACGCCCCGAACGCATGGCCTCAATCTGGGCCGCGTTGTTCTGAACTGGAAAGAAAACAACGTCTTTGCCAGTTTCCGCTTTCAGATGATCAAGAAAGTCCGACCAAGCAGTTTTGTATACGGCAGGGTCTTCAACCGGGGTGTAGGCAAAAATCAGGGTATCAGGATCAATCTGATCGGCAGGATCAGCGGGGATATCCGCGATCAGATCGCCATCGGCATCGCAGAACCGCGCATCCAGATCACCGCGCGGGCAGTCTTGCGCCGAAGCCGTGCCCGACAGTGACAAGAGCGCGATTGCGGAAGCTCCGATCAGTAGTTTGATATCAAATTTCATTTCTTCCTCCCAGTCATGCGTGGCTTTTCTGTCCACGGTTTGTCGTTCTTTGTAAGGACTGCTCAGCGACAAGAATCTTCACCCCGGCGTCGTTGATCGCGCCAAGCAAATCCCCTGTTGGTTTGGTATCAGTTACGATTGAATTCAGCCCGTCAAGGTCGCCCACACGGGTCAAACCTTTGCGGTCGAATTTCTCAGACCCGATCAGAAGATGTCGCGTCGCGGCGCGTGCCAGCATCATCCGTTTGACGGTTGCGAAACCGCGCACGGTCTCTGACGGCCCTTCTTCTGACAGGCCAGACGCGCCAATCATGCAGCGATCGACGTTGAAACGAGACAGGAAATCCAGTGTATCTGTCCCGATCGTGGCGGACTCGGCGGTCAGATATTCGCCTGGGCATAGAATGACTTCAACGGGTGCGTGACCAAGGGTCATGGCCACCGGTATCGAATTCGTAATTGCCGTGCAGTGAATGCCCCGATACGCCAACATACGGGCCATCTCGATCGTGGTTGAGCCGGAATCGATCATCACCGTCTCGCCTTCCTGAATCAGGTCGGCTGCGCATTTGCCGATCTTTTCACGCTCATCAAGGCGGGCGTGGGTGCGCTCATCCAGACTTGGATAACGTCCTTGTATCGGGGCAGAGGCACCGCCATGCGCCCGCGAGATCAGCCCATCATCAGCTAGGGCATCAAAATCCCTGCGCACCGTTTCCGCCGAAACATTGAAACGCTGCGCCAATTCGCTGATCCGGACGTGCGGGCGAAGCTTCAACTCCAACAATATCTCACGGCGGCGGTCGGATTTCTTGAACCGACTCTGGCCCTTGTTGGTTTTCTTATCGCGCGTTTCCGCTTTGGGCATCTGGCAATCCGACTCGGTTTCAATCTCACTTTTGTGGCGTTTCAGTCGTTTTGCAACAATTTCTGTTGCAAAGCCCACGATTCATTGTGAGACTTCAAAGAACTGTTTCTATTTCGAGGCGTAGCAATCGAAGTGCACCGGCGTTCTGGATGTAGCCACCTTGTTCAACAGCACGTATGTGTTGCCATTGCCCTTTGCGTAGTGCCAGAGCCAAGAGCGCGCGCATGAGCAAGACCGAATTCACAGATCAGATCGGTGCGCTTCCAGTGCGATGGGACAAGTCCGACAAGCTGCGGGTTCTCATGGTCACTTCGCGTGACCGGGGGCGGTGGGTCATCCCCAAAGGTTGGATGATGGATGGTAAGAAGCCTTGGCATGCCGCTGAAATCGAAGCTTTGGAAGAGGCCGGAGCGGTTGGCTTTATCTCCAAGAAATCGATCGGGTGCTTTCACTATGACAAGCGATACGAGGGTAAAAGCAGCGTGCCTTGCCGCGTAACGCTTTATCCGTTGATTGTGGAACGGCTCAAACGCCGTTGGAAGGAACGCGACGAACGCAAGCGCCACTGGTTCTCACCTGCCAAGGCCGCAAAGCTTGTCGAAGAGAAAGAACTGGCGCGTTTGTTAAAGAGCCTGTCAGATAATCAAGAGACGTTGGCTGTTATCGAAAAATTGCGAAAGGCCGCATGAGGAAGGGCATATAAGAGCCGGGAAATCCGGACGCAGTGAACTTAAAGGGAGAGAAATCAATGAAGAAATTTACATCCACAACGTTGGGATCGCTTATTGCCCTTGCCGCATCGATGTCAGCGGCACAGGCTGACAAGTTGACACTTTATTGTTCTGCGCAAGAGGATTGGTGCCAGCTTATGGCGCGCAGTTTTGAGGACGCGACCGGCATCGACGTTAATATGACCCGTAAATCCTCGGGTGAGACATTTGCTCAGATCCGTGCAGAAAGCTCCAACCCAAAGGGTGACGTTTGGTGGGGCGGAACGGGGGATCCGCATCTGCAGGCCGCAGAAGAGGGCCTGACGATGGAATACATGTCGCCGATGCGTGACCAGCTTCATGATTGGGCGATTTCTCAGGCGGAAAGCGCGGGTAACAAGACCATCGGCATCTATTCAGGTGCGCTTGGTTACGGCTACAATGCCGATCTTGTCGCCGCGAACAACCTTCCCGAACCTGCTTGCTGGAAGGACCTTCTGAAGCCCGAGTACAAGGGGCACGTTCAGATGGCGAACCCGAACTCATCAGGTACGGCCTACACGACCCTGGCCTCGATGGTGCAAATCTTCGGCGAGGACGAAGGATTTGAGTTCATGAAGGGGCTGCATTCGAACATCAACCAATACACCAAGTCGGGCTCGGCACCGATCAAGGCTGCTGGTCGAGGCGAGAATACAATTGGTATCGTTTTCATGCATGACGCAGTAAAGCAGGCGGTATCGGGTTTCCCGATCAAAGTCGTCGCGCCATGTGAAGGTACTGGTTACGAGATCGGTTCGATGTCGATCATCGAAGGCGCGCGCAACGAAGATGAGGCTAAAAAGTTCTATGACTGGGCATTGTCGCCCGAGGCGCAGAACCTCGCCCTTCAGGTAAATGCCTTCCAAGTCCCGTCAAACAAAGGTGCTGAAACTTCGGAAAGCGCGCCTGACATGAGCCAGATCAAGCTGATCGACTATGACTTCAAGAAATACGGCTCGTCGGATGAGCGCAAGCGCTTGCTGCAGAAATGGGACGAAGAGGTTTCGGTACTGCCGCAGTAAATGACTGACGACACGACAAAAACGACCCATCCGGTTCTGATCTTCTGGGTCATCGCCGGGTGGGTCGGATTCTGCCTGCTGCCGTGGTACATGGTTGACGGTGGCCTGTGGTCGTTCGAGTGGCTGCTGGACGGCTACCCTTTCGACGAAGATTATGCGCCTGCTGCCTTTCTAATTGGGCAGGGTGAAAAGCTGTGGCTTGCGCCGCTTCTTATCGCTCTTCTGCTGCCGTTTTTGGTATTGAGGCGAGCCAAATCAGATCCGCTTTATGCGCGCATTCTGATCCTGTCGGGGGCGCTTGGGTTCGGCTGGCTGATCGCACAAGGGTTCAGCATCGGAATCCGAGGCTACAATTTCGATTGGCTGGAAGCCTTGTTCGGAGAGCTCGGTGATCGGCAGTTCGGCATGGGCTATGGCGCGATGATCTGCGCGTCGAGTTTTCTGTTCCTTCTGACCCAGGGTGTCGCCGCACGTGGGGCGATTAACGGAGACGTCTTCGTGGTCAGCGCCATCGGTGGTGTGATCACCATCGTCACCGCGTTTGTATTCTTTCCTATCGCCAAGATGCTGTTTGCTGCCTTTGTGACGGAAGAGGGCGCATACTCCATCGCAGTGTTCTTCTCGAAATTCTTTGACGACCGGCTTTGGGGGCTGGGATGTTTCTGGGGCGCACGATGCGGGGCGGCATGGAACTCACTGTTTCTGGCCATCCTCGTCGGCTTCATCACCACTGCGCTCGGCTTGTGCTTTGCGCTTGTCGTGACCCGCTCGGGCTTTCGGTACAAGCGCGCGTTGCGCGCACTGACGGTTCTGCCGATTATCACGCCACCGTTCGTGATCGGCCTAGCGCTGATCCTGCTGTTTGGATTGTCGGGTTCAGTAACGCAGTTCTTTGCCGAATTGTTCGGCACCCAACCCACTCGCTGGCTGTATGGCATGCCGGGTGTTCTGATTGCGCAGACGTTGGCATTTACACCCATCGCCTTCCTTGTGCTGATTGGCGTCGTTGAAGGGGTGTCTCCCTCGATGGAAGAAGCGGCCCAGACATTGCGCGCGAATAGATGGCAGACGTTCAAAACCGTGTCCCTACCGTTAATGCGCCCTGGCCTTGCCAATGCTTTCCTTCTGGGCTTCATCGAAAGCATGGCCGATTTCGGCAACCCACTTGTGCTAGGTGGCAATTTCGATGTGCTGTCGACCGAGATTTTCTTTGCAATTGTTGGTGCGCAATATGATCAAGGCCGCGCTGCGGTTCTGGCCATGGTGCTTCTGTTCTTCACGCTTTCAGCCTTCTACGCGCAGCGAGCCTGGCTGGGTAAGAAAAGCTACACCACAGTCACGGGCAAAGGTGACGCTGGCGTACATCCATTGATGCCAACCGGCCTTTCCATCCCGGTGCTAACCGTCGCCCTTGGCTGGGCGGTGTTTACCATCGTCGTCTACGCCATGATCGTCTACGGCAGCGTGGTTGAACTGTGGGGAGTCAATAATTCCCTGACGTTCAAGCACTACGTCACTGCCTTCTCGGTTCGGTTTGAAGCAGAGGGTATTCGCTGGACAGGAGCCGCATGGGACAGTTTCTGGACGACTATCACCATCGCCGCAATTGCTGCTCCACTGACGGCTGCCGTGGGGCTCGTGACGGCCTACCTTCTGACCCGACAGAGTTTCGCGGGTAAAGATGCCTTTGAGTTCGGCACCATGCTGTCCTTTGCCATCCCTGGCACGGTGATCGGTGTCAGCTACATTCTCGCCTTCAACGTGCCACCGATCGAGATTACGGGCACGGGTGTCATCCTTGTTGTCAGCTTCATCTTCCGCAATATGCCGGTCGGTGTCCGAGCCGGCATCGCCAGCATGTCGCAACTGGATCGCAGTCTTGACGAGTCATCTCTGACCCTCGGGGCAAATTCCTGGCAGACTTTCCGCCGGATCATCCTGCCTCTGCTACGCCCGGCAATTCTTGCCGCCCTTGTCTACAGTTTCGTGCGGGCCATGACGGCGATTTCGGCCGTGATCTTTCTGGTCAGCGCGGAATATGACATGGCGACCAGCTATATCATCGGGCGGGTCGAGAATAACGACTATGGTCTCGCCATCGCCTATTCCACCACTCTGATCTTTGTGATGCTGTCAGTGGTTGCCCTTATGCAGTTGATCGTGGGCCGGACCAAGATCGGGCGACGAATGACGCAGTCGCGGACCAATGTTTAGGAGAGTTTGACATGAGCCTGCAGTCCAAAGCCGCGCCGGTTCGGTTCGAGTCCGTCACAAAGATGTTTGGCAAGGATGTCGTTGCCGTCGACAATATTGACCTGAATGTCGATGCAGGAAAACTGGTCACGCTGTTGGGCCCGTCAGGCTGCGGCAAGACGACGACGCTGAGGATGATCGCAGGGCTCGAAATGGCCACCTCAGGAAAGATCACCATCGGGGATCGCGATGTGACCAAACTGCCCGCGACGGATCGCGACGTATCCATGGTGTTCCAGTCCTACGCACTGTTTCCTCATATGAGCGTGCTTGAGAACGTGATGTATGGCCTCACGTTCTCGGGCTTTGCTAAAGACGAGGCCCGCCGCCGCGCGTTGGACGGTTTAGAGCTGGTTGGCCTGAAAGGTTTTGACGGCCGTCTCCCGTCAGAACTGTCTGGTGGCCAACAGCAGCGCGTCGCTGTAGCGCGGGCTTTAGTGTTGGAACCACAGGTGCTGTTGTTTGATGAACCGCTTTCGAACCTCGACGCGAAATTACGCCGCCAGGTGCGTGAGGACATCCGGGCCATTCAGCAAGACCTTGGCCTGACCGTCGTCTACGTGACACACGATCAGGAAGAGGCTCTGGCAGTATCGGACGAAATCGTCGTGATGCGGAATGCCGCGATTGCCCAGATTGGCACGCCTCGCCAGCTTTATGACGCCCCAAATGATCGCTTCGTTGCGGATTTTATTGGTGAGGCAAATCTGCTTGCCTGCCAGATCAACTCTGTCGACGGCGACATGGCCACCATCGAGATCGAAGGCTATCGTCACACATTGCCTTCCCGCGGCCTGACCGAAGGGCCTGCGACCGTTGCCATCCGGCCTTCTCGACTTGTGATCGGGGCCGCGCAAGGGGTTGCAGCGACCGTCTCCAAAGCCACCTATGTGGGTGTCCGAATGGAGTACACTCTGACCGGTGCGTTCGGCCAGGTCTTTGCAGTCCATGACGATGTCGATGCGCCGCTAGAGCCGGGTACAGAAGTACAGATGGCCTTCGCCGAGAAAGGTCCGGTGCTTTTGCCCGAATAGATGCCCTGTCTTCTAATCATCACGCACCCCGAGGTCATCATTGACCCGAACATCCCCATTCAGGACTGGGGGCTTAGCGCGGAAGGCCGCCGCCGCGCTGCGGCCTTCGCAACCAGCGGAATTTTTGCAGAAGTTACCCACCTATGGGCCAGCACCGAGCAAAAGGCCCGCGAGACGGCCGACATCCTGGCCGCGCCCCGAAGCCTGCGGATAAAACAAGATGCCGCACTTGGCGAGAATGATCGAAGCGCCACCGGTTTTCTGCCGCGTGACCGGTTCGAAGCTGCCGCTGACGCATTCTTTGCCGACCCCAACACCAGTTTTCGCGGCTGGGAAACTGCCGTTGCCGCCCAGCGGCGTATAAACCAAGCAGTAACTTCAATTATCGAAACGCATGATGGCAGTGACCTCGCCATCGTTACCCATGGGGCCGTCGGGACCCTTCTGTGGTGCTCCTTGTCGGGCCGCCCCATTGATCGGAGGTATGATCAGCCCGGGCAAGGCCATTATTGGCAAGCCGATCTAACGGACCTTAAACCGCTGAGCGGATGGCGCTCAATCGACTAGATTGTCAGGCCTGCCACGCGTTCTCCGAGATTTCACACAAAGTATCAAACACATCCGGAGTACCAGCGATCACCCGACCGCCGTTGCGGATCATTACACCTGCGTCCTGATCTTCGACCACGCCGCCTGCTTCCGCGATCATCAATTGACCAGCCAGACAATCCCAGGCGTTCATATGTTCTTCGACATAGCCAAGCAGCCGGCCCGCTGCGACATAGGCCAACGACAGCGCGCCACTGGCGTTTCTGTGAAACATGGCCCCACGCTCGATCAGGTTCGCGACGATTGGAACAATGTTACGGTTATCCACCCGGTTTGAATAACCGACTGCCACCGTTCCTTGATGCAGCGCGACACCCGAAGCGACCCGCATTGGCGCATTATTCAGTGTTGCCCCGCCTCCGCGCGAGGCTACGAAGGTCTCATTGATATTTGGGTCATGGATTACACCGATCTCGGTATTTTCCTCAGCGACGCCCGCCAGAACGATGGTCCAGGCCGGAATGCCATTGACGAAATTCGTGGTGCCATCGATTGGATCGATCACCCAGTCAAATCCGCTTGAACCTTGTGTTTCACCATGCTCTTCGCCAAATATGCCATCGTTGGGCCAAGCCTCGGCGATCCTCTGGCGGATGAAGGTTTCGACATTCCGGTCTGCCTCGCTGACCCAATCCTGTGCGCCTTTTTGATCGACGATCAAACCGCCCCGGTCGGAGAAATATCTGAAGGCGATTGTGCCAGCTTCCTTGCAGATCGCGATCGCGAAGTCTTTGCGTTCTTTGAGGTAATCCATTGGGAATCCAAATCATATCTGTTGTTGGCCAAAACTGTGCAGGCTTGGTGATGGAATGGCAAATACCAAATGCTGGTGAACTCGGTCCGGGGCAGCCATTGACAGGCGTGCCTTCAACCGCATTTCGCGTCTTCAAAACGGGGCGCGCAGGTTTCGTGCTAAACACGATGCTGTAAGAATACGTCGCCGGGAACGATTTTGGCATTGAAGAAAATGGTAGCCCGTAGGGGAATCGAACCCCTCTTTCCAGGTTGAAAACCTGGCGTCCTAACCGATAGACGAACGGGCCATTTAGACCAGACAAGCACAAGTGGTAGCCCGTAGGGGAATCGAACCCCTCTTTCCAGGTTGAAAACCTGGCGTCCTAACCGATAGACGAACGGGCCACGCTGGCTTGTGGAGGGCCTTTTACGGTTTACCTTCCCCCCCCGCAAGACGAAAAACGCAAGGCTGTGAAACTTTTTTGGCCGTTCCTGAGCGGCGTTGAAACGGTAGTCAGACAGCTTCTGCCGCGTCTTCCAGCCGCAGCTGCACGCTCTGTCGTCCGCCCCAGGTATTCACCTCAAGCCGACCCGCGAAATGGAACCGCGCGCCGCCGTGATTAGACAGGCGATCCCCCAACGGGCCGTCGAACGCGCCAAAGGCGATGGCATCCAGTCCGCCAGACATTCCATCCGAAAGTGACAGCTTCAAATGTGTTTCGCCCACGCGTTTAGCAAAGCGCACTTGCAGATCAGGCAGCGCATAGCGCGGGGCAGGGGCACCGGCCCCGAAAGGACCCGCTTTCTCTACCTGTTCGATCAGATCGACTGTCGCGGCCCCGGGCATCAGCGCCCCGTCCAGTTTCAAGTCGGCGGGACCGCCTTGGCCTGCACCCTGCTTGGCCAGAAGCTCGGACAGGCGCGACATTGCAGGCTCCAACTGATCACGCATCACCGTGAGACCGGCCGCCATCTTGTGGCCACCACCCTTAACCAGCAGCCCTTCGGCAGCCAGTCGCTGGATCGACGCGCCCAGATCAACGCCCGAGATCGACCTGCCTGAACCTTTGCCCTCATCCCCGTCGAACCCGATCACGATAGCGGGCCGGTTTGCCGACTCTTTCAGCCGCGAAGCAACTATACCTACCACGCCGGGATGCCAACCGTCGCCTGCGGCCCAGACCAGCGGCGCATCCAGCCCACGGTCCTCGGCTTGCGCCAAGGCCGCCGCGCGGACCGCGTTTTCGATCTCGCGCCGTTCCGAATTCAGGGCATCCAGCCGCTCGGATAAGGCTTCGGCCTCAGTGATCGAGTCCGTGCTCAGCAGCCGCGCGCCAAGATCAGCCTGACCAATGCGGCCGCCTGCATTGACGCGCGGCCCCAGAAGAAACCCCAGATGATAGCTATTGGGCGCGGTATCCATGCGCGCCACGTCTGACAACGCGACCAAACCAGGCCTTTGCCTTTGGGTCATCACTTTCAGGCCCTGTCGAACCAGCGCCCGGTTGGCGTCGATCAACGGCGCAACGTCCGCCACCGTGGCCAGCGCCACCAGATCGAGCATTGCCATCAGATCCGGCCCCTTGGCCCCGGCCTCACGCAACTGACGACCCGCCTCGACCAGCATCAGGAACACCACCGCAGCAGCGCAGAGATAGCCCAGATCGCCGCTTTCGTCCTGTCGGTTCGGGTTCACCACGGCGACGCAATCCGGCAGGGTTTCTGCACCCAAATGGTGATCCAAAACGATCACATCCGCACCCTTCGCCGCCGCGATAGGTTCGTGGCTCAGCGTTCCGCAATCCACGCAGATGATCAGGTCATGGCTAGCCGCAAGTTCCTGCATTGCAGGCACATTTGGCCCATAGCCTTCATCAATCCGGTCGGGCACATAAAGCGTCGCGGCAAGCCCCATCTGGCGCAGCCACACCAACAACAACGCAGCCGAACTGCCCCCGTCCACATCATAGTCAGCAAACACTGCGATCTTTTGGCGCTTGCGCACAGCCTGTAGAAACCGGGCCGCAGCGACGTCCATATCTTTCATCGATCGCGGGTCGGGCAGCAGTTCCTTCAACTTGGGTTCCAGGAAACCGGCGGCCTCCATCACCGGTACACCGCGCCGTGCCAAAACCTGACAGACGGCGCGAGGCAGATCTGTCTGCTGCGCCATCATTTCTGCTGACCGCTCGACCTCAATCCCCGGTCCGATCCAGCGTCGCCCCGTCAGAGATTGCTCTACGCCCAGAAATGCCACATCTCACCTCATGCACTAAGGCCGGACCCCTGCGGATCCGGCCTCTTGGTCTTTTATGAATACTCTTGCTGAAGGCGCTGGCGCAAGCCGCTATGCTTCGTTGTGTGGCCACATCGGCGTGCGGTAGGACATCCGCCGCACCGAGCCCGTTTTTGATCGCATGAGCAGCGTCGTTGTTTCAACCCAACCCGGTTCCCGCTTGATGCGCGGCAGCAGTGAGCCTCCGGTGACCCCAGTAGCGGCAAAGATTACATCCGCCGTTACCATCTCGTCGCGCGCATAAACACGGTCCAGATCGGTGATGCCCGCTTTGGCCGCCCGGCCACGTTCGTCGTCATTACGGAACAACAGGCGGCCAAAGATCTGACCGCCCATGCATTTCAGCGCGGCTGCGGCAAGCACACCCTCGGGCGCGCCACCTTGACCCATATACATGTCGATGCCGGTCACTTCGCTTTCGGCGCAATGCATCACACCTGCGACGTCGCCATCTGTGATCAGGCGGATCGACGCACCGGTATCGCGGACTTCAGCAATCATCGCTTCGTGGCGAGGACGCTCCAATATGCATACGGTAATATCCGCAGGCTCGCAGCCTTTGGCCTTGGCCAGCGCTTCAACTCGCTCGCGCGGGCTCATGTCCAAGCTTACGACACCTTCGGGAAAGCCCGGACCAATGGCCAGTTTGTCCATGTATACGTCCGGAGCGTGTAGCATTGAGCCGCGCGGGCCCATGGCAATGACGGTCAGCGCGTTGGGCATGTCCTTGGCGGTCAGGGTTGTGCCTTCAAGCGGGTCCAGCGCAATGTCTACGCCCGGGCCGTTACCAGTGCCAACCTCTTCGCCGATATAGAGCATCGGTGCTTCATCACGCTCGCCCTCACCAATGACAACGACACCCTCAATGTCCAGAAGGTTCAGTTGTTCACGCATAGCGTTGACGGCAGCCTGATCGGCAGCTTTCTCATCACCCCGGCCAACCAGAGAGGCGGACGCCAGCGCGGCCTGTTCTGCCACCCGTGCAAGGCCCAGAGACAGCAGGCGGTCGTTGAAATCGATCTTGGCAGCGTTCATCTTCGCATATCCTTTGGTCAGCTAAGGCGTTTTATCCGGCATAGCCTGCGCGCAGCATAGGCCGCAAGGGGTCAGACTTGTTCGATACGCAGGGCGACGGGTTCTCCGGCCACCACATCGGTGGCGCGCAGGCCATCCAGTGCATGGTCCAGCGTCGCCCGCGTGGTTTTGTGGGTCACGATCAGCACGGGCGCTGTGCTTTCTGTGTGCCCATACTGCCGCATCCGGTCGATCGAGACTCCAGCATCGCCCAGAATCGCCGCGACCTTTGCCAGAGCGCCGGGCTTGTCCAGAAGACCGAGCCGCAGATAGTAGGGTGCAGGTAAGCCAGTAACGGCGGAGGCTGCGTCTTGCAGGGTCGTCGCAGGGCGGCCAAATGTCGGTATATGCAAGCCTCGCGCCAGATCGCAAACGTCGCCCATCACCGCGCTGGCAGTGGGACCTTCACCGGCACCGGGGCCGCGCAGAACGATTTGTTCAACTGCGTCCCCATCCAGCACAACCATGTTTGTTCCGCCTTCCAACTGACCTAGCGGAGAATTGCTCGGCACTAGACAGGGTTGCATCCGCTGTTCCAGTCCGCGCGCCGTTCGCTGTGCTACACCCAACAGCTTGATGCGATACCCCATGTCGTGGGCCTGATGGATGTCATCGAGGCTAATATGCTGAATGCCCTCGATCTCGATCCCATCGAAATTCGGCTTGGTGCCAAAGGCAATCGAAGACAGCAGCGCCAGTTTGTGCGCCGCGTCGATGCCGCCAACATCCAGATTCGGATCGGCTTCAAGATAGCCAAGCTGCGCGCATTCCTCGAACAGGGCGTTATAGCCCAACTCCTGCGATTG
Organism: Ruegeria sp. CJ6; assembly: GCF_056536665.1. Taxonomy (NCBI): domain Bacteria; kingdom Pseudomonadati; phylum Pseudomonadota; class Alphaproteobacteria; order Rhodobacterales; family Roseobacteraceae; genus Ruegeria; species Ruegeria sp. CJ6. The sequence goes on along the minus strand of NZ_JBQFQB010000001.1, from coordinate 988,834 downwards.
CATCCGGGTCAGAATATAGTTGCAGGTACCGTTCATGACGCCCATGACACGCGTGATCTCGTTACCCGCCAGTCCTTCGGTCAGAGATTTGATTACCGGGATACCACCCGCGACAGCCGCTTCGAAGCGAATGACACGACCTGCGGCTTCGGCCAATTCCGCCAGTTCCTGCCCATGAATCGCCAGCAGTGCCTTGTTTGCGGTGACGACATCCTTGCCACTGTTCAGCGCCGCCTCGACCGAAGCTTTCGCGGGGCCGTTCTCGCCGCCCATCAGTTCGACAAAAACATCGATGTCTTCGCGTTTGGCCAATGCAACGGGATCGGTTTCCCATGCATAATCCGAGAGGTTTACGCCACGGTCCTTGCTGGCATCACGGGCCGAAACTGCGGTGATCTCGATGCGACGCCCGGTGCGGGCGTGCAACAAATCGGCATGACGACGCACAATTTTAACCACACCCACGCCAACGGTTCCCAATCCGGCAATTCCAAGCCTCAGCGCCTGTGTCATTCCCTTGGGTCCTTTCTGCTCGCAATACCGCCCGCGATGGCGAAGTGTCCTTTGCGGGCTGCCTTAGCGGGTTCGAGGCAGGGGTGCAATCCGTCTAATCTTTTGGAGCTAGTGACGTGACCGAAATCCTAGTTAATCTCGGCATTCTGCAGCGCTTCGGCCTTTTCCGCCAACGCTTCGCTGCGTGCTGTCAGGTCTTCTTCTACCTCTTCCGCTTCGCTGATTGGATCGGTCGGAGGGCCGAGGGCGGGATCCAAAGCAATAAGCTTGGGGTAGGGTGCCTTGCGCAATGCGGCGGTTTCGCTGCCTTCCAACTCTGGGATATTTGCGCAGCCGGCGGTGGCCAGCACAAAGAGAATGGGCAGCAAAAGCTTCATCGCAGTCCTTCGGGTCGCAGCGTGTATCCCGTGATGCACGTTTTGTCGGAATGGTTCAAGCGGGGTTCTATCTGAACGTCTGTTCAGATACGATCGAAGCATGGCGCGTACACAAGGTTCTCATTCCGATATAACCGGCCCCCGCATTCGTGAGGCCGCACTGGGGCTGTTTGCCCGTCATGGCTATGCTGCGGTTTCAATGCGGCAGATCGCAGGCGAGGTGGGGGTGCAGGCTGGGGCACTCTATAATTACACGCCCGACAAGCAGAGCCTGCTGTTTCGGCTGATGCGCGATCACATGCAGGATCTGATGGCCGCCTATGACGATCTCGACCGGTTTGATGATCCACAAGATGCGTTGCGTCAGTTTGTCGGGTTCCACATCCGTTTTCACCTGCAGCGTCCCGACGAGGTGTTCATCGCTTATATGGAGCTGCGCAATCTGAACCCCGAAAATTTTGCCGAAATCGAGGCCTTGCGCCGCCGTTACGAGGACTCGTTAGAGCATATTCTGCGTAACGGGCAGCAATCGGGTCAATTTTCGGTCTCCGATACCAAGATCGCTACCTTGGCGGTGATCGCCATGCTGAATGGTGTGATCACTTGGTATCGCAGCGGCGGCCGCCTGTCGCTGGATGAGGTCGAGCAGGTGTATTGGGACATGGTCCGCAAAGCGGTTACCGCCTGACCAGCCCTTAGTGGGCCGGGCGGATGAACGTTCCGTTCCGCAACTCCCGAAACGCTTGCTGTAATTCTGCCTGCGTATTCATCACGATCGGGCCATGCCACGCCACGGGTTCATCGATCGGAGCGCCCGAAATCAAAAGAAACCGTACACCCTCGGGCCCGGCCTGAACCGTGATTTCGTCTCCGGTCCCGAACCGAACCAACGTCCTGTCTCCTGACATGTCGCGGATGTTGACCTCTTGCCCGGCAACTTCTTTTTCCAAAAGAACACCGGTTGGCTGAGACGCATCAGCAAATGCAGCACTGCCTTCAAAGATATAGGCGAAGGCCCGGCGGTATGTGTCGATCGGAATGGTTTTTTTCACCCCTGCCGGTATGCTGATATCCAGGTATTGCGGATCGGCAGCGATACCGTCCACTGGGCCCGTGCGTCCCCAGAATGTGCCGACAATCACACGGACCTTTGTCCCATCATCATCGATGATTTCTGGAATATCAGTGCTTTGAACGTCCTGATAGCGCGGGGCGGCCATTTTCTGATCTGATGGCAGATTGCCCCACAGCTGGAACCCATGCATCTGACCGCTGGCCGACCCCTTGGGCATTTCCTGATGCAGGATACCTGACCCGGCGGTCATCCACTGGACATCTCCGGCACCCAGCGTGCCGCTATTGCCCAGCGAGTCGCTGTGTTCGACTGTACCGGACAGGACATAAGTGATCGTTTCGATGCCCCGATGCGGATGCCACGGAAAACCGGCCATATAGTCCAATGGGTTGTCATTCCGGAAATCATCGAACAGCAGAAACGGGTCCAGTTCCGACGGGTCCTGAAACCCAAACGCCCGGTGCAATTTGACGCCCGCGCCTTCCATTGTCGGGACCGCCTTGCGGAATTCCAAAGTTGGTCTGAGTGACATAAACGCCTCCTGATCCTTTGACCGGAACTTATGCGTCGGCCTGAGGCAGTCAATTTGCGCAGGAACACTGAAGCTGTGCGAAGATGCTCAGACAGGTGACGCGGTGCTGTCCTTTGCGTATCAAAGCGGTTAAAGCGGGCGGACAATCAGGAGAACAATATGCAAGAAGAAGTGCTGGCTACGGTCGCGGCCTCGGCACCGCGGCGCTGGACTGGGGTAGGGATGCTGGTCACGGTCGGGGCGTTGGTCATTTACGTCGCGTTGGCATCGCCGCCTGAGTTAGGCTGGCAGGTCTTCTTACTGGTTTCCGGGGCAGCCGCGTTCTGGTTAGCCCGTCGCATGTGGTACGCGACCGAAGACAGGATCGAACTGACCCAATCCCAATTGCGCACAGGCTCAGGGCAGGTGATCTGCAATATCGAGGATGTCGAAGGCGTAGACCGGGGCGTGTTCGCATTTAAGCCATCAAATGGCTTCTTGGTAACCACTCATGCACGAAGCTCAAACCAGTGGGCGCCCGGTCTTTGGTGGCGTGTCGGACGAAGGATTGGCATTGGCGGCATGACAGCCGCCGCCGAGACCAAATACATGTCGGAAATGCTGTCGGCGATGCTTGCTGAAAAGAGTTAGACACCCAAGCAAGCAGGGTCGGTATTGACGATCTGGTCGAAAACACGAGGGTGTGTGAAGACCAGATTATCCATTTCAAAGTCAGCAAATTTGAATGCCATCTGGAATGGCGCTTTGTATGTATTGTTGGTTTCGACCAGTATCATTGAGCCGTTATCAGGCATTACCGGAAGCCGTTGTTTGATTTTCACGATCTCTGCGTCGGTCCATTTCTGATATCCAGTGCCCCGCACGCAGGACCATAGAACATCGTGGAGATCGTTATCACCATCATAGGTCAGATAGGTCACACGCATCGAGACCGGTGCTCTGGTATCAACCATGTTTTCCAGAAGGTCGTACATAGTGTTGATATACGCGGCGTTAACATCTTCAGCTTCGCGTGAGAGCACATCCGCAACTGCGTACGCTCCTTTGATGTTGATCGCGCTTTGGCGATAGCTGTCATAATAGGTGTAAGACGCAAACATTGACCAGAACAGCAGCGGCAATATCAGCATTGCCTCGACCGATAAGGCGCCGTCTTCTCGTTTGAGAAAGCGGTTCAGCAGTGCCTTGGGAAGGTTGCGATTTTCTTTGTTAATTCGAGGCATCGGCCACATCCACAGTTGTGTCAGATGAATCGTCAGGATCAGCTGATGAACCACCAAATGGTTCATGAACAAATACGGTCGTCGCCTGCAATTCCCATTGGCCGTCGTTGTCCTGCTTCGCAATGCCGCTCAGCATCGAAAGCCCAAAAACAGGTGAAACCTCAAGACAGGCGCGGATAATCATAAGCTCATTTGAAGTCCCTTGTTCAAAAACAACTTCGTCCGGCTTACGAATTGTCTCCGGAGTGTCGACGCAATAGGGGGTTGGATCCAACTGATTGCCGACCCGCGGATCAATGGACTTCATCTCGAGCGCGAGGTTTTCCGAGCAATTGGTTATCAGCGCTTCGTCACAGATCATTTTCTTCAGCAGCGCGTGATCCCATTCATCTTCCCCTTCAGGAAGGCGATTAAGCCGGACTTCCCGAATTGTCATATCCAGAGATCGTTCAAGATCGGCATGGTGGAAGGACTGCAATCCCAGATCCATGCCTGAATAAGCGACATACAGGAAGAATGGAAACCAGAAGATAAACTCGATAGACGAGTTTCCATCCTCATTCTTTCGAAATCTCCGAAGCCGATTCCGCAGTGTCTTTGTCATTGGGTCAGCCTCAGGTTTTGAATGGAGGTGCTGATTGAATCGAAGACGCGTTCAATCTGATTGCCGGTGGCTTCATAGTAACGGGCAGGTTTGATCGCGCAGTCTTTCAGCATCTGCTTAACACCGTAGGGTGCCTCAAAAGCGATCGAGAAGATGATGACATTATCTTCTTCAGCTTCTTCGCAGAGATCTACAACATTTGGATTTTTGGTCGAAGGACCAATTTCGGTCGTGGAGTCAGCTGCAAATTCTTCGCCGCGATCCCAGCCATAAGCGTGACGCAACATATTCCGAATTGCGTATTTTTCAGTATGCGCCCAGACATCGGGCCATTCCAGTTCTACCGGATCGGAATCTGTTGAAAGCCCTTCGGAGTCCTCGCGTGTTTGCGATCGATCCATCGAATAGCAGGTGCCGTTGTAGTAATCCGTACAGCGGTAGCGCATATAAGTCCCATTGCCATGGGCATGATCTTGGTATTTGTCGCGGGTCCAGCGCCTGTACGAACTGTCCCGTACAGTTGTGGCGACATTAGGCCAAGCCCAGCGGTCATACTCTTCATCGTAGATCGAATACGTTTCGGCATCTTCATTCCAATAGATGTCCGAGGGGCCGTCATTATAAGGCGGATTCACTTTGTGCTGATAAGTGTTTTCACCATCCGTCATCAGCACCAGAACCTTGAGGGTGTCCGTGGTCTTGTTAGGGGCTGGCCGAATTGCGAACGAGTCCGGAATTTCTGAACTGTCTGCAATCTGAGCGATCAGCGGTTGGATACTATCGTCAAGCAAAGTTAGACCCCACTTGAGGCCCACATCGATCGAAGTCCAGCCGCTTGCCACAAGATTCTGGATCTGACCTTTCAGAATGTCAGGATCATTCTGGATTACCGTCATCTCTCGCCGATCTGTGGTGGTTTCAAGACGGCACGTATTGCTGGTTACCAACGTGTCGCTGAACCTTTTGTCGCTGGAGCCATTATCCTTGAAATGAAGAGTTTGCGGGACATAGTCCCCTTTTGTGATGATGTTTCCTTCGTCGTCCACGATGTCGTAATAGTTGAAATCGGTCGTTGTGTAGTCCGAAGCCTGGAAATCGATGCAATTGGCCCTTTCGTTAGCCCCGATCGTGTTCAAAGCATTCATAAGGTAGTCAGGCACCGACACCTGTTCCGAGTAGGGCACAATTGAGATCGACAATCTACCATCCTCAGATTTCAGGATCATCTCATCGATAAAGTCCTCAGCGGCACTTTTGAGGTTGGTCAGCTTTGTCCCGCGCATCGAGCCCGACACGTCCAGAACCAACGAAATTTCGACGTTACCAATCGATTCTTCGGCGATGCTGGTGGCGGTTGTATCAATGTAATCGACGCCACTCCATTTCATGAAGTGTGTCTCAATGCTCATGTCGGCGCTGGCTTCGACTTTCCGTTTTCCTTCAAGTTCTGCAACCTGAGTCACGGTTCCGTCGTCGTTTGTCGTGCATGTCTCGGGCTCGACCTTGATATTTTTGATGATATTCGTATCGAAACCTTCTTTGCGAATGTAATCATTCACCACGACCCGTGGGCAAAGCTCTTGGTCCAGGTCAGCTGCGGCAAGGACCGCGCGGTCCAGTGCGTATTGTAGCCTTACCCTTTCGCGATCATACCGCATGACGTCGACCGCGAACCCGGCCACGGTGAAGACTATCACGATCAGGAAAAGGGCAAGGATCGTCATCGTGCCTTCTGTCGAAGAAACAAAGTGCCGCAAGTGCCGCGAACAACTGTTTTCGCGGCAGAGACGGTTGAATTGGGCCTTCAAATCAAACTTGCGCATAATTGGTTCCTCGGTCGATCAGACACACTGATGCCAGCACTTCGCAACTTTAATAATTTACTCACGGATCGTGGCGAGATTTGGGCGCAGTGGACACTATGCTGCTCGTTTTTAACGAGATTCAGCTTTATTCCCGGTGTTATTGGTGGTTTTGTTTCGCGCCTTTGGACAATCGCGCGGCTTTCGTTAACGCCCGACTCACCAATGGAGCTGAAAAGTAAAGTTCACAAACTGATGAAAATACGTGCAGTTACTGATTGCGGTATTTGGCAAGCAGTGCGACAAAAAGTCATGACGTATCTCGTCTACCGGCACGGAGGATTTTATGACCGGCATTAAAGAACCCAGCTTTCGTGAGAGTGTTGATTTGATGTTCAACAGAGCGGCGTCTCTGATGGATTTGCCGCCCGGGCTAGAAGAGAAGATACGGGTTTGTAATGCCACCTACACCGTTCGGTTCGGGGTGCGTCTGCGGGGGCAGATCCACACCTTTACCGGATATCGTTCGGTTCATTCGGAACATATGGAGCCGGTAAAGGGTGGCATTCGCTATGCCTTGGCGGTGAACCAGGATGAGGTCGAAGCGCTCGCTGCGCTCATGACTTACAAGTGTGCACTGGTCGAAGCGCCCTTTGGTGGCTCGAAAGGGGGCCTTTGCATTGATCCTCGCCAGTATGAAGAACATGAGATGGAACAGATCACGCGTCGTTTTGCCTATGAGCTGGCAAAGCGCGATCTGATCAACCCCTCACAGAACGTGCCTGCGCCCGATATGGGAACAGGCGAGCGCGAAATGGCGTGGATGGCTGACCAATATGCGCGGATGAATACGACCGATATCAACGCGCGAGCCTGTGTGACAGGTAAACCGCTGAACGCGGGGGGCATCGCGGGCAGGGTCGAAGCAACCGGGCGCGGCATCCAATACGCGTTGCGCGAATTCTTCCGAAACCCGGAAGACGTCAAGAAGGCGAACTTGTCAGGCACGCTGGACGGAAAGCGCGTCGTCGTGCAGGGATTGGGTAACGTGGGCTATCACGCAGCCAAGTTCCTCAGCGAGGAAGACGGGTCGCGTGTGGTCGGCATCATCGAATGGGATGGCGCTCTGTACAATCCCGATGGCATCGACGTAGAAGCCGTGCGGCAGTGGATCGTCAAGCATGGCGGCGTGAAGGACTATCCCGACGCCACGCATTCCGCCGAGGGCGGCGCGGTACTTGAAGCCGAGTGTGACATCCTGATTCCGGCGGCGCTGGAGGGGGTAATAAACCTATCCAACGCCGAACGTATTAAGGCACCACTGATCATCGAGGCCGCCAACGGGCCTGTCACGGCGGGTGCTGATGAGATCATGCGCAAGAAAGGCACGGTGATCATTCCTGACATGTATGCAAACGCGGGTGGTGTGACCGTGTCCTATTTTGAATGGGTCAAAAACCTCAGCCACATCCGTTTTGGCCGGATGCAGCGGCGTCAGGAAGAAGCTCGGCATGAGTTGATCGTCAGCGAACTGGAACGGTTGGATCGGTATCTGGGTGACGCTTGGTCGATGTCTCCGGATTTCAAGGCCAAGTACCTAAAGGGCGCTGGCGAGTTGGAGCTGGTGCGTTCTGGTCTCGATGACACGATGCGCATTGCCTATCAGTCGATGAGCGAAGTCTGGCATGATCGCGCAGATGTCGACGATCTGCGCACGGCGGCCTATATCGTTGCGATCGACCGCGTCTCAAAAAGCTATCGCGCCAAGGGCCTCTGAGCGCACAGACAACAGAAGATTCTTGAGTGGCCAACCATCGGGTTGGCCATTTTTCATTTAGGTCGAAGTCGTCAGAGTGTGTGGATTGGTCGCCCAGCGACAAGTTTTCGTCGAAAACAGGAGTGGAACCGGATTCCGGCGTTGTTACTGCTGGGTGAAGTTGGTTTGATGCCGACACACCTGTAGGGAGTTCTGAATGCGTTTCTCCGGCTTACGTGTCCTGAAAGAGGGCCTGACCGGCAACAAAGGCTGGACGCCGCACTGGCGCGAGCCTGAACCGAAATCCGAATATGACATCGTCATTATCGGCGGCGGAGGTCATGGGTTGAGCACGGCCTATTATCTGGCCAAGGAACATGGTCTGACCAATATCGCTGTTCTGGAAAAGGGCTATATCGGTGGGGGCAATGTCGGGCGCAACACCACCATTGTGCGCGCGAACTATTTTTTGCAGGGCAATTCCGAGTTCTACTCGCACTCATTGAAGCTGTGGGAAGGTCTTGAGCAGGATCTGAACTACAATGTCATGCATTCGCAACGCGGGATCATCAACCTGTTCCATTCGGACGGGCAGCGTGATGCCGCTGCGCGCCGGGGCAACATGATGATCAGTCAGGGTGACGATGCTATCCTGCTCAATCGCGATGAATTGAGGCGGATGGTGCCCTATCTGAATTTCGATGACCTTAGGTTCCCTCTGTATGGCGGTCTCTACCACCCGCGCGGAGGTACAGCGCGACACGATGCCGTGGCCTGGGGCTATGCGCGCGGAGCGGACCAGCGCGGCGTGGATCTGATCCAGAACTGCGAAGTGACCGGTATTGATATCGAGAATGGCGTGGTTCGCGGTGTTCAGACCTCGCGCGGGCCGATCCGGGCCAAGAAGGTGGCGATGGTTGCTGCCGGGCGTTCAGGTCAGGTGGCGGCGATGGCTGGAATGAGGCTGCCGATTGAAAGCCATGTCTTGCAGGCCTTCGTGACCGAAGGTCTGAAGCCCTGCATCGATCATGTGGTGACCTTTGGCATGGGGCATTTCTATATCAGCCAGTCAGATAAGGGCGGTCTGGTCTTTGGCGGTGATCTGGATTTTTACGCCTCCTATGCGGCGCGAGGTAATTTACCTACCGTCGAAAGCGTGATGGAGGCCGGGATGGCGCTGATGCCGATGATCGGCAAGGCGCGGGTGCTGCGATCCTGGGGCGGGATCATGGATATGTCGCCCGATGGCTCTCCGATCATAGACCGAACGGATATTGATGGGCTCTATCTCAATTGCGGCTGGAACTATGGTGGCTTCAAGGCGGTTCCAGGTTCGGGGAATGTGTTTGCGCATCTGATTGCGACGGATCGGTATCACGAGAATGCCACCGGCTTCCGACTGGATCGTTTCCGCACCGGGCGTGGGATTATCGATGAAGAGGGCAAGGGCTCTCAGCACAATCTGCATTGAGGGGCGCGATGTTGGATTTGGGTATTATTGAAAAGATCAAGAAGGGCGCGCGGCTATGAGGATCACCTGTCCATATTGCGGCGAGCGGGATCGGCGCGAATTCTACTATCGCGGGGCGGCAGTGGATCTGGACCGACCGGCCCCGGATGCCGGTGAGGCGGCTTGGAATGATTTTGTCTACCAACGGGAAAACCCGGCAGGGCCGACACGAGAGCTTTGGTATCACGAAGGCGGGTGCGGTGCATGGATCGTGGTCACACGAAACACGGTCACGCATGAGATGATCGACGCGCAGCCGGCATCGGAGGAGCGGGCATGAGGATCGATGGAAAGGGTCTTATCGATCGTACGCAGTCGATTCCGTTTGTATTCGATGGTGCCAGCTATAGCGGCTATGCGGGCGACACCCTGACCTCAGCGCTTTTGGCGAATGGCGTACGCCTGATGGGGCGTTCGTTCAAGTACCACCGGCCTAGGGGTGTGCTGAGCGCAGGCAGCGAAGAGCCGAATGCGCTGATGACCGTGGGGGCAGGCGCAGGTCAAGAACCAAATATTCGCGCCACGATGCAAGAGATCTATCCGGGACTTGAAGCGCGCAGCCAGAATCGCTGGCCCAGCCTGAGTGTCGATTTGATGGGGATCAACGATCTGGCTTCCCCGTTCTTGGGCGCGGGTTTTTACTACAAAACCTTCATGTGGCCGAAAAGCTTCTGGGAAAAGCTATACGAGCCGATCATTCGACGTGCCGCCGGATTGGGAGCACTGTCGGGCGAAGACAATGCCGACAAGTACGAAAGCGCTTATGCCTTTTGCGATCTGCTGATTATCGGGGCAGGGCCTGCGGGGCTGATGGCCGCACTCGTTGCTGGTCGTGCCGGCGCGGACGTCATTCTGGCCGACGAAAACAGTCGCGTGGGTGGGCGTCTGCTGGCCGAGACCTATGAGGTCGACGGAAAACCGGGTCCCGATTGGGTTGACGAAGTGCTGGCCGAGTTGGCCGCGATGGACAATGTCCGCATCATGACCCGGACCACTATCGCAGGTGCCTATGACCAAGGTACCTTTGCGGCGTTGGAACGCGTTTTTCACCATACGGATCACCGCCCCAACGGGGCGCCGTTGGAAACCTATTGGCGGATCGTGGCCAAGCGGTCAGTTCTGGCGGCAGGCGCGCTGGAGCGCCCGGTCGCATTCCGCAACAATGATCGCCCGGGGATCATGACTGCTGGCGCGGTGCGGGCGTATCTAAACCGATGGGGTGTCAGCCCGGGCCGCAATGTGACGATCTTCGGAAATACTGACGATATCCATCGCACTGCGCGTGATTTGTTGGATGCTGGTGTCCATGTGGCGGCTGTGATCGATAGCCGCCATGACGCGCCCTTGTCTGACGACTACGAGGTTCTACGCGGGGCGCAAGTTTGTAACAGTTCGGGCCGTAAGGGGCTGGAGGCGATTACAGTGCGCCGCGCCAGTGGAGAAGAACGGATACACACGGATTGCCTTGCCATGACAGGGGGCTGGAATCCTTCGGTTCATCTAACGTGTCACATGAATAGCCGCCCGATCTGGAAGCGTGAGATCGAGGCCTTTGTGCCAACGCCGGGGGCCGTGCCGGGCATGGTGACAGCGGGTGCGTGCAACGGATCTTTCTCAATTACAGCCTGCCTTCGTGAAGGGATTGAGGCAGCCAAAGGCGTGCTCGGCGATCTTGGCTACAAGGCCACGAAGACTGTGCCACCGCAGGCCGAGGACACGCCATACGAGATCACGCAGCTTTGGGCCGTTCCCGGCAAAGGGCGCGCGTGGCTGGATTTCCAGAACGATGTTACAGTGAAAGACGTCAAACAGGCCGCGACTGAGAACTTCCGGTCAGTCGAGCACATGAAGCGCTATACGACGCAAGGTATGGCGACGGATCAGGGCAAGAATTCGAACGTGGCGGCGTTGGCCATTCTAGCGGACGTCACCGGGCGCGCGATACCCGAAACCGGAACCACGACGTTCCGCCCTCCGTATTCTCCTATCGCCATTGCCGCGCTGGGTGCTGGGGCTGAAGGCAAGGGTTTCAAGCCGCAACGCTTTATCACTTCGCACAAAGCGACCGTAGCGCGGAAAGCTCCGTTGGTTGAGGCCGGGTTGTGGTATCGCCCCAGCTATTTCCCAAAGGGTGGAGAAACCACGTGGCGGCAATCCTGTGACCGTGAGGTCAATATGGTGCGTCAGGCCGTCGGGGTGTGCGATGTCTCGACGCTTGGCAAGATTGACATACAGGGGCCGGATGCGGGGGCGTTTCTGGACTTCGTTTATACGAACATGTTCTCGACCCTCAAAGTTGGCCGAACGCGATATGGCCTGATGTTGCGTGAGGATGGATTCGTCATGGATGATGGCACCACCGCGCGGCTGGGAGAGACGCATTACCTGATGACCACCACCACAGCAGGTGCTGGCGATGTAATGAAGCATCTGGAGTTCGTTCATCAGGGACTGCGCCCTGATCTGGATGTCTCGTTCATCTCGGTCACCGAACAGTGGGCACAGTTTGCCGTTGCTGGGCCAAAATCGCGTGAATTGTTGAATGGTTTGCTGGGCACACCTCTTGATGAAGAAAGCTGGCCCTTCATGGCTTGTGGGTCGATCTCGGTGCTGGGTGTGCAAGGGCGTTTGTTCCGGATCTCGTTCTCGGGCGAGCATGCATATGAAATCGCCGTGCCTGCGCGCTATGGCGCGACCCTGTTCGATATTTTGACCGAGCGGGCTGAAGCGCTGGGCGGAGGTCTTTATGGGATGGAAGCGCTGAACGTTCTTCGGATCGAAAAGGGCTTTATAACGCACTCTGAGATACACGGGCGGACGACCGCGTATGATATTGGCATGGGTCGAATGGTTTCTCAGAAGAAGGACTGTATCGGTAAGACAATGTCCGAACGACCCGGCCTAGAAGAACCCGGACGCGAACGCCTGGTCGGGTTGAAACCGATTGGTGAAAGCAAAGAGCTGTTGGCAGGAGCGCATCTTTACAAAGAAGAGGCAGAACCGGTGCGGACCAATGATCAGGGCTATCTGACCTCCGTGTGTTATTCCCCGACGCTGGAAACGATGTTGGGCTTGGGCTTCCTGGCGGACGGGCCTGAGAGGTATGGAGAAATCGTGAAAATGGTCGATCATCTGCGCGGCGTGACAACCCTGTGTGAAGTGGTGAACCCGGTTTTCTTTGACGCCGAAGGAGGGCGCGTCCGTGGATAATTTGACCGCCAAAACACCCTGCGACGGGTTGCTGCCTTTGACTATCGGCTCAGTAACGCTCAGCGAAGAGGATGTAGGGGCGATCCATTCGATCTCACCTTTCAAGGGTAAGCAAAAGGCGCTATCCGAAGCTTTGAAAGCAGCGCACGGGATGGCCTATCCATCGGCCAACCGCGCAACGGGTAAGGCTGGCGCGCGGGCGATCTGGTTCGGCCCGGCGCATGCGATGCTGATCGGGCCGTCTCCTGATGCGACCCTGACCGAGAATGCTGCCATTGTGGACCAATCAGATGCCTGGGCTGTGGTCCGGTTAGAGGGTGCTGATGTCGAAGACGTACTGGCGCGCGTAGTGCCGGTTGATCTGCGCAAGGTGCATTTCAAGCGCGGCCATACCGCCCGCACCCTGCTCTTCCACATGACTGCTTCGATCACGCGCGTTGGAGAGAACGCGTTTCAGATCATGGTCTTCCGTTCAATGGCTGAGACATTGGTTCACGATTTGAAAAGGGCGATGGAAGGCACCGCCGCGCGCGGGTAAGCTGCGCTGAAAGAAACGAATCCCGGGAGATCCCCATGTTGCGTATCGCCATCGTTGCGGCCGTGCTGGCCACGCCAGTGGTTGCACAGGAAACCAAGGAACAGAGCTGCAAGTATCAGGCCGACGTTGTTGCAGCGATACAGAAAGCACGACTTGACCGGGTCAAGGAACGCGATGTGGCGCAGGCGGTGGCCGACAGTGGTCCTACCTGGCCCGAGAACTACAATGCCGCTGTTCCGCTGATCACGCCTTGGGTATATGAGCAAAAGATGCGCGACGTGCGTAAGAAGGATCTCGGAGCTGCGTGGCTGGAGTTGTGTTTACAACAATAATCCACAGTCAGATCATTTCTCTGTGGACAACCGCGCGCCATCCCCTTGGCGCGCGTTTTCATTTCTGGCAGGTTTGACTCATGTCTTTGCCCCCCGGATTTCTGGATGAACTGCGCACGCGCCTCAGCCTGTCTCAGGTTGTTGGGCGTAAGGTCATGTGGGACCAGCGCAAATCCAATCAGGGCAAGGGGGATATGTGGGCGCCTTGCCCCTTTCATCACGAAAAGACCGCCTCGTTCCACGTCGATGACCAAAAGGGATTCTATTATTGCTTTGGCTGCCACGCCAAAGGGGACGCGATCAGTTTTGTGAAAGAGACCGAGAATGTCTCTTTCATAGAAGCCGTGGAAATTCTGGCGCGCGAGGCCGGGATGCCGATGCCCGCACGCGATCCCAGGGCGCAGGAGAAACAGGACCGCCGCTCGCAACTGGCCGAGGTGATGGAGCAGGCGGTGCAGTTTTTTCGCCTGCAACTCAAGACCGGCGCAGGCGCGGGGGCGCGCGACTATCTGGGGCGCCGAGGACTGGATGCGCAGGCGGTGGATCGGTGGGAGATCGGGTTCGCGCCGGACGGCTGGCAGGCGTTGTGGGATCATCTGACCGGTAAGAGTGTCTCCGAGGACCTGATCCTTGGGGCCGGGCTGGCGAAACCTTCGAATAAGGGCAAAAAGCCCTATGACACATTCCGCAACCGCATCATGTACCCGATCCGCGACCCGCGCGGGCGGTGCATTGCGTTTGGTGGCCGGGCGATGGATCCCAATGACAACGCCAAATACCTGAACTCGCCCGAGACCGATCTGTTCGACAAAGGCCGCAGCCTCTACAACCATGGCCCCGCACGACAGGCGGCAGGCAAGGGGCAGCCTTTGGTTGTGGCCGAGGGCTATATGGACGTGATCGCTTTGGCAGAGGCCGGGTTTGGCGCGTCGGTTGCGCCATTGGGGACGGCGATCACCGAGCATCAGTTGCAACTACTTTGGCGCATCTCTGACGAGCCGATCATCGCTTTGGATGGCGATACGGCAGGGCTGCGCGCGGCGATGCGGGCGGTCGACTTGGCATTGCCGTTGCTGGAGGCGGGTAAGTCACTGCGCTTTGCGCTAATGCCTGAAGGCAAGGACCCTGACGATTTGCTGCGCGCCGAAGGCGCAGGGGCAGTTCGGTCAGTTCTGGACGGTGCCATTCCGATGGTGAAGCTGCTGTGGCAGCGCGAGACTGAGGGCAAGGTTTTTGATAGCCCAGAACGCAGATCTGCATTGGACAAAGCGCTTTGGGAGAAGATCAAGTTAATCCGAGATAAGTCGATACGAAATCACTATCGGCAGGAGATCCGGGATCTACTTTTTCATTTTTACCGCTCTCAGAAAAAGTTCCCTGCAAAAAATTGGAAATCCAATCGGGATAGGGATCGCAAAACTGCCGGACCTACACAGGGTGCACGCACTTCTTTCTTGGCTGCTAACGACAACAGCGCTGCTATTCGGCTCCGTGAAAGTGTCATTCTTGCAGTTGCTATATTGACGCCTGCTTTGGTGGTGCAGTTCGAAATTCAGATCGACGAAATGACATGCTTGGATCCCGAACTAAATGCCATGAGAGATGTCTTGTTGCGACATGCAGTTGATGATCCGGACAACATTAAAGATCATATTGTCGCAGCTTTGGGACCGGAACCCCTTGAAAACCTGCTGGCCCTTCGCCATGTCGCAGTGATCCCCTGTGTGTACAAACCGGGCGACGTTGAAAAGGCCGAGATGACGCTGGCCGAGGAACTCGCAAAGATCAAAGCGCTCCGGGGGTTGGATGCTGAGATTGCCGAAGCGGCAGAGGAATTGTCTGATCTGGCCGATGAGGCGCTGACATATCGGCTGGCGCAAGCCGCCGAAGAGCGCAACCGTACAAGCCGCAGCCAGAACGAAGACAGGGCCGTTTTCGACATCGCCGACAATGGTGCGCGAATCAACCGCGATGAGAAAGACGCGTTTGAGGCCATCACGTCTGGCATCAAATTCGAACGGAAACATCGATGAAGTGGTGTTTTCGTAAGGCACTGGAAAAGAAAAACGGGTAAACGGGTGGCCGAATCACTTCTACGCGCTAATGATTCGGTTCAAACGAATCACCCATCCCTGCAGGAGCATTGAATGGCCGCCAAGGATACGAACGAAGACCGCAAATCCGACGAGCAGGAACAGGAAATCTCGCTGGACATGAGCCAGGCCCAGGTCAAGAAGATGATCGCCGAGGCTCGCGAGAAAGGTTACATCACCTACGACCAGCTCAATCAGGTTCTGCCGCCTGATCAGGTCAGCTCGGAACAGATCGAAGATGTTATGTCGATGCTGTCCGAGATGGGCATCAACATCATCGAAGATGAAGAAGCCGAAGAAGAAGAAAACAAAGGTTCGACCGAACTGGTCACCACCGAAGGCCCGCGCGAGGTTGCGCTGGCTGGTGCTGCAACCGAAAAGCTGGATCGCACCGATGACCCCGTACGCATGTATCTGCGCGAGATGGGTTCAGTCGAACTGCTGAGCCGCGAGGGCGAGATTGCCATCGCCAAGCGGATCGAAGCCGGTCGGAACACCATGATCGCTGGTCTGTGCGAAAGCCCGCTGACCTTCCAAGCGATCACCATCTGGCATGATGAACTTTTGTCCGAAGACATTCTGCTGCGGGACGTCATCGATCTGGAAACCACTTTCGGCAACCAGATGGATGAAGACGGCGAGGTTGAAGAGCCGGTTGTCGATACCTCATCGGTGCAGGCGGCCAAGCCTGCCAAGGATGAGGGGCCGGAGCTTGACGCTGACGGCAACCCGATTGCCAATGATGATGACGATGATGACGACGATCAGGCCAACATGTCCCTGGCCGCGATGGAAGCAGCGCTGAAGGATCAGGTGCTGACCACGCTGGAACGCATCTCGACCGACTTCGCAATGCTGTCCGAAATGCAGGACAGCCGGATTTCTGCGACGCTGAATGAGGATGGCACTTTCAGCGCGAAGGACGAAGAAACCTATCAGAAGCTGCGCGCTGAGATTGTTGAACTGGTGAATGGTCTTCACCTGCACAACAACCGGATCGAAGCTCTAATCGACCAGCTCTATGGCATCAATCGCCGGATTATGTCACTGGACAGCTCGATGGTGAAACTGGCTGACCAGGCTCGCATCAACCGTCGCGAGTTCATCGATGCGTATCGTGGGCGCGAGCTGGATCCGAACTGGTTGGCTGAAATGGCTGAGAAGCCGGGCCGGGGCTGGCAGATGTTCATCGAACGCTCGACCGAAAAGGTTGAGGAACTGCGCAACGACATGGCTCAGGTTGGCCAATATGTTGGTCTGGACATCCCTGAATTCCGCCGCATCGTGCAGCAGGTTCAGAAGGGTGAGAAAGAGGCGCGGCAAGCCAAGAAGGAAATGGTCGAGGCCAACCTGCGTCTGGTGATCTCGATTGCCAAAAAGTACACGAACCGCGGCCTGCAATTCCTTGATCTTATTCAGGAAGGTAACATCGGCCTGATGAAGGCGGTGGACAAGTTCGAATACCGCCGGGGCTATAAGTTCTCGACCTATGCGACCTGGTGGATCCGTCAGGCGATCACGCGTTCGATCGCGGATCAGGCGCGCACGATCCGTATCCCGGTGCATATGATCGAAACGATCAACAAGCTGGTCCGGACAGGTCGTCAGATGCTGCACGAAATCGGCCGCGAGCCAACACCGGAAGAATTGGCCGAAAAGCTGCAAATGCCGCTTGAGAAGGTGCGCAAGGTGATGAAAATCGCCAAAGAGCCGATCAGCCTCGAAACGCCCATCGGCGACGAGGAAGACAGCCAGCTTGGTGATTTCATCGAGGATAAGAATGCCGTTCTGCCGCTGGACAGCGCCATTCAGGAAAACCTCAAGGAGACCACCACACGGGTTCTGGCCTCTCTCACCCCGCGTGAGGAACGGGTTCTGCGGATGCGCTTTGGCATCGGCATGAACACCGACCACACGCTGGAAGAGGTCGGTCAGCAGTTCAGCGTGACGCGCGAACGTATCCGCCAGATCGAGGCGAAGGCGCTGCGTAAGCTGAAACACCCGAGTAGGTCGCGTAAATTGCGGTCCTTCCTAGATCAGTAAATCGAAAGGCGCCTCATCCCGAGGCGCTTTTTTCTTTCGCCCGCTCACAATGACTGAACTTCAAATCAAATTGGCGGGAATTCGCAAGGAGTCCGGCGATGCCATCTTTATATCGCCGCTGTCCACTCATGGACAGGCCGGGGCGAGGTGATTGGGCTGATGACCCCCGGCCACGTTGTAGCTTCATGAAAGCGGATGAGAGACACGTTTGCGAAAAGCAGTCGGGGCCTGGCCCGTCCAACGTTTGAAGGCGGTGGAAAACGCAGCCTGATCGGAATAACCGAGCGAATACGAGATTTCGGACAGATGCATACCGTTCTTGATAAAGGTCTGCGCCAGGTCACATCGTAAATCTTCAACAATCTCGCGATATGAAGTGCCTTCGTCAGCCAGGCGGCGAGCCAGTGTTCGAGGGCTTAGGCCGAGCTGGGTGGCGGCGTCGTCCACCTGTACAATTCCCCCCGGCATCGCATCTGTGATCAACCCTTCGATCTGTGCTCGGGTTTTCTGTCTTGGCGACTGTCTTTCGGCCAGCAGGCGTTCACCAAATTCAACCAAATGCGCGCGCAGGCTAGGGTCGTAAGTTGGGATCGGTGTTTCCAGCGAGGGTAGCGACAGGATGATTTCCAAGCGTTCGGCCCCGAAGGTAACTGGGAAACCTCCGATCTTCTGGTAGGTGGCTTGGTGTTGCCCAACTGTGTGCTGAAACCGTATCTCAATCGGATTCAGATTCAACTGAGTCAACGCCCGCATCCGGGCGATCGCGCCAAACAGCAGGAACTCGGTCCGCCGATGATAGCGAGAAAAGCTCGGGTCTTTCCAATCGGCCTCAAGCGAGGCAGCGTTACCTGAAAGGCGCAGATTGAAGGCCAGGGCCGGGTCGATAATGCCATGAAACCGCGCCGTATTCTCGATCACCTGCTTCAGATCACGAGAGTACTTGCTGATATAGGCCGTAATGCTGGAAGAAGAACTGAATTCCAGACCCGCCCGTGCGCCAAAGGTGATATCGCCAAGTGCATCGCAGGCGTGTCGGACAAACAGCGCTTCTTTGTGGGCGCTGCACCTTTTGGCAGGCGGTTCAATATCGCTGCGGGTCAATGCGCAGTCACTCAGGACTTGTTCCACCACGGTCGCGCTTGCGTGATCCTCAAGGGTCCGTGTCAGCAATTGAATGCGTGAAATGTCGACGTCCATCACCCAGCCCAAAAAACGCGTTACTGTAATACCGTTACCCTAGCGGCAAACCGTGGCAATGCGCCAGCCTCGGTGCTGATACCCAGGAATTGACCGCAACTCGCAAAGATATGGCAGAAATGGCCATGTCCGTAGCCTTGGCCAATAGCTACATGACCGGTGTTGTCGGGTCAGCGCCTTTTGGGGAAAAGGTCAGAGCCTGAGCGAGCGGTCCACCAAGCCGTTTCAACGGGTTCCCCGGCACGCCCCTCTCATTCTTCTGGCCAGTCATGTCGCATTGCTGCGGCGCATTCGACGTGACAGCATCACGGGGAACCTTTTGTTATTTCTTGATCTCTCGTGGCTGATGATCTTTCCATCGATACAGATTTGATCGTCTTCGACGGTGAATGCGTGCTGTGTTCAGGGTTTTTTCACTTCATGTTGCGCCATGATCGAGATCAGAAATTTCTATTTGCAACCGCGCAGTCACCGCTTGGGCAGCAGCTTTATACTCTCCTGAACCTGCCGACAGACGAATTTGAAACCAATTTGGTGATCGTCAAAGGAAAGGTGCACCAAAATCTCGACGCATTTGCCGCTGCGGTGCGTGCACTAAATGGTCCGTGGCGGGTATTGTCCTTGTGTCGATACCTGCCGAGGTTTCTGAAGAACCCGCTGTACCGGATGATTGCCCGTAACAGATATGCGCTATTTGGGCGGCGGGATGAGTGCCTAGTTCCTGATCCTTCTCTCCGATCGCGGTTTGCCCAAGATGGATTCTGATCGTGATCCATTCCTGCAGGCGCTGGGTATAGATGAAGCTGTGCCTGGATTGGTCAGGGATTTGCACAGCGGGGAAGGTCGCTACTCTGGTCGATGCAGCATTCAGCGTGGCCGAGGCGTTTTGGTCGCTCTGGCACTTCGCATCGGGCGATTTCCACCTGCGGGCGAAGATTTGCCGGTCACCCTTACGATCCGAAAGCCCGGCGCATATTGGCAATGGGAACGGGATTTCACAGGCCACAAAACGCGTTCACGGATCACTTTTGATCCGCTGTGTGGCATGGTGCGGGAACAGATCGGCGGGCTGACAATATGGTTGCAGCCGGTGCGAACTGATAAGGGGCTGACCATTGAGATCCGCCGCCTCGCTTTATTTGGCATTCCGTGTCCGGGGTTTCTTTTGCCACGTTCCGGATCGACCGAGGCTGAGGACGCACAATTGAGGTTTCGCTTTGACATTTCGGCGACAGCACCGGGATTGGGACACCTGATCCGCTATCAGGGATGGTTAGAGCCTGTTCACGAACCACGTGGGTCAAGCTGACATGATCGTTAGTTCGCTTTGCTGACGATGGCGACGCACTAGTCTATATTTCACATGGAAACAGGAAGATGGTCACGATGAAACAGACAATACTTTGCGCATTTGCAGCACTGCTTATGACCAGCTCTGCGGGCGTTGTCGATGCAGCGCCGAACGGTTATCGAACAGAACCGATGAGCGGCACAGACTTCGAGGTCATTCCAAGGACACGTCAGGATACTGATGGATATTGGTGCGCCGCTGCTGATTTTGCCCGCCGGAAATTGGGTGCTGGGTGGCAGCAACAAATCTACGTTCTGCGCGGCTATGGCCCCAGCGTGACAACGGGACGCCGGACGGCGGTACAGTTCACACTGAAACAACCCGCCAATGTCCCGCAGAAAGGCAGCTTTTCGGTCACAGCCGGGTTCCAGCCGGGTGACAGCATGTCGGTACAGGGCGCAAATGCACGGTGCGGCGTCCGTCCGTTTATCAATTGACCTGCGATGCAGACAGAATTCTCGATCCAGACACAGGGCGTGGGGCTCTATGAGATTACCGCCCCTGTGCGCAGTTGGCTGAGGCCGGTTTCGGACGGTTTGCTGACGCTCTTTGTGCGCCACACTTCTTGTTCGCTGCTTATTCAGGAAAACGCCGACCCCGAGGTGCAGACTGATCTGCGCGCATTCTTTGATCGGCTGGTGCCGCAATCGGATCATCCGTCGATGGCTTATCTGCGCCACACCTATGAGGGGCCGGACGACATGCCAGCCCATATCAAGGCCGCGATGATGCCTGTTTCGCTGTCGATACCGGTGTCAGATGGGGTACCTGCGCTGGGCACATGGCAGGGGATATATCTGTTTGAACACCGCAACGCGCCGCATGAAAGAAAGGTCGCTGCGCATTTTGGGTGACGCTTTATATTGGGGTGGAAAATTCCGACTACCCAAACTCTAGAGGCTGTCCTATAGTTGTGGATAAGTAAGCCGCAGCGCTTACAAAAAGTGGCCAGCTAGGGACGAGGAGACGGCGGATGCGCTGCCCGTTTTGCGGAAATATCGATACTCAGGTCAAAGATTCACGCCCGGCAGAGGATCACGTCGCGATCCGTAGACGACGGTTCTGCCCGGCCTGCGGCGGACGGTTCACCACCTATGAACGCGTGCAACTGCGTGATCTGGTCGTCATCAAAACCAACGGTAAGCGCGAAGACTTCGACCGCGACAAGCTGGAACGCTCGATCCGTATTTCGATGCAGAAGCGGCCCATTGATCCCGATCGGATTGATCAGATGATCTCCGGTATCGTGCGCCGTCTTGAAAGCATGGGGGAAACCGATATCCCTTCGAATAAAATCGGTGAAATTGTAATGGAAGCGCTGGCCCGGATTGATACGGTCGCATATGTTCGCTTTGCGAGTGTGTACAAGAATTTCCAGGCGGCCGATGATTTCGAGGAGTTTGTCCACGAGTTGCGCCCGCCGCAACCTTCGACGGATGAGTGAGCGATACAGATAAGCGATATATGGCGCTGGCCCTATCATTGGGGCGGCGCGGCCAAGGCACCTGCTGGCCGAACCCGTCCGTCGGGTGTGTCGTCGTGCGCGATGGACGCATCGTTGGTCGCGGCTGGACGCAGCCCGGGGGTCGTCCGCATGCAGAACCTATGGCTCTGACGCAGGCGGGTGAGGCCGCGCGAGGTGCCACCGCTTATGTTTCGCTTGAACCCTGTTCACACTACGGAAAGACGCCGCCCTGTGCCGAGGCATTGATTGAGGCCGGTGTTGCCCGTGTGGTTTCGGCGATCGAAGACAGCGATCCTCGGGTCGCTGGGCAAGGGTTTGCCATGTTGCGCGAGGCCGGGATTGAGGTCACCACCGGTATTCTGGCGGAACAGGCGGCACGCGACCACGCAGGGTTTTTCCTGAAAACCGAGCAGGGCCGCCCGTTTGTGACTTTGAAACTGGCCAGCAGCTTTGATGGACGGATTGCTACGGAAACCGGGCACAGTCAGTGGATCACAGGTCCAAATGCTCGCCGCGCAGTGCATGCGATGCGTGCGCGCCACGATGCGGTGATGGTTGGGGCAGGGACAGCGCGCGCCGATGACCCGTCGCTGACAGTTCGTGATCTGGGCGTGCAGCATCAGCCGGTGCGCGTGGTGGTCTCGCGCCATCTAGATCTGCCCTTGATGGGGCAACTTGCGCGAACCGCGTCCGATATCCCTGTCTGGCTCTGTCACGGCCCCCACCCAGACCCCGAGCGTGCGCGCGCATGGGAGGGGTTGGATGCCCGTCTGATCCCTTGTGCGCTGGATGGTCATCACGTGGATGCGGCTGATCTGTTGCAGCAGCTTGGGCAGGCCGGATTGACGCGTGTCTTTTGCGAAGGCGGATCAGCATTGGCTGCATCTTTGCTAAAGGGCGATCTGGTCGATGAGTTGGTCGGTTTTACAGCGGGGCTGACCATCGGGGCCGAAGGTCTGTCCGCGATCGGGGCACTGAGGCTTGATACTCTGGATACTGCCCCCCGATTTGATCTGATCGAAACACGGGTCGTAGGCGGCGATATCCTACATCGCTGGGCGCGCGTGACGCACTAGCCTTCAGCGCCACCAATGCGCATGCGTCGCCAGTGCGCCCTGAAATTTGGACAAGATGCGATTTACGGGTCCGGTAAGGGATGGCGTACCCTGCGCAAGCCGTTCGACCGCGATTTCGACGGGGCAGGTCTGTCCCGTCACCGGATCGAGATAGCGGGGGTAGTCAATCAGCGTTGCGTGCACCAATCCCATCAGCGAAGGCCGCGCGCCACGTCGCGCAGGCACTGCCCCCAGATCACTCGTCAGCCCCCAACCGGCATAGAAAGGCGCACCGAGAGTGGTGACCCGGACGCCACGCAGCAAAGCCTCGAACCCCAGCAGAGAGGTCATAGTCCAGACCTCATCCACCTGTCCAAGCAGGGTGGCAGGATCGGTGCCTTCTACGATGACATCGGCCAGATCGGTTTCGATCTTGCCGTCGCGCAGACCAGCTTCGACATCCGGGTGCGGTTTATAGATCAACACAGCGTCGGGATTGGCCTCGCGCGCCGCGCGTAGCAGATCGAGATTGGTGCGGATATTGCTTGTTCCCAGCCGGATCGAGGCGTCATCTTCAACCTGACCTGGCACTAGAACGCGACGCCCCTTCGGTAGGTCCGGGGCGGGGTGGCCGATGTTGTACTTGCTTAGGCCCTCGGTCAGCAGCCGGGCTGTCAGCCGCTCGGCGCGGAGCCTCTGATCAGGGCGCAAGGTTTCGCGCGTGGTGATCCATTCTTCCAGGCGGCTGGGATGCGTTGGATCGTAGTAGATGCCGATATCATCGGTCACCAGCGACAGCGGTGGAACCAGCTCCGCGCCCAACCCGCGGGATCGTAAAAAGCCATCCTCAATCCGGGTTGCATTCAGCGTCTCACCGGCTCGGCTGACCCAGACCATATGGGGTTGTTTGGTGTTCTCTGGCTGCTCGGCCACGAAACGCACCTTATGGTGCTGGCCGAAAATGCGTTGCAGGTGGCGGCGTTTCCATACCCGCATCCCGGAGGCGGTCCAGCCTTTGTGGTCCTGCCGCCAGGCCCGGGTTTGCGCCTCAAGCGTATCGAGCACGCATTCCAATTCGCACAGGCGATCATGGTAGGGATCGTACCAACGCGGATACAAGATCATCGCAGCTGCAAAAAGCTGCGCCCGCGTAAGGTTCCGTTGGCGACGGAGCAGGGGTGCATCATCTTGCGTCAGCCCCCACCCAGCGTAGAATGGTTGCCCGAACACGCGAGGTTTGTGCCCGGCCAATATCGCCTCAAATCCCATCTGCGAGGACAGCGTGTAAACCCCGATGGCCCCTTCAAGCAGCGACCATGGACTTATCGGGCTGTCGAGGATCGATATTCTGTCACTCAGATCCTGATCGGAAAAGTATCCCTTGCGGTGGCCTGCCGTGGTTTCGGGGTGGCTTTTGATGAGGATGCGCGCGCCGGGGTTTTCCTCTTGCGCGATTACCAGCATCTCGCGGAACCGTGCATAGTCGCCGTTGCTTGCGGTGACGGCAGCATCTCCCTGCGACTGGTCGATCACTAGAACGTAGCCAGGATCGGGAGGCGTCAGATCAAGGTCAAAGGCCGAGTATTTGCTCAGATGCAGCTCTCGGATGCGCGCGATTGCGCCTCGCGCGCGATCCAGCAGGGCGGTGTTATCCAGCGGATGCGTGGCTAACAGAGTTTCCAGATCCGAAGGCACACTCGGATCAAAATGCAGACCCGATCGATCCAACAACAGACCCATGGGTGCCTCACCGCTTCGTCCAGGGTGTAGAGACCTGAGGAACGCGTCTTCGACCCTCAGGACGGGCACATCGCGTTTCTGCGCGATACCCATGCCCCGATGGGCTGTCGGGCTGTTGCCCCAAACCCCGACCAGATCGTCTGGCTGTGGCAGTCCAAGCCGGATGTCATACCCGGCCAGAGACACTATACGACGCAGCCGCGACTGTGTCAGGAACCCACCGTTGTAAACAAAAAGCCGGGAGCGTTCGCCCCCGGCCGTGTTCTCCGGTTCAGAGAGCATTCATCAGTTACCCGTAAGCGTCGCCACATTCGCAAATGGCGTCAGACCTCCAGCAATCAGCGAGACAGATTTGCTCCACTGTGCATATGGGGCCTCGGTGACGTATATCGTGTCATCGTCTCGGATCACGAAATCGCGGGCGATGAACAGGCCATTGGGCGCGGTCAGGTTCAGCAAATAGATCATGCGCTGATCACCCTGTAGCTCGGGACGTCCCATGACATTGCGCGCCACATCCTGCCGTTCCTCACGCAGAACAAAAATACCGGTCGGGTCTGAAGATAGCGGCTGTAGGCCTCCGACCTGAGCCAGCGCCTCAAGGGCAGATAAGTCCTGACTTTCAAAGGCCACGCGGGACTGTCCACCGGTCGAGCCCAGCGCGATGTATGAGCGGCTGTCCTGTTCGACCAGAATGCGATCGCCGCCGCGCAGGGCGATATCGGTTTCCGGGTTGCGGAACAGATCGTCGTACCAGATGGTTCCTCTTTGCTTGCCCCTGATCACAGTGACCAATGCGATATCGGATGCAACTGCCACCCCGCCTGCTTGCGCGAGCATGGTCGACAACGAGCCAGTTGGTCGCTCAATCGGATAGATTCCCGGCGCGCCGATAGTTCCGGTCAGAGAAACGGTCGACCCATCGCCCGGGGTACGCGACACTTGGACCTGCGGATCCGGAGTCTGTTCCTCCAGCTTCGAGGAAATTAACGTGCGGAGCTGTTCGGGCGTATTGCCCGCTGCACGCAGCCGCCCTGCATAAGGAACAAATATGTAACCTTCGCTGTCGACCTGCACCTGATCCAGAACGGTTGCGCCACCGGCTGCGGAACTTAGCAACCCATCCTCGACATTTTCCCAGATGCTGAGACTCAGAATATCGCCGGGGCGTACGGTATCGGATGCGACGCTTTGCGCGCTGCGGAAGGATTTCGAAAACCCGTATTGCGGAATCACCGATGTGGCCCGCGCAACACGGTCGTCGACCTCAACCACAAAGGCGTTACCCCCGTTTTCGACCGACCCGGCTAGAATTTCGTTTTTGTTCGGCCCGGATTTGGGAAGCTGGCATGCTGCCAGCAGGCCAAGGGTCGCCACAAGGGAAACCCCCCGGATCCATCGGGTAGGAAAGCGCTGCACTGCCGATTTACCTCAATCGTCTTTGTTTTGTGAAGGTTACCCGCATCGCTTCGAAACATCCAGCAGCAGGTTGCCCGCGATCATTCAACAACGCGCAACTGTGGCGTTGTGGCCTCTTTATCGGAGAGCAACCCTTGATAGGGGTCCTGAGCCGATAGCATCATGTCAGCCGCCCGCCGCAGCAATTGACGACGCCCTTGGCGAGAATAGAACCCCCCGGGGACTTGGCAGGTTTCCAGAAGAAATTGGCGATAGGCCCGATAGGCCTTGCCGCCCGGGGCATCTGGCTGGGCAAAGAATGCCTCAATCGATTGCCGAGATACGAATTCGGGCTTGTCATAAACCGACTGCCCAAAAATTCGCAAAGGTATGCCACGCCATAGAACCTGCTGGCCTGCCGTGGAATTCACCGTCACGGCGGATTTTGCATCGTCTAGCAACCTGGCCAGCTTACCACCGGGCACATAGTGAATTCGGTTTGTGATGCCGTGCTGTGCTGCAAGCTGGCGCGCCCGCAGCCGCAGCGGTTCACGGTGGTTCTCAAGCGGGTGTTCCTTGATGACAAGGTGGTGATGCGCAGGGGCGCCTTTGGCGAATCCGGCGATCACTTGTTCGAGAAAATCGGACATACAGGAAAAATCCGAGTGGTATTGGACCGAGCTGTCATGCCCCAATTGAAGCAACACAAGATGGTATGGAAAACCGCTCCACCTGACCTGTGCTGTGGCCCAACCCCGCTGTAGCCTGTGAATGGGCATCAGACTCAGACGTTTGAAGTACAAACGAAACTCTTTCGAAACCGGCAGCTCTCGATGTGGTCGGAATTTCTGATATCTGCGGTTCAGAAACAGCACAAACCAGTGATAGAGCGCACCGTAAAAGATGTGCTGGCGCATATCCCCCCAATGGGAAGGCGGTGGGGGCGCATGCCCTTCGGACTGTTCCAGCGCCGTCTGCATCTGCGCCACATCCAGTTCCATCAGGCGTGAGTTTCCGTTCGACCCGTTTCGTTCATAGGTCACCCACCAAGGGCGCAGGTAGCCTTCTTCAAACACATGAACAGTGGTCCCGCGTGCTTTGGCAATCTCAACTGCGCGTGCATGCACGGGCCGGGTGTCGCCATAGAGCACGATATCGGTCACACCATGGTGGGCGAGCAAATCGCTGAAGGTTTCTGGCCAGTCGTCGGGCGCACCGCGATACGGAATATAGCTGGATTTTTCGCCCCAGAAGGCCTGATCACCCGCGTTGAAGCCAACCCGCCAGACCTGGGCACCCGCAGCACGCAGCATCCGACCAAGCGCGTTAAAGAACGGGCCATGCGGTCCCTGTAGAAACAGGAACACACGCCGGTCGGGGCAAGCGGTCAAGGGTGCCATGCTATCTGCTCGTCTAGTGGCCTTGTGGTGCGTTTGTATAAAATTATGCCTCTTTGTCGTTTTCACGGCAAGGCAGGGCTTGCCGGTGGGGCTGTGTGCCTTTACCTCGGCTGTTGAAGCTAGGTTCAGAGGGTTAATGATATGTTCACAGGGATCGTCACCGATATTGGCACCGTTACCGAACTGGACCAGCAGGGAGACCTGCGGGCACGGATCAAGACAAGCTATGAAACGGCGGGCATTGATATTGGCGCTTCCATCGCAAGTGATGGCGTCTGCCTAACCGTCATCGCGTTGGGCGATGATTGGTATGATGTGCAGATCAGCGCTGAGACGGTTTCGAAAACCAATCTGGACAGTTGGCAGGTGGGCAAGCGCGTCAATCTAGAACGTGCCTTGAAAGTCGGGGATGAATTGGGAGGGCACATCGTCTCGGGCCACGTGGATGGCGTGGCAGAGGTGGTCTCTGTGATAGACGAGGGTGACAGCACGCGGGTGACATTGCGGGCGCCGGCCAATCTGGCCCGGTTTATCGCTCCGAAAGGGTCCGTCGCGCTGAACGGCACATCGCTGACGGTTAATGATGTGGACGGGTGTGACTTTGGTATCAACTTCATTCCCCACACCAAAGAGGTCACCACATGGGGTGACGTCTCGGTTGGTGATCGCGTGAACCTTGAGATCGATACTCTGGCCCGATACGTCGCGCGACTGGCCGAGATGTCCTGACCTTCAGGTGGAAGGTCCAAATTTGGCCGTCAGCCTCTTGGACAGCCACCAGAAGCATGAAGCCAGCAGGATTGAGACATACCCGTCGATGGCGTAGTGCCAGGCGAGGTGAACCGAGCCTAATAAGATGATGAAGGCAAACACCGACAGCGCCCAGCCGAGCCAGCGCGAATAGGTGAAGCCGTAGAACGCCAGAAGCACGGTAGAGGCAACATGCATGCTGGGCATCGCCGAGATTCCGCCTGCTAGCCCATTATTCCGATAACCATCCAACAGCATTTCATGCACATTCAGCGCCCAGACCGGGCTGATTTCGTGTGATTTGCGTAACAGCTCCATCTGCGGAACGAAGTCAGAGCCAAGATTGAAGGGTTCGTAGTAAACGGGACCAACCGAGGCAAAGATGGTTGCAATCACATTGCCGCCTACAAACCAGCACAGTGCAAACGCTACCAGAAAAACGGTGCTGCGGTTCGGGTCACTGCGGTCCAGACAGGCGACGCAAACCGCGATGTAAATCATGGGAAACCAGATGTGATAGGCGCCATTCACCGCTGTGGTTACGATCGGGGATCCCAAAATGGGCCATAGCAAGGTCCACGGATCGACGCCGCCGTGCAGAAACCGGTCCCATTGCACAAATTGCTCATCCCAGAGCGTCGGGTTCACAGCATGTATTTCGTTCTTCAGGAAGGTATAGGTCAGGATAAGTGCGACGATGCTGAGAAAGCAGATAACCGCATCGGTCGCTTTTTCAACATCTGCCATCTTGGATCGCAGATCTTGCAACATCCATTGAATTGGCTTTTTGGGTCGCACGACGAACATGGCAACGCCAAGTCGCCAAAGTACGAAATTTGCGAACATGAAACCAAGCAGACGAACTGAGATGACAATCAGGGAAGAGGTCGAAAAATCCCAATATGACCGTCCTACATAGATGCTAACGGCAATGGCATAGACCATCTGCAGTGCAATGAGTGATAGCAGCAGCCTGTTTCGCCGAAGGGCGCTTACACGCACGAAATTTGCAGCGGGCAGATCAGCGGTCTTAGACACTGGGCTCAAATTCTCGTCTAGCTAGGACATTATACAATGACTGGTGCCCAGGATATCAGGCGATCCAAGGGCCCAATTGGGGCAATTTGTGGACAAAGTTCACGCAACCGGCCTAAAGGTTCAACTATTGGCAACAATGCTCAGAAAAGGCCTAAGTCAAAACTGGCGCATAGGATTGGTAAACTGAGTTGGCACCAGATTTCATCGCTGGCCCTATAGCGCTGGGCATATCAATCTATCTCGCAGTGCTTACAGGCTGGTCTTTGCGTCCACTCTGGTCTATCCCGCCATTCAAACCCGTTGTGCGAAAGGCTGCCCTATGAGTTTTGAAACCCCCGGACCGGTAGAGGCCCAATTGCGCGAGGCGATCAGTCCGATTGAAGAGATCATCGAAGAGGCCCGTAAAGGCCGGATGTACATTCTTGTGGATCATGAGGACCGCGAGAATGAGGGTGATTTGGTGATCGCGGCCGAGTTCGCTGACGCAGAGGCGATCAATTTCATGGCGACCCATGGGCGCGGGTTGATCTGCCTGCCGATGACAGCGGAACGGATCGACAGTCTGGGCCTGCCGATGATGGCGGTGAACAACTCGTCGCGTCATGAGACAGCCTTCACCGTGTCGATAGAAGCCCGCGAGGGAGTTTCGACGGGAATATCGGCCGCTGATCGCGCGCTGACTGTGGCGACGGCAATCAATGAGCAGAACACAATGGCGCATATCGCGACACCTGGCCATATCTTCCCGCTGCGCGCAAAAAGGGGCGGGGTACTGGTGCGGGCGGGGCACACCGAGGCCGCCGTTGATATCTCGCGTCTGGCCGGGCTGAACCCCTCGGGCGTGATCTGCGAGATCATGAAGCCCGATGGCACAATGGCGCGCCTGCCTGATCTGGTCGCCTTCGCCAAAGAGCATGACATGAAGATCGGCACGATCAGTAATCTGATCGCCTATCGCTCGCGTAACGACAATCTGGTGGTTGAAACTTCGCGCGAGACAGTGAATTCCGAATACGGTGGCGAATGGGAGATGCGGATTTTCACCGACCAGACCCACGGTATCGAACACGTTGTCATGATCAAGGGCGACATCACAACGCCCGAGCCGGTCCTGACCCGGACCCACGCCCTGCATGAAGCGCCCGATATTCTGGGTCTTGGCCCGAAATCTTCACGAGAGCTGCCCCGCGCGATGGAAAAGATCGCCGAAGAGGGGCGCGGCGTCGTTTGCCTTTTCCGTCAGCCGCGAAATTCGCTGTATGCCGCAGACGACGAAGGCCCGCGCACGATCAAGCAAACCGGTCTGGGTGCGCAGATCCTGTCCAAGATGGGTATTCAGGAACTGGTGTTGCTGACAGACTCGCCTGAAACCGTGTATCTGGGGCTCGACGCGTTTGGACTGTCAATCGTCGGCACCCGCTCGATCCTCAAGGAAGACTGATAATGGCTGAAAAAGACAAACATGGCATTCTGCCGACTCCCAGCTTCGACAAGCCGGTGAAACTGCTGCTGGTGGTGGCTCCGTTCTACCGTGCCATCGCCGACAACATGGTCGCTGGTGCCAAGGCTGAGATCGAGGCCGCAGGCGGAACCTGCGACGTGGTCGAAGTGCCCGGTGCGCTGGAAATCCCGACCACAATCGCCATGGCCGACCGTCAGTGCAACTACGACGGCTATGTCGCGTTGGGCTGTGTCATTCGGGGCGAGACGACGCATTATGAAACCGTCTGCAACGACTCTAGCCGTGCAATCCAGTTGATGGGCCTGCAGGGCCTGCTGATCGGCAATGGCATCCTGACTGTCGAAAACGACGAACAGGCCGAGGTACGTGCAAACCCCGAAAAGATGAATAAAGGCGGTGGAGCGGCGGCTGCGGCCTTGCATCTGATCGCGCTCAGCCGTAAGTGGGGCTCTTCCAAAAAGGGCGTGGGCTTCAAGCCACCGTCCGAGTCCATCCTTGTGGCGGGCGACAGCAACGGACCCACGACAGCATGACCCAGACAGACGCGCCGAAACCGGCCAACCAGAAACGCCTGATGAAATCCGCCGCCCGGCTTTATGCCGTGCAGGCGCTGTTCCAGATGGAGCAGTCGGGCCAGACGACTGAACAGGTTGTGAATGAGTTTCTGGATCATCGGTTTGGCGCGGTCTACGAGGGGGATGAGATGCTGGATGGCGATATTAGTGTCTTCCGTAAGTTGGTGGATGACGCCGTGAACTATCAGGCCACCATCGACCAGATGACCGATCGTGCATTGGTCGCCAAATGGCCCATTGCGCGCATCGATCCGACCCTACGCGCTGTGTTTCGCGCGGCCGGGGCTGAGTTGACCCAGAGCGACACGCCGCCAAAGGTCGTGATCACCGAATTCGTCGATGTCGCACGTGCGTTCTTCCCCGAAGGCAAAGAGCCCAAATTCGTGAACGCTGTGCTGGATCACATGGCGCGCGAGGCCCAGCCCGAGGCGTTCTGACGCCTTTACCGCGACCCTGCATGCGCTAGACTCACCATCACAGCGCAAGGAGGTTCGCCATGCCCAAACTGGTCCGTCTCTACATTACGCAAGTCATCTGGGGCTTTGTGATCTCGGCCGTCTTTGTCGGGGTGCTGCTGGCGCTCAACGTGGCCAATCTACGGCATCTGATCACCAGTTCGGAAATTGGTCTGATCGCGTTGGCCATGATCTGGTTCATGAACGGGATCGTCTTTGCGGGTGTGCAGTTCGCCTATGCGATCATGAGCATGGCTGAGAAGCCGAACAAACCACGTGGTGGAACACCGATTGCTCATGGTTTGAGGCCTGCGCCGATCAAACAGGAAGTGCGCGCAGGGCGCTGATTTATTAGGTAAATATGTGGCGGGACCACCAGTCAACCGTGCGGTTTGATTCCCGAGGACCTGTATGTACAGGTGGGCGCCAGGTAATCAGGCCAGGACCTGAACAGAGCCAGCCCCCTCGGAATTGCTTAAGGCCACCAGAATGCTACCTGTCACAAGAAGGGCAGAACCCGCCACGGGCCTAAGTAGGGCCTGAAGCAGGTTCGCACAAGGGGTTAAGCATCAACAGTTTCGTGCAATGCGGTGCGCATCTTGCCGAAATGTTCATCCCATCCGTCATCCAGCGAAAGGATCAGGCCAAAGGCGTCAGCCCCTTGAGGTAAGCCCTCGTGCAGCAGTCCAAGGCGTGTGCCGCCGGCGACGGGTTCCAGCGTCCACTTGACCACACTTTCGGCGCCGCCCATCGGTTTAATGGTGAATGTATATTCAAGATACTCTGGACGTCTCGCTTCACGCACTTCACCCCAAATCAGAAGGTCGCCGCTGGTCGTCCCGAACATCTCAAGCTTTTGTCCAGCAGCAAGGGGACGTTCGGGTTTGTGAAACCACTCGGCCAGCCGGTCGGGATCAGTCAAATAGTCCCAAACGATTTCTGGCGTAGCGCGGAGAAAGATTGTTTTCTGCAAAACTGCGTCTGTCATTTCTTATTCCCTTCGATAGCTTTCTTCAGATTTGCGAGGCGATCATCCCAGAACCGGTCGAAGTAGCTGAGCCAGTCCAGAACCGGAGCCATTCCTTTGGGTTCAAGGCGATTGATGCGTTCGCGTCCACGAGCTTCGACGGTGATCAATCCTCCGTCGGACAAAACGGTCAGATGCTTTTTGACGGCCGCGCGAGTCATGTCGAAACGCTCGGTTAGTTGAGCGATCGTCATATCCTGCGCTGCCAGCATCTGAACGATGTCGCGGCGGGTCGGGTCCGCCAGAGCGCGAAATGCGTTTTGGGTCTGTGTCTTCATCGGGCACCTCTTATTGGATACCATTTGGTTTCATATTATTGCGATACCAAATGGTACCATGTCAAGCTGCTTGATTTTTGTTCATGAATTGTTCACATTCTCGGAATGACACTAATTATGCAGCCCGGACAAAAGCTGGCCCGTGGTGTTTCGCGTCACTTGTTGACCCACGGCTATGTTTCGATTGAAGAATTTGTCCCCACCCGAGGGTTGCGTGTCGATGTGATGGGGCTGGGCCCTAAGGGTGAGATATGGGTGGTCGAGTGTAAATCCAGCCGCGCCGATTATCAGTCGGATTCCAAATGGCAGGGCTATCTTGACTGGTGTGACCGATTCTTTTGGGCGGTTGATACGGATTTCCCGACCGAGCTTCTGCCTGCGGAAACAGGCTTGATCATCGCTGATGCCTATGATGCCGAAATCATCCGTATGGGGCCAGAAAGCAAGCTGGCCCCGGCGCGGCGCAAAAAGATGGTTCAGAAATTCGCGATGGATTCTGCACGTCGGTTGCAGGCCTTGCGTGACCCCAGGGTTTAGCTTTTGATGGCGCGCGCGGCTTGGGCTGCGGCGCGGATTTCCTCGGCGATTTCTTCGGCCTCTTCGGGGTCGAAATCCATTGGAATCTCAATTCCGGCACCTTCAATGAACAGCCGCACCATACCATGATCGGTGGGGCCGATCTGCAGGTTCGCTTCGATATCGCGTTCGGTATTGATGCTCATGTTCGCCTCCGGGAAATGCGCTTTGGTGCTAACGCGCGATGGGTTGAGAATCAAGCCGACTATGGGGTCAGATAGGGCATGGAGACGGCAACGCTCAGACCTTTCCGCGCCGAGGATGCGCCGTGGCTGGTAGAACAGCATGACCTGCTCTATTCCCGCGACGAGGGGTTTGATGACAGTTTCGGCCCGCTGGTTGCCCGCATTCTGACGGAATTCATCGCGGATCATGATCCAACTTGCGAACAAGGCTGGATCGCCGAGTGCGACGGGGATCGTTTGGGTAGTATTTTCTGTGTCAGGCTGGATGATCAAACCGCCAAGCTGCGGTTGTTTCTGCTGCTGCCCGAGGCTCGTGGACAGGGGCTGGGCAAGCGGCTACTGACTGCCTGCA
The DNA here is from genome assembly GCF_056536665.1 of Ruegeria sp. CJ6. Taxonomy (NCBI): domain Bacteria; kingdom Pseudomonadati; phylum Pseudomonadota; class Alphaproteobacteria; order Rhodobacterales; family Roseobacteraceae; genus Ruegeria; species Ruegeria sp. CJ6. The sequence continues at coordinate 954,922 of NZ_JBQFQB010000001.1, read as the reverse complement.
TGGGTTTCGCCCGCGACGCAGGATATCGCCAGATGGTGCTGTGGACCCATGAGAGTCACGCCGCCGCTTGCGGGCTGTATCGTGCGTTTGGGTGGGAGCTTGTCGACAGCAAGCCGGTGCATTCCTTCGGTGTCGATCTGGTCGAACAAAGCTGGCGAATTCAGCTTTAATCCCCTTGCAATCCCCGTACGCCTTCGCTAAATCGCCCCTCACAAGTGCCGCCTTAGCTCAGTTGGTTAGAGCGCTGGATTGTGGATCCAGAGGTCCCCTGTTCAAGCCAGGGAGGCGGTACCATCTCCCAAAACCCAAGAACGGTTTGCCGGTTGCAGGTCTTTCTGTATACCCGGTACTTGGCGAAAGCTGCGTTCCGATGACATGAGCAAGATATGCCGGATAAGAAACCTGTAGACATCCGTAGAAGTGCGAGACTGTCTGTTGCACCGATGATGGATTGGACCGACAAGAATTGCCGGTTTCTGCATCGTTTGCTGAGTTCTGAGACCTTGCTTTATACTGAAATGGTCACAGCGCCTGCTTTGGTGCGCGGCGGCGCGCTGCATCTGCTGGACTTTAATCCTCAGGAGCACCCGGTTGCGTTGCAGCTAGGGGGTTCTGACCCGCAGGAATTGGCGCAGGCGGCCATGCTGGGCGCTGAAGCCGGATATGACGAGATCAACTTGAACTGTGGGTGTCCGTCTGACCGGGTGCAATCAGGGACATTTGGTGCGATATTGATGCGCGCACCCGAAAAGGTCGCGGAATGCGTTGCGGCGATGCGCGAGGCAGTGAAGGTCGAAGTCACGGTGAAATGCCGTATCGGTGTTGACGAACAGGAACCTTCAGAAGTGCTACCTGCATTCCTCGATCAAATTCGCAAGGCCGGATGCCAACGTGTCACGATCCATGCGCGCAAAGCTTGGTTGCAGGGGTTAAGTCCCAAGGAAAACAGAGATATCCCGCCACTGGATTATGATCTGGTGCATCGGATGAAGGCTGATTTTTCGGACATGCACATCTCGATCAATGGTGGCATTACGTCGCTTACTCAGGCGCAACAGCATCTGGAGGCTGGGCTTGATGGTGTCATGATCGGTCGTGCCGCCTATCACCAACCGACAGATATTCTGGCGGCTGCGGACCCGTTGATCTTTGGAACGGGCAGCGTCGCGGATCCCATTGAAGTGGTGCAAAATATGCTGCCCTATGTCGAGGCGCATCTTGTCGACGGTGGTCGATTGCACCAGATCACGCGGCACATGCTGGGCCTGTTCGCGGGGCGTCCCGGTGCGCGGGGATGGCGGCGGATGCTCTCCGAAGGTGCTGTGCGCGAGAATGCCGGCCCAGAAGTGATCCTGCAGGCTCTGGACTCTGTTGCTGCGCTATCGCAGGTGGAACAGGTAGGCTAAGACGGCTTCGAGCCGCTATGGGGGAATGATGCCCGAGACGATGTTGCTGGCCCAGATGCTGGGCCTTTTGCTTGTGATCGGCGCTTTGGCCGGGGTATTGGCTGGACTTTTGGGCGTTGGCGGTGGAATCGTTCTGGTGCCCGCGTTTTTCTATGCGTTTCAGACACTTGGATATGGCGGGCCTCAGCTGATGCAGCTATGCCTCGCAACTTCGCTGGCGACGATCATTGTAACGTCGATCCGATCGGTTCTTAGCCATAACAAGAAAGGCGCGGTGGATTGGGGCATCCTGCGCGGCTGGGGGCCAGGCATAGCGGTGGGTGCGGTGATCGGTGTTCTGGTGGCTTCAGCTCTGAGGACAGAGTTTTTGCAGGCGCTGTTCGGCATGCTTGGCATGGTCATCGGCGTCTATCTTGGTTTGGGAAAATCCGAGTGGAGGTTGGGGGATGCAATGCCCAAGGGATTGCGCCGCGCTGTGCTTTCGCCTTCGGTCGGGTTTCTGTCGGTACTGATGGGAATTGGTGGGGGCAGTTTCGGCGTTCCATTGATGAGCCTTTATAACACTCCGATCCACCGGGCGGTTGCGACCGCAGCGGGCTTTGGCGTGATCATCGCTGTACCGTCGGTGCTTGGTTTTTTGTTTCTCAACATCGCTCCGGAGCATCGCCCGCCGCTGACCATTGGCGCGGTCAATCTGGTGGCTTTCGGTATCGTCGTTGCGATGACTATGATCACCGCCCCGTGGGGCGTTAAGCTGGCGCATGCGATGGATCCGAAGCCGCTCAGGCGGGTCTTCGCGGTATTCCTTACCCTGGTTGCTCTGAATATGCTGAGAAAGGCGTTGGGGTGGTAGCGTCGTTTTACGAGCTAGGTTGGGTAAAGTTTCCTTATGATGGAGCGTTGGCGGATTGGGTGGCGCACGCTCTTCCCACTGCGCGTGCGTCCGTCAGCGATCCGGCTCATGCAGCTTGGCACGATTGCGATGGCACGTGGTTCATTGGCGTTGATGCACTGGACAATGATGCGCAGGGCAGGGTCGCGGGTTCGCCTGCACTGGCGGGCGCGGCCATCGAACTGGCACACCAGCAGTTTGGATCGATTGATCTGCACAAAGGGCAGGTGTCGGTAATATATCCGGGCTACCCTCAACCCCGGCGTGGCGAAAGCGAGGCTGCGGCGCGGTATCGTGCGCGGCGAGATGCGGCGCATGTGGACGGGCTCAAGCCAGCTGGCCCTGATCGACGACGGCGGGTGGATGAACCTCATGCCTGGATATTGGGTATCCCACTTACCGAGGCCAGTGTGGACGCAGCACCAATGGTGCTGTGGGAGGGAAGCCACAAAATCCTCGGCGATGCTTTTCGGGCCGCGATGAAGAAGGTGCCGCGGCATGAATTGAGCGAGGCCGATATCACAGATGTCTATCAGGCTGCGCGTCGCGAAGTGTTCGAGACCTGTCCGCGCCTCGAGCTACCGGCGCGCCCGGGCGAAGCCTATCTGTTGCACCGCCACTGTCTGCATGGTGTTGCACCATGGGGTCCGAATGCCAGCGCTGGACCGGATGGACGGATGATCGCCTATTTCCGCCCTCAGTTGCCTGGTGGTGTAGCGCAATGGCTCGAATCCCCGTAACCTCCTGCCATTGTTTGGCTTTGGAGAGTTGGTTCGATGATTACGGTTCACACGAATGCAGATGGTGCCCTTATTGAGGTCGAGCTTTCGGGCGAGGTCACTAGCGCAGATTACGCGAGCACGCTCGTTCCCGCTATTGAGGCCGCATTGGAAGAGCACGACGCCATACGTCTGCTGGCGATCGTTGGGTCCGAGTTCAAGGGATATGATCTGGGTGCCGCATGGTCCGATACCAAGTTGGGGCTCAGCCATTGGCGCGGATTCGACCGGATTGGCGTTGTGGCGGACCAGGGATGGGTGCAAACAAGCGTCCGCCTGGCTGCCCCGATCCTGCCTTGCCCGGTGCACGTTTTTGGAATGGATGAGGTGGAGGAAGCGCGTCGCTGGATGCGCGAATCTCTCGGGGCGATCCACGTGACGGATCTGGGCGGACCTTGCGTGCAGATCCGCCTGATGGGCAAACTGGATTCACAGGAATACGGTCAGGCTCAAACCGATCTTGATGCGCTGTTGCGCGAACGTGACGGGTTTCGCCTGTTGATCGATCTGCGCGAGTTCGATGGTTGGCAGGGTCTGACTGCAATGGCAGCCCATTTCAGACTGGCGGCTGGTCATATTGGGATGCTGGATCGTGCAGCGATTGTCGGTGACAAGACATGGCAAAAAATGGCGCAACGCATGGCCAGTCATGTTCTGGGAACGCGGACCCAGTATTTCCCGGCGGAGGAATACGAGAATGCAATAACCTGGCTTGCGACTGGCTAAATGCTCTAAAAATGTTTCAGAAACAATGCCTTGTAATCATAGGTATTGTTCTTTTTTGCGTTGACGTTACGGAATGCAACTTTAAGTTAGCGCTATTATTGACTGGTTGGTCAAATAACTTAAAAAGTCCTTACCTGTCCCGGATTTAGAGGGAGAGGCAACAAGCTGTTTCGCGTCGCTGTGGGCCACCACTCACTCAAACACAGCTTCCGGACTCTTCCCCCTCGGTGTTCGGAACGGTCCCGCAGTGGCGCGTCGTTTATTACATATTGGAAGAGCAATGGTTTTTCGCTCAGTACTAAAGCGCATTCTTTCGAAGGACACCCCCGAACAGGCTGAAAGCCACGAGTTGGAAGCTGAGTTGCGCCCGCGACCTGCAAAGACGACAACCCAGAACGAGCTGGTTGAACTGTTCGGTTCTGAGTTGCGGGATCACGAATCTCTGAGTGATCTTAAGCCTACGCGGACACCAAAATACTAGGCTTGCGGATCAGGACCCTTGCAGCCGGGCGGCACGGCCACCACGGCGCTTTGCCAGACGGGGTTTGCGTTCCGGCAGATCCTGCATGATTTCGGCCCGTTCGGTGCTGTCCATCTTTGACCAGCGCGTGATCTCGTCAATGGTGCGGTAGCAGCCGGTGCAGATACGTTCGGTCGGATGAACGACGCAGATTTGGATGCAAGGGCTTTCGACCTCGTCCCGTTTCCAAACCATATTCGTCATGGGCGTTTTCCGATCCGTCAAAGAAAGCGCAGTCTGTCCAGCGCGCCTTGCAGAATATAACCTGCTGCGACGTGATCAATAACCTGTCCGCGACGTTTTCGTGTCGTATCCGCCTCAAGCAGTGCTTTTTCTGCCGCAACGGTGCTTAGTCGTTCGTCCCAGAAACCGATGGGCAGATCGGTCAAACGGGTCATGTTTCGTGCGAAGGCGCGGGTTGACTGGCAGCGCGGCCCTTCGCTGCCATCCATGTTGCGCGGCAGTCCGAGGATAATACCGCCGATCTCACGCTCGGTCACAATCTCGATCAAACGCGCGGAATCCAGTGTGAATTTCTTGCGTCGTACCGTCTCAAGCGGGGTGGCCACGCCGCGCATCCGGTCCGAGACGGAAACGCCGATGGTCTTTTCTCCCAGATCCAGCCCCATCAGGGCTGACATTGGGGGCAGGGATGCTGCGAAGTCTTCGAACGCGTCGTGGATCATTGAGCGATTCCGGCCTGCAGCGCGGCAGCGTCGATCATCTCCAACGCTTCAGCGTTACCCGCAAATACTTCCTTGGCTTCGTTCCTGATTTTGATGGCGCGTTGGCCTTCGCCCAGCACGCCCAAGGCGGCAATCAGGCGTGCCCACTCCTCGGGTGTCCCGCCCTCGGTCGCAAGGCGGTCCGAAAGGCCATCGACCATACCGCGGATCATTTCTTGTCGTTCTTCTGGCGACATCTCGGCAGCGGCATTTACATCGTCTTGGCTGGGGCCGGATGCAGCAGAAAAGTCGGGTGTGTTGAACACGCCTGCGCGGAATGCCAATTCATCGATCTGTGACCGGATGGCATTCGCCCATGGCGCGCCGGCCGGGGCGTCATTCAGGGTTTCGACCCAAACGCGATAAGCCATATCAGGCCGCCCGGTCTGTGCCAGCATCTGCCCCCAATAATACCGGGCAGGACCCAAGCGCTGATTGCGCTCAAGCGCCTGTCGCAAGGCGGCTTCCGCTTCCGGTGAGACGTAGCCGCCAGCGGCCAAAATCATCATCTCTGCCTGATCCGAATAGGCCTGAGCCGAGGCATTGTCACCCGACAGTTCGATCACACGGGTTTGTGCCTCATACCCTGCTTTGAAGTTCCCCGCATTGGTTTCATGTTGTGCCAGCAGGGTATGGCCTTGCAGATCATCGGGGCGTTCGGCCACAGTTTCGCGCAGCCGGTTCAGCAAAGTTGCATAGCTTTCGTCCAGCGGAGGCGTCTGGAGCGGTGTGGCAATGCCCTCGGCCTCAGCCTGGCTGGGTCGATTTTCGCGCAGGTCTTCTGCCATTTCCAGACGAACTGAAAGGGGCATGTCAGGGAAACCGGCAGCACCCAACTGGCGATACATCGCCAACCCGCCACCAACCAGAACGGCGGCCATGGCGAGGAACGCAATTATGGTAACCAAGCGTGATGGCCCGGTGCCTTTGTCTTCATTGCGCATCTGCGCGTCTGCGGCCAGGATACGGCGCGAGATTTCCGTGCGTACACGCTCGGCATCAGCTTTCGCGATCACGCCGCGCGCCAAGTCTTTGTCAACGCCTGCTAGCTGTTCACGATAGACTCGCAGATCATAAGCAGCTGTCGGGCCGGTGCCGCGACGACCGCGCAGCATCGTGTAACTCAGGAAAATCGCGATCAGCAGCGCGATCAAGAAGATGAGAACCCAGAACGGCATGGTCCCTCCAAAATGGTTGCCCTGACTTAGACCTGTCGGCGCATGGAAAAAAGGGACAAATAGCCGCGAAGGGCGCTCATGTCGCAATAGTGCATTATTGCGGCGTTGCGCGGCAGGGTTAAAATGTATGGGCACGGCATACCTGCGCCCAATCATCGAAGACCGGACGGATTCGCACATGAAACACTACTCAGCCTTTGCTGTAGCGCGCGAAGCGCTGCGCTATCACACCGGATGGGAGCGCGCATGGCGTTCGCCGGAGCCTAAGAAGCGCTATGACGTCATTATCGTCGGGGCCGGCGGTCACGGTTTGGCAACAGCCTACTATCTTGGCAAGAACTACGGCATCCAGAACGTCGCCGTAATAGAAAAAGGCTGGTTGGGCGGTGGCAACACCGGTCGGAACACGACCATCATCCGATCGAACTATCTGCAGGATCCGTCAGCGGCGATTTACGAAAAGGCGCGCGGTCTCTACGAAGATCTGAGCCAGGAGCTGAACTATAACATCATGTTCAGCCCGCGTGGCGTAATCATGCTGGCGCAGACCCAGCACGAGATTCGCGGCTATCAGCGTACTGCGCATGCGAATGCGCTGCAGGGTGTTCAGACCGAATGGATTGGGCCCGAGCGTGTGAAAGAACTGGTGCCGATCATTAATCTGGAAGGTCCGCGCTATCCGGTTCTGGGCGGGCTTTGGCAGGAACGTGGTGGGACCGCGCGCCATGATGCGGTGGCATGGGGCTATGCCCGCGCATGTTCGGCCATGGGTATGGACATCATCCAGAAATGCGAAGTCACCGGCGTCCGGTCCGAAAACGGTCGTGTTGTCGGGGTCGATACCACAAAAGGGGCCATCGATTGTGACAAGCTGGGGATCGTGGTTGCGGGGCATTCCGGCCAGTTGGCTGAGATGGCGGGTTTCCGACTGCCACTGGAAGCCGTCGCGCTGCAGGCGCTGGTATCCGAGCCGATCAAACCCTGCATGGATGTCGTTGTGATGGCGAACACCGTACACGGCTACATGTCTCAGTCCGACAAGGGCGAGATGGTGATTGGTGGTGGCACGGACGGATTCAACAACTATACCCAGCGCGGCAGCTTCCATCATATCGAGGAAACGGTACGCGCATTGGTCGAAACTTTCCCGATGATCTCGCGCCTGAAAATGCTGCGCCAGTGGGGCGGTATTGTGGATATGACCGGCGACCGTTCACCCATCCTGTCGAAAACACCGCTTAATGGCTGCTTTATCAACGCAGGCTGGGGCACCGGCGGCTTCAAGGCCATTCCGGGATCGGGCTGGGGCATGGCACAGCTGATGGCCACGGGGCATTCACCGCTGACCGAAGCCTTTTCACTGGATCGTTTCAAAGAGGGCCGCTTCATCGACGAAAGCGTCGCGGCCGGGGTGGCGCACTGATGAAGATTTTTCGTCGAAAAATCTCGCACGCCCGTCACGCAGAATTTGCAGGCAGATACGTCTCGCTTGCTGCCAAGAGGATGATCACATGCTGATCTTGAAATGCCCCTATTGCGGCGTCGAAGCCGAAGAAACTGAACTGGCTGCAGGTGGCGAGGCGCATTTGAAGCGTTATGGCCCAGGCTCGTCAGATGATGAGTTCCACGACTACCTGTTCATGCGCGAAAACCCCAAAGGCGTTCATTTCGAACGCTGGCGCCATGCCAATGGGTGCGGCAAGTGGTTCCACGCCGCGCGCTGTACGAACACGCTTGAGGTCTTTGGCACCTATCCGGCGCAGACAACCGAGCCGCCGCAAGAGATCAAGGATGCCATCACCGCCAAGCGTCCCGGCTGGACGTGGAGAGAGTACAAATGATCCGTACAGCCATCCAAAATACCGCCTGCGAAAGGTCCGCATCATGAGCACCCGTCTCGCAAAACATGGCCGTTTGATTGATCGGTCCAAAAAGGTCAACTTCACCTTCAACGGCACCTCGATGCAGGGCTACGAGGGCGATACGCTCGCGTCTGCCTTGCTGGCCAATGATCAGATGATGATGGGCCGGTCGTTCAAGTATCACCGCCCGCGCGGCGTGGTCGCTAGTGGCGCGGAAGAGCCAAACGCTCTGGTCGGTCTGGGTGAGGGCAACCGGTTCGAGCCGAACCAGCGCGCCACCACGACAGAGCTGTTCAATGGTCTGACATCCGCGTCACAGAACCACTGGCCGAACCTCGAGTTCGACATCGGCGCGATCAATACGCATCTGTCGCGGTTTCTGCCAGCCGGTTTCTATTACAAGATGTTCATCCATCCGAAACCGTTCTGGAAACATGTTTACGAGCCGTTTATTCGCCAGTCGGCGGGTTTGGGCAAAGCGCCCGACAAGGACAACCGTGACGCGGACACATACGAGCATTTTTACGCCTTCACCGATGTCTTGGTGATTGGTGGTGGTATCGCGGGATTGCAGGCCGCCAAGGTGGCAGCCCAAACCGGTGCCAAGGTGATGCTGATCGAACAGACTGCGCACTGGGGTGGTCGTGCTCCGGTTGATGGCGGAACCATCAATGGTGAGCCTGTGGATAAGTTCGTGGAACAATTGGTTTCCGAACTCGAAACAATGGACAACGTCACCATGCGCGATCGCTGCATGGGTGCGGGGGTCTATGACCACGGTTATGTACTGGGTTATGAGCGTCTGACAGATCACAAGCCGGGTGTTCAGGGGCCGCGTCACCGCCTGTGGCGCATTCGTGCGAAGCAGGTCGTGACCGCGACTGGTGCGATTGAGCGTCCGCTGTCATTCGCAGGCAATGATGTGCCTGGCGTCATGCTGGCCTCTGCCATGCGCGACTATGTGGTCAACTGGGGCGTGACGCCGGGTGACCGTGTCATCATCGCCACCAACAATGATGACGCCTACCGGACTGCAATTACCTTGAAGCAGGCCGGTGTCGATGTCCTGCGCGTGGTTGATGCGCGCGACACCGCCGGACCTCTGGCCGAAGAGGCGCGTCAGCTGGGTATCCGCGTCGATCCGGGCAAGGCGATCGCAAAGGTCAAAGGCGGCAAGCGGGTCAAGAAAGTTGCGATCTGCAATCAAGAGGGGATCGGAGGCGCCCGGGAAGAGGTCGAATGCGATGCAATTGCCATGTCAGGTGGCTGGTCTCCGGTCGTGCATATGTGGTCGCATTGCGGCGGTAAGCTGATCTGGGACGAGGTGAACGCGCATTTCCGCCCCGATCCTTCACGTCCTCCGCTGGGGGCCGACGGTGCAGGTTTTGTTCTGGCGGCAGGGGCTTCGAACGGCCCGCTGGCCCTGGGGGATGTCCTGAAGGATGCAGATACTGCCGGCAAAGCGGCAGCGAAGGCGGCCGGGTTCGCCGCGAAGCGCACCAAAGCGCCAGTTGGTGAGACTACGGCCGAGGCCCCAATGGCCGCTGTCTGGCTGATGCCTTCTAATGCCGAGATTGATCTGCGCATGAAATCGTGGCTGGACTTCCAGAACGACGTGAAAGTCTCGGACGTGCAACTGGCTGCGCGCGAGGGCTATGAAAGTGTCGAGCATACCAAGCGTTACACCACGCTGGGCATGGCAACGGATCAGGGTAAGTTGAGTAATATCAACGGTCTGGCAATCCTTGCTGATGCGCTGGATTCAGAGATCCCGAAGGTCGGTACCACCACCTTCCGCCCGCCTTATACTCCAATCTCGATGGCTTCGATTGGTGGTGAAGCGCGTGGTGAGGTGTTCCAGCCGATCCGTCAAACGCCGATGCATAACTGGCACGATAAAAACGGAGCCGATTGGGAGCCGGTCGGCCATTGGCGTCGAACCTATGCCTATGTCCGTCCCGGTGAATCCGTGCATGACGCGGTGAACCGAGAGGTTAAAAACACCCGCGAAAACCTCGGGCTGTTGGACGCTTCGACCCTCGGCAAGCTGATCGTCAAAGGCCCCGACGCAGGCAAGTTCCTGGACATGATGTACACCAACATGATGTCCACGCTGAAGGTCGGCAAATGCCGCTATGGCCTGATGTGTTCCGAGAATGGCTTCCTGATCGACGACGGCGTTGTTGCCCGCATCGATGAGGACACGTGGCTGTGCCACACCACCACCGGCGGGGCCGAGCGTATCCATGGCCACATGGAAGAATGGCTGCAGACCGAGTGGTGGGACTGGAAAGTCTACGTCGCGAACGTCACCGAGCAATATGCGCAGGTCGCCGTGGTAGGTCCGAACGCCCGCAAGGTACTTGAGAAGCTGGGCGGCATGGATCTGTCGAAAGAGGCGCTGCCCTTCATGGAATGGCGCGATGGCAAGATCGGCGCGTTCGACGCGCGGGCCTACCGTATCTCGTTCTCGGGTGAGCTGTCCTATGAGATCGCGGTCCCTGCAAGCCAAGGTCAGGCGTTCTGGGACGCTCTGATCGAGGCAGGGCAGGAGTTCGGAGTGATGCCATACGGCACCGAATGTCTGCATATTCTGCGTGCCGAGAAAGGCTTTATCATGATCGGCGATGAGACCGACGGCACCGTGATCCCGCAGGATCTGGGGCTGCACTGGGCGCTGTCCAAAAAGAAAGAGGATTACCTCGGAAAACGCGCCCATTCGCGGACCCATATGGCCGATCCTGAGCGCTGGAAACTGGTTGGTCTTGAGACTGTGGATGGATCGGTTCTGCCGGACGGTGCCTATGCGGTGGGCGAGGGCGTGAATGCGAACGGTCAGCGCAACATGATCGGTCGCGTAACTTCGACCTACTACTCGGCCAATCTGGGCAAAGGCATCGCCATGGGCCTGATCAAACACGGCCCCGACCGGATGGGCGAAGTGGTCGAGTTCCCGGGCACTGACGGCAAAACCTACAAGGCCAAGATCGTGGACCCGATCTTCTATGACAAGGACGGGGAGAAGCAGAATGTCTGAACCCATCAGCGCACTGAACCACGCCTCATATGATGGCATCGCCAAGATCGAGGAATGCGGCCTACAGGGCATGATCACACTGCGCGGTGATCTGTCGGATAAGGTACTGGCTAAGGCTGTCAAAGACGCCACCGGGCAGAAAGTGCCCGGTCAGCGTGAAGCGTTTGTGAATGGCGACACCGGTGTTTGCTGGATGTCCACCGACGAATTGCTGGTGCTTGTGCCTCATGCCGAGGTCGAGGCCAAACTGGCCGCGATGACCAACGCGCTAAGTGGTACGCACGCGCTGGCGGTCAACGTCTCCGACGCGCGGGCCGTATTCCGCGTTTCGGGCGCGAACGCGCGCGAGGTATTGGGCAAGCTGGCTCCGGTTGAGCTGTCGGCCGAGGCATTCCAACCCGGCCAGATCCGCCGTTCGCGTTTGGCGCAGGTGGCAGGTGCCTTCTGGATGGACGACGCTGAGACTTTCCGCATCGTCTGCTTCCGCTCTGCGGCGGACTATGCGTTCAAATTGCTGAAGGTTGCGGCGCAGCCCGGCAGCGAGGTCGGGGTTTATTAAGCCCTGATCGCCTGATGATATGTGGGTGAGGGGGCTTTGCCCCCTCGGCCTGCGGCCTCACTCCCAGGATATTTCTGTTTAGATGAAGGTCGGATCTCTGGTTCGGGTCTCAGGGGGTCGTGCTGAACAGGAATGTCGGGAACTGAGTGAGTGCACGCTGGCCCGTGAGGGCGGACTCACCGGTTTCGCGTGTGTGTGGGTCGTGGCATTGGCGATAGAAAGCCAGGTCTTCTGATAGTTTTTTCATGGCCGCGCTGCGGTTGTCTACGCTCAGATAAGGTGCGTGCGTTGAGAGAAACAGCGCAGGGTTATCTTTTTCTAACCAAGACAGCATAGAAGGCAGGACCGAAAATTCAGCGCCTTCGATATCCATTTTGACCAAAGAGACATCAGTCAGGTCGACGGATTCAGAAAATTGATCCCAACCGATGGTAAGTGCGTCGGTGCCATGGCTTCCTTCGTGGAGCAATGATGACGTTGAATCGCCTGCCTCTCCGTGCGCTGAAGCCATTCGTGTCACTCCAAACCCATCTGACAAGGCGATGCTGAAGGCTGATACGTTTCGGATGTCGTTCAGCTCTAGGTTCCAGACCAAATGGCGGTAAGCCACTGGGTCAGGCTCAAAACACCACACATGGCGAGCGCGGCGCGCGGCATAGAGGACCGTGGGGCCGATCCATGCACCGATATCAAGATAGTCCTTTTCGGGCGACAGATAGTGGTCCAGCACCGAAAATGTCTCAGGTTCCCACTCCCCGGCTGATACCTTGCGCCAGAATTTCGAGTGATAGGGGTCCAGGCGAAAGGGTTCACCGTTCAAGTTGCCCGCATAGTATCCGCGGGCGCGATAGAACATTTTGCGCGCCTGTGTCAGCATCGCGGACCTCCGGGTTTTTGTGTTGCGGCCCTTGACCTGCGGCGGCTGTCAAAGCATTTAACCTTTGGAACCGCAACATTCATTTTCAACAGGGGGCCGAGATGGCTTTTGAACTTCCTGATCTTCCTTATGCACATGACGCGCTGGCAGCCAAGGGTATGTCCGCGGAAACGCTGGAATATCACCATGACCTGCACCACAAGGCCTATGTCGACAACGGCAACAAGCTGATCGCCGGCACCGAGTGGGACGGCAAGTCACTGGAAGAGATCATCGTTGGCACATACGACGCAAATGCTGTCGCGCAGAACGGTATCTTCAACAACATCAGCCAGCTGTGGAACCACAACCAGTTCTGGGAGATGATGGGCCCCGGTGGCAACGCGATGCCCGGTGAGCTGGAGAAGGCTCTGACCGAGAGCTTTGGTTCGGTTGACGAATTCAAGTCGCAGTTCAGCGCTGCCGGTGCCGGTCAGTTTGGTTCCGGCTGGGCGTGGCTGGTCAAGAATGCCGACGGTTCGTTGGCAGTGACGAAAACTGAAAACGGCGTGAACCCGCTGTGCTTCGGTCAAACCGCACTGCTTGGTTGTGATGTGTGGGAGCACTCGTATTACATCGATTTCCGCAACAAGCGTCCGGCCTACCTGTCGAACTTCCTCGACAACCTGGTGAACTGGGAAAACGTAGCCTCGCGGATGTGATTTCCACTTGGTAGAACTTAATGAATGGCCCGCTGGCAGTGATGCTGGCGGGCTTTTTGTTATGAATTGATGGGTGGCCTGTAAAAACCTGCCGGTACGTCAACTTTCATTATCCCACCTATTGTGCACGGCCTTTCAGCACCTACGTAAAGTAGGCGGAGGGAGAGAACCGCCAATCAACCAAAAACCTATCAAAATGCGAGCGAAACACCAACGCCGCATCGTTAAACAGGTGTGTCTAAGGGACAGGCGAAGGCCAACCTAAGCGATACAGGAGATCACGAATGGCTGCACTTGAACAGGGAACATGGGTTATCATCGCCGATGGGGAAAAAGCGCTGGTGATGGAAAATATCACGGACGCACAGGACCCCAACTTGGTCGTCGTGTCGGTCGAAGAACAGGACGCAGCACCGACCAAGCCAAGTGACAGGGCAGGGCGGCGACCCGATACGGGACCGAACCAGAAATCTGCGGTTGAAGAGGAGACATGGAAGTCCCACGCAAAATCTCTGTTCGTTCAGGATGTGGCGAACCTTCTGAATCGCAAGGGGCTGAAAGGGGCCTATAAACGATTGGTGTTGGTTGCCAGTCCGCATGTTCTGGGCCTGTTGCGCCGTCGGCTGCACAGTGAAGTGCTGGCAAAGGTTGTGGCCGAGGTTGACAAAACACTCACAAACCACCCGTTGCACAAGGTCGAACGGATACTGAAGACCCGATTGGCGAAACCTGCCTAAACGAATACTGAGACTCGGGCGGTTTGCGCCGCCCGATTGCCAGTTTTTCTTAGTTCAGTAATTTGCGAAGCGCGGACATGGTCGCATCCGGTGTGTCGACCCAGGTGATGAATTCTGCCAGAGAACCATCTGCAAACCCCTGACCGATCAGTTGATTTAGCAGCGTGTGCAGCGTGTCCCAGTACCCGTCAACATTCATCACCAGAATGGGTTTGTCATGAAGCCCCAGTTGCCGCCATGTCAGTGCTTCGAAAAGTTCGTCCAATGATCCGGGGCCGCCGGGCAGGACAACTACGGCATCCGCGTTCATGATCATCACTTTTTTACGCTCGTGCATCGTCTCGGTCACGATGAACCGGGTAAGGTCGGTCTTGCCGACCTCGCGCTGAAGCAAGTGCACCGGGATCACCCCAAATGTATCGCCGCCGGACGATTGCGCTGCACGCGCGACCTCGCCCATAAGACCCACATCTCCGGCCCCGTAAACCAGCCGCCAGCCTTCGTTGGCCAACAAGGTTCCAAAGCTGTGGGCAGCGGCGGAGTAGGCAGGATTCACACCATTGCGTGACCCGCAATACACACAGACGGATTTCTGGGACATAGGTAGGGCTCTCTGCTCTTGTGTTAGGGGTTTTGACCCCTGATAGCGGGATTGATAGGTTGGCTCAACCGCTCCATGAAATGCGCGCCAAACTGGGCATTTCCCGGGCGGAGTGAAAGGAAAAGAATGAACGCCAAATCGGGAAGCGGAGGTTCTGGTACCTTCATATGGGGGCTGGTTGCCGGGATCGTTGTGGTGCTCGTTGCGGGCGGGTTGTACCTGTCCGGTCTGTTCGGCGAGCCGGAACAGCAGGCTGAGCAGGAAGCAACCGAAACATCCGAGCCGATTGCGGAGGTCGCCGAGCCGGAAACCCAGCCAGCGGAGGCGCAGCCCGAAAGCCAGGCGGCGGAAGCCGGCGAATCTGTTGCTGAAGACACACCGCCCGAGATTTCCGATCAAACTCCGGATAGCGAAGAAGCAGATGTTCCGGTTTTGGCCGCGCCGGTTCTGGATCAGATATTCGTTGAGTCCGATGGAAACGCGGTACTGTCCGGCAATGCCGAACCGGGGTCCGAGGTCAGTGTTCTGCTGGACGGTGAGACTGTTCACAGCTTCACCGTCGATGACAGCGGCCAGTTCGCCGAGTTTGTATCGATCCCGTTTGCAGACGACGCTCGCGGGCTTGTTCTTGAGACCCGGAAAGGCGAAGACACCAGCCGTTCAGATGATTATCTGATCGCGGCGCTGCCCGAACCGGCCCCACCGGCCGTGTCGGAGCCCGCTGCCGATGAGCCGGTCGAAGAGGTTGCCGAGGCACAGACGACGGATACGGAAACAACCGATCAGCAAGCAGCCAACCAAGCTGAAACCGAAGAGAATGAACCAGAAGTTGCAGGTGCCGCAACGCCACCTGTGAATGAGACCGCGCCTGCGACTGAAACTCAGCCGGAATCAGGCGACGCGCCTGACCAGCAGGTTGCGATCCTGCGCTCGGGCGAAGAAGGGGTTGAACTTTTGCAAGCACCCACTGTTCAGGATACGCCGCCAGAGCAGATTGCCCTGGACACGATTGGCTATTCGGACGCGGGTGATGTGGAATTGACCGGGCGGGCGCAGGATGGATCGGCCGTACGCTTGTATCTGGACAACCAGCTTGTGGCCGACATTGCACCAGCGACTGACGGGCAATGGCGCGGCGAGGTCGAGGGCATTGACCCCGGAGTGTACACTCTGAGGGTGGATGAGGTTGCCCCTGATGGCACTGTGGTCAGCAGGCTTGAGACACCGTTCAAACGCGAACCTGTTGAGGTCCTGCGCGCGACCGAAGCCACGGAACCGGGTGAGAATTCAACCGACGTTCCGGCCATCCGCTCGGTCACGGTTCAAAAGGGTGATACGCTTTGGGCGATCTCGCGCGACCGGTTTGGTGACGGTGTGCTGTATGTCAAACTATTCGAGGCTAACAAAGATTCGATCCGTGATCCTGACCTGATCTATCCAGGGCAGATTTTCACCATTCCTGAATAAACATGACCACTGGCCCAACCCGGGCCAGGGCTTTTCTCTGACCGCAGTTAAGGTACGTGATGAGACAACCATCCGCGATCAAAACCGACACGGACGAGCATCGTTCGGGCTGGCGAACCATCCGCAAGGTTTCGCCCTATCTTTGGCCCGAGGACGAGCCATGGGTGAAACGGCGTGTCATTTTGGCGATGGCGATGCTGGTGCTGGCCAAGCTGATCGCTGTGTATACTCCCATCCTGTACAAAGGTGCCGTGGATGGTTTGGCGGGCGAAGGTGTACCGCCGCTTGCGTTGGGTGCGATCGGATTGACCGTTGCCTATGGTGTGGCCCGCATGATGACTGTTGGCTTCCAGCAATTGCGGGATGCGTTCTTTGCACCGGTTGGGCAACGCGCGCTGCGAGCGCTGGCGCTTGAGACGTTCCAGCACATTCACCAGCTCTCGATGCGCTATCACGTGACCCGGCGCACGGGCGGTCTCAGCCGGATAATCGAGCGGGGCGTGAAAGGCGTTGAGTTTCTGTTGCGGTTTCTGCTGTTTTCAATCGGGCCGCTGATCCTGGAATTGCTTCTGGTGTCGATCATCCTGCTATGGTTATTCGACGTCTGGTATCTGGTCGTCGTTGCGGTGACGATTGCGCTTTACATATGGTTCACCTTTGCGGTGACCGAGTGGCGCGTGAAGCTGCGGCGCGAGATGAACGATCAGGATACCGAGGCCAACCAGCGCGCCATCGACAGCCTGCTGAACTTCGAAACAGTCAAGTATTTCAATGCCGAAACCCGCGAAGCCGAACGGTATGATGTTTCGATGAAAGGTTACGCGAAGGCTGCGCTGAAGACGGCCTATTCGCTGGCATTCCTGAATTTTGGTCAGTCGTTCCTGATCACATGTGGCCTGATTGGCGTGATGGTTCTGGCTGCAATGGGCGTGCAGAAGGGGGCGCTGACCGTCGGCGATTTCGTGATGGTTAATGCTTACATGATCCAGATAACCGTACCGCTGAATTTTCTTGGCACGGTGTACCGCGAAATTCGTCAGTCACTGGTGGATATGGGGCAGATGTTTGATCTGTTGGAACAGCCAGCAGAAGTGATGGACAAACCCTGCGCCCCGAACCTGAAGGTAAATGGTGGGGAGGTCACGCTTGAAGATGTCCGCTTTGGATACGAGCCTGATCGCGAAATCCTCAAGGGCATTTCCCTGACCGTACCAGCCGGTCAGACCGTTGCGATTGTAGGCGCCACCGGGTCTGGGAAATCCACAATCGGGCGGCTGCTATTTAGGTTTTACGATGTCACCGGCGGGTCGCTGAAAATCGACGGGCAGGATGTGCGCGATGTTAGCCAGTCAAGCCTGCATGCCTCGATCGGTGTCGTTCCGCAGGATACGGTCCTGTTCAATGACACGATTCGATACAATATCGCTTATGGGCGCGAAGGCGCGACCCAGCAGGATGTAGAGACCGCCGCCAAATCCGCGCAGATTCATGATTTCATCGTCAGCCTGCCAGAAGGATACGATACCAAGGTCGGCGAACGCGGCCTGAAACTATCAGGCGGTGAAAAGCAACGCGTCGGCATCGCCCGAACCTTGCTAAAAAACCCACCGATCCTGTTGTTGGACGAGGCGACCTCGGCCTTGGATACGGATACCGAGCAGGACATCAAAGATGCTTTGGCCCGGGCGGGTGAGGGGCGGACGGTGATCACCATCGCACACCGCCTTAGCACCATTGCCGAGGCCGATCGGATAGTCGTTCTGGAACGTGGTGAGATCATCGAGCAGGGCACGCATGATGAGCTGCTCAGCCGCGAAGGGCGATATGCCCAGCTATGGAACCGTCAACAGGCCGACAGCGAAGCGGCCTAGGCCCGACAGCCTTGACTGCCAATGATAGTGCGGATCGGTTCGAAAAGAAAATCGGCTGCTGTGGTACGGTTTCCGTTTGACGCGGATCCGCCGCCGCGACACTTTGCAGACCGAAACACAGACAAGGAAAAACTTCATGAAAATGCGAGCAGCAGCAGCGTTGACTGCAACACTGTTGATGGCCACTTCGGCGGCAGCCGAGGATCTGGAATTCTTGATTATCAACGAAACCAGCTATGACCTGGTTGAGTTCAACGTGTCTCCGGCCTCGTCCGGCAGCTGGGAAGGCAACCTGCTTGAGGGTGGTTATTTGGGCGCGGATTTCGAAGTGGACGTCCTTATTGCGGACGGGCTGACCACCTGTGTCTATGACATCCGTGGTGTTTTCAGTGACGGAGAATCGATTGAAGACTATGGTCTGAACCTGTGCGATCTGGGCGAATACGCGTTCGTCGAGTAACGGCCATGCCAGAAACGAAAAGGCGAGCCCTTGGGCTCGCCTTTTTTTTATTCCGCCGCCTTCAGCGGTGTTGTCGGGGGATGATCGGGGCGGTCGTCCTGAGCGCTCTGATCAGGGGCAGCTTTGTCCTGTTCATCGGTCCAGATCATTTCGGCTGCTTGCACATCTCGCGCGCTTTGGCCGATTGCCATGTCCTGCGCGATTTGGCTGGATCGACCCGCCGTGGCGCGTGCCAGCGCCTTACCCAGCCATACCGCGTAGGTTGTGACCCACACTCGCAGCGCCAGGAATGACGGCGTCACGATCAGTGTCAACACCGTGGCCGTACCCAGTCCAAAGACCACCGCCGTGGCCAGCTGTTTCCACCACAATGCCGTGGGGCTGTCGATCGAATACCCTCCGCCGATGAAATCCAGCGACAGGCCGAACATCATCGGGGTCAGACCCGCCATTGTTGTCAGCGTAGTCAGCAGAACCGGACGGATGCGCGCCTCAGCCGTGCGGACGATGGCATCAATGCGAGACATGTAGCCGCTATATTCCTGATAGGTGTCGATCAGAACAATGTTGTTGTTCACCACGATACCGGCCAACGCCACGATCCCGGTCCCGGTCATGATGATCGAGAACGGTTGTTGCATTACCATCATGCCCAGCAATACGCCGGTCGTAGACAGAACCACGGCCAGCAGCACCAGCACCGAGTTGTAGAACGAGTTGAACTGCGCCAGCAGGATCACGAACATCAGACCCAGTGCTGCCAGGAATGCGCTGGACAGGAACGCCTGGCTTTCAGCCTGATCCTCCTGATCGCCGGTCCATTCCCAAGTGATGGTGCGACCAAAAGGATCGGTTTCCAGCCACTCGGTCAGCACGGCAATCCGTTCGTTCGGATTGATCAGGGCAAACCGAGCGTCACCGCTTTCGATGGCGGACCGCACTTCACCCACGTTCTCGGCACCCGTTAGTTGAACGAGTTCGAACTCTGCCCCGTCCGCGCTGGTAATCGTGGTGCCAGTTGGTGTGGCACCTTCGCCAATCGCGCGCACGGTTGCCAAACGCAGCTCTGCACCGTCAGGACCGGTGGTCACGATCTTGCTCAGCCCAGGCTCGACATCCGCTTTAACGTCATAGTAGCGCTGTTGATCCGCGCGATTGATCTCGGCGAGCTTAGCCACGGGTTTGCGGGTGACGAAGTTCGACAGGGGGACCAACCCGTCCGGTGTGCGAACTTTCAGCGTATCCAGCGTTGACAGGACGCGATCCTGATCAGGTAAGCGGACACGGATTTCTACCTCTTCATCGGTTGAATCCGGTCGCATTTCACCCAGCAAGATGCCACGCGTCACAAGCTGTACCATCGCGCCAACGGTTGCGACGTCCGCGCCGAATCGACCCGCCTTGGCCACGTCCACGTCGATCTGCCAGTCGATGCCGGGCAGAGGCAGGGTGTCCTCGATCTTGATCAAGCCGGGTGTGGTGTCAAAGGCTTCTCGTGCTGTGACGGTCGCGGCCGTCAGATCCTCCCAGCTATCGCCTTTGATGCGCAGATGAACGGGCTTGGCGGAAGCGGGACCTTGTTCCAGCGCCTGAAGATCAACGATAAAGCCAGGAAGGGTTGCCAGCTCTGCGGTTAGTTCGTCCAGAACAAAATTGCCGTCATATTCCGCCGCGACCTCTTCCTTTGCAAAGCCAAGTAGACCTGCAATCGGTCCCCAGAACCAACCGGTAATCTGTTCAGAGCTGATTGGGCGATCTTCCCAAGGAATGAGCTCGAACTGTACGCGACCAATTGTGTCGGCGGGGGCTTCTGCACCGCCATTGTTCTGATTGAGCCCGCCTTCGCCCGCAAAGGCAAATACGTTGATCACCGCCGGGTGTTCGCTGATTACGCGCTCGGCCTCAAGAACCATTTCGTCCTTTTCAGCCAGAGACAGGTTGCCGCGTGCCCGGACATAGGCCGTGGCCTGTTCCGGTTCGCTTTCCACGAAGAATTCAACACCGCGAGAGTTTTGCGGGAATATGATGAATGCGACCCAAAACACCGCCGCAAAGACGACTGCGATGGACACCACCGGCATGACCGGATTGCCGACCAGGAACTTGATCACATAACCGAAGGGCGTGTGCTCTTTAGCGGTATGAACATGTTCATCCGGGGCGCGTTCGATCTTGGCAGCACTCAGCGTGACCGACCCAGCGAAGGCGCCGAACAGAAACAGTAGCACGCCAGCAAGTGAACCGCCGGGCAGCAGATAGTTGGGGTTCAAAACCTGCATCGCGCCGAGGAAGATCATATATAGTGAAGGCGGCACCAGAAGCACTCGCAGCCACCAAGGCGTGCGGGCTCGCAGCCAGTTCGAGCTGCGCTCGAAACTGCGGCTCATACGGCCCGAGACACCGCCCACGACCGGCAGGTAGATCAGTGCCACAATCAGCGAGGCCGACAGAACGAAGATCAGCGTGATGGGCAGCATCTTCATGAACTCGCCGGGAATACCGGGCCAGAACAACATCGGAAGAAATGCACACAGGGTCGTGGCCGTCGACGAAACAATCGGCCAGAACATCCGTTGCGCCGCCTCGACATAGGCGTGCATCGGACCAACGCCTTCTTTAATGCGCTTGTCGGCATATTCCACAACAACGATGGCGCCATCGACCAGCATGCCCACGGCAAGGATCAGGCCAAACATCACCATATTCGAGATGGTGACCCCGATCATCGCGAGGAAGGCGAAGCACAACAGAAACGAGGTTGGAATGGCAAAACCCACCAACAACGCGGCGCGTGTTCCCAACGAAGCCAGCACCACGATCATCACGAGCGCGACGGCGGTCAGAACCGATCCTTCAAGCTGGCGCACCATTGAATCGACGATGCGGCTTTGGTCGTTTGAGGTGCCCACATCGACAGCGGCCTGCAGTTCGGCTGGCCACTTGATTTGTTCTTCGGCGACAGTGGCTTTGATCAGCGCAACGGTGTCGATCAGATTGAAGCCCTTGCGCTTGACGACCTGCAGCGCGACGGTGGGTTCGCCGTTGAACCGGGCCGTGCCCGCGCGGTCTTCAAACGTATAGTTGATTTCGGCCAGTTCGCCTAAGGTGACCACACGGTCTCCGTTGACCTTTACGGGCAGGCCATAGACGTCCTGAGCAGTCTTAAATGACGACGGGATCTTGACCGAGAACGTGCCCTGTTCGGTCTCGACCTCACCTGCCGCAATCAGTTGGTTGTTGTTTTGCACAACGTTGATCAGTTCGGCGGCCGTGACGTTGTAGGCCTCAAGCCGCAGCGGATCGATCACGACCTCAAGCATTTCATCGCGGTTTCCGGCAATGCCAGCTTCCAGCACTGCGTCCAACGCCTCAAGTTCGTCCTGCAGATCTTTGGCAACGCGTGCCATTGTACGCTCAGGTACCGGGCCGGTCAGGTTAACAATGACGATGGGAAACTCGGAGAAGTTGACCTCGGTAATCGTGTATTGCTCAGCCCCATCAGGGAAATCAGCTTGCGCGGTGTTCATGGCATCGCGAACATCCGCGATGGTGGCGGATTTGTCCCAACCGAACTCGAACTCCAGCAGAATACCTGCGTAGCCCTCGGCGGCGGTGGCCGTCATCGTGTCCAACCCGTCGAGATCGGCCATCTCGGTTTCCATCGGCCTGATCAGCAGGCTTTCGCTGTCCTCGGCTGAAATCCCTGGAAACTGCACCGAAACGAAGAGCATCGGGATATCGATGTCGGGTTCACCCTCTTTTGGGAGCCCGACATAAGCATACCCGCCGATAACCAGCGAAATCGCGATGAAAGCCAGCACCATTCTGGCACGGCTTGCGGCCCAACTGACGATACCCGTCATTGCGATACTTCCCTGTATGTCGGCGCGACCGTCACACCACGTGTGACGAATTCCTGCCCGATCACGATGATATCAGCAGTTTCCGGCAGGCCACCAACCCATACACCATCAGCGGTGTCACGCAGAAGGCGGATCGGAACAAAATCAACGACATTGTCGGCTACCACGGTGCGAACACCAAGCTCACCTTCATTGTTCAAGGTCAGTGCGGATTGGGGCAGCAGATGTGCCTTGACCCCTTCGGCCGCGATCTGAATGTTGGCGGTTTGCCCGTCACGGATCAGCAGTTCCGGGTTTGGCACTGTGATCTCGACCTCGAATGTCCGCGTGGTTTCATCGGCCGAACGGCTGAGGAAGGTCACGCGCCCCTCGACCTGCAGACCCGTAACCAACTGCGCAGTTGCCATCGATCCGACAATGATCCGATTCACTTCTGATTCAGGAACAAAACCCACCAGCTTGATCGGATCGAGCTGGATGACGGTTGCGCAGAGCGAGCCGGGCTGCATCAGGCTGCCCAATTCCGCAGTATCACTTTCAAGCAGACCCTTGAACGGTGCGCTGATGGTCAGGCGATCAATCTCGCGCTGGGCGGCTGCAACTGCTGCGGTGGCGGCTTCAATCCCAGCTTGCGTAGCTTCCAGACCAGCCTCGGCGGATTTGATTCCGGCCTCGGCAGTGCTCATTTCGGCTTCGCTCGAGATACGGCGCGTTTCTGATCCAAACCCGGTTTCCGACAGCTTGCGGGCTGCTTTTAGATTGATTTCGGCTTCAGCCAAACGGGCGTGAGCTTCTTCCAGGCGCGCTTCGGCCTCGGGAACGCGGCTTTCGGCCTCAAGCTTGGCTGCCATGGCTTCGGCCAGGCTCGCGGGCCGGGTTCCGGGGTCAAGCTCGCACAGCAGATCTCCTGCTTCGACAAAAGCTCCTTTGCGCTTGGGCTCGGACAGGACTGTCGAAATGGTTTCGGCAAGGACCTCGACCTGGCGGTTTGCCTTGGTCTGACCCCGTAATTGAACGGCGCTGCCGATCTCGCGCGCAGTCGAGCGCAGCACGACAACGCCGATCGAGTCCGGTGATTGCACCGATTCCGAGGCCTCGGTCGCGGTCTCGGATGGCTCGTCTCCGCGACCGGCAAAAGCAAACAGCGCGTCGCGCTCGAAAACAAGAAAATACAACGCAACAATAACCAAAATGGCGTTAACGAATGAAATCAATCGCATGCGGTAGAGTCTCCAGATCTGTTCGCGCGGTCGGCTTTAGCCGCTATCCCTTAAAATGGGGCTGTGGCCATGTCTTTTCCATACTGAACTGAATAGTTCGGTTTAGTTTTTTACGCAAGGGTCACCCACATGGTGGCAAATGTATGAATTCGGGCACTTGGCTTGGCCTGATCGCCGGGGTATGACATGGCGCTAGAAAACCGGACACTTAAGCCTGGGGGCAGGGATGAGCGACGCCGACAGTTTTATTGAAGAGGTCACCGAAGAGGTGCGCCGCGATCGCATGTACCTTCTTTTGCGCCGTTGGGGCTGGGTCGGTGTGCTGGCTGTCGTGGCCATTGTCGGGGGCGCTGCGTTCAACGAATACCGAAAAGCACGTGATACCAACCAGGCCGAGGCTCTGGGTGATGCGATTCTGTCGGCGCTGGCTGAAAACGGATCGGCCGAACGGGCACAAAGCCTGCAGGCGATCGATGCTGCGTCTGTCGGCGGTGACGCGGTTTTGAACATGTTGCTGTCCGCCTCTCAGGCCGAGGCCGGATCGGCGCAAGATGCGGTGAACAGTCTGAACGCGATCGCCACGCAGGGGGATTTGCCTGAAATCTATCGCGCGATTGCAAGTTTCAAGGCATTGCTACTGCAAACTGACACGATGCCAGTGGCGGATCGTCGTCAACAGTTCGAAGCGCTGGCCATACCTGGTGCTCCTTTGCGTCTGCTCGCCGAAGAACAATTGGCCCTGATCGATGTGGCCGAGGGCAATAAGCAAGCCGCTTTGGACCGTTTGCAGGCGTTGCGCCAGGACGCCGAGGCCAGCGTCGATCTGCAACAGCGCGCGGCTCAACTGATCGTCGCGCTTGGGGGCGAACCCGAGCCCGTGGCGAACCAGCAGGGTTAACCGGCAGCGAAACGGAACATCACAGGCGAGTTTGTAGATTATGCTATCACGTTATTTCTCATGCTTCGGATTGCCGGTTGCGGCAGCCGCGCTCACCGTTCTCAGCGCCTGTCAGGAACCCGAAGTCATTCTGCCGGGTGAGCGTGAGGATATTCGTGCCTCCATCGACAACGAAACCGTTGAAACCCGTGGGGCCAAACCGATCAGTATTCCGGCTCAAAGCCGCAACGCCAACTGGTCGCAAAGCGCGGGTACACCCGCCTTCCGCACTACAAACGCAGCGCTGAGTGCCACACCGCAGCGTATTTGGTCTGCTAACATTGGGTCCGGCGATAGCCGAAAACAGCGGATCACCGCAGACCCTGTTGTTGCTGGTGGCCTGATATATACGCTCGATTCCGGGGCAAATGTCTCGGCTGTTACGCCCCAAGGGCAGGTCGCCTGGAGCACAAACCTGATCCCGCCGAATGAAAAGGACGGGGATGCCACAGGCGGAGGGCTCGCCTATGCCGACGGTGTGCTTTATGTCTCGTCGGGTTTCGGTAGGTTGACCGCGCTCGATGCGAAATCCGGGGCGCAAAGGTGGCAGAAACGTCTGAATGCAACTGGCAGCGGTGCTCCTTTGGTTAGCGGCGGCATACTCTATCTGGTGGCCGGGGACGAAACCGGTTGGGCGGTGAATACCAAGGATGGGCGGATCATCTGGCAAATCGAAGGCACGCCGAGCGTCGGCAACGTTCTGGGTGCACCTGCTCCCGTGATTGCCTCGGACCTGTCAGTCTTTGCCTTTGGATCGGGTGATGTCGCGGCAACATTCCGCCGGGGTGGTATTTTACGCTGGAACGCGTCCGTTGCAGGCGGGCGTCGGGGCCGAGCGGCAGCTCAGATCGTGGATGTGACCGCCGGGCCCATGGTGTCGGGTAGTTCGGTCATAATCGGCAACCATTCGGGGCGCACGGTCTCGTTCGACGGGAATTCGGGTGAGCGGAACTGGACTGCACCGGAGGGGGCCGTTGATACAGTCTGGCCGGCGGGGAACAGTGTTTTTCTGATCAGTGATCGCAGTCAATTGGTACGGTTGGATGCCGCCGATGGCTCGACTGTCTGGGCCATCGATCTGCCGGGCTTCGTCAAGAACAAGCCGGGCCGCCGGGGTCCGATCTTTGCCCATTACGGCCCGATCATGGCCGGTGGACGCCTTGTCGTGGCTTCGAACGACGGCTATCTGCGCTTCTTCAATCCCGTCGACGGAGCGCTGGTGCATCAGGTCGAAGTGCCGGGTGGCGCGACCACGGCACCGGTTGTGGCGGGTCAGACGCTGTATGTTGTGTCGACCAAGGGCGAACTGCACGCTTTCCGTTGACGACAAGATGCGTTAAAGGGCGCATCTTGAGTCTTGAAAGTTGAGTATCATGTCGCTGACCCTCGCCATCGTGGGGCGCCCGAATGTGGGCAAATCCACTCTGTTCAATCGCCTTGTGGGCAAACGCCTGGCATTGGTCGACGACCAGCCCGGCGTAACGCGTGACCTGCGCGAAGGTGAAGGGCGGCTGGGCGACTTGCGTTTTACCGTGATCGACACGGCGGGTCTTGAGGACGCAACCGATGACAGCTTGCAAGGTCGGATGCGCCGCCTGACCGAGCGTGCAGTGGACATGGCCGATGTATGCCTGTTCATGATTGACGCGCGGGTGGGCTTGACGCCCACGGACGAAATGTTCGCCGAGATTCTGCGTAAGCGCTCCAAACACGTGATCCTGGCAGCGAACAAGGCCGAAGGGAACGCGGCTGATGCGGGCGTGCTTGAAGCATACAACCTTGGCCTTGGCGAGCCGGTGCGTCTGTCGGGCGAACATGGCGAGGGGATGACGGACCTCTATGCGCAGTTGATGCCACTGGCTGACGCGGCTGAAGAGGCGCGCGTAGAAGAGACACCGCAAACCGATATCGAGCTGGACGAAGACGGGGAAGGCGAAGCCCCGCTGATCACCGCTGACAAACCCCTGCAAGTCGCAGTAGTTGGCCGTCCGAATGCCGGTAAATCCACCCTGATCAACAAGATCATCGGCGAGGATCGATTGCTGACCGGCCCCGAGGCCGGGATCACGCGCGACGCGATCAGCTTGCGGATCGACTGGGCCGACCCTGATGGGGACAGCACCCCGATGCGGATTTTTGATACCGCCGGAATGCGGAAGAAGGCCAAGGTGCAGGAGAAGCTTGAGAAACTCTCGGTTTCCGACGGGCTGCGCGCAGTCAAGTTTGCCGAGGTCGTCGTCGTGTTGCTGGATGCGGCTATCCCATTCGAGCAACAGGACCTGCGCATTGCCGATCTGGCCGAACGTGAGGGTCGTGCTGTGGTCGTCGCCGTCAACAAATGGGATATCGAAGAAGACAAACAGGAAAAGCTGCGCGATCTGAAAGAATCCTTCGAACGCTTGCTGCCGCAGTTGCGTGGTGCTCCTTTGATCACAGTCTCGGCTAAAACAGGCCGCGGTCTGGAACGTCTGCGCGCCGCGATCCTGCGTGCCCATGATGTTTGGAACCGCCGGGTGCCGACCGCAGCGCTGAACCGTTGGCTGACCGCCATGTTGGAACAGCACCCGCCGCCCGCGCCGCAGGGGCGCCGGATCAAGCTGCGGTATATGACGCAGGCCAAGACCCGTCCGCCGGGGTTTGTGGTCATGTGCTCGCACCCTGACAAGATGCCTGACAGCTATTCGCGTTATCTGGTCAATGGCCTGCGCGAGGATTTTGATATGCCGGGCACTCCGATCCGCCTGACTTTGCGCGGGCAAGGGGACAAGAACCCCTACAAAGGGCGGCGCAAGAAAAACGCAGGCGCACTGGCCAAGCATCTCAAGGGACGGGCGTAACTGCGCTAATTTCAAGCATTTTCAGAGAGGGGGCGTGACAGCCCCGTTTCTGCGCGTTAGCATTCAAGCACGTGCATTTGTTTTGCACGTGCTGCTTGTTTGCGGGATCTCCGCACTTAATTTTGAATTTGTGATTGGTCGGACCTCCGTGGGGAGCGGGCGTGATGGATCTGAGAGAATATACAAGACAATACGCGGTACAGGACAACAAGCTTGCCGCGCTAAGTTATTTCGGAACATTCGCGGTGTATTTCGCATCGCTTACATTGGCGATCACCTATGTCGACCGCTGGTACATCATGATCCCGGCCGGGATCGTTTTTGCCTTCTCTGCCGTGCGTCTCTATGTTCTGCAGCATGATTGCGGGCACCATTCGTTGTTCGAGACGCGCGAGCAGAACGAATGGGCTGGCCATGGGTTGTCGCCCTTCACATTTGCCCCGTTCGAGGTGATGAAGCAGAACCACAATCTGCATCACGCCGGAATCGGCAACCTCGAGCATCGCGAGACTGGTGAAATCCACACCATGACGCTGCGCGAATGGAACGAGGCGGATTGGAAAAAGCGTTTGTTTTACCGACTGTATCGGAATCCCTTCATTCTGGTGCCGGTTGGCGCGCTATTCACATACTTCATCCGCTATCGCTGGCCAAAGAACACCGTGCGGTTCGGTGTGATGGGCGTGGTGCTGCACAACCTCTCGATTGTTGTGTTTTTGGGACTGCTGTATTTGATCGCCGGTGCCACCGGCATTCTGGTCTGGCTGGTGTTTTCGCTGCTGGGCGGGATGCTTGGGGTGTTCCTGGTGTATTTGCAGCACAATTTCGAAGACACCTACTGGGATCGCCGCCCCGAACTGGATCCGAAGCTGGCTGCGTTGGAGGGGTCCTCGGCGCTGGATTTCGGCTGGTGGTTCGATAATGCGGTAGCCTGCATCACATTGCATGACATCCACCATTTCAATGCCCGCATCCCATCTTACCGGCTGCGCGCGTGCCACTATAACCTGCCGCCAGAATATACACCGCGACGGAT
Organism: Ruegeria sp. CJ6; assembly: GCF_056536665.1. NCBI lineage: Bacteria > Pseudomonadati > Pseudomonadota > Alphaproteobacteria > Rhodobacterales > Roseobacteraceae > Ruegeria > Ruegeria sp. CJ6. The sequence goes on along the minus strand of NZ_JBQFQB010000001.1, from coordinate 926,631 downwards.
CAAGTTCCCCGAGGCAGTGGCAGCGCTGAATCTGAAACTATGGGATGAAGATGCCAAAAGACTTGTCCCATTTCCCAGCCGAACTGCAGGCCATCGCCTGGCCGAAAGCGGGTAACCTCCTATCTAATTCTGGAATTGGCGCTCTCGCAGGAACGTATGTGCTGTGCGTTTGCAATCTGGGGGAGTTAACGAAAGGAAACGAAATGACCGCAGTTACTGAGGTGCGTGGCGTAGGGCCAGCGCTGGCAAAGGCCTTGAATGCAAAGGGCTACAAAACAGCAGAAGCCATTGCTAAGGCCAAACCGGAAGATCTGTCCGGCACCCCGCGCGTCGGTTCCACCCGCGCAGCTAAGCTGATCGCGGCTGCGAAAGAAGTCGTTGATGCCAAGCCCAAGCCCGCGCCCCGCGCTGCCACCCGCAAGCCTGCAGAGCGGAAATCGGCTGTGCAGCGCGCGACAGCCAAAAGCAATGCGGCTGCGAACAAGGCCGAGGCCGAGCGTAAGGCGGCAAAGGAGCGCGCGGCGGCAGAACAGGCCGCTGCCGAGGCGAAGGCAAAGAAAAAGGCGAAAGCCAAGGCGAAGGCTGAAAAGGCCGCCAAGAAGAAGTCTGAAATGGAGGCGGTGTTTTCCAAAGCCAAGGAAAAGGTCAAGGAAAAGTCCAAGAAGGGTAAGAAAAACAAGAAGCCCAAAAAAGACGTTAAGAAAAAGGACGCCAAAAAGAGGGACGATAAGAAGAAGTCCGACAAGAAGCCCGGAAAGAAGAAAGATAAGAAAAAGGCGAAGAAGTGATACTTCTCCGCCTTGTCTGATCGGAAACCGGCGCCTAAATGCGCCGGTTTTTTTATGTCAGCGTGCCGTTGGTCTGAAGGGTTAGCTTACCGCCCAGATAGGGTGCCAGAACCTCGGGCAGGGTGACCGTCCCATCCGCATTCTGACCATTTTCCAACACAGCTATCAGGCAGCGCCCCACGGCCAGGCCCGAACCATTCAGGGTATGGACATATTCTGGCTTGCCCCCGGCCTCTGGCCGGAAACGCGCATTCATGCGGCGCGCCTGAAAATCCCCGCATGTCGAGACCGAGCTGATCTCGCGATAAGTATTTTGGCCCGGCAGCCACGCCTCGATGTCGTAAGTGCGTCGTGCACCAAAGCCCATGTCGCCGGTGCACAAGATCACGGTGCGATAAGGAATGCCCAGCTTTTCAAGAATGCCTTCGGCGCAGCGCAGCATACGTTTCTGTTCATCATCCGACTTGTCCGGATGGGTGACCGAGACCATCTCGACCTTTTCGAACTGGTGCTGCCGCAGCATCCCGCGTGTGTCCTTGCCCGCCGATCCAGCCTCGGACCGGAAGCACAGGGAATGGGCGGTATAGCGGCGGGGAAGATAGCTTTCCTCGATCATCGTGTCGTTGACGATGTTGGTCAGTGAAACCTCGGAAGTCGGGATCAGCCACCAGCCTTCGCGGGTCTGATAGCTGTCTTCTCCAAACTTCGGCAACTGGCCGGTGCCCTGCATCATTTCCGAGAGAACCAGAACCGGGCCGTTGACCTCGGTCAGCTCGTTCTCATTGATATGGGTGTCCAGCATGAACTGCGCCAAAGCGCGGTGGATGCGCGCGACGCCGCCCGAAAGCAGCACAAAGCGCGAGCCGGAGAGTTTGGCAGCCGTCTCAAAATCCATGCCATTCTGAACGGCATCGATTTCAAAATGCTCTTTCGGCGCGAAATCCAATTCGCGTGGTGTGCCCCAGCGGTTGATCTCGACATTGTCGTTCTCATCCGCGCCTTCGGGCACATCCTCGGCGGGCAGGTTCGCGATGCGGATCAGCTGGTCGGCCAGCAGAGCGTCCAGATCCTTGGCTTCGGTCTGCATCCGGGCCACTTCGGCCTTTTTCTCGGCGACCAGAGCGCGCAGGCGTTCGAATTCAGCTTCATCCCCGCGCCCTTTGGCAGCGCCAACCTCCTTGGAGGCCTTGTTCTGCTCGGCCTGAGCTGTCTCAGCAGCCAGAATCTTGGCGCGGCGGCTTTCGTCCAGCCTCAGCAAGTCTGACGACACCGGCGCGTCCCCGCGGCGCGCAAGGGCGGCGTCGAAGGCGGCTGGGTTTTCGCGTATGGCGCGGATGTCGTGCATGGTTCAGATCCTTAACTGCGTGAATCACTGAATCCGCTTATGCACCATCTGAATGGCAGGGTGTAGCACCGGTTACGACTTATCCGATTCCTCGTGGGATTCATGCGCCAGATGGCCATCCCACTCTTCGGTTGGGATTTTCGGCTCGGGCGGGTCGGCCATGTACGAAGGTGTCATGATCTGCACGTTATTCTCATTGAACACGGCCACGATGTTGCGATGCAGGTCCGAGCGGATTTTCGGGATGATACTGCCCCGCGTGGTATAACCGTTGATCTGATAGTTTATCGCGTAATCGGCCAATGCGGTCCATAAAACAAAGGGTTCGGGCTTTGCCTTGATCCCCTTGGTGCGATGGGCGGCTTCTATCAGCATTGCCTCAACTTTCTCGGGTGGCTCTTCGTACCCGATGCCTACGGTCGTGTGCAGCAGCAATCCGCTACCGTCGGTTCTCTTCGAGAAATTCACCACGTCCGAATTCATCAACTGGGCGTTCGGGATCGAGATCAGTTCGTTCTTGATGGACTTCAGATGCGTCTCCATCAGCTTGATCTGCACCACATCGCCAATATGTTCCCCGATCTGGATCCGATCCCCGATCGAAGTTGAGCGGCGATAGATCACGAAGAGCCCCGCCAGCATGTTCGAGACGACCGAGTTTGCGCCCAGCGACAGCATGGCACCAACCAGAATCGTCAGCCCCTGAAACGCCGCCGAGTCTGACCCGGGGATGTAAGGGACAGCAAAGACCAGAGCGATCAGGATAACGACGACGCGGGCGATGTTGAAGGTCGGGTTCACCCAGTGGCTTTCAAAATCGCCCATGTCAAAGGTTCCCGCCTCGACGGCGTCAAAGAACACACGCATGCCCCGGATAATATACAGCGTTATCCATGCGATCAGTATCAACATGATCAGGTTTGGGATGTAGCTGAGGATGCCTTTGAAGATTAGCAGGACCGGCTCGGTCAAGTAGGTCAGCAGGAGTTGCGCGAAATAGCGCGTCTCGGCAAAGGCAAGCAGAACGAAGGAAAGGTAGTAGTAGAAGCCGAGGAAAAAGATCACCAGCAGGACAAAATTCAGAGCATACCGGATCAACGCGGCGATGGCCTCGGCCTGAACGCTTTTTGCGGTCGCGGTTTCGACATCCTTGAGGTAACGCTTGACCAGTTTCAGCGTACGGCGGCGAATGCGCCGGTGCAGCCACAGGATAACGACGACAAAAAGCGCGAATCCAGCTGTCCATGCCAAGGCTTCGATGGCACCCGAAACACGCGCCTGTTCGGTGCGGTTTGCGCGATAGCTTTCAATGGATTGTTTAATAGCGTCGCCGTGCAACAAACTGAGAACGTTCAAGTCCATCTGCTCAAGCTCGGAATCGGCATCGGTCACGATCGAAACTTGAACACCATCAGCAAAGATTCGAATGCCGAACTCTGAGTCCTCGAAGGTTATAGAGACCTGCTCGGCGTCTGAGGCCTCGGCGATTTCGATGATCTTGTTCTGTACACTCGCGGCACGTTCCGGAGCGGGCAGCGCGCTGGAGCCGCGCAGGTGAAACAAGGTGTCGCCGTCAACGATAACCGGGGCCTGAAAAATCTCTGATTCAGTGTCTTCTATCGCAGGCTCTTCGCTAGTGGCGTTCTGTGCCCATACGGGCGACGCCAGAAGACCTATACAGGTTGTCACGAGCATCAGGCGAACAAACGCGCCAAGGGTCTGGATTGATTGAATCATTAGGCCTCCTGCCACAGGACTATATCTGACTGGAAGGGTCTGCCTAGAACATATCTGCAACGTCCGGCAGCAAACCTTTGAACCCGATGGTCGAAATGGGGCCAGGTTTGCTTGCAAACCCATGTTTCAAAGCATAGGTTCCCGCAAACTTTGCAGAGAGCTCTCTGCATCATCAGAACAAAGGAATATCCCATGGAAGGTGGCGCAATCGCCCAGTTTCTCCCGCTGATCCTGATCTTCGCGATTATGTATTTTCTGCTGATCCGTCCGCAGCAGAAAAAGATGAAGGAACATCAGGCCATGGTCGAAGCCGTGCGCCGGGGCGATCAGGTTGTCACCCAAGGCGGGCTGATCGGCAAGGTATCGAAGGTCAAGGAAGGCGATAACGAGATCGAAGTCGAGATCGCCGAGGGCGTTAAGGTTCGCGTGGTGAAATCGACCATCGCTCAGGTTCTGAACAAGACCGAACCTGCGAAGTAACTTCGCGCGACAATTCCTTGAAAAGGCAGGGTAATGCTGCAAATTGATTCCTGGAAGCGGGTTCTGATCTGGTCGGTCTGTGTGATCGGTCTGTTCCTTGCCCTGCCGAATGCGTTTTATACGCGCGTAGAACAATCTAACGATGCCAAGGCTGCGATTGAGCTGGGCATTGATACACCTGAAATGCAGGCCGAGGCCGCGCAATGGCCGAACTGGCTGCCGTCGTCTCTGGTCAATCTCGGGCTCGACTTGCGCGGCGGCGCGCATTTGCTTGCCGAGGTCAAGGTTGATGATGTCTACGAATCCCGGATGGAGGCGATGTGGCCCGAAATCCGCGACGCGCTGCGTGATGAACGCGCGACGGTCGGCACGATCCGCCGTCAGGATTCGGCGCCTGACGAGATTCGCGTGCGCATCAGCCAACCCGAGGGCATGTCCCGCGCATTAGAGGTTGTGCGCGGTCTAGCCCGACAGGTGCAGACGCTGACCGGGGCAGGGGCAACAGATATAGAGGCCCGCGCTGAGGGGGACACTATCGTTGTCCAACTGTCCGAGGCCGAAAAGCTTGCTTCGGATGACCGCACCGTGCGCCAGTCCCTTGAGATCATCCGCCGTCGGATCGACGAGGTTGGCACACGCGAACCAACGATCCAGCGTCAGGGCGCTGATCGTATCCTGATACAGGTGCCCGGCATCGGCAGCGCCGGGGAGCTCAAAGAGATTATCGGCACGACGGCACAGTTGACGTTCAATCCTGTCGTTGGGCGCGGGACTGACCCGGATGCCATTCCGGGCGTTGGTGAGAAGCTTGTGCCATCGATCGATGAAGATGGTGTGTACTACACTCTGGACGCCGCACCCGTTGTGACCGGTGAAGAATTGGTCGACGCGCAGCCATCCTTCGACCAGAACGGCCGCCCTGCGGTCAGCTTCCGGTTCAACACCTCTGGCGCGCGCAAATTCGGCGATTACACGCTAGAAAACATTGGCGCACCCTTTGCTATCGTCCTGGATGACGAGGTGATCTCGGCCCCTGTAATCCAAAGCCATATCCCAGGTGGTTCGGGCATCATCACTGGCAACTTCACAGTTGAAGAAAGCACCAATTTGGCCGTTCTGCTGCGCGCAGGTGCCTTGCCTGCAGGTCTGGACTTCCTCGAAGAGCGCACCATCGGCCCTGAGCTGGGTCAGGACAGTATCGACGCAGGTAAAGTCGCGACAATCGTGGCCTTTGTCGCCGTGTTGGTATTCATGGCTCTAAGCTACGGCCTGTTCGGCATCTTCGCCAATATTGCGCTGATCCTGAACGTGGGGCTTTTGTTTGGCCTGCTCTCACTGATCGGCGCCACGCTGACCTTGCCCGGGATCGCGGGTATCGTGCTGACCGTCGGCATGGCAGTTGACGCCAACGTGCTGATCTTCGAGCGTATCCGCGAAGAGCTGAAATCTGCCAAAGGTCCGGCGCGTGCCATCGAGCTGGGATACGAAAAAGCGCTTTCGGCCATTCTGGACGCAAACGTGACCACATTCATTACCGCAACCATCCTGTTTGCCATGGGCAGTGGTCCCGTGCGCGGCTTCTCCATTACGCTTGGTCTGGGTATTCTGACCTCGGTCTTCACCGCGATCTTTGTGACGCGTCTGATGATCGTGATGTGGTTCGAACGCCGCCGTCCGAAAACGATCGAGGTTTGACATGAGACTGAAACTCGTACCCCAAAACACCTCGTTCGATTTCTTTAGCCGTTGGAAGGTCTGGCTGGGCATCTCGGGTTTGATGATGGTGATCGCATTCACGTCATTCCTGCTGCAAGGGCTGAACTTCGGCATCGACTTTCGCGGCGGCACCACGATCCGGACCCAAAGCGCGCAAGAGATCGACGTCGGCGCCTATCGCGACGCCATCGCGCCGCTTGAGCTTGGCGATGTGACTATCACCGAGATTTTTGATCCCACCTTTGGCGAGGATGAAAACGTCGCGATGATCCGCATTCAGGCACAGGACGGGGCCGAAGCTGTGGCGGCCGCAACCGTCACAGCCGTCGAAGAAGCGCTGACCGTTGCCGCGCCGGATATCCAGTTCGTCTCGGTAGAATCGGTTGGCCCCAAGGTTTCGGGTGAGTTGATCCAGACCGCGGTCATTGCGGTCGCCTTGGCGATTGGCGCAGTGCTTGTCTATATCTGGCTTAGGTTCGAATGGCAGTTCGCACTCGGGGCGGTCGCCGCGTTGGTGCATGACGTGATCCTGACCATCGGCATCTTCTCGGAACTACAAATCCGTTTTGACCTGGCGATCATCGCCGCTCTACTGACTATCGTCGGCTATTCGCTGAACGACACCGTGGTCGTCTTCGACCGGGTTCGCGAAAACCTGCGGAAGTACAAGAAGAAAGACCTCAAAGAGGTGCTGAACATCTCGATCAACGAAACGCTCAGCCGGACGGTGATGACCTCTGTGACCACGCTGCTGGCGCTGATCTCGCTCTATGTACTGGGCGGAGACGTGATCCGAGGCTTTGTCTTCGCGATGATCTGGGGCGTGATCGTCGGGACCTATTCGTCGGTCTTCGTGGCCTCGACCATCCTGCTGTGGCTGGGGGTCAAGCGCGACTGGTCGAAGCCGTCGAATACGGCGGGCAACCAGTTTGCCAACATTGATGCCTGAGTATTTCGGCCAGACCCCAACCGGTCTGGCCGTTATTATTTTCGCCGCCTTTGTTGGGGGCATCGTGCGCGGGTTCTCCGGCTTTGGGACGGCCCTGATCTTCCTGCCCATCGCCAGCCCGTATCTTGGCCCCTTCGGTGCCATCATCGCGCTGACGGTCATGGACATATTTGGCCCGATCCCGAACCTGCGCCGCGCATGGACGGTTGTTGACAAGGCAGATCTGATGCGCCTTTTGGTCGGGTGCGCGCTACTTCTACCGGTTGGCTTATGGCTGCTGACCCGGACCGATCCCGAAGTGTTTCGCTATATCGTCAGCCTGATTTCATTGTCGATGCTGGCCGTTCTGGTTTTTGGTCTGCGCTACCGGGGAGCGGTATCGCGTGGCATGGTTGCTGCGATCGGCGGGGCTGCAGGGCTACTTGGCGGGGTAGCCGGGATACCGGGGCCTGCTGTCATCCTGTTTTATATGTCACGGCCCTTACCGGTTGAGATCATCCGCGCGACGATCCTGCTGTTCCTGTTTGCTTTCGATTTGCTGATCCTCGGATATCTCGGCGGGATGGGGCGTCTTTCGATCGCGAGCATCGGATTGGGCCTTGCGCTTGCGGTTCCCAACATTGCGGGCAACTGGCTGGGGGGCTGGATGTTCCGACCCGAGTACGAGAACCTCTACCGCGCTGCAGCCTATCTGGTGATTGCAACAGCGGCCTTGTCCGGCCTGCCGCTTTGGGGCTAGAACCCTGCACATGCGCCTGAACGAGATCAAATATACAAACGCTCAGCCGGTTGATGGCTATGGCCCCGGGTTCTTTCGGATAGGCGGGGAGCTTCATGATGGGGCAGTCCTGACCGGCCCCACCGGTACATCGGCTTGGGCGGGTTACTCCGACGCCCAGACCCTGCTGGCCTTGTCCGAACATGTCGACGTTCTGTTCATCGGTACAGGCAAAGAACTGACCCACATCCCAGCCGACTTGCGCACCACATTGGAAGAGGCAGGTCTGGGTGTCGAAATCATGAACTCTCCGGCGGCCTGCCGCACCTACAACGTGCTGCTTTCCGAAGGCCGCCGCGTTGCGCTTGCGCTGATCCCGGTCTGAGAATCTGTTCTTGCTCTGGCTAAAAATATCCCGGGGAGTGTGAGGGGCTGGCCCCTCACTGCGACCCAACCGGCCGCTCTGCGGCAATTCCGACCTTTTGCCCACACGCACAATCCGCTAAGCGGGCTTCATGACTTTAAAGGTAACCGATCTGGCCATCGCACGCGGCGGAGTTCCCGTGCTCGAAGGGCTGAGCTTCTCGCTTGAGGCAGGAAGGGCGCTGATCCTGCGGGGACCGAATGGGATCGGAAAGACAACATTACTGCGTACGCTTGCGGGCCTGCAACCGCCGCTGGCAGGGCAAATCGTCGGGGCAGAAGACCAGATCGCATACGCGTCTCATTCCGACGGGTTAAAACCGACCCTGACCGTTGTCGAAAACCTCAACTTCTGGGCGTCGGTCTTTGGCACCCGTGATATCCAGCACGCCCTTGATGCGTTTGAGCTGAACGAGTTGGCTGACCGCCATGCGGGTAACCTTTCGGCGGGGCAGAAACGGCGTCTGGGATTGGCGCGTATGTTGGTTACTGGCCGCCCGATCTGGATGCTGGACGAGCCGACGGTCTCGCTGGATCGTCACGCCGTGCAGATGTTTGCGGATGCGGTGCGCGCGCATCTGGGGCAGGGTGGTTCGGCCCTGATTGCGACCCATATTGATCTTGGCTTGGACGGAGAGGTTCTGGACGTTGGCCCCAACAAGGCCAAGCCCAAACCTATCGACGATTTCGACGGAGGTTTCTTGTGATCGCCTTATTGCTGCGTGATCTGAAATTGGCCTTCCGTGCGGGGGGTGGCTTTGGCCTCGGTCTTGCTTTCTTCCTGATCGTCACCGTTTTGGTGCCATTCTCGGTTGGCCCGCAATCTTCGCTGCTTTCGACCATCGCACCGGGCGTTCTTTGGCTGGGCGCGCTTTTGGCGTGTCTGCTGTCACTTGATCGCCTTCTGGCGCTGGATTGGGAAGACGGCTCGCTTGATCTGCTCGCGACCGCGCCGCTTCCGTTGGAATCAGTTGTTACCGTCAAAGCGCTGGCCCATTGGCTAACCACCGGATTGCCGCTGGTTCTGGCCGCGCCGTTCCTAGGCGTGTTGCTAAACCTGCCTGTACCCGGGTTTTCGTGGCTAGTGATCTCACTGCTCCTCGGTACTCCGGCGATGAGCGTTATCGGCACCTTTGGCGCGGCCCTTACTGTTGGTCTAAAACGGGGCGGTCTGCTACTGTCGCTTCTGGTTTTGCCGCTCTACGTGCCGACTTTGATCTTCGGAGCCGAGGTCGCCCGACGCGGTGCGACAGGCATGGAGACGCAAACGCCCCTGCTAATGCTGGCAGGGATTACCGCCGCAACGGTCGCACTTTTACCCTTTGCCAGCGCAGCGGTACTGCGCATCAATCTTAGGTGATGGCCACAAAGCTTGACTGAGGTCAATTGAGAACCACGCCGACTCGGACTAGATAGAGCCCATGACAATCGCAGCCAAAGCCAATGCCCTTTGGGAATACGCCAACCCGCGTAAGTTCCTCGCGACCAGCGAACGGGTCCTTCCGTTCTTCTGGATCAGCTCAGGTCTTTGTCTGGTCGTCGGATTGATCTGGGGCTTTTTCTTCACCCCGGATGACTACAAACAAGGCTCGACCGTAAAGATAATCTACCTGCATGTACCTGCCGCGTTGATGGCGATCAATTGCTGGCTGATGATGCTGGCAACTTCGCTGGTCTGGTTGGTGCGTCGCCACCATGTCAGTGCGCTGGCTGCCCGCGCCGCTGCGCCCATTGGCATCGTGATGACGCTGATCGCATTGGCCACCGGAGCGATCTGGGGGCAGCCCATGTGGGGGACATGGTGGGCCTGGGACCCGCGCCTGACATCGTTCCTGATCCTGTTCCTGTTCTATCTAGGTTATGTCGCGCTTTGGGAAGCGATCGAAGATCCGGATACAGCGGCGGACCTGACCTCGGTCCTTTGCCTTGTGGGTTCTGTCTTTGCGTTCCTCAGCCGGTATGCGGTGAACTTCTGGAATCAGGGGCTGCATCAGGGGGCTTCGGTGATGCGCGCCGGGGCGATCACAGGCACGGATACTGAGGAGAAGGTAAGCAATATCTACTTCTATCCACTGCTGCTTTGCATCATCGGCTTTGTACTGCTGTTCATTGCGCTGGTCTTCTATCGTACGGGCACAGAAATTCGCGCCCGCCGGACCAAGGCGCTTATGGCGCGTGAAAGGGTGAGCGGATGATGCCTGATCTTGGAAAATATGCCGATACCGTCTTGTGGTCCTATGTCGTATCAATCGGACTTCTGATCGCATTGGTGGGTTTCAGCGTGATCCGGGGCCGTAAGGTACGGGCCGAGATGGAGAAGGTTGAACAAAGGATGTCACGCAATGGCTAAGATTTCGCCCCTGATGATCGCGCCTCCGCTGATTTTCGGCGCCTTCGCTGTACTCGCGGGCATCGGCATGTTCCGCGACGATCCTAACGCCTTGCCCTCGGCGCGCGAGGGTCAGCCAGCGCCGCCGGTTGTACTGACCGAGTTCGCGGGCAAACCGGGCTTCGATGATGCCACATTGCGTGATGGCGAGGTCAAGCTGGTCAACTACTGGGCCAGTTGGTGTGCACCATGCCGCGTCGAACACCCCAATCTGCAGGCTCTGTCTGACGAGGGTATCCCCGTCTATGGTATCAACTACAAAGATCAACTGGACAACGCCGAAGGATTTCTTGCTGAACTGGGCGATCCCTATGCCGGTATCGGTCGGGATGAACAGGGCCGAATGGGGCTGGACTGGGGCGTCTACGGTGTGCCCGAAACCTATGTGATCGACGGTGAGGGCACGATCATCCTGCGCTGGGCTGGTCCGGTCACTCAGCGGGTGATCGAAAGCACGATCCGCCCAGCGCTTGAGAAAGCCGCAGGTGGCTCATAAGCGATAGCCACCGGTGACGCCCAGAACCTCACCAGTGATGAAGGATGCGGCATCGGACGCCAGAAACCTGACGACTTTGGCGATATCCTCGGGCTTTCCCGCGCGACCTAAAGCGGTTTCTTTGACAAACAGCGCGGTCAACTCCTCGGACCGGGGCGCTTCGGGGATGTTGATCGCACCCGGCGCGACTGCATTAACGCGTATCCCCTTTGGCCCAAGCTCCTTAGCCATGGCGTGGGTCCATAGATTCAGGGCGGCCTTGCTTGCCCCATAGGTCACCGCATCCCGAGGCGGCAAGACCGCGTTCATGGATGAGATACTGACGATTGAGGCGTCGCGTTTCAGATGTGGTAGCGCAGCAGCCAACAATGCGGCGGGGGCCAGCAGGTTCAAATCCAGAATGGCGCGGTGGTCCTCGGCTCGAAATTCCTCTTTGGGGGTAGATTTCACAAGGCCGGCATTGTTGACGATCACATCCAGCCGTCCAAACCTCTCGATCACCTGCGAAATCACGCTAGCCGGCTGGTCGGGCGCAGATAGATCAGAGCGTATGGCCAGAACATCCCCACCCAGTAGCTCGGGCGTGGGTTTACTCGACAACCAAGTAAACGCGACGCGGTGATCACGGCTGAGGTCTTCGACGATTGCACGCCCAATTCCGCGTGCACCGCCGGTTATCAATGCGACTTTGTCCATAATCGTAGGAAATCGGTAAAATGGCCGGGATTCAAGCCGTTACTTACGGACCAAAATCCAGATCATCGCGCCGATGAATGCAAAGGTGGTCAGATTCATAAGCGTATCCGTCAGATCACCGATCAGCATGGCTCAGCCCCTCTTCTCGTAGCCCTCGGAACAGGCAGACCATCAGCAGAACCGAGATGAACACAAAGGGCAGCGCCCCGAGTGAGATCAGGACTTTGACCGATTCCACCGAGCCCGACAGGATCATCGCGACACTCAACAAGCCCAGCAATGCACCCCAGATCAGCCGCACGCGCGGGGGCGGGTTTTCATCCCCCTGGGACGAGAATGTACCCAGCACAAAGGCCGCGCTTACAACGCTGGTTACGATGAACAGAAACGCCGCTGCTACGGTTGCAAGTATTGTGATCTGCGATAAGGGCAAACGGTCGAGCAGGGCGAAGGTCACACGCTCGATGTTTGTTTGCGTATAGGCCAGCAGTTCACCGGCGCCGTTGAGCGCTTCGAACAGACCGATGCCGCCAAAGGCACCGAACCAAAGGATCGAGAACAGCGTGGGCGCAAAGAGTACTCCGATCACGAATTCCCGGATCGTGCGACCGCGAGAGATACGCGCGACAAACACACCAACAAAAGGTCCCCAGGCGATCCACCAGACCATATAGGTGAGGGTCCAGTCGCTGAACCATTTGGTGACGTCATCGCCGAAGAAGGTGAAGGTCTGAAAGCCCCGAGGGATGACATTGGTGACGTAATCGCCGAACCCTTGAACCACGGTATTCAATAGATACTCGGTGGGGCCGAGGACCACTGTATAGGCCACAAGGCAGATCGCGATCAGCATTGCCGCATTCGACAAGCGCGCCATGCCTTGGCCGAGGTCGATCAACAGAGCAGGGATGTAGGCTGCGACCATCGCCAGGAAAACAACGCCGATCAGAAGGGCACCAACCGTTTCCCGGCCACCCAGAACCGCAATCCCGTCCGCAACCTGGAACACGCCCATGGCCATTGAACCGCCAACACCGATAGAGATTGCAACAATGGCCATGAAATCCGACAGCCACCCGACCCGCTCGGCCCAGCGTTCTCCTGGGAACAGGCTTTTGATCGGTGCACTGACCATCATGCCTGTCCCGCGCCGAAAGCTGAAATAAGCGATGGTCAGCGCGGTCGAACCGTAAATCGCCCATGCGTGCAGGCCCCAATGGAAGTTTGTTGCCAGCATGGCCTGCTGCGCGGCGACATAGTCGGGTGCCATGCCCGAGATGAAGTTGAAATGGGTCAGGGGCTCGGCGACCGCCCAGAACAGCAGTCCAACGCCCATTCCTGCGGAGAACAGCATTGAGATCCAGGTGGCGGTCGAGAACTCGGGCTCTTCATCATCTCGGCCCAAACGGATTTTGCCATAGGGCGAAAAGGCCAGAACCAAACACCCGATCAACATGCCCGAGGCCGCGAGCATCACGAACCAACCGCGACTGTGGAAGGTTTGTTGCACGATGCTGTTGGCCCAAGTCACCAAGCTTTCGATATCGATGACGCCCCAGATCCCGATCACGGCGATGACGCTAAGCGAGCAAACCAGTAGGGCGTTGGGCTTTTTCATGGTGATGGAATTCCGAAGACTGTCTTGCCCAACAGTTTCAGATTTTTGAATAAATGGCCAGAAAACAAAACCCCCGGCGCAGGGCCGGGGGCTGAGGTTGGATATCAACCTGCTGATTTATGACGCTTTTGCGAGATTGCGCAGCACGTATTGCAGCACACCGCCGTTTTCGATGTATTCGATCTCGGGCGCGGTATCGATGCGGCACTTCAGGGTGATCGTCTTTTCGGTACCATCTCCGTAAATGATGGTGCAGGGCACTTCCTGCAGGGGCTCAACTGAATCCAACCCGTGGATCGATACGGTCTCATCACCCTTCAGACCCAGTGTCTTGCGGGTATCACCATCGGTGAATTCGAACGGTATGACGCCCATGCCTACCAGGTTTGAACGGTGGATGCGCTCAAAACTCTCGGCGATCACTGCCTTGACGCCAAGCAGAGCTGTGCCCTTGGCCGCCCAGTCGCGTGACGAACCTGCACCGTACTGTTCGCCGCCAAAGACGACCAGCGGGGTGCCTTGCTCCTGATAGGCCATCGATGCTTCGTAGACCGAGGTTTGTTCACCATCCGGGCCTTTTGTATAACCGCCTTCGACGCCATCCAGCATCTCGTTCTTGACGCGGATATTGGCGAAGGTGCCGCGCATCATGATCTCGTGGTTGCCACGGCGTGAGCCATACGAGTTGAATTCGCGCGGCTGAACCTGACGATCGGTCAGATACTTCCCGGCAGGTGTCGTTGTCGCAAACGAACCGGCGGGCGAGATATGGTCGGTGGTGATCATGTCACCCAGGATCAGCAGAACCTTTGCACCATCGATATTCGAGATTGTGCCCGGCTCAGGCCCCATGCCTTGGAAATAGGGAGGGTTTTGAATGTAGGTTGACGTCGGTGGCCAATCATAGGTTTCCTGTTGTGGAACCTCGACCTCCTGCCATTTCTCGTCGCCTTTGAAGACATCGGCATATTTCGACTGGAACGCCTCGCGGGTCACGGTTGCCTCAACCAATTCGGCGATTTCGCTTTGGGTCGGCCAGATGTCTTTCATGTAGACATCGTTGCCAGCCTGATCCTGTCCAATCGGTTCCGAAGTCAGGTCGATGTCCAACGTACCAGCCAAGGCATAAACCACTACCAGCGGCGGTGAAGCCAGATAGTTGGCGCGCACGTCGGGCGAGATGCGGCCTTCGAAGTTGCGGTTGCCTGAAAGAACCGAAGTGGCAACAAGATCGCCTTCGGCAATCGCTTCGCTGATTTCCCTTTGGATCGGACCCGAGTTGCCAATACAGGTGGTGCAGCCATAGCCAACAAGGTTGAAGCCGATCTTGTCCAGATCTTCCTGCAGACCCGCAGCCTCCAAGTAGGCGGACACAACCTGCGAGCCGGGCGCCAATGAGGTCTTTACCCACGGTTTGCGATCCAATCCCAGCGCGGCGGCTTTACGTGCAACGAGGCCCGCGCCGATCATCACATACGGGTTCGACGTGTTGGTGCAGGAGGTGATCGAGGCGATCACGACTTTGCCCGATTCCATGCCGTAGTTTTCGCCTTTGACCTCTATTTGTTTGCCCATCGGGCGTTTGAAGGTCTCGGCCATTTCCTTGGTGAATGCGGCCTTGGCGTCAGTTAGTGCGACATAATCCTGCGGCCGTTTCGGGCCCGAGATCGCAGGAACAATTGTGCCCATATCCAGCGACAGAGTGTCGGTGTAGATCGGAGCGTAATCGGCATCGCGCCAGAAGCCGTTTTCCTTGGCGTAGGCCTCGACCAATGCGATGCGGTCTTCGTCGCGTCCAGTATTGCGCATATAGCGCAAGGTCTCGCCGTCAATCGGGAAGAAACCACAGGTCGCGCCGTATTCGGGGGCCATGTTGGCGATGGTTGCGCGATCGGCCAAGGGCAAGCGGTCCAGACCTTCGCCGAAGAACTCAACGAATTTACCAACCACGCCTTTCTCGCGCAGCATCTCGACGACTTTCAGGACAAGGTCGGTTCCCGTTGTGCCTTCGACCATCGAACCGGTCAGCTCAAAACCCACAACCTCGGGGATCAGCATCGAGATCGGTTGACCCAGCATCGCTGCCTCGGCCTCGATCCCGCCAACGCCCCAGCCCAGAACGGCCATGCC
Source organism: Ruegeria sp. CJ6 (assembly GCF_056536665.1). Classification (NCBI taxonomy): domain Bacteria; kingdom Pseudomonadati; phylum Pseudomonadota; class Alphaproteobacteria; order Rhodobacterales; family Roseobacteraceae; genus Ruegeria; species Ruegeria sp. CJ6. The sequence continues at coordinate 911,146 of NZ_JBQFQB010000001.1, read as the reverse complement.
GTTGACCATGGTGGTGTGGCTGTCAGTACCAACAAGTGTATCGGGATAGGCGACTTCTTCGCCGCTTTGGTCCGTGTCTGTCCAGACGGTCTGCGCCAGGTATTCCAGGTTTACTTGGTGGCAGATTCCGGTGCCGGGAGGCACGACGCGGAAATTGTTGAACGCGTTCTGACCCCATTTCAGGAACTGATAGCGTTCCATGTTGCGCTCATATTCGCGGTCCACGTTCATCTGAAACGCGCGTGGGTTGCCGAACTCATCAATCATGACCGAGTGGTCGATGACCAGATCGACCGGGTTCAGCGGGTTAATCTTTTGCGCGTCCCCACCAAGGCCCTTGATGCCGTCGCGCATCGCTGCCAGATCCACCACGGCCGGAACTCCGGTAAAATCTTGCATCAGTACCCGGGCAGGGCGATAGGCAATCTCACGTGGGTTCTTGCCACCGTTGGCACCCCATTCGGCAAAGGCTTTGATGTCATCGACGGAAACCGAGAACCCGTCATCTTCGAACCGCAGCATGTTTTCCAGAACCACTTTCAGCGCGGCAGGCAGATTCGAAAAATCGCCTAAGCCTGCTTCTTGCGCGGCTGGAATCGAATAATAGGAAATGGATTTGCCATTCACGTTCAGGCTGCGGCGTGTCTTGGCGGTGTCCTGTCCGACCTTGATGGGCATCTGTGGCCTCCCTCTCAAATGACTTGGAATACGGGCTTCGCTAAGGGTTATCTGCATTACCACACCAGTTGTTTCAAGGTGCAACGGGCAGTTTGGGTGGTTTTTTGTATACCATTGCACACATTTTGTCGAAAGCTTGTGTCTGAGGTCTCAAGAAACCTTGATTGGCAGTTTATTCGGTTCCGACTTAAACCTTTCAGGCAATCATCCTCTATTGAGAGAAAACATGCTCAGATCAGTCGCTGCGACCGCGTTTGTTTCACTCTTTCTTGCTGCCCCGGCTCAGGCGCAGGATGATCCGGTGGTGGTCGAACTGTTCACCTCGCAGGGGTGCTCGTCCTGCCCGCCAGCAGACCGGATCATGCATGAATTGGCCAAGCGGGATGATGTAATCGGTCTGGCGTTGCATGTGGATTATTGGGACTACATTGGCTGGAAAGATGAATACGCCAATCCCGACCACACCGATCGTCAGCGCGCCTATGCACGTGAAGGCGGGCGGACGATGATCTACACGCCGCAGATGGTTGTGAATGGGCAGCAGGATGTGGTTGGGGCCAAGTCAATTGAACTGAACCGGCTAATCGATGCACACCTGACTGCTCCGCCCGAGGCCGAGGTCAGTGCCACGCGTATCGCGAACGAAGTATCCATGAATGTCGTTCCGATCGAGTTACCAGACGACGAAACCTATGATGTTCGGATTGTGCAGTATTCGCCGATGCGTCGCACCTCGATCCGGCGTGGCGAATTGGCCGGACATGATCTGGATTATGCAAACGTGGTCGAGAATTGGCAGATTGCCGGTCGCTGGGATGGCCAAACACCGCAGAGTTTCACCGCAACATTGTCATCGGAATTGCCTGCCGTTGTACTGATCCAGCGCAGTGGCCATGGTCCGATCGTGGCCGCAGCGCGGGTTAAGTGATCAGGGCATATCCTTTGGCTGGACCCCCAGTCCCCTCCAGGACTTCCAGCGCCGATGAATCCAGAACCATTGTCCCATGTGCTGACGCACCATCGCTTCCAGGTCGTCATTGGTGAACTGGGTCATGGTTTTGGCATCAGTATGCGGGACCGGGTCGTGCAGGACGATCTCAAAATCGATCCCGTTGGGTTGGCGCACTGCATAGCAGGGGATCAGCACAGCCTTGTATTTGATCGCAAGTTCCGCGTTCAGCACCGAGGTGACGGCGGGTTTGCCGAAAAAGGTCAGCTCCTCACCACCATGCGCATGCAGGTCGGATACAATGGCAATGATGCCTCCGCTTTTCAGTGAACGGACCATTTCGACCATACCTCGGCGGCCCTGTTCGAACATGGGCGACCCGGTCTGATAGAATGCCTCGACATACATGTCGTTGAAATATGGATTTGCCATGCGGCGATAGAGGCTGCCGATGGGTTTACCGCTACGCGCCTGCAGCGCGACCCGCGCGGCCAGATAGTGCCCGAAATGCGCAGTGATCATCATCACTGGACGCCCTTCCGCCACGGCGGCATCAAATGCTTCGACACCCGAGCCCGATACTTTGGCCTTGCTTTGTCGCTCGATGAAACCGTCGGCTGAAAAATGCTCCATGATCGCGCGCCCGGCATTGTCAGGCACGGCGCGGCAGATGCGTTTGACCTCGGCCTCGGGCAGGTCTGGGCAGGTGAGTTTCAGGTTGCGGCGCACGCGGGTTCGAAACCCGACAATGGGGGCAAGCCAGCGCACAATCGCGCCCATCGCTCCGATGCGGCGCTCATATGGCAGCAGGCGCATGCCGCGGATTACGCCGGTCAGAAACAGGTTGGCGACGTAGTATTTTCCAAGCTCAAATCGGCTTAGTTCCGACTTTTCGACGGGCATGGGGAGAGACACCTGAGCGTTGTGAACTGCGCGACGAGACATACAGGCCCCATCGTGCGATCACAAGTGGTCGCGCCTTGCCGGACTATTCTGCATTCTCCTCTGCCTCGACCAGTGCGATCGCGCCCTCGTCCAAAAGCGCGCGGATGGCTGCAACGATCTGCGACATCGCTTCTTCACTGTCGGATTGTTTGACCTTGCCACGTTCGGCCATTTCTTCCCGTAAGTTGTCCGCCATGCGAGAGGACATGTTGGCTAGGAAGAACTCGACCGTGGCGAGGTCTTCGTCGCTATTGGCTCCGGCCAACGCCGTGATGAGAACGGGTTGATCCACACCGCGCAGAATCGCTGGAACATCGCGGGGTTGGATGCGCGAGGGCACATGCGAAAAGATGAAGATCGATTGCCGGACGGTATCCGCAAAATCGGCGTCTTCTTCGTCCAACGCGGTCAGCAAACCATTACGCGTCGCCGCGGCTGACTGGTTGAGGATCGCGCCCACACGCTCACCCGGCCCATCCCGAAAGGCGGGCTCGGGGCGTTGATCCAGCTGAGCGGCCAAGGACCATCCGATCCGCTCTACCGCCTCGGGCGTCACGTTGGCCGTTTTCGAGACTGCATAAGTTATCCGTCGCGCTGTGGGGCCGGGCAGGTGGCCCAACAACTGGGCAGCCTTGGCGGTTTCGAGTTTCGACAGCATAACGGCGGCGACTTCTGTGCTTTCAGCTTTGGCCATTTCGGCCAGATCTTCTGAGGGTACTTCGCGCAAACGCTGCCATGGGTCACCGATCTGCCTCACGCCAGCTACCTTGCGCAGCCGGGCGGCGGTGGCTGGGGCGATCTTGCCGTTCACCGCGTCCAGAGCGCCGGCTAGCCCATGTGGAAATGCAAGCCCTACGCCATCCAGCGCATCGGCAAATTCCTGTGCGACGGCGGCCAACGTTACCCGGTCAACCAACCCCATCTGTCCAAGTTGGTGAGTAAGTTGTTCCTGCAGTGAATCGGGAAGCTCTTCCAACGGGATATCCGCCCCCTCGTTCAGCAGCAGCCGAACCACAACCGCGGCTTTCTCTCGGTTGCTGAGGGCGCGCGGCAGAACACGTGGCGCATCATCGTCTTGTTCAACGACCGGGGTTTGCGTGCCCGGCGTCATCTGCACCATTAGGTTCGTGTCCTGCATCTGCCTGCAATGCCTCATTCGCGTTGCAGGCAGAATATAGAGAGTCGGGTAAAGAAACCCTGAAACTCAGTAGCTATATGTCAGCCCTGTTCTGATCGCTTCGCGCAGCGATGTCTCAGCCCATGTGCCTTCGCCACCACGCGCCTTGATCTCGCGCCATTGTGCGATGGCCAACTCGGTCTTGCCCTGGGTAACAAATCCCTGACCCATGTAGCTGCGGGCGAGGATGTTGTCGGGGTTGGATTCAATTGCTTTCTGGTAAAACGCGTCAGCCAGTTTCAGCTCACCCATCTTGCGATAGGTGAACCCCCAATAGGTCTGCACCCGATCATCATCTTGATCCATGATACGCAGAATGCCCTGAGCATTTTCGTACTGCCCGTCGTAAGCCAACTCGCGCACGGCATCATACAGTTGGTCTTCGGTGAAATTCGTCTTGTTGGGTTTGACGCAGCGCCCGGCTGCCTCGTCATAGACGCGGCCAAACAGGCATTTCTTGGTGGTGTTGGTGGGCTTGGGCGGGCTGCTGTCCCCACCACCCGCAGCAATGGCCATGGGCGCGAAGGTAAAGGCCTGAAGAGCGATGGCCGAGGCTAGTACAAGACGCATTTTCCTACTCCGTTGTCAAAGAGACTTGTTACAATCATAGCTTGATCTTCAAAAAAGCTAACGATTGACTGATCGCTTTTATTCACAAGCAGGAAATAAAAATGTCAGCTATTGACGATTTTCATGCAGCTTTGGCTTTCGCTGTCCCAAATTGTGCCTTCAGCACAGGACTGGGTTTGCTTGGTGTTACCGTTACAGGCAAATCCGGCGGTGCCCGCACAGATAAGAGCAATTGCGCATAGAGCAGTTCGTAGCATCGAGTTTTCCTTTCGCGGAAACTGTGCCAACAGATTAACCGATTTTTGCCAATCTGGCAAAGACACAAGGCCCGGCTGCATTGAGCAAGCCGGGCCAAGTTTTTAGCACTGTTTGAGTTTGAATTATTCGCCGAATACGCGGGCGAAAATCGTATCTACATGTTTGGTATGGTAGCCGAGATCGAATTTCTCTTCGATTTCTTTCGGGCTCAGCGCGGCGGTGACATCGGCGTCGGCCAACAGTTCCTCTTTGAAGTCGGTGCGATGCTCCCAGACTTTCAGCGCGTTGCGCTGAACCATGGCATAGGCATCCTCGCGGCTTACACCGGCTTGGGTCAACGCCAACAGCACTCGTTGGCTCATGACAAGACCGGGGAACTTGTTCATGTTCTCGATCATGTTCTCGGGGAAGATCAGCATCTTGTCGATTACACCGGTCAATCGCGCGAGTGCAAAGTCCAGCGTGATAGTGGCATCCGGCCCGATCATGCGTTCGACCGAGGAATGCGAGATATCGCGCTCGTGCCACAGCGCCACGTTCTCCATCGCCGGGATCACGGCCGCACGCACCATGCGCGCAAGACCGGTCAGGTTCTCGGTCAGCACCGGGTTCTTCTTGTGCGGCATCGCGGATGAGCCTTTCTGACCCATCGAGAAGAACTCGGCCCCCTCCAGCACTTCGGTACGCTGCATGTGGCGGATTTCGATAGCGATGTTTTCGATGCTGCTGGCGATAACACCCAGTGTGGCGAAGAATGCGGCGTGACGGTCGCGGGGAATGACCTGCGTGCTGATCGGTTCAGGCACCAGACCCAGCTTGTCGCAGACATGCTCTTCAACCTGCGGGTCGATATTCGCAAACGTCCCGACCGCGCCGCTGATCGCTCCGGTGGCGATTTCCGCGCGGGCATCGCGCATCCGGGACAAGTTGCGGTCCATCTCGGCATAGAAGCGGGCAAAGGTCAGGCCCATCGTGGTGGGTTCGGCATGGATACCGTGGCTGCGACCGATGCGAACGGTGTCTTTGTGCTCGATCGCGCGGCGTTTCAGGGCAGCCAACAGACCTTCGAGGTCTGCAATCAGCAGGTCGGCGGCGCGGGTCAGTTGCACATTGAAGCAAGTGTCCAGCACGTCCGAGGAGGTCATGCCCTGATGCACGAAACGAGCTTCCTCGCTACCCACATGTTCGGCCAGATGGGTCAGGAAGGCGATGACGTCGTGTTTGGTGACGGCTTCGATCTCGTCGATACGGGCGACATCAAACTCCACATCCTTGGCTTTCCACACGGCCTCGGCGTTTTCACGCGGGATCACGCCTAGATCGGCCATGGCGTCGCAGGCGTGCGCCTCGATCTCGTACCAAATGCGGAACTTGCTCTCGGGTGACCAGATGGCGACCATGTCGGGGCGTGAATAGCGGGGAATCATTGGCGGCAGCACCTTTTTATGATTGGGATGAGGCGTTGGCGCGGGGTTTAGCCGCGCATTGACCAAGGAACAAGGCGCGAGTGCTGGGATGAGACGGTTTGCCCTGATTTTATTGCTTTGGCCCGGATTTGTGGCCGCCGACGAGTTTCAGCAACTGACGGGTGATGAGATTCTGATGGCGCTTGCTGGCAAGAAGCTCGACTATGGCGAGGGGATCACCCAGACCTTCGATAGCAATATGCAAACGCAGTACTTTTCAGGCCGCCCAAGTTCGGGACGATGGGCCGTTCGTGATGATCGCTATTGCTCGGTCTGGCCGCCTTCGGATTTCTGGGCTTGTTATGATGTTGAGCAAAGCGGTGAAACCATCCGGTTTGTGGATGATTCAGGTAATACAACTGACGGAATCTATTTGAAGTGAGCCTGCCCAGAAATATTTATGATTTCCAGGGGGTTTGGGACCTGAGCCGCCTCATCCGGGACGAGCGTGCAGGCCAGATCATTCAGGCCGAGGGTAAGGCAGAGCTTCGGCAAGATACCCAAGGGTTGGTCTATGATGAGACGGTCACGCTGCGTGTTCCGGGGCAGCCTGCAATGACGGGAACGCGTCGATACCTTTGGCGCGACGCCGGTGATCGGATCGCTATCCATTTTGATGATGATCGGTTTTTTCACGCACTCAAACTTGGCCAAACCCGGGTCGAGGATCATCACGATTGCCCGCCGGACAGCTATGATGCACACTATGATTTCTCGGGATGGCCGCGCTGGACAGTCCGCTGGACCGTATCAGGGCCGCGAAAATCCTATGAAATGGAGACCAAATACGCGCTGCGATAGCGTAATCATCTTGCAGCAACGGCCCGGAACGGGCATTGCTGCATGTGCAAATAAGTCCGAATGTGGAGAAATGAGATGAACGCAAACGTACTGGCCAATGCTTTTGGCCCGCGTGAGGGGACGGCGCTGCGCGTCAAGCAGGTGGCTCTGGTTGCCCTGGGTATCGTTGCTCTGGCTGTTGCTGCCAAAATCAAAGTGCCGATGTGGCCGGTTCCGATCACCATGGGCACATTCGCCGTTCTGACCATCGGCACCGCTTATGGCGCGCGCCTTGGCCTGATCACGATGCTGGGTTACCTGCTGGTTGGTGCTCTGGGCTTTGACGTGTTTGCAGGTTCCTCGGCCGAAAAATACGGCCTGACCTACATGATGGGTGGCACCGGCGGCTATCTGGTCGGTTACCTGATGGCGACCATTCTGCTGGGCGCACTGGCCGCGCGCGGCTGGGATCGTTCGGTCGGCAAGCTGGCGCTGGCGCTGGTACTGGCCAACGTGCTGATCTACGTGCCGGGCCTGCTGTGGCTGGGTCAGCTGTATGGCTGGGACAAGCCGATCCTGGAATGGGGTCTGACACCGTTCCTGCTGGGTGACGCGATCAAGCTGGCGCTGGCCGCTCTGCTGATCCCTGGCCTGTGGAAGCTGCTGGGCGACGCACGCACCTGATAGCGCGCTCTTGCGCAAGATACACCCGCGTTCGGAGCTTCCCGGACGCGGGTTTTTTATTGTCTGCAGAACAGGATGCTGGACAAAGTCAAACTGCATGGGCAACCTGACATCAGAAAACTGATCAGGTTATTGAGATATGCGTATTTTGTTAAGCTTGGTGCTTGCTGCAAGTGCCGTGACTTGGTCGGCTGTAACGCCTGTGCAAGCCGACACACCGGTGACTTACACCGATGAAGGACGCGCCCTGTTCCGCTTTGAGGTTCCCGACTTCTGGACATTGCGTACCGGTGGCCCGCGTGAAATCGAGGATACCAATCTGGGCGATGCCCGTGCGGTTTCGCGCGTCATGGGGATCAGACCGGTGACCGACGATAATGTCTGGATGGGCTTCGTCTCACCATCACGGGTTTCCAGCATTCAGGGCGGGCTGAGCTATCTTGAGGATATCGACAAATTCCTCGTCAAAGACCCGACCGTGACCAGCACCAGCAATACAAGGATTGGTGGGCGGCCAGCCCACGTTATTCGAGGCACCGGCAATCGGGATGGGCGAGGCGTAAACTTTACCGCCACCGTGATTGACCTGCCGCGTGACCGTGTTGCGATAGGGGTTGCGATCCTGCGTGACGGGGCCGACCCGTCTTATGTTGATGCCTTGAACGCCGTTTTCGCGTCGTTCCGGTCTTTGCAGTAAGGAGGCTCGGATGACTCGCAAACTGTTAAAACGGTCTGTTCTGGCGCTGGGGTTGGGTACTGCAACGTTTACACTGTCCGCCTGCGATGGCGTGTCCGTCGGGGTAGGGTATGGCGTTGGGTATGACCCGTTCTACGACTCGATGCTGTGGAATGATTACTACCACGACCGTAACGTGAATGTAGATGTTGACATAAACCGCCCAGACCGGCCCGACCGCCCCGATCGACCGGTTCGTCCGAACCCTCCACCGCGGCCAAAGCCACCGATCGCCAAACCGCCGTCGCGCCCGCATCCCCCGGTGGCGCGTCCTCCGACGGCACGGCCACCAATTCACCGACCCTCACCGAGGCGCCGTTAGAAAAAGGGGGCAAAAGCCCCCTTCAATCATTATCATAAGCTGACAAAGGTGGTTTTCAGTCCAGCAGCTCAGTCGTGATATGGGCCGAGCCTTCAAGGGTTCGGTGCACGGGACATTTATCTGCGATCTCCAATAGCTTAGCACGTTGCGCGGCATCCAGCGGCCCTTGTAGCCGTATCTTGCGGCGGAACTGATCGACCTTACCATCGCTGGCCAGTCCAGCGTCCTGGGCGTGTACCTTGTCGTGGCAGACATCGACGGTGATACCTGTCAGCGGCCATTTCTTGCGCCGCGCATACATGCGAATGGTCATCGAGGTACAGGCGCCCAATCCCGAGGACACAAATCCATAAGGGGACATGCCTCGGTCCGTTCCTCCGTACGAGGCGGGCTCGTCAGCGACCGCATGGTGGCGCGGGCCGGACTGGATGTCTTGCAGGAACCCTGCCGGGTCTGCCTCGGTTACGCGAACAACACCTTCCGGGGCGCCGGGTGGTGGGGCGGGCGGGCACAGTTTGACGTATCGCGACACCCAAGCCGCAATGACATCCGCCGCGTAATCCGCATCAGCGGCGCGTGTGATCAGATGGTCGGCATCGTCCAGCGTGACAAAACTTTTTGGATGCTTGGCAGCCAGAAAGATGGTGCTGGCGTTGTCAATGCTGACCGTGTCATCGCGCGGTGCATGCAGGATCAGAAGCGCTGCTTTCAAATCTGAAACGGCAGGGCTAAGCGCGGCCTCTGAAATGTCATCGACAAAAGCTTTGCCAATGCGGAACGGGCGACCGCCAAGCGAAACCTCTGCGCTGCCTTGCGCCTGAATCTCGGGCAGGGCGGCCTCGAAATGGTGTGATACGTGGCCCGGGTCAGCAGGCGCACCCAATGTGACGACCGCCTTGATCGACGGTATGCCAGCGCGTGCGCGCAGTACCGCAGCGCCGCCAAGTGAATGGCCAATAAGCAGGGCGGGGGCCATGTTGCGACCGGACAGGTAGTGCGCTGCAGCGATCAGATCTTCGACATTTGAGGTGAATGTCGTATTCGCAAACTCTCCATCCGAGTGGCCAAGGCCTGTAAAATCAAACCTGAGCACGGCGATGCCCATCGCCGCCAAACGCGCCGAAATGCGCCGTGCGGCAGGTATGTCCTTAGAGCAGGTAAAGCAATGCGCAAACAAAGCCGTTGCCAGTACCGGCCCGTCCGGCAGATCAAGGCGCGCGGCCAATTGGCTGCCGTCGTGACCGGCGAAAGTAATGCGTTCGGTGGGCATGATGAATCCTTGGTGGTCCAGGTTTCGACAATACTGTGTGCTGTGTGCGGTTCTCTCAACCCCTGTGTCAGTGGCGTAACAGGAAGGTGAGGGGGTGGGACCACGTAGCCCTTGGCGCGTCGCATCAATGCATTGTTGGGGTTGGTATTTGAACAATCAAAAAATGTGATGATAATTCGGATAAACATTCATTTTACTTATTTATACTTGGACCCCAACTTGCAATCATCCTTCTTATCCAAAGCAGAGGTCAAAATGGCACATACAACATCTGCACCGCTAAGCCCGACACTCCACGCCGGAGTTCTGTTGGCAATTCTCGTGACTGGCGCAATTGGTTTTGCACTGGGACAAAGCTGGCCGCTAACGAATACGTCTGAGGACACACCAACTCTCACAGCGCCTGAGGATTGGCACGGTAATGTCAGACGGTCCCACTGGTCAAACTAGGCGATAGCGCTTAGCCAGAGCCCATCAACTGTGCGTCGAACGGATACTTCGTGAGGTTTTCATAGCCGTCTTCGGTGATCAGCACCTGATCTTCCAGCTTGATCGAGAAATCGCCGCCAACCTCGCCAACTGCCGCTTCGACGCACAACACCATTCCGGGTTCAAGTGGATAATCATAGGATCCCTCGACCGCCTTGTCGGGATAGGCTACCAAGGGCCATTCATCGCACAATCCAACTCCATGCATCAGGCAGCCGTATTTCTGTGCCTGAAACTTGTCATCCAGCCGATGGGCATTCGCAGTTAGTTCCGGGATCATGACGCCGGGCTTCAGCATTTCCATATTGGTCATGATATGCTCATGCGCGTGCTGCATGGCATAGATCATGTCGGGGCGCGGTTTTTGATCGCCGATCCACCAGGTTCGTGAGATGTCGACGCAAATGCCGTAAGACCCGATCAGGTCGGTATCGAACGCGATGATTTCATTTTGCCGCGTGATGCGCGGGCCGCATTCCTGAAACCAGGGATTGGTGCGCTGGCCCGAGGCAAGCAAGCGGGTCTCGATCCATTCACCACCGCGCCGGATGTTTTCAGCATGTAGCACTGCCCAAATGTCATCCTCGGATGTCTTCCCGTCTCCGACATTGACACGTGCGAAGCGCTCCATTTCGGCCACTGCGGTCTCGCAGGCGTGGCTGGCGCAGCGCATGGCGAGGATTTCGTCTGGGCCTTTGATGGCACGGGTTTTCTCGGTAAGCTCTTCGCCCTCCATCACCTCGAACCCCTGAGCCTCAAGCGCGCGCAGGCCGTGCAGCATGATCTTGTCGACACCCAGCCGCATGTTGCCGCCGCCGTGTTCTTCGATCAGGGCGCGCACCTCGTTTGAGAACACATCTGCGGCAACGTCAATCTTGTCGCCCCGGTCGAAATAGAACAGATCGGCGCCCGAGCGCTGCTCGCGCACCAGCGGGTTGAATTTCGACAAGAACGGAGAGTTCTTGTAGTCCCAGATCACCATATACCCGTCAGCGCAAACCAAAACGGCCCGGAACGGGTTATGGGTATTCCAGAGCTGCATGTTGGTGCTGTCAGTCGCGTAGCGGATATTCAGGGGGTCAAACAGCAGGATCCCGCCCCAATCGCGTTGCACGATGGCCTGAGTGAGGCGTTTCCAGCGGTATTTACGCATCTGTTCTAGTTTGGGCAGGCTAAGCCCGGCAGCGGCCCATTCGTCGAAGGCAAGCTGTGTCGGTCCGATCTCGATCCTGTCATTGTCGTTCGGTGTCCCGTCCCCGAGGGTGGCGCCCCGGGTCGGGTCAATCTTACGGGTGTCACGATATGGTGTGTTCACGGTTGGACCTTTCTGCTTGCCTGCCCAACCTGCAAATCCAGATGCGCTGCGTCTTCTAGGTTTGCGACCGTCTTCTGGTCGCTTTTTGACCGACAGCGCCAGAGCAGGGTGCTATGCCTCGACTATGACCGTGATATTACAGCAAGCCATTCCCTATGATCCACTCGCCCAAAACCCGCTGCCTGGCATTAAGCCTGCGGACCCCAGGGCCTGGTTGCATCGCGACGATGCGTTTTCTGCCCAGATGCAACGACGCGCCGCGCTGTTGGCGCAGCAAAAACCGGACGTCTTGGCGCAAAGCCCCGAGGCGTTGGCACCCGCGCAGGAGTTGCTGGAACTGGTCATTCAGCAAGTTTATCCGAATGTCTCTGATCACGTTGTGCGGCCCGACGGTGTACGGGTTGAGGTTGACCGGGAACGCCCGTTGGAAACGCTATGCCATTTGGTGCAAGAGGATTTCTGCATTCTGCAGAAACACAATGACGAGCATGTTTTGACTGGCGCGATTCTGTGCTTTCCCGCAAGCTGGATGCTGTCGGAAAAGTTCATGCGCCCGTTGATTGGGATCCATGAGCCGGTTGACGCCTACGACGCCAATATTGCCCGCAGAGTTCAACGTTTGTTTGACGGCATTCAACCCAACCGGCCACTCTGGCGGTTCAATGCGCTTTGGTACAATGACGCCGAATTGTTCCAACCGCGCAGTCTCATGCAGCGACGCACACCGCGGGACGAAAATTCGGCCCGATATCTGCGTAGTGAACGTCAGACTCTCTTGCGTTTACCTGAGACAAACGCAGTGGTGTTCGCGATCCACACTTATGTAATGGCCGCTGATCAGGTCCTTAAAATGGAAAACCCCGCCTGACGGCGGGGCCTCCAAGGAGGGTCTTGGGTAATTTGATTACATGCCAATCGCGCTGGCGACCTCGGCAAAAGCATTCGTAGCGTTCAGGCCAAAAATCGCTGTGGTAAAAGCCAGAACCTGAGTGTTGAGGCGGAAATCCTCACCCCGGATCAGATTGACTGCTGCCAGGGATATGGCAATCGGTGTCGATATGCTTGCCACAGCACCAGTCATGCCCCAGCTGGTCAGTCGCAGAATATCGCTTGGGCGTTCCGTTTCGTCCTCGGACTGGTGAATGTTGCCGGCGGGCAGGGGAGCATCAGCCTCGGTCCGGAAGGCGATACTGAGCAGTTGGTCGTCACTTAGCTTGATCGGACGCGGCTTGGCGTGTTTGGTCTGTGTATCTTCCGCATCAGGATCGGGCAGATCAAGCCCCGCAAATGGGCCGCTGACTGCTTCGAATATCTGCTTTCGGTTCCGGGCGTTGCGCGGCGCAATTGAATCAAAGGCACTCATGAATTGTTCGATGGTCAGAACCGTTTTGGGCGACAACCATTCGACACGACGGGTCGTGCAGATGTCGACCATTCGGTACAGGATCACCACAAGCATCAACTCGGATATTTCACTGTCATCGAGCAGTTTTGACACCGGACAAATCGAGATCGTCAGCCGGTTTCCCGGCAGCGTAACCGCAGCACGCGGCATAGTTTTGAGACCAGCGGTTCGATCCATCCGCTCATGGTGATTGTGATCTACTTGGGTTGGTTCCGAGTCCAATGTCAGACGCACGAGATATTGGCTGCTGACGATACTGGCCTCCGATGCGCTAAGAAGCGTCTTGCGCTCGACCAGATGGCCATAGTCACCCAGCGTCGTTGAGACGACCTCGCACAGACGCTCAAGCGCGCCATCTGCCGACCCGTCAAACTGGAGGCCACCGTGGTAACTATGCTTTGCAGTCACAGCATGTTCCTTTGCTGTCATAATCTTCACAACAAATTAACAGGCGAAATGGCGCAAATTTTGACCAAAATGGAAAAAAGTCGAAATATTCCAAGATTGATTACGCTTTGGAAACCAAGAAAATCGGGGTTTCCTTAAATCTATGTGGCAACAATGTGGCCGAATTCAGGTGTTCTGACGTCAAGCCTATGACTGCCCTAGTTGTCGATTCGCGCCGCCATGATTGCAATGGATTGCTGGTAGACCGAGGCCGCATTCCATTGCTGTATGACCGCAAAATTCGGCTCTCCGGGTTGATAGCCGCGACCGGGCTTCCACCCTTTCTTACGTAGAAAATTCGCGGTCGAGGCGAGCGCGTCGGTCATGTTATAAAAATCGACCCGACCATCGCCCGTGGCGTCCACACCATAGGTCAGGGCATTGCCGGGCAGAAACTGCGTATGCCCCAGCTCGCCATGTTTTGCCCCTTTTGTCGCCATCGTAAGGGTTCCTTGGTCAACCAGTTTTAAGGCGCCGATAGCGTGCGGGATGAAGAATTCGGACCGGCGACAATCATAGGCTAATGTCGTGATTGCGGAAACAACCTGACTATCGCCCATGAAACCTCCAAAGCCGGTTTCCATGCCGTGAATGGCAATTAGCACACCCGCCGGTACGCCATATTGACGCTCGAGCGCGGCGTAAAACTGCGGATTGCGAGCTTTGCGCTTACGCCCTTGCGCAACGATGGTGTTTGCCCCGCGCACCTGCATGAATTTGTCTAATGAGTATTTAAAGCTCTTCTGATTGCGATCCGCGGCAATCGTACGTGTTGCATATTGCGTCTGCGCGAGCGCTTGCAGACCCTTCTTTTTCACACCCGCTCGTTTGGCGGTTTTGGCAAAGTCGGCTTTCCAGGCCTCGAACCCGCTGCTGGTATTCCCACAAGGGGCGGACAGTGCCACCGAGGGCAGAAGGAACGCGAGTGCAGCGTAAAGGCGAAGACGAGGCATAGAGGAAATCCGAGTGCTGAAAAAACTACGCTCAGCCTAAGCCGAGTTCGACCTACCGCAAAGTGGTTTAATAGAGATCAAGCTCGTCTGTGCCTTTCAGGGATTCGAACCATTCATCCGGGGTTTTGTCGATCTTGGCATGTTTGACCATCATCGCGTTCATATTTGGCAGACTGGAAGAGTCCGGCCATTCATCGGGTTGCCACAGGTTTGATCGAATGATGCATTTGGGACAGTGCGCAAAGACGGTTTCGACATGGATCAACAGGGCCAGCTTGGGCACGCGTCCACCAACGGCCATGTTTGAAAGAAGTTCGGGATCTGCGCTAATTCTCGCGGATCCCCGCAGGCGCAGAGTTTCCAATTTTCCGGGGACAAAGAATATCACGCTGACGCGCTGATCTTTCAGCACATTATGAAACGTATCCACGCGCTTGTTCCCGGGCCGGTCCGGGATCGCAATCATCGAGTTCGAGAGCACCTGCACAAACCCCGCAGGATCGCCACGAGGCGAAATATCGAGATGCCCATCGGGATTGGCTGAAGCGATCAGGCAGAACGAGGACATGCCGATGAAGTCTCGACACATCTCATCAAGTGCAGGCAATTCCTTTGCAATGATCTGCGGCAAGGGTTGCCCGCAAATGCGTTCCAGATCTTTTTCCGAGGTTACAAGTCCTGAATACTCAGAAAAGGGATTGTCGCTCGCGGGCATGTGCTCTCTCCGCCTGATGTTGAGCTCAAATTTTGAAAGATCATCATCGATCCGTCAAATCTCGCGGAGATACAGAAAAAGGGGCGCCCGATGGGCGCCCCCTGAGAATTTTCGTCGAAAATTCTTAATCAGCAGCTGTAGTACATGCCGTACTCAACCGGGTGAGGCGTGTGCTCGTAGGTTTCTACCTCTTCCATCTTCAGCGCGATGTAGCCGTCGATCTGGTCTTTGGTGAACACGTCGCCTTGCAGCAGGAAGTCGTGATCAGATGCCAGCGCTTCCAGAGCTTCGCGCAGCGAGCCGCATACGGTCGGGATGTCGGCCAGTTCTTCGGCAGGAAGATCGTACAGGTTCTTGTCCATGGCTTCGCCCGGATCGATCTTGTTCTTGATGCCGTCCAGACCGGCCATCAGAAGCGCGGCGAACGCCAGATAGGGGTTTGCGGCCGGATCGGGGAAGCGGGCCTCGACGCGCTTGGCTTTCGGGCTTTCGGTCCATGGAATACGCACGCAGCCTGAACGGTTGCGGGCCGAATAGGCGCGCAAGACGGGGGCTTCGAACCCTGGGATCAGACGCTTGTAGCTGTTGGTTGCCGGGTTGGTGAAGGCGTTCAGCGTTTTGGCGTGTTTCAGGATGCCGCCGATGAAGTACAGCGCCTCATCAGACAGGTCGGCGTATTTGTCGCCCGCGAACAGCGGCTTGCCGTCTTTCCAGATCGACATGTTCACGTGCATGCCGGTGCCGTTGTCACCTGCGATTGGCTTCGGCATGAAGGTCGCCGATTTACCATAGGCATGTGCAACGTTGTGGATCACGTACTTGTATTTCTGCAGCTCATCGGCCTGCTTGGTCAGGCTGTCGAAGATCAAGCCCAGTTCGTGCTGACACGATGCAACCTCGTGGTGGTGCTTGTCGACCTTCATGCCCAGACGCTTCATTGTCGACAGCATTTCCGAGCGCAGGTCCTGCGCTTCGTCAACGGGGTTTACGGGGAAGTAACCACCTTTGACGCCCGGACGATGGCCCATGTTGCCCATCTCGTATTCGGTGTCGGTGTTCCACGATGCATCAGTCGCATCAACTTCGTAGGATACCTTGTTGATACTGTTGGAGAAACGAACGTCATCAAAGAGGAAAAATTCGGCCTCAGGACCCATGTAGGCCACATCACCAATACCGGAAGCCTTCAGGTACGCTTCGGCTTTCTGAGCGGTGCCTCGCGGGTCACGTTCATAAGCTTCACCAGTGTCAGGCTCCACAACCGAGCAGTGCAGGCAGATGGTCTTTTCCGCATAGAACGGATCGACATAGGCGCTGTCGGTGTCGGGCATCAGTTTCATGTCGGAAGCTTCAATCGACTTCCAGCCCGCGATGGACGAACCGTCGAACATAAAGCCCTCTTCCAGGAAGTCCTCATCGACCTGATCGGACATGATGGTGACGTGCTGAAGTTTGCCACGCGGGTCGGTAAAGCGGATGTCGACGTATTCGGCGTCTTCATCACGGATCAGCTGAAGAACTGCGTCCTTGCTCATACTATTTGTTCCTCTGATTTGAAGATTGCTGTGTTACAGGGCTTCCGAACCGGTTTCGCCGGTGCGGATACGAATGGCTTGTTCGATAGGTGAGACAAAGATTTTTCCGTCCCCGATCTTGTCGGTCTTTGCGGCGCTAACGATGGCTTCGATCGCTGCGTCAACCTGATCATCATCCAGCACGACCTCGACCTTTACCTTGGGTAGAAAGTCGACAACATATTCTGCGCCGCGATAAAGTTCGGTGTGACCTTTCTGGCGACCAAAGCCTTTCACCTCGACCACGCTGAGGCCCTGGACTCCCACGTCTTGCAGCGCCTCTTTCACTTCGTCCAGTTTGAACGGCTTGATGATCGCTTCGATCTTTTTCATTCCGGCTCACCTTGTATGGTTGTCTCGAAGGCAGTGATCACGTCTAAGGTCAGGCGGCAATGGAACTGCGAATATGGTCGCCTTGTGGTGCTGCGAAATCGTGCAACGGGTTAAATTTTGATCGATGTGCACAAAATGTAATCAGAATTGAATCGCGTGAGGGCGCAATATGGCAGAGGGGCTGACAGCGGCACAGATGCGGACGATCGAAAAGTCCGCGATTGAGTCCGGTGACGTGAGCGGACTGGAGCTGATGGAGCGGGCCGGGCGCGGTGTTCTTCAAGCCATATTAGAAGAATGGCCAGAGCTGCAGCGGGGGCCAGCCCCCGCACCCCCGAGGTATTTGGGGCCAGATGAAGAGGATCCGCTGCGTGCGGTAGTTCTTTGCGGGCCAGGAAATAACGGGGGGGATGGATTTGTTGTTGCACGCTTGCTGCGGGAGCGCGGCTGGGAGGTGGCGGCATTTCTTCTTGGTGATCCGGCGAAGCTGCCACCAGATGCGCGTGTGAATCATGACAGGTGGGGCGAATTGGGGGAGGTTCACCCATTTTCCGAAGTGTTTGCCGCGCATCAAGGGGCTGACCTTTATGTCGATGCGTTATTCGGGACGGGCTTACAACGACCGCTTGAGGGTGATGTTCTAAAATGGGCAGAAATGACTGCCTCGGATCCAGCCATCGCCGAAAAGACAGTATCCGTTGATATGCCGTCTGGCCTGTGTTCCGATAGTGGGCGTGAGCTGGCCCCGGGGACCGCGACGGTTCAGGCCAGGCTCACGGTATCGTTTCATACTGCAAAGCTGGGGCATTATCTGGGGCTGGGGCCGGTCAGAAGTGGCCGATTGGTCGTCAAGGACATTGGTTTGGAGGAGGGAGTTCAGGGTGCGGTCAAACTGGTGACCGCCCCGGATGCTGATTTTTCGAAGGCAACTGCCTTACACAAATATGCGTATGGGCATGCCTTGATTATTAGCGGAGGTGCGGGGGCAACCGGCGCAGCAAGGCTGGCGGCACGTGGTGCATTACGCATCGGGGCCGGATTGGTGACGCTGGGTGTTCCACCCTCGGCTCAGATGGAGGTTGCCAGTCACATCACTGCGCTGATGCTGCAGCGGGTCCAGAGCGGCGATGATCTATTGGAAGTCCTGATGGATGCGCGGTTGAATGCACTGTGCCTCGGTCCTGGTTTGGGGCTGGCGCGTGCGCAGGAGCTGGTTCCTGCGGCGCTGGCCTCGGGGCGTCCAGCAGTGCTGGACGCGGATGCTTTGACGGCGTTTGCTGATGCGCCAGAGGTGCTGTTGGACATGCTCCATGACAGATGTGTTCTGACACCGCACGGGGGCGAGTTTGCGCGATTGTTCCCGGAGATCTCCGAAAAGCTCTCGATCAAGCCGGGCAGAGGGCCGGCTTATTCCAAAGTGGATGCCGTGCGTGAGGCGGCCAAGCAGGCTGGCTGTGTGGTACTATACAAGGGCCCTGACACGGTGATTGCTGCACCGGATGGGCAATGTGCGATCAATGCGGCGCTGTTTGACCGGGCGACGCCCTGGCTGGCGACAGCAGGGTCGGGCGATGTGCTTGCCGGGTTCATAACGGGACTACTGGCGCGGAGCTTCAACCCGATGGCTGCAGCCAAGACCGCAGCTTGGTTACATGTGGAATGCGCCAGGCAATTTGGGCCGGGGTTGATTGCTGAAGATCTGCCGGAACAATTGCCAGCGGTATTCGCACGGCTTGAAATCAATGGGTCATAGGCAAATATTGGCCGATCGCGGGTCAAAGCGGCAATGTTTCGCCTTATGATTTACCTGTGCGCATAACGGGTGTTTGCAAGCTGCAACACGCAGCGCAAGAATTGTCTTGCAGGTTAGCTGGGTGCTGCTTTCGAACTAGGTCAAAATATTGATTATAAAACGCTTTCCCTGAAGGTCCCCGCTTCCGCCTGTGGCAGAAATGCAATGCCGGGCTAATAAGCTTTAGCAATCATTGGAACCGTTAATCCAGGTGCGCATATCGGCAATATCTAAAAAAACTGACCCATCTATGGTGAATGACATGACAGTGAATTTTAAGCTGACTTCGATAGCCGCGGCGCTTGTCGCAACAACGGCAATCCCCGCCGCCGCCGAACTGAAATACGAAAACAACACGGGCGGTTATGTCCTGCTTTATGGTCAGTTGCACCCGGCCTTAATCTCGGTTGACGACGGTGAAGAGACCGAAACGCGCGTTCTGGACAATGACCTGTCAAACAGCCGCGTCGGTTTGGAACTGTTGCAGCCCTTCGGCAACAACGATTTCACCTTCCGTTTTGAAACCGGGCTTGGTCTGCCGAGCTCGAGCGAGTGGAACCAGCTGGGCACAGATTTCAGCGGCTGGACGCGTGAAGATATCCGTCACGTGGATTTCGCACTTGCCGGTGACTGGGGTAAATTCTCGGCCGGTCAGGGCAGCATGGTGGCCGATGGCGCTGCCGAAGTGGATCTGTCTTACGTCGGAACCGCGCTGTATTCCTTTACCAACGATGAAAATGGCGGGTTCTTCTATCGCGGTACTGACGGTTTTCTGAGCGACATCACCGTTGGCGATTCCAGCAGCAACTTTGACGGTGCGCGCCGTGGCCGCGTTCGGTATGACACGCCGGAGTTCAGCGGTTTTAAGGCCGGCATCGCCTATGGTCAGAACATTCTGTCCAGCAGCGATGACGATGACTATTACGATATCGGCCTTCGCTATAACAACACCTTCGGCGGCGGGGTTGAATTTGCAGCGGCGGTTGCATACTCGGTGCGTTCGGCTGACGATGGATCGGGGGACCGCAAGGATACGATCGGGTCGGCCTCGGTTATGCTGCAAAACGGCCTGAGTTTCACCGTAGCCGCCGGTACGCGGGACAATGACGCGGATGGTGCGTCTGACCCGAACTACTTCTACGGCAAGATTGCCTATGAGGATCAGTGGGTATCCTGGGGTAAAACCGGTATCGGGATCGACTATTACTCGGGTTCGGACTTCGTAAATGACGGCTCCAGCACTGATGCTTGGGGCATCGCTGTTGTTCAGCGTATCGACAGCATCAATACAGATGCATATCTGAAATACCGCAATCACGATTTCGAAGATGGCGCTTCGTTCGACAACAACGAGGCGTGGGTGCTGGGGGCCCGCTGGAGGTTCTGATTTCTCAGCTTTCGATGATCGAACGCTCCGGCCTGTGCCGGGGCGTTTTTTCGTCTGTAATAGGGGTAAAACCAGCCTGAAAGGGCCTTTGCCTCTTGCACGCAGGCGGCTGTGCAAATAGAAGGCGTCAAATTTGCCCGGCGCGCCCGTTTTGCGCGCCCCGAATCCTATGGGGACTACCAAAATGCAGGTTACCGAGACGCTGAACGAAGGTCTGAAGCGCGGCTACAACATCGTTGTGACCGCAGCCGAGCTGGACGACAAGGTCAACGAGAAACTGACCGAAGCGCAGCCCGAGGTTGAAATGAAGGGTTTCCGCAAAGGCAAGGTGCCGATGGCTCTGCTGAAAAAGCAGTTCGGCCAGCGCCTGCTTGGCGAAGCGATGCAAGAAACCATCGACGGTGCGATGAACAAGCACTTTGAGGACAGCGGCGAACGTCCTGCTTTGCAGCCCGAGGTCAAGATGACCAACGAGGACTGGAAAGAAGGCGACGACGTAGAAGTTGCGATGTCCTACGAAGCGCTGCCCGAGATTCCAGAAGTTGACCTGAAATCGGTTGAACTGGAGAAGCTGGTTGTCAAAGCGGACGACGCAGCCGTGGAAGAAGCGCTGAACAACCTGGCCGAGACCGCGCAGAACTTCAAAGCGCGTCGTAAGGGTTCGAAAGCCAAGGACGGTGACCAGATCGTGTTCGACTTTGTTGGTAAAGTTGACGGCGAAGAGTTCGAAGGCGGTTCGGCTGAAGATTACCCGCTGGTTCTGGGCTCGAACAGCTTCATCCCCGGCTTTGAAGAGCAGTTGGTCGGTGTGAAGGCCGAGGAAGAAAAAGACGTCAACGTCACCTTCCCCGAAGAATACGGTGCTGAGCATCTGGCCGGCAAAGACGCCGTTTTCACCTGCACCATCAAAGAGGTGAAAGAGCCGGTCGCGGCTGAGGTCGACGACGAGTTGGCCAAGAAATTTGGTGCCGAAGATCTGGCTGGGTTGAAGGCACAGATCGCCGAGCGTCTGGAAGCCGAATATGCTGGTGCGTCCCGTGCAGTAATGAAGCGCGCTTTGTTGGACGTGCTGGACGAGAAAGTCTCGTTCGACCTGCCGCCGTCACTGGTAGAAGCCGAAGCCAAGCAGATCGCGCATCAGCTGTGGCACGAGGAAAACCCTGACGTTGAAGGTCACGATCACGATCCGATCGAACCAACCGACGAGCATAACAAGCTTGCCGAACGCCGAGTGCGTCTGGGCCTGCTGCTTGCCGAACTGGGCCAGAAGGCCGAGGTTGAAGTGACCGACTCGGAAATGACACAAGCGATCATGAACCAGGCGCGTCAGTACCCGGGCCAGGAGCGCCAGTTCTTTGAATTTGTGCAGCAGAACGCCCAAATGCAGCAGCAGCTGCGTGCGCCTATCTTTGAAGACAAGGTTGTCGACTACGTCTTCGAACTGGCTCAGGTTGCGGACAAAGAAGTCAGCAAGGACGATCTGCAAAAAGCCGTTGAGGCACTGGAAGAGGAATAATCCTCTTCCTTCCCCCATTAGGGGTCAAAAAAAAGCGGAGCCGTCTCGAATTAGACGGCTCCGCATGGGTGGCTTTGTACTATGAGGTGAGGGGGTCAGGCCTCATGAGCAAAAGCACGGGGGGTCTGTAACAGAGCGGTCTTCTGCTCTGGGGTGAATGTGTCGGACAGCGCTTCGATCAGTTTCAGCACTGCCTGCCTTTCTTCTTCCGTCTTGGCCGCACTCATCTGTTCGACAAAGTACTTCTCAAGATCGGTGAGCGGCTTGTGGTCACGATTTGCCGGGCTGAGTTTGGCGGCCTTTTTGGCCTCGAAGAACTCCAACGCCTTTTCGTCTTCGATAAAGACATCGTGGTGAATGTCTGCGAATTCGCGAAGACCCGAAATCCTTTCTTCTGTGCAATCCAGCAACGCCGCCATTGCCGGTACCTTGCCCATCGGAACGGTTTCGCCCACATAGTCGTAAGGCGCACAGTTCGAGCGTTTGAGAACGCGGTTCATAACCGGGTCAATCACGGTGATGATGTCCTGGATACCCGCACTACGGCAGTATTCCAGAGATCCGATCATCAGCTCACAGGTCGCGTAAGAAACCGAGTTCTTCTCTTTTCCTCGGGTCAGTCGCTGCGTGTCGACGCAGAAGCGGGTGGATTCCCACATGGTCGCGCTGCGCATTGGCGCTTCGCCGCATAAGATATCCGAGAACACATCTGAAAGCATGTGCGGGCCGGTTGTCTGGAGTGCACGTACTGCGGCTACGACGTTCCCCTCATCGTCGAGACCAATTACGTATGCAGGATCCAGATGATCGAACTGATCGATTTCTTTGCCGTCTTCGATGTGGACGTCCCATCCAAGTCGCCCGCCAAAAACCCGAGCGCGCAGTTCGAACATATCGTCAAGAACTTCGGTGAACAGATGTCTGTTCAGCCCATCAACTACCAAAATCATGTTAACCCCCTTCGAGTGATCTGTCTGTGGATAAGACGTTACCCGGTTTCCACAGCGAATCTATTGGGGGTTTCCCGTAATATTGGCTTTTTTTAGCCCAATTTCGGCAAAATTTGGCTTTATCCTGGGTAGATTAAGCCGATTCCGATGGCCCGACCGACAGCCTGCGGAGTCGTCAGTGCATTAAGCTTTTCGCGAGAAGAGCGCAAGTGCACCTCAACCGTGCGGTGCGAAATCGACAGGATATCGCCGATATCTTGTTGCGATTTACCCGCTGCGGCCCATTGCAAAATCTCCAATTCTCGGCTGGAGAGGGTCGGGTGGTACAGCATCCGGCTGATCGTATCCGATGTCATGACATTGTCATGGATGTGTACGGCCAATGATTGCAGGTCACTTATCACGTTGGGCACCAGTTTCTTCCACTCATCCCGGCTGCACTCGCGCACTGCGCTAAGCAAGCCGATATCTCCGTACGGCCCGCGAACCGGAATCGTAATGCCTTGATCTGGAATGCCAAAATCATGTGCATCGCGAAAAACGCGCTGGAAATCCTTACCGCGTTCCAGACGGCTCCAGTCGACCGGAGCGATACTGCGCTGGCTCATGTGCAGCGTCGGATCGATCAGGTGCAGGCCTTGCTCTTGATAGTGGGTTTTCCAGTCGTCCCCATAGGTCACATGGCCGTGAATCGTACCTGCAGCAGGATTCATACCCGCATAGGCTGCGTGGTCCATTTCATATTTGTCACAGACCTGACGCAGGAACTCGTCATACCGAGTATCCTGTTCGGGAAGAGTGCTGAGATCAACAATATCCATACGGTAACGACCAGTTAGACCCGAGTGAGCGGGCGGATCCCCTTGGCCAGGAAAATGATACTGTCTTCCCTGACGTCAAGCAGGACACCACATTTCGCTTGTCAAGACAAGAAGATGTGGGAAATGTCTGCCTTTTATAGGTAAATGTGCCTTTCGGGCACACAATTACGCACCTTTAAAAGATTTAACGTCAGAGTTGTGCAGTAGGTCATGGGATTCGCCGTGGCATTTCGATGGTTATGTATGTGCATTACAATCGAAATGCGAATTAAACATGCCTATTCTGTGGCAGAAACCAGACCCGTCTCGACGAGCATGCCCCTGGCCTTTGCTTCGGGCCAATATCCTTTGGCATAAAGAAAGATGGCACGTTGCTGATCTCCATCAGACAAAAGCCAGGCACCTCGCAGGTATTTTCCGGCAAACTCCAGATTGGTATCGGCGTCCAGCAGGCCTTCGGCATTTCCAGTATAACCCATTGATCGCGCAGTGGCCGGGAGGATTTGCAGAAGCCCATAATAGGGGCGGTTCACCGCCCACGGCCGATGTGTGCTTTCACGGATCGCCAGCTTGTGCACCAACTCCCGCGGGAGCTCGTAGTGGTCAGCCCATTTATTGATCGAGGCGCGAAGCTCGGGTGTTTCATTGGGGTAGAGGGGGGGATCGAAGGTATCGCCGGAACCCGAGCTGCCAGGACTGCCACAAGCTGCAAGCGGTGCCATAAGCAACAAGGTTAAGACGCGGCGACGAAGGAGGGGGGTCATCAAAATACTCCTGATTGCGAATGGCGATGATATGAAACCCTCGCCGGTCTGCAAGGCCAGGCGAACAATCGGGCTGAATTTTGCTTGCGATGTAACAAAAAGAAAAAGGGCCGCGTAAAAGCGCGGCCCTTTGAAATTGGATATGCAGCCAGATCAGGCTTTTGCTTCGTCTTCTTCGACCGGAGCTTCTTCGGCAACCAGATCTTCGTCTTCCGAAGCGGCAGAGCCTATGTCGTCGAACAGCTCGGCGATCTCGAATTCGGCGGCGGCTTCTTCTTCAGCAGCCAGTTCCTGGATCGATTTGCCCGATGCCTGCAGTTCGGCTTCTTCTTCCGAACGTGCGACGTTCATTTTGATCTCGACTTCTACCTCGGGGTGCAGGTTGACTGCGACCGAGTGCAGACCCAGTTCCTTAATCGGAGCGATCAGGGCAATCTGTTTCTTGTCGACGGTGAAGCCAGCTTCGGTTGCGGCGTCTGCGGCATCACGCGGGGTGACCGAACCGTACAGAGCGCCGGCATCCGATGCCGAACGAATCACGATGAACTGCTGACCGTCCAGCTTTTCAGCCAGCGCTTCAGCTTCTTTCTTGGTTTCCAGGTTGCGTGCCTCAAGCTGGGCTTTCTGGGCTTCGAACGACGCGATGTTGGCGTTCGATGCGCTCAGCGCTTTGCCTTGGGGCAGCAGGAAGTTGCGGGCGTAGCCGGGCTTGACGTCAACGACGTCGCCCATCTGACCCAGTTTCGCAACGCGTTCCAGAAGGATAACTTGCATGTCAGTCTCTCCTTACTTCACGGCGTAGGGCAGCAGGGCGAGGAAGCGGGCGCGCTTGATAGCACGGGCCAGTTCACGCTGCTTTTTCGCCGAAACGGCGGTGATGCGCGAAGGTACGATCTTGCCACGCTCAGAGATGTAGCGCTGCAGCAGACGAGTGTCTTTGTAGTCGATTTTCGGCGCGTTCTCACCCGAGAACGGGCAGACCTTGCGGCGGCGGAAAAATGGTTTTGCGGCCATGGTTTATGTCCTTTCGTCAGGCGTTGATCAGCGGCGCTCGCGGCGGCCTTCGCGCTCATCGCGCTTCTGCATCTGGACCGAGGGGCCCTCGGCATGCTCGTCGACCTTGATGGTCAGAACGCGCATAACGTCGTCATGCAGGCGCATCAGGCGTTCCATTTCCTGAACCGCACCCGAAGGGGCATCGGTTTTCAGGAAGGCATAGTGGCCTTTGCGGTTCTTGTTGATCTTGTAAGCCATCGTCTTGACGCCCCAGTACTCGCTTTCGACGACGTTGCCGCCGTTGTCAGCCAGAACGGTGCCGAAATGTTCGACAAGGCTTTCTGCCTGCGCGTTGGACAAATCCTGACGCGCGATCATTACATGCTCATACAGTGGCATGTGCACTCCTGTTTATATCAAGGCGCATTTCAAAGGCGGGGCCATATGGTCCTTCGCGACCCTGCCACGAGAGGCTGCGCGATTCATAACTCCTGCGAAGGATGGCTCCGTATACACGTTTGAGCGGGCGGGGCAAGCCCTGCCACATATGCCTTTGTGAAGTCGCCCTATTTCCACTGGTGCGCCCAATTCCTGACGCTTTTCGCCCCGAGGTTGTTCATGAAGCCGGGAGAACCCGGTAGATTGGAAAACATAGACAGGGCAAGACAATGGCCGTCATGAACACAAACACTTTTGAACAATCGACGCCTGCTGCGGTATTTGATAAATCCGTCCCCGTTCTGATTACGTTTGCGCCGAATTGGCGGGCTCGGATGTTTCTTCTGCGTGCCGTTGGTGTCTTTCTGATCGTGTCGGCCTTTTCGATGTGGTTGATGCCGGGTTCGGTTATGGGGGCCGAGGTTTGGCCTATCAAGTTGGTCGCTTCGCTGATGTTCCTGATTGTTGGCGTCAGCCTGCTGACCATCGAGGTGATGGATGCGCGCCCAGACGCCTATTTTGACCCAATCCGCCGCGAGGTTCGCATTCTTCAGAAAAACGAAAACGGTCGGCCGCAAACGGTATTGCGCCGCAGCTACGACTCGCTGGGTGGCGCGCGTTTCGCTGACGACCAGGTCGAACTGTACGATGTAGACGGAAGCCTGCTGATGAAGCTGCCACTGGAATCGGCGGATGTTGGCTCAGCGCTCAAAGGTCAACTCAGCCAAAACGTAACAATTTTCGCCTGATTTTTATTCTGTTCAAAAAGGAACAGAAGTTGTGAATCAAAAAAACTTGTGTGCCGCCCTTGGGCGGCACATTTTCGTAGGTGAGCAACCCACCCGGTTTGCAACAACACCATTGCGGAGATTGTTATGAAATCCACCCTTATTGCTGCTGCTTTGGCCGTATCGGCGACCACAGCATTCGCCAGTGCTGAAAAATACGTTTTGGACTCCAGCCATAGCCAGGTCATCTTCAGTTGGAACCACCTTGGCTTTTCGACCACCACGGGCATGTTTTCGGGCTTTGAGGGCGAAATCATGTTTGATCAGGAAGACCCGGCAGCATCGAGCGTGACTGTTTCGATGCCGGTCGTTGAGATGATCACCGGTTGGAAACCGCGCGAAGATCACTTCATGACCGAAGATTTCTTTGGCGCAGCCGAAGGTGATCTGGTGACCTTCACTTCAACTGGTATCGAGGTCACTGGCGAGAACACAGCCAACATCACCGGTGATCTGACCATGAATGGTGTCACCAAATCCGTGGTTCTGGATGCCAAGCTGAACCAAGTGGGTGAACACCCGATGGCGGGCAAGCCATGGGCCGGATTTGACGCCACCACAACGCTGGTGCGCAGCGATTTTGATTTGGGCCAATTCGCTCCATTCGTGGGTGACGAGGTCGAGGTCAAGATTTCGATCGAGGCGCAGAAGGCCGACTAATCCCTTCATGATCCCAAAAAGAAACCGTCGGGGTTATGCGCCCCGGCGGTTTTTTATTTGTTGTCGCGTTCTGCCGTCAATTCGACTGCCACGATAACCGTGAACCCCAACGAATCTTCGGTGGGTTGCGATTTTCCAACGTCGAAATCCATTCGGTTGAGTTCCAGATTCCCCGAAATCGTCGCTGCATCGTCGGCCAGTTCCAGCGTAAATGGCAGGACGACATCGATAGATTTGTCCCGGATTGTCAGAGGTCCTCGCGCCTCATAACCTGCGTCCGTTTTGAACAGGTCGGCCTTAAATTGAGCCGTAGGAAACTGCGCACTGTCAAAGAAATCCGCACCCATCGCTTGGTCGGTGACTGTGCCGAGGCTGAGTGAGCCAATGGCAATCGTTACATCGACGGAACCGGCCAATCCCGGCTCGGCGGGATCCTCAAACGCTATCGCTGCAGTCCAGTCAGCAAACTCGCCGCTTACGGGACTGCCCAATTGCGAGATAGTAATCGACAGGGATCCGTCTTCGACCTCCCATTCCGATTGAACTTGCGCAAGTTCGGCCGTGTCTTCGGTTGCTTTGGACTGGTCGTCAAAGACACCGGTGGACCAACCTCCGACCAGCACCGCGCCCCAGATTGCCAAGGCGGCGAAGGCGGGAACAATGGAATGGTGCTGTGCCGGGGGTTCCGGCGCGTCCGATTGGCCGGGCAGCATACGGCGCAGGGTACTGTCTTTGTCCACGACATGGTGTTTCAGCGCGCCCGCTATGTGCAGCACGAGCGCCACACCCAGGGCCCAGACGAAAAGCCAATGCAGGCTGGCGCTGATGTCTGCAAGGAAAGCTGACTTCGGAATAAGCGGCAGGTTCTGACCAAGGGGCCATAGGATCGGCGCGAAGCCGTCGGTGGCGGCGTGGTGGATCCAGCCGCTGAGCGGAGCCAGAACAAGCGAGCCGTACAGCAGCCAGTGCACAGTTTCGGCGGCGAAGGCCTCGGGTTTGTTTTCAGCGTTCAGCAAGCCCGGCTTCGTCTGGGTAACAGCCCAAAGGATTCGGGCCAGTGCGACGAAGAACACGGTAACACCAATGGTTTTGTGCAGTGAAAACAGCTGGGCGGCGCGGGCGATGTCATCCTCGGTCGTGGGAATGCTCGGATCGTAAATCGCATGGGCCAATTGGTTCGCGAACCAGCCCAGCGGCAGAGCCGTCAGGATCAGTAGCGCGGTCAGCCAGTGAAATGCTTTGGTTACACCACCATAGCTGGACCGGGTGTTGGTAAGGGGCATCGATTGGCTCTCCGAGTTTCTGAATTGAGGGTAAGTTAAATGGATGCCGTGTGGACACAAGACAGAGAAATGCACAGTAAAGGTGTCCTGATGCAGAACGCAGGCAATGCTTGTGCCGCGCCGATTGTCAGTTTAAACCCCGCCGAAATCTGACGTCACGCAAGAGGCACCAATGACACGCGCGTTTGTTTTCCCCGGGCAGGGCGCCCAGACCATCGGAATGGGCAAGGCCTTGGCTGAGGCATATCCAGCCGCCCGCGCCGTTTTCGATGAGGTCGATGAGGCCTTGGGCGAAAAACTGAGCGATCTGATCTGGGAAGGCGATATCGCAGAGCTGACCCTGACTCAGAATGCACAGCCCGCGCTGATGGCAACCTCGATGGCCGCAATGCGCGCACTTGAGGCCGAAGGCGTTTCGATTTCAATGGCATCTTATGTGGCGGGTCACTCGCTGGGTGAATACTCGGCGCTGGCTGCGGTCGGAGCTTTGACGGTTGCCGATACTGCCCGCCTGCTGCGGACGCGCGGGCAGGCGATGCAAAGTGCAGTGCCGGTGGGCGAGGGCGCAATGGCCGCCATTCTGGGGCTCGATCTTGAAGCGGTGCGCGCCGTTGCGGAAGAGGCCGCGCAAGATGAGGTCTGTCAGGCTGCCAATGACAATGACCCAACCCAGGTAGTCGTTTCTGGTTCAAAAGCCGCTGTTGAGCGCGCAGCCGAGATCGCCAAGGAAAAAGGTGCCAAGCGTGCAATTATGTTGCCGGTAAGTGCTCCATTTCACTGTGCGCTGATGCAGCCTGCGGCAGATGTAATGGCAGAGGCTTTGGCCTCGGTTGAAATCAAAGCGCCTACCGTGCCTTTGGTTGCGAATGTTCGCGCCGAAGCTGTGGCTGATCCAGATATGATCCGTCAGTTGCTGGTGGAACAGGTCACCGGCTCGGTTCGGTGGCGTGAGAGCGTACAGTACATGGTCGCGCAGGGTGTGACCGAAGCGTGGGAGATCGGCGCGGGCAAAGCTCTGTCGGGAATGATCCGCAAGATCGATCGAGCATTGGCGTGCACAGCGGTCGGGACGCCTGAAGATGTACAAAAAGCCGTTAACCCCGGCGCATGAACAAGGGACAGCCGCCGGTTTCGGCGGCCAGAGAGGAAACATAGATGTTTGATTTGACAGGTAAGAATGCGTTAATCACCGGTGCTTCGGGTGGTATTGGCGGCGATATCGCCCGCGCGCTTTACGACGCTGGTGCAACTGTTGGCCTTTCCGGAACGCGCGTGGAGCCTCTGCAAGCTCTGGCCGACAGCCTTGGCGATCGTGCGCATGTCTTGCCGTGTAACCTTAGCGATCCCGAAGCCGTCGAGGCCCTGCCGAAACAAGCGGCTGAGGCGATGGGCTCGGTTGATATTCTGGTGAACAACGCAGGCATCACACGCGACAACTTGTTCATGCGCATGTCGGATGAAGAATGGCAGAGCGTGATCGACGTGAACATGACCGCAACGATGAAGCTGTGCAAAGGCGTGATCAGGGGCATGATGAAGGCGCGCTGGGGTCGGATCGTCAATGTCTCGTCCGTTGTGGCTGCGATCGGAAACCCAGGGCAGGCGAACTATGCTGCCTCCAAGGCCGGCATGATCGGCTTTTCCAAGGCGCTGGCGCATGAGGTTGCGACCCGTGGCATTACCGTTAATGCGGTTGCGCCGGGCTTTATCACCACCGCGATGACCGAGAAGCTGACGGATGAGCAAAAGAAGGGTCTGCTGCTCAAGGTTCCGGCCGGTCGTATGGGTGATCCGCAGGAAATCGCAGCCGCTGTGCTGTATCTGGCAAGCCCTGAAGCAGGTTATGTTACCGGAAGCACCTTGCATGTGAATGGCGGTATGGCCATGTTGTAATCGCAATTCAGGGTGGGCGCGAAAGCGTTTGCCTTGTGCGTTGTCTGTGCTATAGGCGGCGCATATGCGCAGGAACCGGTCCAAGGGCCGGTTCTCTGATTTCCCGGGGACCCGGGACCCAAACCGCCCGGAAAGGGCAAAACAAGTCCACCCCGAACGGGCAAGGGCAGAACCGGGCGGACAGCCCTGAAATTGAAATGAGGAATAGACATGAGCGACGTCGCAGATCGCGTAAAGAAGATCGTTGTTGAGCACCTGGGTGTTGAAGAGGACAAGGTTGCCGAAAACGCCTCGTTCATCGACGATCTGGGCGCAGACAGCCTGGACACCGTTGAGCTGGTAATGGCGTTCGAAGAAGAGTTCGGCATCGAGATTCCGGACGACGCAGCCGAGACCATCCAGACCTTTGGCGACGCGGTCAAATTCATCAGCGAAGCTTCCTAAGCTGACCTGACTGAGACAAAAACGGCGCTTCCGGGCAACGGAAGCGCCGTTTTTTTATGCTCTGCCACATTTCGCGCTTGCTTTGAGGCGTTGAGGCTCCGCACTCTGACACCTGAGGCAAGTTTCTGAGCGGGCAAGGGCATGATAAGATCCACCCCGATGATCAATACGGCGCGTCTGACCTTGTGTGCAATGCGCCCCGAGGATTTCAACCGGTTCGCCGAAATCTGGCGCGACCCCGAAGTTGTACGCCATATCGGAGGCACCCCGAAAACGCGCGGCGAGGCGTGGGATTCTTTCCTGCGCAACGCTGGACATTGGCAGATGACCGGGTTCGGTCAATGGGGTGTGATGCTGCAGTCGAATCGTACTCTGATCGGGCAAGCCGGGTTCTTCTATGGCAACCGGTCTCTGGGCGATGATTTCGATGGTTTTCCCGAAGCCGGGTGGGTTCTGGCCCCGGACATGCAGGGGCAAGGATACGGGTGTGAGGCCGCACAGGCGGCGCACGACTGGTTCGACCGGATCATTCCGGGCCCGTTGGTTGCGCTGATCGACGCGGACCATGCAGCCTCACAGCGATTGGCTGAAAAGCTGGGCTATAAGCTGTTGCGCGAGGCTGAATACCGCGACACCCCCGTTCATCTGTTTCGCCGTGATGGACCTCCTACACGGGTGTGAAACGCATTAGGCAGTGCGATGCCGCAAAATGGACGAGCTTTGCCGATCTTGTGAAATAAAGCGGCAAACTGAGACTCTATGCTATCGTGGAATTACGGAATGATTCAGCGGAGGATATGAATCATGATGATTTACCCCACGATGGAGTTGCAGAACGGTCGGTGCGTTACGCTGGACAAGGGGCGTCTGGATGAAGCGATGATCTGGCATGTAGATCCGGTCGAGACCGCGCGCGGCTGGTCTGCGGCTGGAGCGGAATGGATGCAGCTTACGGATTTTGACGCGATCGAAGGCCGGGATACCAATTCAGAACTGATCGAAGAAATCATTCGCTCCTCTGAAATGTCAGTGCAGTTGGCAGGGGGGATGCGGACCCGCGAGCATGTTGAACATTGGATCAATAAAGGGGCTGGCCGAATCGTGATTGGCACACTTGCGGCTTGGGACCCGCAGTTGGTTAAGGAATTGGCTAAGCTTTATCCCGATCAGATCGTGTTGGCGGTCGATGTTTGGCAAGGGCAAGTGATGACCGAAGGTTGGCGCAGCCAAAGTGCGTTTACCCCGGAAGCCTTCATCGAAGCTTTCGCGGATACGCCTCTTGCAGCCATTCTGGTGACCGATATCGATAGCGATATGGAAGACGTCGAGGCGCAGCTGGGTCTGATTTCAGGACTGGCCGAAAAATCGCGTACACCGATCATAGCCAGCGGTGTCGTGCGTACCAGCGACGATATCTCTCGTCTCGCCTATATCTCGAATATTTCGGGTGCGATCGTTGGCCGGGCACTGTTCCGCAAGTCCGTCGATCTGTCCGAAGCATTGGAGGTCGCCCAATCGGCACACGAGCCAGTCGCCGAGTTCCAGTAAACTTCAGTACCAGACGACCCGCCTTTCCCGTTGAAGGAAGGGCGGGTTTTTGCTTTTCAGGCATCGTTCAACTCAATTGACAGAGGATTTGAACAGGTTACGGCACAAGGATGCCGGTTCAGAATATGCCGTTGCTCTTGCCCCCGCACCCCGGGCCGGGGTATGAGCGGTTCTCATAACAGGAAGCAGGCAAGAGGCACTTCATGCGCAGAGTCGTTGTAACCGGTCTTGGATTGGTCACTCCTTTGGCCAGTGGGGTTGAGGAAACATGGTCACGGCTGCTGGATGGAGAATCCGGCGCAGGACCAATCACGCAGTTTGATGCCGAGGCAAGCGGGGTCACCACGACCTATGCCTGCGAAGTGCCGCGCGGAGATGGCACCAATGGGACATTCAACCCCGACGACTGGATGCCGCCGAAAGAACAGCGCAAGATCGAGGATTTCATCCTATATTCCATCGCTGCAGCCGAGATGGCTTGCAAGGATGCCAATTGGCTGCCCGAAGACGAAGAAGACCGCCTGCGCACTGGCGTTCTGATTGGGTCCGGTATCGGTGGGCTGGGATCAATTGCCAACACGGCCAACCTGATCCGCGACAAAGGTCCGCGCAGGGTTTCTCCGTTCTTTATCCCGGGCGCGCTAATCAATCTGGCCTCGGGGCAGGTTTCGATCCGTCATGGGTTCAAGGGTCCGAACCACTCGGTCGTGACTGCTTGCTCGACCGGTGCCCATGCGATCGGTGATGCCAGCCGCATCATCCGCGCCGGGGATGCAGACGTGATGATCGCAGGCGGCGGCGAGGGCTGTATTTGCGAAATCGGTATCGCCGGCTTCAACGCCTGCAAGGCGCTGTCGACCAAATACGCCGATGATCCGAAGAAAGCGAGCCGCCCCTATGACATCGACCGCGACGGTTTCGTCATGGGCGAAGGTGCAGGCATTGTAGTTCTTGAGGATTACGAACACGCCAAAGCGCGCGGTGCCAAGATTTACGCCGAGGTTCTGGGCTATGGCATGTCGGGTGACGCTTATCACATCACCGCGCCGTCCGAGGATGGCGATGGGGCCGAACGCTCGATGAAAGCAGCGCTGCGTAGTGCGGGGCTTGAGCCGAAGGATCTGGATTATATTAACGCGCATGGGACCTCGACCATGGCGGATACGATTGAGCTGGGCGCGGTAGAACGCCTGCTGGGGGATCACGCCAGCAACGCGACGATGACTTCGACCAAATCGGCCACTGGTCACCTGCTGGGCGCCGCTGGCGCGATTGAGGCGATCTTTTCGATCCTTGCGATCCGCGATCAGGTTGCACCGCCGACCATCAACCTGGACAACCCTGCGGTGGAGACTCCGATCGACTTGGCACCGAATGCAAAACGAGAGCGTGAGATCAACGTGGCTTTGTCGAACTCGTTCGGGTTTGGCGGCACCAATGCAAGTGTGATCTTCGGAAAGGTCAGCTAAATGTGGCGAGCGCTCGCTTCGAATGCGTTGACAATACTGATCGTTGGGCTGTTCCTGATGGGCGGTGTCGTCCTGTGGGGGCAGTCGCAATACAAGTCCGAAGGACCGCTGGAAACCGCGATCTGCCTGCAGGTAAAGCCAGGCTCCAACATGACACGGGTCAGCCGTGACCTCGAGGATCAAGGTGCGATCAGCAGCGGGTTGATTTTCCGCTTAGCTGCTGATTACACAGACAAATCTCAGCAGCTGAAAGCGGGTAGCTTTCTGGTTCGCGAAGGCGCGTCGATGGAGCAAATCGTCGACGACATAACTCATAGCGGCGCCAGCACTTGCGGGACCGAGATCGAATACCGCATTGGCGTGACCCGTATGCAGACCCGCGTGCGGGAGCTGAACCCGGCGACTCTGGATTTTGATGAGGTGGCTTCCTTTGTGATCGGCGAAGAGGACGCCCCGGAAGTTTATGCAGAAAAACGCGGTGAGGCGGATACGCGTTATCGCATCTCGTTAGCTGAAGGCGTCACCAGTTGGCAGATTGTCGAGTCGCTGAAAGCGATGGATTTGCTAACCGGCGAAGTAGCCGAATTGCCAGCTGAAGGGATGTTGGCCCCTGACAGTTATGAGGTCAGACCCGGTGAAGATCGGAATGCAATACTTGCTGAAATGCAGGAAAAACAGCAGCTTAGAATCAACGCAGCGTGGGAGGGGCGTCAGGATGGTTTACCTCTGAACAGCCCCGAAGAGATGCTGATTTTGGCTTCGATCATCGAAAAAGAAACAGGTCAGCCGGAAGAGCGTGGCCAGGTAGCCAGCGTTTTCGTTAACCGTCTGAACCAAGGTATGAGGCTGCAGACAGACCCGACGGTGATCTATGGTGTAACCAAAGGGCAGGGTACTTTGGGTCGCGGTTTGCGGCAAAGCGAACTGCGCCGTGCGACGCCTTGGAACACCTATGTTATCGAAGGGCTGCCACCCACCCCGATTGCCAATCCGGGTCTCGCGAGCCTTGAGGCTGCAGTGGCACCTGACAACACGGATTTCATCTTCTTTGTTGCGGACGGAACCGGTGGTCATGCCTTTGCCGAGACCCTGCAAGAGCACAATCGCAACGTCGCAAAGTGGCGTGAGATCGAGGCTGAGCGGAATTCCGGGAACTGATTCAATCGTCCGTGTTGTACAGGTTTGAAACGGCCCTTTGTCCGACTTGTACAACACGAATCTCTGACCCCGACAAAGCAACGGCCCGGTCAATCGACCGGGCCGTTTCTTATTCAGGCCGCTTTCGCGCGACGCGGTCGGCGGCGTTTCTGACCGCCCGGTTTGGGCGCACCAGAGTGCTGAGGTTTCGGGCCGCGACGGCGGTTGCTTGGGCGGCGCGGGGTTTTCTTTGGTGAGATTGCTTCAGGCATCTCACCGCTGGCGACCGGGATTTCGATCTTCATCAGCTTTTGAATCTGACGCAGCAGGTCGACCTCTTCCGCCGAGCAGAAGGCAATGGCCTCGCCCTCGCGGCCTGCGCGAGCGGTGCGGCCGATGCGGTGGACATAGTTGTCCGGTACCTCGGGCAGGTCGTAGTTGATCACATAGGCCACGCCCGGAATATCGATGCCGCGCGCGGCGACGTCGGTAGCGACCAGAACATTGACCTCACCGGCGCGGAACGCCTTGATTGCGCGGTCGCGCTGGCCCTGACTTTTGTTGCCGTGGATCGAGGCTGCATTGTAGCCATCGGCGACAAGCCCCTTCATCAGCTTTTCCGCTCCGTGTTTGGTACGAGAAAAGACCAACGTCAGCGCGTCCATGTCAGCCGCGAGGATCTCGCGCAGTTTGGCGGGTTTTGCAGGCTTTTCGACAAAGTGGATCGACTGTGTGATCTTGTCGGCTGCTTTGCCAGGGGGCGAGACCTGCACCCGTTGCGGGTTGGTCAAATAGGCACGGCTGAGCTCTTCCATTTGCTTCGGCATGGTGGCTGAGAACAGCATGGTTTGGCGCGGCGTGCCCAGTTCCGGCGCGATCCGACGCAGGGCATGGATGAAGCCCATATCGAGCATCTGGTCAGCCTCGTCCAGCACAAGGTGCTTGACTGAACCCAGATTAACCGCACCGCGATCCATCAGGTCGATCAGGCGACCGGGGGTGGCGACAAGAATGTCGGTGCCGCGCGCCAGAAACATGATCTGCTTGTTGATCGACTGACCACCAACCACGGTCGCGACGCGGATCTTGGTTTTCTTGGTCAAGTTGCGAAGGCTGTCGGCGATCTGGTTGACCAACTCGCGGGTGGGCGCGAGGATCAGCGCCTTGGCGGTTTTGGGATCGGGCTTGCCGGGCTGGGCCAGCAGATGGTCGATCAGCGGCAGGCCAAAGGCCAATGTCTTACCTGTACCGGTCTGGGCGAGGCCAAGGATATCGTGACCATTCAGGGCCAGCGGGATCGCCTGGTTCTGGATCGGGGTCGGTTGAGTGAAGTTGGCGCGTTTGAGCGCATCATTTAGAGCGGGCGCAAGGCCCAGCATATCGAAGTCGAACAAATAACTATCCTTTACAGCCCGAGGCAATGGCCCACGGGCAAGTCGTGATGGGCCGCATCCGCGACCGGCAGGGGTTGTGCGAAACCTCAGGACGTGCAGGCGTTCCCTGCAGCATCTGGTTGTCGCGTCAAGAACCCTGCGTGATGGGGAACTATGGGTGAATCGGGCGCTGTTGGGGGCGGTGTCGCCCACGTGCTCACGCGGTAGCGCTGTTTGAGGGGCACATGCGCCTTGCGGTCGCGATTGTCAAGCGCCGTGTCGGCCATAAGCTTGCGCGGGTTGCGCGTTTGCCAGATACGGTTCGGAAGGTTTTATGAGTCGGGTCATGACATTCAGAGCTTTACACGGAGCGGATTTGAGGACCGCCAGCGTCGCCCTTGTCATCGGCGGGATGATGTGGGGGCTGTACTGGATTCCGGTTCGCTACTTTGTCGACCAAGGACTGGATGGCCCATGGCCCGGTATTGTGATGTACACCTCGGCGTTGATCGTACTGACGCCTTTCCTGATGCGCGAACGGCAAGCGCTTTTGAAAGACTGGCGCGGGCTGATCTTGAGCGGGATGTTCACCGGTGCTGCGTTCAGCTTGTTTACCATCAGTCTGGTTTACACAGATGTCGTCCGGTCAATCCTGCTGTTCTATCTGACACCGGTCTGGGGAACGATCCTTGGAATGGTGTTTCTGGGTGAGCGTCTTGGCCCGGCGCGCGTGCTGGGCTTGCTCTGCGGTCTGGGTGGCATGTTCATCGTGCTTGGCGGAGAACAGGGGTTTCCCTGGCCGCGCAATACTGGAGACTGGCTGGCCCTGATCTCGGGGATCACTTGGGCGATGGGATCGCTGGGGCTTTATCGGACGTCCGGTATCTCTGTTCCGGGGCAGGTTTTTGCCTTTGTTTCAGGCGCTTTGGTGTTGTCTCTGCTGAGCGTTCCATTCGGCGGCGGTTTGGCGTCATCAGAGGCAGTCGGCGAGATGGTTATACGTATCGGCCCGGTCGCGTTGCTGTCAGTCCTGTACACCTTGCCGATGTTTTTTCTGACGATTTGGCCCGCAACCAAGCTTACCCCGGCACGCGTTGGTCTACTGCTGATGAGCGAAGTTGTGGTGGGCCTGATCTCGGCGGCGGTCTTCTCGGGCGAGCCGTTTGGGATGAGAGAAGCATTGGGTGCGGCGTTGATCGTAAGCGCTGCGTTTCTTGAGGTCATGCGGGGCTGATCGTTAACGGATCGGACGCCGGGTGTTGCATTTGCGTTGCGTAACGCATTGACTTTGCGCGCTTTTCTTGGTACGAATTATGTCATGCTAGAAGAGGTGGGCAACGGCCCCGGGGCGACCCGGCGGTCGTTTTTCGTTTCTCTCGTGCGGAAAAACTCACGCATGAGGTCACAGGCAAACATGACTTTGATTACCCCGGAAGAGCGGATTTCTCAGACGGCTGATTTATTGCAGTCGCTTGAGCGATCCATTCGCGATCTGCGCCAAGCGGCGGAAGAACTGCGAAAACAGATCGGTGCCGGGGAGGATGCAGACCTTGCCGGAACAGGCAAGCAACTGGGTCAGCTAGAGGGGCTGATCCGCAGTTGCCAGAAAGTGGAGACAAGCTTTGTCGAACAACATCACAGACAAGCCGGAATTGCCCAAGGGGGCTATGCGCTCGACCTTGATCGGGCACGATCTGAGATCGGGTGCAGGCTGGCTCGCCTCCGCGCCTGCTGCGGTGCAGGACAGATTTCTGAGTGAGATCGGGGAGGGGGGGCTGTGTGCCCTCCCTTTCCTGTTCGAGTTCTGGGCGCTGCCGCATCAGTTGCCGCCCGAGGGCGACTGGCGGTCGTGGGTGATCATGGGCGGGCGCGGGGCCGGTAAGACGCGGGCGGGGGCCGAGTGGGTGCGGTCGGTGGTCGAGGGGTCATTGCCTCTGGATCGGGGGCAGGCGTGTCGTGTGGCTCTGGTCGGTGAGACATTTGATCAGGTGCGCGATGTGATGATCTTTGGGGATAGCGGGATATTGCAGTGTTCACCGCCGGATCGGCGGCCTGTTTGGAAGGCGTCCGAACGCAAGCTGGTTTGGCCTAACGGAGCTGAGGCGCAGGCGTTTTCGGCGCATGATCCCGAGGGGCTGAGGGGGCCGCAGTTTGATGCGGCCTGGGTGGATGAGCTGGCCAAGTGGAAGAAGGCGGGCGAGACCTGGGATATGTTGCAATTTGCGCTGCGGCTGGGGGAACGGCCGCGGGTCTGTGTGACGACGACGCCGCGCAATGTGAAGGTTTTGAAGGATTTGCTGGCGTCGCCGTCGACCGTGCAGACCCATGCGCCGACCGAGGCGAACCGGGCGAATCTGGCAGAGTCCTTCTTGGACGAGGTGCGCGCGCGTTATGCAGGTACGCGGCTGGGGCGGCAGGAGTTGGACGGTGTGTTGCTGTCGGATGCCGAAGGGGCGCTGTGGACCGGCTCGATGCTGGAGGCGGCGCGCTGTGCGCAGGTGCCCGCATTGGACCGGGTTGTCGTGGCGCTGGACCCGGCGGTGACGGCGGGGTCGGATGCGGATGCCTGCGGGATCGTGGTCGTTGGTGCTCAGCTACAGGGGCCACCCGAGGACTGGCGGGCCTATGTACTGGCTGACAGGACGGTGCAGGGCGTTGGCCCGGCTGGCTGGGCGCAGGCGGCGATTGACGCGATGGATGAGTTCGGGGCCGAACGGCTGGTGGCCGAGGTCAATCAGGGCGGGCAACTGGTGGAAGAGGTCGTGCGGCAGGTGGACCCGCTGGTGCCTTATCGCGCGGTGCGGGCGTCACGCGGCAAGGTCGCGCGGGCCGAGCCTGTAGCGGCGCTATACGATCAGGGGCGTGTGGCCCATTTGGCCGGGTTGGACTCGCTGGAGGAGCAGATGTGCCAGATGACCGCGCGCGGGTTCGAAGGGCAGGGCTCACCCGACAGGGTCGACGCGCTGGTCTGGGCGCTGCATGAGTTGGTTGTGGGGCCTGCAGGGGCATATCGGCGGCCCAGGGTGCGGAGTTTGTGAGTACTTTGAGGATTGCTCTACAGACAATCATATTTCGCCTAAAGGACTGATCTTTCGCTGAGCGCATTCAGGTTCAGGACGTTGGGTACTCTTGATTCCAACTGTCCTCGTATTCGCCGAGCAACCGGGACAACGTCAGCAGCGAAGAAAATAGCCTTGCGTGGACATCCGGCGACATCATGGTTTTGTAGTCATCAAGTAGCTGCACAAGAACGACTACGTTGGAGGCAAACACCTCGTAGACGTGTTTGTCGGCAGCAGTAGGTTCCTTGGTCCAGTTATTGTTCGTATCGGAGTGTCCGGACGGTGCAGGTTCGTTTTCAGTCATCGGGTGGCCTCTTCAATTTGAAGCACACGTGGGGGCATGTGAAACGCAGACAATTGCCGTGGCATGAAATCACAAGAACTTGGCGGCGATTGCAAAGGAATTTGGTCGGACGTTGAGCGCGCCGCGGCTATTGTAATAGTCCAAGCTGGAGTCAGGGCCAGGGCTCGCCCGACAGAATAGATGCGTTGGTATGGGCGCCGCATGAATTGATTGTGGTGCCTGCGGGAGCGTATGGTCGGCGTCGGGTGCGAAGTTTGTGATTAAAACGCGTATTTCGAAGCTAGTGGCTCTACGACAATGCTTAGCCTTTAGCAGGCCTGTTTCCAGACCAACGGAAAAGAACAATAGGTCAAACCGGCGTGCTAACCGCAGACCAACGATCAAATTGCGACACTGGTTTGAAGTTTCAATTCATGCCAATACCAGCCGATACTACTTGAGAGTATGGAGAAGGCATTTGAGCAAATACCCCAAATTAAACATAGCTCTCGAGTACTTAGAAGCAGCTATTGAAGAAAGAGAGTTGCGTCAAAGATATTTCGCCGCAATGAATTTGGCCGGAGTGGCAGAGGAGCTTCTTGGCAAGCTTATTCGTGCAAATGGCGATGTGGACCAAATGACTGAAGCAGTTAATCGTTTGAACGTCATCCAAAAAGTGGGCGTGGAGCAACTCGGCTGGAAGAAGTTGAGTGAAAAAGAGCTCAGAAAATTACTTGTGCGCCCCAAAAACAGCATCAAGCATATGGATAGTGTTGCATCTGGGAATAGTGCTGAGTTGTTCTTTGAGGTGGAGGATGAGTCAAAGTGGCTCATTCAATCAGCTATCCGCAATTTGGACATTCTCAATATTGATTACTCAAACGTCGTAAAAGAGTTTGTAAATAAGCACGCAGCAGACGTATGAAAGCTGCAACAATTGCTCTTTGGGATCGATACCCACCCTAGTGATTTAGCCAAAATGTCGTGGACATCACATGTCGGTCATGTTTGTTTTCGAGGCGTGGGCAGTGCAGATCGTAAACTTCGAAAGTCCGGAGCTGCCGATTAATTGTCTTGTTGTCTGATGGCAGTCGGAGAATGGTCGCTGACCCGTTGCCCACCCCCCGAACGCCCCATTCCCAAGGCTTAAACTTCTTTCCCTCATAACTCCTTTCAACAAGCCGGGCAGAGCGGCGGCAGAAAGGAGCACAGATGGTATTCGATTTCTTGCGTCGTGGATCGGCTGGCGAGGCACCTGAGGCGAAGGCAAGCGCGGCGGGGCCTGTGGTGGCGTGGCAGACGGGCGGGCGCGTGGCGTGGAGCCCCAGGGATGCGGTGTCGCTGACGCGGACGGGGTTTTCTGGGAACCCGGTGGGGTTTCGCTCGGTCAAGCTGATTGCCGAGGCGGCGGCGGCGTTGCCTTTGGTGTTGCAGGATCAAGCGCAACGGTTTGATGTTCATCCGATCCTGACGCTGATGCGCCGTCCAAATGCGGCGCAGGGGCGGGCGGAGTTGATGGAAGCCTTGTTTGGGCAGTTGTTGCTGTCGGGCAATGCGTATGTCGAGGCGGTTCAGGCTGACGAGGGGCTGCCGGTTGAGCTGCATGTGTTGCGGTCGGACCGGATGAGCGTGGTGCCGGGGGCGGATGGCTGGCCCAAGGCGTATGATTACGCGGTTGGTGGCAAAAAACACCGGTTTGCGGCGGAAAACATCTGTCATATCAAGTCGTTCCACCCTCAGGATGACCATTATGGGTTCTCACCCATGCAAGCGGCGGCGATGGCGATTGATGTGCACAACAGCGCGTCGCGGTGGTCGAAATCGCTGCTGGATAACGCGGCGCGACCTTCGGGGGCGCTGGTGTGGAAGGGCGATGGCCATGGGGTGATGGCCGAGGATCAGTTCCGGCGTCTGTCCGATGAGATCGAGCAGAACTATCGCGGGGCGCGCAATGCTGGCCGTCCGATGGTCCTGGAAGGGGGGCTGGATTGGAAGCCGATGGGGTTCTCTCCGTCCGATATGGAGTTTCAAAAGACCAAGGAAGCCGCCGCCCGCGAGATCGCGCTGGCCTTTGGGGTCCCGCCGATGCTGCTGGGGATCCAGGGCGATGCGACCTATTCGAACTATCAGGAGGCCAACCGGGCGTTTTATCGCCTGACCGTGCTGCCCCTGGTGACGCGGGTGGCGGCGGCGGTGTCAGAATGGCTGGCGGGCTTTATCGGTGAGGATCTGATGCTGAAGCCTGATCTGGATCAGGTGCCGGCGCTGTCGGCGGAACGGGATGCGCAATGGGCGCGGGTCAACGGGGCGGATTTCCTGACGGATGCCGAGAAACGCGCGTTGCTGGGGCTGCCGGAGCGTGGCGATGGGTGACGGGTATCCTCCGTTCGACTGCGCGCCGGGCCTGCGTCTGGCCGCGCATGAGCGGGTGGCCGAGATCCAGCACGCCCACCTGTGTCGGCGGTTGGATCAGATCGAAGAGATGATGGAGCGGCTGGAGAAGCGGTTGTGGCTGACGGTTTACGGCGTGGCGGCGGTGATTTTGGCGCAGGCGTTTCAGTCGTTACTGGTGGTAGCGCCGTAATGTCAGTGGGTTACATGGAGAAGTTCATGGATTTAGAACATAAATTCGCTCGGTTTGGCGACGGGTTGTCGGTGTCCGAGGATGCGGTGATCGAAGGGTATGCCAGCCTGTTTGAGCAGGTCGATCAGGGCAGCGATGTGGTGCAGCGCGGGGCGTATACGGGCTCGCTGGAGGGGCTGGCAAAGGCGGGTCAGCGGGTCAAGATGCTGTGGCAGCACGATCCGGCGCAGCCAATCGGCGTCTGGGATGAGGTGCGCGAAGACGACAAGGGCCTGTGGGTCAAAGGGCGTCTGCTGGAGGCCACGCAAAAGGGCCGTGAGGCGGCCGAGTTGATCCGGGCGGGCGCTATGGATGGCCTGTCGATTGGTTATCGCACCAAACGGGCCGTGAAGAATGACAAGGGCCAGCGGGTCCTGACCGAACTGGAGCTATGGGAGGTGTCGCTGGTGACTTTCCCGATGCTGCCCAGTGCGCGGGTGGCGGCGAAGGGCGTT
This sequence comes from Ruegeria sp. CJ6, assembly GCF_056536665.1. NCBI lineage: Bacteria > Pseudomonadati > Pseudomonadota > Alphaproteobacteria > Rhodobacterales > Roseobacteraceae > Ruegeria > Ruegeria sp. CJ6. Next base: position 868,398 of record NZ_JBQFQB010000001.1, on the reverse strand, counting down.
GAGCCTGACGTTGAAAACACCTGGCGCAGTATTGCCGAGGTGTTCAACGACGCCCGGCAGGAGCTGGCGCGGACCTAGCGCGCCTCAATACCCACCCAAAAAGGAAGTGCTGATGAGCAAGACCGTGACCCCGGCCTTGACCGGAGAGGGTGCGCCCCTGGTTCAGGAGGTGAAGCAGGCGATGGCTGGCTTCGTGAATGAATTCAAGGGCCTCAAGGCCGAAGTTAAAACCCAACTGCAACAGACAGAAGAGCGACTGACCATGCTGGATCGTAAATCAACCATCGCGGCGCGTCCGCACCTTGCGGCATCGATCGAAGAAGGCGCCCCGCATCAGAAGGCATTCGACGCCTATGTGCGTTCGGGCGAAGATGATGGGCTGCGCGGGCTGGAGATCGAGGCCAAGTCGCTTTCGACGGCGGTGAACAGCGACGGTGGCTATCTGGTCGATCCGCAGACGGCTGAGATGATCAAGTCGGTGTTGAATTCGACCGCTTCGATCCGTTCGATTGCGTCAGTTGTGAATGTCGAGGCGAACTCGTTCGATGTGCTGATCGACCACACCGATGTGGGCGCGGGTTGGGCGGATGAGAACTCGGCCACGGCTGAGACCTCGGCCCCATCGATTGATCGGATTTCGATCCCGCTGCACGAGCTGAGCGCGCTGCCCAAGGCGTCGCAGCGTCTGTTGGATGACAGTGCGTTTGACGTCGAAGGCTGGCTGGCCGGTCGCATCGCCGACAAGTTCGCACGGGCCGAGGCGGCGGCGTTCATCAATGGTGATGGTGTGGACAAGCCCAAGGGTATCCTGACCCACCGCACGATGGAAAACGGCAGCTGGGGCTGGGATAGCCTGGGTTATGTCGCGTCGGGCATTGATGGTGGCGTCGATGCCGATGCGATTGTGGACGTGGTCTACGCGCTGGGCGCGCAGTACCGGGTGAACGGCACTTTCGTGATGAACTCGAAAACCGCGGGTCTGATCCGCAAGCTGAAGGACAGCGATGGCCGCTTCCTTTGGTCGGATGGCCTGGCCGCTGGTGAGCCTGCGCGTCTGATGGGCTATCCGGTGCTGATTGCCGAGGACATGCCGGATGCGGCGACCGACAGCTATTCGATTGCCTTCGGTGACTTCCAGTCGGGCTATACCATAGCCGAACGTCCCGATCTGCGCGTGCTGCGCGACCCCTTCAGCGCCAAGCCGCATGTCCTGTTCTACGCGACCAAGCGCGTGGGCGGCGACGTAAGCGATTTTGCTGCAATCAAGTTGCTGAAATTCGGCATCGCCTAAGCGGTGGCGGATCCGGGGGGCTGCAAGGCCCCTCGGGCGGCGGGCGCGGGCCGGGGTGAGATCCCCCGCGTTGTCTAGCTGCTCCCCTCCGTCCGAGCAACGTGGGGCGGCGCGTGCCCGTCATTTTCCAAGGATACGGCCCCGGAGGGGTCCGAGATTGCGGAGTGAATGGATGATGTTGATCGAAGAAACCGCCATCGCGGATGCGGCGCTGCCGGTGGATCAGTTCAAGGCGCATCTGCGGCTGGGCACGGGGTTTGCCGAGGGCAATGTGCAGGACGAGGTGTTGAATGGCTTTCTGCGTGCGGCCATTGCGGCGATTGAGGCGCGCACCGGTAAGGTGCTGATCGAACGGGATTTCTCGTGGAGCCTGAACGGTTGGCGCGATCCAGCAGGTGAAGTGCTGCCGGTGGCCCCGGTGGTCTCGGTTGCTGCGATCACGCTGACGGATGCGGCGGGGACCGACATGGTTGTGGATGCCGAAGCTTACCGTTTGGAGCGCGACATGCAGCGCCCTCGGTTGCGTCCGGTTGGCACTTGCTTGCCAAGGGTGCAGACCGGCGGCTCGGTGAAGATTGCCTTCACTGTCGGGATGACCACGGATTGGGGCGGGCTGCCCGCTGACCTTGGGCAGGCGGTGCTGCTGCTGGCGGCGCATTACTACGAATACCGCGATGAGACGGCGCTGGGCGCGGGGTGCATGCCCTTTGGCGTGACAAGTTTGATCCAGCGCTATCGCACGGTGCGCTTCGGCGCGGGGGTGACTCAATGAGCGCGCCGCGATTGAACCGCAAGCTGGTGCTGGAGGCTCCGGTGCGCAGCGCGGACGGCGCGGGGGGGTATACCGAGACCTGGACTGCGCTGGGTTCGCTTTGGGCCGAGGTGACGGCACGTAGCGGGGCGGAACGCGCGGTCGGTGGCGCCTCGGTGTCGCGGGTTGGCTATCGGATCGTAGTCCGGGGCGCACCTGAGGGATCATCCATGCGGCCTGCGCCGGATCAGCGGTTTGCAGAAGGGACGCGCCGGTTTGTCATCCGCGCGGTGGCCGAGCGTGATGGGCGCGGCCAGTACCTGACCTGTTTCGCAGATGAAGAGGTGGCGGCATGAGCTATGGCGTTGCAGCCGCGTTGCAGGCGGCGGTGTTTCAACAGCTATTGGGGGATGTGCAGGTAAGCGCCCTGTCAGGCGGTGCGATCTATGACGCGGTGCCATCGGGAGTGCTGCCTCAGACCTATGTGACGCTCGGGCCGGAGGAGGTGCGGGACGCCTCGGACCGGTCGGGCGCGGGTGCGGTGCATCGCTTCACGGTGTCGGTGGTGTCCGAGGCGGCGGGCTTCAGTGCGGCCAAGACATTGGCGGGCGCGGTGTGTGACGCGCTGGAAGGTGCGGCGCTGAGCTTGGACCGGGGCCATCTGGTGGGGCTGTGGTTCGAACGCGCTAGCGCCCGACGCACGGGAACCGGCGGCGCGATCCGCCAGATCGATCTGAGATTCCGCGCCCGCGTGGAAGACGACTAAGCAAATAACGGAGAGAGCATATGGCTGCCCAGAACGGAAAAGACCTGTTGGTCAAAGTGGATATGAACGGCACCGGCCTGTTTGAAACCATCGCGGGCCTGCGCGCCACGCGGATCAGTTTCAATGCGGAAAGCGTGGATGTCACCAGCCTGGAAAGCCAGGGCGGGTGGCGTGAGCTGCTGTCGGGGGCGGGGGTCAAATCGGCCTCGATCTCGGGCTCGGGCGTGTTCAAGGATGAAGGTACTGATGAGCGGGCGCGTCAGCTGTTCTTTGATGGCGAGACGCCTGGGTTTCAGGTGATCATCCCTGATTTTGGCATAGTCGAAGGCCCGTTTCAGGTCAGCAGCATCGAATATGCGGGCTCGCATAACGGTGAGGCGACCTATGAGATGAGCATGGCAAGCGCCGGTGCGCTGAGCTTTACGGCGCTCTGATGGCCAATCCGTGGACGGGCGAGGTGGCGCTGGCCATCGATGGGGAGCAGCGGGTGCTCAAGCTGACATTGGGTGCTTTGGCGGAACTGGAACAGGAGCTGCAGGCCGGGTCTCTGGTCGAGCTGGTGCAGCGGTTTGAAGGCGGGGCTTATTCCAGCGGGGATGTGCTGGCGCTGCTTGTCGCCGGGTTGCGGGGCGGCGGTGCGCAGGTCTCACGCGAGGATCTGATGCATGCCGAGATTGCGGGCGGGCCGATGGCGGGGGCCAAGGCAGCGGCTGAGTTGCTGGCGCGGGCCTTCATGGTGCCCGAGTGAGCGGGTTCGACTGGCCCGTATTGATGCGGGCCGGGTTCCTCGGCCTGCGTCTGACGCCGGATCAGTTCTGGCATCTGACCCCGGCCGAGCTGCGGCTGATGCTGGGGCAAGGCGCGGGAATGCCTTCGATGAACCGGGCGGGCCTGGATGCCTTGCTGGCGGCCTATCCGGACAAGACACAAGGAGAGCGTGATGACGGATCGTGATGGTTTTGACGACCTGCAGGAGCGGGGAGAGGCGCTGGGCGATGCGTTGGGCGACGCCGCGACAATGGCATCAGCGTTTGATGGTCAGATGCGGCGGATCAGGGCTGCGTTTGAAGAGACTGGAAAAGATGTGGCCACGCTGGAGCGTGGCATGTCGGGCGGGTTGCGCAAGGCTTTTGATGGCGTGGTGCTGGATGGGATGAACCTGTCGGGGGCGCTGGATGTGCTGAAGAACTCGATGATCCGCACGGCCTATTCGGCGGCCATCAAACCTGTGACGGATCATTTTGGCGGCATGCTGGCCAACGGGGTTGGTGGCTTGGTGCAGGGGATACTGCCCTTTGCGGATGGAGGCAGTTTTTCTCAGGGCCGTGTGATGCCGTTTGCCAATGGTGGGGTTGTTAGCAGCCCGACGATGTTTCCGATGCGAGGCGGCACCGGGTTGATGGGTGAGGCGGGTCCCGAGGCGATCATGCCACTGGCGCGCGGGGCCGATGGCAAGCTGGGTGTGCGGTCACAGGGCGGCGGGCGAGCGGTCAACGTGGTGATGAATATCTCAACACCGGACGTGCAGGGGTTCCGCCGCTCTCAGGGGCAGATTGCGGCGCAGATGAGCCGCGCATTGGGCCGCGGCAATCGCAACAGATAAGGGGAGCAGGCGATGAATTTCCACGAGGTGAGATTTCCCGCCAGCCTGAGCTTTGGCTCGGTCGGTGGGCCGGAACGGCGCACGGATATCGTGACGCTGGCCAACGGGTTCGAAGAACGCAACACGCCCTGGGCGCATTCGCGCAGGCGCTATGATGCCGGGTTGGGGATGCGGTCGCTAGACGATATCGAGACATTGATTTCCTTCTTCGAGGCGCGGCAAGGCCAGATGTTTGGATTCCGCTGGAAGGACTGGTCGGATTTCAAATCGGGCGCGGCGACGGCTGAGGTCGACAAGGGCGATCAGGTGATTGCGCGCGGGGATGGCGAGACGACCGATTTTCAGCTGATCAAGAGCTACAGCTCGGGTGGATTCAGTTATGTAAGGCCGATTTTGAAGCCGGTACTGGGGACCGTGACGCTGGGGCTGGATCAGGACGCGCAACGCGAAGGCGTGGACTTTGAAGTCGATTTGGCGACCGGACGCGTGATGTTCTCGGCCCCGCCGCCTGAGCAGGTCGAGATTACAGCCGGGTTTGAGTTCGACGTTCCGGTACGGTTCGACACCGACAAGATCCAGACCAGCGTGGCCAGCTTTCAGGCCGGTGACGTCCCGAACGTACCGGTGGTCGAGGTGCGGGTCTGATGAGCGGGGACAAACAGGCGCTGCAGGCGCATTTGCAAAGCGGGCTGACCACCACCTGTCGTTGCTGGGCAATCACGCGCAGCGACGCACAGGCCTATGGTTTCACGGATCACGATATGGAGTTGCGCTTTGACGGGCTGGTGTTCAAAGCCAGCACCGGTCTGACCGCTGCGGCGATCGAGCAGGCAACCGGCCTGTCGATCGATAATACCGAGGCGATGGGCGCGCTGTCTGATGCCTCGGTCCGGGAAGAGGATATCGAGGCGGGGCGCTTTGATGGGGCCGAGGTGCGGGCTTGGCTGGTCAATTGGGCCGATCCTGAGCAGCGGATGCTGCAGTTTCGTGGTTCGATTGGCGAGTTGCGTCGCGCTGGCGGGGCGTTTCATGCGGAATTGCGCGGGTTGACCGATCTGCTGAACCGGCCTTTAGGGCGGATTTATCAGAAGCCCTGTACGGCTGTGTTGGGGGATAAGGCGTGCCGCTTTGCCCTGGAGACGCCGGGTTATCGCGCTGAGGCTGAAATTGTCGCGCTGGACGGCGCGGCTTTGCGTTTGCAGGGCGCGGAGAGTTCTGATGCGGGTTGGTTTGAACGCGGCAGGCTGGATGTGCTGGACGGGGCTGCGCAGGGCCTGTGGGCCTCGATCAAGCTGGACGAACAGGTCAGAGATGGCCGCGATGTCACGCTGTGGTCGGCGATTGGCGGCGGGCTGGCGGTTGGGGACCGGGTCCAGCTGATCGCCGGGTGTGACAAGCGCATGACCACTTGCCGACTGAAGTTCAACAACATGCTGAATTTTCAGGGCTTCCCTGACCTGCCACACGAGGATTGGGTCATGGCCGTACCCAAGCGCAGTAGTCAACACAAAGGGGGAAGCAGGCGATGATGCGGACAAAACAAGATATCGTGGACGAAGCGCGCGGATGGCTGGGCACACCTTATGTTCATCAGGCCTCTGTTCGGGGTGCAGGCGCCGATTGTCTCGGCCTATTGCGGGGCGTTTGGCGCGCGGTGATGGGGCATGAGCCTGAGGCGGTGCCGGTCTACAGCATGGATTGGTCCGAGCCGCAGGGTGAGGAACGCATGTGGGCCGCAGCCCGTCGCCATCTAGTCGAGAAATCGCCCGATGATTTGGCCCCGGGGGATGTATTGCTGTTTCGGATGCGGGATGCGGCAGTGGCAAAGCATCTGGGCATCGTCAGCGCCCAAGACCCGATGCGATTCATCCACGCCTATACCGGGCATGGTGTTGTTGAAAACACGCTGAGCGAGCCTTGGCGTCGCCGCGTGGTCGCTTGTTTCGAATTCCCGCTGGAGGATTTCTGATGGCCACAATAGTTCTGTCTGCTGCAGGTGCGGCAATAGGTGGTTCGATCGGGGGCTCGGTTGCGGGTCTGTCCACGGCGGTGATTGGCCGCGCGGTCGGGGCGACGCTTGGGCGGGTGATCGACAGCCGGCTGATGGCCAGCCAATCCGTAATGGGTGGCGGTAGCGAGGTGGTCGAGACCGGGCGTCTGGATCGTTTCCGTCTCACCGAAACCGGTGAGGGTGCGACCGTCGCGACGGTCTACGGCCGGATGCGAGTTGGAGGACAGGTCATCTGGGCCTCGGACTTTCTGGAAACCCGATCGACCTCGACGACGACGCAAACATCAGGCGGTGGCGGTGGAGGCAAGGGGAAACCCAAGCCCGTTGAAGTGACGACAACGACAACCACGCATAGCTACAGCTATTCGGTGTCTCTGGCGATTGCGGTGGGCGCGGGACAGGTTGCGGATATCACGCGTGTCTGGGCCGATGGTGAAGAGGTCGAGCGCCGAACGCTGAACATGCGGATATATCGCGGCGATCACGAGCAATTGCCCGACCCGCTGATTGAAGCGGTCGAAGGGGCAGGCACGGTGCCCGCCTATCGCGGCACGGCTTATGTGGTGATCGAAGATCTGGCGCTGGGCCCCTTTGGCAACCGCGTGCCGCAATTCTCGTTCGAGGTGGTGCGGCAGGAACAAGACGAGATGCCGGATGCCGAGGACGCGCTGTCTCGGATCATCAAGGGGGTGGCCTTGATGCCGGGTACGGGTGAATACGCACTGGCTTCATCTCAGGTTAATTACACCAAGGGCCGGGGGCGCAGTTGGGCGGCGAATGTCAATTCACCATCGGGCAAGTCCGATCTGGTGACCTCGACGCGGGCGCTCGGCCAGGAATTGCCGGGCTGCGAGGCGGCTTCGTTGATCGTGTCGTGGTTCGGCGATGATTTGCGCTGCGGAGAATGCCAGATCCGCCCCAAGGTTGAACGCAAGAATATCGAGGGCGCAAACATGCCCTGGAGTGTTTCAGGTGTGTCCCGAACTGCGGCGGGGCAGGTGAAATGGCAGGATGGGCGTCCGGTTTATGGCGGCACACCGGCTGATGCGGCCGTAGTGCAGGCGATCCGGCACCTGAAGAGCTCGGGCAAACGGGTTATGTTTTATCCGTTTATTTTGATGGAGCAATCAGAGGGCAACGGCCTGCCTGATCCGTGGTCCGATGCGCCGGATCAACCTCATTTACCCTGGCGTGGGCGGATCACTTTGGATGTTGCTCCGGGGCGGCCAGGCTCGCCGGATCAAACTGCCGATGCGGATGCGCAGGTGGCGGCGTTCTTTGGTACGGCGCGCGCGTCACATTTCTCGACCAGCGGCAGCAAAGTGACCTATCGCGGCCCAAGTGAATGGGGATTACGGCGGTTCATTCTGCACTATGCGGCCCTGTGCAAGGCGGCGGGCGGTGTGGAGTCCTTCTGCATAGGGTCCGAGATGCGCGGGCTAACGCAAATCCGCGGCGCGTCTGGCTTCGCTGCAGTTGCGGGGCTGCGGTCTCTGGCCGCGGAAGTGCGCGCGATATTGGGGCCGGAAACTAAGATCGGCTATGCCGCAGACTGGACCGAGTATTTCGGGTATCAGCCGCAAGACGGCACCGGAGACCGGTATTTCCACCTCGACCCGCTTTGGGCCGATGAGAACATAGATTTTGTCGGCATCGACAACTATATGCCGCTGTCCGACTGGCGGGATAGGGCCTCGCATCTGGACGCTGAGGTGTCGAATGGGTCGATCTACGATCTGGACTATCTGCGCGGCAATATCGAAGGCGGCGAGGGGTATGATTGGTACTATGCCTCACCGGAGGAAGCCGAAGCGCAGATCCGAAGCCCGATCACTGATGACGATCATGGCGAGCCGTGGGTCTGGCGGTACAAGGACCTGCGCAACTGGTGGGCGAACCGACATCATGAGCGGATCGGGGGCGTGCGGCAGCAAACACCCACGGGTTGGGTTCCGGGGTCCAAGCCAATCTGGTTCACCGAACTGGGCTGCGCGGCCATCGACAAGGGCACGAACCAGCCGAACAAATTCTTGGACCCAAAGTCGTCTGAATCGAATTTGCCGCGCTATTCCAATGGAGTACGGGATGATTTTATCATGGTTCAGTACCTTCGGGCCGTCCTTGGCTATTGGGGTGATGCTGAGATCAACCCGGTTTCAGATATCTATGACGGCCCGATGGTGGACCTGTCGAACGCCTTTGTCTGGGCTTGGGATGCGCGTCCGTTCCCGACTTTCCCGAACCTGCGGTCGCAGTGGTCGGACGGCGATAACTATGCACGTGGGCATTGGCTGAACGGGCGATCCGGGTCGCGGACTCTGGCCTCGGTCGTGACAGAAATCTGCCACGAGGCAGGGGTGACGGCGATTGATGTGTCCGAGCTCTACGGCGTGGTACGCGGTTACGCGGTTGAGGACGTAATGAATGCTCGGCAGGCCTTGCAGCCGCTGATGCTGCGCTATGGGTTCGACGCGATCGAGCGGGACGGGGTGCTGAAGTTTAAAACCCGCGACGGGCGTCGGGCCGTTGACATCGACCCCGAGCAGATCGCCATCAGCGCGGATATCGACGGGCCAGTGGAACATCGCCGCGAGGCTGAGGCCGAGATGACCGGGCGTGTGCGTCTGCGGTTCGTCCAGTCGGATGCAGATCACGATGTGGTCGCGGAAGAGGCTGTTTTGCCGGACGACAGAACTCATGCGGTTGCGGTCAACGAAATGCCCCTGTCAATGACCCGCGCTGAGGGGCGGCAAACGGTCGAGCGCTGGCTGAGCGAATCTCGCATTTCGAGAGAGACGGCGCGCTTTGCTCTGCCGCCATCGCTGTTGAATGTCGGGGCCGGGGATGTGGTGCGTCTGCCGGATGCCGGGGACGGAGCCCTTTATCGGATCGACCGGTTGGAACAGGCCGAGATGCAGTTGGCGGATGCGGTACGTATCGAACCCGAAGTTTATACGCCTTCTGATGTGCTGGATGATGTGGCGGCGGCCAAGCCGTTCATCGCTCCGGTGCCAGTTCTGCCGGTGTTCCTGGACCTGCCATTGATCACCGGGTCGGAAGCGCCGCACGCGCCCTATCTGGCAATCTCGGCCGAGCCGTGGCCCGGTAACGTGGCTGTCTATTCGGCTGCACAGGATGAGGACTATACCTTGCATCAAGTGATCGCGGGGCAGGCGGTGATTGGCTTCACCGAAACACCCCTGCGACGCGCAGGCGCTGGGATCTGGGACGAAGGGGCCGCGTTGCGTGTCAACTTGATCGATGGCGTGTTGGAGTCTCGTCCCCGCTCGGCGTTGCTGAGTGGTGCCAATCTGGCTGCCATCGGTGACGGAACACCGGGCAATTGGGAAGTGTTCCAGTTCTCGGATGCGATCTTGCAGGAGACTGGCGTTTACAATTTGTCAGGCCGCTTGCGTGGTCAGCTGGGTACGGATGCCCTGATGCCGAATGTATGGCCTGAAGCGTCTACCTTTGTCCTACTGGATGAACGTGTTTATCAGACCGGATTGCTGCGCACCGAACGCCGCGTGGCCAAGCATTACCGTATCGGCCCTGCAACGCGCGGGTACGAGGACCCGGCATATGTGCATCTGGTTGAAGCTTTCGATGGCAATGGGCTGAGGCCTTATGCGCCAGTGCATTTGCAGGCTTCTGCGTCGGCTACCGGGGACAAGATCTCGTGGGTGCGCCGCACCCGGATTGACGGCGATGACTGGAGCGCATTGGATGTGCCTCTGGGCGAAGAAAGCGAATCCTATCTGATCCGCGTCTTCACTGAGGGTGCTTTGTTGCGCGAAACTGTCACCAGTGATCCGGTTTGGCAGTATTCTGCCGCGATGAAAGCCGATGACGGGCTGGCCGGACCCTACGATATCGCAGTCGCGCAGGTTTCGGCTACCTACGGACCCGGGGCGTTTGCGCGCCTTTCGGTCTGCTAGCCGTGCGGCCAGTCCTGCACGGAGATCTCAGCGCGGCGGCGCGGGCTTTGCTGGCCGCGCCGCGAACCGACCGCGATAGGATAATTACCCTCATGATTGCTGAGGCCGAACTGGCGGATCGACATGTCGCCAGAACTGGGCGGTTGCATCCTGTTTATGGAAATGGCTCGTTGATGGCAGCCGCGTGCTGCCGGCCCTTGGCAGACGAACCAAATTTCGACGATCTGCAATATTGCCAATGTTTCGAGATGGTTCTGCGCAAACTGATCCGGTTTCAAATCAGCCAGATGCGCAACTGACACATTTTGAGGCGGCTAGGTCCAGCTCTAGCCTTCCGTGCGCTATTTCCTCGCCGCAATCTTCGCAATAGCCGAAATCGTCTTCGTCCATCCGGTTTAGAGCGGCCCGAAGCCGATGCGTTTCGGTGTCGCGCCGGGCCTGTTGCGCCTTGGCCATTGCTTGATTTTGCAACGCATCCATCCGGCTGAGCCGACCCACTGCCTGTTGATCCAGCTCCACAACTGATTGCGCATCCTGACCGGCGGCGGATTGCGCGGCCAGATCGCGAAGGCGCTGGTGAATAAGCTTCCGAAAATGGTCCAGATCGGCTGAGTTCATTTTTTGTTGTAGTGCATATCAAGGGTTTGCGTTTGGTAATTTTACGACTAGATGGCTATTCTAAGCGCAGCAAAGGATGAAAAGCCATGTTCGAAACGCGCAGCCAAGTGACACCTGTGGACCCGGTTTGGGACCGCATCACCTCGGAAGCCCATGCAGCCGTCGAGAAAGAGCCGCTGATGGGCGGGTTGGTACACGCCTGTATCTTGCATCACCGCAGTCTTGAGAGGGCATTGTCCTATCGCATCTCGGCCAAGCTATGCTCGAATGAGATGTCGATGATGGTACTGCGTGAGATCGTGGATGAGGCCTATGCTGACGACAAAGCGTTGATTGAAGCCGCGCGCGCGGACCTGATGGCTGTTTATGAACGCGATCCGGCCTGCCACCGCCTGCTGCAACCGATCCTTTATTTCAAAGGGTATCAGGCGATGCAGGCTTATCGCGTGGCCCACTGGCTTTGGAACAAGGGGCGCCATGATCTGGCGTATTTCTTCCAGATGCGATCTTCCGAGATATTCGGCATTGATATCCATCCAGCTGCCCGCATCGGTAAAGGCATCATGATCGACCATGCCCATTCTATCGTGATCGGTGAAACCGCTGTGGTTGGGGACAATGTTTCGATGCTGCATTCGGTGACGCTGGGCGGGACCGGCAAGGAAGAAGAACAGCGCCATCCAACCATTGGTGACGGCGTTCTGATCGGCGCGGGTGCTAAGGTTCTGGGCAATATCGAGGTTGGCCATTGCAGCCGTATCGCCGCCGGATCAGTGGTGCTGCAGGAAGTGCCACCGTGCACGACGGTCGCTGGCATTCCCGCCAAGATCGTGGGCGAGGCCGGGTGCGATCAGCCGTCAATCTCGATGGATCATATGCTGGGGAAAGACCAGTAATTCGGAGTGAATAGATGAAAAAGGCCGCCTCGGGGTTCGAGGCGGCCTTTTTTGTGCATGATCTTCTGAGCTTAGGCCAACATGACCATCGGATTTTCCAGGTTGTCGACGATGGCTTGCAGCAGCTGAGCGCCAAGCGCGCCGTCGATGACCCGGTGATCGACCGACATGGTGACGGACATGACGGTTGCGACCGTCAGTTCTCCGTCATCGCCCACGATAGGTTTCTTGAGGCCGGTACCAACTGCGAGGATACCTGCATGCGGCGGGTTCACGATGGCATCGAAATTGTCGATGCCGAACATGCCGAGGTTCGAGACTGCGAAAGTACCGCCTTGGTACTCGTGCGGGGCCAGCTTGCGCTCGCGGGCGCGTCCGGCGAGGTCTTTCATCTCGGTCGACAGCGCCGACAGCGATTTGGTGTCGGCATCTTGCAGGACCGGAGTGAACAGACCGCCCTCGATGGCGACGGCAACAGCCACATCCGAAGGTTTCAGTTGCAGAACCCGGTCACCCGCCCAGACGGCATTGCACTCGGGCACCTGCTGCAGCGCGTTGGCGACGGCCTTGATGATAAAGTCGTTGACGCTGAGTTTCACACCCCGGCCTTCGAGTTGCTTGTTCAGCTGGCTGCGGAATTTCAGCAGCGCATCCAGCTTGATATCCCGGCGCAGGTAGAAATGCGGGATGGTCTGTTTGGCCTCAGACAGACGCGCGGCGATGGTCTTGCGCATGCCATCGAGTTTGATCTCTTCGTATTCGCGGCCTTCGTACATCTTGGCCACGGCGTCAGCCGATGGACCTGCGGGAGCGGCGGCGGTTGGGGCGGCTGCAGCAGCAGGCGCAGGTGCCGCTGCAGGTGCGGCTGTGGCGCTTTCCACATCGGCTTTGACGATACGGCCATGAGGGCCAGAACCTGAGATTTGAGCCAGATCTAGACCCTTTTGCGCGGCAATCCGACGAGCAAGGGGGGATGCGAAGATACGACCGCCATCCGCTTTGGCCGGTGCCGCTGGGGCAGGGGCGGGCGCCTCGGGTGCCGCCGGTGCGGCAGCCTCGTTGCCCGCTGCGGCAGCTGGCGCAGCCGCGGGAGCAGCGGTTGGCGTTGCACCGATATCATCAGCGCTTTCCCCATCTTCCAGCAGGACTGCGATGGCGGTGTTGACTTTAACGCCTTCGGTTCCCTCAGGAATAAGGATCTTGCCGACGGTGCCTTCGTCAACAGCCTCGAACTCCATTGTTGCCTTGTCGGTTTCAATTTCGGCCAGCAGATCGCCCGAGGAGACGGTGTCGCCTTCCTTGACGAGCCATTTTGCAAGTGTGCCTTCCTCCATCGTCGGGGACAGGGCAGGCATCAGGATTTCGGTGGGCATTTCAGCGCTCCTCAATCAGAGTAATTTGGTCAAAGGGCGCCTTGGGGCGCCCGGTGCCGCGTGCGAGTGTCGCAATCGCAGCCTCGATTTTGTCTTTGTTCTCCGCCATCCAGACATAGGCGGTCTGGTGTGAGGGGCGCGCGCCGATCAACCGCATATCCGCCGCCAGTCGTTCGGGTACAAGCGCCCGCACGATGCGGTTGTCGATGTCAATCTCGACACGGTAGCATTCGGTTGCTGGATCGCGGCCCCTGATCTCCATTACCGGTAGGTCACCTGTTTCACCGCAGCGATCACCTCATCAGTGGTGATCAGCGCCAGCTTTTCGAGGTTCGCCGCATATGGCATCGGAACATCTTTGCCGGTGAGGGTGATGACCGGGGCGTCGAGATAATCGAACGCTTCCTGCATGACGACCGAGCTGATGTAGCTACCAACGGAACCTTGCGGCCAGCCTTCTTCGACGGTCACAAGACGGTTGGTTTTCATCACCGAGTTGATGATCGCACCGGTGTCCATCGGGCGGATGGTGCGTAGGTCGATCACTTCGGCGCTGATGCCGTCTTCGGCCAGTTTGTCTGCGGCTTCCAGCGCATATTGCATGCCGATGCCGAAGCTGACGATGGTCACATCCGAGCCTTCGCGCCAGATGCGGGCCTTGCCCAGCGGGATGGTCAGGTCATCCACTTGCGGCACGTCGAAGGACCGGCCGTAGAGGATTTCGTTTTCCAGGAAGACCACGGGGTTCGGGTCGCGGATGGCTGATTTCAGCAGACCTTTAGCATCGGCTGCGGAATAGGGCATCACCACTTTGAGACCGGGCACCTGCATGTACCATGCGGCGTAGTCCTGCGAGTGTTGCGCGGCCACGCGGGCAGCGGCACCGTTAGGGCCACGGAATACGATCGGACAGCCCATCTGACCGCCAGACATATAAAGCGTTTTGGCGGCAGAGTTGATGATCTGATCAATCGCCTGCATGGCGAAGTTGAAGGTCATGAACTCGACAATCGGTTTCAGCCCGCCAAAGGCCGAGCCGACGGCGATGCCGGTGAAGCCGTGTTCAGTGATCGGGGTGTCGATGACACGTTTGGCACCGAATTCATCGAGCAGGCCTTGAGAGATTTTATAGGCGCCCTGATATTCAGCGACTTCTTCGCCCATCAGATAGACATCTTCGTCGCCGCGCATTTCTTCGGCCATCGCGTCGCGCAAGGCTTCGCGGACGGTTTGCTGCGCCATCTCGGCGTCGGCAGGCCAATCGGGCGACAGGTCCACAACCGGAGCAGCGGGGGCTGCTGCGGCAGGAGCGGGGGCCTCAACCGCCGCAGGGGCGGCTTCGGCCTCCGCTGCGGCTGCGGGCGCAGCCACGGGCAGGGCGGAGGCGTCTTCACCATCTTCGACCAGGATCGCGATAGGGGTGTTTACTTTGACCCCTTCGGTGCCCTCGCTGATCAGAATCTTACCGACGATGCCTTCATCGACGGCTTCGAACTCCATCGTCGCCTTGTCGGTTTCGATCTCGGCCATGATGTCGCCCGAGGATACGGTGTCGCCTTCCTTGACCAGCCACTTGGCCAATGTGCCCTCTTCCATCGTGGGCGAAAGGGCGGGCATGAGAATTTCGGTTGCCATGTCTTATTCGTCCTCTCAGGCGTAGATATCAGTCCAGAGCTCGTCCAGCGACGGCTCGGGGCTTTCTTTCGAGAATTCGGCGGCCTGATTGACGACCTCTTTGATCTCTTTGTCGATCGCCTTCAGGTCATCCTCGGTCGCGTGTTTGCCGGTTAGCAGCAGCTCGCGTACATGTTCGATCGGATCGCTTTGTTCGCGGACCTTCTGAACCTCTTCGCGTGTACGGTACTTGGCCGGGTCAGACATCGAGTGGCCGCGATAGCGGTAGGTTTTCACCTCGAGGATGTAGGGACCTTTGCCCGCACGGCAGTGGGCGACCGCTTTTTCACCTGCGGCTTTGACGGCCAGCACATCCATGCCGTTCACCATTTCGCCCGGTATTCCAAAGGCTTGGCCGCGGTGGTATATGTCGGCTGACGACGTCGAGCGCGCCTGCGCGGTGCCCATGGCGTATTGGTTGTTTTCGATCACGAATACCACCGGCAGCTCCCAAAGAGCTGCCATGTTGAAGGTCTCATAGACCTGACCCTGGTTGGCTGCGCCATCACCGAAATAGGTGAAGGTGACGCCGCCGTTCTCTTTATACTTGTCAGCAAACGCCAAACCCGCACCCAGCGGAACCTGTGCGCCAACTATGCCATGGCCGCCATAGAAATTCTTCTCTTTCGAGAACATGTGCATCGAGCCGCCTTTGCCTTTGGACAACCCGCCCTCTCGACCGGTCAATTCGGCCATTACGCCGCCCGGGTCCATTCCACAGGCCAGCATGTGGCCGTGATCGCGGTAGGATGTGATGCGCTTGTCGCCTTCTTTGGCCGCGGCCTCAAGCCCGACAACAACCGCTTCCTGACCGATGTAGAGGTGGCAGAAACCGCCGATCAGACCCATGCCGTAGAGTTGACCTGCCTTTTCCTCGAATCGGCGGATCAGCAGCATCTCGCGGTAATATGTGGTCAGTTCTTCCGCAGAAACATTTGGTTTCTTTGTGGTTTTTCGCGCAGCCATAGTGGCGATCTCCCCCTTTCGGCAAGATAGTTTAGCGTTAAACTATCTCATAGAGCATTTCACACGTTCTGGCGAGTACTAATGTTACGCGAGGGCAGGATACGCGAGTTGCGGCCTGCCACAGCTTATCTTCCGGGCGTTAAGGTACAGAGATTCTTAGTCAAAAATTTCGTCAGCGGATGACGATCTCATCCGCGCGGATCATGCCGAGCACTGAGCGGGCCTGTTGATCCAGCAGATCGAGATCCAGATAGGTGTCTGACAGTCGGCGGGTCAAGTTCTCCATCTGCTCGATCTCGGCGTTCAGCTGCGCCAGATCGCGAGACAAAACATCGCGCTCGGCGGCAATCTCGACCCGGCGAAACAGACCGTAATCCCCTTGAACGGCGGCAAAGGTGAAATACACCCCCAGCATGAAGGCGATCGTGAAGAAAATGAAGGCCCCTAAACCGGGCCGATTGGAACGGGACACTGTGTTAACCGCCGTGTGAAATACTGCCTCAGAAACGCACCCTTTTTGGATGTCTCGACGCACTATGTCACAGGTGATTCGGCTTGTGAATCCCCTGAGTAGAAAAAGCTGAGACCTGAGGTTTGAGCGCTTACGGGTCCAGCGCGGCCACACCCGGCAAGGTCTTGCCTTCCATCCATTCAAGGAAGGCACCACCAGCAGTAGAGATATATGAGAAATCCGTTGCCGCGCCCGAGGCGTTCAGTGCGGCCACCGTGTCGCCCCCGCCTGCGACCGAGGTCAGCTTGCCATCGCGGGTTAGTGCAGCCGCCTTCAGCGCCGCCGCATTGGTTGAGGCATCGAACGGGGTCAGCTCAAACGCCCCCAGTGGGCCGTTCCAAATCAGGGTCTGGCATTTTTTCAGCACTTCGGACACGGCTGCGACGCTTTCGGGACCGGCGTCTAGGATCATCGCGTCCGAAGGGCACTGATCAGCGGGCAGCACCTGATGCGGCGCGTTGGCCTCGAACACTTCGGCCACGACGATGTCGCGCGGCAGGACGATCGTACAGCCAGCGGCTTCGGCCTTGCCGAGGATTTCGGCGGCGGTATCGGTCATGGCGTGCTCGGCCAGTGATTTGCCGACATCGATCCCCTGGGCCAGTAGGAATGTATTGGCCATGCCGCCACCGATGACCAGATAGTCAACCTTCTCGATCAGGTTGCCCAGCAGGTCCAGCTTGGTCGACACCTTGGCGCCCCCGACAACCGCTGTGACAGGCCGCTTGGGTGCGCCCAGGGCGGCCTCAAGTGCGCTCAGTTCCTGCTGCATCAGGCGTCCGGCACAGGCGGGCAGCAGACGGGCCAGCGCCTCGGTCGAGCTGTGGGCGCGGTGCGCGGCCGAGAAGGCATCGTTGCAATAGATGTCGCCCAGCTTTGCCATGCCTTGGGCAAGTGGGACGCTGTTCTTGGTCTCCTCGGCATGGAAGCGGGTGTTTTCCAGCAGCAGAACCTCACCTTCAGCCAGGGCGGAGGCTGCGGTTTCAGCCTCATAGCCTACGCAATCATCGGCAAAGCGCACGGGAACCCCGAAAGCGGATTCAAGTGCTGGCACAAGCTGCTTCAATGACAGCTCGGGTACATGCTGACCACCGGGGCGTCCGAAATGGGCCAGCAGGATGGGTTTACCGCCTGCGGCGAGGATATCGCGCACGGTTGGCACGATCCGTTGAATGCGGGTGTCGTCGGTCACCACGCCATCCGCGACCGGTACGTTGATATCCACGCGCACCAGAACCCGCTTACCGCCAAGATCCATATCGTCCAGAGATTTCCAGCCCATCGCGCTCATCCTTGCCCATTGCATCCAGTTTCAGCGGTTCTTTTCCTGCATTTTGCGTTCAGGTCAATGCGTCACTTGGCATTCGCGCGCCCGCGTCATAGGTATTTGCGCAAGTTTCAAAGACAGGAGGGCCAGATGGCCGAGATCAAAGACCCCGAAAACACGATCATCATTGAGCTGAAAGACGGCAATGTCGTCATCGAATTGCTGCCTGATGTGGCCCCTCAGCACTCGGCCCGCATGAAAGAGCTGGCGCGTGGTGGCGAATATGACAACGTCGCATTTCACCGCGTGATCGACGGGTTCATGGCGCAAACCGGCGACGTGCAGCATGGCGACATGGAAGACGGGTTCAACATTCGTATGGCGGGCACCGGTGGATCGTCGCTGCCGAACGTTCCGGCAGAGTTTTCGAAACTGCCCCATGATCGCGGCACGTTGGGTGCGGCACGCTCGGCCAACCCGGATTCGGCAAACTCGCAGTTCTTCATCAACTTCAAGGACAACCATTTCCTGAACGGTCAATATACCGTGTATGGCCGCGTGATCGACGGGATGGAGCATGTGGACGCGATTGTGCGTGGTGAGCCGCCTGCAAGCCCCGACCGCATGATCAGTGTTAAGGTGGCTGCCGATGCATAAGCTGGCTGCAGTTTTTGCCTTGCTGGCCAGCCCTGCGCTGGCAACCGGGCTTGAGATTGAGATCGAGGGCGAGGGCGCCAATGGCACCGTCACCGTTGATCTATTCGAGGATATTGCGCCCAAGCATGTAGAGCAGATCACCGCTCTGGCCGCTGCTGGTCAGTACGATGGGGTTGTGTTCCACCGTGTGATCGATGGGTTCATGGCGCAGACCGGCGATGTTGAGTTTGGCCGTGTCGGTGGCGACATGCGTCGCGCGGGTACGGGTGGATCGGATCGCCCTGATCTGCCTGCCGAATTCTCGGATTTCAATTATGACCGGGGCGTCGTGGGTATGGCGCGGGCGCAGGACCCAGACAGCGCGAACTCGCAATTCTTCATTATGTTCGAGCCCGGCCCGTTCCTGAATGGTCAGTACACCGTTGTTGGTCAGGTGACAGAAGGGATGGACGTTGTCGATGCGATCAAGCGGGGCGATGGCCCTAATGGCGCAGTGATCGGACAACCGGATGCGATGAAAAAGGTCACGGTGACCGAATAAAAGAAAACCCCGGCGCGCTTCTGCGGGCCGGGGGGATCTTGGTGCGGCTGGATCAATCGTCGTCCGACATCGCCCGCCAGATCAGTGCGCCAATCGCGCCGCCGATCAAAGGTGCCACCCAGAACAGCCACAGCTGCGCCAGTGCCGGACCATCGGCAAACAACGCCACGCCGGTTGACCGGGCAGGGTTCACCGAGGTGTTGGTCACCGGAATCGAGATCAGGTGGATCAGCGTCAGCCCCAATCCAATCGCAATCGGGGCGAACCCGGCGGGCGCTCCGCTGGAGGTCGCGCCGAGAATGATCACGATGAAGAACGCGGTCATGACGATTTCGATGATCAATGCGGACATCATCGAATAGCCTTCGGGTGACGCCTCGCCATACCCGTTCGACGCGAACCCTCCAACGCCCTCAAAACCCGGCGCTCCGCTGACGATCAGATACAGCACGGCTGCCGCCGCGATCGCGCCGATCACCTGAGCGATCCAATAGGGGATCAGATCCTTGGCATCGAACCGCCCGCCGATCATCAGCCCAAGGCTGACCGCCGGGTTGAAATGCCCGCCAGAGATATGGCCGACCGCATAGGCCATGGTCAGCACGGTCAGGCCGAAAGCGAACGAAACGCCCAGCCAGCCGATACCCACATCGGCCACACCTGCAGCCAGCACCGCGCTGCCGCAGCCGCCGAGTACCAGCCAGAATGTACCGAAGAATTCGGCCATGAGTTTTGATGACATGAAAAGCCCTCCAGAAATCAATGACTTTAAGGTTAATTCAAAAAACGCTTTTTGTGAAACTGTGGATTGTGGGGAATTTTCCTTCAAGACACGTCAGATAGGGGGACTGTTAGGGAATATGCTTATTCCGGTGAGCTGGCGATTGAGAACGACACACTCGGCCCAACTTGCGTTTTTCTCCTTTGCGCCCCAATGTCCGGTATCGGTTGTGGGCTTGCGATGTGGCGGGGGTATCAAAGTGAAGTTCAAAAAGCTGTATTCGGATGCTCAAGGCGAAAGCCATTGGAAAGACATCGAAGTCGCACTTGAAGAGCAAAGCTTTGCACCACCTGCGAAAGCAATCGAGATTTCAAAGCCGGAGGCTGTCAAGCAAACCATGTTCTTGAGACTCAAGAAGGGTTGGGATGAGCCAATTCATCCCACGCCCGTCGCTCAAAAGCTCATTTGTCTTTCTGGCTCAGTGCGTGTGACCGCGAGCGACGGGGAATTCAGGGATATTGGTCCGGGTGACGTCTGGCATATGGAAGACAAGCACGGCAAAGGCCACCACACAGTTGTAACAAGCGATGAAGATTTTCTTTCGGTGATCGTGCAGTACGAGTAGCGGCAGCAGCGCAGACCAAGCCCTCCTGATCAACCAAGCGGATTGCGGCACTTGCGCGGTGTAAGGCCGCATCGTCCCGCATTGAGGTCACTGTTAGATTTAGACGAACACCCCTAAAACAAAAAACGCCGCAGGTGATCCTGCGGCGCTGTCAATTTGTCTTCTCGACAGAGGCCTACTGCTTAACTTCCGCCGCCGGGTTGGCGCCGGATTTGCCGCTGCGGCCCGGGTTCAGCGGGTCGTCCTGACGCTGGACAGACCCTTCGAAATGCGCACCGCTTTCGATGGCGATGGTCTTGTGGATGATGTCGCCTTCGACCCGCGCGGTCGAGGTCAGACGTACCTTCAGCCCACGCACGCGGCCCACGATACGGCCGTTGACCACTACGTCATCTGCAGTGACTTCGCCCTTGATGGTGGCAGTCTCGCCGATGGTCAGCAGATGGGCGCGGATGTCTCCTTCGACGGTGCCCTCGACCTGGATATCGCCCGAGGTCTTGATGTTACCGGTGATGTGCAAATCCGAGGACAGCACCGATGCGGGTGGCTTGGGCTTGGGAGGGGTGCTGGCCTTTGTTTCAGCCGGTGCAGGTGTTGCCGGAGTGGCCGGAGCGGCTGGTTTTGCTGCCTCAGTCTCTTTCGATCCGGGTTCGTTGATTTTGCTCTTAGAAAACATTTCTCGCAGCCTTGATGTAAGTCATTGGGTTAACAGGTTTTCCGTTCACACGGACCTCGTAGTGCAGGTGTGTGCCGGTCGACCGTCCGGTGCTACCCATATCAGCAATATGATCCCCGCGCGAGACCCTTTGACCAACCTTTACGCGTACCTTGGTGTTATGAGCGTAAAGTGTCTCAATCCCAAAGGCGTGCTTGATCTTTACCAGCCGTCCGAAACCCGATTGCCAGCCTGCATGAGTGACAACACCATCAGCAGTCGCGAAGATATCGGTGCCCGAGGGGCCGGCGAAATCAGCGCCATTATGCATGCGGCGACCGCCGGTCTTTGGGTCGCGGCGGGTTCCGTAGCCACTGGTATAACGGACAGCGGCGCGCACAGGGCTGGCGAAGGGGGCCTTTTCCGCAGCGATGCGATAGAGGTTCAGCTGGTCCATCTGTTCCAGCAGGATATTGGCGCGGATCTGGTCGGGGCTCAGCTCCTCACCGCGGGTGCTGAAGGATAAAGGGGTCAGCGGACCGCCCATACCGCTATATCCGCGCCGAACTTCGTCGAGGATACGATCTGTTGGCATGCCCGCGCTGCGGAACATCTTGTCGAGAGGTTCGACCGAGATCAGCATCGCCTCTTCCAACTGGCGGAAAATCTCGTCGCTGCGCTCCTGCATCAGGCGGATTTCAAGCTCGAGCTCGTCACGCTGGTCCAACGCGCCTTGCGCATCGGCAGCGATCTGGTCGCGCTGCGCCGCGGTCCGGGCCAGGGCATCGGTCATAAATGCCATCTGTTCCGGGTTTGCCGATGCCATCGCATAAGCCGCGTCCGCATCATTGCTGGGTTGCAGTTCGGCCAGTTTGGTCCGCGCGTCTTCGCGTTGCTTCATAGTGGCACGCAGCGTGGTTTGGATCACCTCGATGCCGGTTTCCAACTCGCGCCGGCGGTTTTCGGATTCCAGCAATTCGGACTGCATGACCGAAATCTGTTCCAGAGCTGCGTTAAACCTGTCATGTGCAGCCAGCGCTTCGGCCGCACGCGCATCGCGCTCTTCCGACAGGATGTTCAGACGTTCTTGATACGTAGCCTGATCGCGCTTGGCCTGTTCCCGGAAATTGCCCGATCCGATGCTGTCCATCAACAGAACTGACGTGGCAATCGCGGTCCAGGCGACCATCACCGACACACCGGCGACTGCAGCGATCTGAGTTTCAGAACTCAGTCGGATGAACCGCGTGTCGTTGTCAGATTTCAGAAAAACACGGCGCTCTGGAAAGTGCCGCTCGAGCAGTGAGTGTAGTTTAATTGCCAGACGTGTCCGCACGCGTCCTACCTCAATTGTCCCCATATCTCGGAGCCGGTCGTGAGTGAGTAGCCGCTCCTTGACGCGATTGCATAAAGCGGTCGAGGCATTCGGGCAAGTTTGTTAACCAATCAAGAGCTATGAACGGAGAATTACCGCACGTGATCGGCGAGAACTTGCCGATAGCGAGCATTTGCGGTCAGTCCGACACAACTCCGGGTGGTGGCAGGTCTTCGGTCAGGGGCCAATAGAAATCTGGCGGCAGTCCGGCCTCGGCCCGTTTCTCTTCGTTAAATGGTGGTTTCAGCGCGCCGTGGAAATAGCGGCGGACGAGGGCGTGGAATACATCCTTGGGGTCGGCATTCTCGCGCCCGCACAAGAAGTGGAACCATTTCGAGCCATAGGCGACGTGACCAACTTCCTCGGCATAAATCACTTCCAGTGCAGCGACTGCGTCGTCAGCCTTGGCCTTGCGGAAAATGTCGATCATTCCGGGGGTCACGTCCAGCCCACGTGCCTCAAGCACCATTGGGACGACGGCAAGACGACCCATAAGATCCTGTGCGGTGTCCTCGGCGGCGCGCCACATGCCTGCATGGGCGGGCAGGGCGCCATAGTGGCTCCCCATCTGTTCGAGGCAGTCGCAGACCATCTCAAAATGGCGCGATTCTTCTTCGGCGCATTTCACCCAATCGTCATAGAAGCCGATGGGCATGGGCACATGGCCAAACCGGGCAATGATATCCCAATGCAGATCCACGGCGTTCAACTCTATATGAGCGACAGCGTGCAACAGTGCGATGCGGCCGGCCTCGGACCCCGCCCTTCGGCGCGGTACATCACGAGGCGACAACAGTTCGGGCTTTTCAGGTCGCGCAGGGTATAGCGGTGGCTTTGCGGTGCCCACTTCGATCTTGGGCGCGTCGCCTTGCCGGGCTGCGAACCAGGCAGCGGCGTATCGTTTGGACAGGGCGGTTTTCTCGCGACCGACTGATGTGGTCAAAACCTCGGTCGCCATTTCGGTCAGTGTTTTTGACACGCTTGCCCCCTTACGCTTCACTCCGCGCGGGTCATACCCTTGATGCCCGCGCGGGTCGAGAGGGCTAGAGCGCGCGTGCGGCCTCCAACACTTCGTCCACATGACCCGGCACTTTCACCTTGCGCCAGACGCGGGCGATTTTTCCATCCGCATCAATCAGAAAGGTCGAGCGTTCGATCCCCATGGATTTGCGTCCGTACATGTTCTTTTCGATCCAGACGCCATAATCTTCGCACACGCTCTGACCCTCATCGGACAAAAGCGGCGTCGTAAGGCCGTGCTTGGCGACAAATTTGTCATGCTTTGCCACGGTATCGCGCGAGATGCCGAAAACGTTAGCACCCGCATCCGCAAAGGCTTGTAGTTGTTCCGAGAAACCGATGGATTCCTTGGTGCAGCCCGGCGTATCATCGCGGGGATAGAAAAACAGAACGACCGCGCGGCCACGCTGTTCCGACAGGGTCACCTCGCCGCCGCCGTCGCGAGGCAGTGTAAAGTCGGGTGCGATGTCTGAGACTTCGGGCATATTCAAACTCCGGCTGAGAAATTAACGGTTGCCGCATATCATAGGGCTCCGTTGACAGGTTGAAAGGCGTGAGACGCAAATTGGTCCAGCAAGAACAGCAGGATGACACGAAGGCGGATAAGAAACCCCGCCGTCGGTCGCGGCGTCGGACCGCAGGGCTGTGGACATTGCGCGGTGTCTTCATCCTTGGATTTCTGGCACTGGTCACCGGCTTTATGGTTGTCGGCCAGCGCATGCACGCGCCGGATTGGTTGCGCGACCGGGTCGAGGCGCGCCTTGATCAGACATTGGGTGGCGTCAAAGTTCGGTTCGGCGATGTCAGTTTCATCATTCATGAAGGCTGGCGTCCGCGATTGCGACTGACCGATGTTCGTATCAGCGATGCGGACGGACGGCAGATTGCCGAAGTGTCCGACCTGCGGGCCAGCCTGTCGATGCGCCCGCTGTTGCGCGGGCATGTGCGCCCGAAGCGGATCATATTGCAAGGCGCGCAGATTGCACTGACACGGGGTGTCGATGGAGCGCTGTCGCTGACGGTCGGTGCCGGAAGTGCGCCGGTCGGTCAGGCCCGGAACCTGGCGCAGCTGATTGAATCATCGGACGAGGTGTTCCAGGCACCTATTTTGTCAGCCCTGACCTCGGTCGAACTGGATGCAATTACGCTGGACTATCAGGACCTGCGGTTGGGCCGGTCCTGGGTGCTGGACGGCGGGCGCATTCAGGCCAACCGCAACGCGGGTGAGGTTCGTCTGGCCACCAATTTCTCGGTGCTGGCCGGTCGCGATTATGTCAGCACGATCGAGGCCAACTACACCAGTTTGCTGGGTAGTCCGGCTGCGCAGTTCGGCATCTCGATCACCGATCTTCCCGCCGAGGATATCGCAGGCCACAGCCCGGCGCTGGCATGGATGCAGGTACTTCGCACACCGATCTCAGGTGCTTTGAGGGGTGGCATTGATACTGAGGGCGCGCTGGGGCCGGTCTTTGCCACGTTGAATCTGGGTGCAGGCGCCGTGCAGCCCACGCCTGAAACAACACCGATCAAATTCGACGCGGCGCGGACGTATTTTACCTACGACCCGAAACAACAGGCGCTGGATTTCAACGAAGTCTCGATCCAGTCTGCCTGGGGTACGGTGCAGGCAGATGGCAAGGCCTTTCTACATGGGGTCGAAGCTGGCGGGTTGGACAGTATGTCGGGGCAGTTCCGCCTCAGCGGGATTGAGATCAACCCGGCCAATCTGTTCCCCGAAGCACTGAATCTGACGCGGGCCGATGTTGATTTCCAGATGAAACTTGCGCCGTTCCGTATACAGCTGGGGCAAATGACGGTTGAAGACGGTGCACATCGCGCACGGCTCAGCGGGTCTCTGGCTGGTTTGACCGACGGCTGGGTCGCAGCCATTGATGCACAGATTGATCGGATGAGCTCTGATCAGCTGTTGAACTACTGGCCCGAACGACTTGCCCCGAAACCGCGCCTTTGGGTCACCGATAACCTCTATCACGGAGAAATGTCCGATCTGGATTTCGCCCTGCGTCTACGGCCCGGCGAAAAGCCGGACATCTATGCGGATTTCGAATTCGACGAGACCGAGATTCGGTTCGCCAAGACGTTGCCAACTATCCAAGACGCGCAGGGGCAGGCCAGCCTGCTCAACCGGCGCTTTACCGTCTCGGCGCAAAAGGGGATTGTGATCGCGGATGAAGGAGGTACCGTTGATGCCTCGGGCACCTCGTTCATCATCCCCGATACCGGCATCAAAAAAACCACCCCGGCCATTGCGCGGATTAAGGCCAGCGGCAGTGTAACCGCAGCCATGTCATTGCTGGACCGGCCGCCGCTGCAACTGTTGACCAAGGCCAATCTGCCGGTGGATCTGGCCGACGGTCAGGTCAGTCTGAGTGGAACGCTTTCCTTGCCGCTGATCAAGGGCCTGAAGCTGGAAGATACCAGGTTCCATTTCGTTGGCGAGTTGTCGAATTTGGACAGCAGCAAGCTGGTACCCGGATTTGAAGTCAGCGCAGACCGATTGGACCTGAGCGGCGACCAGACGCAAGTGGCCATCCAGGGCGAGGGGCTGTTTGGTGTTGTACCGGTTGAAGCGCTTTGGCGGCAGCCGATCGGAGGCGAAACCCCGCAGCAAAGCGAACTGACAGGTCAAATCGAATTCTCCCCGCGTCTGATGGAACAAATCAATGCCGGACTGCCGCGCGGCATGTTGACCGGAGAGGGGATCGCCGATTTCAGCCTGAGTCTTGGTGCGGGTGAGCCCCCGCGCTTGTCCGCACAATCCGATCTGGTTGGTGTCGCGCTGGCGATCCCTGAGCTTGGATGGCGCAAATCAGCCAGCACTGGCGGCTCTCTGACTGCCGAGGCCACGCTGGGCGCTCAGCTAAGTGTCGATTCCCTTCGGATCAACGCTGCTGGTCTACGGACAACTGCAGCGATCTCGTTCCGGGATGGCGGGTTCGAAAGGGTACGGTTCAGCACGTTCGAACTGGGCGACTGGCTTGCAGTTCCGGCGGAATTGATTGGGCGTGGTGCCGCGCTGCCAGATATCCGTGTGTTGGGCGGCGTGCTTGATCTGGGAAAATCCACCATCGGTGAGGGAGGTAGCAGCGGTGGTGCTGCCGGGCCCGGGCCAAAGCTGGATGTGAAGCTGGACCGACTACAAGTCACTGAATCCGTTGCGTTGACCGGGTTGACTGGCTCGTTTCAAACCACTGGCGGACTGACCGGCAGCTTTGCGTCGCAAGTCAATGGCGGTGCAGCGATCCGCGGTCAGGTCACCCCGCGCGCGTCCCGATCTGCGGTTGGTCTAACCTCGGACGATGCAGGGGCAGTTCTGCGATCAGCGGGGGTTCTGACGCAGGCACGCGGTGGAACAATGCAATTGCAGCTGGATCCGATCGCAGAGCCTGGAAACTATGACGTCGACCTGAAAATCAAAAATACGCGGATCACGGACGCCCCGGCCATGGCAGCGATATTGAACGCGATCAGTCTGGTGGGGTTGCTGGATGAAATGGCGGGGCAAGGTATTTTCTTCGCAGCCATCGACAGCAAAATGCGTATCACTCCGACCGAGGTGAAAGTGCTGAGCGGTAGTGCCGTGGGGCCATCAATGGGGCTGTCCTTTGATGGTACGGTCGACACTGTAGCCGGGATGCTGAACCTGCGCGGCGCGATTTCACCGATCTATCTGGTCAATGCAATTGGCAGCGTTCTGACCAAAAAGGGGGAAGGTATCTTTGCCTTCAACTACACTTTGTCCGGACCGCTGTCCGACCCGCAAGTTTCGGTCAATCCTCTGTCTGGTCTCGCACCTCTGTTTCTGCGCAACCTGTTGCGCGAGCCTGCGCCAACGGTCTCGGATGGCCCGAATGCCACACCGGATCGATCTGGCGAACCCAATCCCGCCTTCCAGACACGTGGTGAGGATCGCTGATCTGAGCTGTGGCCGAATCTGTCGGGCCGATGTATGGCGCGGCCATGAAACTCAGCGACTTTGACTTCCACCTGCCCGAACACCTGATTGCCACGCGTCCCGCCAGCCCGCGCTCGTCCGCGCGACTGCTGCTTGCGCAGGGTGATGCTGTTCAGGACCGGCACGTGTTCGATCTGCCGGACATATTGCAGCCCGGGGACCGTCTGGTGCTGAACGACACCCGCGTCATTCCCGCTCGCCTCAGCGGTCGCCGCCACCGTGACAGCGCGCAAGGGCCGGTATCTGCCGCGATTGAGGCAACGTTGCTGGACCCGCAATCTGATGGTTGTTGGGCCGCGCTGATCAAGCCGCTTAAGAAGATCAAACCGGGCGAAGAGATCGTATTCTCAGACGATCTGAGCGCAACCCTGGACCGAGTTGCCGATGGCCAAGCCTATCTGCGCTTCAACCTGACCGGAGAGGATTTCGATCAAGCGTTGGAGCAGGCCGGCGCGATGCCGTTGCCTCCCTACATCGCAGCGAAACGTGCAGCGGATGAACAGGACAAGACCGACTACCAAACTGTGTGGGCGCGAAACTCCGGAGCCGTAGCGGCCCCAACCGCGTCCTTGCATTTTGATGATGCGCTTTTGCAGGCGCTATCGGAGCGCGGTGCCGAGTTCACGCATGTCACACTGCATGTGGGGGCAGGCACATTTCTGCCGGTCAAAGTGGAAGACGTGACCACCCACAAGATGCACGCCGAATGGGGACGGGTCAGCACGCAGGCCGCTGCCGAGATTGCGGCGACCAAAGAAGCGGGCGGGCGCGTTATCCCGGTGGGCACAACTGCCCTTCGACTGATCGAAAGCGCAGCACGACGCGGCCGGATCGCGCCGTGGGAGGGCGAGACCGATATCTTCATATACCCAGGTTTTGAATTTCACGTCACTGATGCGCTGATGACCAACTTCCACCTGCCGAAATCCACATTGCTGATGCTGGTTTCGGCGTTGATTGGGCAGGATCGGGTCAAGTCGGTCTATGACCACGCTATCGCAGAAGAATATCGCTTTTTCTCATACGGCGACGCGTCTCTGCTGATACCATAGTCGTATCTTGGCCATCTGCGCCCTTACAATGTCGTAGACAAGCGCGACGTGCTTCGTCATTGACGGCAAAGCGGACAAAACACACCGGCAATTTTGGATAGGCAGAATGCTTCAGGTTCTTTCCAGCGCTTGGGCGCTTCTTCTGGGAATGGGGTTGCTGATGGTCGGCAACGGCCTGCAGGGCACGTTGCTGGGGGTGCGTGGGGAGATCGAGGGATTCTCGACCTTAGAGATGTCCTTTGTGATGTCGGCCTATTTCCTTGGGTTCCTTGGCGGCTCGCGTCTGGCACCTGAAATGATCCGCCGCGTGGGGCACGTGCGCGTGTTTGCGGCGCTGGCCTCGTTCATCTCGGCTGTCATGATCATGTATCCGATGCTGACCGATCCAATTGCATGGTCGATTGGCCGCGTGATTATCGGGTTCTGTTTTTCGGGCGTGTATGTGACCGCGGAAAGCTGGCTGAACAATGCCGCAAACAACGAGAACCGAGGGCAGGCGCTGTCGCTTTATATGATGGTGCAGATGACAGGAGTGGTGAGTGCCCAGGCCTTGTTGCTGGTCGGCGACCCGGCAGGATATGAGACCTTTGTCATCGCTTCTATACTGGTTTCGATCTCATTTGCGCCTATTCTGCTGTCCATTTCTCCGACCCCGGCGTTCGATACCACCAAACCAATGACATTGCGCCAGCTGATGGAAACATCGCCGCTGGGCTGCGTCGGCATGTTCTTGCTTGGCGGGATATTTTCAGCGCAATTCGGGATGAGCGCCGTTTATGGCGCTCAGGTTGGATTGAGTCTGGTCGAGATTTCGACCTTCGTAGCGGTGTTTTATATCGGCGCCGTAGTCCTGCAATATCCGTTGGGCTGGATGTCCGACAGAATGGACCGCCGTCTGCTGATCATGCTGGTGGCCGCTGTTGGTGGGGTAGGCGCCGTGATAGGCATGATACTGGGCGTCACTTTCACCATGCTTCTCGTAGCTGCCTTTATCATCGGCGGCATGACAAGCCCGCTCTATTCTCTGTTGATCGCGTATACCAATGACTACTTGGAGTATGACGATATGTCGGCGGCTTCGGGCGGTCTGGTTTTTATTAACGGCTTGGGCGCAATCGCAGGTCCAATTATCACCGGTTGGCTAATGGGGGCTGGCGTGCTCGGCCCACAAGGCTTTTTCCTGTTCATCGCGGCGCTGATGTTCATCATGGCCGCCTATGCGGCCTATCGTATGACCCAGCGCGTTTACAAACCCGTGGATGAAACCGGATCGATTGCCCCGATCTACCCGACATCTTCGCCCGTTGCCCTGGAAGTTGCGCAAGAGGTCGCCATTGAAGCAGCCCAGGACGAGCAGGATACGCAAGAACCCGCCTGAGCGCCGGAAATGTGACTTTTGTGTTGCAATATGTTACTGTCACAAATCTGTAAAAGTGATTTTAATGACGTTACGTCCTGGGGAGGGCAATTACGGAGTCTAGGGCAATGGTAGGTCCTGAAGAAGTATTGAGTTTTTGGTTAGATGAGGTTGGCCCCGAGGGGTGGTACCTGCAGGATGAAGCGCTGGATGCGCGGATCCGGGATAAATTTCTTTCAACATGGGAAGCCGCGTGTGAGGGTAAATTCTCGCTTTGGCTGACCTATCCCAGCGGTTCGCTGGCCTATATTATTCTTATGGATCAGTTGCCTCGCAACATGTTCCGGGGAAGCAAACAGGCCTTTGCATCGGATCGGGCGGCACTGGCTGCAGCGAAATGCGCGGTCGACAAAGGCTGGGATCTTAAGATCGACGAACCGGCGCGGCAGTTCTTTTATTTGCCGATGATGCATTCGGAAAATCTGTGCGATCAGGAGCGCTGTGTGCGCCTTATGATCGAACGGATGCCGGAAGGCGGCGAGAGCAATCTGCTTCATGCGCGCGCTCATCGTGAGGTGATCCGCAAGTTCGGTCGTTTCCCGTATCGAAACGATGCGCTGGAACGCGCGACTACTGAACACGAAGCCGCATATGTCAGTAATGGCGGATATGGTTCGACTGTGCGCGAGTTGCAGGCCGCGACCTAGGTCGCGGGCTCACAGCCTTTTAGGATCAGAAGGCGGTCGGTAACAGTGTCGGCGGATGTCGTAATGGCATAGTCGATCAAGTCTTCTGGTTTTTCGACCAGGCCCGCCAATCGGGTCTGAGTGTCTTCCAGCTTCCCCTCCAGATCACCCAAACGTCGCAATGCCGCATTCAGCTGTTGGCGCGTGACCGCATCGAGTTGCGTGCCCCGACTGCTAAGGGTTGCAAGATCGCTGCGCAACGCGGCCAGTTCCCCACGAATTCCCTGCGCCTGATCTCGTAGCGGCGCCACGACCTGCAGGTTCTCAGCAAACCCGACCCGGATCTGATCGACAGACTGCGCAAGTTTCCACCCCAGAAACAGGCATAAAGCCAACAATATCAATGTCGCGTTCAAAAGAGCGAGCAGTAAATCTTTGAGCGTTTTAGCCATGATACGCCTTTCGAAAATCGGGAAGGTCAAAAACTGGTAGTGCATATTCGTCAGTTCTAGCCTTTGCGGTAACGTGGGTATAGGCTGAATTCAGCCCCAAATACCTGATTTGACCCCGCGTCACATATGTCGCGGGCTCTGATGTTGATGCGTTGTAAAAAATAGTTTAACGGTAAACTAGTTTTTGAACTGACCTGTGCCGAGAGGGAAACATGGCTGCACAATCTTATGATCTGATCGTAATCGGGGCTGGCCCCGGTGGCTATGTAGCCGCTATTCGCGCGGCGCAACTGGGCCTGAAGACCGCTGTTGTCGAGCGCGAGCATCTGGGTGGTATCTGCCTGAACTGGGGTTGTATCCCGACAAAGGCACTACTGCGGTCATCGGAAGTGTTTCACCTGATGGAGCGTGCCAAGGATTTTGGCTTGAAAGCCGACAAGGTCGGCTACGATCTGGATGCGGTTGTGAAGCGCTCGCGCGGTGTTGCCGCGCAGTTGTCCGGCGGTATAGGTCATCTGCTGAAAAAGAACAAAATCGCTGTTGTCATGGGCGAGGCATCGATCCCCGCCAAGGGCAAGGTCAGCGTCAAAACAGACAAAGGCACGGAAGACCTAACCGCGAAGAATATCGTTCTGGCCACCGGTGCCCGGGCGCGCGAACTGCCGGGCCTTGAAGCGGATGGCGATCTGGTCTGGACGTACAAACACGCGCTGCAACCGCCGCGGATGCCCAAGAAACTGCTGGTCATCGGCTCGGGTGCGATCGGGATCGAATTCGCCAGCTTCTATAACACGTTGGGCGCGGACACGACCGTGGTCGAGGTGATGGATCGAGTGCTGCCTGTAGAAGATGCCGAGATCAGTGCATTTGCCAAGAAAGCTTTCACCAAGCAGGGCATGACCATCATGGAAAAGGCGATGGTTAAACAATTGGACCGCGCCAAGGGCAAGGTGACTGCGCATATCGAGGTGAAAGGCAAGGTTGAGAAACACGATTTTGACACGGTGATCTCGGCCGTGGGCATCGTCGGCAATGTGGAAAACCTCGGGCTTGAAGCCTTGGGTGTGAAGATCGACCGCACGCACGTGGTCACCGATGAATACTGCCGCACTGGGGTAGACGGGCTTTACGCAATAGGTGATATCGCCGGGGCGCCCTGGCTGGCACACAAAGCCAGCCACGAAGGCGTGATGGTAGCTGAGCTGATCGCGGGCAAACACGCACATCCGGTCAAGCCTGAAAGCATCGCGGGCTGCACTTATTGCCAGCCTCAGGTCGCTTCGGTTGGGTATAGCGAAGCCAAGGCCAAAGAGCTGGGCTATGAGATCAAGGTCGGACGCTTCCCGTTCATCGGCAACGGCAAGGCCATCGCGCTTGGTGAGCCCGAGGGACTGATCAAGACCGTCTTCGATGCCAAGACTGGGGAACTGCTAGGTGCACACATGATCGGTGCCGAAGTCACAGAGCTTATTCAGGGCTATGTGGTCGGTCGCCAGTTGGAAACCACTGAAGAAGACCTGATGAACACCGTCTTCCCGCATCCGACGCTGTCTGAAATGATGCATGAAAGCGTGCTGGATGCCTATGGACGCGTGATCCACATGTAAGGACAGGGGGCTCTGCCCCCGCCGCGGCAAGCCGCGACTCCCCCGAGATATTTATAGCCAGATGAAGCAGGGGATCCGTACTTCATCTGGCCGAAAATACATCGGAGCGCGAGGCAGAGCCTCGCAAAGGATCCTCATTTATTTATTGCTTCCAATATACGGGCCCACGAGCGGATGCCTTTGTGGAAGCTTTTGACGTCGTATTTCTCGTTCGGCGAGTGGATGGCATCATCGTCATTGGCATACCCAACCAGCATCGAATCCAGCCCCAACACTGTATTGAAATATCCAACCACCGGGATTGATCCGCCCATCCCGGTGAAAACGGCCTCGCGATTCCACTCGTCCGAAAGTGCTCTGCGGGCCGCTTCGAATTCTGGGCGGCTAAGGTTCATCACCGAAGCAGGAGAGCCTTCGAGATCACTGTCCCAGACCACTTTTGCATCCGTAGACAGGCGCTCTTCGACATGTTTGCGGATCCTTTTGCGGAGCGCGTCCGGGTCCATGTCGCCGACCAGGCGGCAGGTGATCTTGCAATGTGCCTCGGACGGGATAACGGTTTTGGAGCCCGCGCCGTTGTAACCTCCCCAAAGGCCATTCACTTCGAGCGTGGGTCGCGCCCATTGTTGTTCCAGCGTGGAATAGCCTGTTTCACCGTGCGGCTCGGTATAGCCAACCGAATTCAGGTATTCCGTTTCATCGAACCCGCAATTCTCCCATTGGCGCAACTGCTCGGCCGGGACTTCGTGTACGCCTTCGTAAAAACCTTCGACTGCGACGCGGCCGGTTTCTTCATCATAGAAGGATGCGACGATGCGCGACAGTTCCCGCAGCGGGTTCAGACCCGGCCCGCCATAGTGGCCCGAATGCAGGTCGATGCGGGGACCGATGATTGTGAATTCATCCTTGAGCATGCCGCGCAATTGCGACGCTATCGAAGGCACCCCCCGCGACACCATCGAAGTATCACAGACCAACGCGAGATCCGCCTGAAGCTCGGATTTGTTTGCTTTGAGAAATGGCACGAGCGAGGGCGACCCGGATTCTTCCTCACCTTCGAAGAAAAACGTGATGCGGCAGGGCAGGGTGCCATGCACTGCTTTCCAGGCGCGGCAGGCCTCGACGAAGGTCATCAGTTGGCCTTTGTCGTCAGAAGCGCCGCGCCCGCGTATCACCTGTCCGTGTGGAGTGTCTTCCAAAGCCGGATCGAAAGGATCGCGTGTCCACAGCTCCAGCGGATCGACAGGTTGCACATCATAGTGCCCATAGAACAGAACATGCGGCCCACCGCTGTCCTCACCGACATGGCCAACGACCATGGGATGTCCCGGAGTTTCGCGCTTTTTGGCTGCAATACCGATACTTTTCAGATCCGCCACCAGCCAATCGGCAGCCTGGTCGACTTGGTCCTTGAAGGCCGGGTCAGTCGAGATGGAGGGAATGCGCAGAAACTCCATCAGGCGGTCGATGGAGGTGGTCAGATCGGTATCGATCCGGCTCAGTACAGCGTCAAGCGACATAGGGGTCTCCTGGGAAGGTCTTGAAATTGGACAGAGCCTATCAGCATGGGCGGTACCGTCCAGCAGGTTTCTGTGCTGGATCTGGGGGAAAGGCCTGCGGCGTTTCCTCGCGTCTTGTGGTCGTAACTTTGCTTGTCGGTTTAGGCGTTTGGCGTTATTTGATGCAAATCAAAGTTGGGTTCGGCTGTTCGGCTGTAGGCCAGTTGGACAGATGAACGCGACGCCATACTTCCAGCCCGGCTTGTGAAGTGGCGAAAAAAGTCGCCCGGGGCTATAATAACCGGGCATCCAAGGAGGGTCCGTTGGACTATACTGCTCAGCTCGATACAGCGATTGCCAGGCTGCATGACGAAGGACGTTATCGGACCTTTATCGATATTGAACGTCGGAACGGTCATTTTCCGCATGCGGTACGGACTTGTCCCGATGGTTCGCAGCAGAACATCACCGTGTGGTGTGGCAATGATTATTTGGGCATGGGTCAGAATCCTGTTGTTTTGGAGGCCATGCACGAGGCGGTGGAGGCCGCAGGCGCAGGCTCGGGCGGGACGCGCAACATTTCAGGCACGACAGTCTATCACAAACGGCTGGAAGCTGAATTGGCGGACTTGCACGGCAAAGAAGCCGCACTGCTATTCACCAGTGCCTATATCGCCAATGACGCGACACTCAGCACTCTGCCAAAATTGTTCCCCGGCCTGATTATATATTCCGATGCACTGAACCATGCGTCGATGATCGAAGGCGTGCGCCGCAACGGGGGGGCCAAACGCATTTTCCGCCACAATGACGTGGCGCATCTGCGTGAGTTGCTGGAGGCCGATGACCCTGCAGCCCCCAAGCTGATCGCGTTTGAGTCGGTCTATTCGATGGATGGCGATTTCGGACCCATTGAAGAGATTTGCGATCTGGCCGATGAATTCGGTGCTTTGACCTATATTGATGAGGTTCACGCGGTTGGCATGTACGGCCCCCGCGGCGGGGGCGTAACCGAGCGTGATCGGTTGGCGCATCGCATTGACATCATCAACGGAACGCTGGCCAAAGCCTACGGTGTCATGGGTGGTTATATCGCCGCCAGCGCTAAGATGTGCGATGCCATCCGGTCCTATGCGCCGGGCTTCATCTTCACTACCTCGCTGCCACCTGCGGTTGCGGCAGGGGCGGCAGCCTCGGTGGCCTATCTCAAGCGCGCGCCTGAACTGCGCGAGCAGCACCAGACCCAGGCCAGCATTCTTAAGCTGAGGCTGAAAGGGCTTGGCATGCCTCTGATTGATCACGGCAGCCACATTGTGCCGGTGATCGTTGGCAACCCAGTCCACACCAAGAAGTTGAGCGATATGCTGCTGGATGACTATGGTATCTATGTGCAGCCAATCAATTTCCCGACCGTTCCGCGCGGCACCGAACGTCTGCGGTTTACGCCATCTCCGGTGCATGGACCCGACGAAATGAACCGTCTGGTGCAGGCGATGGACGAACTTTGGTCACATTGTGCGCTAAATCGCGCCGAACTTGCTGGATAACCTCACGCTAAAGTGTGCAACGAGTTTGCTGCGTGTTAAGCTTACGCTAACAAAAGAAGCGGACGAATCGTTATAGGGGCGATTCGACGTTTGCGCGTAACACGCGACAGGCAAAGATGGGGCAGCAGGAATGATTGGGCGCAGATCACAGCGCGATTCCGAAGAAGACATGGACGTCAGACCCAAGGGTTTTGATGACTATGAGGTACGGCTTGGCGATGTCATGCGCGGCGAACGTGCAACGATGGGCAAGTCGCTTCTGGATGTGCAGCGTGAACTGCGAATCAAAGCCAACTACATCGCCGCCATCGAAAATGCAGATCCCGATGCCTTTGACACACCCGGCTTCATCGCCGGGTATGTGCGTTCATATGCCCGTTATCTGGGCATGAACCCCGATGAGACTTTTGCGACCTTCTGTCAGGAAAGCGGTTTCGAGGTTGCGCATGGCATGTCGGCCGAGGCGTCGGTGGTCAAAAAGGCGCAGGGTGGTCTGCCTTCACGCGGGCCGATGGGGCGTGATCCGTTTGTCTCGCCCAGTACGCCTTATATTC
This sequence comes from Ruegeria sp. CJ6, assembly GCF_056536665.1. NCBI lineage: Bacteria > Pseudomonadati > Pseudomonadota > Alphaproteobacteria > Rhodobacterales > Roseobacteraceae > Ruegeria > Ruegeria sp. CJ6. Next base: position 832,409 of record NZ_JBQFQB010000001.1, on the reverse strand, counting down.
CGGGCCGCGAATCCGTAGTCAGCCAGATTGAACCGCGTGCTATTGGATCGACGCTGGTGCTGTTGGCCGTCATTGGCGGCATCGGTTATGGGGGCTGGTCGGTTTTGAACCGCATTCAGCAGGTGCAGGTCAGCCCGGTTGAGCAGGCCCCCGTCGTGCTTACAGACCTTGACCCGCTGGATGCCGCACAGGCCCGGCCCGAGGCAACGGAACTGGCCAGCGCAGAGGTGCCAAGCTCTGAAGCGCTGGATCGTCTGTATCGTCCGCAGGCACTTGATGTGCCGGTGCTGGTGGCGCGCGATGCGCCGATTTCCACCCTTGATCCGCGCAATGTCGGAACGTTCCGCGCGCCTGAACCTCCGCAAATCAAAGTGACCGAAGTTCATACGGTTGAACGCCCGGCCTTGCCTCAAGTGGTTGAAAAGCTGGATACGACGCTGAAGATCGTGGCCGTGAACCCTGCTTGGATGCGTGTCACTGCAGCCGATGGCAGCGTGATTTTCGAAGGAACTCTGGGCACCGTTGAGCAGGGCAGCACGTTTGAAGTGCCGCTCACCGAGGAACCCCCGCAACTGCGAGCAGGAGCCGCGGGGTCGGTCTATTTCTCCATGAATGGCGAACACTTTGGTCCTGTGGGCGCGCCGGGTACGGTGGCCAAAGGTGTTGTTCTGTCAAAGGATGCCGTTGCAGAAACCTTCGCAGTTGCCGATCTTGAGGCCGATCAGAACAGCGCACTCAAGCAACTGGTGGCCGAGTTGCAGACCGAGGCGGCAGAAGCGCCCGCCGAGTGATCTTGGCATTGCTCCCCAAGGGATGGCGAACTATCTAAGGGTCAATTCAGGCTGATCCGGATCGATCCTCATGTCGCTCAATCACGTGCGCCCCTGGCGCAATATCTATCGCCGTAAATCCCGCCAGATCATGGTTGGCAATGTGCCCGTCGGAGGTGACGCACCGATTGCCGTGCAGACCATGACCAACACGCTGACCACCGATGTGGCTGCGACCGTGGCACAGGTGCAGGCGGCGGCCGAGGCGGGGGCGGATATCGTGCGGGTCTCGGTCCCGGATGAGGCCTCGTCAAAAGCGCTGAAAGAGATCGTGCGCGAAAGCCCTGTTCCTATCGTGGCTGATATTCATTTCCACTACCGTCGCGGAATCGAATCCGCCGAGGCCGGTGCGGCCTGTCTACGGATCAATCCGGGCAATATCGGCGATGAAAAACGGGTGAAAGAGGTCATCAAAGCCGCGCGAGACCACAATTGCTCGATCCGGATCGGGGTGAACGCAGGGAGCCTGGAAAAGCACCTGCTTGAGAAATACGGCGAGCCGTGCCCCGAAGCGATGGTCGAGAGCGGGTTGGAGCATATCCGTATTCTCGAAGACAACGACTTTCACAATTTCAAGATCAGTGTGAAGGCCAGCGACGTATTCCTGTCAGCGGCGGCTTATCAGGGCATTGCCGAGGCGACGGATGCGCCCATCCATCTGGGCATCACCGAGGCCGGAGGGTTGGTCAGCGGCACCATCAAATCGGCCATCGGTCTGGGCAATCTGCTGTGGATGGGCATTGGCGACACGATCCGCGTCAGCCTGTCTGCTGATCCGGTGGAAGAGGTCAAGGTCGGCTATGAGATCCTGAAATCTCTGGGCCTGCGCCATCGCGGCGTGAACATCATCTCATGCCCCTCCTGCGCGCGACAGGGTTTTGACGTAATCAAAACGGTTGAGGCGTTGGAGCATCGCTTGGAACACATCAAGACACCCATGAGCCTGTCGATCATCGGCTGTGTCGTGAACGGTCCGGGTGAGGCGCTGATGACCGATGTCGGTTTCACCGGTGGCGGGGCAGGCTCGGGCATGGTCTATCTGGCAGGCAAAGCCAGCCACAAGATGTCAAACGACCAGATGATTGATCACATCGTTGAAGAGGTCGAAAAGAAGGCAGCAGAGCTGGATGCGGCAGCTGAAGCTGCTGAGTAACAAGGCCTAAGCAACAGGCATTTGCTGTGTTGCGCAGTGAATGCCGCCGCCCAGCTCGCCCAATACGTCGACATTCAATGCAATGATCTCGCGGCCGGGGTAGTGACGAGCTAATGCCTTCTGTGCAATCTCATCGGTTTCGCGGTCTCCGAACTGGGCCATCACGATGCCACCATTACAAACATAGTAATTCGCATAAGACGCCACGAATTCGGGATCGTTAACTCGGCGCCTATTGGGTTCAGGGATCACCTCAACCTGCAATCCTTCGGCGACGAGACGGTCATGAGTATCAAGGGCCGCGACATGAAACGGATCATCCATATCCGGCTCGTCTGGCAGGTTGATCAAAACGCGCCCAGGGCCGGTGAAGCGCGCCAGACTGTCGATGTGGTAATCGGTGATATCCTCGCCCCAGACCCCATCAGACCAGACCATGCGGTCAGCCCCATAGGCTGCCAGTAATCGGGATTCAATTTCGTTGCGTGACAGGTCTGGATTGCGGTTCTCATTCACCCACGAGCTTTCATGGGCCATGATCAACCCATGCCCGTCTTGTTCTACACCACCGGCCTCGCCCCTCAAGCCGGACGGAAGCAGGGGTAGGCCGAGGTGATCGGCAACCTTACTGGCGATTTGCGCATCGTGTTTGTGCACCTGTTTCCGGCCCCAGCCATTGAACTGGATACGAGTGACCGCAATCCCGCCTCGATTGTCGATCACGAAGATTGGACCTGCGTCGCGGCACCACAAATCTTCGGTTGGAACATCCCAGAGCTCGACTGATGAGGAAAGTTTTTGACGTGCATCCACATGGTGCTTTCTCGCCGCAAGCATCGTCACGGGTTCAAAGGCGGAAATGGCGTTCGCGATTTCCGCGATGGTTTGTTGCACCATATCCAGAAAGATCTGGTCACGGTAAACTTTGCGGCTGACCGGCCATTGCATAAATGTGCGTTCGTGGGGCGCTTCTTCCGCCGGTACAAAGAAGTTTGAGGTGCGCTGAGCGAGGGCTTGCTTAGACAGGCCCATAAAACTCAGCGCACCTCCAGTGAGTAAGAGGTTCCGTCGATCCATGCTGGAAACCCACAGTGATGACTTAACCCTGTTCTGCCCGAACACCATTTGCGATCTGGAGCATTTGGTCTGCGGGCAGGTACCCGCGCATCATTTCGGTGCCCAGAACAAAGGACGGTGTGCCTGAAATCCGCAGCTTTTGCGCCAGATCGCGGGTTTTTGCGATTTCTTCGGTGACCTCATCGCTGTTCATTGCCGCGATGATCGCGTCGCTGTCCAGACCCAGCCCATCTGAAATCCGGCGCAGGGTCACCTCGGAGGGCTCGCCGCTGAATTCCAGCAGAGCGTCATGGACCTGCTTATAGGCATCGTCTCCGGCTACCTGTTTTGTTGCGATGGCAAAGCGGGATGACGCGACAGAGGCATCGCCCAGGATCGGCAATTCCTTGATCACAAGACGGATATTGCCGTCCTCGGCCAGCAGGGTGGCCACTTCGGGCACGGCGCGCCGGCAGTAACCGCAACGGTAGTCCATGAACTCGACCAGAGTAATATCGCCGTCCGGATTGCCACCGACCCAGCTGTAACCGTCATTAAAAAGCTCGTCAGCGTTGGCCGCGACGAGCTCCTTGTCAGCCTGAGCCTCGGCAACGGCATTGCGTTCCTCAAGGATGTTGATCGCCTCGAGGATCACTTCGGGGTTTTCCAGAAGGTATTCGCGCACTTGTGCGCCAAACTCGGCCTTCTCGGCGTCGCTCATCGCGTTCAATTCCAGCGCCTGCGCAGGACCAGTGATCAGGGAAAGACCCAATAGGGCCGGTGCAGCATGTCTCAGGATCATTTCCGTTTCCTCTTTTTCTTCTTCTTTGCGCGCTCCGAGGCAATCAACACATCCTGTGCCCTTTGCCAACCCGGAGAGCCTTCGGGGAGCTCTGCAACAGCCCGTTTAGCATGTATGCCCGCATCATCAAGTCGTCCCTGCAGCGCATAGCGTTCTGCAGTCACCGCAGACGCCATTCCGTTGTTGCCCACCTGCGAATAGGCAGAACCCAGATCCCGCATCAGCCGGGCATTGCGATAGTCGCGTGCGCGCGCCTTTTCAAGCACTTGCAGGGCTTTCTTCGTCTTGCCATCCGCCAGCAAAGCACGTCCGTAACCGGCGAGGATCAGGGCATTGTTGGGCGCCATATCAACGGCTGCACCGTAGGCATCCACAGCTTCGGGCACGCGCCGGTTCTCCAATAGAATCTGGCCCTTCAATTCATAAAAAAACGGATCGTCAGGGCGAATCTCCAGCGCACCATCGATTGCTGCGCGGGCACGGGCGAGATCGCGATTTTGATGATGGGCCGATGCCTCGCGCATCAGGCGTATGTCACGATCTTTTTCTTCGCCCGCGCGACGCATGGTCCAGGTCGGGGATCGAAGAAAGGCTGACAACTTACCTTTGATCCGCGCGAACCAGTAATCGGCATTTGCGTTTTGCTCTGCCTTGTCGCCGAATTCGTTCAGAAAGGCCTCGGCGGCGCGCAAACGTTCGCGGCTGGTAGGGTGTGAGCGCATGTAGGGGTCTTGATTGACGGGGTTCAACAGCTCTTGCCCCGCGAACTTACGGTGCAGGTTGACCATCCCGCGCGGAGATACTCCCGCCCAACGCAAATAGCTGGCAGCACTTCGATCCGCCGAGGCTTCTTCGGCCCGCGTATGGCCCAGAAAGCTGCGCAGCGCCGAGGCTTGTGTGCCCGCTGCAATTCCTGCTGCAGCTTCTCCGCCACCTGCGGCTGCGGCTGCAAGCGCTAAAAGCGTCCCAAGCTGCGCGTTACGTTGTGCCGCTCGCAGGTTCTCTGAGCGTCTGGCCAGGTGGCCGTTGGCGATGTGCGCGGCCTCGTGTGCGATCACCGCTTGCAGCATCTCGGGCGTATCGACGCTCAGGATCAAGCCATAGTTGATATAGATCGTGTTGTAATCGATCACGAAGGCATTGAACGTACCATCATTGACGATCAGTACGCGCACCCGGTTGGTGTTCAGGCCAGCGGCCCGCAGGATCGGAAAGGCGAGCTCTTGCAGCCCGTGTTCAATGTCGGGATCGCGGATAAGGCTTTGCGCGCTGGCCTGCATGGCGCTGATCGACCATGTCACTGCCAGCAGCAACACGGCCGGGATTGACGCCAGCCGGGATAAGCGTTCAAAAGCCATGGCTGCAACATGGGAGATGGCCATGAGAAACTCAACCCGTTCCGGGGTCGATCCCTTCATCGTGATGGACGTGATGGAGGCCGCGCGCAAGGCGGAAGAAGCCGGGCGGCATGTCGTTCACATGGAAGTAGGTCAACCGGGGACCGGCGCACCCAAAGGGGCAACCGAAGCATTGGCGAAGGCCATGGAACAAGGGCCGCTTGGGTATACGGTGGCTTTGGGTTTGCCCGCTCTTCGTCAGCGGATCGCGCAGATGTATGGCGAATGGTATGGCGTTGATCTCAATCCAGAACGGGTGGTCATCACACCGGGATCATCGGGCGGGTTTTTGCTCGCCTTTACCGCTTTGTTCGACAGCGGTGATCGGGTGGGGATTGGTGCCCCGGGATATCCCTCTTATCGGCAAATCCTGAAAGCCTTGGGTTTGGTGCCGGTAGACTTGCCGACAGCACCGGAAAACCGGCTACAGCCGGTGCCCGCCGATTTCACGGGGCTTGATTTGCAGGGATTGATGGTTGCCTCGCCTGCCAACCCGACTGGAACAATGCTGGATCACATGGCGATGCAGGCGCTGATCGATGCGGCGCACGGGCAGGGTGCATCGTTCATCAGTGACGAGATTTATCACGGGCTGGAATACGAGGCCAAAGCCGTCACTGCGCTGGAGCTGACGGATGAGTGCTATGTGATCAACTCATTCTCCAAATATTTTTCGATGACCGGCTGGCGCGTTGGCTGGATGGTTGTGCCCGAAGATCAGGTACGGGTGGTTGAGCGGATTGCCCAGAACATGTTCATCTGCGCGCCTCACGCCAGTCAGGTGGCCGCATTGGCAGCTATGGATTGTGACGACGAATTGCAGGCAAATCTGGATGTATACCGCCGCAATCGACTGTTGATGTTGGACGGGTTGCCCAAGGCCGGTTTTACCAGTATCGCACCGCCGGATGGGGCGTTTTATGTTTACGCGGATGTCTCAGACTTGACCGATGACAGCCGGGCATTTGCAGCCGAAATTCTCGACAAAGCCGGGGTTGCCGTGACGCCGGGGCTGGATTTCGATCCGGTGCGCGGGCATACGACGCTGCGATTTTCCTATGCGCGATCGACCGAAGACATTCAGGATGGGCTGGATCGGCTACAACGTTTTATGGCCAAGCGGGGTGCGATCCCGCAATCGGCCTAAAGCGTTCACAAAGGCGGCGTCATGCGATAGGCTCTGCCTCAAACGATCTCGGGATAACTTGAGGCCATGAGCAGGATTTTCTACGCAATCGCCCTGATTTGGGCGCTGACTGGTGCTGCTGTCGCGCAGGACTTCAGCGCGCTTGCACGCGTCCTTCCGGACCAGAGCGGAATCGTCGATGATGGCAATACCGGCGTAAGGGTCGAACTTGGGCTGACTCAAGGCGTTCCATACCGCGTGTTCACGCTGCGCGATCCATACCGCGTGGTTCTGGATTTCCAAGAGGTCGACTGGTCTGGCCTGAACCGCGAGACCTTCCTGCAAACCAGCCGGATCAGCGGTGTTCAATTCGGCGCATACGTGCCCGGTTGGTCGCGTCTGGTGTTGGAGCTGGGCGCTCCGCTGGCGGTGGAAACAGCTGATCTGCGGGTTGATCAGGCGACGGGCACTGCTCAACTATCGCTGCACCTGAAAGGCACTGATTTTGACAGTTTTGCAGCCAGCGCAGGTGCCCCCCGTCAGCCTGGCTGGGATTTGCCGGAACCCGCAGTGACACCGGCACTGCCGCGGCGCGACGGCGTGCGGGCGGTACGGGTCATGCTGGATCCCGGGCATGGCGGCATTGATCCCGGGGCAGAATTCGCTGATACCAATGAGAAAACACTGATGCTGACCTTCGCGCGAGAGCTGCGAGAGGCGCTGCTGCGTACCGGCGGTTTCGAAGTGGTGATGACGCGTGTTGACGATCAATTCGTCTCGCTCGAACGCCGTATCTCGCTGGCACATCAGGCCGGGGCCGACGTGTTTATCTCACTGCACGCGGATTCGCTTTCCGAAGGGCTGGCGCATGGGTCGGTCGTCTACACTCTTTCAGAGGAAGCTTCAGACGTTGCCAGTCAAAAGCTGGCCGAACGGCATGACCGGAGTGATTTGATCGCAGGCATTGATCTCAGCGGTGCGGACGATCAGGTCGCTGATGTGTTGCTGGATCTGGCTCGGCAAGAGACCGTGCCACGCAGTAGCGCACTGGCGCGCTCGCTGGTGGATGGAATGACGCAGCAGGGAGGCCCGATGAATCGTCGTCCGCTACGTTCTTCGTCGTTTTCGGTGTTGAAGGCAGCAGATATCCCATCGGTTCTGGTTGAGTTGGGTTTTTTGTCCAGCCCGCGCGATTTCAAGAACATCTCTGATCCGAACTGGCGCGCATCCATGGCGCATGGGCTTGTGCAGGGGCTTGAGAACTGGCGTCGGGACGATCTGGTGAAGCGATCTCTGATCGGACAATGACGCAGCGGCGCAAAACAGCCATTGTAGCCTTTCGTGTTTTGACCCTGCGCGGGGGCGACACTATATAGGCGTCATCGCGAGTAAAAGGCAGTAACGTGATCCGGTTCATTCTTTCGTTCTTCGGGGCAATTTTCAGTCTCGTGACCTTAGGTATTTTTATGGCCGCGCTGGTCGTTGGCGCGGTGTTCTGGATGTATGGCCGAGACCTGCCCAGCCACGAGTCATTGGCGCAATACAAACCACCGACGATCAGCCGGATTTACTCGGGTGAGGGCCAGCTGATCGACGAATTTGCACAGGAGCGCCGCCTGTTCACGCCGTCCGAGGAAATTCCCGATCTGGTAAAACAGGCGTTTATCTCAGCGGAAGACAAGAATTTCTATACCCATCAGGGCTATGACCCGCGGGGTATCATTGCTGCCGGGGTCGAGGCCGTGCGCACTAAAGGCGAAACCGTTCGTGGTGCGTCAACCATCACGCAGCAGGTGATGAAGAACTTCCTGTTGTCCGGTGACCGCCGGGCCGAGCGCAAGATCAAGGAAATTATCCTCGCCACCCGGCTTGAGGATACCTTGGACAAGGAACAGATCCTCGAGCTGTATATGAACGAGATCTTTCTGGGTCAGAACTCTTATGGTGTGACCGCTGCTGCGCAGACCTATTTCAACAAAACTCTGCAGGAACTGGCCCCGCATGAGGCCGCGATGCTGGCGGCGATGCCCAAGGCTCCATCGGACTACCATCCTGTGCGGCAGAAAGAACGTTTGCTGAACCGCCGCAACTATGTGCTGCGCGAGATGCAACAGAACGGCTATATCGATCAGGCCACCTATGAGACCGAAGTCGAGATGCCTTTGCGGTCGGTTCAGAACGGCGATTTTGAGAGCTTCCGCACTGCACTGCCGCCGCGTGACTATTTCACCGACGAAATCCGTCGCCAGTTGAGCGAGGATTTTGGCGAGGGTGAGTTTTTCACTGGCGGTTTCACCGTACGCGCCTCGGTGGATGAGGAAATGCAGGTCGAAGCGGCGAAAGCCCTGCGCACGGCGCTGCAGAAATACGACCGCTCTCGTGGGCGGTGGCGCGGCACAGGCGAAGTCATCGCCGAGGAGAAGCTGGCGGATGAAGCACAGTGGCGCGAGGCGCTGGCGATCATGGAAATCCCCCGCGACGTGGTGCTGCCGACGCAGTGGTATCCTGCCGTTGTTCTGAACGTGGCCGACCAATCCCTGACCGTCGGGATCGAAGATGGCCCAGCAGATGGCACCGTCCCGCGCGAAGACATCAAGTGGATGCAGGGCAATTTCCAGGACAATTTCAAACGCGGCGATGTCATTCTGGTAATGGCTGGCGAAGAGGGGCAGTGGTCTGCCCGTCAGGTGCCAGAGGTGCAGGGCGGCTTTGTCGCGATGGATGTGAACTCGGGCCGTGTTCTGGCGATGCAGGGCGGGTTCTCGTATCAGGACACCGTGTTCAACCGCGCCACTCAGGCGCAGCGCCAGCCCGGGTCCAGCTTCAAGCCATTCGTTTATGCCGCTGCTCTGGATAGCGGATACAGCCCCGCGACGATCGTTGTGGATGCGCCGATCGAGGTGAATACACCGCAGGGCCTGTGGCGTCCCAAAAACTCGACGAACAAGTTTTATGGTCCGACCCCGTTGCGTACCGGGATCGAACAGTCGCGGAACCTGATGACCATCCGTCTGGCACAAGAAGTCACCATGCCCGTTGTTGCGGGCTATGCCGAGCGGTTTGGCGTATATGATCGGATGGGGGCGTTCCTTGCGAACTCGCTAGGGTCTGAAGAGACTACGCTGTACAAAATGGTCGCTGCCTATGCGATGTTCGCCAATGGTGGCGAGCGGGTTGAACCCACACTGGTTGACCGTATTCAGGACCGGTTCGGCAAGACCATCTATCGCCATGACGATCGCCAGTGTGTCGATTGTAACTCTAGCTGGCTTGAGCCTGATGAATCGCCGACGATCCTCACCGATCGCAGCCAGGTCATGGATGCCATCACCGCCTACCAGTTGACGTCGATGATGAAGGGCGTGGTTGATCGCGGCACTGCATCACGTGTTGTGAACCTGCCCGTGCCCACAGCGGGCAAGACCGGCACCACGAACGAATCCAAGGATGCGTGGTTCATCGGTTTCACCTCAAATATCGTGGCCGGTTGCTACATCGGTTATGACCGCCCGCGCCCGATGGGCCGGGGGGCCTACGGCGGCACCTTGTGCGGCCCTGTGTTCCAAAGCTTTATGGAAAAAGCAGTCGAGAAATACGGCGGTGGCCCGTTCGAGGTGCCTCCGGGTGGCCATTTCATCAAGATTGACCGTTTCAGCGGCGCGCGCCTGCCAGAAGATGCCAGTGGAGAATATGTGGTCGCCGAGTATTTCCGTGATGGCGTGGATGGTTTTATCGATCGCGTCTATGACGGTGGCTTCGCGATGGGATCTGACCTGCCGTTGTTTGAAGAGGCAAGTTCGGGCCGTCAGGTGACCACCTCAACCGGGGATACGATCACCGTTGGGCCCAATGCCAGCCAGGGCGATCTGCAGGGCGGCGGGCTTTACTGATCCGCCCAAGTTTCCCGGCTCAGTCGTCTTGTGGTGCCTCGCACCTCTTGCTATCACGCACACCTGATTGAGCAAGTTGGGACCTGACCATGCGCGCCGAAACCCAGAATATTGTGGCGGAAATCGAAAAGTCGCTGGAGCTGCTGGCGCAGCGCATGGACTATGAAACAGCGCCGCACCGGTTGGAGGAATTCAACGCGCGTGTTGAAGATCCGAACCTGTGGGACAATCCCGAGAACGCGCAGAAATTGATGCGCGAACGGCAGTTGCTGGTCGATGCCATCGAGACCTACGAATCCATCAAGACCGATCTCAGCGACAATATCGAGCTGATCGAACTGGGCGAGATGGAAGAGGACGAAGAGGTCGTAACCGACGCCGAAGAAGCGATCAAAAAGCTGCAGACCAAGGCCGCAAAGAAAGAGCTTGAGGCGCTGCTTGATGGCGAAGCGGACGGCAATGATACCTTCCTTGAGATCAACTCGGGCGCGGGCGGTACGGAAAGCTGCGACTGGGCCTCGATGCTGGCGCGGATGTATGTCCGCTGGGCCGAGAAAAAGGGCTATACGGTCGAACTGCAATCCGAGACAGCGGGGGAAGAGGCGGGGATCAAGTCCGCCGCCTACAAGATCACTGGCCACAACGCCTATGGCTGGTTGAAATCGGAAAGTGGCGTGCACCGTCTGGTGCGTATCTCTCCGTTCGACTCGGCGGCCAAGCGGCATACCTCGTTCAGTTCGGTCTGGGTTTATCCTGTGGTGGACGACAATATCGAGATCGAGGTGAACCCATCGGATATCCGCGTTGATACCTACCGGTCCTCGGGCGCGGGTGGTCAGCACGTGAACACGACGGACTCGGCGGTTCGGATTACGCATATTCCAACCGGAATTGTGGTGACCAGTTCCGAGAAATCGCAGCACCAGAACCGAGATATTGCCATGAAGGCGCTGAAATCACGGCTGTACCAGCAAGAGCTGGATCGCAGAAACGCCGAGATTAACGCCGCCCACGAAGCCAAGGGTGATGCGGGCTGGGGCAACCAGATCCGGTCTTACGTGCTGCAGCCCTATCAGATGGTCAAAGACTTGCGGACCAATCACGAGACATCGGACACCAAGGGTGTGCTGGATGGTGATCTGGATGGTTTCATGGCGGCGACACTGGCCCTGAATGTCTCGGGCAAAAGCCGGTCCGAGGCACAGGGCGACGGCTAATTGCGGCAGTCCCTGACCTCGGCTGTGAACCTGATCAAGGGCCACTGGCAATTGATCGCAATTGTCGCGTTGGTGTTTGTGTTCTGGAACACGATGCTGGTGCTTCCGTTGAAAATCCTGGTTGTGTTCCTGCATGAGCTTTCGCATGCCGGTGCCATTATCCTGACCGGTGGTTCGGTTGAAAGTTTCTCGGTCTCTCCACAACAAGGTGGCCTGGTTATTGGCCGAGGAGGCAATCGGTTTGTCAGTCTGTCAGCGGGATATCTTGGGTCCTTGATGCTTGGGATGGGCCTGCTGATGATCGCCCTGCGCACCAATGCCGATCGGGCTGCGCTTGGTCTCTTTGGGGGAGTCATGCTGATTGTTGCGCTCCTGTATATCCGGGAACCGTTTGCCATGGCGTTCAGCGCGGGCTGTGGAGCGGTGATGCTGGCCACCGCGTGGTTCCTGAACCGCAACCTGTGTGATCTGATTCTACGGGTCATCGGGCTGACCAGCATGATCTACGTTCCGTTTGACATTTTCGATGACACGATCCGACGCGCGGGATTGCGATCAGATGCATATATGCTGGCTGAAGAATTCGGCGGAACCACCATGATGTGGGGCGGGTTGTGGCTGGTGCTTAGTCTGGTGATGATCGTCTTTGGTCTGAAGAATGTGCTGGGCCGCAATAGCAATGTGCGGATCGACCTCAGGATCAGATGATGCGCGCTCTTGCGCCGCTCTTCTTCGCGAAATTCTAAAAAGATACATTTAAACAGTGGCTTTAAATGGTCCGAGCACGTCGCTAGGCTGATGACGAGCAGCCAAAGGACCAACCCGCATGGATTTGACCAGAGCATCCGCGACGGACATTCTTGACGCCTTGTCCCGCCGACAGCTTTCAGCTGCAGAACTGATGCGCGCGACGCTGGATCGGATCGCCCAGGTGAACGGTGAGGTAAACGCGATTGTCGCGCTGCGGGATGAAGACGCTTTGATGGCCGAGGCGCGGGCGGCGGATGCCGCGTCACCTCGCGGCGCGCTGCACGGGTTGCCGATAGCGGTGAAAGATCTGGTAAATGTGGCAGGGATCACTTCGACGCAGGGTTCGCCATTGTTCAAGGATCATGTGCCGCAAACTGACGATCTGCTGGCCGCCCGGCTAAGGGCTGCTGGGGCAATTCTGATCGGTAAGACCAACACGCCGGAATTCGGACTGGGTTCGCACACGTTCAATCCTGTCTATGGTGCAACACGCAACCCTTATGATCCCACGAAAACCTGTGGAGGTTCGTCGGGCGGTGCAGCAGTGGCGTTGGCGACGGGAATGCTGGCGCTGGCGGACGGCTCGGACATGATGGGCAGCCTGCGCAACCCGGCCGCATGGAACAACGTATACGGGTTCAGGCCAAGTTGGGGGCGCGTTCCGTCTGAGCCAGTGGGGGACGGTTATCTGCATCAGCTTTCAACTCTGGGGCCTATGGCGCGCAGCCCTGAAGACATCGGGCTATTGCTTGACGTCATATCCGGCCCCGATCCAAGGATGCCATTAAGCACAGAGGTCGAGCGCGTGTCGCCCGTTCAAGCGGCTGATCTGACAGGGATGCGCATAGGCTGGTTGGGCGACTGGGGCGGGGCGTTTCCGTGCGAAGAGGGTATCCTCGCGCTATGCCGCGATGCGTTGCACGTTTTCGAAGAACGCGGTGCGCGCGTTGAGGCGCTTGCACCACCGTTTGACGCGGACCTGATCTGGGACAGTTGGATTACTCTGCGCTCCTGGTCAGTGGCCGCAGGGTTGGAGCCTTTGGCCAAGAAGAAATCATCACTCAAAGATACCGCGCAATGGGAGTTGGAGCGCGGCCTGGCGCTCAGCGCGATGGATGTGCACCGGGCCAGTGTGAACCGGTCTGACTGGCACAAGCGGGCGGTGGAGCTTTTCGAAGACTATGACGCCTTGGTGTTGCCCGCAGCGCAGGTCTGGCCGTTCGAGCTCGAAACGCCGTACCCAACCGAAATCAAGGGGCAGGGGATGGATACCTACCATCGCTGGATGCAGGTCGTGACACCCGTCAGCCTTTTGGGGTTGCCCTGTCTGGGTGCGCCTGTCGGTTTTGGAGCACAAGGGCTGCCGATGGGAATGCAGCTGTTCGGTCCGCGTGGTGCAGATGCGCGGATCTTGTCGATTGGGGCGGCATATCATTCTGCAACGCTTTGGCCTCAGAAACGACCCGCCATGTAGAACAACCGCCCGGGAGGAGAAAACAAGAATGGACAAACCCTTTGGTGTGCCGACGCTGAAACCCGTTGATACCGCGATGCTGAAAGAAGCGTTACGCCGAGCTTGGCAGGATTATCGCCGCGCGCCGCTTTTTGGGCTTCTGTTCGCAGGCTTCTACGTGCTGGCCGGGTGGCTGATGGCGTGGGTCACGCTGCAGACGGGAACGTCGTTCTGGCTGGTTTTGGCCGCGATCGGCTTTCCCCTGATCGGGCCGTTTGCTGCCGTGGGATTGTATGAGGTCTCGCACCGGCTGGAACAGGGTGAGCCGTTGAATCCCGGTGCGATCTTCGGCGTGGTCATACAGCAAAGCCGAAGGCAACTGCCGTCGATCTGCGCCATTATCGTGGTGATCTTTCTGTTCTGGTTCTTTCTGGGCCACATGATCTTTGCCCTGTTCATGGGGCTGTCGACGATGACCAACATTTCAACATCATTTGAGGTATTCCTGACCCCGAATGGGCTGAGCATGTTGGTATTGGGCACACTGGTCGGGGCCGTATTTGCAATCATTCTGTACATGATCACCGTGCTGTCGATTCCTATGCTGCTGGATCGTGAGCTGGATTTTGTGACCGCGATGATCACCAGCTTTGCCTATGTCAAAGCGAACATGGGTGTGATGCTGGCGTGGGGGGCCTTCATCGCGATCATCACTTTTTTGGCGATGATCCCTTGGTTCCTGGGCCTGTTTATCGTCCTGCCTTTGCTGGGGCATGCCAGCTGGCATCTTTATCGCTTGATCTTGGACAACGATCCGTCCGGGGCTGCTCAGCCGACACCCTCTTAAATCTGTCCGTTTAAGTCAGGCCCTGATGAATTGTGCGCCTTTCGGGCCGATTGCAGTGCTGCGGACAAATCATGCCCAAGGTGATGCAGCGTAAGCCGTCTTACATCGGATCCACTGCCACCGGCCAACCGATACACATAACCCGACCATTCCTGAGGTGCCCATTCAGGCGGAAGGTTCAGAACCATCATTCTGCAATCCTGTGCGCCGGGCCGGGACATCAATGCGCAGACTTGTCCGCCGATGTGAGAAACGATGCCCTGAACCTCACGCATGGGCGCGGAGCATTTCGGCATATGGGACAAGGGCTCATAGCTGCGCAGCAAGGTGCAATGCCTAATGCGGCGGATAAACAGCAGCCGGTGCAGTGTTGGTTCGCGTCGGTTTGGCGGGGCCTCAGCGGCGTGATAAAATCCGGTCGCCATGGTTTTTTCTGGCCCGGTGACGAGAAATCGATCGATGATTTCTGATGCGGGATGAGCGGCGACCGGTTCTATTTCATCCAAAGGTTTCAGCAGGATACGCGCGTCGATATCGAAGAATCGACACATCCGGTCCAGCACATCCGGCCTGGGAAAACTTTCACCTGACAGATAGCGATTAAACTGCGTTCGATTGATGCCCAATTGGCGGCAAAGCTCTGAAACCGACCGATAACTGTTTGCGAGCTGCCTAAGGTTGGCTCCGAACATGCTGCGCAATTCTGCGGGGCTGCGATTGATGTCGGTCACTTCTGTCCCAGATTTCCGTTTGTATCTTCAGCAAAAACAGGTTTAGGGCGGCACAGCGACCGCGCAGTATTCAGAAATCGTAAAGTTGACCCCAACGGGTGCTGCAAAGCGCCTCGCTACGCGTCACAGGCTAGTCTGATGATAAGCAAAATCAATAGGCTTTCAGCCTATTTGCATGATCTTTTTCATGCTGTTGCTCATATATGATGAACGCATTAAGCCTTTTTGACGTTAGCAGGGCACCATGGCCAAGCAGGCCGCCGCCCCAAAATTGAATTCAGTCCCAGGGCGGAAATGGAGCTTAGTCACCGCGCAACAGGGCTGCAACTCCGGTACGGGCGATTTCAATCAAGCCAAGAGGGCGCATCAGATCGGCAAAGGCATCGATCTTGTCCGGTGCACCGGTGATCTCGAAGATGAACGAATTCAGCGTACTATCGACGACATTGGCCCGGAAAATGTCGGCCAGTCGCAGGGCTTCGACCCGTTTGTCGCCTTCACCGACAACCTTTATGATCGCCAGCTCGCGCTCGACCGAAGCACCTTCGACGGTCAGATCATGCACGTCACGGACCGACACGATGCGTCCAAGCTGCGCCTTGATCTGCTCAATCACTTGCGGGGTGCCGGTGGTGACGATGGTAATTCGGCTGAGATGCCCGGTATGGTCAACCTCGGCAACCGTTAGACTTTCAATATTATAGCCACGACCCGAGAACAGACCAATTACGCGGGCCAGAACCCCCGGTTCGTTTTCAACCAGCACCGCGATCGTGTGTTGTTCCTGCACGTCCGAGAATGTTGGGCGTAGGTTATATGCAGAATGGCGGGTGGAGCCTTTGACGATGTTTAGCGGAGTCATTGATAGACCTCATCTTGGACATAAGTTTCTTCGGGCTTTCGTAGCGCAGAGATCAGCGCTTGGAGGCAAACTACGCAAGCCAGTATTAGGATCGGGGCAAACACGAGGCGCAAAGACAATATCTCGGTCATCTTGAAAAGCACCATATGTGTTGCTGGTCCGATACCGATCCACATTGCGGCGGCCAGTACCAGACGCCATGGAGAAGTTGTCAGGACGCCAGCTCGAAGCAGGAACAATGCAACGATTGCAAGCAGCCCAGATTCATAGAACCAGAAGTACGGTGTAGACATGGAAATACCCAGAAAGAGCACCGCTACCCGCAAGTCAAAACCTACCCTTGGGCTGCGCCATGCAACGAAGACTGCAATTCCAGACAATACTGTCAAAGTCCATTGCATCGCAAGCGCGAGCCTTTCTGGCACACCGATGCTGGCCAGCAAGGAATAAGGGCTAAGCATGACCGTATTCAGGTGGATTGAGCTTCGTATCTCTTCAAAGTGAACGCCCATCATGTTGCGCATTTCGGTCCAATATTCGACGCCAACGACCAGAGTGGCCAGAACGGACAAGACCACCGTCGTGACCGTTGCTGATATGATCGTCTTCCACGCACCGCTTGCCAAAAGCGCAAGCGGTATGAGCAGGCCGAGTTGGGGTTTAAGCGTCAGCAATCCAATAAAGAACCCTGCTAGTACGAAGCGGTCGTTCTTTAGCGCCGCTAGTGCGGCCAGAAGGCCTGCTGCCCAAAGGGTTGTGGTCTGCCCCATATACAAGTTTGGCAACATGGCGGGGGAGAGTGCAAAAGCAAACCAAACCGGTACGATTCCGCAGGAAAATGGCCGCACAGCAAGAAACATCGCGACAATTGAAATCGCTGTGAAAATCGCCCAAGCCGGAGAAAACGACAATGCCCCGAGTGGTTGGAGTGCGACAAGGAATGAGGGAGGATAAGACCAAGGCATCCAATCGTCTTCCTTGGACGCTTCGTGTATTTCCGACAATCTGTCGATATCAAATGCCGCAAGCGGTTCGCCTAAATGCGCGAGGTGACCTGCAGCCCAGAACACCTTGAAATCAACGGATAACGCCATTTTTCCTTGATCAACAACGGCATACCAGCCTGTGCCGACCCAGAACAATATCAACGCTAGAACGAAGAGTGGTACCATGAGCCCCACTTGCCAACCGCGACGGCCGGCGAATATCGACAAATTCTCTTCCGGGCTCGAAGCTCTGGCTGAGAACTGACTGCTGAGATCACACATGATCTAACCCTTTTTCATGTCACGTGCGGTGACCTTAGCTCCGGCATTTGACCTAGATGTGGCAAAGCGGTGCTCAAACGAGCACAGCTCCACCAGCTTGAATAACACCTTGCGTTTCGGCTTCGCCCAGCAGCATCTCATTGTGGGCCTTGCCCGATGGGATCATCGGGAAGCAATTCTCGTGCTTTTCGACCACGCAGTCGAAGATGACCGGACCGTCGTAATTGATCATCTCCATGATCGCGTCGTCCAGATCGGCCGGGTCGGAACACAGGATACCCTTGGCACCAAAGGCTTCAGCGAGCTTGACGAAATCAGGCAGGGCCTCGGACCACGAATGCGAATAGCGTTCGCCGTGCAGCAGTTCTTGCCATTGTCGTACCATTCCAAGCCGCTCGTTATTCAGAATGAACTGTTTCACGGGCAGGCGGTATTGCGCGGCCGTGCCCATTTCCTGCATGTTCATCAGCCACGAGGCCTCACCAGCCACGTTGATGACCAGCGCATCGGGATGTGCCATTTGCACACCGATCGAGGCGGGGAAACCATAGCCCATAGTGCCCAGCCCGCCCGAAGTCATCCAGCGGTTGGGGTCTTCAAATCCCAGGTATTGCGCCGCCCACATCTGGTGCTGTCCAACCTCGGTCGTGACATAGCGGTCATATTTCTTCGTCAGCTCTTCAAGCCGTTGCAGCGCGTATTGCGGCTTGATGGTCTTCTCGCTGTTTGTGAAGGCAAGGCAGTTGACGTTGCGCCATTCGTTAATCTGGTCTTGCCACTGCTTGATATTGGCAGCGTCTGTTTTGCGACCGCGTGCTTTCCAGACTTTCAGAATATCCTCAAGCACGTGGGCAACATCGCCAACTATTGGGATGTCGACACGGATAACTTTGTTGATCGACGAAGGGTCGATATCTACATGGGCTTTGATTGAGTTCGGCGAGAACGCATCGATCCGGCCGGTGATACGGTCATCAAATCGCGCGCCGATGTTTATCATCAGATCGCAATCATGCATCGCCATGTTGGCCTCGTAGAGCCCATGCATCCCAAGCATGCCGATCCAGTTTTCGCCCGAGGCCGGATAGGCCCCAAGCCCCATCAGAGTCGAAGTGATCGGAAAGCCGGTTGCATCCACCAGTTCGCGCAGCAGCTGGCTGGCAGCCGGGCCCGAGTTGATGACGCCGCCGCCGGTGTAGAACACTGGCTTCTTCGCGGTCTCGATTGCTGCAACAAGCTCCGTGATTTCTTCCAGATCGCCCTTCAATACTGGCTGATAGTGAGAGGTCGACGGTTTTGGCGTGGTGTATTCACCCGAGGCGAACTGAACGTCCTTCGGAATGTCAACGAGCACGGGGCCGGGGCGACCGGAAGTGGCCACATGGAAGGCCTCGTGCATAGTTGCCGCCAGCGAGTCCGTATCCTTCACCAACCAGTTGTGCTTGGTGCAGGGGCGCGTGATGCCCACAGTGTCGGCTTCCTGAAAGGCGTCAGAGCCAATCATGAAGGTCGGAACCTGCCCGGTCAGAACGACAATCGGGATCGAGTCCAGCAACGCATCGGTCAGGCCGGTCACCGCATTGGTCGCGCCGGGGCCCGACGTTACCAGCGCAACGCCCGGCTTGCCGGTTGACCGGGCATAACCTTCGGCTGCGTGCACAGCACCTTGTTCGTGGCGCACCAGAATGTGACGGATGTCATTTTGCAGAAAGATCTCGTCATAGATCGGTAGGACGGCGCCACCGGGGTATCCGAATACCGTGTCCACGCCCTGATCCTTGAGGGCTTGAACTACCATCTTTGCGCCGGTCATCTCACGTGTCATCTGCTTTGCTCCGTTCGCGACATGTGTCTTGCGTGTTGCCAAAAAAAAGCCCCCGAGATTTTCGGAGGCGCATGGGTTCGATTATGGTTTACCGTTACCGGCCCATGCGCGTGTTTCCTACGATTACGACTAGCGCTTTCATCGCCAGAGGCTCCTTCTTTGCGTGCAGGGACATTATGGTTGAGGGGAAGGGGCGTCAACAGGCAAATACAAAAATATTGTAAGTCTGGGCTTGTGGGATTTGATATTTTGTTGCGCAAAATGACGCAGGTCGAGAAATATCCGCGAAAATTCGCCGTACATTGGTGGGCGATCGGGTGATCAACAGTGGTCTGATTGCGTCAGGCCCATGTCTGAAACAGACCAGAGCAGCGCCCGATGCTGAGGCAGGCTGGTGAAAACAGCGCTAAATCGGGAGGTCAGACATGCTGCACGATCTTGTGGATCTGGGGCGCTATCCGATCGATCGGCCTGATTCATACGGGTACAGGCAGCTGATCGCGGACCTGAGGCGGGATCTGGAAGTTGATGGATGTGCGGTCCTCCCCGGCTTTGTGCATGAAGATGGCCTAGGGAAACTGATCGCTGAAGCCGATCACGTCGCTCCCAAAGCGCATCGCTCGTTCAATCGCACGAATGCCTATTTTACGCAGGATGATCCCAGTTACGGGATCGGTCATCCAATCCGACGTTTTTATGACCGATCAAACGCCTTTGTTCCGGCTGACAACTTCCCTGTCACAAGCCCGCTGCGGCGTATTTATCAGTATGAAGGTTTCATGCCTTTCATCCGCATGGCTTTGAACGAGCCGGAGGATCGGTTCTTCCGATATGATGACCCGTTGGCGGATGTGATCATCAATGTGGTCGAGAAGGGAGGCGGCTTTCCGTGGCATTTTGACACCAATAATTACACCGTGACGCTGGCAATCCAGAATGGCGAGGAGGGCGGTGCATTCGAATACGCACCCAATCTGCGGACCAGTGAAGACGAGAATTTCAAAGGCGTCGCTGCGATTTTGGATGGCAGCAGGAGGGGCGTACACCAACTGGAACTGCAACCGGGCGACCTGCAGATATTCAAGGGGCGCTATGCCTTGCACCGGGTAGCGCCGGTTGAAGGACAACGGAAACGCTATGTTGGTATCTTTTCGTTTGTCGAAACCGAAGGCATGTGTGGTGGGGTGGAGCGGACCCGTCAACTCTATGGCCGTGTGCTGCCGCATCATTATGAGCGTGAAGGGTTGCGGGGTGATCAACTGCTTGACTGATTTGTGCTAGTCTCGGGCCCGAGGTTGGAAGAGGGCTGTTTTGATGCAGATATTACAACTTACACCATTTGTCCTTTGTTCTTCTTTGGACGCGCAGATTGAGTTCTACACTCAGCGGCTTGGGTTTTCCTGCACATTCAGGCAGGACAATTATGCCTTTTTGCGCCGTGATCCTGTGGCGATCCGATTATTGGAATGTCCACCGCGTCAGGATGGGCGCGCATTGGGGGATGAGCAGTCGTTCTATGTTGACGTCAAAGGAATCGACAGCCTGTTCGAAAGCCTGCGCCCCGGGTTGGAGGAACTGCCTGAAGGGCGGGTGCGCCCGCCATTCGATCAGCCCTATCAGCAGCGCGAATTTCATGTCCTCGATGAAGACGGGACTTTGGTGTTCTTTGGTGAAGATATCAGTGAACGCGGCAGCGGGTAGTGCTCCCGCCCGACTTCAATGTGCCGTTGGCACATCTCCTTCGGTTGGACCGGGCAGCGCGTTTCGCGCTGCGGTCATAGCCCGGGGCTGGTGCCCTGCAGGACGCCATGCTCCAGGGCATAGCGGGTCAAGCCGGCGGTCGAGGAGATGCCAAGTTTGCGCTTGATGTTCTTGCGATGCGTCTCAACCGTGCGCACCGAAATGTCCAGCGCCAGTGCCACCTCTTTGTTGGATTTACCCTGCGCCAATTCCAGCAGGATTGTCTGTTCCCGGCCGGTCAGCGCCTCGCGCGTGTTGCCGTCCTTGGGCTCCAGCGAGCCGCTGGCCCCGGTACAAAGATACCGCTCGCCCCGCATCACGGCATCGATGGCTTGCTTGATCTCTTCGGTGGGAACGTCCTTGAGGATATAGCCTTTGGCGCCGTGGCTGAGCGCGGTTGAGATGTATTCGGGACTGTCATGCATCGACAGGATCAGAACGCGGGTTTTGGGCAGGCGCTCTAAAATGATCTCGGTGGCGTTCAACCCGCTCAGGCCGGGCATATTGAGATCCATCAGGATCACGTCCGGCTGCAGGTGGGTTGCTCGATCGACAGCTTCTTGTCCGTTGGAAAGTGTGCCGACAACTTCGATCTCATCATAGCTTTCCAGCAGAGACTGAATGCCTTCGGCGACCATGGGGTGATCGTCGACAATAAGGACCCGGATGATTGAGTCGGACATCAGATACCGGCCTTTCGTTTTGGCGTTGGGTCTTCCTGTGGTGGCAGCATATGACTGAGCGGCAAGCTGACCTCAATCACGGTGCCGCTGCGCCCGCCGCGCGATGAGAGGATGCGTAGAGTGCCGTCAAGCTGTTCGATCCGTTCCTGCATGTTGCGTAGCCCGATTCCGGTGCTGACATGGCCTGGTTCGTTCCGCAACCCGCGACCATTGTCCGTAATCCGCATCGTGGCGCCTTTCTTATGACCCCGCAGGTCAATGGTAACACGGGTTGCTCCCGAGTGGCGCTCGATATTGGTCAGGGCTTCCTGCGCAATACGGTAGAGGGCAATCTTGCTGTCTTGATCCAATCGGTTTCGGAACACCACGGTTGAGAAATCGGTTTCAATACCCGTGCGTTCACTGAAATCGTCGGTCAAAGCCTTGAGCGCTGGCCCAAGCCCCAGATCATCCAGAACACCCGGACGCAGGTCGCGGCTGATGCGGCGAACCTCGGTGATGGCGGTGGCCAGATTGTCGATACCTGTTTGCAATGGTTCCTGCGCCGACTCGTCATCCCCGCGGATCAGACGTCGTCGGGCGTTGTCCAGTGCATAGCGTACGCCAACCAGAATCTGGCTGATGCCGTCATGCAATTCGCGGGCGACGCGCCCGCGCTCTTCTTCCTGAGCGTCCAGTACCCGCTGTGTCAGTTCTTTAAGCTTGGCATCAGCCAGCCGCCGTTCGCGGAAGTTCAGCAACATGCCCGAGGCAAAGACAATCAGAACAGCGGCCAGAACAATGCCTCCGATATAAAGGAATGTGCGCTGCACGCGGGCCTCAACCTCAGCCCGGGCATTGGCGACGGTGGCAACGATGTCATCGATGAACACACCCGTGCCCACCACCCAGCGCCAGTCCTGTAGGCCAACAACATAGGCGATCATCTGAGCCTCTTCACCGGTCGATGGTTTTTGCCACATAAAGCTGTGCCAGCCTGCACCCTGTCGGGCGAGCGTGATAAACTCATCCACAATCGGGGTGCCATCGCTGTCGGTCAGATCGGCCCAGTTGCGATTGATGAATTCGGTCTGGCGCGGGCTGACGAGGTTGTTGCCGTCATAGTCATAGACAAAGAAGAACCCGTCCTTGCCGTAAATCATCGCCGACAGAATCTGGGTCACGAGGTTTTTTGCGATTTCGTCATCCGGGGAGGCGCGACCGTAAATATAGGCAAACCCGTTCCGCGCCTGGGTCACGTAATTACGCAGCTCTTCTTTTTTGGCTTCGATCAGGCGGCGCTCGAGGGCCTGTATCTCACTCTCGGCGGTCGCGCGCGATTCATAAGCGACCACCATTGCAATGGCCGCAACCGCTGCGATCAGCGGGATTGCGGCAACCAGCGACAGTTTTTGCGCATAGGTTAGCGAGATTAGGTTCCGGATTCCTCCCATGTTCGAATCGATACGCAAGCTGCCGGCAAATTGCAAAAAATTTGGAAGAACACAGTGCTCGGCCACAGTGATTTGGGCGCGAGCGGGTAAAATCAACCGGATTTGTGCTTTTGAATGTGGAAAAACCCGACTGGCTACGTAGTAGTAGGTATTCACATTCATGTGTGTGGAACTAGGCTAACGCGCACTAGAAACGATCGACCCGGCATCACCCGGGGAATGAATATGAAGGGGAGGATCACTCATATGGATCGTCGTAAGTTTCTGAAAACATCAGCACTGGGCGGCTCGGCCGCTGCAGCCACCACGCTGGCAGCGCCCGCCTATGCGCAAGGCAAGCGCACGCTGACTATGGTCACCTCGTGGGGCCGTGGCCTCGCAGGTGTGTTCGACAGCGCGCAGCGTTGCGCCGACAGCATTACCACAATGTCGGATGGCGACCTGAACGTTGAAATCAAAGCCGCCGGTGAACTGGTTGGTGCCTTTGAGGTGTTTGACGCGGTATCGTCCGGTCAGGCCGATATGTACCACGCGGCAGACTACTACTTTGTGGGTCAGCACCCGGGCTATGCATTCTTCACCGCTGTTCCGTTCGGCATGACCGCACAGGAACTGGTGAACTGGTACTACCATGCCGGCGGCATGGAGCTGCATGATGAACTGGGCGAAATCTTCGGCCTGAAATCCTTCCTGGCCGGTAACACTGGCGCGCAGGCAGGTGGCTGGTACTCGAAAGAGATCAACAGCCCCGAAGACTTTAACGGCCTGAAATTCCGCATGCCGGGTCTGGGTGGCAAGGCGCTGGGCAAACTGGGCGCATCCGTTCAGAACATTCCGGGTTCGGAAGTGTATCAGGCGCTGTCGTCCGGTGCTATTGACGGAACCGAGTGGATTGGTCCCTGGGCTGACGAAAAAGCGGGCTTCCAGGAAATCACCAAAACCTACTACACCGCGGGCTTCCATGAGCCGGGTGCGGGTCTGTCGCTGGCCACCAACCGCGAGGTTTATGACAGCCTGTCCGCCGCGCAGCAGAAGATCATCGAGATCGCAGCTGCCGAGTGCCACCAGTGGAACCTGGCACAATTCCTGGCCAACAACGGTGCAGCGCTGCAGCGTCTGCAGGCCGGTGGTGTCAAGGTCATGGAATTCCCGGACAGCGTTTGGGACGCGTTTGGCGCAGCCAGCCAAGAAGTTCTGGACGAAAACATGGGTGATGAGCTGTTCAAGCGCATTCACGACAGCGCTATGGAGTCGATGGCAGCATCGTCGGCATGGAACAACCTGTCGTCGGGTGTCTACACCTCGCAGCGTGACCGCGTACGCGGCTAAGCAATCCGCTCAATGCAATCGGTTCCCCCGTCATCGGGGGAGCCTTTCCTGTTGCACATAAGCGGCCCGGACATGCCGTCATAACCAAACGTGCAACCGATGCGACCTGGGGACAACATGCAGGACGAAAACGGTATCTCGTTCTTCGGCGCCCTGTGGAATGGACTGGTCTGGTTCATTCAGAACATTGCCGAAGCCTTCTATAATTTCGGATACGCCATCACGCATCCGCAGCTCTGGCTGGACTGGTCGAACAAAGAAGCAATCATGCGCTTTGTTTATTATGGCGGGTCTGTCGAGTTCTTCTTCGTGATCTTCGCGCTGTTTCTGGTGCTGACGGCCATTGGTCTTTACTATCGGAACTTCATGTGGGGAATGGTGCGCGGGCTCGAGGGCTTCGCCAATACCACTGGCCGCTTCTTTGCGTGGGCGGGATTGCTGATGGTAATTCAGCAGATCGTTATCGTATTCATGCAGCGGGTGTTCACACGGCCGGATATGTCCTTTGGGCTGGGTATCCCTTTTCAAATGGATATCAGTTGGTTCGCCGAAGAACTTAAACTCTACAACGCCATGGTTGTGTGCCTTTGCTGCACCTACACATTCGTGCAGGGCGGCCATGTGCGCGTTGACCTGATTTATGCGGGCATCAGTCACAAGGCCAAACGCGTCGTTGATATGTGCGGGGCGGTTCTGTTCATGATGCCCATGGCCGTTCTGACCTGGATGTATGGATGGTACTTCATGTGGCGGCACCTGATCGTGCCGAAACCCTCGGCCAGTGACACGCTGGATAGGCTTGTGGCCAAGTCCCGAGCGCTGCGTTGGAACGTGGAAACCATCGGGTTTAGTCCCAACGGGTTCAACGCCTACTTCCTGTTCAAAATCCTGCTGGTGGCCTTTGCCGCCATGGTGTTCCTGCACGCGATTGCGTTCCTGTATCGCTCGTATCTGGAATACGTGGAAGGGCCGGAAAGTGAAGGAAAATACCTCGACAAGGACAGCCTTGGCGAGGGTGAAGAAGCCTACGAAGGCGCGCATTAGGGACGGAGAACCAGACAATGCTATTCGGACTTGATGGCGTCGAGATAGGCCTCATTATCGTATTTTTCTGCCTCTTCGGAGGCATTCTTTCGGGTTTCCCCGTGGCCTTTGCCATCGGTGGGGCCGGGGTGATTTCGTTCGGGATTATCGCTGCATTGGATAGTGCCGGACTGTTGATCCACCAGGCGATCGACACCGGCTCGCAAGCCTACCGCGACGTGGTGAATTCTGGCGTCAAACCTGATGTGATATCCGTGTTCCGATACCCGGATTTGCCAAGGATCGCCGAGCCGGTCTTTGTACAAGGCTGGGAAACCGCGCTGGACCGGAATGTTTCCTTCATCGTGAACCGCATGAACGAACGTGTTCTGGCCGGGCAGTCGATCGAGACGCTGCTGGCGGTGCTGATGTTCGTTCTGATGGGCATCACGCTGGAGCGTTCAAAAATTGCAAACGACCTGCTGACCACGATGGCGCGCGTCTTTGGCCCGCTGCCCGGTGGCCTTGCGGTCTCGATTGTGGTCGTGGGCGCGTTCCTTGCTGCCTCGACCGGTATCGTCGGCGCGACCGTTGTTACCATGGGACTGTTGGCCCTGCCGACCATGCTGCGGAACAACTATTCGCCGGAATTGGCGACAGGTGTGATCGCGGCCTCGGGTACGTTGGGGCAGATCATTCCACCCTCCATCGTGATCGTTCTGCTAGGTACACTGGCTGGCGACCTCTATTCGACCGCGCAGGAAACGCGCGCGGTTGAGGCCGGGTGCACCGACGCGCTGACCTATCTGGGCGAGCCTGCAGTTGTTTCGGTGGGTACATTGTTCCAGGCGGCGTTGCTGCCTGGGATCATGTTGGCGCTGCTCTACGCGCTTTATGCCTTTGGCTATGCGCTGTTGAACCCGGAAAAGGCCCCGGCAGTTGAATTGTCGGGAGGCTCGGGTGAAACCATCACGCGCTCGGAAGGGCTGACCTGGCTGCTGGGCGCTCCGGTTGCTCTGATTGTTGGCGCGGTGCTTTTGGGAAGCGCGGGAGTGATTGGCAGCCAGAACATCTCGGTCTCGGCATTTACGGATATCGGGCAGGGCGCCTCGCTGCGCACGAACGTGTCCGAAGAGTGTAAGGCTTCGATGATCGAACTGCATGGGCAATCAGCCTGGGATCAGGCCGTGGCCGAGCAGGAAGCGATTGACGAAGCAGGTGGTTCGTCCGAAGCGCAGCGTCTGAGCGAAGAGGAACTGGCTGCTGCGCAAGAGGCCAAGATCGCCGCTGCAGCGCCAATCGGCAACGGCGTCGCCGTTATTGTGGTACTGCTGGGTCTGACACTGGTGCTGGGTCGCGGGATTGCACCGTCGCAAGCGCCGCAGCCTCTGATCGTCGGAGCGATTGGCCTGTTGCTGATGCTGTTGGTCGACGTGTTGCTGATCGCGCCAACGACTTCGTCCGGGGCTACGTTCCTGATACTCGCCATACCTTTTGCGCTCGCAATGCATGGGTGCAAAGAAGCTGCCGCCCGTTGCGCGACCAATGATCTGATCCGTGTGGTCTTCCCACCGCTGGTGCTGATCATCGCGGTGTTGGGTTCGATCCTTGGCGGTGTCACCAACCCTACGCCGGCTGCGGCACTGGGGGCGGGTGGAGCGATCATGCTAGCGGCCTATCGGAAACTTCAGGATCAGAACCGGTCGGGCAAAGTGATCATCTGGTCAACCTTCGCAGTGATCATCGCACTGGTGATGGGAGTGAACTTTGATCTGCGCATCAATCAGGGCAATGTTTCGGTTGAAAGCTGGATCGCGTTCATCATCGCCTATTCGGCCTACCTCTATGCGCTGTTCGGCTTGATCTACGGCTGCTGGGTGCTGTTCTCAAGCGGGGTTCTGACACCGGTGGTGCGTGAGACAGCGAAGGTGACGTCGATGGTCTTCACCATCCTGATCGGATCGCAACTGCTGAACCTGGTGGTGATTTCCTTTGGTGGAGAGCACTATATCCAGCAGTTCCTGCGCAGCTTTGATAATGAATTCACGGTCTTCCTGATCGTGATGCTGGTGCTGTTCATTCTTGGCTTTGTGCTGGATTTCCTTGAGATCATCTACATTGTGATCCCGATCGTGGGCCCCGTAATCTATGGCGGATCGTTTGATCCGAAATGGGTGACCATCATGGTGGCGGTGAACCTGCAGACCTCGTTCCTGACGCCGCCGTTCGGGTTTGCGCTGTTCTACCTCAGGGGCGTTGCGCCGAAAGAGGTCACAACGGGCCATATCTATCGTGGCATCATACCGTTCGTGATCATTCAGGTTGTGGGCATTGCAATCCTGTGGTTCTTCCCCACGATTGTGACTATCGTTCCTGACCTGATCCCGAACTGATCTGCAGCTTAATCTAACGAAAACGGAGGCCCATTCGGGCCCCCGTTTGTTTTTCAGGAATGTGACTGCGGGTGTGTCAGCCTTTCAAACTCCGCTTCAGTGGCATGATCGATTGCAAGGTCTGTGGTCTCGACAAGTCCGGCATTGGGATTGTCGAACGTGGCCTTGTCCAGCTTGCCGACCTTTTGCCCGACAATGGTGGTCACCACCGCATCGCCAGTGACATTCACAACCGTCCGCATCATATCGAGGATCCGGTCGACGGCCAGAATGATGCCGATGCCTTCCAGCGGCATACCCAACTGGTTCAGAACCATCGCAAGCATCACTATCCCCACGCCCGGCACACCTGCGGTGCCGATCGAAGCCAGAACCGAGATCGAGATCACGGTCAGGTATCCGCTCAGCCCCAGATCAATGCCATAGGCGTTGGCCAGGAATACCGTTGCCACACCATGCATAATTGCGGTGCCGTCCATGTTGATCGTCGCCCCCAGTGGGATACCGAAAGATGCGACCGAACGATCAACACCGACGCGCTGCGTAACGCATTGTAAGCTGGCCGGAATTGTCGCGTTCGAGCTTGAGGTCGAGAACGCAAACACCTGCGCCGAGCGCATCTTGCGCAGGAATACCCGAGGGCTCAGCCCGGTCGTAAAATACAGCAGCGCCATCAACGTGACACACAGATGGAATACCAGCGTCAGGCTGATCGTGGTCAGATAGCCGATCACCGGTCCGAATAGGCCAAAGCCCTCCATCGCAAAGGTTTGGGCAATCAGGCTGAAGACGCCGATGGGGGCGAAGGCCATGACGATATTGACGATCTTCATCGCCAGTTCATTCATGAACTCGCATCCTTCCACAAAGGCCTTGGCGCGGCTGCCCATCTTTAGCACTGCAATACCAACGACCATCACGTAGAAGATGATCTGCAGCATCTCACCATTGGCCAGAGCGTTGATCGGGTTCTTTGGGATGATGTTCGCCAGTATTTCCCAAGTGGTCTGCGGGTTGGCGACGCTTACGCTATCACCGGCCAGATGCAGGCTCGTGAATCCGGTGCCCGGCCCAATGAGGCCCGCAAAAATCAAGGCAGTTGTCACGGCCAAGGCGGTGGTGGCCAGATAGGTGACGAAGGTCAGCCCTCCGACACGGCCCAGCAATTTGACATCGCCAATGCCGACAACGCCGCACAGCAGTGAGAACACAACCAGCGGCACAACAAGCATCTGAAGTGCATTAAGGAACATTTGCCCAAACATGGACAGCACACCCTGCACAAGTGTTGCGTTGAGCGCAGCGATATCGAGATAGTTCAAGACCAGACCAAAGATCGAGCCCAAGGCGAGCGCGACCAGAATCTGGGTCGTCAGCGTGGCCGAAACCAGTCGGCGTGCGGCATATGTCATTTTCCCCCTCCTTCAGAACCTCTGCGACAGGGTGGGAGGCCTGCCGTAGCGACAATAAAGCCAGCCCGGTCAGCGTCTGATTGAGCTGCGGGTTTCAGGTTTGGGCTGGACGTTTAGAAGTGCGGCTAATTTGGTGACCTTGCGTCAACTTTCAATCGCACGGGCTGGGGAAGGTCGATTAAGATTGTTTAACAATTGGGCGCAGCATGGCGGAAGGTAGTTTAACGTGATGAAAAAAATGTATTTATTTTGTCGATACAGGTGCTGAAAATTCGATCAAATCCCAACGATTTCCGAAAGGATCCCGCCAGACTGCGACAATTCCATAGGGTTCATGGCGCGGGCGCTCTTCAAATCCTACGCCTGCTTCCAGCATCGCCGCGTGATCGCGGTAGAAATCATCTGTTTCGAGGAAAAAGCCAACGCGCCCACCGGTTTGATTGCCAACCGATGCGATCTGTTCCGCGCCCACAGCCTGGGCCAGCAACAACGAAGCACCATCCGAGCCCGGAGGCGTGATCCGCACCCAGCGTTTACCATCGCCCAGATCAATATCCTGCGTCAGAGTAAAGCACAGCACTTTGGTGTAGAACGCGATCGCTGCGTCATAATCCGGGACGACCAGCGTCACCGCATGAAGGCTCTGACGCATGATAGATTAACCTTTGGTGGGGTGGCGGTCAGGCAGTTGGATGTTGGCCACCTGCTCGGCAATCGGGGCCGACGAAAGGGGGTGGTGGGCCGTATGGTCACACTGCTCGGGATTTTTAATTCGCTGCCATTCACCCTGCATATAGACCTGCAAGCCCGCGAATTTGGCCTTGTATCCCATCTTGGGGCTGCCGGGCACCCAATAGCCCAGATAAATATAGGGCAACCCAGCCTCGCGCGCGATCTCGATATGGTCGAGAATCATGTAAGTGCCCAGCGAGCTTTGCTGGAACTCTGGATCGTAGAATGAGTAAACCATGCTCAGCCCGTCATCCAGTACATCGGTCAAACTGACGGCGATCAGCTCGCCGGTTTCAGGATCGGCATATTCTACGACCCGGCTGCGGATCGGGGTTTCCTCGATCATCGCGGCGAATTCGAAGACATCCATATCGGCCATGCCGCCATCCGCATGGCGCGCGTCCAGATACCGACGGAACAGGTCGAACTGTTCATCCGTTGCCCAGGGCGATGTTGCACGTCGGATCAAGTAGGAATTGCGCTTGTGGGCCCGTTTTTGGCTTTTGCTTGGCTGAAAGGCTGACACATCGATACGGGCAGACAGACAGGCGGCGCAGTCGGTGCAGGACGGGCGATACAGTACGTTCTGCGAGCGGCGAAATCCTTGTTGCGAAAGGCAATTGTTCAATTGATCCGCACCTTCCCCCTGTAGGGCGGTGAACAGTTTGCGCTCCATCCTGCCCTCAAGGTAAGGGCAGGGCTGGGGTGCCGTCACATAGAATTGTGGCGCAATTGGCAGCGTGTGTCGCATGAAGGTCCCGCATTTCCTCGGAACCGATGATAGCAACGGTTTTTGGCGCAGCCAAGTGTTTCACTCAGGTGTTTTTAGGCGCGCTGGTTGATCATCACGGTGCCGAGGAAGGCATCGGTCAGGCCCTGACAGCGGGCGCTGGTCATCATCATGATGACCGAAATGATCTGTAGTACCGGGATCGCCATGCTGACAAAGTAACCTGCCGTATGTGCAATGGCTTTCCCCGTATCCATTCGGGCGCCAAAGGCGTCACGCAATTCTATCCCCATGAAGCGCATCCCCAGCGTGGCCGAGCCGTTGGCGATGGTAACAACGCGATAGACAAAGCTGATGACTGCGTAGATCAGCGCCAATATGAAGAAGCCCATGCCAAAGGTCAGCAGAATCGCAACTGTACAGAGCAATGAGATAAAGGCGATGTCGAACAGCCACGCGAAAAAGCGCTTGGTCGCTACGGATTGGTAGAATTCGGGTTGGCTGTCGGGGTCAGGCAGATGAGACATAGACTGTAATCCGGGTATTGTGCAGAAACACCCTGTCCCGATGGGCGGGACAGGGCAAGCCGCAATTAGGCAGGTTGTTCGCCGTTTTCGTCATCACGATTATCGCGGGCGCGTTCGTCCATGAACTCGTCGAACTCGGCCTTGTCCTTGGCTTCGCGCAGGCGGTGCAGGAACGCCTCAAAGTCTTTCTGTTCGCGCTCCAAACGCGCCAGGGTGTCGGCCTTGTAGGCGTCAAACGCGCTGTTGCCCGAAGGTTTCATGGCGCTCATGTGGCTGTTCCACGACGAACGGCGGCTGCAGGATTTGCTGAACATGCGTTTGCTCCAGATCATATAGGCAAGAAAGGCCAGGCCGATGGGCCAGAAGAAGATAAAGCCAAGGACCATTGCGGCGATCCAGGCGCCTTTGCCCTTGCTATCAAGCCAGGCTTCGCTTCGGTGCAGCCATCCCGGATTTTGGGGAACGGCGTGGTCGGACAATGCGGTCATGTGCTCTCTCCAGTTAGGATGTAAATGCTTTTCACATTACCAAGATGGGAGGGGGGATAGGTGGTTGCAAGGGGGTATGTGAAAAAGATTTACATTTTTCGGAATCCAGCGTCTGACCGGGCGGATCAATCAGCGGGGTGAAGCGCGCCATGGTTTTATTCAAATTTCGACATGGATAATTGCAGCAAGTCGTTTTCTGGTTTCTTCGCTCACTGGTCCCCGGATCAAAGCCGCCTATCTGGGCGGAGAAGTGTGAGGACGCTGTGAAACTGCTTGTTGTAAATCCCAACACCACCGCCTCCATGACGCGAAAGATCAAAGAAGCTGCACGGGCCGCTGCGCATTCCGAAACCACGATCATTGCCGCCAATTCGCAAGAAGGCCCCGCCAGCATTCAGGGCTATCTGGAGGTCTCTACCTGTGTTCCCGGTCTTCTGGAGGTCGTGAAGGCGCATGCTGATGCGGACGCAATTGTTGTTGCTTGTTTCGATGATACCGGAGTCGACGCCGTGCGCTGCGTCACTTCGGCGCCAGTCATCGGCGTTGGGGAGGCGGCCTACCACGCGGCTTCCATGATCAGTCCAAAATTTAGCGTCATCACCACTTTGTCCCGATCTCTAGCAGGGCTAGAGGCAAACTTGTTGCGATACGGCTTAGATCGCAGATGTGTCAGGGTTCGGGCTTCGGATGTGCCGGTTTTGAAGCTGGAGGAAAACGACCCCAAGACCATCGATATAATACGGGCAGAGATACGCGCCGCAATCGAAGAAGACCGAGCGGAAGCGATTGTTCTGGGCTGCGCTGGCATGACAGATCTGATGTCACAACTGTCCGAAGAGTTCGGCCTGCCGGTGGTAGATGACGTTGCATGTGCCGTCACTTTTGCCGAAGCCCTTGTCAAATCCAGATTGACGACGTCAAAGCTTTGTTCTTATTCCTAGCCGGTTTTTTTACTAGTTGCGTCAGAGGTCGAGTGGTAGCAATGGTATGTTGCTTATCAAAATTGTTAATTGATGCGTTCAATCGTTGAAATTAGTTGATGCACAAGATCATTTGCCGCGGCGGATGGCAGGCAATGCGCAGGGCGCATGATTGAAATATTTAGCGCAACATCGGGAAAGAATGCTCGAAAGACAACCGAAGGCGATTATTACTGCCCGTTGATGTATCCGCTCACGGTGGTCGGGTCGCAAAGACTATGGCAAAGCTCTTTTTCGACCAGTCAAGTCAGGGTGAAAGGCTCTGAGTTCGAAGCCGTGTTCGAACCGAGCTTACTACAGAACGAAGGCAACGAGGGTTGCGATCAGGTTCGGGTCCCCCAACTGAATCGCTGCCCTTGGGCGGCCTAATAGCGATTTGGTGTCCCGTGTATATCCTAGAATTACGGGCACAAAATCTGGGCTGGAGCATCAGCGTATATCTGCGTCCAGAAATTCAGTGCACGGCGACAACGCCTCATAGTAGGCATAGCCCGCTGGTTTGCCCTTGATCTACGCCAGCCGGTCCGACGCGATGTCCATGGCCCAGATGTCATTCATACGCTCAACCTCAGATCGGCTGGGTCAGCGCGCTCAAATCAGCGGGGGTAACGCTCGACGAAAGGTAAGTGACGCATATGATCCGCAAAGGTCAAATCATACCCAGAACCTGTCCGTTTCATCAATTCGCTGAACCAGCCGCTTAACAATCTAAACCTTAGCAACGGACGCCACGAGGTTTCGCAGTTCACGAGTTTCCGTTGTCCAGTTTTGAAGCGTAATAGAAGGCAATCGCCTGCGCGCGGTTCTTGATCGACAGCTTGTCGTAAATGTTCGACAGATGGAACTTTACCGTGTTGGTCGAAATCTGCAGCTCTTTCGACAATTCCTTGTTGGACATGCCCTGCGCCAGTGCCTCAAGGATAGCGAGTTCCTTGCGCGACAGAGTCTGCAACGGGTTTTGATGCATTTTGCGCACGTCGATATAGGGAAATACCATTTTGCCCTTAGCGACATCGACACAGGTTTCCAGCAAGCCTTCGACCTCGCCCGAACGCGGCGCGAACCCTGCGGCCCCGGCCTGCATAGCCTGACGCGGTACGTCCCCAGCCTCGTCCCCATAGACCACAAAGCGTGGCGCGTTGGTCTGCTCGCGCAGAACCTCAATCAGTTTTGCCGCGCCCAAAGCAGGAAGTTCCCAGGACACGATCCCCACCTGAACCGGCACCCGCATGACTGTGCCCAGAAATCCCTCGGCGGTCGCTGAAGTGGCCACCAGAGAGAATCGCGGGTCGCGCTCGAAGATCTCGGACATGGCCGACAGCACCAAAGGGTTGTTGTTGGCCAGCATGACATCAATGGGGCGTTGAGATGTGTCGGACATTGTTTTCCCGTCTGATTTTATCTAAACCTACCCATTTTGGTGGGGATGCTTTCAGTATACATTGGCATATTTACCAAAATGGGTAGGTTAATACCCACCTAACAAGATATGCTAAAGCTGTAGTAAGTTACGTTGTGCCCCGGCGCAAGTTTCAGTTTTCCTCTGGGTCAAGGCGATCGGCGGTATCGAACACACCCGACGCACAGGAGGAGCACATGACGTTTCAGATTTATCCAACGCTCGACATCCCCGAGACGCTGGCCGCTGGCCCAGGACCGGGAAACACCGACGCACGTGTTTTGCAGGCGTTTGCCAGCGCCGGCGTTGCCGACCACATG
Organism: Ruegeria sp. CJ6; assembly: GCF_056536665.1. Classification (NCBI taxonomy): domain Bacteria; kingdom Pseudomonadati; phylum Pseudomonadota; class Alphaproteobacteria; order Rhodobacterales; family Roseobacteraceae; genus Ruegeria; species Ruegeria sp. CJ6. The sequence goes on along the minus strand of NZ_JBQFQB010000001.1, from coordinate 798,013 downwards.
CAGAGCGACGTGCTGCGTGGCATGATCGAATGCAAGCACATGCTGCGTCTGATCTGGGGCACCGCCAACACCCATACCTTCGCGGTTGCTGGCACCGGATGGAGTGGGCTGGACACCATGTTCTCGGCGGTGATGCCGGGTGACAAGGTTGTGGCCTTCACCAATGGCACCTTCTCGGGCATCGATGCGATGACTCTGCGGATCAAGGCTGCAACACCGGAAGAGCACGCGACCAACCCTCTGGACCCACAAGCTGCGAGTGTCGCCGTTATTGAGGTTCCTCATGGCCAGCCCGTCACAGGCGAGATGGTCGAAGAGGTGTTGGCCACGCACAAACCGAAGTGGGCCTTCATGGCGCATTGGGAAACCGGGTCGGGTCGGGTCAACGACCTGCGTGGCTTCTCGGACGCCTGTGAACGCCACGATGTGATGGGTTTGATCGATGCCGTATCGTCGTTGGGTATCGCGGATTTCAGCATCGATGACTATCCGGGTGTCGCGGGATGGGCCTCGTGCCCGCAAAAAGGGCTGTGCTGCCTACCGCTGACCTATGCGCCGGTCAGCTTCACCGACGCCTATATCGACGCGCTGAAGACCTCCGGCGCCTATACATACGTCCACAACCCGATTTTCGAAGCACGCCACTGGGGCATCGTTGACGGGCAAGACGTGGAAAAGGGCACCTATCACCGTACCCATTCGGGCTATGCGGTCGCCGCCTTCCATGAATCGCTGCGCCTGACTCTGCAGGAAGGGTTGGCCAAACGTGCGCATTCCTATCGCACGCATGAGGCCGTCCTGCGCGACGCCGTCACCGCGATGGGTTGCCAGGTCACATCGGACATGCCCAGCCTTGTGGTGCTGAACCTGCCCGCAGAGCTGGCGGGTCGTGAGATGGAGTTGGTACAGAACTGCCGCGCCCGTGGCTTTGGCATCTGGCCCACGCTCAGCGCCCCGGTTCAAGTCCGTATCGGCATCCTGAACCAGCTAACCCACCAATCGGTCAGTCGCATCGTCAGGCTGTTCGCCCAGGCCATCCGCGAGATGGGCGGCTCGGTTGATTTCGAAGCCATCGAAGCACTTTTGGAAAGTCGCTACGGCACATCTATCGCTGCATAACGGGAGGGAATGCAGATGGATATCCATGAATATCAGGCGAAAGAACTTCTTTCGAATTTCGGCGTCGAGGTCCCTTCGGGGGCTTTGGCCTACAGCCCCGAGCAAGCGGCATATCGCGCGCGTGAGTTGGGTGGTGACAAGTGGGTTATTAAGGCGCAAGTCCATGCTGGCGGGCGTGGAAAGGCCGGTGGTGTAAAGCTGTGCAACTCGGAAAGCGAAATATACGAGGCTTGTGACGAGATGTTTGGCCGCAAGCTGGTGACGCACCAGACCGGCCCCGAGGGCAAAGGCATCTACCGCGTCTATGTGGAGGCCGCCGTACCGATTGATCGCGAGATTTATCTGGGCTTTGTGCTGGATCGGTCCAGTCAGCGGGTGATGATAGTGGCCTCTTCGGAAGGTGGGATGGAGATCGAAGAAATCTCATCTGAGCGCCCCGACAGTATCGTCCGCTCAATCGTTGAACCTGCCGTTGGACTGCAGGAGTTTCAGGCCCGCGAAATAGCGTTTAATCTGGGGCTGGAACCTCGCCTAATTCAACACATGGTCCGTACCCTGCAGGGTTGCTATGCTGCGTTCAGCGAGCTGGACGCGACTATGGTCGAGATCAACCCGTTGGTCATCACTGGTGACGACCGTGTGCTGGCGTTGGACGCGAAGATGAGCTTTGACGACAATGCCCTGTTTCGCCATCCGCAGGTTGCTGAATTGCGCGACAAAAGTCAGGAAGACCCGCGCGAAAGCCGCGCGGCGGATCGCGGACTGTCTTATGTCGGACTGGACGGCAATATCGGCTGTATCGTGAACGGTGCCGGTTTGGCCATGGCCACGATGGACACCATCAAGCTGGCTGGCGGTGAACCTGCGAACTTTCTGGACATCGGTGGCGGTGCCTCGCCCGAGCGGGTGGCCAAAGCGTTCCGACTGGTACTGTCCGATGACAACGTTCAGGCGGTGCTGGTCAATATCTTCGCAGGCATTAACCGCTGTGACTGGGTGGCCGAGGGCGTAGTACAGGCGCTGCGCGAGTTGGAAATCGACCTGCCGGTCATCGTGCGTCTGGCGGGTACCAATGTCGAGGAAGGTCAGAAAATCCTGGCCAAATCGGGCCTGCCAATCATCCGCGCGACAACCCTTATGGAAGCCGCTGAACGCGCTGTGGGTGCATGGCGCAACGATCTGTCCCAAAACACCAAGATGAGGGCTGTGTAATGAGCATTCTTCTGGACCGCGACACCCGCGTTATCGTTCAGGGCATCACCGGACGCATGGCGCGCCTGCATACCAAGGATATGGTGCAATATGGCACCAACGTCGTTGGCGGCGTTGTTCCCGGCAAAGGCGGAGAGACCGTCGAAGGCGTACCCGTATTCGACACCGTCAAACAGGCGGTTGAGGCCACTGGCGCCGAGGCTAGCCTTGTCTTCGTGCCTCCGCCGTTTGCGGCGGATTCGATCATGGAGGCCGCAGATGCCGGTATTCGCTATTGCGTCTGCATCACCGACGGCATCCCCGCGCAGGACATGATCCGCGTAAAACGCTACATGTACCGCTATCCTAAGGACAAGCGCATGGTGCTGACCGGTCCGAACTGTGCCGGTACCATCAGCCCCGGTAAGGCGTTGCTGGGCATCATGCCGGGACATATCTACCTGCCAGGCAATGTGGGCATCATCGGACGTTCGGGCACGCTGGGTTACGAGGCCGCAGCGCAGTTGAAAGAGCGCGGCATCGGTGTCTCGACCAGCGTCGGCATCGGCGGTGATCCGATCAACGGCTCGTCCTTCCGCGATATCCTTGAGCGGTTCGAACAGGACGAAGACACCGAGGTCATAGCCATGATCGGCGAGATCGGCGGCCCTCAGGAAGCCGAGGCTGCAGAATACATCCGTGACCACGTCACCAAGCCTGTTGTGGCCTATGTCGCGGGTCTGACCGCGCCCAAGGGCCGGACCATGGGCCATGCTGGCGCGATCATCTCGGCCTTTGGCGAAAGTGCCAGCGAGAAGGTGGAAATCCTGTCGGCGGCTGGTGTGACGGTTGCTGAAAACCCCGCGGTGATCGGCGAGACTATCGCCCGTGTCATGGGAAAGGCTGCGTGATGGTCAAACCTTCGGTCCTTGTCACCCGTCGCTGGCCTGCCGCCGTCGAGGCGCAACTGGCCGAAAACTACAACGCCGTGCTGAATACCGGGGACAATCCGATGTCTCCGGCTGAACTCCGCGACGCGTTGAAGACATACGACGCGGTTCTGCCGACAGTGACAGATACACTGAGCGCCGAGGCGCTGGACGTACCAACCGCACAAACCAAGATTTTGGCGAACTACGGCGTGGGTTACAGCCACATCTGTGAACCGGCGGCCCGAGATCTGGGTATGACGGTCACGAACACGCCGGATGTCCTGTCCGAATGCACCGCTGATTTGGCCATGACGCTGCTGCTGATGGCCGCTCGGCGCGCGGGCGAGGGTGAACGCGAGCTGCGCGCTGGCGGCTGGACCGGCTGGCGTCCGACCCATTTGGTCGGCACCAAGGTCAGCGGCAAGACGCTGGGTATCATCGGCTTTGGCCGCATCGGTCAGGAAATGGCCCGCCGCGCTCATCACGGTTTCGGCATGAAAATTCTCGTACAGAACCGCAGCACCGTGTCGCCAGACGTACTGAAGCAATTCAACGCCACGCAGGTCGAGACAGTGGACGATCTGTTACCGCAGTGCGATTTCGTCTCGCTGCATTGCCCCGGCGGGGCCGCGAACCGGCACCTGATCAACGGGCGCAGGCTGGACTTGATGAAACCCGACGCCTTCCTGATCAACACCGCGCGCGGTGAGGTGGTGGACGAGCGCGCTTTGGTACAGTCGCTGATGTTCGACACGATCGGCGGCGCTGCGCTGGATGTTTTCGACGGCGAGCCGCGCATCAACCCTGACCTGTTGCAATGCGACAACTTGGTGATGCTGCCGCATCTGGGCAGCGCAACAAAAGAATCGCGCGAAGCCATGGGCTTTCGCGTGCTGGACAATCTGGGCGACTTCTTCGCTGGTCGCCCACCCCGTGACCGCGTAATCTGACGAACCCTTCTTCAAAGGAGCAAAACCCATGAGCTTTTATGCCATCGAACAGGCCCCCGCGCGCCTGAACCGCAGCGAACTCGCCGTGCCGGGCAGCCAGCCCGGCATGTTCGAAAAAGCCGCGAACTCGGATGTGGACGTGATCTTCCTAGATCTCGAAGACGCGGTAGCCCCGGATGAAAAAGAGCAGGCCCGCAAGAACATCATTCAAGCCCTGAACGATATCGACTGGGGCAGCAAGACAATGTCGGTGCGCATCAACGGGCTGGATACGCATTACATGTATCGCGATGTTGTGGATGTAGTCGAACAAGCCGGTGAGCGGCTGGACCTGATCATGATCCCCAAGGTCGGCACAGCAGCAGATGTCTATGCCGTCGATATGATGGTCACGCAGATCGAAGACGCGATGGGTTACAAGAAACGCATCGGGTTCGAGCATATCATCGAGACCGCTCTGGGCATGCAGAATGTCAGCGAAATCGCGGCGGCCTCGAGCCGCAATGAGAGCCTGCACTTCGGTGTGGCGGACTATGCAGCCTCGACCCGCGCGCGAACCACGATCATTGGTGGCGTGAACCCCGACTATTCGGTTCTGACTGACCCGGATGGCGATGCTGCGCGCGCAACCCATTGGGGCGATATGTGGCACTACGCGCTCGCCCGTATGGTTGTCGCCGCCCGTGCCAACGGTCTGCGTCCGATTGATGGTCCGTTCGGTGATTTCCAGGATCCTGAAGGCTATAAGGCAGCTGCCAAAAGGGCGGCGGTGTTGGGCTGCGAAGGCAAATGGGCCATCCATCCCAGCCAGATCGCTCTGGCGAATGAGGTCATGTCACCCAGCGATGCCGAAGTCACCAAGGCGCAGCGTATCCTTGTTGCTATGGCCGAGGCCGAGACCGCAGGCAAAGGTGCGGTGTCTCTGGATGGTCGTCTGATCGACTATGCCTCGATCCGCCAGGCCGAAGTGATGGTCGAAAAGGCTCGCCAGATCGCGGCAGCGTGATTTTAGCCCGCATTGGGCACTGAAGTAGGGGTGCGCGCGCTTGCCTCGGCAGGTCCGGGGCAGGCAACATCTGCAGACTTCGGTGGTCATTCAATCGATATGGCTGAAGTCTGCAACACACTACCTTGAACACTCACAGCCTTGCCTGAAAACGATGTTTTTCGGACCAAACCAGATAGGTTCTGTCGCAATCTACGATCCCAACTGTCGCTTGCAAGGTAGTTCTTTTGGCGGCGTTCGCAAAACAGACAGGAGCGGTACGTTCTGATCTTACTCAAGGGAGCACATTTTCCTGATGAAGTGATCTTCCACGCGGTTTTCCACCACCTGCGTTAGCGTGTTTCTTGCCGGGACCCAGAAGAAACCATGTCGGAGCGGAGGGTAGTCTTGGACCACGCTGCACTGAACCGCCTTTTGAAGGAGACCAATAGCAGACCGTCAACTGGATAATACCTTTCGCCAAACAGGCGCTAGATCCACCAACGTCAATGGCCAAAAGACTGCAACGGGTCCCGTTACGACAGAACCAGCTTCTATAAAGTGGCAACGGCGCAAACGCGGTTTTGAACCATGTCAATTTTGACGACGACAGCAGGGGCCAAGACGTTCAATCAGTGTCGCATGATAGGTATTAAGCCAGATGACCTAAGCCTCGGTCAAAAACTGAATCTGCAGCATAGTGGTTTGAACAGGGCACCATGTCAGGTTCGAAAGCTGCATGAACCCGTCATCGACTCGTAAGATCTCGAACAGGTTTACGATCCGGATACCGAACTATTCGGGCACATAAGAGCCTGGTTCGCAATGAAGGGCGATCTTGTGACCGAACGTGATGCCGAGTACGCCATTCTGCGCTTCCGACAAGCGTCATCAGCTCATCTTATACTGACTCACAACTACACGGGTTATCCAATGGTTCGTCAGGCACGTGGCATGGTGCGTGCGGGCGAGCTGGGCAAGCTGCGGTTGGTGCAAGTGGAATATGCGCAAGACTGGCTGACCGTACCCACCGCATCGGACAACAAGCAGTCCGACCGGCGCACCGACCCAATTCGGTCCGGTGCTGGTGCAATTGGTGATATCGGTACTCACGCGTTCAATCTGGCACATTTTGTAACTGCGAAGTGCCATCGCACCTTGCCGCTGACCTTTCAAGCTTGGTTCCGGGCCGCCAGGTGGACGACAACGCCCACGTCTTGATGCGCTATGCTAGTGGCGCGCGTGGAATGCTATGGGCCAGTCACGTGGCCGAGGGAAACGAAAACGGCCTGCGTTTGCGGGTTTATGGCGAACGTGGTGGTCTGGAGTGGTCACAGGAACAACCTAACCACCTACAATTCACCCGCGTTGGCCAGCCTATGCAGCTCCTGACACGTGGATCAGGATCGGTGCTGCCGCAAGCCGCCCAACGAGCAACTCGTATCCCTCCGGGCCACCCTGAAGGATATTTGGAAGGCTTTGCAACCCTCTACGCCGAGGCCGCCGAACTGATCCGATGTGAGGATAAGGCGGACCACTTACTGCCCGGTCTTTGTGACGGTTTGTTGGGTATGGCGTTAATCTCAAGCGTACTGGCATCGGTCAAGACGAAGGCCGATGGTGCCGCATGAATGCATAAGGGTTCTACAGCGAAGCCTCCTGAAGTTCTAATAAATGCATCTGACCTGCGGTATAAAGTGGTCAGTTCTTTGAGCTTTTGAAAGGAACAGACTCCAAGCGTTAGCTGACCTTTACGGATCATGTGCGCGACCTCGATTGTCGGCAAAAAAGTGCGGGGCGATACTTGTAGTAAAGCGTCCACATTGGCCGACATTGTCGCAAACAACTTCAAACTGGAATACAGATTTGAATCAGTTTCAGTTTGCTCACACCTTTGATGGGTTGGCATTGAGGGCCAGACAGAAAATGGCCTCCGAAATACCGGAGGCCAATCAAAGATATTAGCTCAACCTCTATTCGGCCGGCATAGTCGTTGCGTCAGCTGAGATTGTTGTCGCGATGCCCGCTGCTTCGCGCCGCCCATCATTCCAGATTGCTTTGATCAGTGCGATGCACATCAACGCCATTACAATTGAGAAGGGCAGTGCACCTATCACCATTGCGGTCTGAATTGCTCCGGTACCACCTGAGACAAGCAAGCCCCCTACAACAAGTGCCAGAGCTGCGCCCCAGAACATGATGTGAGGCCTTGCCTTGGGACCTTCATCGCCAGCCGCGTTGATTGTATTCACGATCAGCACGGCCGAGTCCGCAGACGTGACGAGGAACGTCATCAGTAGAACAACAATCACAGCGGCCATCGCCCACGCCAATGCTTCTGCAATCGGAGCAAGCATGTGTTCCGTCATTGCAAAGATCTTGTCGCCGTTCGCCGCATCTAGGATGACGCCGTTTGCGTCTCCGTTCAGTTCCAGATCGATTGCCGTGCCTCCGGCCCAGGCGAACCAGACAAAGCACATCAGCGCGGGGACGATCATCGCGCCCAACACGAATTCACGGATTGTCCGGCCTCTGGAAATCCGCGCCAGGAACAAACCGACGAAAGGTGCGAACGCGATCCACCACGCCCAGTAGAAGACCGGCCACCAGCCCTGCCACTGCGCAAGAAGGAACGCTTCCGACCCTTCAACACCATCAGATGTGTATACGTTGAAGCTCAGCCATGGCAGCGCGACCACATAGTCCCATATGCCTACAAAAAACGCTTTGGCGCCAAAGAAGGTCGCTCCGAACAGGATGAAGAACCCCAGAAGGAAGATCGACAGGCCCATATTGATGTTCGATAGCCATTTGATGCCCTTGCCAACACCGGACAGGGCCGACAAGGTCGACGCGCCCATGATGACAAGTAGAGCGACGACGATACCCAAGTTTGTCGCAGAACCATCGGGCTGTGCGAGCCCACCGATGCCGATGCGTGTGAGACCTGCAACGAACTGTTCAACACCGAAGCCGAGCGTCTGGGCTACCCCAAGAATAGTGGCGACAACGGCGACGATGTCGATCAGATGACCGAGGTTGCCCGACAGTGATTTACCAAACAGTGGGGTCAATGAGGAGCGGATCGTCAGCGGCAGTCCGCGACGATAGCTGAAGAAAGCAAGCGCCAAGCCAGCTATCGCATAGCATGCCCACGCCCCGAAACCCCAATGTAGGTATGACCAAACATACGCCGTTCGGACATTGTCTGCATCCAGTGCAGTCGTCACCCCCTGAATAACGGATGGATTGTTCTTGAAATGCGCGACAGGTTCGGCGACCGCCCAAGTTAACATTCCGACACCGATGCCCGCGCCAAACATCATCGAGAACCAGGAAAAGTTAGAGAACTCGGGTTTCTCGCCCTCTACGCCAAGTTTCATACGTCCAGCAGTTGGCCAGATGGCCAGCCCAATACAGACGATGACAAACCCGGTAACAACCCAGATATACCAGGCAGCAAACTGCGAAAGAATGGCGGCATTCCAATCGCCAAGAATTCTACCAGCCTGTGTTGGCCAGACTATGCACCAAACAACCAGCAGGCTGATGACGATCTTGCTGATCACCGTCACGTTGACGCTGAACCCCCGGTAAAAACCGTTGTCAGCGGTTTTTATCGGAAGTTCCGATAGCGGTGGTTTCATTGACATTTGTATTCCTCCCTTTGAATCTCCACTTCACGCGTCGAGCGCGACCGGGCCTTTCGGCCAACTGCAACAGGCCAGCACATACCCTTGCTCGGTATCACCGGGTTGCAGGCCGCCCATGTCCTGCATCTCAACATCGCCCTGAGTGAGGCGCACTTTGCAGTTGCCGCAAACGCCCTGCTGGCAGGCCGAGTCGATCCAGACGCCTGCGTTCAGCGCAGCCTCTAGCAAGGTCTCGCCCTCGGCGGCATGACCGTGCAGACCGCTGAGTGAGAAATAGACCTCACCCCCCGTGCCGCTGCTTTCTTCGATAGTGATCTTTTCGCCAAAGCTTTCTTCGTGGACAGCGGCAAACGGAATGACAGAAGCCACATCACGGGCTGCTTTCATGAACCCTTCGGGACCGCACATGAAAATGCTGCGCTCGGCGTGATCAGGCACAAGTCGCTGCAGCAAATCTGCCGATATCTGACCGATTTCACCCTCAAACCCATCATTCGCTTCATCCACAATGGTATGGATGGTCACGTTGGCGAAGCGTCGGTTCAAAAACTCAAGCTGGTCGTGGAAAATGATGTCCCTAGGCGAGCGAGCGAAATGCACGAAAACGATGTCTTTCGGCAAGGTCACGTCGGTGACGTATTGCAGCATCGACATGACCGGGGTGACACCCGAGCCACCGGACAGGAACAATGGCTTATCGCTGGGGATATCCACCCAGTTGAAGCCACCGGTGATATCTGCAATCTCGATCTCTGTTCCGGGGACCATCTGATCGTTCAGATAGTTGGACACAATCCCACCGGGCACGCGCTTGACGGTGACCTGAATGTTGTGGGGCCGGGTCGGCGTGGACGAGATCGAATAGGCGCGTACATGCTGCTTGCCCTCGATCTCGAAACAGAAGGTCACGTATTGGCCTGGTTTGAAGTCGAAGCTGCGGCTTTGCGTGTCTTCAAAGACGAAGGTCTTGCTGTCATGCGTTTCATCGATCACCGCTTTGCAGGTCAAAGTGGCAGGCCCACCTGCGTAGCAGGGTTGGTTGTTGGCTGAACTCAGGGAAAACGGACTGTCCGTCGCAACGAGCATCTTGCGGAAACCTCCAGAATAGGGTTCGCGCGAGGATAATGGTGCGAGGGGACTGAAAAACGGTGCAGAATTGCGGTATCAATCGGTTAAAGCGATTGATCTGTGTTGGATTAGTTCTTTGAACAGGGTGACAGCTTGCGCCACCAGCGGGTCATGGCGTTTTCGAACGTGCACGATGGAATAGATGGGCTGTGGGATCACCGGTGCGTCAGTAACCTGTTGCAATGTTGGATACTCGGCACACAGACCCGGTGCGGCAAATCCGGGGAAATATGCCGTTCCGCCGCTGGCTTTTAGGAAATCCAAAGCCAGATCATTGCTGCCCACCAGGGTCGAGCTTTGCGGCTGATCCAAAAACGCCTCGTCATGCTGGCGGTCAAAATATGATGTGTAGGCTACCTGAATGTAGCGCGTCCATGGAACGTCCTCGATCCGGTCACAATCGGTGGACAGCATTACATAGCTTTCGCTGCCCAATTCGCTGACAAACATGTCAGGCGCCCGCTGCGGGACAAAAACAATACCGATATCGGTCTCGCCGGTCAGAACATCCCGCTGTATCTGTTGTGAGAAATTCGCCTCGAGATACAGGTCCAGATACGGGTTTCTTTCCCTGACTGCCTTAGTCCAGTCTATCAGCACGGATCGGGCCAAACTGAACTGAACTGATATACGCAAGCGTTGCCTGTTGCCGCTGCCACCCGCCTCAACATCGCGTCGTGCCAGACTCCAAGCAGCCAGCAGTGACCGGCAATGGGTCTCAAAGCGGCGCCCGGCGGCCGTGGGTTCAGCCCCGCCGCGCCCCCGTTCGAACAGGCGTGTGTCCAGCTCCTGCTCCAACTGACGGATGCGAGCGCTGACCGTGGATTGGGTCACATTCAGACGTTCGGCGGTGCGGTTGAAGTTCCGCGTTTCCAGAACATCCATGTAGGTCACTAAAAGCTGGCGATTCATTTAATCGGTAATCCCGATCGATAGGTGCGTTTCAATTGTATTTATTTGCCAAAGTTTCGCAGATATCAAGCATCGTTGAACAAGATGTAAGCCCGCCCTTTTGGCGCCAGCAACAGGAGAAGTTCATGTTCATCGTCGATTGCGACTGCCACAACTATTGGTGCAGCGCCACGGTTCTGGAACCCTACATGGAAGGTCTTTTCAAGGACATGTTCGTCCGGGGTGAACGCACCGGCCCACGTGGTGCATTCCCACATGGCCATCGTCCCTGGTTCCACCCCGAAGGATTTGCCCGCCATGACGTGAACCCGGTTGAGGAAGACGACAACTACTTGATAATGAAGGAAAAGCACCTCGATAAATACAATATCGACGTTGCGATCCTGACCGGCGACGAACCGATCGAAGCCTCAACGCTGGCCAACCCTTATTACGCCAATGCGCTGTGCAAAGCCTATAACGACTACATGATCGACTACTGGCTGCCCAAGGACGAGCGGTTCTGGGGCTCGATCGTGGTGGCACCGCAGGACCCGCATCTGGCCGCCGCTGAAATCCGCCGGGTTGGCGGCCACCCCCGTGTCGTTCAAGTTTTGGTGAGCCACGGTGCCGCGCGCCCTTATGGCGACCCGTTCTATCACCCGATCTATGAGGCTTGCGCCGAAATGGGCTTGCCATTCGCTATGCATCTCGGCGGACAGGGCGGCATCAACTCGACCCCCATCGGGGCCGGGCCTTCGACCTTCTTCTGGGAAACCCACGCGATACTGCCGCAGACGGCCATGACCCACATGGCCAGCCTGATCGCCCACGGCGTGTTTGAGAAATGGCCGGGCTTGAAAGTGGTAATAATCGAATGTGGCGTCGCCTGGGTGCCCTCGGTTCTTTGGCGTCTAGATGCGAACTACAAGGCGCTGCGAAAGGAAACGCCGTGGCTCAAGCGTCTGCCGACCGAGTACTTCAAGTCGAACATCCGCATGTCGACCCAGCCGTTGGAGCAGCCCGCGAATATCCAGCACCTGTGGGCCACGCTTGAGGCGATGGATGGAGAGAACACCCTGATGTTCGCGTCGGACTATCCGCATTGGGACTACGACGACGTCAACAAGCTGCATGTCCCGCCCGCATGGCGCGAGAAGATCTTCGGACTCAATGCGTTGGACGTATATACCCGTCTGCCACGCCCGATGGCGCATGCCGCCGAATAAAGAAGGAGACATCGACCATGGCAAACAAGTATTTCGCCTGCAAAACTGATGAAGTCCCCAGCGACGCGGCAAAGATCGTCACAGTTTCGAACATGCCCATCGGCGTTTTCAAACTCGACGACGGTTATCACGCTTTGCTCAACATCTGTCCTCACAAAGGTGCGGCCCTCTGCGAAGGCCCGGTCTGCGGTACGACCCGCCAAACGGACTCAACCGAATTTGTCTATGATCGCGCCGGTGAAATCGTCCGTTGCGCCTGGCACGGTTGGGAATTCGACATTCGCAGCGGTGAGTTTCTTGTGGATTCGTCCATTAAAACGAGACGCTTCGATGTATCAGTAGAGGGCAGTGATCTCTTCGTGCATCTGTAAGAAGCGGGTTTCACGACGAAGGTCAGAAATATTAGGCAGTTCAATCTTTCCTCCCAGCTGCCTGCGCTGGCATTGTCTAGGCATAGGCAATGCCAGTTTTATTTTTGAAACCGGAGATCTATCGCTGTGCTTTTCGTATTGGCTTGGAGGATGGCTATATGCACGTTCTGATTGGCCTACAGGAGGGCGCTCACCCTGGCCAGATATTCAATGAAAACAATTCATGGCTTGGCTAAGCCATTCTTACCAGCGCCCAAAACTATTTGTTTGATTGGCTTCATGAGGCATTGGGCATTTGCCACTTTTATGTCCCAGAAAATAGCAGACCGCGTAAATAGCTGTTCAAGGCCTTCTTGAAAACCATTGGGCTCATGAGATTTTCAAACTAAGGAAATGCATTTGAGCCCATATTTTACACGCCAATTCAGGTCCATTCGCAATTATCCCGCTTCCTCTGATCTACTGCAGTATAGAGTATTCAACTACAGCGGATTTACGTCTCAGTAATTCAGGCCGAGCGACGCAGCCCATCGGTTAAACGTTTTATTAAGAACGCTTAATAATCAAACCCTTCCATAGGGTTTGCGCAATGGCTGAATACATAGTTTTCCGAGGAGCAATCAATGGAGGTCGCTGAAATGAATGTTGTGAACACAACTCATTGGCCGTTCGGGTCAGAGGAGAGTTTCATCTTGTCGACCGAACCAGGCCTAGCTTCGCAAGGCGGCGTATCTAGTTCGATTGATCAAGTCGATTTGCCTTTTTTGAACCTCGATCCCCATGATCTCGAAGGGAAAGAAGATCTGCCGGATATCGAACTGCGCGGGTTTTGGGACGGGGTGATCGACAGCACGGTCAGCGCGTATCAGGGCGCTGGGTCTCACGAGGTTGAGTTCAGTCTTTCGATGGTGAACTACGAGATCGCGACACGCGGAAGCGCCACGCTCATTTCCGAGCTGTACCATACACAGCAAGTCGCGCTTGAAACCATAAGCATGCATGGAACGGACATACCTGTTTCTTATGAGGCCCGGTCCGCCTTTGGATTTGAGGGCGTTCACATTAGTCAGGCAGCACAGTTTCAGCATCTGTCTATAGCCAGCGAACTGGGGGAGATGTTCGATGTGCATGGGTTCGATGCAAATGGCGATCTGGTTCTGGCGTCATACGGCTATTACGAGGTCGTCGAGATCGCAGGCAAGCTTCATCAAAACGGAATTTCTGATTTTGCGCTGAGTTTTGAGGTGTCGTTCGAGCTCGAAATGAATGAGACCGGTCTTTATGAAGTATTTGCTGCGGTCTCGTTCGATGGCCAAATTGACTTTAACGACGGAATGTCGCGCTTTTTTGAGTTTGAAGAGGATATGTATTTCCCAGCTCGCGATCTGGGGAGTGTGGAATTTGGCCCTTTGCCAGATGGCTTGTTCCAACAACTGGCGATGTTCCAGGCTCATATGGGTGACGCCTGGGACGAGTTGGTGAGTTTGAACGATCAGCTTGAGGCGGTGTTTTTGCAGCTTCGTGAAGACGAGCACTATGATGAGTGGGATTTGGCCGGGCAGGGGATTGAAAATCCGTTCACTTTCGATTTGCCGCCAGTGGATCAGTGGCTATAACGATTTGGACATTCGGCCCTTTCTGCTGTTCAATCGGACAGGGCTAAGCCAACTCTGTCCGATCATGTGCGCTGGCCGCATCTGATTTTCGGCCGTCACAAGTCATAGGCAAATGGAAGATATTGAAAACACCAGCCCACCGTCACTCGATCAGATCCTCTCGCTGGAAAAACAGGTATGGACTGCGCTGGTTGAAGGCAATGCACAGGCGGACCGGGCACTGTTGAGCCCCGATTTTCTGGGCGTGTATCCAACGGGTTTTGCCAATCGCGACGATCATGTTGGCCAGTTCGCCGATGCGCCTACGATGGCGCAATATGAACTCAGCGATACCAGGTTGCGCGTCTTATCGGCGGATGTGGTTTTGCTCTCATACAGGGCAGATTATCTGCGTCCCGAAGCACAGGAATGGGAGGCGATGCTGATCTCATCCCTGTGGGAGCGGCGTCACGACGTCTGGATCAACAGTTTCAGCCAGGACACGCCACTGGAACGGTCATGAGCCAGCCTCTTGTTATCAACCGCTTGCCGCGCGCTTTTCATACCGATCTGGGTGACGAAACCCGCGCGGCGCTGCCCGATTTGACTGCCGAGCAGGGGGAGTTGATCGCGGGAACTGCGGGCTCTAGCCCCTACCTGAAAGGTTTGATTGACCAAGAAAGGGACTGGTTGCCGCACGCGTTGCAGCAACCGGACCAGGCATTGGCGGATGTGATGGGCGCAGCGCGCGCGCTGCCGCCGGATCAGTTGAAACCCGGTTTGCGGCAAGCGAAGAGGCGCATGGCCTTGCTGACGGCGCTGGCCGATCTGGCAGGTGCGTGGCCGTTGGAAAAGGTAACTGCCGCGCTGACCGACTTTGGCGCTTTGGCCGCAGATGTGGCAGCGAAGGCCGAAATTGCTGCGCTGATCCGGCGCGGCAAGCTGCCGGGTATGACCGAAGATGATGTCGAAACCGCAGCTGGTATGGTCATTCTGGCGATGGGCAAAATGGGCGCGTATGAGCTGAATTATAGCTCAGATATCGATCTGATCGTGCTGTTCGACGAAACCCGCTTTGATCCCGATGATTTCTACGAAGCGCGACAGGGCATGGTGCGCGCCACGCGGAATTTCTGTGCCACGCTCAGCGACAAGACGGCGGATGGCTATGTGTTCCGCACCGATCTGCGATTGCGCCCCGACCCGGCGGTGACGCCTGTGTGTCTGGCGATGGAAGCGGCTGAGCGCTACTATGAAAGCCTTGGGCGCACGTGGGAACGCGCGGCCTATATCAAGGCACGCCCCTGCGCCGGGGACATCGCGGCAGGTCTGAGATTCCTCGATGCATTGCGCCCGTTCGTCTGGCGGCGGCATCTGGATTTTGCCGCCATTCAAGACGCTCATGACATGCGACTTCGTATACGCGAGAACAAGGGAACGGGCGGAAGTCTCTCGATTCCCGGCCACGATATGAAGCTGGGGCAGGGCGGTATTCGAGAGATCGAGTTTTTTACTCAGACCCGTCAATTGATCGCGGGCGGACGTGATCCCGACCTTCGCGTCCGGGGTACCGTTCCCGGTCTGGCGGCGTTGGCGTCGAAGGGCTGGGTGCCCGAAGACGTCGCAGAGAAACTGACTGACCACTACCGCGCCCACCGCGAGGTCGAGCATCGCATCCAGATGGTGCACGACGCACAGACCCATAAGGTGCCAAATTCAGAGGACGGTTTCGAACGGGTCGCGTGCCTGATGGGGATCAGCAGCGCCGAATTGACCGCCGAACTGACCCGCCGCCTGACCGAAGTGCACGAACTGACCGAAGGGTTCTTCGCCCCTGGACCAGGCGCGGCACCCGTGCCGCTTCAGGAGGTTGAGTTTGACAAGGGTGTGCTGGCCCGCTGGCCGACTTATCCGGCGCTTCGATCGCAGCGTGGTGCACGGATATTCGAGCGGCTCAGACCGGAACTTTTAGCGCGATTGGCGAAAACTGCGAAACCCGACGAAGCATTGCTGGCGCTGGATGGGTTTTTGGCAGGATTACCCGCTGGAGTGCAGCTGTTTTCCCTGTTCGAAGCGAACCCGCATCTGATTGATCTGCTGGTCGATATCGTTGGGACGTCACATGCGCTCGCCACCCATCTGTCGCGCAACGCCTCGGTTTTTGATGCGGTGATTGGTGGCAGCTTTTTCAGCGACTGGCCCGGACAGTCGGCCTTGCAAGCTGATCTTACACAGGCGTTGTCGGATGAAAGCGACTATGAAACACAGCTCGATTTCGCACGTCGCTGGTGCAAGGAATGGCATTTCCGCATCGGCGTTCACCATCTGCGCGGGTTGATCGATGGGGCGCAGGCCGGGCAGCAATATGCCGAACTGGCGCAGGCCGTGATTGCGGCGGTTTTGCCCTGCGTTGTCGATCAGTTTTTCCAAAAGCATGGACCGGCGCCAGGGCGCGGCGCTGCGGTTCTGGGCATGGGCTCGCTTGGGGCGGGTCGGATCAACTCGCAATCCGATCTGGACATGATAGTCATTTATGACCCGCAGGATCAGGATATGTCCGACGGTCCTCGCCCGCTGGCGACGCGGACGTATTATGCTCGGTTCACCCAGGCACTGATCACGGCGCTCAGCGCGCCAATGTCGCAGGGACGGCTTTATGAGGTCGACATGCGTCTGCGCCCGTCGGGCAATCAGGGGCCGGTGGCTACAAGCTGGGTCAGCTTCACCAACTATCAGCAGAATGAGGCCTGGGTGTGGGAACACCTTGCTTTGACCCGCGCCCATGTGGTCGCAGGCGACGCCGGTCTGGCCGAGGATATCGAAAGCTTCCGCGCTGAATTCCTATCGCAAACGCGCGACCACCAGAAGGTGCTGAAAGAAGTCGCCGAGATGCGCGAAAGACTGGCCGCAGCCAAAGCACCAGCGGGCGTTTGGGACGCAAAGAATGGGCCGGGTCGCATGATGGATATCGAACTGATGGCAGAGACGGGCGCATTGCTGGCCGGATTGCCCCAGCGCGATGTACACTCGGGTCTGGACGGGGCGGTCGCTGTCGGGCTGCTGGATGTCGCGCAGGCGCAAACCCTGAAGGGTTGTTACGATTTATGCTGGTCGGTGCAATGTGCGGCGCGTCTGCTGTCGGGAAAGGTGATCGAGGCCGACAAGATCGGTGAAGGCGGTACGGCCTTTCTGTGTCGGGCGACCGGGTTCGATCAGGTCGAACAGCTGCAATCCGCGTTGCAAGACAATTACAGCACTGCGGCCTCGTTGATTGGCGCAGTTGTCGGAGGGGTTGAAGATGGCACGCAGTGATGATCCGAATGACCACAAAGGCCTGATCCGCGAGGCGTATCGCATTGAAGGCATCACCTTGCCCGAGTGTCGCAGCATCTTTCTGGATTGGGCGCTGAGCCTGCCTGGAGAGCTTGACCAAAATCAGGCTCTGACCAACCTGCACGCAGTCTATTCGGAACAGGCTGCTGATCATCCGATGACGCAGGTCCTGACCGAGGGTTTGCAGGCGGCCCATGCCCCCAAGCGTCGTGGCGGCTGGCGCAAGCGCAACCGTTAACGGGGCTTTCACCCACGCGCATTCACGATTATGAGGGCGCCATGACAACCACAGCTGATCGCCCCCGTATCCGTTTGAAACCCAAGGCCAATGCGCGTGGCCTGCGCCACGGGTTTCCCTGGGTCTACGCCAATGACATCGTCACCGACCGCCGGACTCGCAAGATCGGGCCGGGGTCCTTGGCTGTGCTGGAAGACGAGAAGCGCGCGCCAATCGCTCTGGTCGCAGTGAATCCGGTCTCGAAGATCATGTGCCGGGTATTGGATCGCGATATCGGCGCGCAGTTGGATGCGGACTGGTTTGAAACCCGTCTGCGCCGCGCGCTTGAGATGCGCGAGCGACTGTTCGATGCGCCTTACTATCGCCTGATCCATGCCGAGGCGGATGGGTTTCCCGGGGTGATCATCGACCGGTTCGGAGACGCCTGCGTGATCCAACCCAACGCAGTCTGGGCTGAGGCACATCTTGAATCTCTGACCGACGCGCTAGTCAAGGTGACCGGGGTCGACACAGTGCTGAAGAACGCCTCGGGGCGCACGCGTGTGCTCGAGGGGTTGGACGACACCAATCTGACCTTGCGCGGCACCGCGCCCGATAAGCCTCTGCCGGTGCCAATGAATGGCGCAACCTACATGGCCGACCTGACCGGGGGACAGAAAACTGGCCTGTTCTATGACCAACGCCCCAACCACGCCTTTGCCGCCAAGTTGGTTCACCCCGAGGCGCAGGTGCTGGATGTATTCAGCCACGTCGGAGGCTTTGGTCTGGCCATGCTGGCGGGCGGCGCAGCACAGGCATTGTCCGTTGACGGCTCGGCAGCGGCGCTCGAACTGGCGGCGAAGGGCGCAGAAGTCTCAGGATTTTCTGCCCGTTTCCAGACCCGACAAGGCGACGCCTTTGATATACTGACCAAACTCGGCGAAGAGGGCGCGTTGTTCGACGTCGTCATCTGTGATCCACCGGCCTTCGCGCCCTCGAAACAAGCATTGGACGCAGGCCTGCGCGCCTATGAGCGTACCGCACGTCTGGCGGCTCCGCTGGTCAAACCGGGCGGGTATCTTGGCCTCTGCTCCTGTTCTCATGCCGCTGATCTGGGCCGCTTCCGCGATGCCTCATCCCGTGGGATCGGACGGGCAGGACGACAGGCCCAACTGATCCGAACTGGCTTTGCCGGGCCGGACCATCCACAACTGCCGCAGCTGGCAGAAAGCGGCTACCTCAAAGCCGTGTTTTACCGTCTGTGAAGGCGGTTCTTGATACCTGCGTCATCTATCCCACGGTGATGCGAGAGATGCTGTTGGGCGCTGCGAGGCTTGGTTATTTCACGCCCGTCTGGTCTGCACGTATCCTCGAAGAATGGGCCCGTGCCACCCGCAAACTCGGCCCCGAGGGCGAGGCGCAGGCGCGCGCCGAAATCGCGCTGGTTCAGGCCCAATGGCCAAATGCCGAGCAACCCGCCAACCTCGGTGTTGAACAGCGCCTATGGTTACCGGATGCCGCCGACATCCACGTTCTCGCAACGGCGGTCACAAGCTCGGCAGATGTCATTGTCACCGTCAATGCCAAGGACTTTCCCAAGAATATGTTGGCCGACGAAGGGCTTGAGCGGCGCGATCCGGACGGGCTGCTGCATGAACTCTGGCTGTCCGACCCCGAAGGCATGACACATGTTTCCAAAGCGGTCCTTGCTGAAGCCAACCGGCTATCCGGTGCTCAATGGACCTTGCGCAGCTTAATGAAAAAAGCCCGACTGCCGCGCCTTGGCAAAGCCCTGAGTACTTAATTCGGGATCCCATTCATCTGGCCAAAAATATCTCGGGGAGCGCGAGGGGCGGGCCCCTCGCTCCTATCCTAAACTCCCACGCCCCACTTTTGTTCAAGTACTTCCAGAGCTGCGATCCGCTCATCCGTCTTTGGATGACTCATCAACCAAGCGGGCACAACGCCCGCGCGCTGCTGTGTCAGATCCTCAAGCTTGTGGAACAAAGACTTCTGTGGACCAATCCCGATCCCGGCTTTTGTCAAAAGCGCAGCCGCATATTCATCCGCCTCATATTCATCACTCCGCGACAGGCGGGAGGCCAGCAAATGAGTCAGCATATTTGCAATCCAGGCTCCAATGAACGGGATGAAGCGGTTCAATAGCATCATCAGCGCAGCACGCAGGGCGTTTTGACCCGAGAAATCAATCATCCGCCGCCGGGCGTGGCCAAGGGCGACATGGCCCAATTCATGCGCGATTACGCTTGCCATTTCTTCCGCTGATACTTCGCCGTTGCCAAATTTGCGATAAAAACCGCGAGTGATGAAAATACGCCCATCCGGCGCTGCCAGCCCGTTCACCGGATCGATCTCGTAGATGTAGACTGGGACCCGATCAATCTCCAAGGCTGCAGCCAGCCGGTCCGTCATGCGTTTTAGCGCAGGATCGGCCAGTTCGGTGGACTTCGCATCCAACTCACGATGCGTGCGCCAGACGGATATCCGGTACATCACAACGGCATAGGCTATGGCCAGCAGGATGGGTGTTAAGCGAAGCATGAGTTAGATATGGGCGGCCCACCCCGAGGAGGCAAGCGGTAACTCGCCCTTCACGTCCGATCAGTTATGCGGCTCAATCCAGCCTTACCTGCCTGGCGAGGGCAGGTGCAGGTTCGAATGAAACTCGGCAAGGGACTGCTTGGTTAAGACCTCGCCCTTCGAAGCCTCAAAAAATGCGCGTTCAGCTTCCTTTTCTGCGACCAGAGCATCAACTCTCAGGTCCCTCACATCCGCGCGCAGAGCGTCGCGCGCCTCCTCGTAGGTTTCAGCATCGCGCAGCTCATCCTCAAGCGCACTCAGCTTGTCATCATAGTCCGGGTCCGCAGGATCAAGTGCGGCGATATCATCGGCGATGTCTTCGCTGCTGCGGCCATCGTAGTCTTCGTTCAGATCACGCAGTTCACGGCGCGCCTCATAGAGGTCACCGCGTAAGTCGTAATAGGTTTCCGCCGCCGCCTGGTAGGTCGCGATTTTGCCGACATTGCTGTTGGGTGAAGCATTGCGGAACGCCGGGGCCGCTGCCTTAGACGCATTCAGGTTACGCAGCTTGTCCGAGCCATAGGGATCGGTGATCGCTGCAACAAGCGGGTCGCGGTAATAGCGATAGCGGTCCTTCTTGCGATCGGAATATGGCTTGTCGTAGCGCAGTCGATAGTCGGTTTCATCATAGATCTTCTTTTCGTCCGAATAGCGGTAGCCGTCAGGACCGTAAGGCACCGGCTGGACCGTTGCCCAGTCCTTGTGCCGGTAGTTTGGCTGTGGCAGATCGAGATTGCCGTGGAACTCGCCCAGCGTCGCCTTGGTCAATGTACGCCCTTTCGAAGCGTCATAAAAGGCAGCCTCCGCATCTTGCAACGCGTCGCGGGTTTCGTATTTCAGATCCCTCAGATCAGCGCGCAGATCGTCGCGCGCCTCCTCATAGGTTTCTGCATCGCGCAGTTCATCCTCAAGCGCACTCAGCTTGTCATCGTAGTTCGGGTCCGCAGGATCAAGCGCGGCGATATCATCGGCGATGTCTTCGCTGCTGCGGCCATCGTAGTCTTCGTTCAGATCACGCAGTTCACGGCGCGCCTCATAGAGGTCACCGCGCAGGTCGTAATAGGTTTCCGCCGCCGCCTGATAGGTCGCGATCTTGCCGACATTGCTGTTGGGTGAAGCATTGCGGAACGCCGGGGCTGCTGCCTTAGACGCATTCAGGTTACGCAGCTTGTCCGCGCCATCGGGATCGGTGATCGCTGCAACAAGCGGGTCGCGATAGCGACGCTTGCTGGGCTTCTTATTGTCATAGTGCTTGGATTTATAATCTGTGCGAGCAACAGGTCGCGGGGAATACTCAACAGGAGCAACCGAGGCCTTGCGGTACGATTTCTTTACCCGGTTCGCGCTTGACTTGGTTTTTACCGGCGAACGCTTGCCAAATAGTTGCTCGACATCGCGTTTAAACTCTCTTCCAAAGCCCGCCAGTGTGGTCTTTTGTACCTTGCCGTTCCGTCCCTTAGCTTTAGCAGAGGTTTTGGCTGACCGGTGGTGTTTTGCCTTTTGCTTCTTGTTGAACCCGAAAGCCTTTTCCACGCGGTGCGTTTTGGACTTGGCCTTGCCGGCATCTTTACCCGCGCTTTTGGAACCCTTAGCTTTGCCGGATTTTCCCTTTTCGCCACTTTTGTTGCCGTCGTCGCTTTTTCCAGAATTACCTTTGCCGCCGCCGCGGCCCTTTCCATTGCCATTATCATTCTTGGCATAAGCGGCGTCAGGGGAAAGTACCAATGTCGCGGTCGCACCCGATGCAATTGTGAACGCTGTAATGGTCAAAACAGATGTCAGGATATTTCGTAGTTTTGAAATGGTCATCTCAGCCCCCCAGCTTCAATCCCTTTGTCGTATATCACGAATTCGAGAGAGGCAGGGAATTTTGCCGAGATTGTTTCTTTGGTGGTGCTTTTGACGCGAATATTTCTGAAAACTAGGCCTATTGTTTCCGGTTTCTGAGTCAACCAGGACTCCGACGGTGACTAGCGCGTCAGTTCCCGCATACCTTGTTCCAAACCCGCCAGCGTCATGGGTACCATGCGATCTTCGAATATCTCACGGATCATGCCGATCGAATGGGTATATTCCCAATACTTCTCTGGCACTGGATTGATCCACAGGTTCGATGTCCACTGTTCGCGTGCACGGCCCAGCCAGACTTGGCCAGATTCCTGATTCCAATGCTCATTTGCACCGCCGGGATAAGCGATCTCGTAGGGACTCATCGAGGCATCGCCGACAAAGATGCATTTGTAGTCCGGCCCGTATGTGCGCAAGACCTCGTGCGTCGGAGTTTGCTGATCCCAGCGGCGGCGATTGTCGCGCCAGACGCCTTCATAGAGGCAATTGTGGAAGTAGTAGTATTCCAGATGTTTGAATTCGGTTCGGGCCGCTGAGAACAGTTCTTCGACGACCTTGATATGCGGGTCCATCGATCCGCCCACGTCCAGAAACAAAAGCACTTTGACGGCGTTGTGTCGTTCGGGTCGGGTTTTGACATCCAGATATCCGTGTTCAGCCGTAGCCCTGATCGTTCCATCCAGATCAAGCTCTTCCGCTGCACCTTCACGCGCCCAGCGGCGCAGGCGTTTCAAGGCAACCTTGATGTTCCGGGTGCCTAGTTCAACAGTGTCATCTAAGTTCTTGAATTCGCGCTTGTCCCAGACCTTTACGGCACGCTGATGGCGGCTTTCTTTCTGGCCGATGCGCACGCCTTCGGGGTTGTAGCCATAGGCGCCGAAAGGTGAGGTGCCCGCGGTGCCGATCCACTTGTTACCGCCCTGATGGCGACCCTGTTGGTCCTTGAGGCGCTCGCGTAGCGTCTCCATCAGCTTCTCAAAGCCACCAAGCGCCTCGATCTCGGCTTTTTCTTCATCCGACAGGTGCTTTTCGGCCATCTTTGCAAGCCACTCGGCAGGAATATCGACCGCCTCGAGTACTTGATCGAAACTGATTTCACCCAACCCTTCGAAACTGGCGGCAAAGGCACGGTCGAACTTGTCGATGTTGCGCTCGTCTTTCACCATCGAAACGCGGGCGAGATAGTAAAACGCCTCGACATCGTATGTCGCCAAGCCCTTTTTCATCCCTTCCAGAAACGTCAGGTATTCGCGCAGAGATACGGGAATGCCAGCGTTTCGGAGGTTTTCGAAGAAGGGCAGGAACATCGTTCTATACCAGGCGGACAATGACCAGTGAAATCACCAGCCCGACCAACGCAAAGGCAATGCCGTAACCTGCAGCGTATTGAGCCATATCAGCACCGCTTCCGTTACGTTTGTGTGCTGTCAACGCGCCCAGAATCGCGCCCAGAATAGCCATGCCCAGAACCACTATCATGTGACGTTATCCACCCGTGCTTGTGGCGGCTGACTGCGCGATGTCTTGTGTGACCGAGCGCACCACCAAATCCGAGCCGAAGCCGTAACGTGCCCATCCGATACTGTCCAGCCGAACGCGACGTGCCTGATCTAGTTGACCGGACTGCCGCAGTGCCTCGGATTTGAGCAGCAGCAGAGTGGCCAGAAGGGCGGCGTTCTCGGCCTTGGTCATGACATTGATTGCTTTGTTCAATTCGGGCAGGGCCTCGGTGCCCTGACCCTGTGCCAAAGCAAAGGCTGCGGTTTGTGCCGTGATATGAGCGCGCTGAATTTCTGTTCCCGGGGTGGCGTTCAGGTATTTCAGGGCAATTTCATATTGCTGCTGCGCCGCCTCGGGGTCGTCGAATTGCCCCATGCGCCCTAGCAGATAATGCGGATAGGCGCGGCGGTGGTCGGTCCAGCCTTGCTGTTGACCAATTCGCGCTGCCTCGTTCGCAGCGTTGACGCGTTTGGCCGTACCAGCGCCAGCCCCCAAAGCGCGTTGAACTGCGTTAATCCAGGCCCGAGGTGTCTCAGTAACCTGTTGTGGCGCAACCCGATCCCCTCTGGGGTTCAGCCGGCTGAGTACGCCGGGCAGAACCGCTGCCACCTGTTCGCGTGTCATGCCATTTTGCAACTCAGGCGCATAGGCTGCGCGCAGGATCAACATGTCGAATCCGGTCAGAACCGTGTGGAAATTGTCGTCGTTGAATACTGAATCGGTTAGGCGATAGAGGTCGTTCAGAGGTCCAAGTGCCTGAGCCAATTCTTCATGCAGGCAGTCCCGAATTTCCTGTGGGCTGGCATCGTAGGGGATGAATATCCCGATCCGTTCACGTTTTCGCAGTTCGGTCCAGTTGCTTTTGCTTTTGCGCCTGTCACGGCGGTATTCTTCCAGACTTGAAGAGTTGGGAACGACGAAACAGGCGGCCTGCGGCAGGATGCGGCGGATCTGTTTCTGGCTTACAGCCTCGATCGTGATGTTCGCCTGACCCTCTGGAATCTGCCGGATGTCGATCTTCGCCTCACGTTGCAACCGGGTCAGTAGCCGGCTCAGGTCGGTCTGCATCGTTGGTGGCGGTGTCCCAGTCAGACGCACCGTGATGGGTCCATCAAACCGGGTGAAAACGGGCAACTCTGCGCCGCTCTCAAGTGCGAAATGCAGCGATAGGAAATCTGCGGCGATGTTCTTGTTTGAACGGGCAGGCGGGCTTGGACGAGCAGCGCCGAAGGATTTAGACGGCGGCAGCGAAGCTTCAATCACCTGGGTACGGGTCGGCGTCTCGATCCGGTCGACCGTGGTGCAGGCAGACAGCGCCGCCAGAAGGAGAGTTGCGCCCAAAAGCCTCATGGTCGCTGATACTTCAGAAACGGCGACAACTTGCCGATGCGGTCATAGAGTTTGCGTGCGGTATGGTTGTTTTCCTGCGTCAGCCAATAGACTGAGGGGGCTTTCTGCCTGTCCGCTTCTTCATAGACGGCCTCAATCAGGGCGCGCCCAACTCCGGTGCCTCGCGCTTCTGGGCGGGCATAGAGATCCTGCAGATAGCAGACACTTTCTTCCTTCCAGGCGTGGCGATGAAACAGGTAGTGGGTCAGTCCAAGCAGTTGCCCATCCAAATCCGCGACAAAACAGGAAAAGTCATTCGGATCATCACCTAAGAGCCGCGCAAAGGTGCTTTGGAAAGTCGAATCCGGCACTTCGGTTTCATAAAATGCCAGGTAGTCACGCCACATTTCGGCCCATTGATCCCGGTCTTCTGGTCGCAAGGGGCGAATTGTGACGGCGTTAGACATTTTACTATTTCCTGCTCTGGAGGCCCGATTGGCGCGGGGTCTTTCGTTGATGTAATGCTGACACCCGACCGTACCGATGACAAGCTGTGATCACCGCTTGCTGCGCGCCATAAAGGCCAGCCGTTCAAACAGATGTACGTCCTGCTCATTTTTTAGAAGCGCACCATGTAGCTTGGGCAGTGCATTCACACCGTCGCGTTTAAGGTCCTCAGCGCTCAAGTCCTCAGCCAAGAGCAGTTTCAGCCAGTCCAGCACTTCCGAGGTCGAGGGCTTTTTCTTCAAACCCTGCGTTTCGCGGATTTCGTAGAACTGGGTCAGCGCGGTGGTCAGCAGCGCATCTTTGATGCCGGGGTGATGGACTTCGACGATACGGCGCATCGTGGCTTCGTCTGGAAAGCGGATGTAGTGAAAGAAGCAGCGGCGCAAGAATGCGTCAGGTAGTTCCTTTTCGTTGTTCGACGTGATTATGACGATAGGGCGGTTCTTGGCCCGGATCGTCTCGCCGGTCTCGTAGACGTGGAACTCCATCTTATCGAGTTCTTGCAATAGATCGTTGGGAAATTCGATATCAGCTTTGTCGATCTCGTCGATCAGTAGCACAACCTTTTCATCCGCATCGAATGCCTGCCACAGCTTGCCCTTGCGAATATAGTTCGAGACATCATGCACGCGCTCATCACCTAGCTGACTGTCACGTAGACGGCTGACCGCATCGTATTCATACAGTCCCTGCTGCGCGCGCGTTGTGGATTTCACGTTCCACTCAATCATCGTCAGCCCCAGCGCGCCTGCGACCTGTTTCGCCAGCTCGGTCTTGCCAGTTCCGGGCTCGCCCTTGACCAACAAGGGGCGTTCCAGCGTGACGGCAGCGTTCACGGCAATGTTCAGATCGTCGGTGGCAACATATTCTGCGGTGCCTTGAAAACGTGCGGTCATGGGACCCCTCATGTGGTTTCCGCGGAATGCGGGCTGGGTTTGCTCTGCTCGGGTTACAGAGAGGCAAGGTGATTTACAAGCCGGGCCGCAGCGTCGCGAAAGGATGGAATGGGCTGTAAGTCCAATCTGTTTTGGGCGATTCGTTCGGGGCGGGGTATCGCAGGGGTTGAAGCTGCCTGAAAAACGCCTTGCGAGAACCACAGAAAAACAAGGTTTTGTTGTTACAAGTCTCAATATTAGAGCAGTCGGAGTGACGCGGCGGCGAGGCATACGTTTGTGTAGTGACAATCTCTGCCCCGTCGGATAAACGCTCCGCAGAAGGGGGTGCCGAATGTCAGGTAATACAATCGCAACCGACGTTTCAGGCCATACCGAGGGAGCAAATATGAAGCAGGAAGTTTTTCTGCCGGAAGATTACCGTCCGGCTGAAGATGAACCTTTCATGAATGATCGCCAGCTTGAGTATTTTCGCCGCAAGCTGATGGATTGGAAGACAGAACTACTCGCAGGCAGCCGTGATACGATCGAAGGTCTGCAGGACAACACCCGAAACATTCCCGATGTCGCTGACCGCGCAAGCGAAGAGACCGACCGTGCGCTGGAACTGCGCACTCGGGATCGTCAGCGTAAGCTGGTGGCAAAAATCGACTCGGCCCTGCGCCGGATCGAAGAAGGCGAGTATGGATATTGCGAGAAGACCGGTGATCCGATCTCGCTCAAGCGCCTGGATGCGCGTCCTATCGCGACTATGACGCTTGAGGCGCAAGAGCGTCACGAGCGCCGCGAAAAGGTCCACCGCGACGATTGATCGCTGGGAAATTGCAACAAAACAACTGCGCCGGGGCCTGTCGCCTCGGCGTTTTTGCGTTATGGCAGGCCCATGAATATCAATGGTCTGAATTTCTGCGTCATTGGCGGCGGCATTGGGGGCATGGCGGCGGCACTCGCACTGCGAAGTCAGGGTGCTCAGGTGACGGTTCTGGAGCAGGCCCCAGAACTGACCGAAGTTGGTGCTGGATTGCAAATCAGTGCGAACGGGATGGCGGTACTGCGTGCGCTAGGCGTTGCTGGTAAGGTGCCGGAGGCTGGACAAATCTCGGGTGGGACCGTTCTGCGCGATTACCGTAATGGGCGCGTGATCAGTCGGGTCCCGGTCCCTGCCGCTGGGTCGACTTACTATTATCACCGGGCAGATCTGCTGGACCTGTTACACAAAGCCGCCTTGCGCTCTGGGGTGGATATTCGGCTGGATGCACCTGTCGCCACGGTTCATAAACACCCAAGCGAAGCCGAGATCGTTCTGGAAAGCGGCGAAAGGCTGCGTGCGGAATGCGCGATCGCTGCAGACGGTGGGCGCAGCACTATCCGTCCGATCTTGAATGGCCCCGAGGTCCCGGTGTTCACCCACCAGGTTGCCTGGCGAGCAACGATCCCCTGGACCCAGCGAGAAGAATTGCCATGCGCGTCCTTGACGATGGGGCCAGGTCGGCACGTTGTAACCTACCCGCTGCGCGATCAACGCCTCGTGAACATCGTGGCCATAGAAGAGCGTTCCGACTGGCAAGAGGAAGGCTGGCGACGTCAGGGTGATCCCGACGACCTGCGAACCCGGTTCGCCGATTTTGGCGGACCGATTGGTGACATATTGTCAAAGATTGACGAGGTTCACCTTTGGGCGCTGTTTCTGCGCCCCGTGGCGCAAATCTGGCAGAATGGGCGATTGGCCTTGCTTGGGGATGCGGCGCACCCGACGTTGCCTTTTATGGCCCAAGGAGCTTGCCTAGCACTGGAAGATGCCTGGGTCCTGATACGCGCGTTCCAGGACAACTCAGGCGTCGCCCGCGCATTGGCTACCTATGAAGCCACTCGACGACCGCGTGCCAGGCAAGTGGTTAGCGCCGCAGGCGCAAATGCGCGTAATTTCCACCTTCGTGGGCCAATGAGGCTGGCCGCGCAGGCCGCCTTAATGGCGGTTGGTCCACGCTTGGCACGGCGCTACGAGTGGATCTATAGCTACGACGCGACCGCGTAAGCGTTCACAGGTCGAGATCAACCCAGACCGGCACATGGTCCGAAGGTTTTTCGTGCCCCCTCACTTCGGCATCGATCCTGCAATCACGCATCAAATCTGCAGCTTGCGGCGTCAGAAGAACGTGATCGATGCGAATCCCGTCGTTTCTGTTCCACGCGCCGGCTTGATAATCCCAGAATGAGTAATGACCGGGGCCTTGCGTTCGCGCGCGAAAGGCTTCAGTGAAGCCCAGATTCAATACCTTGCGGAATGCAGCGCGACTTTCGGGTCGAAAAAGCGCATCCTCGCGCCAGGCGTCGGGGCGCTTGGCATCTTCGGCCTGCGGGATAATATTGTAATCCCCTGCCATCAACGCGGGTTCCTCTGATGCCATCAAATCGCGGGCACGATCATAGAGGCGCTCCATCCACTCAAGCTTGTAGTCATATTTCGGCCCCGGCACCGGATTGCCATTTGGCAGATACAATCCGCAGATGCGCAGTGCTCTCTTTCCTATGACAGTGGCTTCGATCCAGCGCGCCTGCTCATCACTTTCATCACCGGGCAACCCACGGGAGACATCCTCAAGCGGCAATTTCGAAAGGATTGCAACGCCGTTGAAGCTCTTTTGCCCATGGGTTTCAACGTTATATCCGCGCTCCTCGAAAATCTCGCGGGGGAAATTCTCATCGATTGATTTGATTTCCTGCAGCAACACGACATCGGGCTGCGCCTCATCCAACCAGCGAGGTAACGCCTCGGCGCGTGCCTTGATACCGTTGATGTTGAATGTGGCGATTTTCATGCGTGATCCTCCGGTGCCATTGGCAACCTATCGCGCAGAATACACGCAACGGCAAGTTGCCGTACAAGTTAGCGAGGCTCTGCCTCGCGCTCCGAGGTATTTTGGGCCAGATGAAGAAACGGATTCTTAACCATATTCGTCAAAACTGAGTTTGCGGTACAGGCGGAGGCGCCGATGACCGCGCCAGGTGAAGTTCTCTGACTTTGACTGTCAGAGAGCGGATCCCTCTTCATCTGGCTAAAAATACCTTGGGGGTGTGGGGGCAAAGCCCCCACCGGAGCTACATCGAGAACGATGTGCCGCAGCCGCAGGAAGACGTGGCGTTGGGGTTCTCAATCACGAAGCGCGCGCCGATGAGTTCCTGTGTGAAATCAATTACCGCGTTCTCCAGAAACGGCAGAGAGATCGAGTCGACGATGACCTTTTGGCCTTTGCCCTCTAGCACCAAATCGTCCTCTTTCGGCACATCCAGGGCGATCTCATATTGAAATCCGGAACATCCGCCACCCTCCACAGCGACACGCAGGGCCTGGCCCTGATCTGCGGCACCGATTTCGGCCAGGCGTTCAAAGGCGCGTTCTGTGACTGTTGGGGGCAGATTCATGCCGGTCTCCAAAGGTTTATTTCCTTAGCATCGTACAATATATGGAACCTGACGACAGGCGACAAGGACAAGACCTTTGGACAGAGCGGGTTTTGCCTCGGACCCAGGCCGCGCAAGGGGGCGGCTTGTACCTGAGGAGGAAAGCAGTTTTCGGTCATGCTTTCAGCGCGACCGTGACAGGATAATTCATGCCAGCGCGTTTAGGCGCCTCAAACACAAAACCCAAGTGTTTGTTGAGCATGAGGGTGACAGTTATCGAACC
Organism: Ruegeria sp. CJ6; assembly: GCF_056536665.1. Classification (NCBI taxonomy): domain Bacteria; kingdom Pseudomonadati; phylum Pseudomonadota; class Alphaproteobacteria; order Rhodobacterales; family Roseobacteraceae; genus Ruegeria; species Ruegeria sp. CJ6. The sequence continues at coordinate 768,056 of NZ_JBQFQB010000001.1, read as the reverse complement.
CGCCTGACGCATTCCATAGAAGTGGCTCAGGTGGCCCGAACGATTGCCGGGGCCTTAGGCCTGAACGGCGAATTGACCGAAGCGGTCGCGTTGGCGCATGACCTCGGGCATACACCGTTTGGTCACACGGGCGAGGACGCTCTGCATGCGTTGATGGAGCCATATGGTGGCTTCGATCACAACGCGCAGGCCATTCGGATCGTAACCAAACTTGAGCGTCACTACGCCGAGTTCGATGGGTGCAACCTGACCTGGGAATGTCTGGAAGGGATAGCCAAGCACAACGGGCCGGTCACTGGTGCATTGCCTTGGGCATTGGCCGAGTGTAATCGGGGCTTTGACCTCGAACTTCACACCCATGCGAGCGCCGAGGCGCAGGTCGCGGCGTTGTCAGACGACATTGCCTACAACAACCACGATCTGTTTGACGGATTGCGGGCGGGATTGTTCAGAGATGAAGACATTCAGCAGCTTCCCATAATTGATGCCTGTTTCGCCGAAGTGGATGCCAAATTTCCGGGTCTTGACCCTTATCGCCGTCGGCACGAGGCGCTCAGACGGGTATTTGGCGTCATGGTTTCGGATGTTATCGACACCTCACGCGCGTTGATAGCGGCCTCGGGGGCGCAGTCGGTCGAGGATATCCGCCATCTGGGTTATCCGGTCATTCAATTCTCGGATGATCTTTGGGCGAATCTCAAACAGATCCGCGCCTTCCTGTTTTCGCGCATGTATCGCGCACCGAGCGTGATGGAAGTGCGCGCCAGTGTCAGCAAGGTGGTTGAGGAACTGTTTCCGATTTACCTGTCCGACCCGAAACAGATGCCCGGGCACTGGCATGTCGATATCGAGACGGCAAAGGATGAGACCGCGCTGGCCCGCATCGTCTCGGATTATGTCGCGGGCATGACCGACAGGTTTGCGCTGCAAGACCATGCCCGGCTTACCGGAGATCACTCGATCGCAATATAGGCGATGGCCCAGACCTGTTGGCTGGCTTGTGTTTGAGCCAGTTCAGCATCATTCGTGGGCGGGAAAACGATCATCGTGGGGCCGTAACTACCAATGCCCATCGGCACGCCATCCGCGTGGGTGGCCACGATGGGTTGATGTGTCTCGATGCTTTCCCATGGGATTTCAGCCTGATAGCCATCCATAGCCATGGGCAGGGCGGATTTGCCCCTGGCACCTGCCATCGTCATTACGTCAGACAACAGCGGGCCAGCGAAGGTATAGTCGCGCTGGTTCTCTGGCGGGCCGTAGGGGATGGTGATTTCGATCTGTTCCAACCCGTCCAGCATAGCCGCGTCAAAGCCTGCTGCACCGGTATGGGTGACTTCGAGAAAACCCAACAATCCGCCGTCATTCTCGCCGCGCGCGGGCAGGTTGGTTTCGGTGACGGCGCCACCGAGCGTCAGCAGTACGTGGCCTTGAGGTGAGGGCATCTCGGCCCATGTGGGCAGGGCGGTGGTCAGCAACAGGGCGAAGTGCAGGGTAAGGCGCATTCAGGGGCTCCGGTCACGGTTTTCCCCGACCTTAGCCCTGATAGCGGTTAATCCAAGCGCAAAATTTAGGCGTCCATTGACCTTGGCGCTTTGCGTGGTAAACCCCGCGGCAAGCAAAAGGACATCCGAAATGAACCTGTTTTCCGAGATCCGCGGCCTGGTACTGGACGCGCTGGCGCAGATGCAGTCCGAAGGCGCGCTGCCTGAGGGGCTGAGCTTTGACAACGTGGCGGTTGAGCCTCCGCGCGATGCGGCGCATGGCGATATGGCGACCAATGCGGCGATGGTACTGGCGAAACCGGCGAAGATGAAGCCGCGGGACATTGCGGATGTGCTTGCGGGCAAGCTGTCTGCAGACGACCGGATCACCAGCGCCGAGGTGGCGGGCCCGGGCTTTCTAAACCTGCGGCTAGCGTCTTCGGTTTGGCAGGGCGTGCTGGCTGCGGTGCTGGAAAAGGGCACCGATTATGGCCGTTCGACCATGGGGCATGGTCAGAAGGTGAACGTGGAATATGTCTCGGCCAACCCGACCGGCCCGCTGCATGTGGGCCACACGCGGGGGGCTGTGTTCGGTGATGCGCTGGCAAGCTTGCTGGCCTATTCGGGCCATGAGGTGACCCGCGAATACTACATCAACGATGGCGGCGCGCAGGTGGATGTGCTGGCGCGGTCGGCATATGAACGGTATCGCGAGGCTAACGGGCTGAGCCCTGAGATCGCAGAAGGTCTCTATCCCGGCGATTACCTGATCCCGATCGGTCAGGCGCTGAAAGAGAAATACGGCGACAGCCTGATCGACAAGCCAGAAAGCGTATGGCTGGAAGAGCTGCGCGAATTCTCAACCGACGCTATGATGGACCTGATCCGCGCCGACCTGAAGGCGCTGGGTGTTGAGATGGATGTGTTCTTCTCAGAGAAGTCGCTCTACGGCACAGGGCGGATCGAGGCTGCGCTTCAGTCGCTAACCGACAAGGGCCTGATCTACGAAGGCGTTCTTGAGCCGCCCAAGGGTAAGAAACCCGAGGATTGGGAACCGCGCGAGCAGACCTTGTTCAAGTCGACCGAACACGGGGATGACGTCGACCGCCCGGTCAAGAAATCGGACGGCAGCTGGACCTATTTCGCCCCGGATATCGCTTATCATTATGACAAGGTGAGCCGTGGGTTTGACGCGCTAATCGATGTGTTCGGTGCGGACCATGGCGGCTATGTCAAACGGATGAAGGCGGCCGTTTCGGCCCTTTCCGATGGTAAGGTGCCGCTGGATATCAAGCTTACCCAATTGGTGAAGCTGTGGAAGAATGGCGAGCCATTCAAGATGTCCAAGCGGGCAGGGAACTTTGTCACGTTGCGCGATGTAGTCGATCAGGTCGGGCCTGATGTAACCCGTTTCGTGATGCTGACCCGCAAGAACGACGCACCGCTGGATTTCGATTTCGACAAGGTGTTGGAACAAAGCCGCGAAAACCCGGTGTTCTACGTCCAATACGCCCATGCCCGCGTCATGAGTGTGCTGCGCCGCGCCGCTGAGGCCGGGATTTCTGCCGATGATGCTACGCTATCAGGGGCAGATCTGGGCAAGATCGACCACGCCTCTGAGCTGACCGTTGCCAAGAAGCTGGCAGAATGGCCACGTCTGGTTGAAATCGCCGCTCGCACAAATGAACCGCACCGGGTTGCCTTCTATCTCTATGAATTGGCAGGAGATTTCCACGCGCTGTGGAACAAGGGCAATGACGAAACCCAGTTGCGTTTCATTCAGGATGGCGATGTTGCCACAAGCCAATCGAAAATCGCACTGGCCCGGGCTGTTTCTGTTGTGATTTCAGCGGGCTTGGGTATTCTTGGCGTTACCCCGGCGCAGGAGATGCGATAACAAATATCGCCCGAACCGCCGGTCTGAGGCAGACAAGAAATGACCCGCGCGCCACTATTTGCGGCGCAATCGGGCGGTGAGGCGGAAATGGCACGTTACGATTACTCGGGGCAGCATAGCCCCGAGCAGATGCATTACTCGAATCAATCGCATCCTGAAGATGCGTATGATTATCCTGATGAAAGCTATAGCTATGATGACGCCCCGCGCGCAGGCGCTGGGCTGGGCCGCATTGTCAACTTGCTTGGGGCGGTTGCGTCTTTGGCGCTGGTCGCCGGAGTCGGCGTTTGGGGCTACCAACTGATCATGCGCGACGTCAGCGGGGTACCGGTCGTGCGCGCCGCCGAAGGACCCATGCGCGTGCAGCCCGAAAATCCCGGCGGGACGCCTGCTGATCATCAGGGCCTAGCGGTGAATGCAGTTGCCGCTGTCGGGACTGCTGCACCGCCGGCAGATCGTCTGATCCTTGCGCCGCGCCCCGTGTCTCTGACTGATGAAGACACGCCCATGACCGCGCTTGAGGCCACAAATGCAGTGCAAGTGATTGAGGAACCCGCCACTGATCAGGCGATCGTGAACGCTCTGGCCGAAGGGCTCGCCGCCGAACCTCTGCCCGAACAGACGCCTGATCAGGGCGTGCAATTGGCTTCCCTGGTCACGCCCGAAGAAGAGCCCGCGATTGATCCGGCTGATTACGCCGCGCAACAGCCCGACCCTAAGATTGCTGCACTGCCTGGTGTGCGCCGGTCGCTGCGTCCGCATGTGCGTCCAGCCCGCGCTACGCCAAGTTCTATTTCGTCCAACAGCGCTACGGAAGCTGCGATCAATGCTGCAGTAAAGGCTGCTGTTGGTCTGGATGTTGATCCCGATACATTGACCAAAGGCACGCGACTTGCTCAGCTTGGGGCATACGAAAGCGCCGATGTGGCGCAGGCCGAATGGGCTCGTTTGAATGGCCGATTTGGAGAATATATGGATGGAAAACAGCGTGTTATACAGAAGACCTCAAGCGGAGGGCGAACCTTCTATCGCCTGCGTGTCATGGGGTTTGATGATCTGAGCGACTCGCGCCAGTTTTGCGCGGCCCTAGTCGCGCAGGGTGCAGACTGTATCCCGGTCGCCGTCCGGTGAGATTTGGCGCGGTTATCACCGATGCCGAAGGGCTGCGCCTGACGCCGGATGAAAAAGCTTTGTTCAAAGAGATGAACCCGTTCGGGTTCATTCTGTTTGCCCGCAACATCGAATCCGCTGACCAGACCCGCGCCTTGTGCGAGGACTTCCGCGAGGCGGTTGGCCGAAATTGCCTAATCACAGTCGATCAGGAGGGGGGCCGCGTACAACGTCTGCGCGCACCTTTAGCCCGTGAATGGTTGCCCCCTTTGGATCATGTCGCGCATGCCGGAGATCAGGCCGAGCGCGCGATGTATCTGCGCTATCGTCTGATCGCGCATGAACTGCTGGGATTGGGCATCGACAGCAATTGTGCGCCGATGGTCGATCTGGCCCGCGAGGGTACTCATGCGTTCCTGAAGAACCGCTGCTATGGGTCTGATCCCGAAAAGGTTTCCGCGATTGGTCGAGCCGTTGCCAACGGACACTTTGATGGCGGAGTGTTGCCGGTAGTAAAGCACATGCCCGGCCACGGTCTGTCGACGCTCGACAGTCATCACGAGTTGCCGCATGTGGATCTTTCTCTAAGTGCACTGGAAGCGGCAGATTTTGCACCATTCCGCGCGCTGAACGACTTGCCGATGGGGATGACGGCGCATTTGGTTTATGACCAGATCGATCCACGGCCCGCAACGATTTCTGCTGGAATGATGACTTTGATTAGGGAGCGCATCGGTTTCGACGGTCTGATTATGACCGACGATATCACGATGAAAGCCCTGAACGGCGCGCCCGCCGACTTGGCCCGACAGGCACTGGACGCTGGATGCGATGTTGCTTTGCACTGCAACGGGGCCTTTGAAGAACGCGCGCAGGTGCTCGAAGCCGCTGGTGAGATGTCGGATGCGGCACAAGCCCGCGCAGATTGGGCGCTGGCCCGGAGACAACCGCCACAGGAACTTGACATCCAAGCCGCCGAGGCGGAACTATCTGCCCTAATGGGCGGGCAGGTATATGCAGGATAACCTTTTCAGCGAAGACCCGGTCTCGGTTGCCGATCGGCTGGCCGCCGAGGCTTTGATTGTGGACGTCGATGGGTTTGAGGGTCCGCTCGATGTGCTTTTGACACTTTCGCGTACGCAAAAAGTGGACTTGCGCAAAATCTCGGTTCTGGCGTTGGCGCAACAGTATCTGACCTTTGTCGAAAAAGCGCGGCAGTTGCGGATCGAACTGGCCGCCGACTATCTGGTGATGGCCGCTTGGCTAGCTTTCCTCAAATCCCGCTTGCTGCTGCCCCCGGACCCGGATGATGAAGGCCCCTCGGGTGAGGAACTGGCCGCGCACCTCGCATTCCAATTGGAGCGTCTGCAGGCCATGCGCGATGCCGCTGCGCGCCTGATGGCGCGTGATCAATTGGGCCGTGATTTTTTCAAACGTGGGCAGGGTGAGGATGTTACGCGTATCCGCACCGTGACCTATTCCGCGACGCTACTGGACCTGATGCAGGGCTACGCGCGTATCCGCACGCGCGACGAGTTCCGACCCTTCGTCATGGACCGCGACGCCGTTTTCACCATGGAACAAGCGCTTGAGCGGATGCGACCCCTGATAGGCTTTGCCGGTGCGTGGACGGATATGGAGACCTACCTGCCCGAAGGCTGGGATGCTGATCCGGTGCGGCGACGCTCGGCCACGGCTGCAACCTTCGCAGCCTCGCTGGAGCTGGTGAAAGAAGGACATATGGAGATCAAGCAAAGCGAGACCTTTGCGCCGATCCATCTGCGTAAGAGGACTGAGACACGTGACTGACGCCAACGAAGAGACAGGCACACTGTTCGAAGCGCCGCCCTTGGCGGAACAGGAACGTATGGTCGAGGCCGTGCTGTTTGCCAGCGCCGAGCCAGTGACGATTGGTGATCTTGAAGCGCGGATGCCCCATGGCAGCAATGCCGCGCAAGCTGTTGAATCGCTTCAGAAACGATACGAAGGGCGCGGGGTGCGTGTGGTGCGCGTTGGTGAGGCTTGGGCGATCCGCACAGCCCCCGATCTTGGCTTCCTGATGCAGAAGGAAACGGTTGAGACCCGCAAGCTTAGCCGGGCGGCCATCGAAACGCTGGCGATCGTGGCTTATCACCAGCCCTGCACGCGTGCGGAGATCGAGGAAATCCGGGGCGTGTCCGTTTCGCGCGGAACTATCGACCAGTTGCTCGAAATGGAATGGATCCGGCTGGGCCGCCGCCGCATGACACCGGGCCGTCCGGTGACATTCGTCGTAACGCCTGAGTTTCTGGATCATTTCGGGCTGGAAAACGCCCGTGACCTGCCGGGCCTGAAGGAGTTGCGCGCAGCCGGACTGTTGGAGAATCGCCCACCCCCTGGTGCTGTGCCGCTGGGCGAAGGAAAGGGTGATGACGAGGACGAAGATCAAACCGAGCTGTTCGAAGAAGAGTGATCGGACGGCCCTTTTATTGCCGCAGATCGCACCTATCCTAGGGTGCACATAACGGAGTTGAGCCAATGAATGCCAATCGGATCATCGATATGATCGTGCGCCGGGTGATGCGTCGCCTGGTGAACCACGGTGTGGACAAGGGTATTGATATGGCCAGCAAGGTGGGCCGCAAACCGGGTCAGTCTGATGTTGAGAATGGCCCCGAGGCGGATCGCCAGATGCGCGATGCGACCAAGCGCCAAAATCAAAGCGCAAAGCAGATGCGGCAGGTGTCGCGTCAGATGCGTCGGTTCATGAAGTTCTGAAACTCAGCCCACAGCTTTGAAATGCTTGGACAGTTTCAGGCCTTGACCCTGATAGTTCGAGGCAATCCCTGCACCATATAGCTGTGTCGGCATTTCGGCCATCTTCTCATAAACCAGGCGCCCGACGACTTGTCCGTGTTCCAACACAAATGGCGCTTCGTGGCAGCGCACTTCCAGCACCCCGCGTGATCCGGCACCGCCTGCTTCGGCATGTCCAAAGCCCGGGTCAAAGAATCCGGCGTAATGTACCCGGAACTCGCCGACCATAGCGAGATATGGGGCCATTTCAGCAGCATACATAGGCGGGATATGCACCGCTTCGCGGCTGACGAGAATGTAGAACGCGCCGGGGTCGAGGATGATGCGACCATCCTTGGTATGCACCTCTTCCCAGTATTCCTGCGGGTCGTATTCGCCGATCCGATCCAGATCGATCACCCCGGTATGGGGCTTGGCACGATAGCCGACCAGATCGGTATCGGGCAGTTGCAGATCGACCGAAAACCCCAACCCGTCCTGAATGACGGCTGGCCCATCAACCAACGGCGTTTGACCATGCAACGCGGTCAGCTCGGCGTCGCTGAGTACCGCCTGACCTTTGCGGAAACGGATCTGATTCAGACGCATTCCGGGGCGCACCAGAACCGAGAACGATCGCGGGCAGATCTCGGCATAAAGCGGACCTGTGTAGCCTGCGGGAACCCGATCAAACTCAGTTCCGCCATCAGTGATCGTGCGCGTGAGCAAGTCGAGCCGCCCGGTCGAGCTTTTGGCATTGGCCACCGCACTGATGTCATCGGGCAGGGCGAGCGATTCCATCAGCGGCACCAGATAGACACAGCCCTTTTCCAGAACAGCGCCTTCAGTGATGTCGATGCGGTGCATCTCAAACTCGGCCAGCCGGTCTGCGACAGAACGCCCTTCGCCCGCCAGAAAGGACGCGCGCACCCGGTAAGCCACTGTTCCCAAACGTAGATCAAGGCTTGCCGGCTGCACCTGTGCAGGGATGATGTCTGGGCTTGCGGCGATCTCACCGCGTGCAATCATCGCCTCAAGCTGTTGATTTGGGCAAACACCTGTCATCTCGATCCCCTCTGCTGCCAGAGCGGGATCTGGCCTATGTGCCATAAACGTCGGTGTGATTTGGTCGGGCTAGCAGGACTCGAACCTGCGACCTTCCGTCCCCCAGACGGACGCGCTACCAGGCTGCGCCATAGCCCGACGTTGAGGTGTTCATAAAGACTTTCCCGGCGGGGGCAAGAGGAAATCATCGCCTTTTTTGCTATCCCGCCGTGTGGTGTTCGACGCGATCCAGCCACCTGCGCAGGTCCTTGGCGATGGGTGCAATCTGGTGCAACAGCTCATCGTCATACTCGTCACGATTCCATGCCAGCGAGGCAATACCACCCATCAGCGGCGCTACATCCAGCTCAGCCGGTATCGGTTTGGGTTCGGGGGTTGCGACGGGTTTCGGAGCCTCTGGGGCAGGGGAATGGGCGGGTTCGCCCAAATCCATGTCGATCTGGTTTGCGGATGGTTCCGGCGCTGAAGCGAACGGAACCACAGTATCGTCGATGCTGGGTGCGGGCGCGTTTTCGTCCAGGCTAGGTGACAGCGATGCAACATGCGCAACGCCCTGTTCCCGAAGGATACGCTGAACACCTTTGATGGTAATCCCGTCCTCGTGTAGCAGTTTCTTGATACCGCCCAGCAGACGCATATCATTGGGGCGATAATATCGCCGCCCACCGGCGCGTTTGACGGGTTTGACTTGGGTAAACCGGCTTTCCCAGAAACGCAGCACATGAGCCTGAACTCCGAGCCAGTCCGCAACTTCACTTATGGTGCGAAAGGCATCGGGGGACTTACTCATAACCTGGATGTCCTGAACTTACTTGCGGTTCCCTGCGGCGACGCGATCCTTCATCAGGTGCGACGGACGGAATGTCAGCACACGACGCGGCTGGATCGGAACCTCTTCACCGGTTTTAGGGTTGCGACCGATACGGGCAGTTTTGTCCCGAACGCTGAAGGTGCCGAATGACGAAATCTTAACCTGTTCGCCACGCACCAGCGCGTCAGACATGTGGTTCAGAACGCTTTCGACCAGCTGTGCGCTTTCATTGCGTGACAGGCCAACCTCACGAAAGACGGCCTCGCTCAGATCCATTCGGGTCAGTGTTTTGTCGCCCATGCTTTTTCCCCTGTTGATGTCTGAGCATATGGCTATGCAAAATTCGCTGTCAATATCAATGAATTGCAGGAGGCTCTGTAAGCCGGATTGTGCCGGTCACCAACGCAGTGCGACCGCACCCCAGGCCAGACCGCCACCAATCGCCTCTGTAACGATCAGATCGCCGGTTTTGATCTGGCCGTTTTGCTTGCCCACCGACAGGGCCAGAGGGATGGAGGCTGCCGATGTGTTGCCATGGTCCTGAACGGTGACCACAACGTTATCCATCGGCAGGCCCATCTTCTTGGCGGTGCCCTGAATAATGCGGATATTGGCCTGATGCGGCACGATCCAGTCAACATCGTCGCTGGACAGACCTGCACGCTCCAGCGCGACTTCTGCGGTTCGGGCCAGTTTTTCGACCGCATGACGGAAGACCTGATTGCCCTGCATCCGCAAGTGGCCGGTGGATTGGGTCGAAACTCCGCCATCAACATAGAGCAGGTCTTTGTAGCGTCCGTCCGAGTTCAGGTCGGTCGCCAGAATGCCGCGATCGTCCGAAGTGCCCTGGCCCTCTTGCTCTTCCAGAACCAATGCGCCCGCGCCATCGCCAAATAGCACGCAGGTCGACCGGTCGGTCCAGTCCATGATTCGCGAAAAGGTCTCGGCGCCGATCACCAGTACGCGCTTGGCCTGACCGGACAGGATCAGGGCGTTGGCGTTGCTGAGCGCAAAGACAAACCCAGCGCAGACCGCCTGTACATCGAAGGCAAAACCTTTGGTCATGCCCAACCGGGCCTGAACCATGGTTGCCGCCGAAGGAAAGGTCAAATCAGCTGTGGAAGTTGCCAGCACAATCGCGTCGATATCATCCGCCGTCAGTCCGGCATCAGCCAGTGCGGCTTCGGCCGCTTTGGTGGCCAGATCGGAAGTGGTTTCGTCCTCGGCCGCGAAATGTCGCCGCTCGATCCCGGACCGGGTGCGAATCCATTCGTCCGTCGTATCCAGCGTTTTCTCGAACTCAGAGTTCGGTACAACGCGCTCTGGCAAATAATGCCCGACACCTACAACAACTGAGCGGCCTGCCATGCTGGGGTACTGCCTTTTTTGTTATTATTCCGATTGAGACACGGAATGGGCCGCATCTTGTGCAAGTGCGGCTGTTGATGCAACCCGTGCCGCCAATTTTTCGGAGAAACCGGATTCAGCCAATGTGAAAGCCAGTTTGACCGCTGCGGAAACGCCGGTTGCGTCCGCTCCGCCATGGGATTTCACCACGGTTCCATTAAGCCCGAGGAACACGCCTCCATTGACGCGGCGCGGGTCTATCCGCTTTTTCAGACGATTCAACGAGGTGATTGCCAGGATCGAGGCCAGCCGGGATAGGGGCGAGTATTTGAACGCCTCACGCAGCAAATCACCGATAAGGTTCGCGGTGCCTTCACCAGTTTTAATGGCGACATTTCCAGTGAAGCCGTCAGTCACGATCACGTCAGCTTTGTCGCCGGGGATATCGCTGCCCTCGACAAAGCCCACGAACTCGAAATTCGCCTGATCGGCAAAGTCCGAGATCATCGCGTGGGCTTCTTTCAGTTCGGCGCGGCCCTTGTGTTCTTCGGTGCCGACATTCAGCAACCCGATCCGAGGGCGGCTGAGCGCCATACCGTTGCGCGCGTATGAAGCCCCCATCAGCGCGTATTGCAAAAGGTCCTTGGCATCAGCGCGCACATCTGCGCCGACGTCCAGCATCACGTTGAACCCATGCGGATTGCGCGAGGGCCACAGGATCGCGATGGCAGGGCGGTTCACGCCGGGCAGCTTGCGCAGCCGCAACATGGACATGGCCATCAGCGCGCCCGTATTGCCGCAGGACACCGCGCCGTGCGCTTCACCTGCACGCACCGCTTCCAGAGCGGACCACATCGATGTGCTCTTGCCGCTGCGGACAACCTGGCTTGGTTTGTCTTCCATCGTGACCACGTCCGGGCAATCACGAAAAACGACGCGCCCATCAAGGACACGCCGTTTGGCAACCAGCTTGCGTAGTTCCTGTTCCTGACCGTGCAGGATGAACCCGATCTTCGGGTTCTTGTCCGCAGATTTCGCAATGCCCGCCACAACGACGGCAGGGCCCGAATCTCCGCCCATAGCGTCAACCGAGATGATGATCCGTCCGGTCTGCGTGGGCTGATCCGTCATGCCTTGGCCTGCGTCCAATCAGGCTTAGGCCGCGTCTTCGTCCAGGTCGATTTCGTCGGCCTGAGCGACGACTTCACGATCGTCATAGTGGCCGCAAGATGCGCAAACGTGGTGTGGGCGCTTCAGCTCGCCGCAGTTCGGGCATTCGTTCGGGTTTGCAGCAACCAGAGCGTCGTGTGCGCGGCGGTTGTTGCGACGCGACTTGGAAACTTTGTTCTGTTGGACGGCCATGGTCTCAACCTTTGTCTGATATGGGCTGACAGAATCGCTGTCAGCCGGGTTACGTACTTTGTTTTCTCGTGGTTTGACGCGCGTTTAAGGGGCTTGCCCCGCAATGTCCAACCCAAATTCCAATGAGCGCGCGAAAATACTGCGATTCTCGTCATGTTCAAGCGGTTTTTCTGACGGCCTGCTATGACAGGAAATCCCTCGCCTGTCACTCGTCTTTTTTCATCGCATCCCGCAGCCCGGCCAAACCAGCGAAGGGTTTTACATCCTCATCCGTGAGGGCCTGTTTGCCCGGTTCGGTATAGTCTATCTGGCCCAGCTCGACTCCATCCTTCCGTGGGTATTGGGGCAGGGCCAGCGACAGCGCTTCAACCATGATCAGCGCAGGATCGATCTCGGGCCCAAGCGGTTCGGTCTCGTCATCCTCGGGGATTTCGAACTCGGGCTCTTCCGGATCGCTCCAATCGGCCACAAAGACGCGACTCACCGGGTTGTCGATGCGTGTGGTCACTGGTTCCAACGTCACGACACAAGGTTGGATCACCGTTGCGCCCAGCTTGCCAGAAAGCGTCCAATCCCGTTTGCCCTGCGCGCGCAATTCGCCGACAAAGCTGAGCTTGCGGAGGCCAAGCAGGCCGAGCTCTTGTTTTATGGCCTCCAGCGCGTCGCCGGTCGGGCGCAACTCAAACGGGGTCGGAGCGTTTTGCGGCAGGTCTGCGACGCGTAAAGATGTCTGGTTGCTCATTCGTGAGGTTTTCCTGTGTTGAACCGGAGCCTTGGTTTCTGTAATCGGATAGGGTCCGCAAGGGGCCATGGCAAGAGGATGTGCATGTTGAAGGGTTTGAACAGGTTGAAACCAGCGTCGAAAACGCTTGTCTTTGCGGCCTGTCTGGCGGTCGCGGGCGCATGTTCACCAATCTTCAAGAATCACGGCTACGTACCTCCGCCAGAGGATCTGGCCAAAATCAAGGTCGGCGTCGATACCCGCGATAGTGTTGAAGAAACCATCGGCGCGCCCAGCTCGGCGGGCGTGGTGCGGGATTCGGGCTATTACTATGTCGCCTCGCGCGTCCGTCATTATGGGCCCAAACGACCCGAGGTCGTTTCACGTGAACTGGTCGCGATCAGCTTTGATCAGCGCGGTGTCGTTCGCAATATCGAGCGGTTCGGCCTGGAAGACGGCTATGTCATCGTGCTGGATCGTCGCGTGACCGATTCCAACGTGGAAGACAAAGGCTTCCTGCGTCAGCTTCTGGGTAACATCGGCAACTTCAACCCGGCAAATATTCCTGGCGCAAACAACTAAAGCGACCAATTCTCTTGCAGTGGTCACAGGACAGTCACACATTCTGTAGTAAGGACCAGACAGATGTGACCGGTCAGCAACCGCAGGAGGATGCGACCATGGCGGTTTTGTTGGACAAGGGCCGATATCGCGCCCGCTTGGCGCAAACCGAGCAAGACGTGGCGGCGGCGCAGACGCTGAGGATGCTGACCTTTGCTACTGATGGTCAGGATTGTGATGCTTTTGACGAACGCTGCGCCCATGTTTTGGTCGAAGATCTGCAGGCCGGTGGGGCGTTGGTGTGCTGTTTCCGTATGCTGACGATGCAGGGCGGCTTTGAAATCGGACTCAGCTACTCGGCACAGTTCTATGACCTGTCGGCGCTACGCGATTTTACCGGACCGATGGTTGAGATGGGCCGGTTCTGTATCCACCCGGACTACAATGATCCGGATATCTTGCGTGTCGCATGGGGCGCAATGACGGCGTATGTCGATCAGAACGGGATCGAAATGCTGTTTGGTTGTTCGTCATTCGCTGGAACCGAAACAGCCGAATATCTTGACGCTTTTGCGATGCTCAAACACCGGCATCTGGCACCAAGGCGTTGGTTGCCACGAGTCAAGGCGCCGGATGTGTTTCGCTTTGCGGCGCGTTTGCGCCGACGCCCCGATGTAAAACAGGCGATGCTGAGGATGCCGCCCTTGTTGCGCACCTATCTGATGATGGGGGGGTGGGTCAGCGATCATGCGGTGGTGGACAGGCACATGAATACCCTGCATGTGTTCACCGGCCTTGAAATCGGAGCAATTCCCCCAGCCCGTAAACGGTTGCTGCGCGCGGTGGCTGGGTGATTTGAGTATCTGGGAAAAGGTGAAGTTGGGGCGTTGACGCCTTGCTTTGGCCGGTTTAGCTGGCGGGTATGGCGAGAATTCCTTTATTGCAGATGTCCGGTATCTCTCTGACGTTCGGGGGCGATCCGGTGTTTTCCGATCTGGACCTTGTGGTTCAACCCGGTGATCGCGTCGCGCTGGTCGGGCGGAACGGGTCTGGCAAATCCACCTTGATGAAAGTTATGGCCGGGCTGGTCGAGGCCGATCAGGGTGAAATCGTCATCCCTCCGGGTAAATCAGTGGGTTACATGGAGCAGGATCCCGGAATGCAGGGATTCGCGACGCTTGGAGACTATGCCTCAAGCGGGTTGGAACCGGGCGAGCTGTATAAGGTCGAACGCGCGGGCGAAGGGCTGAAATTCGACCCTGAGCGTGCGGTCGAAACCGCTTCGGGTGGGGAAAAGCGACGCGCCGCCTTGGCCAAGCTGATGGCCGAAGCGCCGGACCTGATGTTGCTGGACGAACCGACGAACCACCTGGATATCGAGGCGATAGCGTGGTTGGAGCGTGAGTTGGGCTCGACCCGTGCAGCCTATGTTCTGATCTCGCATGATCGCGCATTCCTGCGTGCGTTGACCCGTGCGACACTGTGGATCGATCGCGGAGTTGTGCGGCGGCAGGAACAGGGCTTTGCGGCCTTTGAAAGCTGGAGGGATAAGGTCTGGGAAGAGGAGGATCAGCAGCGCCACAAGCTGAACCGCTTGATCAAGTCCGAGGCGCGATGGGCCGTCGAGGGTATCAGCGCCCGCCGCAAGCGCAATCAGGGTCGTGTTCGGGCGCTACAAGCCTTGCGCGCCGAGCGTGCAGCGCAGATCAAACGTCAGGGATCGGCTGCCATGACGTTGGAATCCGGTCCGAAATCAGGCCGCAAGGTCATCGAGGCCAACGGCGTTTCAAAGGCATTTGACTCTCAGCAGATCGTGCGCAATTTCGATCTTCTGGTTCAGCGCGGTGACCGTGTGGCTTTCGTCGGCCCCAACGGTGTGGGCAAAACGACGTTGCTGAAAATGCTGCTGGGTCAGGTCGAACCGGACGAGGGTTCGGTGGTGCTGGGTACTAACCTTGAGATCGCCGTGTTCGATCAGGCGAGGGCACAGCTGGACCCGGAAATGAGCCTGTGGGACAGCTTGACCGGCGATCCCGAGATGCGGGTCTCGGGCAAGGCCGATCAGGTGATGGTGGGCGGCCAACCCAAGCATGTAGTGGGCTATCTCAAAGAGTTTCTGTTTGATGATGCGCAGGCAAGAGCGGCTGTTAAGTCATTGTCCGGAGGGGAAAAAGCCCGGTTGCTGTTGGCGAAACTGATGGCGAAAACATCGAACCTGCTGGTGCTGGACGAACCGACCAACGATCTGGATGTTGAAACGCTGGATCTGCTGCAGGAATTGCTGGACGACTATGATGGCACGGTGCTGCTCGTTAGCCACGATCGGGATTTTCTGGATCGGGTTGCGACCACAACCATCGCCATGGAGGGCAACGGGCGCGCGACCGTCTATGCTGGTGGTTGGTCCGATTACATCGCTCAGCGAGGTGATGTGGATGCGAAAAAGGAAGAAAAAGCAAGGCCTTCAAAGCCTAAAGTAAAGCAAGAGGCGAAGCAGAAGGCGGGGCTTTCATTTTCGGAGAAACACCGACTTGAGAAGCTACCAGCAGAGATCGCGCGCCTTGAAGCCGAGATCGCCAAGCTCGAAGAACTGATGTCTGATCCTGAGCTGTTCACACGCGAACCGATCAAGTTCCAGAAGGCAACCGATGCCCTGGTCGAACGGCAGGAAAAACTGTCAGCGGCTGAGGAAGAGTGGCTGATGCTTGAAGAGAAGGCCGAAGCCGGTTGAGTCCGAGTTGTACAACCTCAATCGACTAGATTGTCTGAGTTGTACAAACCTATGCACCGGTTTGCGCGTGCTCAAATGGGGCGGGCGGGGTTACCGACAACAGTTGCTCGGGCGGGGACGTCCTTCGTGACGACGCTGCCTGCACCGACGATGGCGCGGTCTCCGATCGTGACGCCGGGCATGATGATCGCGCCACCGCCGATCCAGACGTTTTCGCCGATTGTCACCGGGTGGTCGATTTCCAGACCCTGTGCGCGCAGGACTGGGTCTTTGGCGTGTTGGGCGCAATAGATCTGCACCGTGGGGCCGAGCATCGAGTCACTGCCGATGCGAACAGGCGCGGTGTCGAGAATGACACAGCCCGCATTCAGATACACCCGGTCGCCCAGCGACAGGTTCATTCCATAAGCGCAGTGGAACGGAGCCTCAAAATAGCAATCTTGCCCGATCCCCGCAAAGAGCGCCGCCAATTCGGGAGCTATAGCCCCTCGGTCATCGGGCGGGCAGGTGTTGTGGGCATGGACCGCGCGGCGTGCTTTCATACGAAGCACTTCCAGTTCGGGGTCGAGGCAGCAATACCACTCGCCTGCCGCCATTTTCTGCCGCTCGGTCATGAAACCCGTCTTAGCGCATCCGCAGGGCACCGTCGATGCGGATGACCTCTCCGTTCAGGTAGCCCATCTCGACGATGAACCCGGCCAGACGACCGTATTCGCGCGGGTCGCCGAGGCGAGCAGGGTTGGGGACGTCCGCCGCAAGCTGTTGCTGCACCTCTTCGGGCAGACCAGCCAGCATCGGGGTCATGAAGATGCCCGGTGCGATGGCCATCACACGGATACCAGTCGAGGCCAGATCGCGCGCCATGGGTAGCGTCATGCCGACCACGCCGCCTTTCGAGGCTGCATAGGCCGCCTGACCTTTTTGCCCGTCAAAGGCGGCGATGGAGGCCGTGTTGATAATCACGCCGCGTGCGCCATCCGGTTCAGGATCATTCTTTGCCATCTCTGCGGCAGCAAGACGTGAGACGTTGAAGGAGCCGACCAGATTGATGTCGATGGTACGCTGGAACGCCTCCAGAGGGTGGGGGCCGTCTTTGCCCACAGTCTTAGCTCCAATCGCGATTCCGGCGCAGTTCACTGCGGCGGTGATGCGACCCATCTTGTCCATCGCATGTGCAATCGCTGCTGCGACCGAGGCCTCATCCGTCACATCGGTTTGCGCGAAATGTCCGCCGATTTCAGCCGCGACTTGCGGGCCACGCTCGGCGTCGCGGTCAAGGATTGTGACCTGCGCGCCGTTCTCGGCAAAGTGACGGGCTGTGGCTTCACCCAGGCCGGAGGCTCCGCCGGTGATCACCGCAGCTGTGGTTGAGAGTTGCATGGCGGGTTCCTTCCTGATCTGAACACTTGTTCAGATAATCCCAACCATGGCCTCCTGTCCAGTCACAGCTTTGATCAATCAAGCCTGCTGCGCTGCTGCATCGGCGTGACGCCAAACGCAGCCCGGTACACACGCGAGAAATGGCCGGCGCTTTCGAAACCGCAGGCAAAGGCGACCTCGGTCACCGAAGATTCGGTCTGCAACAGCAGATTGCGGGCGCGGTCCAGCCGCAATTCCATGAAGTATTTCTTAGGCGAGGTGTTCAGGAATTTCCCAAACAGGCGCTCCAGTTGCCGGGTTGAGATGCCGATGTTGCTGGCGATGACCGAGGGGGACAACGGGCTTTGGATATTGTCGGTCATGATGTGGATTGCCTTAGCCAGATGCGCGTTCCGCATCCCGTTGCGCGATTGCAGCGAGACGCGCTGATCGGCGGTGGCGTTGCGCACGGCGTTATAGACCATCTGATCGGCCACTGCGACTGATAGATCGTGACCGTGGTCGCGTTCGATCAGGTGCAGCATCAGATCGGCGGTCGCGGTGCCGCCCGAGGCGGTCATGTGTTTTTCGTCGGCGACAAAGACGCTGCGAACAAGGTTTATCTCGGGGAAGGCCTCCATGAAAGCATCATGGTATTCCCAATGGATCGCCGCCTGCATCCCATCCAAAAATCCGGCCTCGGCCAGCAGCCATGCACCGGAACACAAGGCGCTGATATTGGTGCCCCGTGCCCTCTCTCGGCGCAGGGTTGCGAGCAGCGGGCGCGAGACGTGATTGCGCATGTTTATTCCTGACAGAACAAACAGTTGGTCACATTTTGGGATAGATCCCAATCCGCCATGCACCAAAGTGACCGATCCGTTTGAACAGACAGCATGCTCAGCGTGTTCGGACAGGAAGGACCATCGATAAAGATCTTCCTCGGCCAGCAAATTTGCGATCCGCAATGGCTCGACCGCGCAGGAGAAGGCGAGATGCGAGAATTCCTCAACCAGTATGAAGGCGTAGTGCTGTGTTTGGCTCATCGATAGGACCGGAATCAGGGCGTTCTGACAGTTTTCTGCATGCTGCACGAAAACTAACTGTATACAACATGTATTTTTATACGATACCAGAGGGCAAGCTATCGATTCGCGGGATCGTGATGAAGGGGATCGGATGAGGGACGAAGGGAAATCACCAAAAAAGGCGTTGGCTGAGCATCTGAAGATGTCGGTTCTGACCCTGCGTTTGCGTCCCGGAGAAGATTTGGACGAGGCGCAGCTGTCGCACGCCTTTGGCTTGTCGCGCACGCCTTTGCGCGAAGTGTTCCGGCAGTTGGCCGGTGAGGGGTATCTGGACCTGCGCACCCATCGCGGGGCGCGGGTGTCAGAGATGTCTCATACCACGCTACGCGATTTCTTTCTGGTTGCGCCGATGGTCTATGGCGCGGTGCTGCGTCTGGCCGCAGCGAATGCGACGCACGATCAGATCGATCAGTTGAAAGAGGCGCAAGAGACGTTTGGGCAAGCCTTGCGTACAGGCTCGGCTGAGGAGCGGACGCTGGCCAATACCCGGTTTCACGAGGTGACCGGAGAGATGGCGGGGAACGTCTATTTATCCCCATCGTTCAACCGGTTGCTGATCGATCACGCGCGGATCGGGATGACATTTTATCGCCCGCAGACCGCACGAATGGCTGAGAACCTTTCAGAGGCGAGCGACCAGCATGACGCCATCATCGCCGCCATCGAGACGGGCGATGAGGCGGCTGCTGCGCAGCTGGCCGACGACCACTGGACCCTGTCACGCGATCAGATCGAGCTGTTCGTGATGCCCGAGGGGTTGGATTTTCCGCTGGGGCAGGTCCCCGGCAAGACTTCTGCATGAGGGACACATGACTCCGATCTTCAGATTTGAGGGTATTTATACGCCGGTGGTGACACCCTACGCGGCGGATGGTGGCGTGAACTGGGACGCGTTGGCCGAGGTGATCGAGTACCTGATCGAGAATGGTGTGCACGGGCTGATCTCGGGCGGGTCCACCGGCGAAAACTATGCGCAGACCGTCGATGAGCGGCTGGAACTGGCGCGCTTTACGCATGAACAACTAAAGGGGCGTGTGCCTCTGGTTGTGGGAACGGGGGCGATGCTGACCGGGGATTCCGTCGCTTTAGCCTCAGGTGCGCGAGACCTAGGCGCAGATGCGATCTTGTTGGCCAGCCCGCCGTATTCGGTGCCCACCGACCGCGAGAATGCGCTGAATGCGCTGGCAATCGACAAGGCGGCTGACCTGCCGGTGATGCTGTACAACTATCCGCACCGGACCGGCACGATGATGGGGGAAGAGTTCCTGGACCGCGTAGGCCGCAGCCGGAATTTCTGTGGCATCAAGGAAAGTTCGGGCGATATCAACCGGGTGCATCTGCTGGCGCGGGACTACCCGCATATCCAACTTGGTTGTGGCATGGATGATCAGGCGCTGGAGTTCTTCGCCTGGGGAGCGCCGTTCTGGGTCTGTGGTGGGTCGAACTTTCTGCCTGCCGAACACGTGGCGCTGTATCAGGCTTGTGTGATCGAGGGCAACTTTGCCAAGGGCCGTCGCATCATGAGCGCGCTGATGCCGCTGATGCGGGTGCTGGAGCAGGGCGGCAAATTCATCCAGACGATCAAGCATGGCGTCACCATGAACGGGATCGATGCAGGCGTGGTGAGGCCGCCTCTGAAAGGTTTGAACAAAGATGACAAACGCGCGCTGGAACAGGTGACGCGCGTTCTGAAACGCAAAATCGCAGATATTTTGGCGGAGGGTTAAGGCATGGGCTTGTTGACGAAAGACGAATACGAATCCATCGCTGCGCATCTGGATCTGCCGACGGGCGCTTTCATCGATGGCGGCTACCGCCCGGCGACCTCAGGGCAGGTGTTCGAGACTATCAATCCAGCCACCGGGGCTGTGCTGACCAGCATTGCTGCCTGTGGATCGGAGGAAGTGGATTTTGCGGTCGAAAAGGCGCGAGAAGCCTTTGACGACGGGCGTTGGTCAAAGATGCACCCCTCGGATCGCAAGGACATTCTGATCCGCTTGTGCAAGCTGCTTACCCGCAACGCGCGGGAACTGGCGGTGATGGAGAGCATCGACAGCGGCAAGACGATCTTTGATTGCGAAACTGTTGATGTTCCCGAGACGATCCACTGCCTGAAATGGCATGCCGAGGCGATCGACAAGATCTATGATCAGGTCAGCCCGGCCAGTGATGACCACATCGCCATGGTCGTGCGTGAGCCCATTGGCGTGGTTGGGCTGGTCCTGCCGTGGAACTTCCCCTTGCTGATGCTGGCGTGGAAGATCGGGCCGGCGCTGGCGGCGGGGTGTTCAGTGGTGCTGAAGCCGGCGGCCGAGACTTCTCTGACCGCTTTAAAGGTGGCGGAGCTGGCGTCTGAGGCCGGGTTGCCGCGCGGTGTGCTGAACGTGGTACCAGGTGGTGGCGCCGAGGTGGGCGAACCCATCGGGCGGCATATGGATATCGACATGGTGTCCTTCACTGGCTCGACCGTGACGGGCAAGAAGTTCCTGAACTATTCCGCTGAAAGCAATGCCAAGGAGGTGGTGCTTGAGATGGGCGGCAAGAACCCGGCCATCGTGATGGAGGATGCGGAAAATCTGGACCGCGTGGCGGCGCATGTCGTCAATGGTGCGTTCTGGAACATGGGCGAGAATTGCTCGGCCTCGTCGCGGTTGATTGTGCATAAGGACGTGAAGGCAGAGTTGTTGGAACGGATCGCGCATCATGCGAAGCAATGGAATGTCGGCGAACCGCTGGACCCGGAAACTCGTATGGGCGCGCTTGTTAGTGAAGGGCATTATTCCAAGGTTTGCGGATATCTGGACAAGGCCGAAAACGTGCTGATTGGCGGAAAGGCCGAGAATGGATTCATCGAGGCCACGGTGGTCGAAGTGCCCGGAAACGATGCCACGCTGGCGCGCGAGGAAATCTTTGGCCCGGTTCTGTCGGTGATCGAAGTCTCTGGCTTTGACGAGGCGATCAGCATTGCCAACGACACTGAATATGGCCTGTGTGCTTCGATCTTCACAGCCAACGCCAAACGCGCCATCCGAGGCGCGCGGGCGATCCGGGCGGGTACCGTCACGATCAACAGCTTTGGTGAAGGGGATATCACCACACCCTTTGGTGGCTACAAGCAGTCCGGGTTTGGTGGCCGGGACAACTCGATTCACGCCCATGATCAGTATACCCAGCTGAAAACCATCTGGATTGATCTGGCCGATGACGAAGATGAGGCGGTAGATTGACGATCTACACCGCCAAACGTTTGCCCCGGCAAACCGGCGTGGCAGGATGGAATGCCATCCTGCCTCTGCAGCAAGACCTGCCTCGGCTTGAGCAAGACCAGACCGCAGATGTGACCATCATCGGCGGTGGTTTTGCCGGGCTGTCCGCAGCGCTGAGGCTGCATCAGCTTGATCCGACGCTGAAGGTTGTGGTGCTTGAGGCTGGGCGCTTTGCGGAAGGCTCTGCCGGGCGCAACTCAGGGTTCATGATCGATCTGCCGCATGACTTGGCCTCGGACAATTACGCCAGCGATGGGCTGGAGGCAGATCGGGCCACAATCGCGCTGAATCGCCAGGCGATTTCCTTTGCGACCCGGGTAGCCGCTGAGTGCGACCTGTCGCCGGAGATGTTCGACCCGTGCGGCAAGATCAACGCTGCTGCGACCGCAGCGGGTGATCGGCACAACGCAGACTACGCAGTGCATCTGGCGCGATTGGGAGAGCCCCACGAGCTTTATGATGCACAGCAGATGCAGGCGCTGACAGGCAGCCCGCATTACACATCTGGTCTGTTTGCGCCCGGGACGGTGATGATCCAGCCTGCAGCCTATGTGCGGGCTCTCTCAACGCATCTGGCTGGGCGGATCGGTGTTTATGAAAACTCTGCCGTGACCGGGTTTCGCAAACAAGGCGGTGGCTGGGTGGTCGAGACCGAACAGGCGCGGGTTTCGACGGGGCGGATCGTGATGGCAACGAATGGTCATCTGGAAAGCTTTGGATTTTACCAGCGGCGTCTGATGCACATCTGCCTCTACGCGTCGATAACGGAACCACTGACGCCAGATCAGTTCGCCACGCTGGGCGGACAGCCACGCTGGTCAGTAACGCCAGCGGATCCGATGGGCACTTCGGTCCGGCGGGTTTCGGGCAGTTATGGGGATCGCATTCTGATCCGGACCTGTTCAAGCTTTCATCCTGAAATCCACAGCGGCGACAGCCATTTGAAACGGGCAGGCGCGGTGCACGATCGTAAGTTTCAGGAGCGATTTCCCAACTTGCCGAATGTACAGATGCAGCACCGTTGGGCTGGGATGCTGTGCCTCAGCCGCAATGGCTCGGCCGCGTTCGGTGAGATCGAGCAGGGTGTATATGCCGCCTGCTGTCAAAACGGATTGGGTATAGCGCGAGGAACATTGCAGGGAATGGGCGTGGCAGAGCTTGTGCAGGGGAAAGACTCCCAGATTGCAGATCATTTTCTGGCGCAACCGATGCCACCGCGTTTACCACCCGAGCCCTTCGCATCGGTTGGGGCCAATGCGTATCTGCGCTGGAAAGAGTGGCGATCAGGGGCGGAATAGCTTGCAGGCTGGTCAGGGCAGGCTGAGCTTTGCCATCCGTCCGCCATCGATCGTGTAAATTTGACCGGTGACAAAACCCGCTTCCTCGGCTGCCAAGAACGCGACCAGTGCGGCGACTTCTTTCGGGTCGCCGGTGCGGCCTACGGGATGAATGCGGGCGATATCCCGGCGGAATGCGCCGGGGTTGTTCATGCTCTCGATGAAATCGATGTTGAGGTCTGTGTCGATCCAGCCCGGTGCCACCGCATTGCAGCGAATGCCTTCTGCTCCGTGATCCACGGCAACCGCGCGGGTCAGCCCATGCAGCCCGGCCTTAGAGGCGCAGTAGGCGGCGTGGCCGGGGTTGCTGCCCAACCCCTCGACCGAGCCGATATTGACGATGCTGCCCTTGGTTTTGCGCAGATGTGGCAGTGCAGCCTGGATCAGCAGGAACGGGGCGGTCAGGTTGACCATGAGGTTGCGTTGCCAATCTTCAAGCGGCATGTCGTTGACGGAGGTCTCCTGCATCATGCCTGCGTTGTTGATCAGTACGTCCAGCTGGCCCGCGCTGTCCACAACCTGCTTGATGATCTGCACCGGGCTTTCCGGGTTTGCAAAATCCGCCGGGATAGAGGGGAACTCATCATCCTTACCGCGCTGCGCAGTGTAGACATTAGCCCCTTCTTCGCGCAGCCGCCGGGCGATGGCTTGTCCGATGCCACTGCGGCCACCGGTCACGAGCGCTGTTTTTCCTGCAAATCTTTTCATTGTACCGGCTTGCCCCCATTCACTTCGACCAGAGCACCACACATGTAGCGCGCCGAATTCGAGGCGAGAAAAAGGATCACTTCGGCTATATCTTCGGGTTCGGCGATACGCCCTAAAGGCACCGACTTCCCAAGCTCGGCAATCGCCGTATCAGGATCGAACCCACGTTTGGCAAAGCCCGAACGCAGCATCGGTGTGTTCACCTCGTTCGGGCAGACGGCGTTGATGCGGATGCCCTGATGGGCGTGATCGTGCCCCATGCATTGGGTGAGGCTGGCAATGGCCGCTTTGGTCATGCAGTACACCGCATGATCCGGGCCAGGTCGAAGGCCCCAGCACGAGGCAGTGTTCACAATAGCACCGCCACCCGCCGCCGCCATGATTGGAATCGCAGCGCGGCAGATACGGAAAGGGGCCTCGACATTCACTCCGACGGACAGGGCCCAATCCTCATCGGATGTTTCAGTCACCGGGCCGCGGGTGATCACGCCTGCATTGTTGATCACGATATCAAGACCATCCAGCGCCTGATGCGCGGCCAAGGCCAGCCCGTCGCAATAGTCGGGATCGCGCAGATCGCCGGGCAGATGCGCCTCGGATTCAAGGCTGCCCACATCGCGGTCAGCAACAGCCACACGCGCGCCTTCGGCCCGCAGCTGGCTGACGATGGCGGCCCCGATCCCGCCCGACGCCCCAGTGACGAGTGCGGTTTTTTCAGCGAACCTCATTCGTGTACCTCCCCGGGATTTAGTAGGACTGGTTCAGCTCATCCGCAGCCGGTATTTCACGCTCGCGCCGGGCGATGTAATCCAGCAGCTCTTCGTTCTTGGCGATATCGAGCGTTGGTTCCTGATACTCGGCCAGCAGCTTGCGGGCGTGTTTCAGGGCGCGTTCGGTGATTTCAACACAACCCTCAGCCTGCCATTGTTCGATCGAGTTGTTGTCGAACATATCCGGCATGAAGAATGCGCTCTGGAAATTGTCCTGCGTATGCGGATGCCCAAGGTAATGCCCGCCCGGACCGATATCACCGACTGCCGAAACGGCCTGATCGAAATCGCCCCATTTCGGGCCCTCGGCCATGCGATAGGCCATGGCGCATTGTTCTGCGTCAACGATGAACTTGGCGGTCGAGCAGTGCATCCCGGCCTCGTTCCAGCCCGCCGAATGCCAGATGTAGTTGGCGCCGGAATGGATCACGGCCTGCAGAGTGGTTGCGGATTCATAGCCTGCCTGCGCGTCGAACGTCTTGGCTCCGCCCAGAGTGTTTGAGGTACGCCAAGGCACTTCGTAATACCGGGCCATCTGTCCAATCATGAAGTTCATCAGACTGATCTCGGGCGTGCCTGCCATCGGTGCGCCGGATTTCATCGAGACGGTCGACAGGTAGTGCCCGTAGATCGCGGGCGCGCCCTTGCGGATCACCTGCGTATAGGCCAGCGCGCTGAGCGCCTCGGCATTCAGTTGCGCCACGGTCGCCGGAACGCTGGCAGGCGTATTGGCCCCGCCCAGAACGAAGGGCGAGCACAACACCGGCTGCTTTCGGCGACAGAAGGCGCGCATCGCGCCCAACATGGTTTCATCCCAGACCAGCGGCGAATTGCCGTTGCAATTGCCAGTGGTGACCGGGTGATCTTCAAGGAAATCCTCGCCGAACAGGATGGCGCACATCTCCATGACATCTTCGGCATTCTTGGGGCTGGTGGTCATGCCCATGAAGGTTTTGTCAGAGTGCTTCATTGACGAATAGGTAATCCGCAGATGCCGCTGACTGATCGGGTGATCATAGGGCTCCACGATGTGATGGGCCGAGGAATGCAGCGCGGGCAACATATGGCTGAGCTTGTGGAACATCGCCAGATCGTCCAGCGTCGGGTTGCGGCGCACATCTTCCAGATCGCGCAGGAAGGGCGCTCCGGTCATCGGCACGAAGATCGAGTGTCTACCGCCCAGCCGCACGTTCTTTTTCGGATCGCGCGCGTGGTAGGTGAAATCTGACGGAATGGTCGCGATCAGCTCACGCACCAGACCGCGATCCAGATAGACGAGCTCACCTTCGACCTTGGCACCAGCCTTCTTCCAGTCTTCCAGCGCGATGGGGTCACGGAACTGAACGCCTACGTTTTCCAGAATTTCCATCGAGGCCGCATCGATGCGTTCTACCTGTGCGCCGTCCATAACCTCGCATAACGGAATGCCGCGGGTCAGGCCCGGCAACATCTCGAAGTTTGGAGCGGTGCGCATGGCGCGCCGGGCTGAGCGCCCTCCGGTACGTGTGGCTGTGGCAGTTCTGGTCATATGGTGCCTCCTTCCGGTTCAGAGTGGAACGGAAAGGGTGGGGTGCACATGCAGGAATGCGAAAGACTGTTGCGAAATGCGACGTTGGGGTTTCGTCAAATAAACGGCAACTCGAAGGAGGTTCACTAAAGCATCTCAAACGCATCTTTGTGGGGGGGTGTGTTGGCATCACACAATGGCAGCGAGGCAGACGATCGGGCCAAAGAATTGCGGCCAAAAGTGACTAGTCCACCCGCAGACTGTAGTCTGATTAATGTATCGGCACCATTCGAGACGGGCTTAATCCATGTGGGAGCGGGGCATTAGGAACTCTCAGCAACCAAATCTGATCGTAAGGAGCGTGGCAAAAGCTGCCCTGTCTGTGCGGGTAAAACTGCTGATGGCGTTTTTGGGTATCACCTTGTTGCTTTTGGGATTGGCTCTTTTTGCGGTGTCGGCCTTGCAGCAATCGAACAGGCGTGTCGATGCGATGATCCATGATCAGGAGAGGATTGCATATTTCAACGAAATCCATTTGGCGCTGAGCGAGCTGAACCTGATGAACTTGTCCTTGGTCATCGATCAGACGCCCGGGGACGACTCGGACGAAATTTTTGCATTTTCAACCGGCAATTTCATCGGTCAGATCGAGAACCTGCAGCATCACATCGCGCAAGGGATACGTCGATTCCTGCAGGCGGGCAGCAAAGAGTCCCGAACCATTGATGAAATCCGCGCAGATTTGGGCGACATCAAAACCAAGGCCGCCGCCATGGTGCGGTTTCGAAGAGACGGAGACATGCAGAATCTCGCCGAATTGGGATTGGATCAGATTTTTCGCCAAGTTCGTTCACTGCAAAGCGATGCGTATAATCTTGTGCAGGCCGCCGAAGCAGAGATGCACGACCGGGCAAATAGGAACGCCGAAGTTTACCAGTCGACGCGCAAAATGGTTGTGGCGGCGGCAACAATTGCAATGGGGGCAGCCCTTTTTCTTGGCTACGCGATCTCTTCCTCGCTGATCTGGCCAATGCGCCGAATTGGTCAAACACTCAGCGTTGTCGCCGAAGGAGATTTCGCGGCGCGAGTTAATGTCCCCAATCGCGACGAGCTTGGCAAATTGGCAAACGACGTGAATGCAACAAGTGCGCGTCTGGGTGATCTATATGAACAGGTAGAGACCCAGCGAGCCGAACTGGAAGCCGAATACGACCGGTCGGAAAAGTTGCTTTACAATCTGCTGCCGGAAGACATTGCGGTAAGATTGAAGCTTGAGCCAGACCGGACTATCGCTGACAGTTTGCCCAAGGTTGCAATACTTTTCGCTGATATCGTGGATTTCACGCCCCGTGCATCGAAACTGCCACCGGAAGATGTAGTCGGGTTTCTGAACAAGATCTTTCGCCTATTTGACGAACTGGCCGACAAACACGGATTGGAAAAGATCAAGACAATTGGTGATGCCTATATGGTCGCGGCAGGCATGCCGTCTCCGGTCGGCGACCCGGTGCATCGCGTCGCCGAGATGGCACTGGACGTGCAGCGGTCGGTTGCGGAAATGTCACCTGATTTTCCGGATGGGCTTCAAGTAAGAATCGGACTTCACGCAGGGCCTGCTGTCGCCGGTGTCATTGGAAACCAGAAGTTGTTCTATGATGTTTGGGGGGAAACGGTGAACACCGCCAGCCGGATGGAGAGCCACGGTGAACCGGGGAGGATCCAGGTAACGGGTGCCGCAAAAGAGGAGCTTGAAGCGGACTACGACTTCGAACCCCGAGGCGTGGTGGAGATAAAGGGATTGGGTGCTGTGAAAACGTGGTTCTTGATCGGTTCTAAAACCAAAAGCTGACCACTACGTCTCGACCTAATTAATCTGCCACTTCTACTTCAATGGACGGCCACCCGGCGGCGACCGCCCAATTTGGATCAGCCCAATTGAACCAGAGCGTGACGCTTCTTGCCCGCGCTCAGCTTGATCGGCGATGACAACGCGCCTGCGTCGATCATCAAGCCCGCATCTGTCAGCGGGGCATCGTCCAGTTTGGCGCCGTTTTCGGCGATCAGGCGCTTGGCCTCTTTGCCGGATTTGGCGAGGCCGGATTTGACGATCAACTGCACGATGGACATGCCGTCACCCAGCTCTGATGCGCTGAGGGTCAGGGTCGGGAGGTCTCCGCCAACGCCGCCCTTTTCGAACACCTCGCGCGCGGTCGCCTCGGCGGTTGCAGCGGCTTCTGCACCGTGCAGCAGAGTTGTGACTTCGTTGGCGAGGCGAATTTTGGCCTCGTTGATCTCGGACCCTTGCAGCGCGGCCATGCGGTCGCATTCGTCCACCGGAAGCTCGGTGAAGATTTTCAGGAACCGGCCCACATCGGCGTCGGTCGTGTTGCGCCAGAACTGCCAGAACTCATAGGCGCTCAGCATGTCGCCGTTCAACCAAACCGCACCGCCCTGTGATTTGCCCATCTTGCGGCCATCGCTGGTGGTCAACAGGGGGGTCGTGAGGCCATAGATCTCGTGATCCAGCACCCGGCGGGTTAGGTCGATGCCGTTGACGATGTTGCCCCACTGGTCCGAGCCGCCCATCTGCAGAACGCAGTTATATCGGCGATTCAGTTCGAGGAAGTCATAAGCCTGCAGGATCATGTAGTTGAATTCGAGAAAGCTCAGCGACTGTTCACGATCCAACCGCGATTTCACCGATTCAAAGCTGAGCATCCGGTTGACCGAGAAATGCCGCCCAATATCGCGCAGGAAATCGAGGTAGTTCAGGCTATCCAGCCATTCGGCATTGTTCAGCATCAACGCGCCGGTCTCGCTGACATCGTAAGACAGGTATTTCGAGAACACCTGTTTCATGCCTGCGATATTGGCGTCGATCTGTTCAGGGCCCAGCAGGGGGCGTTCATCCGAGCGGAACGAGGGATCGCCCACCTTGGTGGTGCCGCCGCCCATCAGGGTGATCGGTTTGTGCCCAGTCTTTTGCAGCCAGCGCAGCACCATGATGTTCATCAGGTGACCCACGTGTAAAGACTGCGCCGTGGCGTCATAGCCGATATAAGCCGTCTGCACCCCAGAGATCAGCGCGTCGTCAAGGCCCTGATAATCGGTGCAGTCGGCGAGAAAGCCGCGCTCGATCATCGTGGCGATGAAATCCGATTTGGGGTGGTAGGTCATGACGCTCAACAGGCCTTGTGTTCTGGCCCTCTCTGCAAGGGCTGGTGTAAGTCATAGGTCAGTAATTTCAAAACCAGACCCGCTTGGTCGCACGACGGAAGGTACATTCATGCGACTGGCTTTCTAATTCCCTAAGTCTCGCGGAATGTCCAGTCATTGGCGAGCAAGTGCAGTCCGCACTGAAAGAATCTTGCGGATGAGCTTTATGAGGGAAACGCGAAGAAACAACGCATAACGAAACACAGAATATCGCGTCAGTCTTTGAAGCGTACCAAGTCCTGCCGGATAACCTCTGGTTCTAGCGTGCAGTGTGTCTGGACAGAAGCGGCTTTTCATTCTTGATGTGGCGTTCAATCAGTTGCTTTTGCAGCTTCCCGGATGGGATCGGGCAGGCGGGCTTGGGGGCAAATTCCAGTTCTGCTATCTCGGGGAATATGCTCAGGATTTCTGTTCGTGCTTCTGGACTGATGGCCTTGAGCACTTCCGGTCCGGTAAACAGGCTTTCCGATGGTGCGCCTTCGGCATAGACTACCTCGTGCTGTCCAAAAAGAAGGTGAAAATACTCGACGCTCTGGGCATCCTGATCGATGAAAATACCGGGCAGCGAAGTCAGATTGACGGCGGGTACCAGAACTTCGGAAGTCCTGAACATCCGCTCGACAATCTTCGAAGACACCAGCATCCGGTGCTGCCGGGACACCACAAGATCACGCTGAGGCAAGCCCAGACCTAACGCTCCGGCGCTGATACGAACCGGGCGCAGTTTGGGGTTTGCGGCCAGTTCCGGGGCAGATATCGTACGGCGAAACACCCGCAGCAGGGTGGCAAATCCGGGCCCATCACCTGTGGGATCAAACACTTCGATCTCATCGCTGGCTTTCAGATCCTCGACCGCCTTATGACCACCCCTTACCCGAATATTCGTGCCACTGGTGAAACAGGGAACAAAGTCGTCAACGGGCAGATTAACGACTGGACTGGCGAAGGCACCGTCACCCAGCGCCGTGATCGTCAGTGTTGTGTTGAGCGGGGGGACATCCCCCAAAAAGCCGATGAAGAATCCTTGCTCGGCTCCGCCGCCAAACGCGCCGTTGCCGCTGGAATCATAGTCGAAAACGCCAATCGTGTAGGTATTGGTGCCATCCGTGACTATGTAATTGTAGTCCCAGGCAATTGCATTCCCCAGATAGGTTTGCGTGGGGTCGTCTGGGAATTCGTTGTTTACACCGTCTCCCTCGATGGTGTTGGGGTCAACACCATCAGTAATTTCGATCGTATTGTACGCGGAGATCTGAAATGTCGTTCCAACGCCGCCGAATTGGGCCTGGTTCGTGGTCAGAGTCGTGTCCGTCCGAAATGCACCGTATATGTTTGGCATAAACCCTGTTCAGGCCAATTCACTGCCGCTTTTTACTAAGCGGTATGAACCTACTCACCCGTCCTCGATTTGTTGTCTGTGCTTTGCTGCATATTAGTATCTCATCTATAAGCATTGGCGCAACATTTGCGAATATCCGGGGTTTTGAGCCTGCGCTTTTATTGCACTGAACATCCCAAAGTACCTGCCATTATTCAGTCGCTTTGTTTCAATGCAAATCTGACGAAGCTGAGCTATATGGAATGATCGTAGGTGCTTCAGATCAAGTGGAACACTGAAACCGGCGACGGGCATTCTTGGGATAGCTTGGCACCTGCTGTAGCGATCTGCGAACATGTGGTAATGGACTTTGTACAGCTCTTTCATGAGCACTCGGAACTGCGCTGCGTTTTGAGAACGCCCTGTTGCCTACATTCGCGGTCTCATGCCTTTCGGTACACTGTAGCGGGGCACGGTACAGGCGCGGGCAGGGGCAAGGAGAAGGCACCTTTTCCAAGAAAAATGAAGCTCGCGCATGATGTGTCTTGCCTTGGCTTTGCATTACCGTGCAGGTTGTGCTCAGAACCCGGCGAAACGGGTGGAGAGACGCAATACGAGGTCGGCGTGGGCAGGGTCATCAGCAAATCGGGGGCGATCAGAGCGTTGGGGGCCATGTCGGGCACATCGCTGGACGGTGTGGACGCTGCGGTCGTTGAAACCGATGGGCAGCAGATATTCGGCTTTGGTCCCAGCGGGTATCGCGCTTATACCGAAGAAGAGCGTGCCACACTGCGCGCGGCGCTGGGGCTTTGGCATGGACCAAAGGTTGATATTTCGGCTGAATTGGTGACCCGGGCACATGCCGAGGTTCTTTCAGAGTTCGAAGAGGTCGACCTGATCGGCTTCCACGGTCAGACATTGGCACATGAGCCGCGTGGGCGTGGCACGTTGCAGGTGGGTGACGGGCTGGGTCTGTCGCAGGCTTTGGGGCTGCCGGTGGTCTGGGATTTTCGCAGCGATGATGTGGCGCTGGGCGGAGAGGGTGCGCCTCTGGCCCCGTTCTTTCATTTCGCCTGCGCCAAATGGATCGGGGCGGAAGAGCCGCTGTGCTTCCTCAATCTGGGCGGTGTTGGGAATCTGACCTATGTTGACCCGTCTTTTGACGGGCCTGAAGCGCCAGGGGCGTTGCTGGCTTTCGACACCGGACCTGCCAACGCGCCGGTTGACGATCTGATGCAGGCGCGGTTGGGGATGCCGATGGATCGGGACGGCGCGCTGGCCCGAGAGGGTACGGTCGAGACCGGCGCACTGGAGCTGTTTCTGGCCGAGCCCTATTTCAACCGAATGCCGCCCAAATCGCTGGACCGGAATGATTTCTCGGAAATGATCGGTCTGGTGACCGAGCTGAGCGATGCGGATGCGGTGGCCACGTTGACCGGGATGAGCGCTGCGGGTGTGCTGCAGGGGATGGAGCATTGTCCCAAGCCGCCTGTGCGCATGCTGGTTACCGGTGGCGGACGTCACAACCCAGTGCTGATGGAAATGCTGCGCGTGTCGCTGGATTGCCCGGTCGAGCCGGTTGAGGCGGTTGGGCTGGACGGAGACATGCTGGAAGCGCAGGCCTTTGCCTACCTTGCCGTGCGTGTGGCGCGGGGGTTGCCGACCTCTTGCCCGGGTACCACCGGGGTAAGTGCGCTGGTCGGGGGCGGTGTCGTGTCGTCTCCGGCGAGGGGTGTCGCGGTGAGCGGGTAGGGGGCTCTGCCCCCGTCGCTGCGCGACTCCCCCGAGGTATTTTTGGCCAGATGAAGAGGCGGATCTAGCGATTTAGGGCGCGGGCGTAATCCAGGGTGAATTCGGTGTAGCCGTCCGAGGTGGATTGCAGGTGTGCTTGGGTCCAGCGGTGGAAGGCTGGAAGGTGGTGGAAAGGCACGTTTGGAAAGGCGTGGTGCTCCGCGTGGTAGGGCATGTTCCAGGCCAGAAATCGGATCATTCGATTGGTAAAGGTGGTACGGGAGTTTTCGAGCATGTTTGCCACCGGCGGGCAGAGGCCGTGTTCGGCGAGCAGGTATAGGCGCAGGAAAGGCTGGCCGATAAGGGCGGGCAGAAGCCAGAGCCAGAACAACAAGGGGCTGAAGAACAGGCTGAGTGCGGCCAGGGCATATAGTGTGGACAATATTCGGGCTTCGGTTCGTATGGCGTGGTGCTGGCGGGTTGGCAGGTAAGCGGCGCCAATCCTGCCGCGCGCGTTGTCGGTCAACACACGGGCCATACCTGTCCAATATGGCCAACCGCTGAGATAGATCGCAAGGCTGCGCCAGTTTTCGGGGCGGGGTTTGCCGCCAAGTTCCGGGTCTTTGGTCGGGTGGTTTGTCCATTTGTGATGGGCAAGGTGAAAGTAGCGAAACCATGTGAACGGCAGGCAGATAGGAATTGAGACAAGGTGCCCAACCGCTTCGTTGATCCAAGGGGTTTTGAACGGCGTCTTGTGGGTGCACTCGTGGCTGAGCGTAAAGAGGAAAACCAGCAATAGGCCTTGCGGCAGGAGCAGTAGCGGCCAGAGGGGAACCTGTAGGATGATACCGGTGCTGGTTGCTGTCAAAGCGCCGAAATAGATCGCTAGATGTCTGAGACCTGCCATGTCTGACCGCTGTTGCAGCCTGTCCTTGGTCTCGGGCGGGATCGCGGCGATCAGGGCGCGGTGGTCCATGGAATTACACTCCTGGAATATCAAAGCCGGGTGGCGCGAGTTCAAACCCGTCAAATTCAAATCCCGGTGAAACAGTGCAACTGACCAACGTGTAGTCTCCACTGCTGCGCGCCGCCTGCCAATGGCCCTTGGGTACAATAAGCTGCGGTGCGCCTTGGGTCAGATCAGGTGTGAGGGTGTGGTCTTTGGCAGGGCCTGTATCGGAGGCGCTGAGCGAGAGGATCAGCGGAGCGCCGAAATGGTAGAGCCAGATCTCGGTCGCATCTACCTTGTGCCAGTGGCTGCGCTCACCCTCTGCCAGTAGGAAGTAGATGCAAGTGCCGGTGGCACGTCCGGGATTGTCGGCGCGCCAGGTCTCTTTGAACCAGCCGCCTTCGGGGTGCTGCTGCAGGTTCAGGTGTTGGATGATGTCTTGCGCGGTCATGGTAGCCTCGGGTCTGTTTGTGGGATTATGCACGCACGCGCACGATCTGCTATGGCAATTGTGTATGCAGAGCATATGTTTGCCGCATGACTTTGACGATCCCGTTTGACAACAGCTATGTTCGCCTGCCGGACACCTTCTTTGCGCGGCAGGGGCCTGTGCCTGTGCGTGCACCGAAGCTTGTTGCCTTCAACAGTGATCTGGCGCGACTGTTGCGGATTGCGCCGGGCGACGTAGAAGAGATGGCGCAGGCTTTTGCGGGCAATACTGTGCCCGAAGGGGCCGAGCCGCTGGCGCAGTTATATTCCGGGCATCAGTTTGGCACCTATAACCCTCAACTAGGAGATGGGCGCGCGGTTTTGTTAGGTGAGACGGTCGGAACCGACGGGATTCGGCGGGATATTCAATTGAAGGGCTCAGGGCAGACACCTTTCTCGCGCCAGGGAGATGGACGTGCCTGGCTGGGGCCGGTTTTGCGCGAATATGTGGTTTCCGAGGCGATGCATGCGCTGGGCATTCCCACCACGCGCGCCTTGGCAGCGGTTGAAACCGGAGAGATCGTGCTGCGCGAGGGTCCGATGCCCGGGGCGGTACTGACACGTGTGGCGCAGAGCCATTTGCGGGTGGGCACGTTTCAGGTGTTTGCAGCGCGAGGGCAGTTAGAGAGCCTGCAACGGCTAACTGAATATGCCATTCAGCGCCACTATCCTGAGGCGGACGGGGCTATGGGTTTGTTGCGCGCGGTTCGGGATGCGCAGGCCGGGTTGATCGCCCGATGGATGAGCGTGGGTTTCATTCACGGGGTCATGAATACTGACAACAGCTCGATCGCCGGTGAGACGATCGACTATGGCCCATGTGCGTTCATGGACAGCTATCACCCGAATACAGTCTATAGCTCGATCGACCGGATGGGGCGGTATGCCTACTCGAACCAGCCTGAGATTGCGGTTTGGAATCTGGCGCAGCTGGCAACGGCCCTAATTCAGCAGTTTGAGGACAAGGACGCAGCTGTCGAAGAGGCCACCGAAATTGTCCATGCCATGCCTGCGTCGATGCAGGCACATTGGCTGGAACGTTTCAGGGCCAAGATCGGATTGGTTCGGGCAGAGGAGGGGGATCTTGAAATGATCTCGGATCTGTTGACGCGGATGGCGCAGAATCAGGCGGATTTCACAAACACGTTCCGCGCGCTGGGCAGCGACCGCGCGCGAGACCAGTTTGCCGACCCGGCGGCTTTTGACGAATGGGCAAAGGGGTGGCAGGAACGCTTGGCGCGTGAGGATGCGCCTTCGGACGTGATGGCTGCGGCCAATCCGGCCTTCATTCCACGCAATCATCGGGTGGAGCAGATGATTCAGGCTGCGGTGCAGGGCGATTGCGCACCGTTCAATCGACTGAATGAAGTGCTGTCACGGCCGTATGAGGATCAACCAGAATCAGCTGACCTGATGCGCCCTCCGGCGAAGAACGAGGTCGTACACGCGACATTCTGCGGTACGTAACAAAGAGACGGTTTCTTATGAAGAAACTGAGCCTGAAACTTTTGAAGTTTCAGGTTTCGAGGCTATCGGGGCGTGTCTGCAAAGGGCTCGGCGATCACCTGACACGCATCTTCATAGACAATGTAGCCGATCCGGTCTGATCGCAGAGTATCGATCTGATATCCGTTTTCTTTGAGCAGTGCGACCATCTCATACGACTTGCCCAAAACCTGGTTGGCTTCGGGTTTGAACCAGCTGAGGCCTTTGGTATTGCGCTGAAAGGCGCCTTTAGATTTTGTCCTGTTGAAACGATAGGGGATTTCAAGGTTTTCCCGGAACCAAGCCAGCAGCGCCTCAATTCGATCGAATGTGTATTTATCCAGCGCGGCAGTGTCGCGCAGGTGGTAGGCCGCGCAGAAGAACCCCTGACGCGCGTCCATATCTTCTATCTTGATCGGATGGACAAACCTTATGAACATGATCGTGAAGGTGGCCGAGGGGCTGCGCGGGCTCAAGGCCGTTTTGCACAAATGTTAGCGGAGCAAGCGGCGCGTTGCCATTCAGCGCTGGGTTCGGCTTGCACTTGTCCGACCAGTTGGCGATCTTGGGTTAAATCAGTTTAAGTGTGCCGATGACCTACCGCTCGACCTTGCGCCTTGCCAGTTACAACATTCAGAAATGCGTGGGACTCGATTTCCGGCGGCAGCCGCAGCGGATATTGCAGGTCATCGAAAGCATGCAGGCCGATATCGTTGTTCTGCAGGAGGCGGACAAGCGATTGCCGCCCCGTCCTGCCGCTTTGCCACATTTCATGTTGGATGAGGCCGGGTGGCAGATCGTGGACCTGGGCGGTGCCGGTAGTCTTGGTTGGCATGGCAACGCGGTGATCTGGCGTGGGGACGCCATTCAGGTGCGTCAGGCAGGTCATCATGATTTGCCGGGTCTGGAGCCCCGCGGCGCCGTGCGGGTCGAGTTTGATACGCAGATCGGGCCTTTGCGGGTGATGGGGATGCATCTTGGGCTTTTGCCGGCGTCGCGACGCCAACAGATCAGTCATATCCGTCGATGTGATTCTGATCTGGAACACATGCCCACCGTCTGGGCCGGGGATTTCAACGAATGGTCACGCCAGCCGGTTCTTGATCATTTGGCCCCGGACATGCGGTTTCTTCCTCCGGTTCCAAGCTTCCCGGCCGCGCAGCCATTGGGGGCGCTGGACAGAATCGCGGTGGGTCAGGGGCTTGAGGCTGCACTGCACGGGGTGCATGATGCGCGGCCCGCGCATATCGCCTCGGATCATTTGCCGGTCTGGGCCGATCTGCGGCGCATCGCCTGACCGCAAAATCGTCTGTGGCGCAGGGCGCGTAGACATATTAAGACAGAACACCGAACAGTCCCGGGGGTCACCATGTCCGACACGATTATCGCCCGTTGCGAAGCCAAGGGCCTGCGCATGACCGGCCAGCGGCGGACCATTGCACAGGTCTTGCAGCAAAGCGAAGATCACCCGGATGTAGAAGAGCTTTATGCCCGTGCTTCAGCCGAAGATGCGGGAATTTCGATCGCGACAGTCTATCGTACCGTGAAGTTGTTCGAAGAGGCCGGGATACTTGAGCGGCTGGAGTTCGGCGACGGGCGCGCGCGATACGAAGATGCAGAGCGTGATCACCACGACCACCTGATCGACATGCAGTCAGGCGAGGTGATCGAGTTTGTCGACCCTGAGATAGAAGCGCTGCAAGAAAAGATTGCGGCCAAGCTTGGCTACAGGCTGAAAGGCCATCGCCTTGAATTGTACGGCGTACCGTTGGAAAAAGACTGACACATCACGAAAATCGATCGGTCGGTGAACGCGATTTCATCGAACATGTCGTAATACTGCTTGCGACGTCGCAAAGGTTGCGGTTTTGCTGCCGGAAAGGTCCGCCTGTCAGCGGCCTGTTCCAATGGAAACGCGCATGAACAACGTAAACGGCATTTTGCTGATCATCGGCTCGATGGCGGCCTTCGCGCTTGAGGACATGTTCATCAAGCATCTCTCGGTCAGTGTGTCGACCGGGCAGATCATGATCGCATTGGGTCTGATCTGCGGGGCTGTGTTTACGCTTATGTCTATGGCAACACGCAAACGCATCTTCGACCCGGTCGCGTGGCAACCTTTGCCGCTGATCCGTGCCGGGACCGAAGCCTTTGGTGCACTCAGCTTCGTGACCGCGCTGTCACTTGTTGATCTGTCGACTGTGGCGGCGGTTTTTCAGGCGATGCCACTATTCGTCACGATGGGGGCAGCACTGTTTCTGGGTGAGCAGGTCGGTTGGCGCCGTTGGAGCGCCATCGGGATCGGCTTTGTCGGCGTCTTGATGATCATCCGCCCCGGGTTCGAGGGATTCCAGCCGGAATCATTGTTTGTTTTGGTATCGGTCGTTGCAATTGCCGCGCGCGATCTGATCACACGCAGGTTGGATGTTCGTGTGGCCTCGTCGGTCGTCGCATTGCAGGCCTATATCGGAGTGGCGCTGGCTGGTGCGGCCCTTATGGTGTTCACAGCACAGCCCGTTGTGCCGCTGCAAGCTGCGCAGATCGGGCCTTATCTGGGTGCCATCGGGTTCGGCGTATTGGGCTATTACGGCATCGTAACCGCGATGCGGATTGGCGAAGCTTCAGCGCTGACGCCATTTCGGTATACCCGGTTGGTGTTCTCGATCACGGCCGGAATGCTGATGTTTGGCGAACGCCCCGACAGCATGACGTTGGCTGGTGCCGGTCTGATTATCGGATCAGGTCTGTATACTTTCATTCGAGAACGCCAGCTGGCGCGGGCATTGGCAGTGGCCTAAGCGCCCGCGACCTGTTGGCGCAAACAGCAAACTGTTAGCCCTAAAGGCTGAAAAATATAAGTGTTAGCGATAACGGAAACGGTTTACTTTTCGCCGCGTGCTGGTATGAGGCATGCAACCGTTGGCATCATTGGGACCCGTATCATGAGCACGATCATCGACATCCACGCACGCGAAATACTGGACAGCCGGGGCAACCCGACGGTCGAAGTGGACGTGATTCTGGAAGACGGCACCATGGGCCGCGCCGCTGTGCCTTCAGGGGCGTCGACCGGCGCCTACGAGGCGGTGGAAAAGCGCGATGGTGACAAATCTCGTTACATGGGCAAGGGCGTGCTGGAAGCGGTTGCTGCCGTTAACGGTGAGATCGCCGAAGAACTGGTGGGCTTTGACGCGACCGAGCAGGTGGCCATCGATCAGGCGATGATTGATCTCGACGGGACCGAGAACAAGGGCCGTCTGGGCGCGAACGCTATCCTGGGTGTCTCGCTGGCGACGGCCAAGGCGGCGGCGGATTTCACCACGCAGCCTCTGTATCGCTATGTTGGCGGTACTTCGGCGCGCGTTCTTCCGGTTCCGATGATGAACATCATCAACGGGGGTGAGCACGCCGATAATCCGATCGACATTCAGGAATTCATGATCATGCCGACCTCGGCCGCGAATATCCGCGAAGCCGTGCGCATGGGGTCGGAGGTGTTCCATACGCTCAAGCGCGAACTGTCGGCTGCCGGACTGGCCACCGGAGTGGGGGACGAAGGTGGTTTTGCCCCTAACATCGCTTCGACCCGTGAGGCACTGGATTTCATCCTGCAGGCGGTCGAAAAAGCGGGCTACAAACCCGGCGAAGAGATCCATCTGGCGCTGGACTGCGCCGCCACCGAATACTACCGCGACGGAAAATATGTTCTGTCGGGTGAAAACATCTCGCTGACCTCAGAGGAAAACGCTGAGTATCTGGCGACATTGGTCAAAGATTACCCAATTATCTCGATCGAAGACGGTATGTCCGAGGACGATTGGGATGGCTGGAAAGCGCTGACTGATGCCATCGGCAACGAAGTACAACTGGTCGGCGACGACCTGTTCGTAACCAACCCAGAGCGTCTGGCAGAGGGGATCGATCGTGGCTGTGCCAACTCGATGCTGGTCAAGGTGAACCAGATTGGATCACTGACCGAAACTCTGCGCGCCGTCGATATGGCCCACCGTGCACGGTATACCAACGTGATGTCGCATCGCTCGGGCGAGACCGAAGATGCCACCATTGCCGATTTGGCTGTGGCGACCAACTGCGGGCAGATCAAAACCGGCTCGTTGGCGCGGTCGGACCGGTTGGCCAAATACAACCAGCTGATCCGCATCGAGGAATCGCTGGGTGAGGTCGCAGAATACGCCGGCGCGTCGATCCTGAAGCGCTGAGTTTGGCGTACTTGGTAAAACCAGATCAGGCCCCGGTAGAACGCCGGGGCCATTTTTTTCTTTGAGTCATTACCGATCCGTCTAAGCTGGGCATCGAAGGCCAACATGGGAGAGGGCGATTTATGACAACATTCAAACGCATCGTTGGCGCTGGGGCGCTATTGATCCTGCCTCAGCTTGCAGGGGCTGATCGTCCGCCTCAGGCAGTGTGCCAGAAAATGGTGGAAGGCGATCCCAGCGGGCAGGTCACGATGGAGGAATGCCTGTGCACCTATAACGTCGCTAGCACGGTTTTGGACGATGACATCAAAGAATTATTGTTCGAGTCCTGGTACACCGGTGAGAACATAACTGAACAGTTGAATGCGCTGCCCAAACCCAAACGCGTGCCCCGGCAGTTCAAGACCATGGAGCAGACGTTCAATAAGAACTGCCGCTGATCGTTAAGCTAAACAAACATAAATGTCGTTATGTGTGAACTTGTTCCTATTGCGGCGCTGTGACTCCCGATAGTCTGCAAGCATTGCAGAAAGGGGGACGATATGTCTGCTTCAAAGGTCTTTCTCGTAATTTCAATGCTTTGCGCGGGGATGCTGGCCGCATGTTCAGAGCCTGGGACCTATCCGATCACAGGGATGCAGGTTTCGCAGGATGATCCGGTGCAGGAAATGGCAAATCCGGCGGTAATCTTCCGGGGGGAATCGCGCTAAAGCGATTTGCTCATCAGCATGTAGCGATCGCGCGGTTTAAAACCTGACCGCAGATATAGTTTCTGCGCGGTTTCGTTGGTCCGGTCGACCTCAAGATGCAGGGCGGTCAGACCGGCCTCGGCCAGCGCCTTGGGGAGATCATGCAGCACTTCGGTGGCGATACCGCGTCCGCGGACGGCGGGGCGGATGTAAATCTCATCTACAAAGGCATCCATGCCACCAAACTCGACCGACCAGCCGAAGGTGAGGATGACATAGCCCAGCGGCGCGCGGCCCGGACCGATCAGATATATGCACCCATGGGGTATTCCATCCAGCAGAGGGGCCAGCGCGTTGCGACGTTTCTCGTCATCCTGCGCGATGCCGGATTCCGAGTGAAACGCTGCGACCAGCGCCATCAGTCGGTCCAGATCGTCGGGGCGGGCAAGGCGGAGTGCGGCGGTCATAGGCGGGCAAGTCTTTCTGTGAGCAGGTCGAAGAAACCTTGGGCATCCACGTCACCCATGAACATGGCGTTTGGTGCGCGATCAGTGACCCGCCACCAGTCGGCCACTGTCATGCCCAACGTCAATTCTGATTGGGTTTCGATCTCAACATTGATGTGGCGGCCCGAGAACAACTCGGGTCGGATCAGATAGGCGGTGACGCAGGGGTCGTGCAGCGGTGCGCCCTCCGATCCGTATTTTTCCTTGTCGAAACGTTCGAAGAAATCGGTCATTTCTGCGACCGCATGACCAACCTTGCTGTCCAATGCCCGGAATGCATCGTTGCGATGGGGCGTGACCA
This sequence comes from Ruegeria sp. CJ6, assembly GCF_056536665.1. NCBI lineage: Bacteria > Pseudomonadati > Pseudomonadota > Alphaproteobacteria > Rhodobacterales > Roseobacteraceae > Ruegeria > Ruegeria sp. CJ6. The sequence goes on along the minus strand of NZ_JBQFQB010000001.1, from coordinate 727,253 downwards.
GCGCGTCGTGGGTGACATCCAATGGCATTACGACGACATGAATGCCGGATTTAAACACAATATCAGCGGCTTCCGGGTCGACATAAATGTTGAATTCAGCTGCTGGTGTGATGTTTCCAACCTCAAAATACGCACCGCCCATCAGCACGATTTCCTGCACCCGGTTGATGATGTCGGGCGCTTTCTGGAACGCTGTGGCGATGTTCGTCAGCGGCCCCAGAGGGCAGAGCGTCACCGTGCCGGACTCATGTGCGCGTAGGGTATCGATGATAAAATCGACCGCGTGACCTTCGGCCAAAGTCATTTCAGGATCTGGCAAAACAGGGCCGTCGAGCCCTGTTTTACCATGCACATGCTCGGCGGTGACGAGCGGGCGTTTCAGGGGGCGATCGCATCCGGCGTAGACGGGGATTTCGGTGTGCCCCGCCAACTCGCACACGATGCGGGCGTTTTTGGCGGTCAGCTCCAAAGGCACGTTTCCAGCGACGGCGGTGATACCCAGAACCTCGATCTCTTCGGGGCTGGCAAGCGCCAGAAGAATGGCGACGGCGTCGTCCTGTCCGGGATCGGTGTCGATTATGATCTTGCGGGGCATTGTGGTCTCCGGGGCCGTGAAGGGCGGACACTCGCAAGTGTCGCGGGGCTTGTCCAGCGGTTTCAGGCCTCGCGTGCGGCATCCACCGGCGGGAGTTTGCCGTTGGCGCGGTGTTCCTCGATTTTCACCTGGTCCCACAGCGCGTCCATTTCGGCCAGATCACTTTGGGAGGGCGTTTTTCCGCGTTCGGCCAGCCGGGCTTCGACCTTCTCAAAACGACGAGTAAACTTGGCGTTTGTGCGGCGCAGGGCGGCCTCGGGTTCGATGCCTAAGTGGCGGCCGAGGTTGACAATCACGAACAGCAGATCGCCAAATTCATCCTCGAGCGCGTCGGCATCCATGCTGTCGCGCGCCTCTTCCAGCTCAGCGGCTTCCTCGGTGATCTTGGCGAGCACATGGCTGGCGTCAGGCCAGTCGAACCCTACGCGCGCGGCACGTTTCTGCAGCTTATGTGCGCGTAGCAAGGCGGGCAGGTTCGCGGCGACACCGTCTAGTGCACCTTTTTGTTCTTTGCCCGCGCGTTCGGCGGCTTTGATGGTTTCCCAGTCCTTTGTCTGTTGATCCGCCGACTTGTCTCGGGACTCATCACCGAAGACATGTGGGTGACGGGTAACCATCTTGTCCGACATGGTGCGCACCACGTCCTGAAAGGTAAAATGCCCAGCCTCTTCAGCCATTTGCGCGTGGAAGACGGATTGGAACAGCAGGTCGCCCAGCTCTCCCTTCAATTCGTCATAAGCCTCGCGTTCGATGGCATCGGCGACTTCATAGGCTTCTTCGATCGTGTAGGGGGCGATTGTGGAGAAATCTTGCTCGATATCCCACGGGCAGCCGGATTGAGGGTCGCGCAGACGACGCATGATTTCCAGCAAACGCTCGATACCCGCGTCCGTGTCGTGGATCAGAGGATTTTCGGCCATTGCGAACCCTTTCGTTCCGGTGTCAGATGCATCCATCCCGCAGTCAGGATCAGGAGTCCACCCCAGATGCCCGTCGTCAACCGAATTGCCGATTACGCCGCTGATATGGCCAAGTGGCGCCAGTACCTTCACACCATCCCCGAATTGGAATTCGAATGCTATGAGACCGCCGCCTTTGTGGCCGAGCGTCTGCGCGAGTTTGGGGTGGATGAACTGCATGAGGGAATCGCCAAAACCGGCATGGTCGCGATCATCAACGGGCAGGGCGAGGGACCGACTATTGGTCTGCGCGCTGACATGGATGCATTGCCGATTACCGAGGAAACGGGCGTGGACTACGCCTCGAAGAACCCCGGTAAGATGCATGCCTGCGGTCATGACGGGCACACAACCATGCTGCTGGGTGCTGCGCGCTATCTGGCCGAAACGCGGAATTTCGCGGGCCGCGTTGCGCTGATCTTTCAGCCTGCCGAGGAAGAGGGAGGCGGCGCGGGCGTGATGGTTGAAGAAGGCATCATGGATCGGTTCAATATCTCTCAGGTTTACGGCATCCATAACACTCCGGGCCGGCCCGAGGGGCTGTTCGAGACTACGCCGGGGCCGCTGATGGCCGCAGTAGATACTTTCGAGATCAATATTCAGGGCGTGGGCGGCCATGGGGCCATGCCGCATGAGACGCGCGACCCGGTGATGGCGGCTTGCGGGATGGCGCAGGCGATCCAAACTATCGTCAGCCGCAACCACTATGCGCTGGACGATCTGGTGGTGTCGGTGACGCAGATACACACCGGAACAGTGAATAACGTGATACCTGATACCGCTTATCTGAACGGCACCGTTCGCACCTTTGATCCGGCCGTACAAAGGATGGTCAAAGAGAGAATGGCGCAGATCGTGGCGGGGCAGGCGGCCTCGTTCGGTGTCGAGGCCAAACTGGACTATCAGGAGGGTTATCCCGCCACTATCAACGACGCCGACAAGGCGGCATTCGCGGCTGAAGTGGCGCGGGATGTATCCGGCGCGGAACGCGTGAAAGATGATGCTGGGCGTGAGATGGGGGCAGAGGATTTTTCCTACATGCTGCAGGCCCGACCCGGTGCTTACCTGTTCATGGGACAAGGAGATGGCGCGGGGCTGCACCATCCGAAATACAACTTCAATGACGACGTCGCGCCGATCGGAGCGTCCTTCTTCGCACGGATCGTCGAAAAGGCACAGCCGTTGGGCTGACAGGGAAAAGATATGGCACTGGAAGATGCAAAGAACCAGGTGGATGAGGCATTCACCAACCCCGATCTTAAGGGGCTGTCCTATGAAAACACCTTTGGCGGCGCGACCTCATTCCTGCGGCGGCTTTATACCAAAGACCTGACGGGTGCGGATATTGCTGTAACCGGCGTGCCTTTCGATCAGGCGGTGACAAATCGCCCCGGAACCCGTCTGGGGCCGCGCGCGATCCGTGAGGCGAGCGCGTTGCAATCCCCGGATGCACCCTATGGCTGGCCCTTTGACGCGCTCAGCGAGTTGGCGATCGTGGATTATGGAGATATGGCCTATGACTATGCCAATATCCCGGCCTTTCCCGACACGCTGACCGATCATATCCGTACCATTTTGGCGGCGGATGTGGCTTCGGTCACGCTGGGAGGGGACCACTATATCAGCTTCCCGATCCTTAAGGCCTATGCCGAGAAATATGGGCCAATGTCACTGCTGCAATTCGATGCGCATACGGACACCTGGGCCGATGACGACATGTCCCGCGTGGATCACGGGACGATGTTCTACAAGGCAGTGAAATCGGGGTTGGTTGATCCGAAACGCTCGGTTCAGGTGGGCATTCGCACTACAAACGAAGACACGTTGGGCGTCAACATCATCGACGCGCGCGAGGTTTACGAATCCGGCCCAGCCGCCGTGGCGCAGAAGATCAGGGGTATTCTGGGCGACAGCCCCGTGTACCTTAGCTTCGACATCGACGGTCTGGACCCTGCTTTTGCGCCCGGTACTGGCACGCCAGTCTGGGGCGGGCTGAGTTCGATTCAGGCGCAAATCATCCTGCGCGACATTGCCGGGATCAACCTCAAAGGTGGCGACGTGGTCGAGGTTTCTCCGCCCTATGACACCTCTGGTGCGACGGCGATTGCGGGGGCGCATGTGGCAACACAGATCATTTGCCTTTTGGGGTGGAACAAGCTGGTGAAGCCTTAACCTTTGGTTAGGCATAATCCCGGTATCTGCTTGGTGAGGCACCGGATCGGAGACATCACATGACCCAATACAACCAACCGATTGGCGGCAATGATCTGGCACGGTTTTCGGGGCCGAACACGTTTATGCGGTTGCCACAGGCGTCGTCGCTGGACGGGCTGGATGTGGCGATCCTGGGGGTTCCGATGGATATCGGCACTTCGTGGCGGTCGGGCACACGGTTCGGACCCAAGCAGATTCGCAGTGAAAGTGCGATGATCCGGCCCTATAACATGTCCAATGGCGCGGCGCCCTTCGACCATCTGCAGATCGCAGATATCGGCGATCTGGCGATCAACACTTTCTCGCTCGCCGATAGTCTTAAGATCATCAAGGAAAGCTATGACGGCATTTTGGCGCAAGGTGTTGTCCCAGTGGCGATGGGTGGGGATCACTCGATCACTTTGCCGATCCTGCGGGCGATGGCAGCCAAGCACGGGCCTGTGGCACTGTTGCACGTGGACGCCCATGCCGACGTGAATGATGAGATGTTCGGTGAAAAGGAAACCCACGGCACTGTCTTCCGCCGCGCCTATGAGGAAGGGCTGATTGTCCCTGACAAGACCTTTCAGATCGGCATTCGAGGCTCGGGTTACGCCGCCAGCGACTTTACCGAGGCACAGGGTTGGGGGTTTCGTCAGTACCCGGCGTGGGAGCTGTGGCAACAGAACCTGACCGAAATCGGCTCTTTGGTCCGTAAAACTGTTGACGATCAGCCGGTCTATATCACCTACGATATCGACAGCCTCGATCCGGCCTATGCACCCGGAACAGGCACGCCCGAGATCGCAGGTCTGACCACTCCGCAGGCGCTGCAGTTGATCCATGCGCTGGCAGGCATGAATGTGGTGGGCTGCGATCTGGTCGAAGTATCTCCACCCTATGATCCGTCGGGCAATACGGCACTGACCGCAGCCAATCTACTGTTCGAGATGCTGTGCATTCTGCCCGGAGTGACGTCACGATAGGGGTGCGACGCCATCCTCTGACCGAGTAAGCAGGGCATAGCGGGAATGAATGGGCAGATGAAAATGGTGCTGTGGCTTTTGATTGCGGTGGGCCTTGCAATGGGTGCCTATATCAGACTTGCGCCTTCAGATCCTGTGCGCTGGCATGTGGCCCCTGAAGACGCGGAACGAGACCTGAAGGGTGGTGTCGTTCGGGTCGTCGAAACCGGTCCTGATGGGCTGGCGCGTCTCGATAAAATTGCGCGCGCAACACCACGCACCAGTGTGTTGGCCGGATCGCTGGAAGAGGGCATGATCACCTATATCACCCGTACCAAGGTGTTCGGGTTTCCCGACTACACCACCGTGCAACAAGACGGCGATACGCTGCGTATCTATGCAAGATTAAGATTTGGCCGGAAAGATTTCGGCGTCAATCGGGACCGGGTCACCCAATGGCTTGCTTTGCTGCAACCCTGACGACAAACAGCCCTCTTGCACCTCGCGCCACATGGGCACGTTCAGCGACATCTGGCATTGAGCCATGAACATGCGGCCGTCGACCTGCAGGCATATCATCTCTCCCAACTCGATGCGGGTGCCGGATTTGTCGGTGCAATAGCAGTCTTGCACTTTGCCTCCGGGGCCAACAACATCGGCCATTCCGGGCGTCGCAATGAGTGTCAGGGCTAAGATCAGTCGCTTCATGGCCCAAGCCTAGCACAAGGCAGGGCCTTGACCAAAGCCTCTGGATGATAGACACCGCGCGGATGATCCCCGAAGAACGCCTTGAACAGATAACTCAGCGATTCCAATACCTCGAAGCGGCCATGGCGGATGGTGCCTCGGGCGGGGATATTGCAGCTTTGGCAAAGGAATATTCCGACCTCAAGCCGGTGGTCGATCAGATCATGGCGTGGCGTCAGCTGGTTTCTGATCTGGCCGAGGCCGAGGCAATGCTGTCCGACCCGGACATGAAAGAGCTGGCCGAAGAGGAAATTCCAGAACTGCAGGCGCGTATCCCCGAGGCGGAGCATGCCTTGCAGCTGGCGCTGTTGCCCAAAGACGCGGCTGATGCGCGCCCGGCAATGCTGGAAATACGCCCCGGCACCGGCGGGGATGAGGCCGCGCTGTTTGCCGGAGACTTGCTGCGCATGTATCAACGCTATGCCGAAGCGCGGGGCTGGCAGTTCGAGATCATCGAGGAACAAGCGTCTGATCTTGGTGGGATCAAAGAGGTGGTGGCACATATCAAGGGCGACAATGTCTTTGCGCGGATGAAGTACGAATCCGGCGTGCATCGCGTGCAGCGCGTGCCCGAAACCGAAAGCGGTGGGCGCATTCATACCTCGGCGGCGACGGTGGCGGTTTTGCCAGAGGCCGAGGATGTGGACATTCAGATCGATGCCAATGACATCCGTATTGACACGATGCGCAGCTCGGGCGCGGGGGGGCAGCACGTGAACACGACGGATTCGGCTGTGCGGATTACTCACTTGCCCAGCGGTATCGTGGTGACCAGTTCCGAGAAATCCCAGCACCGAAACCGTGAGATAGCGATGCAGGTGCTGAAAACGCGCCTTTATGATCTTGAACGGCAGCGGATCGACAGCGAACGCTCGGCGGATCGCGCCAGTCAGGTCGGTTCAGGTGACCGGTCGGAACGGATTAGGACGTATAACTTCCCGCAAGGCCGCATGACGGATCACCGCATTAACCTGACGCTTTATAAGCTGGATCAGGTGATGCAGGGCGATCTGGATGAGGTGATCGACGCGCTGACCGCAGATGATCAGGCTCGGCTTCTGGCCGAAATGGCGCAATGATTTCGGCGCTGACAGCCGCGCAGGCCATGGTCGCTGCAACCGCACGTTTGCGCGCAGCCGGTGTGCCTGATCCAGCGCGGGATGCGCGGGTGCTGCTGGCGCATGCGGCGCGGATCGAGGCCAGTCGGGTGACGCTGATCGCGCCCGAAGAGCTGCCGGTGGATATCGCGGAACGCTACGATCAATTGGTCTCGCTAAGGGCCATCCGAGTGCCGGTATCGCATCTGCTGGGCGAGCGTGAATTCTATGGTCGGCGGTTTCGGGTCAGTCGCGATGTGCTGGACCCGCGCCCGGAGACCGAAGCATTGATCGAGGCGGCGCTGAGCGAGCCGTTTGATCATGTACTCGATTTGGGTGTGGGCTCGGGCTGTATCCTGATCACCTTGCTGGCCGAGCGGGCGAGTGCCTCGGGCGTCGGCGCCGACCTCAGCGAAGCTGCCTGTCTGCAGGCCAGCGCCAATGCAGTACAGCATCAGGTGCAGGCGCGCGTCGAGATTCGGCAATCTGACTGGTTCGAAAACATTGAAGGTCAGTTCGATCTGATTGTTTCGAATCCGCCCTATATTTCAGCGGACGAGATGCACGCGCTTTCCCCTGAAGTGCGCGAGCATGAGCCGCGCATGGCGCTGACGGATGAGGGCGACGGTCTGGATGCCTATCGCCGTATTGCGGCGTCGGCCCCGGATTATCTGATGCCCGGCGGGCGTATCCTGGTTGAAATTGGCCCGACACAGGGCGCTTATGTTTCTGCCCTTTTTGATGCCGCTGGTTTGACCGGCGTAAAGGTGATCCCCGATCTGGACAGGCGTGATCGTGTTGTGGGGGCCAGAATGCCGCCTTCTAAGCGAAACTGAGGCCGAAAAATGCCGATTGATGTAAAAAAGCTGCGACATTTTCGAGAATCCCCTTGTCTGAACGCTCAGGACATGTTTACTCAGGATTAGTCGGCGAGGTTGACGCTGTTTCAGCGCACCCCTGACGCCAAGCCCAAAAAGTCGATAGCGCGTAACGGCACAAGCCACTGAGCAGCGTTAGATACGGGTTGATCGACAGTGAATTGATAAGGCTGACGTAAAGTAAGATGAGATCTTCCAAATCCCGCTCGCGGGCCAAGAACAACCGCAATCGTCCTTCTGGCGGAAACGTCGTAAACCGAGTTTTTGACAGCTCGGGCCCCGAAGGCAAGGTGCGTGGCACACCGCAGCAGATCATTGACAAATACAACCAATTGGCACGCGACGCTCAGCTGTCGAATGACCGCGTGGCAGCTGAGAACTTTCAGCAACACGCCGAGCACTATCTGCGCATGCTAAGCGAAGCGCAGCGCGAGATCGAAGCGCGCCGCGAAGAGCAAGAGCGTCAGAACCGCGAACGACAGGCCGAGCGTGATCGTGAACGCGCCGAGCGTCAGGAACGCGAAGCAGCCCGTCAGGCCGATCCGGCCGAGGCTCCGCAGCCGGACGTTGTGGATTTCGGGAATGAGGCGGCTGCGCCCGATACAGGGCTGGTCGAGACGCCGGAAAGCAAGGATGCCGAGCAACCCGAAGCGACCGAGCGTAAGGAAAAGCCGCGCCGCCCGCGCACCCGGAAGCCAAAGGCTGCCACCCCTGCGGCTGGGGATGCACCCGCTGACAAGGGCGACGCACCCGAGGCAGCTGAATAAGGGCTTTTCGATCATGAATTGAATGAAAACCCCGGGCAAAGGCCTGGGGTTTTTTCGTTCAGGGTTTGCGAATTTCGCGCGCGAGCGCGCAGAAGGCTTCGAGCGGGATCTGCTCGGCCCGGTCGGTGGGTTTGATTCCGGCTGCGATCAGGCGGTCCTCGATATCTGGCGCTGCCCCTTTCAGTGAGGCCCGCAGCATTTTGCGGCGCTGATTGAAGGCTGTGGCAACCACGCGCGACAGGGTTGCGGCGTCAGCGGGATAGCGGGGTTCGGGCAGGGCAGTCAGGTGAACCACGGCGCTTGAGACCTTGGGCGGTGGAGTGAAGGCTCCGGGTGGCAGGGACATCGCAATGCGCGCTTCGGCCCGCCATTGGGCAAGGATGGCGAGGCGGCCATAGGCCTTGTTGCCGGGTTGGGCCACGATCCGCTCGGCCACTTCACGTTGAAACATAAGGGTCAGGCTCTGCCAGAAGGGCGGCCATTCGAGCGGGGTGAGCCAGCGGACCAGAAGCTCGGTCCCGACATTGTAGGGCAGGTTGGCAGCCACCCGGATCGGAGGCGTCAGATGGGCCAGCGGCTCGATTTCCAGCGCGTCGCCGTTGATCACTTCCAGCTGGCCCGGATAGGCGGCGGCGATGTCGTTCAGGGCGGCGATGCAGCGGGTGTCCTTTTCCACGGCCACGACCTTGCGCGCGCCTTCGGACAGAAGCCCGCGAGTCAGACCTCCGGGGCCTGGGCCGATTTCAAGGACATCGCATTGAGTCAGATCACCCGCCTGCCGCGCGATCTTGGCGGTCAAGTTGAGGTCGAGCAGGAAGTTCTGGCCCAGCGACTTGCGGGCCGAAAGCTGGTGAGTTGCGATAACCTCGCGCAGCGGGGGGAGGGAGTCGATGGCGCTCATGTCTCTAGCGTTGTTCGGAATGGAGGGGGAGCGCCAGAGATTTTTTGCCTCCGGCGGAGGTATTTGGGGCCAGATGAAGCATTAGCGGGAGTGGCCCATTCGTTGGGCGAGTTTTAGGGCCTCGATCAGGCTGGTGGCGGTCGCGCGGCTTTGGCCCGCGATGTCCAGAGCAGTGCCGTGATCCGGCGAGGTCCGGACGAAGGGCAGGCCCAAGGTTACGTTCACACCGCTGTCGAAATCCAGTGTCTTGATCGGGATCAGGGCCTGGTCGTGATACATCGCAATCGCGGCATCATATCGCACGCGCGCCGCGGCGTGGAACATGGTGTCTGCCGGGTGGGGTCCGGTCACGGTGCAATCGACTGGATTGAGGTCTGCGATCAGTGGCGCGATCCAGTCAAGCTCTTCCGTACCCATTTTCCCGCCTTCGCCAGCGTGGGGGTTCAGCCCCGCGATGGCGATGCGAGGATGGTGGATACCGAATTGGGTGCGCAGGCCTTGGGCGGTGATCTCGATGGTTTCACGCAGCACTTCTGGGGTGAGTGCGCTTGGGACCTGGGAGAGCGGGATGTGGATGGTGGCCGGAACCACGCGGAGCTGTTCGCTGGCAAGCATCATTACCACGCGCGACCGGCCTGCCAAAGCAGCAAGAAATTCGGTATGGCCGGGGAAGGCAAAGCCCGCACCGTCGATCAGCGCCTTTTTGTGGATCGGCGCGGTACACAGTGCAGAGGCTGCGCCGGAACTCACCAGCTCAACACCCTTTTCAATAGAATCGATGACCGAAAGTGCGTTTGCTGGATCGGGGTGGCCGGGCGTGTTCGGGGCAGGAAAGTCGAAATGCAGCACCGGCAGAGCCGAGGCGCTGGCCGGTGTCGCCTCAGACGGGTCGGCGATCCGGGTAATGGGTGTTCTATCGGGCAAATGTGATGCGTCGCCGATGTAGAAGAACGGACAGGTATCGCGCAGGGCTGCCCAAGCTTTGGCTGCGATTTCGGGTCCGATCCCGGCGGGCTCACCACAGCTTAGCGCGATTGGGGCGATCATTGTTCGATGATGACAGCGTCGGCCCTCAGCTGTTCCAGCAGGCTGTTTGCAAGGGCCTGCAACCGCTGCTGGGTCAGTGCGTTTGCCACGTCCACACGGGTGGTGTCTTCGCCCAGGTTGCGGGTGCGATTGCACAGCATCAGGAACATCAGCGTCTGCCCGTTGTTGCGCGTCAGCGTGGCCGATGCCTCATTTGGATCAAGCTTGGCCAGCTCAAGCGCTACGTCGCGTGGAATCGCCGAGGGGCTTTGGGTAAGGCGTTCCAGCACGTCGGGCGATTGATCTTTGGCGATGCCGTAGAGGTCATCGCAGGTGTCGATCTCTTCCTTGAGCTTTTCGGCTTTCGCAAGCGTTTCGGCGCTGCGGCCACCGGGAAGGTAGTAGATCGCGTAGTCGATCTCGGAATAGGTTGGGGCACCAGCGGCAACTTCGCGGATACCGCGCATCTGGAACAGAGCAACGGCGTTCGGGAGCGACAGTGGGTCGGTGATCTCACCGTTTTTCAAGCCCAGAATGACGGGTTGCAGGGCCGGAGGCAGGTTGTTGAGCGACAGCCAATCCAGTCGCCCGCCATTCTCGCGTGTGGCAGCGGCAGAGTATTGCGTAGCAGCCGAAGAAAAGCTGTCTTGATCGGGAAGTTGTGAGATTTCATCGGCCAGGGCTTCAGCCTGCGCCAGGGTCTGCGGTGTTACCGGAATGATAATCTCGGACAACAGAATCTGCAGGCCGCCGCCGCCACCCTGACCCAGTGCACGGTTGATCTCATCTTCCGAGGGACGAGCCTGCGACAGAAAGCGGGTACTGACAAAGTCGCGCCAGGACAGTTGATCGGCAACAAAATCCCTGACGGTTTCCTTTGATACGCCCGCATCGTTGAGCAGCTGCAGAAACTCTTCGCTGCTGAGGTTGCCGCGCGAGGCGAATTCATCAATCCCGGTCTGGATATCTTCGGGCGCGGCTTCGATGCCGGCATCGCGCATCGCCTGTTTGCGCAGACGATCCTCAATCAGGGCTTCGCGGACTTCACGCTCGGAACTGCCCGGAACGCCGAGCAGTTCGAGAAACTGCTGACGTTGTTGAAGTTCATACCAGGTGACGATGTCCTGATTGACCCGGATTGCAGGCGAGAACAGGCTTTGAGCCTGGACCTGTGGTGTGGCCATTGCAACAAGCGCGGCAGCCAGCACCGGCAGCACCGATCTACGGCAGCCAGAGCGGAGAGATTTTGTGAAACCTGAGATCAACTGCATCTTCTCTTAAACTTCTGTCCATCGCCTTCGACGGAATACCCTGTCAGGGCAACGGTAAAGCCGAATTCTGTCGAAGGCTCAATACTTGATGTGGAGGTAAAGCGTCTGTTGACGTTCACATTTACCTGCACACACTCATTTTCGTAGGTCACGCCGAACCCAAGGCGGAGTGGTTCGGATTCGCTGAAATCATAGCGTGCGCTGGCAAGGGTTAGCCAATTTTGGTCTACGCGGTAGCGGCCACCGACCCGTAGTTCCGAGATTTCATCATTATTTGCTTCAGCAGGATCAGGTTCGAGCCAGATGTACCCGCCGGAGATTGCCGTATCTCCATTAGACCAGCCTGCACGAATTTCAGCTTTGGTAAAACTGAAATCGCTGTTTAAAAGCCCACGCGCGGCCAATGTCAGCCCCTTGCCGTTATTCAATTGCCCGGCAAGCAGAATGTCGGACTTGGTACCCTGCAGCCCCGATGTGAGCGTGAAATCCGGATCCGCATCGGACCGGAAGACCTGTCCGATTGTCGCCAGCGCCCGCCAGCCGTCAGCATTGTACCGAGACCAGTTCAGGCCCACAACGGCGGTTGCACCGTCTTCGCGGCGGTCGGGGGCCGGAAAGCGCGAAAGGGACAAAAGATTGCCCTGATCGAGTTCCTGAAAGGTACTTTCATCGTTGGGAACGTCATTGTTCGAAACATGCGTCCAACCAATTTGCGCGATTGGCTCAAGGATTTGTGTTGCACCGGACTGCTCGCGGCGCAGCATGGGGTAGCGCAGGGTAAAAGCTGCGCGCGGGGTCGAGCGGGTTACATTGTTCGGAAACTCGCTGTCATTGCGGATATTGAACGTATCCACTGACGCGCCCACCAATGCCTCTGCACGTAATCCGGTCGCAAAGGTCCAGTTGCGCAGCCATTCCGCATCGAATGTTGCCCTGGCGACGTCGCGACCAATAATATCTTCGTCACTGGTTCGCGTGTGGGTGTGACCATCGAGGCTTAGTTCAACTTCACCCCCTAAGGTGCTGGGGAAGAACCGCTTTCGATAGTTGATGTCGAAGACACGCGATGGGATTTCATCCTGATTTTCGCTATCCCGAAGGGACTTGTAGTGGATGAAGCTGGTTCTGAATGCCGTATCACGCTTGATCCGCTCAAGTGCAATTTCGCTACGCAGGCGGTCAAAATCGGGCAAGCCGTAATCTGCCAGATACGAGTCATCCGAAGTTGTTTTGATATCGAATGTCAGCCGGTAGTCATTTCCAAGACCGAACCGGCCATCGGCGAAGAAATACCCCCGGTCTTGACCGGGCTGCAGGTCGTCGCGTGTATAAGAGCCTCGCAGCCGAATGCGCCCGCGTTTGAATGCCTGCCGGTAACGAAACCCAAGTGTGCGGGTCTTGGACGACAGATAGGGCGTCAGAGTCAGGTCCTTGTGATCTCCGATCTTGAAGAAATACGGCACCTGAACTCCAGTGCCCAGTTGCGAAGTGGTGCGGATCGACGGCACGAGAAAGCCGGTCGCCCGCTCAAGTGTCGGGTCGGGTAGGCGTAGCGTGGGAAAGTAGAAGACCGGGACATCGAGTATTCGGAACTGTGCGCCTTCGAAATAGAGCTGCCGTTCAAGCTGGTCATGGGTCACTTTCCGGGCGCGAATTTGCCAGATCGGGGGTCTGCCATTCGCGCAGACATGACAAGAGGTTGCAGCGACCTTGCTGAATTGCGTATAGCGACCTGCCGCACGGGTGGCCTGGACTGAGGCGATCTGCACTTGCTGGTCAAAGACCATGCGCGCGCCCATCAGAAGTCCATTCTGTATCCCGCTGTCCAACTGCGCGGAATCGGCCAGCAATGTGCTGTTCCCGCCTTGATCGATCCGGATTGGGCCGGTCAGGGTCAGCTCGCCGGTTTCGCGATCATAGGTGACGCTTTGCGCTGTCAGTTTGACGTCGCCTTGGAAGGCCTCGACATTCCCCTCTGCGACCAGTTTGCGATCCGGGGTAATGAATATCTCATCGGCCACCAGTAGGGCGGGTTGATTCTGTTCAGTCGCGTCAGCCTCGCTGGCGGCACCTTCTGGTTCGGACTGTGCGGCAACTGCTGCAGGCAGCGAGAGGATCAGTGCGCTCGACAGCAACAAAGACAGGACGGAGCGCATCAGCCATCCTCCGCATGGAGCAACAGGCCCAGAGACAGTAGAATGCCCGCAAAGGGTGGGGCCCAAGCCGAGACCAGAATAGGTAATTGCCCGTTTTCGCCAAGGATTTGGGCGAAATTCCGGATGAAGTAGATACCGAACCCCAGCAATACGGCGGTCAGCACGGCGATGCCGGTGCCGCCGAACCGGACATGGCGCATTGTGAAGGCGGCCCCGATCAGAACCATCGAAACCAGAAACAGGGGTCGCGCAAGTTGTACCTGCAGCCAGACCTCATATTGCTTGGTTGAAAATCCCGCTTCGCCCAGATCACGAATCAACTGGGGCAGATCATAGACCGAAACCGAATCCTTTTGCCCAAGAGTGTCCAGAATCCGGTCTCTGGTCAGCGTTGTGGGGAGGTTCAGGATCTCATGGCTGGTGGCATTTGCTTCGGGATTGAGGTCGTCCTGAATGGGCCAGATTTTGGCCTGATGCAAGGTCCAGAATCCATCCTCCAGATCAGCTTGCTGGGCCGAGATTTGCTGGTTCGGCTTGCCGTCGGATGAGAACGTTGTGATGGTCACGTTCTGCAGGGCAAACCGGTCGCCATTGACAGTGCCGGTTGCGTGAATCACCGACTGACCGTTGGCAGAGCTCTGGCGCAACCACAACCCCTCGCGGCTGATGGACAGGGCTGAACCACCCTGGTTGCGATAACCATCAGACAAGCGTTGGAACTCTTCCGACGTCGCGGCCGCGATGGGATTCAGCATAGTAACAGCAAGTGCGCCGATGGTCAGCGCAAGCAACACGGGCGCCAGCAGGGCTCGGATACCGGATCTCCCGATTGCGCGGGTCACCACCAGTTCGGAGCTGCGGGCGAGGCCGACAAACAGCGCGATGGTGGCCAGGATCATCAGCAGGGGCAACATCTCGCTGATCGCGGCCGGTGCGTTCAGCAACGTCAGTTGCAGCAACTGGCCAAAGGATAGGTCAACACCATCGAACCGCCGCACCTGTTCGATCAGATCGATCAGGATCATCAAGGTCAGAAAAATACCGCCGATTACAAGAAAGCTTTGAATAAAGCGGCGGGCAAAATAGCGGTCGAGGATCACTTGGGCATCCCCGTCAAACCCCGGCATCCAAGAATCACAATCGGGCATGGAATCATGCGCGACGGCCTGTAACTGCCGATTGGTGTCACGTTCTCTCCCCCGAGCCTGCCGTTATTTTCGCGCGACCATAATGCAATTGCCCGGCGGGGAAAACTGCTATCTGGTCAACGGTGGCTGCGCGGGCTAGGTCTTGGGCAACGCATTTTTTAGGAGAATGATATGAGCAGTCTTGTGCCCGTCCGATTCACCCCCTTTGACCTTGATGCGATAGCGCAAACCGAAGGGCGCGTGGCCATACTCATTCCCGCCGATGGCAAGATGAGCCCCGCCGCGCGTCGAGCCAATCGCCTGACCAAAGGCGCGGTTGCGCGGCTGGTCGAAAGCGAGCGGTTCAGCAAGGTCAAATCGGGTAATGTTATTTCGCTGGCCTGGCCTGCCGGAATGGTGGCCGAGGCGCTGGATATTCTGGTGTTGCCGCGCCGTCCCGACGCGGACGAGGCACGCAAGGCCGGGGCCAATCTGGCGAAAGCTGCAGCGGGCAAACCCGTGCTGGTCATGGCCGCCAATCACGCGCGTATCGAAGAGGTAGCCTTGGGCATGGTACTGAGGGCCTACGATTTCGATGTCCACAAATCCAAGGACTCAGACCCGGCGGGTGAAATCACCATCGGTCACTCAAAGCCGGAGGAGGCCGAAGCTGACTTTGCGCCGCTCTATGCCGTCGCAGACGGTGTGCGCATGACACGAGACCTGACAAATGAACCCGCGAATGTGCTGACGACAACTGAGTTCGCGGACAGGTTGGTCGAGATGGAATCGCTGGGCCTGAAGGTCGAGGTTCTGGAAGAGGACAAGCTGGCCGAACTGGGCATGCGTACGCTGCTGAGCGTCGGGCAGGGCTCGGTCAGCCCCTCGAAAGTTGTGGTGATGCAATGGGACGGCGGCGACAAGGATGACGCGCCGCTGGCCTTGGTCGGCAAGGGCGTCGTGTTCGATACCGGCGGTATCTCGCTTAAGCCGGCCGGAGGCATGGAAGACATGACCATGGACATGGGCGGCGCGGGTGTTGTTGCCGGAACCATGCGAGCGTTGGCCAAGCGCAACGCCAAAGCCAATGTCGTGGGGCTGGTCGGGTTGGTCGAAAACATGCCCTCGGGCAATGCCTCTCGCCCGGGCGATGTGGTCACTTCGATGAAAGGCGACACTGTCGAGATCATCAACACCGATGCCGAGGGTCGTTTGGTTCTGTGTGACGTCATGTGGTACGCGCAGGATCGGTTCCAGCCGGTGGGCATGATCGATCTGGCCACACTGACGGGCGCGGTCATCATTGGTCTTGGGCATGAGAATGCCGGTGTGTTTTCAAACAATGACACCTTCTGCGACGCCTTCCTGAAGTCGGCCAAGGCCGAGGACGAGGGCGCATGGCGGCTGCCCTTGGGTGAAGGCTACGACAAACAACTTAAATCGCGCATTGCGGATATGAAGAACGTGGGCGGGCGGCCCGCAGGTTCGATCACCGCAGCGCAGTTCCTGCAGCGTTTCGTCAAGGAAGAGACGCCGTGGATTCACTTGGATATCGCAGGTGTGGCCTCTGTCTCTTCCGAGACCTCTTATGCGCCGAAAGGGGCCACGGGCTGGGGCGTCCGCGCGCTAAGCCGGTTCGTGCAGGACAATTTCGAGTAAGCGCATGGGTGCCGTCTATTTCTACCACCTGACCCGCCAGCCGTTAGAGCACACATTGCCTGTGCTGCTCGACAAGGCACGACAGGCCGGGTGGCGGATTGCCGTGCGGGGAATCGACCCTGCGCGGATGGACTGGCTGGATGAGAAGTTGTGGCTGGGACCTGAGGACGGGTTCCTGCCGCATGGCCGCGAAGGTGGCCCGCACGACGCGTCACAGCCCGTTCTGCTGACGACCGGCCAAGGGGCAGCAAATGGCGCGACCTGTGTAATGGCTGTCGATGGGGCAACGGTTGAGGCGGAGGAAGTTTCGACCATGGAGCGTGTCTGCATTCTGTTCGACGGGAATGATCCGGAGGCGGTTCAACATGCGCGCGGGCAGTGGAAGGCTCTGACCGGGGCGGGGTGTTCGGCACAGTATTGGTCCGAGGAATCCGGACGATGGGAGAAAAAGGCCGAGGCTTGATCGGCCACAAATATATTTTAGGAGATTTCAAATGGATATGAAGCCTTTGGGCCGCACCGGGATCATGGTGTCGGATTTATGTCTTGGGACAATGACCTTTGGTACTCAGACCTCGGAAACTGAGGCGCACCGCCAGATGGACATGGCGCTTGCGGGTGGGATCAACTTTGTCGACGCGGCTGAGATGTATCCGGTGAACCCGATCTCGGCAGAGACGGTCGGGCGGACCGAGGAAATAATTGGCAATTGGAATGCCGCCAATCGTTCGCGTCGAGGGGACTATGTGCTGGCCACGAAACACTCCGGTGAAGGGTTCGTGCATGCGCGCAATGGCGCCCCAATCTCGAAAGAGACCATACCTGAGGCGATAGAGGGTTCACTGCGTCGTCTACAGACTGATTGCATAGATCTCTATCAGTTCCACTGGCCAAATCGTGGCAGCTACATGTTCCGACAGAACTGGGACTATGCGCCCTTGGGTCACAACCGTGACGAGATTATGGACGAGATGCGCGAAAGCCTGATCGCTCTGCAGGCGCAGGTGGACAAGGGCAATATCCGTGCCTTTGGTCTGTCGAATGAAAGCGCTTGGGGTACCGCTCAGTGGTTGCGGGCGTCGGATGAGGTTAGTGGACCTCGGGTCGCGTCGATCCAGAACGAGTATTCTTTGCTCTGCCGGTTATTCGATACCGACCTGGCTGAATTGTGTCTTCTGGAAGATGTCGGGTTGCTGTCCTTTTCGCCTTTGGCTGCGGGTTTCCTGACCGGGAAATATCAAGGCGGGGCTATTCCAGAAGGGTCGCGCATGGCGCTAGTGCCGAATATGGGCGGACGCAAAACGGATCGCGTGTATGATGCCGTGGCTGCTTATCTAGAAATCGCGCAGCGACACGGGTTGGACCCCGTGCACATGTCCTTGGCGTGGTGTTGCAGCCGGCCGTTTATGGGATCGACCATTTTCGGCGCGACGACTGTGGCGCAGCTAGAACATATTCTGGCGGGTAAGGATTTGAAGCTGTCGTCCGAAGTGATGGCCGAGATCAGTGCGGCGCATCGGGCGTTTCCGATGCCATATTGAAGGGATGGGGGCTCTGCCCCCGTCGCCTTTGGCGACTCCCCCGAGGTATTTTAGGCCAGATGAAGCTGGATCGTGTCAGTGATGGGTGGGTTGCGTACGGTCTTGCCTGAGGTCGCGAGCCGTGAGGCCGTGGGCGGTTCGGAAAGCGCGGGCGAAGCTGGATTGCGAGGCGAAGCCGGTGGCCAGAGCCACGTCCATCAGCGGCAGGTCGGTATCGGTAACCAGACGGCGGGCCTCGGCCAGTCTGAGTTGCAGGTAGTGATCCTGTGGAGTTGTATTCAGGCGCAGGCGGAACTGCTGCTGCAGGGTGCGCGTACTAGTGCCGAGTCTATCGGCGATGTGCGCAAGGGACAGCGGGTCGTCCAGTGAGGATTCCATCAATGAGTTGGCTTTGGCTGTGAGCGCGGTGTGACGGTGCGGCGCACCGGTGCGGCTTTGTGGTTTTGAGGGCTGAGACGCACCTTCATAGAGGAATAGCCCGGACACGCGGGCGGCAAAGCCCGCGCCATGACGTGCAGCAATAATATGGAGCATCATATCGATCGCCGGGACGGCGCCGCCAGAGGTTAGGCGTGTATCGGAGACGGTAAATCGGTCAGGGCGCACATCGACATTGGGAAAGCGCGCAGCGAAGTTCTCCAAATCCTCCCAATGGGTCGTCGCCGCGTGACCGTCGAGCAATCCAGCCTCAGCCAGTAACCAGGGGCCGCCATCTATCCCGGCGATTGTTGCACCGGTGGCCGCGATCCTGCGGAGCCCGGCGAGCAGGCTGGGCGTCGCATGACGGGCCAATTGGAATCCGGCAACTACGATCAACAGATCGCAGCCCTGCAACCGGGCCAGGGGAATGCCCTGCACATTCAGAGCGCTGGTCAGCAATGCGGGTTCTGCGGTTGCCGTGACGTAGTCCCAATCAAAAGCGGGCCGATCCGCTAGTCGGTTGGCAGCACGCATCGGATCGACGGCGGCCGCGAAGCTGAGTGTGTTGCATTCGTCCAGCACCAGCACCGCCGTTTTCAGGGCGCGATGTTCGGGCTGCAGTATGTTTTTTGCGGATTTCATCAAGTCTGATTCGCATTTTGCTAAGTGGTTCCCTCAAGGCTGCGTCAGAGTTGGCGTTGACGCAAATCGGAATCCGGGGAGAAGCCTGGGGAAAACCCACGGTAAAACCGGGTATAAGCTGGGGATAACGCCATGCCTTTGGAAATGAACCGCGAAGTCTTTATCACCTGTGCCGTCACCGGCTCGGGCGGGACACAGGATCGCAGCCCACATGTGCCGCGTTCGCCGAAGCAGATTGCCGATAGTGCAATTGCTGCAGCGAAAGCCGGTGCGGCCGTGGTGCACTGCCATGTGCGCGACCCCGAGACCGGTGCGCCTTCACGCGATCTGGCGCTGTACCGTGAAGTCACGGACCGCATTCGCGATGCCGAAGTAGACGCGGTTCTGAACCTGACGGCGGGCATGGGCGGAGATATGGTGTTTGGAGGTGTCGAGAACCCTCTGCCGCTGGCTGAGGTTGGAACAGATCTGGTTGGTGCCACTGAACGTGTTGCACATGTAGCGGAGTGCTTGCCTGAAATCTGTACTCTGGATTGTGGCACGATGAACTTTGCCGAGGCCGACTATGTGATGACCAATACGCCCGGCGCCCTGCGGGCGATGGGGCAGATGATGACCGATCTGGGTGTGAAGCCCGAGATCGAGGCCTTCGACACCGGCCATCTGTGGTTCGCCAAGCAGCTGGTGAAAGAGGGTGTTCTGGAACCGAACGCTCTGGTCCAGCTATGTATGGGGGTGCCGTGGGGGGCTCCGGATGATCTCAACACCTTTATGGCGATGGTGAACAATGTGCCGGAGGACTGGACGTTCAGCGCGTTTTCGCTGGGGCGCAATGAGATGGCGTATGTCGCGGCCTCGGTTCTGGCGGGCGGCAATGTGCGCGTCGGGCTGGAGGACAACCTGTGGCTGGAAAAGGGTGTTCTGGCCGAAAACTGGCAGTTGGTCGAGCGTGCTGGCAGCATCATCGAAAACATGGGCGCGCGGGTGATCGGGCCGCAGGAAGTACGTGAGAAGCTGGGGCTTACCAAGCGGGCTCCGGTTGCGAAGTAGTCGCGGATTGGGGGCCAGCCCCCAAACCCCCGAGATATTTTTGGCCAGATGAAGAGGCGGATCGTGGGCAAAGAACAGCAAGCAAAAACAGCAGCAATCATCGGAGGCGGAGTGATTGGTGGCGGGTGGGCTGCCCGGTTCCTGCTGAACGGATGGGATGTTCGGGTATACGATCCCGACCCTGAAGCCGAGAGGAAGATCGGTGAGGTGTTAGATAACGCGCGTCGTTCTTTGCCGGGGTTGAGCGATGTACCTCTGCCGCCCGAAGGGACGCTGAGCTTTCATGACGATCTCGGTGAGGCGGTTCAGGGTGCGATCTGGATTCAGGAGAGCGTACCGGAAAGGCTCGATCTGAAGCTGAAGGTTTACAAGAGCTTGCAGGGGGCTTGTGATCCAGATGCAATCATCGGGTCCTCGACCAGCGGGTTCAAGCCCTCGGAGTTGCAGGAAGGCGCGTTGCGACCCGAGCAGATCGTGGTGACCCACCCGTTCAACCCGGTCTACCTGTTGCCACTGATCGAACTGGTTCCGACCGACAAGAATTCACCTGACTTGGTCGCGCGGGCCAAAGATCTTTTGACCTCGGTGGGGTTCTTCCCGCTGCACATCAAGAAGGAAATCGACGCGCATATTGCTGACCGGTTCCTCGAGGCGGTGTGGCGCGAGGCGCTTTGGCTGGTGAAAGACGGCATCGCAACGACCGAAGAGATCGATGAATCCATCCGCATGGGTTTTGGCATCCGTTGGGCCCAGATGGGACTGTTCGAAACCTATCGCGTGGCCGGTGGAGAGGCCGGGATGCGGCATTTCATGGCTCAGTTCGGCCCGGCGCTGAAATGGCCCTGGACTAAGCTCATGGACGTGCCTGAGTTCACCGATGAGTTGGTCGACTTGATCGCGGATCAGTCGGATGCGCAGTCTGGCAAGCACTCGATCCGCGAGTTGGAGCGTATCCGGGACAATAACCTCGTTGGTATGATGCGGGCGCTGAAGGCCCAGAACTATGGTGCAGGGGCGGTATTGAACCAGCATGATGCGGCCTTGAAGCCAGGAGCGCTGCCGACGCTGGACGAGGCGGATCTGAGCCAGCCGATCCTCACGCTGTCGCGCGCCGTTCCGCTGGATTGGACCGACTACAATGGCCACATGAATGAAGCTAAATATCTGGAGGCCTTTGCAGCGGCCACGGATCGTTTCATGGAAATCATTGGCTGCGATATGGAGTATATCGCGACAGGCGGCAGCTATTTCACTGCCGAAAATCACATCCGTTACATGCAGGAGACCCATGCGGGGTCGCGGATCGAATGCCGTACGCAGATGCTGTTAGGGCAGGGCAAGAAGCTGCATGTCTTCCACAGCATGTACGAGGGTGAAACGCTGCTGGCCACAGGCGAAAGCTTTCTTCTGCATGTCAGCCTTGAGACCCGACGCCCCAGCCCACCTTCACCCGAGATCGAGGCCGCGATGGCACGGGTTGCCGAGGCGCAGGCCGTGTTGCCTTATCCCGAAGGCGCGGGCGCGGCGATCCGCAAGCCCGCATGAGCAGCCGGGTCTTGATTACCGCAGGCGCCTCTGGCGTCGGCAGGGCCATGGCTGAAGCGTTTGATGCTGCCGGGGCTCAGGTCTGGGTTGCGGATGTTGATGCGGATGCGTTGGCGGATTGCCCGGCGCATTGGAAGCAAAGCCAGCTTGATGTGTCGGATGAGGATGCTGTCGCGGCTGCGTTTACCGACCTTGAGACCGAATGGGACGGGCTTGATGTGCTCTGTGCGAATGCGGGGATAGCGGGCCCCACCGCAGCGGTTGAGGACGTTTCCCTGACGGATTGGAGGTCATGCCTTTCCATCAATCTAGAGGGGTCATTTTTGTGCTCTAAATACGCTGCACCTCTGATGAAACAGCAACGCAGCGGCGCGATCTTGATCACTTCATCGACTGCAGGCCAGTACGGATACCCCAACCGCGCGCCGTACGCGGCGGCCAAGTGGGGCATGGTGGGATTAGGCAAAACGCTGGCGATGGAACTTGGGCCGCACGGAATCCGCTGCAATGTGATCTGCCCGGGTTCGGTCGAAGGTCCACGAATGGAGGGCGTGTTGCAGCGCGAGGCCGATGCCAAGGGCATGACCCGGGATCAGGTTTACGACGGCTATGCCTCGGGCACGTCCATGGGCCGCTTTGTAGAGGCGCAGGACATTGCGAACATGGCTGTATTCCTGGCTTCAGATGCAGCGAGGCTGGTGTCGGGTCAGGTAATCGCGGTGGATGGCCATACGGTCAATCCTGACCCGAAACTGTGAATCAGCCCTGATTTGGCCCCCGAATCTGGCGGATGGCGCTGCGGACGGCTTGCCAGTCCTGCGCCTCCTGCTGATTTCCGGCGGCTTCACATTCGCGCATTTTCTGCGCAGCTTCGGCTTCGGCCCGATCGCCATGGGCCGTATAAAGGGCACGTGCGTATTCAGCGGTTTTGAGTGCGTCCATTCCCGTCATCCTCCATCTCAGATCGGAATGTCTGTAGTTTCGCGCCAAGTGACTATACTACAGCTTTCAGCCCAGGTCATGTCTGAGAGATTTCTGAGCGCAATTGCTGCAGATGGTCCGGGAAATCACGCGCGGTCATATCCGCCTCTCGAACCAGCCGGTCGAAATGGAGCGTAAAGACCTCAATCCGGTCGCGGTCTCGGAAAGCCATGTAGTGGCTTCCGGCATAGAACACGCAAAGAAGTGGGCCGAATATCGTGACGGGGGCAGAGTAAAGACGTTTTGCATCAAATAGATAGATGCGCAGACGTGGATAAAGCTGCTCGCACACCGACAGCAGGTGATCGATCTGATCCAACCGGACCTGAAGCGGTAGTCCCTCGTAGTAACCGGTGGCATAGGCAAAGCTGTGAAGCTCGTACAACGGCATGGCAATCTCATAATCGGACTGGGCGCTGCGCATCCATGCCAGCCGGTCTGCCGAGGCGCCAATGGCTTGATCTGCAGTACGGCCGAGATGCGGAGCGTATTCCCATTCAAGCACGGCGCGGGTCTTGAGCATGTCGGGCAGGGTAGCCGGAACGTAGCGTATCTTGTAGCCGGCGGCCTCTTGATGCCATTCAAAAATGCGCTCATCAACCAATGCCCGGGCGGCCTCGGTTAGGGTGAGGGAACTGGCCAATAGTTCTGCCGCGCTTTCGGGTCGGTTGGAAAGCCCAAGAAGCCAATCGGCGGAAACCCCAAGCGCCGAGGCGCAGCTGCCGACGACATGAGCATTCGGAAGGCGTGCCCCCGCCCCGGTCAGCAATTGCGAAACGGTAGATCGGTCAACCCCGATGCTGCGTGCCAGGGCGCTTTGGCTGACATTGCGCTCTTGCATCGCTCGGGCCAGGCGCTGGCGAAAATGCAGGGCACGATCCCGTTTGTCGATTTTATCAATCATGTGGTGATTAATATCACCTTTGGTGAGAATTGTTAATCATATTCAGAATTCACGACCCTTGGCTCTGTCTGTAACGCTGGTGTTTCAAAAATAAGAATGGGGTCTGGAATGGAAACGCGACGCAGGTCGGTCGTGAAGGCGCTGGTGTGGAATGCGATGGGGCTGGCGATGATGACGCTGGTTGGTTTGATCGCCACGGGTTCAGCAGCACTTGGAGGGATGGTTGCTTTGGTCAATACAGCCATTGGCTTGACCATGTATGTAATTTACGAGCGTATCTGGGCCGGAATCACGTGGGGCCGCAATGGCTGAGCCGGTCACACCCAAATCGCCCGAATGGGCGACATTTGCCCTGATTATCGCTTGTTATTCCGCTTGGCTTGGTGCGATTTTCTGGCTGGCAGGCATATCATTGTGGCTGGCGATCCCCTTCATGGGGCTGGTAGCCGCTCTGCATTCCTCGCTGACGCATGAGGCGCTGCACGGGCACCCCTTTCGCCAGAAATGGCTGAATGAGGCACTGATGGCGCTGCCGCTGACCTTGTTCATTCCTTACAATCGGTTTCGGGACCTGCATCTGGCGCATCACTGTGATGCGAACCTGACCGATCCCTACGATGACCCTGAGACCAACTATCTTGACCCACAGGTCTGGGCGTCTCTGTCCGGTTGGCAGAGGCGGATGTATCAAGTGAACAACACTCTGCTGGGGCGGATGGTTCTGGGGCCTGCAATTGGGCAGGTTGCGTTCTTGCGAGATGAACTGCGTGGTGCACTTCGCGGAGATCGGGCGATTTTGTTGGCATGGGCGCTGCACATGCCCGGCGTTGTCGCGACTCTTTGGATCGTCGCGCTTTCGCAAATGCCGATCTGGGCCTTCGCCCTTTCAGCATATATCGGGTTGGGTTTGGTCAAGATCCGCACATTCCTGGAACACCGCGCGCATGAGAAATCGCGCGCGCGCACAGTGATCGTAGAAGACCGTGGCATCCTTGCATTTCTGTTTTTGAACAATAACTTGCACGTCGTTCATCATATGAACCCATCAGCACCTTGGTACCGATTGCCGGCACTCTACCGCACGGGCAAGGAAAGATACTTGGCCTGTAACGAGGCTTATGTCTACCGTTCGTACGGGCAGATATTCCGAGAGTATTTCTGGCGCGCCAAGGATCCGGTGGCGCATCCGCTCTGGCCAAAGCCTTGATTTAACGACAGAAGGGAAGCCATGAGTTTATGGATTCCCGTCACCATCGCGGCCGCATCGTTCCAGACGGTGCGGTTTATGCTGCAGAAATCCCTGAGCAGCGTGAAGCTTTCGGCCGCCGGGGCGACATTTGCACGATTCGCCTATTCCATGCCATTGGCCTTGCTGGGGCTTTTCATTGCTTTGGGCGCGACAGGGTACGAACTGCCAGCGCTGACGGCGAAGTTCTGGATATTTGCTGTCATCGGCGGGACCACACAGATATTGGCCACGATCTGCGTTGTGGCATTGTTCAAGCAGCGCAACTTTGCGGTAGGGATTACGTTTAAGAAAACTGAGGTGATTCAAACCGCTATTGTGGGGTTCCTTGTCCTCGGCGATCAGGTCTCTACCGGGGCGCTGGGGGCAATACTGCTTGGGTTGCTGGCCGTCCTGTTGTTGTCAAAAACGCCCGGAGGCAGCGGCGCTTGGTGGCAACATCTGACAAACAAAGCCTCGCGTCTTGGACTGGGGTCAGGCGTGTTATTCGCATTCTCCTCGGTCAGCTATCGCGGTGCCTCTTTGCAATTGGGCGACATCGATGCGTGGTTCCGAGCACTTGTGACGCTGGCCGTCGTGGTAACGTTCCAATTTCTCAGTATGTGGCTGTGGCTGCTTTGGCGAGACAGGGCCGAGCTGCGCGCGGTGTGGGAGACTCGCCGGACCGGTGTTTTTGTCGGCCTGACCAGCCTCTGTGGTTCGTTTTGCTGGTTCTTCGCCTTCACGTTGCAGAACGCAGCCTATGTAAAGGCCTTGGGTCAGATCGAACTGATCCTCAGCCTGATCGCATCGCTGCTGTTTTTCCGTGAAACCATCACCCGTCGCGAGATCGCCGGGATGACGTTGCTTGGCTTGTCGATATTGGCGCTTGTGCTGACAATCTAGCCAGCGCGACGCTCATCAAAGCTGAGAGCGATAAAGCTGGGGAGGTGATCCCCCATGCCTACAACTGCTGGCCCGCCATCGTCGCGACGCCCACGACCACGGGTTTTGGGCTCTCGCTCTTTGCGGCTCTCGCTCTTTTTGTTGTCCGACGCTTTGGCCTTCTTCTCTGGCTTTGGCGCCTCGGGCTTGGGCTCATCGGCCTTGACCGGATTGTCGATGCGCGGAATGTCCTTCTGGATCAGGCTCTCGATCGCGGCCAGCGCCTTTTCATCGCGGCCCGAGCAGATCGTGATTGCCTTGCCTTCGCGCCCGGCGCGACCGGTACGACCGATGCGGTGGACATAATCCTCGGCATGGCCGGGAACATCGAAGTTGAACACGTGGCTGACCGAGGGGATATCCAGACCCCGCGCAGCAACGTCCGAAGCCACCAGCAGCCGCAGTGATCCATCGCGGAATCCGTCCAGTGTTTTCATCCGCTGCGACTGATCCAGATCGCCATGGATCGCGGCGGCATTATAGCCGTATTTCTTCAGCGACTTGGCGCAGATATCTACATCGGTCTTGCGGTTGCAGAAGATGATCGCGTTGGTGCATTTGTCGCCCTCGGCATCGATCAATGCGCGCAGGGTCTTGCGTTTCTGGCTGGCCTCTCGATCCCGGCGACCACCTTTGAACATCACCACGCCTTGTTCGATAGTTTCCGAAGCGGTGGCCTGACGCGCAACTTCGACCCGGGTGGGGGCCGACAGGAAAGTATCGGTGATCCGTTCGATCTCGGGCGCCATGGTGGCCGAGAAGAACAGCGTCTGGCGGGTGAATGGCGTCAGCGAGAAGATGCGCTCGATATCAGGAATGAAGCCCATGTCGAGCATCCGATCAGCTTCGTCCACCACCATGATCTGAACGCCTGTCAGAAGCAGCTTCCCGCGTTCGAAATGATCCAGCAGACGGCCCGGAGTGGCAATCAGCACGTCAACACCGCGGTCAATCAGAGCATCCTGTTCCTTGAAGGAAACGCCACCGATCAACAGTGCTTTGGTCAGCTTGAGGTGCTTGGCGTAGGTATCGAAATTCTCGGCCACCTGCGCTGCCAGTTCCCGCGTCGGGCACAAGACCAGCGAGCGTGGCATGCGTGCGCGGGCGCGCCCACGGGCCAGCAATGTGATCATCGGTAGGGTGAAGCTGGCGGTTTTGCCGGTGCCGGTTTGGGCGATCCCCAGAACATCGCGCCCTTCCAGCGCGGCTGGAATTGCGCCTTCTTGGATCGGGGTCGGAGTTTCGTATCCGGCTTCCTCAATTGCCTTGAGGACCTTCGGGTTCAGGTTCAGTTCGTTAAACTTTGTCATGTATGTCCGGTTCAAGCGGACACTAGACCTGGCCCGCGCGTCTGAAAATGCCGGGCCCGGATGGCCATGCGCCCCATGCGCGTTTCGGCTGTGGCGCGGGCATAACAAAAACGTGGGGCAGGGTCAAATGAAGTCGGTTTAATCCGTGGCAAATCTGCCGGTAACAAGGATTTCCGCAACAATTCAGATGGTTCCGGGAAAGTGTTTCGCGACTTTTTGGTCCAGATCAAGCGGCCGGTGACGGATCATGTCGTTATCCTCAAGCCGTTCCAGCACTTCCGGGTCAGCAGCGCTGATTTCATCGTAAAATTCCCGCAGGCCATCGAGCCCGTATTCGGTTTCCAGAAGGGTGATCAATTCGTACCTGTCTAGCGCACCGATCTTTCGCGGGCGATCCGGGCTGGCCTGGTACGAGCCGCGTTCGAGGCGGAAACGATAATGCGCCAGCCAATGCTCCCAATCCGGGGCGTGGCGATGACACAGATCGATCTGAGGAAGCTCGGTTCTGACTGGCAGAAACTCACCGTGCTGATAGAGGTTGTGGATACGGTCGCTCAGTTTTTTCAAACCGCCGCGTACGAACAGTTTGCCCTGAATGTGGCTCATGAAACCGGCCAGAACGTAAGTGCCGAAATTGGGATAGAGCGCTTCGACCAGCGCTTGTCGATTCTGACCTTCGGGAATGAACGCTTTGTAGAGGTCCTGGCCAACCGCCAGCGCCTCAATCGGGCGGACGCGGACGGCGGGGATGTCATCGGGAATGTCGCGCAGCAGGTCGGGGATCGGGGACATCGGCCACAGAAACTCATCGACATCGATATGTGCGACCCAGTCCAGATCAGTCCTGTTGTAGATCAAATTCGCATTCGAGGATTGGCGAACCTGATGTTTGTCCGGCCTCTCACGCCTGCGACGCTTCCAGAACGCCGCATCGCAGGTACGCACCCGGATCCGGGGATGCTCGCGCAGGGCTGAGATGTCCCCCTGGACCGGCTCGTCTAGAAAGATGTGAATCCGGTCCGCGCCGATATCGAGGTGGTGGGCGGCAAAGCGCAAAATATCCTCACGCGGGGCGCGGATCGTGGACACAATCCCCCATGTGGTCACTTCTGGATTGCCCGCAGAGTCCGTCAGGTCATCATTTCCTTCGTCGCGGTCAGGCTCAGCTCGGGATAATCGCGGACGACCCGGTCGATGTCCCACTGCAGCCGCGTTAGATAGACGATATCTCCATCGTGATCATGGGCAATATGCTGCTTGTTGGCGTTGACGAATTTGTCGATCTCAACCTTGTTGCCACTGACCCAACGGGCCGAGGTGAACTGAGACGCCTCAAACCGCACAGGCAGGCCGTATTCCATCTCAATCCGGCTGGCGAGCACCTCGAATTGCAGCGCACCGACGACTCCGACGATGAAGCCCGACCCAATCGAAGGTTTGAATACCTTCGCGGCACCTTCCTCGGCAAACTGCATCAGCGCTTTTTCCAGATGTTTGGCTTTCATCGGATCGCCTGCACGCACGGTTTGCAGCAGTTCCGGCGCGAAGGACGGGATGCCGGTCACCCGGATCGCCTCACCTTCGGTCAGCGTGTCGCCGATGCGCAGCTGACCGTGGTTGGGAATGCCGATGATGTCTCCGGCCCAGGCTTCCTCGGCCAGTTCCCGGTCAGAGGCGAGGAACAGCACGGGGTTCGATATTGCCATCGGTTTCTTCGATCGCACATGCGTTAGCTTCATGCCACGTTTGAAATGGCCCGAGGCCATGCGGACAAACGCCACCCGGTCGCGGTGTTTGGGATCCATATTGGCCTGCACCTTGAACACGAAACCGGCGACCTTCTTTTCATCGGGCGCGATCTGACGGGGCTCAGCCGACTGAACCTGCGGCTGCGGGCCATAGGCACCGATGCCTTCCATCAGTTCCTTGACGCCAAATGAGTTGATGGCCGAACCAAACCAGATCGGCGTCATGTGGCCTTCCAACACCGCCTGCGGGTCGAGCTTGGGCAGCAATTCGCGCGCCATCTCAACCTCTTCCAGCAGCTTATCCAGCAGTTCGGCAGGCACGTGCTCGGCCAGTTTGGGGTCGTCCAGCCCGTCGATCTGAATGCTCTCGGCCACCTTGTTGCGGTCGGCGCGGTCCATCAGTTCCAGTCGGTCGCGCAGCATGTCGTAACAGCCGATGAAATCGCGACCTACGCCTATCGGCCACGCGGCGGGCGTGACGTCGATCGCCAACATCTCTTGAATTTCGTCGATGATCTCGAACGTGTCGCGGCTTTCGCGGTCCATCTTGTTACAGAATGTCAGGATCGGCAAATCGCGCAGGCGGCAGACCTCGAACAGTTTCTGCGTCTGGCTTTCCACACCTTTCGCACCGTCAATGACCATGACGGCGGCGTCTACGGCTGTCAGGGTGCGATAGGTGTCTTCGGAGAAATCCGAGTGGCCGGGTGTGTCCACAAGATTGAACCGGAAGTTCCCGTAGTCGAATGACATGGCCGAGGCTGAGACCGAGATACCGCGATCTTTCTCCATCTGCATGAAGTCCGACCGCGTCCGCCGTGCCTCACCCTTGGCCCGTACCTGTCCAGCCATCTGGATCGCGCCGCCGTACAGCAGAAACTTTTCCGTCAGCGTCGTCTTGCCCGCATCCGGGTGCGAGATGATAGCGAATGTCCGGCGACGAGCGATCTCGGGCGGCAGGGTGGGTTGGTTCGAAGTATCAAGCATAAGCGCGCGTATAGGCGGGGAATCCAACTGAGGCAAGACAAAGGGGGTGGTTCGAATCATGTGGCTGTGGCAATAAGAACATATAGTGAACAAAATATGGAGTGGACCAATGAATTTGAAAGAAATCGCAGACGAACTGGTTGCTGGATGCCGCGAGAACCGGGCCAAGGAGAACCTCGAGAAGCTTTATGCCTCGGATGCTGTTTCTGTTGAGGGACAGGATTTTGCGGGCATGGGGCGCGAGACGCACGGATTAGAAGCCATTCGTGGCAAGCACGAATGGTGGGAAGGCGCTCATGAAGTATCGGGCGCGTCCGTCAGTGGCCCGTACCCGCATGGTGACGACCGCTTTGCCGTGATCTTTGAAGTGCAGGGCAAGGTGAAAGAAACCGGTGAAAGCTTTGATATGCGTGAGGTCGGTGTTTATCACGTCGCCGATGGCAAGATCGTGCGTGAAGAGTTCTTTTATTAATCCGCAAGATCCCATTCTGGCCTTCTTTGCCGGGCCGATGTTAGATGTGTGCCGAAGATAGGGAGGGTCAGAATGGACTTGGGAATTCGCGGAAAACGCGCGCTGGTTTGTGCCAGCAGCAAAGGCTTGGGATTGGGCTGTGCCGAGGCGTTGGCCGAAGCCGGCGTCGATCTTGTGATGAACGCACGCGGAGCTGAAACGTTGGAGGCCGAAGCCACGCGTTTGCGATCATCATATGGCGTTGCCGTGCAGACAGTGGCTTGTGATGTTACCACACCAGAGGGTCAGGCCGAGGTGATAAGTGCCGCGCAGGGTGCTGATATCCTTGTCACAAACGCGGGTGGCCCTCCGCCCGGCATGTGGTCAGACTGGGAGCGTGATGATTTCATCAAAGCGCTGGATGCCAATATGCTGACACCCATAGCTTTCATGAAGGCTCTGCTGCCGGGCATGATGGATAAGGGCTGGGGTCGCGTGGTGAATATCACCTCGCAGTCGGTACGCGCGCCGATTGCGGTGCTGGGCCTGTCGAATGCGGCGCGAACTGGATTAACCGGCTATGTTGCGGGCACATCGCGCCAGGTGGCGCCACATGGCGTGACGATTAATAATCTGCTGCCAGGTATCCACGCCACCGACCGCGCGAACGCGCTGGATGGCGGGGTGTCAGAGCAGAAAGGTATTTCGATGGCCGAGGCACGGGCTGAACGCGCTGCAACCATCCCAGCGAGACGCTATGGCACGAGGGAAGAGTTTGGGGCGACCTGCGCGTTTCTATGCTCGCAACACGCCGGGTTCATTGTCGGGCAGAACATTTTGCTGGACGGTGGTGGCACCAATCTGACGATGTAGGTATGGCACAGAACTTTTCTCTGAAAGATCAGTTGTTCAACGCGGAAAAGGTAAGCTTTCTTGCGGGCTTGTTCGCCAAGGTTGATTCCGATTTCAAGGAAGAAGCATTCGCGGCGAAAGTGATGTCGCGTTTGCCCGAGCTTGAACTGAAAGAGCGTATGGCGTGGATTGCAGAGTGTCTGCAAGAATCGGTGCCCGGCGATTTGCCGGCAGTGGCACCGGTCATTCTGCGGGCGCTGCCGCCTCCGCTGGACCCCGCCAAAAGTGATGATGACTTCGGAGACTTCATCTTTGCGCCCTTGGGTGATTGGGTTTGTACGATCGGCCTGGATCATCCCGCTTTGGCGCTGGATGTATTCGAAGAGCTGACCCAGAGATTTTCGATGGAATGGGCGATCCGCCCGTTCCTCAATCACCACTCCGAACTGGTCATGGCGCGGATGCAGGGCTGGTGCACCCATCCCAGCTATCACGTGCGTCGTCTGGTCAGCGAGGGCACGCGGCCGCGTTTACCGTGGGGGCAGGCCGTTGGCTTGGCAATGTCAGACCCATTGCCGTTATTGGACCGGTTGCACGGGGATCGGACGCGCTATGTGACGCGCTCGGTCGCCAATCATCTGAATGATATCACCAAGAAAGACCCCGATCTGGTGCTGGAACGTCTGCGGGATTGGGGCAAGGCAGGGCGGCAGGACAAGGATGAACTGAACTGGATGACATCTCATGCATTACGAGGCCTTGTGAAATCTGGGCATCCCAAGGCGATGAAGGTGCTTGGATACGATCCCGATGCAGATATTGCGGTTGAGATTCAGGTAAACGGTCCGGCCCGGATTGGTGAAGCGCTGGAGTTTGAAATCCGCCTAAGCGGCGCAGAAGATCAGCCAGTCTTGGTCGACTATATCGTTCATTTCCAACGACCTGGCGGAAAGATCTCACCCAAGGTTCACAAGTTGAAACAGGCCGAGCTTAAAGGTGGTCAGTTGACACTTAGAAAGCGGCACAAGCTGAAGGGCAATGCAACAACATTCAAGTTGGTTCCTGGGCCGCATCGGTTAGAGATTCAAGTGAACGGCCGCGTGCACGCAGGCGTGGATTTCGACCTGCTCGCCTGAGCCCTGTCACGGTTTCGTCAGATCGGGCGCTGGTGGATTGCGTGGTGTGGATTGCTGCACTAGCTGCAAAAGACCAGTGACAAAAGGATTGCCCCGATGAAGCACGAGGCTGTGCAGAACTACTATGGTGAGGTGTTGCAAGGCAGCGCGGATTTGCAAACAAATGCCTGCTGTACTCCGGATGATATGCCGGATCACTTCAAGAAAATTCTGTCGCAAATTCATGATGATGTGCTGACACGTTACTATGGATGCGGGCTGATTGCTCCGTTGGATCTGGAGGGAATGCGTATCCTGGATCTGGGCTGTGGTGCGGGGCGCGATGTGTATGCTTTATCCGCGATGGTCGGTGAAAAGGGCCGTGTTGTCGGCGTTGACATGACGCCTGAGCAGCTCGACGTGGCGCGAGCGCATCAGGACCATCACGCGAAGGCATTCGGACATTCGGCCAGCAATGTCGAGTTTCACCACGGCTATATCGAAAAGCTGGATGAGCTGGACCTCGAACCGGGATCGTTCGATATCATCGTCTCAAACTGCGTGATCAATCTGGCGACCGACAAGGCTGCTGTGCTGCGCGGTGCGCATCGGCTGCTGAAAGAGG
The DNA here is from genome assembly GCF_056536665.1 of Ruegeria sp. CJ6. Lineage (NCBI taxonomy): Bacteria > Pseudomonadati > Pseudomonadota > Alphaproteobacteria > Rhodobacterales > Roseobacteraceae > Ruegeria > Ruegeria sp. CJ6. The sequence continues at coordinate 694,571 of NZ_JBQFQB010000001.1, read as the reverse complement.
GTGGCGAGATGTATTTCTCGGACGTCTATGCCGACCGCCGGGTGCCCAAGGCGATGGCCGAGGATGAGATCCTGTATGGCGAATGCCTGTCGGGTGCGCTCTATTGGAACGATTTTCTGTCGATGTCGCGTGCTGCCGGATTTGGCGATCCCCGTCGGGTGACGCATCGTCCTTTGACGATCGAAAACCCAATTCTTGAAGAACGGGTCGCACCGCTGAGCTTTATCTCGGCCACCTACCGTCTTTTCAAGCTGCCGGAGTTGGAGCCTGCGTGCGAGGATTACGGTCAGGCTGTGATCTACAGGGGCACAGTGCCGCATGCGCCGTATGAATTTGTACTGGATGACCACCATACGATCGAGGCCGGCAAAGTATTCCCGGTCTGTGGCAACACGTGGATGATGTTGCAAGACACCCGTTTTGCACGGCATTTTGAGTTCATCGGCGATTTTTCGACCCATTACGGGATTTTCGAAGGCTGCGGCGGGGATAGCCCGTTTGTTGTACAGGGCGAAGCTGCCTCGACCGGGTGCTGCTGATCCCTTGCGCCTGATGGGCGGGGTTGTTATCCCCGCCTAAGCCCGATGGATTTGATCGGGAAAGGCAATGGGGTCCATCGGTGACAGTGACGACAACTCCTCCTCGATTGGAAATCCGCAATCTGATTGCGCGCTTTGGCGGGCGGACGGTCGTGGATGATGTATCGTTGACCGTACACGCGGGGCAGGTGACTTGCCTGCTGGGGCCTTCGGGCTGCGGAAAGTCGACCACATTGCGGATGATCGCGGGGGTCGAAATGCAGACCTCGGGCGAGATTTACGTCGATGGCAAGCTGATCTGTGACACGGTTTTCCGCGTACCGCCCGAACGGCGCGAGATTGGGCTGATGTTTCAGGATTTTGCGCTGTTTCCACATCTCAGCGTAGCGGATAACGTCGCGTTCGGCCTGAAAGGCAGCAAAGAGCAGAAACGCGCGCGGGTCGAGGAACTGCTGACCAAGGTCGATCTGATGCGGTTCATCGATGGATTTCCGCATCAGTTATCTGGGGGTGAGCAGCAGCGGGTTGCTCTGGCGCGTGCGTTGGCCCCACGCCCGCGGATCATGCTGATGGATGAGCCGTTCTCGGGCCTCGATAACCGTCTGCGCGACGGCATTCGGGACGAAACGCTCGCAGTCCTCAAAGAAGAGGACGCTGCTGTTCTGTTGGTCACGCATGAGCCGGACGAGGCGATGCGAATGGCTGATGAAATCGCGCTGATGCGGCGCGGCAAGATTGTGCAGCAGGGGGCGCCATACAATGTCTATACCCGGCCTGCAGACAAGGCAGCAGTTTCGTTTTTTAGTGATATCAATGTGTTGAAGGCTCAAGTTAATGGTGCGTTGGCGCATACTCCGTTTGGTCGTTTTCTTGCGCCCGGTGTGCCGGACGCGACCGATGTTGAAATCGTGTTTCGACCCCAGCACGTCAAGCTGGACTTCGACCGCAATGGCAAAGGGCCTGCGCCGACGCCGACAGACGGCATTGCCGCCCGAGGCGTGGTTGAGCGTGCTCGGTTTTTGGGAAATGAAAGCCTTGTCGAGTTTCGCATGGACTATGATGGCTCGATCCTGAAGGCGACGGTCCCGAACGTCTTTGTGCCCAAAGAGGGCCGTGTCATGTGGCTGACCATTCGCCGCGACCGGTGTTTTGTGTTCCCGGCCTGACGCTCAAATCCTGCATTTTCATCCAAGTGGTGCGTGAAAGCCTCAGATTGCGCATGTGCATTGCTTGTCGCAGCGCTGAGGCGGGTCTATCAAGGGCAAAACGAGGGGTGGACCGGGCATGCGAATTCTTCTGACCAATGATGACGGCATCAATGCGCCGGGACTGATTGTGCTTGAAGCGATCGCGGCTGAACTGGCCGGTCCCGATGGCGAGGTCTGGGTCGTCGCGCCTGCCTTTGAACAGTCAGGCGTGGGCCATTGCATTAGCTATACCCACCCAATGATGGTCGCCAAACTGGGTGAGCGTCGCTATGCCGCCGAAGGGTCTCCGGCGGATTGCGTGTTGGCCGGTTTGCACGACGTTATGAAGGACGCCCCGCCCGATCTGGTGTTGTCAGGGGTGAACCGGGGCAACAACTCGGCTGAAAACACGCTGTATTCGGGTACAATCGGCGGCGCGATGGAGGCGGCGTTGCAAGGTGTGCCCGCGATTGCCTTGTCTCAGTATTTCGGGCCGCGCAATCTGGGGCTGGACGATCCGTTTGAGGCGGCTGCCAAATTTGGGGCCAATCTGGTGCGCCGCATTCTTGATGCGACACCCGAGCAGCAGGGCGACTATCGTCTGTTCTATAATGTGAATTTCCCTCCGGTTCCCGCAGATGAGGTGCTGGGTACGCGCGTGGCCCCGCAGGGGTACCGGCGCGATACACATTTCTCTGTCGAGCCGCACAGCTCGCCCTCGGGTCGCCGGTTCCTTTGGATTAAGGGCGGGTATCAACATAACCCGACTGCTCCGGGCACGGATGCGGCGGTCAATCTGGAAGGATATATCTCGGTCACTCCGATGCGCGCTGATCTGACAGCATATGACACGCTCGAGGCGCTAAAGGTCATCGAATGACTGAACCAAGCGCAGAAACCATAATGCAGTTCCTGTTTGCCCTGCGCTCGCGCGGGGTGACGGATGCACGTGTACTGGCAGCGATGGAGCAGGTTGACCGGGGGCGGTTTGTCAAAGGCCTGTTCGCGGACCGGGCCTATGAGGACACTCCACTGCCTATTGCCTGTGGACAGACCATCAGCCAGCCTTCGGTTGTGGGGCTGATGACGCAGGCGCTGCAGGTGCGTCCGCGTGATACGGTTCTAGAGGTCGGCACCGGCTCGGGCTATCAGGCGGCGATCCTGTCCAAGCTGGCGCGCCGGGTCTACACGGTTGAGCGGCACAAGAGGCTGGTGCGCGAAACGGGAGAACTGTTCCGTGAGCTGGGGTTGACGAATGTGACCGCGATGCTGTCGGATGGATCATTTGGACTGTCCGAGCAGGCCCCGTTCGACCGTATCATTGTGACCGCGGCCGCCGAAGATCCTCCGGGGCCGCTCTTGGCGCAGTTGAAAATCGGCGGTATCATGGTGTTACCCGTGGGCCAGTCGGACGCGGTGCAGACCCTAATCCGGGTCACGCGCACTGAAACCGGTCTGGACTATGACGAATTGTTGCCGGTCCGTTTTGTGCCCTTGCTTGAGGGGCTGGGAAAAGACGGAGCGTAAAGGTATATTAGAGGCGCCAGAACCCCGGAGAACAGGGGCAGGTGTTGAGGACAGTAAAATGAGAGCAGTTTCCAAATCAGCAATGCGCCGCTATGCGACAGGTGTTGCCGCGCTGGCAATTTTGGCCGGGTGTGAAGGGCCATATGACTATGACCTGCGCGGCAATGTCGGCGGGTTCTCCACTGCAGATGCCGCCCTTGCAGCGACCGCCAACCGCCCGACGCCGGATGCGCGTGGCGTGATCACCTATCCGAACTATCAGGTCGCGGTAGCCCGCCGTGGGGATACAGTTGGCGATGTCGCCACCCGGATCGGCATGCCGGTGGCCGAATTGGCGCGGTTTAACGGATTGCAGCCAAATGACAGCCTGCGTGACGGTGAAGTTCTGGCCTTGCCGCGCTCGGTCGGTGGGACGAGCAATGTTGATATTGCGACCATTGCCGGAACCGCGATTGACGAGGCACCGGACACAGGATCTGTACAGACATCGACATTGGAGCCCGCGCAACCTGCTGCGGCTCCGGCACCGGTTGCTACGGGGCCTGAGCCGATCCGGCACAAGGTCAAGCGGGGTGAGACAGCCTATACAATTTCGCGGCTCTATCAGGTGCCTGTGGAGTCTCTGGCAGAATGGAACGGTTTGGGACCAGACTTTATGGTGCGCGAAGACCAGTACCTGTTGATCCCGGTCAAGAATCAACCGGCACCTCGGGCAGCGGCGCCGGCCGCCACGGCAACTGCGGTAACCCAACCGGGCGAAGGCTCACCAACTCCTACGCCGCCGAGCGCGACGCAGCCATTGCCGGATGAGAAAGTTGCCGCGGCAACGCCTGCGCCGGATATTACAGCCGAGGCCCCGACCAATTCGGGAAGCTCGGCGCTGGCAAGCCCGGTGAGCGGCACCATCATTCGGACCTACAAGAAGGGTAAGAATGAGGGGATAGATATCGCCGCAGCGCCAGGCACGTCGGTCAGTGCGGCCGAGGCAGGCACGGTCGCCGCGATCACCGCGGATGCGGATCAGGTTCCGATCATCGTTGTGAAACACAACAATGACTTGCTGACTGTTTATGCCAATGTCGACAATATCACCATCAAGAAAGGTGATCGGGTGCGACGGGGACAAAAGATCGCCTCGCTGCGCGGAGGCGACAATGCATATGTGCACTTCGAAGTGCGCAAAGGGTTCGAGTCGGTTGATCCCGAGCCTTACCTGAAGTGACCGAAATGGCCCGTTCCGGGCCATGCCTCCGGCGGAGGTATTTGGGGCCAGATGAAGGACGGATCACGCATTGGGATCGTAGTCGCTGAGCCTTTTACCCGGTTCGTCGGTAAAGAGTTCCGGTAGAGGCGTGACGTTTTCTATCAGGTCGATGCGGAAGACGCGGAAGTCGTCGCGCAGCTCGCACCAGGCGGTCAGTGTCCAGACACGGCCCCAGTATTCCATATGCAGCGGTCGGATGGTGCGTTCGGTCAGCGCGCCGTCAATGCGACGGTAGCTGAGCTGCAATTTCTGGCGCGATTTGATCGCGGCGCGGATCGGGGCCATATGTGCCATTCCGCGTACGACATCAGCGAAGGGATAGACCGCGAATTTCCAGCTGTCGGCCTCGGCAATGACCTGCGTGGGCAAGACGGCGTCGATTTTCTCGGCCAGAGAGTCCGCGGCGGATTTAAGATCGGGATCGGCGGCCTCGGCAACGATCGCCATGCCGAGGTTCAGAGCCTCAAGCTCGGCGGGTGTCAGGTTTAGCGGGGGCAGCGTGATCTGTTCACGCACCATGTAACCTACGCCGCGTTCGCCTTCTACAGGAACGCCCGAGGCCACCAACGTGTCCATATCGCGATAGATCGTACGGACCGACACCTCAAGTCGGTCCGCGATGTCCTGCGCGCGGTGCAAGTTACCATCGCGCAGGATCTGTATGATGTCGAACAGGCGGTCAGTGCGGCGCATGACACGCCGTCTGAGCCGCCCTTAGGCGGTCATGTTCCATAGCACGGTCTCGTGACGCATCTGGGCGCTGTCGGGGTTGATTGCCGCCATCAGAGCGGGTGCAAAATCCTGTTGCATGAATGCAGCAGCGGCATCCTTTGCGGATTTCATATCGGTCCAGACGACATAGTCGGTCCAGCGGCCATCTTCGCCATGACTTAGCTGGCGGTGGGTAAAGCCGGGAGCCGCGCGGACGAAGGCTTCGGAGGCTTGGCTTAGCCTGATGAACTGTTCGGGCTTTGTGCCGTCGGCAAGGGTAAAGGTGACGATTTCTGCGACATGGGTCATGTGGTTCTCCGTAGACCAGGTTTCGATATCGTCCTTCTAGGTGATATCAACTGACATAAACCTGTCAGTTGAGAAATGCGAGTCCGCAAAAAACGCATGATCCGTTCAATTTTGCGCGCGGATTTGATCTGTCGCACTTTTGCTGATGCCCGTACGGGCGTAGACACGGGGCCAGACATATTCACGGCGCGCTGCGCCGACGTAGAAGGAGACAAGTCATGCTCAACAATATTGGCCTTCCGGGTATCCTGCTGATTGCTGTTGTGGTTCTCGTCCTGTTTGGACGCGGCAAGATCAGTTCGCTGATGGGTGAAGTGGGTAAAGGCATTACCTCGTTCAAAAAAGGCATCAAGGAAGGTTCGGAAGAGCTAGAACAAGACGCGTCCGAGCTGGCCAAAGACGTCACGCCTGAGACTGACAAAGACAAGGTCTGAGCCTAGATGTTTGATCTGGGCTGGACCGAGCTTCTGGTCATCGGCATCGTCGCGTTGATCGTGGTGGGGCCAAAGGACCTGCCTGTGCTGTTCCGCAATGTCGGACGGTTCGTCGGAAAGGCGCGCGGCATGGCGCGCGAATTCAGCACTGCAATGAACGAGGCTGCGGACGAAGCAGGCGTCAATGAGATCAAGAAGGGCCTGAACGCGGCGACCAACCCGGTTAGTACAGCGATGGACGGGATCAACGAAGCCGCGCGCGACGTGGCCAAATCCATCGACCCAACCAAGTTCGACCCTGACAGCGAGACCGGCAAGCTGGCCACCGAGCGAGCAGAGCAAGCCAAGAAGATCCAAGCCACAACGGCGCGCGCTGCCGCTGAACGCAAGGCCAAGGAAGCCGCGGATGCGCTGGCCAAGGCGGAAGAGGCCGAAGCAGCGCTGAAAACCGAAAGCAAGACATGACCAAGACCGACGAGATCGAGGACAGCTCGGCACCCCTGATCGAGCACCTGGCCGAGCTACGTACGCGGCTGATCCACTGCGTTGTGGCGTTTCTGATCGGTATGATCATCTGTTTCACCGTGGCCACGCCACTGTTCAATTTCCTCACGCAACCGCTATGTGAGGTGCTGACCGAGCGTGGACAGGATTGCGGGCTGATCTTCATCTCGCCGCAGGAAGGGTTCTTTGTAGCGATCAAGGTTTCGCTGCTGGGCGGGTTCATTCTGGCCTTTCCCTATATCGGGATGCAGATGTGGAGGTTCGTGGCGCCGGGCCTGTATAAATCGGAAAAGAACGCGTTTCTGCCGTTCATGCTGGCCTCTCCCTTCATGTTCCTGCTGGGCGCAAGCTTCGCTTTTTATGTGGTCACGCCACTGGCCTATGACTTCTTCCTCGGTTTCCAGCAGTTTGGAGCGGAAGGGGAAGCTGTAGCAGAAGGCGCAACCGCACCTTTGAGCGTGGTGTTTCAGGGTTCGGCGCAGGAATATCTCAACCTGACCATCAAGTTCATCGTTGCCTTTGGCCTGTGCTTTCAATTGCCCGTATTGCTGACACTGATGGGTAAGGCCGGACTTGTCAGTGCCGAAGGTCTGGGGGCAGTGCGTAAATATGCGGTGGTAGGCATTCTGGTGTTGGCTGCGATTGTCACACCGCCGGACGTGATCACCCAGATCATCCTCTTTGTCGTGGTTTACGGGCTCTATGAAATTTCAATATTCCTGGTCGCCCGTGTCGAGAAGAAGCGCGAAGAACAGTTGCGCGCCGATGGATACTACGACGATGAAGAGGCCGAAGCCGACGCAGACGTGATGCAGGATTACGAAGAGAACAAGTAACCTATTCCAATAGCTTTAAAGGCGCGCCCAAGGTAGGCGCGCCTTTTTCAATTGCTACTCTTGTTGTGTTGATCGGAACATGGTTGAACTCCGCCAGAACATCCCGGAGGAGCCGATGGACGACCAAGCCCTGAATCGCATTGCGGACGCGTTGGAACGCATGGCGCCCGCGCCGCTGGCGACACCTGATTTCAATGCGGCCCCGGCTTTCGTCTGGCATGTCGAGCCTGACCGGCTGGAACCCGTCACACAGGTCAATCGGGTCGACCTTGATCTATTGGTGGGGATCAACCGCTCCCGCGATACGTTGCTGGACAACACGCGCCGCTTTGCTGCGGGTTACAAGGCTAATAACGCGCTCTTGTGGGGCGCGCGCGGAATGGGGAAATCCAGCCTCGTCAAAGCGGTGCACGGTACGTTGCAGGATGAGCATCCTGACCTGAAACTGGTCGAATTGCAGCGCGAGGATATGGGCTCGGTCGCGCGTTTGCTGAACCACCTGCGTGCCGCGCCGCACAGGTTCATCCTGTTTTGCGATGATTTGTCGTTCAGCCACGATGATCAGCATTACAAATCGCTCAAGGCCGTGCTGGACGGCGGTATCGAAGGTCGCCCGGAAAACGTTGTGTTCTACGCCACATCAAACCGCCGCCACCTGATGCCGCGCGACATGATCGAAAACGAACGCTCCAGCGCCATTAATCCGTCCGAGGCGGTCGAGGAGAAGGTCTCACTCTCTGACCGTTTCGGCCTGTGGCTGGGGTTCCACCCCTGCGATCAGGACGAATATCTAGCGATGATCGATCGCTACTGCGCCGCTCATGGCGTCAAGGTTGATCCCGAAACTCTGCGCGCCGAAGCCATCGAGTGGCAAGCCACACGGGGGGCACGCTCGGGCCGCGTCGCCTGGCAATTCTTCGTCGACCTCGCCGGGCGAAACGGCGTCCATATCGGTTAGTCCGCGCGCTTCATCTGGCCAGAAATACCTCCGCCGGAGGCGTGGCCCGTCAGGGCCATTCTCACAACAGTGCTATAATCCGCGCCGCCTCATCCGCAGTGCTGGTTAATACATCCCGATCCTCACCGGGATGGAAACGTGCACGGACAGCGGTCGGCATCGGTGCAGGCTCAACAATCGATACGCGCGGTCCCGTCCGTGCGGTCTCGGTCGCCCAACTGCGAGCCAGCGCCATCTGTGCCGCTTTGGTGGCGCCGTAGATGCCATAGAACTTCTCGCCTGCCTTCGGGTCATCGAAGAACACGGCATGGCCAGTTTCGCCCAACAAAGGCGAGACATACGGGATCAGAACCGAGGTGGCGTTTGCATTGATGCTGACTGCCTTGTTCCATTCCTTCGGATCAACGAAATGCACTGGCGTCAGGGCTGAGGTATGGATTGCAGTATGCAACCACAAATCGATCTTGCCCCAGCGATCGTGAATGCCCCGGCACAGGGTCGCCATCGCATTGGGATCGGTGATGTCCATGGGGGCCAGAGTGGCCGAGCCACCCTTCGCCTGGATGCGGTCATCCAGCTCTTCCAGCCCGCCCTGAGTGCGAGCGACAGCGACGATGTGATAGTCGGGGGCCAGCGCTTCGGCCAGCGCCGCGCCCAACCCGCGAGAAGCCCCGGTGATAAGGGCGATTTTGGTCTGATCGGTCATGAGGGGGGTTTGAACCTGCACGCGCAGGGCGTCAAGTCAGGATCAGCTGCCGGGGATGTCGATCCTTCGGTTCTGGCCGCTTTGTCGCAGCACAACACCATTTTCATCAATGGCGACGACCTTACCCGGGCCGACACGACTGCCGGGTTTCACTTTCTTAATGCGCCCCGACGACATGCGGACCAGGGCTTGCAGGTCCGCCTTGGGCCCAAAAATGCCCAATACCGAGACCGCGTTCTTCTTGAGCGCCCCCGCCTGTGTGGCGGCGCTTTTCACCGTTGCGTTTGCCATGATCTGTGGCCGAGCTGCGCGCCCGGACCCCGTTTTGTGAGTGGTTTTCGGCATTCGGGTAACACGGGCTTTGCCGGACCAAAAGGCCGGCAGCACTCGGTTCGGAGCGGTTCGAATGCCGCATACCGAACCCTTTGCAAATGCAGCCTGTTCAGCAATAGGTTGTCGGCGGATTCTGACCTATGGCCGCTAGCGCAAGTCTCTTGGCCGACGCCTCAGGACAAAGCGATTCGCCCGATCACCCCGAGGCAAGTTTCGCCGCGTTCCACGAACTGCCGACCACCTGCATATCCTCACGCTTTTTGCTGACCCGACTGCTGTTTTCCAGACTGCCCAGATATTCCTCGTCGACGCCGGTGACGTAGTTGCCGTCAAAGCAGGAACAGTCAAAAGCTTCGATCTCGGGGTTGCCTTCCTTGGCAGCCCAGATCAGATCGTCGAGATGTTGGTAGAACAGCGCATCCGCACCCAGTTCTTCGCGAATCTCCTCGATCTCTTTGCCATTCGCGACAAGCTCGTGTCGTGTGGGCATATCGATGCCATAGACATTGGGGTATTTCACCGGTGGCGAGGCGCTGGCGATGTAGACCTTTTTGGCGCCGGCCTCACGGCACATCTGGACGATCTTTTTGATTGTATTGCCGCGCACGATCGAATCGTCGATCAGCAGTACGTTATGACCGTCAAACTCCAAAGGCACCGCGTTCAGTTTGCGACGCACGGATTTCTGCCGTTCTTCCTGGCCCGGCATGATGAAGGTGCGGCCAACATAACGGTTCTTAACAAGCCCCTCGCGATAGGGAATGCCTGTGATCTTTGCGGCCTCAAGCGCGACAGGGCGGGCGCTATCTGGCACAGGGATGATCCGGTCGATCTCAAGTCCCGAGTCCTGAATTTGCTTGGCCAGCGTCTGCCCCATGCGCATCTGGGTTTTGTAAACCGATACCCCATCCAGCAGCGAATCTGGTCGGGCCAGATAGACATACTCGAAGATGCAGGGTGTCAGTTTACCTTCAACGGCCTGGAACTCGTGCATATTGCCGTCGAGGTCGATAAGGATCGCCTCGCCGGGACCTAGGTCGCGCAGCTTGTCAAAACCGTTGATGCCGAATGCCACATCTTCGGAAGCAAAGGCATAATCATCGCCGTCACCAGTTGCAGCACGCTTGGCAACAGACAAAGGTCGGATGCCGTAAGGATCGCGGAAGGCCAGCATCCCGACGCCCGCGACGAGGCAGATCACCGAATACGCCCCCTGAACCCGCTCCATCGTCATTTTGACACCGGCAAACAGGTTGCGGATCGGATCAGCATTACCATTGACCTTGATCGCATCAGCGACCTTGTCGGCCAGCACGTTCAGTAGAACCTCGGAATCCGAGGTGGTGCGCAGGTGGCGGCTGTATTTGGCAGTTACCTTTTCGCGTTGTTCTTCGGTATTGGTGATGTTGCCGTTGTGAACCAGATAGATGCCATAAGGCGCGTTCACAAAAAATGGTTGCGCCTCGGCCGCGCTGAGCGAGCCAGCGGTTGGATAGCGGACATGGCCCATGCCGACCTTTCCCAACAGGGTTTCGGCGTCACTGGCATTGAACACGTCTTTGACGAGACCATTTGCTTTCTTCTCACGGAAGAACTCGCCGTTGTAGGTGACGATCCCCGAGGCGTCCTGACCTCGGTGCTGAAGCATCAGCAAGCCGTCATAGATTTCCGCAAAGACATCATGTGTCCGGCTTGCGATCCCCAAAATCCCACACATACACGGGCTCCAATTTCTATGACTTGCTTAGGATGGCGTTCAGGTCGGATCGGGTGCGCACGGGTATCTGAATGGTGTGTTTTGGTCCGTTTGCACGGGACTGAGGCACAAGCACGAAAGCGGCTAGCGCATAAGAAAACAGATACAGCAAGGTCGGCAGCTCCGATTCCATGTCGGTATGGCCACCACATAATGCCAAACGATGCGTGTGTCATCAAAGGATCACATTCGCGATTTGACGCAGGTGCGAATTGTACACGCCGCGGGTTTAGGATGACAAATGTACAGACCTATGCTGTCATATCATTACGAAGGTTTTTTGCATGCAGTCCGGCAATACCTGGTGGAGCAGACGCCATGTGGCAACACAAGCAAAACACACCGAAGGACAAACCTGTCAAGCGGCGTTGCCACCGATGTCGTGGGGCAGGGCGCGCACCCTGCGAGATCTGCAAGGGAACCGGTGAAGTGATCAAGAGCCGAGACCAGTATGGCAAGCCGATCTCAAGCCGATGTGACGGATGCTTTGGCCTGAAGACCATCCGTTGCAATATTTGTGGTGGCGAAGGGTTTATCTGATTTTTCCGAACCAAACGCAAAAAAGCCCGGCTGAAACCGGGCTTTTCTTTGGAATTTGGTTTGATTAACCCTCAGAGGCGTTGTCGGCGGTGCAGCTTGCGACCAGCTCTTCGTACTGGGCGGTAACCCAACCCAACGCCGCCTCGGGATTTTGTTCTTCGATCTGTCCGCTGAACTGTTCGAACACTTTGGCAGAGCGGCTTTCATCAACCATGGTATAAGACTGGCCGGTCATCACCGTGTCGTAGACAAAGAACGCGATGGCAACCAACAGGATGCCGCGGGCGATGCCGAAGAAGAAGCCAAGCGCCTGATCCAGCCCGCCAAGCGCGGAACGCTGCACCAAAGACGAAAAGAGCGGTGTGAAGATGCTGACCACGATCAGCGCAATGGCGAAGACGGCGGCAAAGCCCGTAATGACCGAAAGCTCGCAGCTATCACGCAGGAATTCTCCAACCACCGGGACCTCTTTGACCAGTGGTACGGCCTGCGGTGCGAAGATGAATGCTAGAACTGCCGCGGCGACCCAGCCTGCGATGGCCAAAACCTCGCGGATGAAACCGCGCGAATAGGCCAGCAAGCCCGACAGCACGATGATCAGGGCCACAACCCCGTCAATTATTGTAAAACCTTCCATGGCCCTCGCCTGTTCGTTTTCTGCCCCTCAAGGCGCGACTTTACCCTGCTCCGAAGGTTTCGCCAACAAACCCCACCAAATCAGAGGGTCGGGTGAGTGTCAGACCTGCCACAGTGCCAGTTTTGCCACCTGCCGGAGCAATTGCCGCTGTGAAACCAAGTTTTTGCGCTTCTTTCAACCTGTTTTCGGTCTGCGGGGCTGGTCTAAGTGCCCCGGATAGCGAGATTTCTCCGAAAACGACCGTATCGGCAGGCAGGGCGGTGTCTTCACGAGCGCTGAGCAGTGCAGCAGCAACGGCGAGGTCGGCAGCAGGTTCGCTGACTTTCAGCCCTCCGGCGACGTTCAGGTAGACATCGAGCCCGGCAAAGGGGATGCCGCAGCGGGCTTCGAGTACTGCAAGGATCATGGCGAGCCGCCCGCTATCCCATCCCACAACCGTGCGGCGGGGCTGGGAATGGGGGGACGGCGCCACCAGTGCTTGCAATTCGACCAGCACGGGGCGGGTGCCTTCGATACCTGCGAATACGGCGGAACCTGGGCTGGGCTTACCGCGTTCCGATAGGAACAGGGCCGAAGGGTTGGTGACTTGCGCCAGCCCTTTGCCGGTCATTTCGAAGACGCCGATCTCATCCGCTGGGCCAAAGCGGTTCTTAACGGCGCGCAGGATGCGGAACTGGTGCCCGCGTTCGCCTTCGAAGTAAAGCACGGTGTCGACCATATGTTCGACTACACGGGGGCCAGCGATCTGGCCTTCTTTGGTGACGTGGCCAACCATGATGATCGATACGCCGTGGCGTTTTGCAAATGTCGTCAGCTCGTGCGCTGCGGCGCGCACCTGCGACACCGAGCCCGGCGCGCTGTCGACATTGTCGGCCCACATCGTCTGGATCGAGTCGATGATGGCGAGGCCGGGTTTTTCTGCCTCTAGCGTCGTGAGGATGTCCCGAAGGTTGGTTTCAGCGGCCAATTGCACCGGCGACTCTTCCAGACCTAACCGGCGCGCGCGCATCCTAACCTGTGCGCTGGCCTCCTCGCCCGAGACGTAGATGGTTTTGACACCTTTGCGGGCAAAACGTGCTGCAGCTTGCAGTAAGAGGGTCGATTTGCCAATGCCGGGGTCACCGCCCACCAGCAGCGCCGATGCAGGGACAAGGCCGCCGCCGAGGACACGGTCCAATTCTTCAACACCGCAGAGGGTGCGGGGCGGGGGTGTTTCTTCGGTCGAGAGGTCGGTGAGCGCGATTGACTGGCCGCGTTTGCCGCCGAGGGATTTCTTGGCTGGTCCAGCCGAGAGCGGGGCTTCCTGAACGATGGTGTTCCACTCGCCGCAGCCGTCGCAGCGGCCTGACCATCGTGTATGTGAGGCACCGCAGGCGGAGCAGGTGAAGGATTGTGTCTTTGCCATGTCGCCCTTGGTGCCCGAGGAAGGGCGGTTCTTCAAGCCCTTGCGGGCTTTCCTCACCGCCGGTGGCGCGCCACGTCCTCAGGCCCTTCGGGCCATCGTCCGCTGCGGGCGCTAGACGCGCCTATTCCGCAGCACGCGGCGGGGTCATCGCAACCACGCTGCCTGGTGTTTGATCGTCCGTGGGGGATTGCAATTGCGCCGACAGTTCCGGAAGCAGATCGAACAGCTCATCCCTGAGGCGCGCGAGTTGCGATTTGGCGATGGATTCCTCGATCTCGATGTCTCGGGTCCATTGGCGCAGCTCGTGCTGGATGATTTGGGCTTCCTCGATGCGCTGCTGGAATTGCTCGACCTCTTCCTGACGTTGCCGCAGGAAGGCACGGGCGCGTTCGACCTTTGTGTCCCCATAGGTCTCGGCCAGTTCTTGGCTGATCTGGCTCATCTGAGCAGCCAGTTCCAGCACCTGCGGTTCGAGCCCCTGCAAATCGGGGTGATCGCGCAGGAAGGCCATACGCTCTTTCACCGCGTCGAATTCGGAGGCCAGCGCAAAGGCTCCGCTGCGGTCGGCGGCATGGGCGACCTGATAGGCCCCGGCCACGTCCTGCATATTCATTGTGAACTTACGATGGGTGTTTTCAAGCGCCATCATGCGGGCGTTCGATGGCAGATAGAAGACCAGCATCAGGATCAGGGCGGTTAATCCGATCTGGATATAGATACCTGCGTCAATTGTTGCACCGTTGCTGAGACCGGCCTGCAACGAGAGCCAGGGGAGGATGCCAAACGCGGATAAAATGGTGGTCGTCACCGCGAACAATGCTGCGGCGCAGATCAGGAAAAAAGTGAGCCTTAATAAGGTATTCTGAAATTGCAATGTTATTGTGTGGAGGGCGGCCATGATCGTCGTTCTCCTTCTTCAACCGGTACAAAAACCGGGCCGAAGCGGAAGGTTAAACAGACGCGAAGTGATCCGCTACGGACCCGAAAACTACAAAACTGACTGCTCGAAATATAAAGATGATACTCAGAAATCTGTTTTCAATCAATTAGGTCTGAGGTTTTCGTGATCCAAATGTCATCTCTGTAATATGGCCCAATGCAAGTGAAGCCAGAATGCACCCCGTGAACAGGTAGAGACCCCAGGCGGTTTCGATGGTGGCGTAGGAGATGCCCTTGGCCAGTGTGATGTAAAGCGCGATGAGGAAGATATCGGCCATCGCCAGCTTGCCGAGGATGTTGAGCGCGGGCTGGACGCGTGGGTCCAGCAGGTCCCATTGGATCAGTGCGGTGCCGATGGTTTTGATGTAAGGCGCGAACAGGGCGAAGATGGTGACGATCAGCGCGAGGAAGATGTCGAATTTCCACAAGGACTGGAGACCGGTGATGACGCTGATCTCGCTGAGGCCGAAGATCGGCAGGAGGCCCGCGCGCATCAGCGGGGCGAACCACGCGATGGGGTAGAGGATCAGGAGGGAGAGGGTGGCGAGGCGGAGGGTCATATGTACTTTTTAGGTGTTCCGCCGCCTATCGGGCGACGCGTTTCAGTTATGTGTTAGCTTAATTCAAGAATTCAAACTCGTTTTTGTCAGTGGGGAGACCTCAGATGCCAGCTTTTGTGGCTTTCAAGTCAATTGTTGATCCTTCGGATTGCGATTTTCTGGGGCATATGAATGTCTCGCGGTACTTTGCGGCTTGCTCAGATTCGGTGTTTGCTATCCAATCGGAGATGGGATTGAACGCAGACGATATGCGTTCGGGACGGAAGCTATCATTTGCAGTGGTACATGCGGAGAGTAGTTTCCTCGCCGAACTTCGAGCGGGGGAGGCTATTCAGATGGAGAGTGAGGTACTCGAGATAGGCGGGAATTCGGTCACCTTCCGACACAGATTGCTGCGCTCTGCCGACAGAAAAACTGTATTCTCAACAGTGTTCAAATGCGTCTTGTTAAATCTCGAATCTCGAAAAGCCGAATTGCTTCCAGATGAGGTTGTCGCAAGCGCGAAAAACTGGCTAGTGAGTGAGAAAGACTAGCGCACCGCCTCAATCGGCCCCTCAGCACTGCCGCTGATGAACTGCTCCACATAGGGATCGCCCGAGGCGTCCATCTGACCGACCGGTCCGGTCCACTGAATCACGCCTCCGTGCAGCATGGCCACGTTGTCGGCGATGGCGCGGACGGAGCTCATGTCGTGGGTGATGGTCATTGCGGTGGCGCCCATCTCGGTCACGATTTCTCGGATCAGGTCGTTGATGACGCCGGACATGATGGGGTCGAGGCCGGTGGTGGGCTCGTCGAAGAAAATGATCTCGGGTTCGGCGGCGATGGCGCGGGCGAGGCCGACGCGTTTTTGCATGCCGCCTGACAACTCCGCCGGGAACCGGTCAGCGACGTTGGATTTCAGGCCCACACGGCGCAGTTTCTCGATGGCGATCTCGCGCGCCTCATCGACTGGGCGTTTCAGCGAGCCGCGCAGCAGGCGGAAGGCGACGTTTTGCCAGACGGGCAGCGAGTCGAACAGCGCCGCGCCCTGAAACAGCATTCCAAAGCGGGCCAGAAACGCATCGCGGTCGCCTTTGGCGGCGTCTTTGCCGTCGACATAGATCATGCCGCTGTCAGGCTTGATCAGGCCGAGGATACATTTCAGCGCCACGGATTTGCCGGTACCCGAACCACCGATGATAACCATCGAGGTGCCCTTGGGGATCTCAAGGTTCATGCCTTGCAGGACGTGGTTGTCGTCAAAGGCCTTATGTACGTTCTCCATCCGGATCATAGCGAGAAGAACACCCCTGTGAGTACGAAATTGGCGGCGAGGATCAGCACGGCTGCGGCCTCGACCGAGCCTTTGGTAGCACGGCCCACGCCCTGCGCGCCGCGGCCCGAGGACATGCCGTAATAGCAGCCCATTATGGCGGCGATCACGCCGAAGGCGGCCCCTTTGACCAGTGACGAGACGATGTCGCGTGTCTCAAGGAAATCGACGGTGTTTTTCAGATAGGCCGCCGGGTTGAAGCCCAGATTTTGCGTGGCCACGGTGTAGCCGCCTGCGATGCCGATGATATCTCCAACCCCGACCAGCGCTGGAACCGTGATCAGGGCGGCCAGCACGCGTGGGGCGGTGAGGTATTTCATCGGATGGGTGGACAATGTGACCAGAGCGTCGATCTGCTCGGTCACTTTCATCGTCGCAATCTCGGCGGCGATCGAAGACGTCACGCGGGCGGCGATCATCAGGCCGACCAGCACCGGGCCAAGCTCTCGCACCATGCCTATGGCGACGATCTGGGGCACAACGGCTTCGGCGTTGAAACGCGCGCCGCCTGCGTAGATCTGCAGCGCCAACGCGCCGCCGGTGAAGATGGCGGTCAGGCCGACCACGGGCAGGGACAACCAGCCGATATTCAGCAGGGCGATGCCGAACTCGCGCGGATAAAACGGTGGTCGAAAAATGTGCGAAACCGCATCGAGCGCGAACAGCGCGACGCGGCCAAACGCGGCGAGCATGGTCAGGATAGAACGCCCCAGCTCACCCAGCAATGAAACGGGATTCATTCCACGTAGCCCCGCGAAAAGCGACTGCCGAGCGAGGTCAGAATTTCATAGCCGATGGTGCCAGCGGCTTCGGCCAGATCATCGACGGTTTGGTGCCCGTTCAGGATACGCAGGCGATCAGGTTTATACGGCAAGTCAGTCACATCCACGGTGATCAGGTCCATCGAGATACGTCCTACCACCGGGCAGGGCTGATCACCAGCGAATGTATCGATGCCGCCCCCAATGGCGCGATGCAGCCCATCGGCATAACCGGCCGCAACGGTCGCAATCTTCGACGGGCGGCGCGCGCTCCAGCTGTTGCCGTAGCCGACGGTCTCGCCCACGGCGACGTCGCGCACTTGAATCACCGGCATATCGACGGTGACGACCGGCTTGGCCCCGGCAAAGGGCATCCCGCCGTACAGGCCAATCCCTGGGCGGCAAAAGTCAAAGTGGAATTCCGGCCCCATCAGAGTACCACCCGTCGCCGCAAGCGAGCGAGGCGCATCGACGCCATCGGTCATCTGTTTGAACGTGTTCAACTGTTGGCGGTTCATAGGGTGTTCAGGCTCATCCCCGCAGGCCAAATGCGACATCACGACCAGCGGGTCCAGGGCAAGAGCTTCGTGCCGCAGTTCGGCCCAGTCCGCAGGCTCGAGCCCAAGGCGATTCATACCGCTGTCGAGCTGGATACCAAAGCCATGATCGGGCAGGGCCTGACGATGACGCTTGAATTGTTCGGGCGAGTTGATCAACGGCGTCAGATCATGCTGGCGCAGCAGATCCGTGTCACCCTCCATATGTCCGGAAAACACCGCAACCAGCGGGCCGGGGCCCACAGCCTCACGCACGGCCACGCCTTCCTCGGCAACGGCGACGAAGAATTTTGCAACGCCTTCCTCAGCCAGCGCAGAGGCGACTGGACCGGCACCTAACCCGTAAGCGTCAGCTTTAACCACTGCGCCGGTCTCAACCTGGGTCTTTGCGTCAAGCGCCTGCCAGTTCTGGGCGAGCGCGTGCAGATTTATCGTCAGATGTGCGGTACTCATAAACGCCGTTCATCACATAGGATTGGCTCAGGTCAAGGGGGAGCACCTTAATTCTTGGCGGGTTTATGCGCCTCATAGGCCGCTTCCAGCTCGGAACGCAGGAAATCCGCAAATAATAAGGGGCTAAACTGAGGTTGGCCGGTCCCGGGTAGGGGTTCGATGATTGTGCTGACATGAGGATCAAAGAAGAACGGAACGCTATATCGTTCACGGCCCGAACGGTTGATGACCCGATGCGGCGTCGAAAGCAGACGACCGTTTGACATCCGGTGCAGCATATCCCCGACATTGACGACAAAGGCGTCGGGACGGGACGGAACGTCAACCCAATGCCCTGACGGTGTTTTGACCTGCAAGCCGCCCACCTGATCTTGAGCAAGCAGCGTAAGGCATCCGAAATCAGTGTGCGGGGCCGAGCCGAATAGATCATCGGGGCTGGTCTTTGCTTGCGGAGGATAGTGAAGCAGACGCAGCCAGAATGTAGGCTCATCAAACGCGGAAAGGACCGAGAAATCCTGCGCCTCGCAAGCGATCAGCGCGATATGCATCAATCTGCGTCCAAGGGCCGACATAGCCTTAACGTAGGTTTCCAGGGTGTCGCGAAAATCCGGTAGATCAGGCCATCGGTTTGGACCCGAGAGGTAGATATCGGGATCAACGCCAGCATCCTCGCGCATCATCATGAAGCTGGCGGATTGGTTGGGTTTTTTTACATCGGCCAGTGTTGAGTTCACATCTGTCGATGTGTTGATGGCGATGTATCCGCGATGCGTGTGGTCGACTGCGATTGCCAGCTTTTGATCCAGCGGTAGCGCGTGAAACTGTTTTGAGGCTTCGAACACATCGCGCATCAGCTGCGGGTCTATTCCGTGATCTTCGATATAGCCGAAACCAGTCGTGCCGTAGGCCGAACGAAACTCGGCCGCGATTTCCTCATCAGGGCGTGCACCCAGACGAATAACGGGGATCTCTGTGAACTCAGTCATGTCTCTCTCGCTTATATTGGGAAGATTGCAGGGGCAAAAATGCCCCCGGTCTATCCCGCAAAGCGTTTGCGGCGATGCCCGAAATGACGCGCCAGAATCACGCGCCGGGGTAGGGGATTGAGACAAGCTTGCATGGCCCGATCCGTACACATCGGACCGGGCAGGTCAAGGAATCAATAACCCTCGATTTGGCTATCCTGTTGCCAGGGTTTGACCAGATTGCCAAATCGGGTGAACTGAGCTTCGAACGACAGCTCTACCGTGCCGATGGGGCCGTGGCGCTGCTTGCCGACGATGACCTCGGCCTTGCCATGCAGGCGCTCCATGGCCTGTTTCCACTCTTCCATCTTTTCCAACTCGTGATCGCCGGGTTTTTCGCGTTCCTTGTAGTATTCCTCGCGGAACACGAACATCACAACGTCGGCATCCTGTTCGATCGAGCCCGATTCCCGCAGGTCAGACAGCTGCGGGCGTTTGTCGTCACGGCTTTCTACCTGTCGGCTGAGCTGTGACAATGCGATGACCGGGATGTTGAGTTCCTTGGCGATGGCTTTCATGCCCATCGAAATCTCGGCGATTTCGTTGACGCGGTTGTCGGCCATTCCGCGGCAGAGCTGAAGGTAGTCGATCACCAGCAAATCCAGCCCGTGCGTCCGCTTCAGCCGCCGTGCACGGGCAGCGAGTTGCGAGATTGGCAGGGCGGGGGTGTCATCAATGAACAGCGGGCAGGCTTCCAGTTCTTTCGCGGCGTCCACGAAGCGGCGGAACTCGGACTCGGTCATGTCGCCCTGGCGGATTTTGTGACTGGAGATCTCAGAAGCCTCGGCCAGAACCCGGCCCGCAAGTTGCTCGGCGCTCATTTCGAGTGAAAAGAACCCAACCACACCGCCGTCGATCGCACCTTCAGAGCCGTCCGGCTTGGTGCCGCGCTTGTAGGCCTTGGCCACGTTAAATGCGACGTTTGTTGCCAGCGATGTCTTACCCATCGACGGACGCCCGGCCAAAATGATCAGGTCGGACGGGTGCAGGCCACCCAATTGCTTGTCGAGATCGGCCAGACCGGTGGAAATCCCCGCCATGCCGCCACCGCGTTGGTACGCCTCGTTGGTGACGTTGACGGCTTCTGTGACCGCCTTGAGGAAGGATTGAAAACCCTGTTCGGTCTGGCCCTGCTCGGATAACTGATAAAGCTGTTGCTCGGCCTCGACGATTTGTTCTTTGGGCTCGCTGCTGACATCGACCCTCGCAGCCTTGTCTGAAATGTCCCGGCCCAGCCGGATCAGCTCGCGCCGAATGGCGAGGTCATAGATCATTTGGGCGTAGTCATGCACCGCAAAGGCACTGATCGATGCACCGGCAAGCTTGACCAGATAGGCCGGACCACCCAGTTCCTTCAGGCCCTCATCCTCGGCCATGAAAGACTTCAGCGTGACGGGTGAAGCCAGCGCATTTTTAGCGATACGGGTCGACGCGACTTCGTAGATGCGCGCATGAACCGGATCATAGAAATGCTCGGCCCCAATAATCGATGCGACCCGATCATACAGATCGTTATTCGTCAGAATAGCACCCAGAAGCTGCTGCTCGGCCTCGATGGAGTGCGGCATTGTTTCTGGGTTCTGAATCTGTGCGGCGGCCTGCTCGATACTGCTGATCTCGTTCATTGCTGTTCTCTTTGTCCCCTGGACAGAGGCCATAGCGCG
This sequence comes from Ruegeria sp. CJ6, assembly GCF_056536665.1. Lineage (NCBI taxonomy): Bacteria > Pseudomonadati > Pseudomonadota > Alphaproteobacteria > Rhodobacterales > Roseobacteraceae > Ruegeria > Ruegeria sp. CJ6. Next base: position 673,651 of record NZ_JBQFQB010000001.1, on the reverse strand, counting down.
GCCCTGTGAGTCGGCGCAAATTGTATGTTTTCTGGGGATATGCTGTGCATATCTCTCTGCCCCATCATATTGAAGGATGAGGCAGGGTTGCGTCAACATCTTGTGGATGAAGCGATCGACGCAGCGGTCAGTGTTTCCATTCTGAAAACAGTTTGCGCAACGTCAGCTTTTATGTGCGTCCTGCCAACCGCGCGGGTCGTTCAGGAAGGCCTCGACGCCATCAAGCGTCTCTTCGTCAAAGGCCTTTTGCGCTTTGGCTTCCGCCAAAACATCCCACCAAGTACAAAGCGAGTGCAATTTTACGCCGTGATCGCCCAGCGTTTTCTCGGTTTCGGGGAAAATACCATAATAGAAGATCACAGCCGTATGCCCACAGGTCGCACCGGTTTCGCGGATCGCGTCGACAAAGGACAGTTTTGAGCCTCCATCGGTGGTCAGGTCTTCAACCAGCAGTACCCGCTCACCCTCGCTCATCGCGCCTTCGATGCGGGCGTTCCGGCCGTAGCCTTTGGGTTTCTTCCGCACGTAGGTCATTGGCAGTGCCATGCGCTCGGCCACCATTGCAGCGAAGGGAATACCTGCTGTCTCGCCACCGGCGATATTGTCAAACGCTTCGAACCCCGCGTCGCGCATCACGGTAACCGTCAGGAAGTCCATCAGGGTCGAGCGGATGCGCGGGTACGAGATCAGCTTGCGGCAATCGATATAGGTCGGGCTTGGTAGACCGCTGGCCAGCGTGAAAGGTTCGCGGGAATTAAAGTGTACGGCTTTGATCTCCAGCAGCATCCGTGCGGTCAGGCGGGCGATTTCGGTGCTGTCGGGGAAGGAACTGGGGATCATGGCGCAAACCTCTGGGCTGAAAGGGTGTCGCAGGCTGATAGCCTGACCCCCGGCCCAGAGTCGAGAGGGCACGCTAAAAGAAAAGCGGACCCCCAAGAGGTCCGCTTGATGCCCTTGCGGGCAGAGCAGCCAAGGTGGGCTTGACTGCTCATTTCTCAGGCTCGCTTTCCGCAATCGGCAAGACCGTGCCTTCAATCTCGGTATCGACGTGTATGCGAGGCGAGGTAAGAAGCGCAACCACCATTGCCGTCACAAATGCGTAGGCTGCCGCGCAGTAACTGTATTCAGCGCCCAGTATTCGAATTGAAGCGATGAAGGGTGCAGGTTTTCTTAGTTCTGAGCCAGATCAGCAAGAGCGTCGCTCAAAAGGGTCAAAGCGTGGTCCCGCGCAGCGCGACGTACGTTATCCCGTCCCTGGGCTCCGAATTCCACGGTCTCGGTTCGGGTCGGTTGACCCTGTGCAGCGAGGCCAAAGCAAACGCGGCCTTCGGGTTTATGTTCGGACCCGCCGGCGCCCGCGATGCCGGTGATCGAGACCGCCAACTGTGCCCGCGAATTCTGCAGGGCGCCATTGGCCATTTCCTGGGCGACTTCTTCTGAAACTGCTCCATATGTCTCAAGCGTATCGGCGCGCACGCCCAGCATCTCTTGCTTTGCGGTGTTGGTGTAGGTGACAAAGCCGCGCTCAACCACGGCAGAGCTGCCAGGGATGTCAGTCAGTGCAGCGGCGACCATACCGCCGGTACAGCTTTCAGCAGTGGCGATCATCATGCCCTGCGCCTTGGCGCGATCCAGCAGGTCGACAACGATCATTGACCCATGACTCCATGTGAGATACCGGCGAGGACGACCACACCGATGGCCGCAAAGACGCCAGCGATCACATCATCCAGCATGACACCCATCGGATCTCCACGCCGGTCGGCCCAGCCAATGGGACCGGGTTTGGTAATGTCGAAGAGGCGGAACAAGAGAAAACCCGCGATCCAGCCGGGCCAGAGCGCTGTGATGTCGATCCCATGCGCCCAAGACGGGTAGGAAATCGCCCATATCGCGATGAATTGGCCCGCGACTTCATCAATGACAATTTCGGACGGGTCGTGGTCATCTTGTCCAGCTGTCATCACTTGCGTAGCCCACAGGCCCCCGAAGAAAACCGCGAGTGTTGAGATGACCAGCAAGGGGAAGCCACCCAGCGTATGCAGAACCCATGCCAGCGGCAAAGCAGCCAGCGATCCCCAGGTGCCGGGGGCAGGGCGGAGGTAACCGACGCCGCAGACGGTTCCGATTAGACGAGCCGCTGTCATGACTTCACCAGACAGGCAGTTGCGAGCGAGGCAATGCCTTCGCTGCGACCGGTAAAGCCCAGCCGTTCGGATGTGGTGGCCTTGACCGAGACCTGATCGGTGCGCAAGCCCATGATCAGTGCCATTTCGGCACGCATGGTATCGGCATGAGGGCCGATCTTGGGAAATTCGCAGACCAGTGTGCAGTCGACATTCGAGATCTCATAGCCCAACTGCCCAGCCAATTCGACTGCGTGACGCAGGAAAATTTCACTCGCTGCACCTTTCCACTGCGGATCGGAGGGCGGAAAATGCTGTCCGATATCACCCCGCGCCAGGGCGCCATAGATCGCGTCGGTGACCGCGTGCATCCCCACATCTGCATCGGAGTGACCTTGGAGCCCACGATTGTGCGGCACCTTCACACCGCAGAGGATCACGTGATCTCCGTCACCAAAGCGGTGCACGTCGTAGCCGTTGCCCAGCCTTACATCCATATTCATACCCATTGTACGTTCGGCCCGGGCGAAATCCTCGGGCTGTGTGATTTTCAGGTTATCCGCATCGCCCGGAATAATCGCGACTTCGACTCCTGCAGCGCGCGCGACTTCTACATCATCCGCCGCACCTCCGGGATGGGCTGAATGGGCGGCGGTGATTGTGCCGTAATGAAATCCCTGCGGTGTCTGCGCAGCGTAAAGGCCGGATCGATCCTGCGTTCCTGTCACCGTCGAACCGTCGCCTGTCCAGAGCGCATCCGTGACGGCCAAGCCTGGAGCAGCTGCCGCATGCGTGTCGAGTGCTTTAAGAACATCGCCGATTATCCGAGCGCTGACGCAGGGGCGGGCAACATCGTGAATCAAAACCTTTTCAACGCTGTACGCTTCCAAAGCCTGCAACCCGTTGCGCACTGATCCGGCGCGGTCTGCACCGCCGGATGCAAGGATCAGGTTTGTCGCGCTGAATTCTTCCCAAACGGCTGTGTCCTCTTCGGCCAGCACCAAAACGACGTGATCAACCAACCCTTCGAAGCGATCAATCGTCCAATCGGCCACGCGCCGCCCAGCCAAGGCACGCCACTGTTTGGGCACTCCGCCTCCGGCGCGCTGGCCGCGCCCGGCGGCGACGATGATGGCGGCTGTGGTCATCTGAAAGGTCTCCTGATTGGGGCATTGTTTAGGGGTCGGTGAATGCAGAGGCAATCACCCGCGTCAATTTGCTTAAAAAATAAGCATATGATGATTTTGCGGGCTTGAATGCTCCCGTTTTATTGTTCATATGCCGCAATTTCGATATCAAATGCGCAACTGCTCAAGGATTAAGCACATTGGCCCTGCGTCTTGCTGAAAAGGATCTGACCCCTCCGGTGCTGTTGGCGCCAATGGCCGGAATCACCGACCGGCCTTTTAGGGACCTTGTGATGCGCTTCGGCGCGGGCATGGTTGTCAGCGAAATGGTCGCCAGCCAAGAGATGGTGCAGGCCAAACCAGGCGTACGTGAACGGGCCGAGCTGTCGGCGGATGTGGAAAACACCGCAGTGCAATTGGCCGGACGCGAGGCGCATTGGATGGCCGAGGCCGCCCGGCAAGTCGCTGACCGGGGCGCGCGCGTGATCGATATCAATATGGGTTGCCCAGCAAAGAAGGTAACCAACGGCTATTCCGGTTCGGCTTTGTTGAAAACTCCGGACCATGCACTGACGCTGATCGAGGCCGTTGTGGGTGCAGTTGATGTGCCTGTTACGCTGAAAACGCGGCTAGGCTGGGATGACAATCTGCTGAACGCGCCGGATGTGGCGCGGCGTGCGCAGGACGCAGGCATCCGGATGGTCACCATCCATGGGCGTACGCGCTGTCAATTCTATAAAGGCAGGGCAGATTGGCGGGCGATCCGGGCGGTGAAACAAGCCGTCTCGATCCCTGTCATCGCAAACGGTGACATCGTCGATACCGAGGCCGCGCAAATCGCGCTGAATCAATCCGGGGCCGATGGCGTCATGATAGGTCGGGGGGCGCAGGGCAAGCCCTGGCTGCTGGCGCAGATTTGCCATGATCTCTATGGCGCTGCTTCTCCAACCATTCCCACGGGCACTGAACTGATCGAGATGGTGCGTGGCCATTATCTGGCGATGCTGGAGTTCTACGGTACCGATCTGGGCCTGCGCGTCGCACGCAAACATCTCGGTTGGTACATGGATGAGGCCGGAACACCCGCCACTTTGCGGCGGGCTGTCCTGACATCCCGCGACACCAATGAGGTGTTACGGCTTTTGGCAGATGCGCTGCGTGGCACGGCGGAGGCAGCAGCATGACCTCGGACCAGAGCATCTGGACCTCGCTTCCGGTTCCGGCGTTCATTATCGATGCCGAAGATCGGATATCGGACGTCAACTCCTCGGGTGAGGGGTTTCTGAACGCCTCCCGCAAGGCAGTGATTGGACACCCGGTCTGGGATCAACTCGCGGTTGACGCGCCGTTGGAAGAGGCGTTTCTGCGCGCGCGTCAACAAGGTACACCGCTGTTCGTGAACGATGTGGACGTTGGGTCGGGCAATCGCGCGCCGCTGCAATGTGCGCTGCAAATCGCGCCGCTGATGGGGCATCCCGGTTCAATGATCATGATCATCTCGCCACGCGAACTGGCCGGTCGGATGACCCGTGGCAACACTGTGAAATCGGCAGCGCAGTCTGCGATTGGTATGGCCGAGATGCTGGCGCATGAGATCAAGAACCCTTTGGCAGGGATCACCGGTGCGGCGCAATTGCTCAGCATGAATATTTCGCAGCAAGATCTTGAGCTCACTGACCTTATCGTTGAGGAAAGCCGCCGCATCGTGAAGTTGTTGGAGCAGGTAGAACAGTTCGGCAACCTGTCTCAACCCGATTTCAAACCGGTCAATATCCACGATGTACTGGATCGCGCGCGCAGGTCAGCGCTGTTGGGTTTTGGCGCGCATATGACGATTATCGAGGATTACGACCCCTCGCTGCCCTTGGCCTATGGGGACCCGGATCAGTTCCTGCAGGTGGTTCTGAACTTGCTCAAAAACGCTTCGGAAGCTGCTGATGGCAACGGTACAATCCGGCTGCGTACCTATTTTGAGCATTCATTCCGACTGCGGCGCAGCGACGGTTCGGGTCATTCGCTGCCTCTGCAGATCGAGATTATTGATGATGGGCCGGGCCTGCCGGAAAATATTCGCAGTGATATTTTCGACCCCTTCGTGTCAGGCAAGGAGAACGGCACCGGGCTTGGGCTGGCGCTGGTCAGCAAGATCGTTTCCGACCACGACGGCTGGATTTCGGCTGAATCTGTGCCCGGACGCACTAGTTTTCGACTGTCCCTGCGGCGTGCACCGAACGACGCGTATGAAAAGGAGAGCATCTGATGGATGGCACAGTTCTGGTTGCCGATGACGACCGCACGATCCGCACGGTTCTGACACAGGCCCTGACGCGGGCGGGGTGCAAGGTTCACGCGACATCTTCGCTGACCACGCTGATGCGCTGGGTAGCCGAAGGCAAGGGCGACGTTGTGATCTCGGATGTGGTAATGCCGGATGGAAACGGGTTGGAGATGCTGCCAAAGATCGCGCAGGACCGTCCTGGTTTGCCGGTCATCGTGATCTCGGCCCAGAACACCATCATGACAGCCATTCAGGCGGCTGAGGCGGAAGCTTACGATTATCTGCCAAAGCCTTTCGATTTGCCCGATCTGATGAAGCGCACCGCGAGGGCGCTGGATCAAAAGCAGCGGGTACAGGCTGAGCCGGTGATGGCCAGCGAAGACCGACCTGATGAACTGCCGCTTGTCGGGCGCACCCCGGTGATGCAGGCGCTTTATCGTCTGGTCGCTCGGGTGATGAACACGGATCTGTCTGTGATGATTTCTGGTGAAAGTGGGACGGGTAAATCTCTGATAGCACGCGCTATTCACGATTTCTCTGACCGAAGGACACTGCCCTTTGTCACCGTGACAGCTGCCGATCTGAGCGATTTGGAAGGCCCGGCACGGGTTATGGCGCGCGTACGTGGTGGTACGCTGCTGATCGATGAAATTGCCGATATTGATGATGAGATCCAGGCCCGTATCGTGCGCATGATGGACACGCCGGGCGATCACGTGCCGCGTTTCATGGCCACAAGTCAATCAGATCTGACCGACGCGATGGAAAACGGTCGCGTGCGGCAAGATCTCTATTACCGTCTCTGCGGTGCGACGATCCACGTGCCTGCGTTGCGCGAACGGGTTGATGATATCACCTTGCTGACCGATCACTTTCTGGCGCGGGAGGAGCGGGAAAGCGGCGCGCAGCGTCGCCTCAGCCCCGAAGCGGTCGAGTTGGTGCGCCGGTATTCCTGGCCCGGCAATGTCCGACAGCTTGAAAATGCGATCCGGCGTATTGGTCTAACCAGCCGTTCTGATGAAATCTCGCGCACCGAAGTTGAGATGGTGCTGGGTAGCCAGCCCGAGGCCGAACCAGTTCTGGGTGATGGCGAGCGTGAGAAGCTGTCATCTTCTGTTGGTCGTCACCTGCGCCGGTATTTTGATCTGCACGGAAACATCCTGCCGCCTCCCGGCCTCTATCAACGTATTCTACGCGAGGTCGAGGCACCGTTGATCGAAATTGCGCTGGATGCGACTGGTGGAAATCAGGCAAAATGTGCTGATCTCCTGGGGATTAACCGGAATACGCTGCGGAAAAAGATTACTGACCTCGATATTCAGGTGACACGCCGTCGCAAACTGATGTAATATCGCCACACAAACAGTGGCATTCGGGTTCGACCCCGGGAACGACCACGATATATGGCGGTAAGCCGCGCAAGCGGCACATCAGAATGAGGGCAGACGGTGGCAACCCGGGCACAGAACGGGCCGATCCTATCGATCAACCGGTGGCGCAAGTCCCGGAGGATGCGCAATTTCAGTACCTTGGGATTGGTTATGCTGGGCCCGGTTCTGGCGCTTGCAACCTATCTCGTCATTGGCCCTTTTGATCTTGGCGCGGCGGCACCGACACTGCGGCTGATTTTGTTGGCTGATCTGGTCTACGTGCTGGTCGTAGCTGCGCTGGTGTTGGGCCAATTGTTCAGTCTGATCGCCGCACGTCGCGCGAAATCTGCGGGCTCCCGTCTTCACCTGCGCCTGATCGGCGCTTTCACGCTGTTGGCTTTGGTGCCGACGGTCACCGTGGCGATTTTCGCCGGGCTGACGGTGAATATCGGCCTTGAAGGTTGGTTCTCGGACCGTGTGCGGCAGGTGGTTGGGTCGTCACTAACTGCAGCCGAAGCTTACGAACAGGAACACCGCGAGGGCCTGACGCAGGATGCGGTTGTTCTGGCGCGTTTCCTCGATAACGCGCGATCGTTGGATTATTTTGTCTCAGACGCCGAATTGCGAGAGGTTCTGGCCCAGGGTCAGGCCCAGATACAACGCGGTTTGCGCGAGGCCTATGTGATCGATGGCAGCGCCGAAATCCGGTCGCGCGGTGATCGGTCCTACCTGTTCGACTACGAGGCACCAACTCCCGAAGAGATGATCGAGGCCAATGATCAGGGCGTGGCCATCATTGCCGATTGGGAGAACAGCGAATTCCGCGCGCTTGTTCCTTTGCATGCCTATCTTGACCGGTATCTTTATGTCAGTCGCGAGGTTGATGGGCAGCTTCTGACCCTGCTTGATGAAACCAAAGAGACAGCACAGTTCTACAGCCAATTGGAAAGCGAGCGGGGCAGGGTCCTGTTCGAATTCGGCCTTCTTTATCTCGGCTTTGCTGTGATCCTGATTCTGGCCGCGATGTCGCTGGGCATGTGGTTCGCCGAACGTCTTTCTCGCCCTGTTGGACGGCTGACAACGGCGGCGCAGCGCGTTGGTGCTGGTGATCTGAGTGTTCAGGTCATCGAAGAGGCCAGCGATGACGAAATCGCGATGCTGGGCCGCTACTTCAACCAGATGACTCGTCAGTTGAAGGGGCAGCGCGACACGCTGTTGGAAAACACGCGCCATATCGAACGTCGAAGGCGGCTATTTGATTCAGTTCTAAGCTCGGTGACATCCGGTGTCGTTGGCGTTGATTCAGAGGGCTGTGTGACCTTCGTGAATCGGTCCGCCGAACGTCTTCTGGGCTGGTCTGGTGGAGAGCAGAACCTGGCTATCGGCATCGCTGTTCCCGAATTTTTGCCTTTGTTCGAAGCCCTTAAAGACAGCGGGCAAGAGGCGGTTCAGGGGGAGATCAAGGTAACCCGTAAAGGCCGGTTGGAGAACTTACTGGTACGCATGGCGACGCGGCGTGGCGAGGATGGAAGGCTGGAAGGCTACGTTGTGGCCTTTGATGACGTGACCGATCTGGTAAGCGCGCAGCGCATGGCGGCGTGGGGTGATGTGGCCCGTCGCATTGCGCATGAGATCAAGAATCCGCTGACACCGATCCAACTGAGCGCCGAGCGAATCAAACGCAAATTCTCGCGCAAGCTGGATGAGGACGATTGCGATAGCCTGGAATCGATGACCGACGTGATCGTGCGGCAGACCAATGATCTGCGGCGGATAGTTGATGAGTTCTCGAAATTCGCACGCATGCCTGAACCGGAACGGCGCGAAGAGAATATCGTGACGCTAGTGCGTGAGGCGGTTCTGTTGCAGCAGGCGGGTCAGCCTGATGTTCAGATCGATGCGGATTTACCTGAACAGCCCATTTTGGCGGATGTGGATTCGACCATGTTGAGCCAAGCGTTGACGAACCTGATCAAGAACGCGGGCGAGGCTATTGAAACGCTGAAAGAAAAAGGCGCACCGGACAATCTGAAACCTCAGATCAAAGTCGTAGTCTCCACTGACGATGCAGGAACGCAGATCACCATTGCGGACAATGGCATCGGTCTGCCCGAGGACAGGGCACGGCTGTTCGAACCTTATGTGACTACGCGTGACGAAGGCACAGGCCTTGGCCTGCCCATCGTAAAGAAGATCATCGAAGAACATGGCGGAGCGCTGACATTGGAAGACGCGCCCACATTCGACGGACAGGACCATTTCGGCGCAATGGCTGTCATTCGTCTACCCGGGGCCTCAGGCGGCCCGACAAATGCGCCGGAAAAACAGGCGATTAAAACAAACAAACTGAAAGCAGGCCAAAGATGAGCGACATTCTGATCGTAGATGACGAACGCGATATTCGCGAATTGGTGTCCGACATTCTGGAGGACGAAGGCTATTCCACCCGGTTGGCGGCAAACTCGGACGAGTGCATGTCGTCGATCAATGCTGAACCTCCGGGATTGTTAATCCTGGATATCTGGCTGAAAGACAGCCGTATGGACGGGATCGATATCCTGAAAGCTGTAAAACGGGACAACCCGGATGTGCCGGTGGTGATCATTTCGGGCCACGGTAATATCGAAATTGCGGTGGCCGCGATCAAACAGGGGGCATACGACTTTATCGAAAAGCCCTTTAATATTGACCAGTTGATGGTTGTGATCCGTCGCGCGATGGAAACCTCGCGCCTGCGTCGCGAGAATGCCTCGCTGAAACGGCAGGAAGTCAGCTGTTCAGACATGATTGGCAATTCTGCGTCGTTCCGAGCGATGCAGGGGCAGTTGGACAAGGTAACAAAGTCGAATGGCCGGGTTATGCTCAGCGGGCCGGCTGGGTCGGGCAAGGAAATTGCCGCGCGCTATATCCATGCCCATTCCAACCGGGCGAATGCCCCATTTGTGACGGTCAATTGTGCGGGGATTGAACCTGAGAGGGTTGAAGAGGTTCTTTTCGGACGAGAATCGTCTGAGCGCGGAATCGAGTCAGGCCTGCTGGAAGAGGCGCATGGCGGCGTTGTCTACTTCGACGAAGTCGCTGACATGCCGCTGGGGACGCAGTCCAAGATTCTTCGCGTGTTGGTTGATCAGCAATTCCAGCGTGTTGGTGGCTCTGACAAGGTGCGGGTTGATCTGCGGGTCATCTCCTCGACCAACCGCGATCTGGAAGAAGAGATCGCCGCCGAACGGTTCCGCGAAGAACTGTATCACCGGCTGAATGTGGTGCCGATTGCGGTTCCCTCGCTGGAGGAACGGCGAGAGGACATCCCGGTTCTGGCGCAACACTTCATCGAGATGTGCAACGATACACAGGGTCTGCCGATGCGCGAGCTGTCGGATGAGGCTATTGCTTTGCTACAAACGATGACATGGCCGGGCAATGTGCGTCAGCTGAAGAACCTGATCGAGCGGGTGCTGATCCTAGGCGACAGCACTGGCCCGATCGAGGCCCGCGAGTTGCCCAACGAAGAAGAGAAATCCGACGAGTCCGGGCGCGTGGTACTGTCTGGCGCACTGGCGACGCTGCCGCTGCGTGAGGCGCGCGAAGCGTTCGAGCGTGAATATTTGCTGACCCAGATCAATCGGTTTGGTGGCAACATAAGCCGCACGGCCAGTTTTGTCGGCATGGAGCGCAGCGCCTTGCACCGCAAGCTCAAGTCGCTGGGCGTCGTGACCTCGAACAAATCCGGTGCGCGGGTGGCTCAAATTGACGAGCCCGAACCAGCCGAGTGATTGCTGCGCCGAATAAAAAGACCGCAGCCGTTTCCATCGGTTTTCCCGCCTTTGGTAAACGGTTGAAGCGGTTGCGGCGGTCGGTTGGACTTAAGCAATCCGCCCTCGCAGATCTGATTGAAGTCGACCAAACCACGATTTCCCGGTGGGAAAACGGGGGTCAAACGCCATCGCCGCATATTCAACAGTCCGTTTTTGCAGCGTTGGGGCCGGTTCGAGTGCAGGATTCTGCGCTGAAACGTCTGGTCGTTCATTCGGCAGAGTGCTTGCACCTTGTCGAAGAGGCCAGCCATACCTGCCTTGCTTATTCGGGCAGCCGGGCGCGGGATTGGAAGACCTCACAGCGCGCCTTGCTGGGCGTGTCGCTTTGGCAATTTGCAACGGATGAGATCCGACAAGCCGAAGCAGAACTGCAGAAAGATGGCTGGTGGGATTTGCATTCGCCTTCACCCAAAGCGTTTCTGACTTCCGAGGCTGTGCATGATCAAATCAGGATCAGCGCCGGGCAAATCGTGTGGGAGCGGTTGTATCTGGGTGATGGCACTCCGGTCCGTCTGGTCAGCGGGCGGCGCGAAGTCACCGCATAATTTATGCGTTCCGCTGACAGGTTAGGCGCGATAGACCGGCTGCATGAGTGACTCTTTTCGCACATTTTTGCAGGTCATGCTGATCTGGTTTGCTGGCCTCGGTGCGGCAACCCAATTTGCAAAGATTGCCGTACCATTTTCTGATGTGGGGCTGTTGTACCCGGACAATGCTGCCGTGATCGGCTGGTTGCTGTCCATTATCAGTCTAATGGGGGCTGCTTTGGGCGCGATATCCGGAGCGATCACAGCGCGTATTGGGCCAAATCGTCTATTGCTATCAGGGCTTGTGCTCGGCGGCGCGTTATCTTTGCTGCAAGCAAGCTTGCCGGTTTTTCAACTGATGCTGCTCAGCCGGGTGATCGAGGGGCTGTCCCATCTTGCGATTGTGGTGGCGGCACCGACGCTGATTGCTCAGATCACATCCGGTCGGGCGCGGTATAATTCCATGGTGCTGTGGAGTACATTCTTTGGCGTTGCATTCGCATTAAACGCTTGGGTTGGGCTGCCCATCGTCGATCGTTTCGGACTGCCCACATACTTTGCCATGCACGGGGGTCTGATGCTGCTGATCGCCGCGCTGATCTCGCTTAGCGATCTGAAAACCGACATAGGCCAGACGGAGGGTACCGGGTGGGGGCTCTCCGCCTTCCTTGATGTGCATATCAGGACCTACCGCTCACCCTTTATTTCGGCCCCGGCAATTGGCTGGTTCTTTTACACGCTGACATTTGTTTCTCTTTTAGCGATCCTGCCGGGGCGTTTACCCGAAGGGCAGGGCGCATCGATTGCGGCACTTATGCCCCTGGCAGGGATTATACTGTCATGGCTGCTGGTGCCCTTGCTGTTGACCGTCCTGTCCTGCGTCAGCGTCGTCAATCTGGGCTTTATGCTGGGGATCGCGACGATCATCGCATTGTTTCTGGGGGCGCCCCTTACGTTCGGATGTATCGCCTTGTTTGCCGTGCTCGGGCTTGTACAGGGCGGCAGCTTCGCCGCTGTGCCAGAGTTAAACGATACCACCGAAGCCCAAGCTCTGAGTTATGGTGCGATGGCGCAGATGGGCAATGCCGGAAACCTGCTTGGAACCCCGGTATTGCTGGCGATATTGCTGGGCGTCGATGAGGCTGGCATGTTTGTAGCCGTCGCCGCGTTCTATAGCATCGCGATCATAGCGCATCTGCTGCTGGCGCGGCGTCGCAAATCAGCTGGCTTGTCCCGGAGTGATGATCTGAAATGACCCGTCGTCGAATTTCACGAAACAGGACGCGCTGTTCAGCGGCGGGAGCGTCGTGGTGCGCGTGGGCGTGACCCGCGATTTGACACCTTGTTTGCAAGGCGGAAGGCTGACCGGGCGATAGCCCTTTTGGGCCATGCACTGCGCCTCGACCTTGTTTCTCAGCCCCTGATTCACGTCGACGGTGTAGACCCGCCCAGGCTCCCACCATCCGGGGTTGCGATAGCAGCGTCCTCGGCCATCGCAATAGGTGCGCCCGGGCCAATAGACTGGCGGGCTCTGCCGGACCTGATTGGCGACAGGGGCGTCCTTGAGCGCCTGCACCTGGCAGTTCGTGGTCTCGGTCTGCATCCGCGAGACGCTCTCACCTTCGCGATAATACAAAGAAAGCGGACCACAAGCGGACAGCGTCAGCAGGCAAATCAGGGCAGGCAGAATGGTTTTCATATGCTTACTTTGGCGCAGCTTAGGAGGCATGACAATTCAATTGACCGCTTTGGGGGCATCTGTCATTCAAAGATTTCAGGCAGAAAGGCCAAGAGCATGAAGGTCATCATATGCGGTGCCGGTCAAGTCGGCTGGCAGATTGCGCGTCACCTTTCGGGCGAACTGAACGATGTGACGGTGGTCGACAACAATCCCGATCTGGTACGTCGCGCGACCGAGACGCTGGACGTGCAGGGGATCGCCGGTTTCGCCAGTTATCCGGATGTGCTGGATCGGGCAGGGGCGCGGGATGCCGATATGATCATCGCCGCGACACATTCGGATGAGGTGAATATGGTCACCTGCCAGATGGCGCATTCGGTTTTTTCGATCCAGCGCAAGATCGCGCGTTTGCGGTCGAAATCCTATCTTGAAGCAATCCATTCCGATCTCTACCGCCGCGATCATCTGCCCATTGATGTAGTGATCAGCCCGGAACGCGAAGTTGCCGCCGCAGCGATGCGCCGTCTTTCGGCACCTTCTGCTTTCGATACCGAGATATTCATGGATGGAAAGGCGCAGCTGCTGGGCATTCGGGTCGAGGAGGACTGCCCAATCGTCAACACACCGCTGCGACAATTGACCGACCTGTTTTCCACGCTCAGCTCGATTGTGGTTGGTGTGCGCCGCGAAGGGACGCTGTTTGCACCGGAATCCGAGGATCAGCTGTTTGTAGGCGACGAATGCTACGTCTTCACCAGCGTCAAGGACGTTGAACGTACGATGGAGGTGTTCGGCAAGGCTCAGCGTAAGCAAGATCGTGTGGTGATCGTCGGTGGCGGTAATGTCGGATTGGAAGTGGCCCGCACACTGGAAGAGCGCGAAAGCCGGGTGCGTGCCAAGATTATCGAGCGTGACCGCAAATGCGCCGAAATCGCTGCCGAGGCATTGGAGCGGACGATTGTTCTGAACGGCGACGGTCTAGATTCATCTTTGCTGAGCGAAGCAGGGATTGAGCGCGCCGACGCGATGTTGGCGGTCACGGATGACGATCGCACCAACATGCTGGCCGCGGTACGCGCCAAGGGAGAGGGTTGTCCACTGGCCATCGCGCTGATCAACGACCCCAGCATGGTCGCTTTGATGGGACCGCTGGGGATTGACGCATATATCAACCCGCGCGCCACCACTGTCAGTTCGATCCTGCGTCACATTCGGCACGGGCGCGTGCGTCAGGTGTATTCCATTGGAGATGCCGAGGCCGAGGTAATCGAGGCCGAAGTGCTATCAACTTCGCCCATGGCTGGACAAAAACTGCGCGACATCGATTTCCCAGAAGGCGTTCTGGTCGGCGCAGTACGCAAAGGTGACGAGGTTCTGCGCCCGACCGGCAGCCTGCGCATCGACGAGAAAGACGTGGTGGCGATCTTTGCAATGGCCAAAGATGTGCCCGAGGTTGAGCGTCTGATGCAGGTTTCAATCGATTTCTTCTGATGTTGCAGGCACGCGGACAGCAACGGATCGGAGTATTGCGGCGATTGCCGCTGCTGCTGATGATCTGGGGTATCGTGTCGCTGGCAATGTGGATACCCGCAGTTTATGCGCTGGCGCTGGATGATCACGCCACCTCACGGTCATTCTTCTATTCCGGATTGCTGGGTGTTTTTGCGGTGTCGATCATAGCTCTGGCCATGTCGAACCGACGACCACGGCGGGGAACGCTTGGCCAATTGGCGGTTCTGCTGGCCGCCTTTACCGTACTGCCGATATTTCTTGCTATTCCGTTTCACGATGCGCTGGGGACAACCAGCTTCCTGAACGCTTATTTCGATATGGTCAGCGCGCTGACCACAACCGGCGCTGATCTGTTCCCCGATCCCGCACGCCTTTCGGCGCCATTGCACCTATGGCGCGCGTTGGTCGGTTGGATGGGCGGATTGCTGATGTGGATCTCGGCGGCCGCGATTCTGGCGCCCTTGTCGTTGGGCGGTTTCGAAGTCACAGCCCGGGGGCAACCGGGGCGTCCCGTCTCGGGCGTGGCACAGAGCGAGAAGTCCGATCCACGCGGCCATCTGATCCGCGTGTCGCGCACATTGGCACCCGTCTATGCGGGTTTGACAGCTGTGATCTGGATCCTGCTGTTGATCGCAGGTGAGCAAGGGCTTACTGCCGTGAGCCACGCGATGTCAGTGATTGCGACTTCCGGCATATCACCTGTCGGTGGATTGGAAGGATCGACCGCAGGAATCACTGGCGAGGCGATCCTGTTCCTGTTCCTGTTCTTTGCCCTGTCGCGGCTGACCTTTTCGACCGATACAGCGACCTCAGGGTATTCGCGGCTGGACAAAGACCCAGAATTTCGGATTGGCATCTTCATCGTGCTGGCGGTCGCTGTGCTGCTGTTCATCCGGTTTTTGGCTGGAACGGCCGAACTGAACATTGCCGTCGAAGTGCGGCAAGCACTTGGCGTTTTTTGGGGGTTCATGTTTACGGCGATGTCGTTTCTGACCACGGCCGGATTTGAAAGCGCCAACTGGAACGACGCGCAGCAATTGTCGGGCTTGAGCACACCGGGCCTGATTCTGATGGGGCTAGCCCTGGTCGGAGGAGGCGTGGCGACGACTGCGGGTGGGGTAAAGCTGTTGCGGGTTTTTGCGCTCTATCTGAATGGCAAGCGCGAGATTGACCGACTGATCTATCCTTCTTCGGTCAGTGGAGAGGGTGGCGGCAACCGCCGCATTCAAAGCGACGGTGCCTTCATCGCCTGGATCTTCCTGATGATGTTCGCCCTGACGTTGGCCTTGTTCGATTTGTTGCTGGCCGTCATGGGCGTAGGTTTTGAACAGGCCATGCTGCTCAGCGTTGCTGCACTCAGCACCACGGGGCCGTTGATTGAATTGGCAACGGATGTGCCCATACGTCTGATTGATCTTTCCAGCGGGGCCAAGTTGACGGTCTGCGCGGCGATGGTGATCGGGCGGTTGGAAACTCTGGCGATCGTGGCACTGATTACGCCAACGCTGTGGCGCGATTGACCCTGCGTCAGGCACCTGGTGTTACTGCCTGATTTTTCATCTGGAATATCTGTGCGCGGCACTCCATACTCTGCCGGAGGGAGCGCGTTGGTCCGCAGCGCGTAGCAAGAACAATGGCGAGATAACAAAATATGGCTTCGGACAGACAGAATCTGCAGGACGCGTTCCTGAACAATGTACGGAAAGCAAAGGTCCCGGTCACAATATTCCTGATCAACGGTGTGAAATTGCAGGGTGTAATCACCTGGTTCGATAACTTCTGCGTGCTGCTGCGCCGCGACGGACAGTCGCAGTTGGTGTACAAGCATGCGATTTCGACCATCATGCCGTCACAGCCGATCAACCTTTATGAGGGCGAAGACGCCTCTTGATGGAACATGAGAGGGCGCGCACCCGGGCTTGGGTGCTGCATCCCGAAATCAAATCAGATGAACAGCGCCGCGTCCCCGAACCGGCGCTGGAAGAGGCGGTGGCATTGGCTGCCGCTTTGCCCGATCTGGATGTGGTCGGGTCTGAAATCGTGCGCCTGCCGCGCGCGCAGGCTGGTTTTCTGTTCGGCAGCGGCAAGATCGAGGAACTGGCCGAACGCCTCCACGACAATGAGATCGAGCTGGTTCTGATCGACGGGCCAGTGACTCCGGTTCAGCAGCGCAATCTGGAAAAAGCGTGGAAGGTCAAAATCCTCGACCGGACCGGTTTGATTCTGGAAATATTCAGCGACCGTGCGCGTACCCGTGAAGGTGTGCTGCAAGTTGAGATGGCCGCGCTTAGCTATCAGCGTACGCGACTGGTTCGGGCCTGGACCCACCTGGAACGTCAACGCGGTGGCCTTGGGTTTGTGGGTGGTCCCGGTGAAACTCAGATCGAGGCCGACCGGCGTGCCATTGATGAACAACTGGTCCGCCTGCGCCGCCAATTGCAAAAAGTGGTGAAGACCCGCACCTTACACCGCGCAGCACGCGCGAAGGTTCCATACCCGATTGTTGCACTTGTTGGCTATACAAACGCCGGGAAATCCACGCTGTTCAACAGCCTAACCGGGGCCGAGGTGATGGCAAAAGACATGCTGTTCGCCACGTTGGACCCAACCATGCGACGGGTTGAGCTGCCGGATGGCCCCGAGGTGATCCTGTCCGATACCGTGGGTTTCATCTCGAACCTGCCCACGGAACTGGTTGCGGCCTTCCGCGCCACGCTGGAAGAGGTTCTGGGGGCTGATCTGGTCGTGCATGTCCGCGATATCAGCCACGAAGAAACCGAGGCACAGGCACGGGATGTTGAGGCGATCCTGAACTCTTTGGGTGTTGAGGACAGTCGCCCCCGGTTGGAGGTTTGGAACAAGATCGATCTGCTGAGCCCGGAAGACCGCGAAGCCGCGCTTGCCCGGGCCGAGCGTGATCCGGCGATCTTTGCCATATCGGCCGTAACGGGCGAAGGTGTTGATCCGCTGCTGTCTGAAATCGCCACGATCCTGCAGGGCGCGCGGCATGAGACTATCCTGAAACTGGGCTTTGCCGATGGTGACAAACGCGCGTGGCTCTATCGTCAGGATGTGGTCAGGTCTGAAGATCAGACCGAAGAGGGGTTCGAGATCACGGTGCTCTGGACTGACAAGCAGGCGTCCCGCTTCGCGGCGTTCTAGGCACCGTCTATCTGGCGCTGGTAATCCTCTGCATCGAACCACCCAAGCGACGATAGCACCTTGTTGTCCTTTGAAAGCTCCCACTCTTCCCAGCCGCGTGTAACGACACGGTTGCCGGTCTCGGCGTGATGGCCTTCAAGGGTCCAGACAAAAATGGCATGCCCTCCGGCCCAACGCATCATATCGCAACGCACCTCAAGATCGGGGAATTCTGCATAGAACCCGCGGGCCATTTCAGCGATTTCGGCATGGCCGCGCAGGGGCTCACCGCGATTAATGCTGATCTGACCTTCGGGGGCGAAAAAACTGGCGACCAAGTCGGGATCGCCCGAGCTCCAGGCGATGGCATAATCGCGTGCGAGATTGTTTAAGGTGTCTCGAAAGCTGCCCATGCATTTTCCCCCTTCGTGCAATGCGACGGCCAGACGAGTTTAGGCGATAACGAAGGGGTGCGCCACGCGAGGTTCAAAAAGGGGCGGGGATTTGCCGATCAGATCAGCGCGGGTTCAGGACGGTCACACCAACTGCCGCTGCACGGGCAAGCCCGATATCCAGCGACATGGGGATGTATTCTCCGCGCCGCCATAGTTGGGCCTGATCGTCATAATAGCGGGATAGGAAATGGCCTGACTGGCCAGTTGCGGTGATGAAAACCGAACTATCGGGGTCCGCAAAATCGTAGACGCCACGATAACCTGCGCCATGCACATTCTGGAACGGGTCTGGTCCTTCGCCTGACGTGCGCCCGCGCAGCAGGGTGTTATCGCCGCCGCTGGTGGATTGGCGGATGTTGACGAAAAACCGCAGCACCGGAACCTGGCCCAGCGCAGGGTGGTCCTGGGTGGCCTGATGCGCATCGCCCCAGCGTAAAGATTCGAGTGCGGGGCCATAGCGCTCGGAAATCCAAATGATCGCGTCATCCAGGGCCAGTCGTGCCATGTCGGTGCAGTTTTCAACGGGCGCGCTCTGAAGAACGTCGCACCAGACCGAGGCACCGTCGATATCGCGATACACCCGCTCGATAAACAGCGGCTCGACATGCTTGTATTCGGCAGCCAGCGGGCCAAGTTCGTCCGAGATCAGGCGGATTTGCAGCGCGCGCAACCATGCGGCGTAGATCAGGGGTTCCGGCAGATGCTCGTTCATCTCACCGTTCCAGTTGGCCAACAGATCCAGCGCGATCTGACGCTGCCGTTCGGGCGTACCTTCGGGTGCGGATTCACCGGTAAACCAGAGATCGGCGCCGATCAGGGGCAGCAGTGATCGCGCTGTAAAGCTAACCGTGTCCAACTGCGCTTCGATAAAACTGTCACGCGTATGTACCTCGCGCGATTGCATCAGGCGTTCCCAGCGATTGACCCGCTGGGTGTCGCCCCACTCGTACGACACATGGCGCGGGAAGGGCCGGTCGATAATCTTGTTGTTGGTGTTACCCAGAACTCCGCCGACCGGGGCCACGAATTCAGGATTGTCTGAATAGGGCAGGCGGCCCTGCCAACGGTTCCGTTCCAGCCAGCCGGGGGTGGGAATGCGGCCTCGGCTTTGATTGTTCAGATCGCGCCGGGGCATTGCGCCGACCAGTTTCATGCCGATCGTGTCTTTATCGACAAGCGACAAGTTTTGCGAAGGGGCAATATAGTCCTCGGCCGCGTCGATGGCGTCTCGAACTGAATCGGCATTCATCAGCGCCAAAGAGGCGCTCATGGATGTATCGCGGGGGCTTAGCGCGCTCCACGACAGAGACGCGACATGGCCCGGTGGTGTGATGGTTTCCAGATCATAATGCGTGCCCGGCAGAACCGGGCCATTCTCGGTCCAGCGCAGGGTCAGGGTAATTGGGGCGGCATCTTTGATCTCGATAATCGAAGGGCGGGTCTGAAAGCGTTTGTAGCCGTCTGGGGTAAGGTATTCTTCGGGATTGTCGGGGTTCAGTTGTTCGATGTGAACGTCCTGATCGTCCAGATAGGAGGAGGTAAGGCCCCAGCCCAGGCGCTCACTCCGTCCGGCTGAGATTGCCGGTACGCCTGGAATCGTTGCACCGATAACGCCGCCTTTGGCCAGTTCCAGCCGCGCCAGATACCAGATACCCGGGGCGGTGAGGCCCAGATGCGGATCGTTTGCCAGCAACGTGCCACCGCTGGCCGAGCGGGACGGCGCGGCGGTCCACGCGTTTGACGCACCTGCCAGCCCGCGCTGCGGGAAAGGCGACAGCGGCGTGTCGGGCATCGGGGTGCCTTGGGCATAGCGCGGAAGGTCTGGAAACAGATCAGCATACTCGGGCAGCGCGGCAATACCGGGACCGGGGACGTCGGGCAGAATGTCGGCCAGCCGTGCGGGATTATCCAGCATCAGCGATGTGCGTGCGCGCAACACTTCATCAGCAAGATGGCCGGAAAGCTGCAGGCTCATCAGCTTGATAATCGCTACGCTGTCGCCCGGCTGCCATGGGGGAACGGGGGCGTTGAACAGGAACATCTCGGGGGCGCCACGTCCAAGCGCCTGTTCGTTGATCTCGGTAAGCCGAGCATTGATCCCTGCGGAATAAGCGCGAAGCGCGGCCTTGGTATAGTCGTCCTGAAACTCGACTGAGCGATGAGCGAGCCCGTAAAGATCGAAACGACGCAGTAATTTGTCGATGGCTACCGTGCGCTGGCCGAACACTTCGGACAAGCGGCCCTGTGCGGTCCGACGCAGAATGGTCATCTGCCACAGCCTGTCTTGTGCATGGGCATAGCCCAGACCAAAGAACACGTCCGGGTCGGACTGGCCCAGTATATGCGGCACATTTGCAGTGTCGCGAACGATCTCGACAGGGGCAGTTATACCTTCAACTTCAAGGGTTTGATTGTATTCAGGCAGGGATTGGCTGGCCAGAAAGTAGACCAACCCCACAGCAGCGATTGCCAGCAGGATCAGGCCTGTCGTAAGTCTCACCAGCCAGCGAAAAACCAGGCCCATTTGTCCCCCGAGAATTCTATGCGGTCATTTGCGCCAAGGTTACTGGAACCTCCGCCCGACCGAAAGAGGAATGCCACTGGAATTTGTGGAAAACCGCGAAAACTCGGAGCCCCGCCACAAGATGTAGCGGGGCTCGTCAGAGGGGGGAGGGTGGTATCTTGGGTCTTAGGGGATGATGCGCGTATATTTGGTGCCTTCGACCGTCGCGCCGAACTTCAGACCCGCCTGTCCAAAGACTGCGGCCAGCACGGGTTTGCGCAACTGAGTGGTGTCGGTCGACAAGGATTCTCCGGTCGCGTCGACGACGTATCCGATATCTGCACCGGCCGTCCAACCGCTGGAGCGGCGGAAATCGTTCAAGGCCTCTTCGGTCATAAAGAACAGAACATGCGCATATTGCTGTGCGCCGATCTGCAGACCCGCAGTACCGGAGATGGCGGAATAATAGTCGACCGTCGCGCCCTGAATACGCAGTGCACCCTGACCATAGGCGCCACCAAAGATAAATCCGGCATCTGTAATCAGTGGCATGACCAACATTCCGTTGGCCTTGTTGGCAATCTCAACGGTGTTGGGATACTTGCTGTACATCTCGTTCAGCGTCGCGTCGACGCGCGCGTCGAGTGTGACTGCGTTGGAGTTGCCAACGCCGTTGCCGCAGGAGGCGGTCAGCGTCAGTCCGGCCATGCCAAAAGCAAAACCGCGACGGCTAAGTCGGGGGGAGTTTGAACTGCTCATGTTTCTCTGTCTCTGTGTATGTGCCTGATATGTCGGGTGTTCCCGATCTTGTCTGCAAGAATACGCCGATTGCACCGGCCTGTCACGGGAAAGCTGTGCTGCGCACGCAGCAAATCGGCGAAAAATTGCGACAATCTGAAGTGTTAGCCCTGCAGGATGCGCGCGGCTTCGGGTGCAAAATAGGTCAGAATGCCGTCACACCCTGCGCGCTTGAAGGCCAGTAGGCTTTCCAGCATCACCTTTTCGCCGTCGATCCAACCGTTTTGTGCAGCGGCTTGGATCATCGCGTATTCGCCAGACACCTGATAGGCATAGGTCGGTGCACCGAAGCTGTCTTTGACCCGTCGGCAGATGTCCAAGTATGGCATCCCCGGTTTGATCATGACCATATCTGCACCCTCGGTCAGATCGCGCTCGATCAGACGCAGGGCCTCGTCCGAGTTGGCAGGATCCATCTGATAGGTCTTCTTGTCACCGGTCAGCGCGCCTGATGCCCCAACGGCGTCGCGGAAAGGGCCGTAGAAAGCGCTGGCATATTTGGCGGCATAACTCAGGATCATGACATTGTGGTGACCCGCCGACTCAAGTGCGCTGCGCATGGCGCCGATACGGCCATCCATCATGTCGGACGGGCCGATGATGTCAGCTCCGGCTTCGGCCTGCGCCAGCGTCATTTTCACCAGCGCCTCAACAGTCTGGTCATTCACAATCTCGCCATCGACCACATAGCCGTCATGGCCGTTGATGTTGTAGGGGTCCAGGGCCACATCCGTCATCACCGCGATTTCGGGCGCAGCAGTCTTAATTGCACGAATGGCGCGGTTGGACAGGTTGTCGGGGTTCCAGGCCTCGGCACAATCTTCGGTTTTCAGGCTCGGATCGGTGTATGGGAAAATACATATTGCAGGAATACCAAGGGCTTGCGCTTCCACCGCGGCTTTGGTGATCAGGTCGACCGAGCGTCGCACGACCCCGGGCATCGACGGGACGGGTTCTTCGATATTTTCACCATCGCGCACAAAAACAGGCCAGATAAAGTCATTCACGGTCAAGGTGTTCTCGCGCACCAGACCCCGGATCGCCTCGGATTGGCGGGCCCGGCGGAAACGGGTCCGGGGATATAGGGCGATGGTCGGTTTCATGGCGCACTCTCCTTGAACAATTGCGCATTGGGTGGCATGAATTCCCGGTGGTCTCAAGGGTAACAATGGACGCATCGCTGCGATGACGGTCCCTGCGGACGTTGAACAAAGGGCAGACGCTTGGACATATACTCTTCGATTTTCGAACTCATCGACATGCGGAGCTTTTCGAATCTGTGGTACTGGATCGGTCTGGCCGTTCTTTGGTCATCTGCCAGCCACTGGACGATGGGGGTGCCCTATGATCTTGTGATGCGCGCCCGTCGTGTAGGTGGTCAATCAGAACAAGACCTTCTGGATGTCGCGCGGATCAACTCGAACAGAGTGTTGTATATCGTCGAAACCTCGGGTCTGGTATTGATGGCAATTTGCTGTTTTGTTTTGACAGGCCTTGCAACGTTGGGATTCTTCTACGACGTGGAATTCGCACAGGCCGTATTTCTGCTTCTGCTCCCGATGTGTTTTGTCATGATGATCAGTATTGCGGCAGCGCGTCGATTGCAGACTCAAGAAGCGACCGTAGAAAACGTTTCCAAAACGCTGACGCGCAGTCGGACCTTTACTCAGATCATTGGTATGTTCTCGATCTTGATCACTGCGTTCTGGGGAATGTATCAGAACATTTCGATTGGTGTCCTGGGTTAGTAGTCCCTGAAAGGCAAGGTAATGACGGCTCCGAACCACGTAACAGTCGGCGGCGGCCCCGAGGGGTTTGATGCACAGCTTGTGCTGAATGAGATCGCGCGCTCGGGCGGTCCAGTCTGCCATATCGCCCGCGATGACAAACGGATGGAGGCGATGCGGGCAGCGTTGGCATTCTTTGCGCCGGACATGCCCGTATTTGTATTCCCCGGATGGGACTGCTTGCCCTATGATCGGGTGTCGCCCAATGCCGACATTTCTGCTGCCCGCGTGGCAACACTGGCTGCCTTGGTGCATCAGATGCCGCAGCGGTTCGTGCTGCTTACCACGCTCAATGCCGCGACCCAACGGGTACCCGCGCGTGCAGTGTTGCGAGAGGCCGCATTCACCGCTCGCGTAGATCAGCGCATCGACGAAGATGCCCTACGCAACTTTCTGGTGCGCATGGGCTTTACCCAAAGCCCCACGGTGATGGAGCCCGGAGACTACGCTATCCGAGGCGGTATCATCGACATCTTCCCACCCGGTGAGAGCGGTCCCGTGCGGCTGGACTTGTTCGGGGATGTTCTGGATGGTGCACGCCGGTTTGATCCTGTCTCGCAGCGAACGACTGAAAAACTTGAGGTGGTCGAGCTTGCCCCGGTGTCCGAGGTTATACTGGACGAAGCCGCCATCACCCGATTCCGTCAGAACTATCGCATCGAATTCGGCGCGGCGGGTACGGATGATCCCTTATACGAAGCTGTCAGCGCAGGTCGCAAGCATCAGGGGATCGAGCATTGGTTGCCGTTTTTCCATGAAAAACTGGAAACCCTGTTCGACTATCTTCCGGGGGCCTCAATCTCGCTTGACGATCAGGTCACGCCTGCTCGGCTGGCGCGCTGGGATACGATTGCGGATCAGTATGAGACGCGAAAGCTCGCTTTGGAAAACCGCTCGCGCATGGATACGGTTTATAAACCGACGCCTCCCGGTCTGCTCTATATGGACGATGCTGCATGGGAAGATGCAGTGGGCGATCGTCGCGTTTTGCAGTTCAGCCCGCTGCCGCAGGCGAGTGGTCCGGGCGTGATCGATGCAGGCGGACGGATCGGGCGCAACTTTGCACCCGAACGTCAGCAGGAAAGCATCAGCCTGTTTGGCGCTCTGGCGGCGCATATCACCAAAAAGATGGACAAGGGGCCGGTCCTCATTGCCTCTTACTCCGAAGGCGCTCGTGAACGACTGACCGGCTTAATCGAAGATGAAGGCCTGGCCGAGGCAATCCCGGTGACCGACGGGACCCGGGTTGGAAAGCGCGGCCTGCATCTTGCGGTTTGGGCATTGGAACACGGGTTTGAAGCGCCCAATCTGACCGTGATCTCGGAACAGGACGTTCTGGGCGACCGTCTGATCCGCCAACCCAAGAAACGCCGCAAGGCCGAGAACTTCCTGACTGAAACGCAGTCGCTGTCGCCCGGTGATCTGGTGGTGCATGTTGACCACGGGATCGGGCGGTATCAGGGGATGGAGGTCGTTACGGCTGCGGGGGCCGCCCATGAATGCCTGCTGCTGGAATATGCTGAACAGTCCAAACTCTACTTGCCGGTCGAAAACATCGAACTGCTTTCGAAATATGGCCATGACGAAGGGCTGCTTGATCGCTTGGGTGGTGGCGCTTGGCAGGCAAAGAAGGCCAAGCTGAAAGAGCGCATCCGCGAAATGGCGGACAAGCTGATCCGCATCGCCGCCGAACGAGCCCTGCGGAAAGCTCCTGTCATGGACCCACCGCCACATGCATGGGAAGAGTTCAGCGCGCGTTTCCCATATCAGGAGACCGACGATCAGTTGCGCGCGATTTCCGAGGTGATGGAAGACATGCATTCCGGCGCGCCGATGGATCGTCTGATCTGTGGCGATGTAGGCTTTGGCAAGACCGAGGTCGCCATGCGCGCAGCCTTTGTCGCCGCGATGTCGGGCGTACAGGTTGCCATTGTGGCACCGACCACGTTGCTCGCACGGCAACACGCGGCGTCCTTCAAGGAACGCTTCCGGGGTTTCCCGCTGGAGGTCCGGCAATTATCGCGCTTTGTCTCGGCCAAAGAGGCGCAGCAAACCCGAGACGGGCTGGCGCGGGGCACGGTGGATATCGTGATCGGCACCCATGCGTTGCTGGCGAAAGGGATACGGTTCAATAATCTAGGCCTGCTGATCATCGACGAGGAACAGCATTTCGGCGTGGGCCACAAGGAACGGCTGAAACAGCTGCGCTCGGACGTGCACGTCCTGACCCTGACAGCGACACCGATCCCACGAACTCTGCAGCTGTCCCTGACAGGCGTGCGTGATCTGTCGATCATAGGCACGCCCCCCATCGACCGGCTTGCGATCCGCACCTATGTTAGCGAATTCGACGCGGTAACGATCCGTGAGGCGCTGCTGCGCGAGCATTATCGTGGCGGGCAGAGCTTCTATGTGGTGCCGCGCATCTCTGACCTGCCTGAGATCGAGGAATTCCTGAAAGAGCAGTTGCCTGAACTATCCTACGTGGTCGCACACGGGCAGATGGCTGCGGGTGAGCTTGATGACCGGATGAACGCGTTCTACGACGGTAAATACGACGTTCTGCTGGCCACGACGATCGTAGAAAGCGGGTTGGATATCCCGACTGCCAACACGATGGTCGTGCATCGGGCGGATATGTTTGGCCTAGCGCAGCTCTATCAGATCCGGGGGCGGGTGGGGCGCTCAAAAACCCGCGCCTATGCCTATCTGACCACCAAACCGCGCCAGCGCCTGACGGCGACGGCTGAGAAACGGCTGCGGGTTCTGGGCTCGCTGGATACGCTCGGGGCCGGGTTCACACTGGCATCGCAAGACCTCGACATTCGTGGTGCGGGCAACCTGCTGGGTGAGGAACAGTCCGGCCAGATGCGTGATGTGGGCTACGAACTCTACCAATCGATGCTGGAAGAGGCGATTGCCAAGATCAAAGCCGGCGAGATGGAGGGGCTATCGGATGCCGATGACCAATGGGCGCCGCAGATCAATCTGGGTGTCCCGGTTCTGATCCCCGAGGATTATGTGCCCGATCTGGACGTGCGTCTGGGCCTCTACCGCCGCCTGTCGTCACTGTCGACGAAAGTGGAACTGGAAGGATTCGCTGCCGAGTTGATCGACCGCTTCGGCAGCCTGCCGAAAGAGGTGAATACCCTGATGCTGGTCGTGCGCATCAAGGCGATGTGCAAACGCGCCGGGATCGCCAAGCTGGACGGCGGGCCAAAGGGCGCAACGATACAGTTCCACAATGATAAGTTCGCCTCTCCCGAGGGGTTGGTCGAGTTCATTCAGAACCAACGCGGGCTGGCCAAGGTCAAGGACAACAAGATCGTTGTGCGGCGCGACTGGAAGAAGGACAGCGACAAGATCAAAGGTGCGTTTGCCATCGCCCGTGATCTGGCCGAAAAGGTCGTGGCTGTGAAGAAAAAGGCGAAAGCCTAGTCCCCTGTCACAAAAGTGCAGAGCTGCCAGTCACCCGCTTCGGATCTTACAAGCGCAGCGCGGTAACCGACCATTGATGCCAGAAAATCGCTGAGTAAGTAGCCCGATGTCCCATCGGTCAGTCTGATTTTCTGGTATTCCTCATCAGGTTGATAGTCAGGGACGATCACGATTTCATGACTGATCAGCGCAAGGATGGGCGCGCCACGAGACGGTGCCTGACGTAGTGTGATGCTTTCACCCGAAACATAGAAGGCGGTGAAAGGGTCTACTGTAGCGGGAAGAATGATCCGCCAATAGTGCGGCATCCAGAATTCACCCTGATCGTCAAAATATCCCGGTTGGGAAACCGTTTGCTGCAATTGCGACCAGTAAAAATCACGTAGCTCCGCAGCCTCGTCCTTAAATTCTTCACCAAGCGTTTCCGGAGGCACAGTCAAGTTGGTGCGAAACTCTTCCGGTCCACCTGCTGTGCCGTGACTGAGATAGATGTCGGGACAAGCGGCGGCGACAACTGCATCGGTATCGCGTGCCTCGATTTTCGCCAGCAAGTCAGCTCGGAATGCGACCAGTGATGGATTTTGACCTGCCTCGTCGATAGGTGGAAAGGTCTGGCGCTGTGCCAGCGCTGGACTGGCAAGCAGCAGGCCTGCCACCAAAAGGAATAGCTTCATTCCGCAGCCCTCATGGCGGCTTGGGCACAGAAGCACGACGCGCCGACGGTGCGGTCCGCGCGCGCCAAGGCAAGATCAAGGCGTTGCTTGATTTGGCGGATTTCTACTGTCTCGCCGCGTGCTTTCAGGCAATCATGCAAACCCTTCAAACTCCAGACATTGTCAGGGTGGATCGAGGCGCGGCTGAGCGTGCCACCCAAGCCTAGATCTTCACGATAGACTGCCTCAGCCTCGTTCACATGCCCTTGTTCGAACAACAACGCACCAAGCGCATGGCGTGTTGGTTGCATCCAACCCCATGGCTCGTCATAGGGCAGCGTGTCATCCAATTCGACCGAGCGGCGTAGATGTGCATAGGCAATCTCGTAGTTGCCTTTGCGATACTCGATTTCTCCGCGCAGCATTTCCGCTGCGATCTCCAGAAGGTCGATGACCCGATTGTTGTGCAGGCGGCGGGTCTCGGGCACGCAGGTTTTTGCGGCAAGGAACAACTGCTCTTCGGCCTCGGCCTGCGCCACCTCATCAGTGGCTGCATGGGCGATGGCGCGAGCATAATGTGTTGTTGCTGTCAAAGTGCGATAGAGGTCAGGGTCGTCTGGCAAATTCAGTGCCTTGGCCTCTTCCCAGCGGCCAAAGCGGATCAGGATATGCGGGCCCATGGACATGTAGCTTTCAAAATAATCCGCCATCGGCGGGCTTTCGATCCGAAGCATATCTTCGGGGGTGGTATCCCACAGGCCCTGATTGGCACGCAGGGCTGGTTCCATCTGACCGAGAAACAGAGCGCCATAGATGGTGAAGTGATAGTTGTGCTGACGATAGCCGGTATAAATGTTGAACGCGCCTTCACGCTCATAATATTTCAGATCGGCCTCGGTGGCCTTTTCGTTCCAGTAGGCAACGTTGTGATAGTGGCCGCACAGCACGTCGATATGGGTCGGCATATGCACCAGGTGACCGGCATCGGGTACGAGTGTACGCAGGATGTCTCCGGCCTGCAGCGCCTTTTCTGGCGTCGGCGACATCTCCATCAGGTGCACATATAGGTGAAGTAGACCGGGATGAGACATCGACGCCGGGTCATTGACCATAGCGCTCTCCAAAGCGTCTTGCGCTTCAAGGGTCGCGGCACCCTCGGCCGGTTGGCCCGTTTTCAGGTCCCACATCTGCCACGGGGTGAGGTTCATCAGCGCCTCAACATGGATCGTGCGCAGGTCCAGATCATCAGGCTGTTCGGCAAATGCGGCGCGCATGGCGTCCGCATAGTCATAGTCCCATTGGTGCATGTTTTCGGTGGGGTCGCGCTGAGGGTATCGGGCGGGTAGGGCGCGGATCAACGCTTGCTCAACCGCTGTGCACCCGTCGAGCAGCGACAGTGCCTTCAGTGTTGCATCATAGGCGATGGCCAGTGATTTGGCCCGGCCCTGATCGTCCCGCAATTCCCAAGGCAGGTTATAGTTTGGGCCTGCCGCATAGGCGACGCCCCAATGGGCCATGGCGCAATCCGGGTCAATCTTGGCAGCTTTCTGAAAGCACGTGACCGCTTCGTCGTGGTTATAGCCATACGTCCAGACCAATCCGCGATCGAACCAAAGCTGTGCTTCGGGTGATGCTGTGGTGACGGCACAGGAATACGTGCCCAGATCATAATAGTCGCTCATGGCGCCCCCCCCCCCACGATTTGCGGGAAGGTTAACGTGTTTCAGCGGCTCTGCACAGATCAGGCGGGCAGTCTGTTTTCAATCCGGCCCATATGTAGCATCAGGCCGAAGCCAAGGATGCACATCGTTAGCACGCCGGTCGTCAGCGGTGTGATCGACCCGTCAAATAACAGCCCAATAGGGGCCGCGATGGCAGCCGCCAGAATTGTGGCGATCGAGCCAATGACCGAGGCAGCCATTCCCGCGATGTGACCCATAGGTTCCATGGCAATGGCGTTGAGGTTGCCCATGGTTACACCGGCCATAAAGAAGATCGAGGTCTGCCACGCCACAAAAACAGCAAAGGATGCGCCCGGTGAAAGTGGTGTCATGTTCAGGATGATGACGGCGCTTGTGATCAGAATCTGCGCGCCCAAGGCCCAGGTCACCATACGGCGCATCCCGACGCGTACGACCACGGCGGCGTTCAAAAGGCTGGCCGAACCCGAGATCAGCGCCACGAAGGCGAACCAGAAGGGAAAGCTGTCTGCCCGATCATGGATGACGTCAAAAACCGGCTGAACCATCGTTAGCATGGTGAACAGCAACCCCATGCAAAGGGTCTGCACCAGGATCGAGAGGCGTACGGTGGGGTGTGCGAACATCTCATGCACTGCCGCAATCATCAGGGGCAGGCGGAAGGGGCGTCGGTTTTCGGGCGCCAGAGATTCAGGCAGGCGCGTGGCCATCCAGATCACGATGATCGTGGCGAATATGATGAAGGACACAAAGATGCCGCGCCAGCCGACCAGTGCAATAACGCCTGCGCCTAGCAGCGGTGCCACGGCGGGGACCAGAGTAAAGATCATCATCGCGATCGAGATGATGCGCGCCATCTCGCGCCCTGAAAACAAGTCGCGAATGATTGCCATGGCCACAACGCGCGGCCCGGCCGCCCCGAGGCCCTGCGCGATGCGCGCAGCCAGCACCAGTTCAAGCGATGAGCTGGACCACGCAACGGCGCAGGCCAGTATATAGAGAGCAGCACCGCCATAAATCACCGGCTTGCGCCCGACCGCATCGGAAATTGGCCCAGTAAAGAATGTGCCGATCCCCATGCCCAGCACAAAAGAGGTCAAGATCAACTGTGCTTTGTTCAGATCGTAGGGGCTGAGCTCTGCGCCGATCTCGGGCAGGGCTGGCAGCATTGAATCGATCGAAAAGGCTATCGTGGCGAACATCATCGCGATCAACGCAATGAATTCGCCCCGGGACATGCGGTCGGCCATGGGGAACTCCTTCCCGAATGCGCTATCACGGCGTTTCGGGTTGGACTAGATCAGAAATGCACAGGGGTATGTGCTATTCTGCAGGGGAAGCCTCAATCTGAGACATGATCTCAGCGATCACTTTTGCCCACAATTCAGGAGGTTGCGCGCCCGGAACGGCGTGCTGGTTTGCAACGATATATGTGGGAACCGAATTTACGCCCATTTCGCGTGAATGGCTGTCGCGGTTACGGATATCTTCTCGGTCGGCGTCTGACTGCAGCAGTTTCAGTACGACCGCTGCGTCCATGCCGACGCTGTCGGCGACATCAGCCAACACCTCATGATCACCAATATCACGCGCCTCGACGAAGTAAGCATTAAAGAGTGCATCGACCACGGCATCCTGCCTGCCCTCAATCCCCGCCCAGTGGATCAGGCGGTGGGCATCCAGCGTGTTGGGCGTACGTTTCATGCCTTCGAAATCGATATTCAAACCTGCGTTTTCGGCATGTTCGACAACGGGAGCGTATGCGCGAACTGCTCCGTCCTTACCGCCGAACTTCCGTTCAAGGTATTCGCGCCGATCCATGCCCTCGTCGGGCATATCGGGGTTCAGCTGAAAGGGGTGCCACTCGATCATAAAGGGGTGGTCTGGCACTTCGGCGAGCGCTTTGTCCAGATGGGTCTTGCCGATATAGCACCAGGGGCAAATCGGATCGGACATGATGTCGAGCTTTACAGTGTGTGTCATTCGGACGTCGCCTTGAAATAGGCCGGCAGGGCGCGGCGCAGAAGTTTGCCGTTGCCTCCGGTGGGCAAGGCGGGCAGATGGACAAAGGCACGCGGCTGTTTGTAGCGCGCCAACTTGTCAGACACATAGGCGTGCAGGTCCGCCGCGTCCAGTTCTTCGGGGCCAGTGTAGAAGGCAACGATGATCGAACTGTCCTGTTTTACCTCGACCGTAGCCGCCCCGACCTGGGTGATCTCGGGATGGGTGGATAAGGCCGCTTCGACTTCGACCGGGGAAACGCGATATCCGCCCGCATTCATCATGTCGTCATCTCGACCCAGATAGGTGATTTGCCCATCAACGGCCATCGCGCCTTGATCACCGGTCAGGAACCAATCCCCCTGCATCCGAGCAGCGGCCTCGTCCGGGGCATTCAGATAGGTTAGCATCAGGCCCGGATCTTCGCGATGTACGGCTATTGTTCCTTCCTGACCTTGTGGCACAGGGCCATCCGGCCCAAGGATGGCAATCCGACGCCCGGGCTGCGGCTGCCCCAACGCTGTGCCGCGTGCCGGGTGGCTTGGGCTGGATGAGATGAAGGTCGAGCATTCGGACATGCCGTAAGCCTCATAAAGCTCGGTGCCGGTGGACTGGACCCATTGTTCATACAGGTGTCGCGACAGCTTTTCCCCGGCGCAAAGGCCGTGGCGCAGATCGGGAAGGCCGGGCTGCGTGTCACTTTGCATCATCTTCCGAAAGACCCCCGGTGCGGCTGCAAAGATGGTGGCACGATGTTGTTTCAACAGGGCAGGCAGATCGCGTATGTCTGTCCCGGGTTCAGGGATCAGAGCCGTTGCACCAATGGCCCAAGGGTCCATCAAGCCGGTGCCCAGCGTGTAGGTCCAATTGAATGCCCCCGCATGGCACAGCCGGTCCGAGGATTTCAGGCCATACCAGCCGTCGACCATCATCTGCCGAGCCCAGATGGCGCGGTGTGCATGCGCAACCGCACGGGGTTTGCCTGAAGTGCCCGAAGTGTAGACCACGTAGGCCAGCCGCTCGGGATCTCCCATGGCAAAACTTGCAGGCGGAAGTGATCGCATCCGGGCCAGTTCAGGCAGCATGATCTGATCCGGGCGCGGCGCGCAGGCGACCTGAGGATCTCGCAAAATGGCGGCGGGTTTCAGATCGTCGATGATCTTTGCGGTCTCTTGCTCGGTCAGTTGTGATGAGGTGGGCACGGGGACCAGCCCCACGGCGATTGCGCCCAGATAGGCGATCGGAAAATCGACGGTATTGCCCAATCGCATGAGAACAATGTCTTGGGCGCGAAGGCCGCTCTGCAGCAATCCTGAACCGGTGCCCATTATCGCCGAATGCAGATCGCCATAGGTCCAGTCTGTTGCACCATCCGATCCCAGCACCGAAAGTGCGGTCTTCTCAGCTGAACTTTTCGCATGGCGCAGCACATGCGCGGCAAGATTGAATGGGCGCGGGCAGGGCGTAGGCGGCCCCTGATCAAAGATCGACAACATGAGAACTGGCTATCCCCGTGCGAGGCGCGTTGCAAGCAGGGCATGCTCGCCCTATAGAAAGACCCATGGCCACCAATGATCATAAATCTATCGTCAGAATTGCCCGCGACAATGGTGTCAACACCGAGTTGGAGCCGGTCGATCTGGGCGCGCGCGTGCGCGAACTGCGTAAAGCCCGCAACTGGACGCTGGAACAGGCGGCGAGTCAGGCGGGTCTGGCCCGGTCGACACTCAGCAAGATCGAAAATGGTCAGATGTCTCCGACCTATGATGCTTTGAAAAAGCTGGCGACCGGATTGGAGATTTCGGTGCCTCAGCTTTTTACGCCGCCACAACGCGATCAGGTGATCGGTCGAATGGCAGTGACCAAGATGGGCGGGGGTGCGGCCCATGCGACCACCACCTACGAACATGAGTTGCTGGCAGAAACGCTGACCAAAAAGCAGATGCTGCCCTATCGCGCCCGTGTACGTGCACGCTCGATGGAAGAATTTGACGGCTGGGTGCGTCACGATGGTGAGGAATTTCTGTATGTTCTGACCGGAGTGGTGCGGTTGTTTACCGAGTTCTATGAGCCGGTCGAAATGCGCCGCGGCGACAGCGCTTATTACGACGGCAGCATGGGGCATAACGTCATTTCGGTCAGTGATGAGGATGCGACGATCCTGTGGGTGACGTCACTTGCTTAGGGCTTGAGCCGCTTCGCGGTTCAATGCTTCGGTGAACAGGAAATCCTCAAGCTCTTCGCGCGCCTCGTTTACGGTCAGGTGGTGACGCTCGGCCAGGTAAGCTTCGAACTGTTTGCGATCTTCGCCAACGCGCGCCATATCCCTATCGCGCAGGTTCGGAAACCTACGTTTTGCACGCGCATATGACGCGTCCCAGTCTTGCGTCAGATCAGCCCAGTTTAGCATCTGCGAGCCTTCCTTAGTTGGTGTTTCAGGATTGCTCTCCCCCAAGACAGCCTACGGAGCGCCGTGCGTTGCTGCAGACATGACAAAATGTCGCAGCCGGAGTCGGGAGATAAGATGCAAAAAACCCGCTGCGGAGATACCGCAACGGGCCCACGGACCTGCTGTAAAGTGAGTGGCGGCCGGTCCGTTATTCTGCTGGTTCGAATAACCAGTTCAGTATTTTGTGTCCGATAAATACAGCAATTAACTGCATAATTATGAACATCGGAATGTGCGCAGGGTATATCCCCGCAAAGGTATCCGTAAAGCCCCTTGCGATTGTAACGGCCGGATTAGCAAAACTTGTGGAAGACGTATACCAGTAGGCGCCGGTAATATAGAGGCCCACAAGGGCTGGTACCGTGTCCGGCTTGTGCCGAATTCCGCCGAAAATCACAAACAGCAAACCCAAAGTGGCGATAATTTCCGAAAACCACTGATGAGCCCCGGTACGATGCATCGTTTCCGAAGTTTGCAGAATCGGCAGGTCAAACATGTAATGGCTGGCCCAGACCCCCGCGATACCTCCGGCAATCTGAACAAGCATGTAAGGGGTGACCGCACGCCAGGGATGTTCACCGCGCAGCGCAAAGGCCAATGTCACTGCAGGGTTGAAGTGAGCGCCCGAGACAGGGCCGAGCGTAGTGATGATAGCGTAAAGGATGCAGCCGGTCGCAATTGCATTGGCCAGCAACGCCAGCGCGATGTTCCCGTCGGACAAGGTTTGCGCCATGATGCCTGATCCGACGACGCCGATCAGCAGGAAGGCGGTTCCGAGGAATTCGGCAAAGTACTGGCGGGCGCTCACAGCAGGGCTCCAATACGTTTGAGATGTGCCGAGAGTTCAACGCTGTCCATGGTTTCAATGGGCAGCTCCAGAAGTGCTTCGGCGCGGCGCCCAAGAATGTCATATGCGGTCCTAAAGGCGGTTTCCCAGTCTGACTGAGACGCGGCAGCCGGGTCCTCGACACCCCAATGCGCGCGTACGGGGGCGCCGGGCCAGACGGGACATGTCTCTTCGGCGGCTGAGCCGCAAACCGTGATCACTATGTCCATTTCCGGAGCATTTTCTGCTGCAAACTCATCCCAGCTTTTAGAGCGGGCATCGCGGACGTCATGGCCTTCGGCACCAAGCAGCGTCAAGGATTGCGGATGCACCTTCCCGGTCGGGTTGGAGCCTGCTGAATAGGCGCGTACACGCCCTTCGCCGGTGTGATTGAAGAGCGACTCTAGCAGAATCGACCGAGCCGAGTTGCCGGTGCATAGAACCAGTATGTTCATGGGGGTATCCTTGGATTGATCGAGGACTATTCGGCCATTCGACCGATGTCATCCACCTTGTGTTGTAGTGAGATGCGGTCGAGCGTTTCGAACGGGAGGCTGGCAAAGGCGGTGATACGGTTGCGCAGCAATCCGTAGGCCTGCTGGAATGCCAGCTGCTTTTGCGCGTCGGTTCCTTCAACTTTGACCGGATCGGGCAGACCCCAATGCGCGCTTATCGGTTGTCCTGGCCAAGCGGGGCAGGCCTCGTTCGCTGCGTGGTCGCAGACGGTAAAGACAAAATCCATCTTTGGGGCATCAGCAGCGGCAAATTCTTCCAGTGATTTTGAGCGGAGTGAGGTCGTGTCGTAGTCTTTTTGCTTCAAGAGTTCCAAAACGATTGAATTTGGTCCGTCCGATGGTGCCGTTCCTGCCGAATAAGCACGAAACAAGCCGTTACCTTCATTGTTCAGGATGGCTTCAGCCATGATCGAACGGGCCGAGTTTCCGGTGCAGAGGAAAAGCGCATTCATAACGCGGCCAGGGGACGCCATAACGGGGTCATCCGAGGGTTGCATGCACAGATCAGGACGATTTTGACAGCAACCGCCCAGCAACTCATCAAACAGCCCGCGCACCGCTGGTAAGTTGGCGGAATATTGCAATGATGTCCCGCTGCGCGACTGCTGGATCAGCCCGGCGGATTTCAATGCATTCAGGTAGGTTGACGCAGTATTGGGTTTCAGCGCTAAAGCCTCGGCAATCTGACCCGCAGCAACGGTATCTGGATAGCGACGCATTAACAGCCGGAACAGATCCAGCCGCTTGGGATGTGCGAGTGCGTTCAGCCTGTCATGAATCTCTATTTCCATAATTCATGAAATATGGAAATAGAAGGGACTCGTCAATCCTGAAACCACCAGACCTGTGGCATATATTCTGGCCCATCGCCATAAATTGGCAGAGTGTCGGGTTGTTTCAGCTCTTTGACATGGGCGATACGGCCGACATCAAAGCTCCAGATAGGAATAACATAGCGACCCGCTGTCAGAACACGATCCAGCGCGCGCGTTGCCGCAACAAAATCCTCGTGGCTTTCCGAGGCCAGCATCGCGTCGATCAGCCCGTCCACGGCGGGCGAGGTCAGACCCATGACATTCCGCGTCCCAGGAGCGTTGGCGTTTTCGCTGCCCCAATACAGGCGTTGTTCGTTGCCTGGCGAGAGCGACAGCGCACGACGGAACGGGGTCATGTCAAAATCTTGCGCATCGATGCGTGAAGTATATTGCGCGTCATCTACTTTCTCGACTGTCAACTGGATACCCAGGCGTTCGAGGGCGCGGGCGTAGATTTCCGCGATCACGCCGACATCCTGCACCACATTCAGGCTGCCCTGGCTGATGACCAGATCAATCACAAACGGCTCACCGCTGGCGTTGCGAAGCTGGCCGTCCTGAATGGTCCATCCGGCCTCTTCCAGCAGTTTAAGCGCATTGCGGATATTTCGGCGGTTGCGTTCGGTTCCATCGCTTTGAGGCAATTCATATCCATCCAGCGTGCCCGGTGCCAACTCGGCGGCATAAGGTTGAAGCAATTCCTCGACACGACCAGTGGCCGGTCCGGGTTGCATCCCCAATTCCGAACCCGAGAAATAGGAGGTGATCCTGGGCTGCGCCCCGCCTGTAATGGTGTCGTTGATGAACTCGAAGTTGAAGGCCAGCGTTAGTGCCTCGCGTACGCGCCAGTCATCGAATGGGGCCTTGCGTGTGTTCATGACAAAGCCGGTCATGCCTGATGGTTTTTGATGGGGAATTTCCGTCTTCACAACATCACCGCGCTGAACCGCTGGGAAGTTGTACTGCGTATTCCATTTATCCGCGTTGAATTCACGAACGGCCGAAAGCTCGCCAGCTTTGAACGCTTCAAACGCGACTGTGCCGTCTCCGTAGAATTCAATCCGCATGTCATCCAGATTCATCGTGCCCTTGCGGTAGGGGATGTCGGCACCCCAATAGTCAGGATTGCGACGCAGGTTCACATAGCGGCCAGCCTCATAGTCATCGATTACGTATGGTCCGGAACCGATGGGTATATCGTGTAGTTGAGCGTCAGCGAACGACTTTCCCTCCCACTGCGCTTTTTGCAGGATCGGGCGCATTCCGGCGATCAGGGCCAGTTCGCGATCCGGTTCGTTAAAGGTGATCCGAACGCTGCGCGGTCCAGTCTGTTCAATGCTATCAATCTTGCCCCACAGCCCGCGATATCGCAGGTGGCCTTCGGTGCCCAGTGTCTCATACGACCAGATCACGTCATCGACAGTGACCGGCGATCCATCCGAGAATTCAGCATTTTCGCGCAGCGTGAATTCGACCCAGGTTCGGTCCGAATCCGTCTCTACTGATTCGGCTAACAACCCGTAAAGAGTGAAAGGTTCGTCCCAGGAGCGGCCCATCAGGCTTTCATGAGTCCAAAATCGCAACTGCCACGGCGCGGTGCCTTTTTGCACAAACGGGTTCAGACTGTTATAGCCGCCGGTATTGCCAAATACGACCTTGCCGCCCTTGGGCGCGTCAGGATTTGCGTAGGGTAGCGACACAAAATCCGGTGGTAGGGCCGGGTCACCATACATAGCTATGCCATGGGCCGATTCTGCTGACGCCATTGAGGCGGCGAAAATACAGGTGATTCCCACAATCGCGGGACGAAGGGGGCGGAGATAATCGGGGCTCATTTTGGAAACAATCCTGCTCTGGCCTTATTTTGTTTGGGATTCACCGTAGCCATGATTTTTCTTATTATCAAACTTTTAGCTTGGACGAGGGCGTGGAATTGCTTATAAAGGTTCTACTGCTCGATAGGTTTCTTGCCTGTATGAAACCTGCCTCAATAACTTAACGCCCGCTTCGTGCGGGCGTTTTTTTTGGCAAAACTCGTGCGGGTGCGCGGATCAGGTCATTCCCCGTTTTCTTTGCAGGTGCAGCATGGCACTGTGTTTGAGAAACAAAAACTCATAAGGAGAGTGCCATGAGTCTGTCGGGCAAAACAGCCGTCGTCACGGGGTCGAATTCGGGGATTGGGCTGGGCATCGCGCGTGAGCTGGCGAAGGCCGGGGCGGATGTGGTGCTGAATTCGTTCACCGACCGTGATGAAGATCATGCGCTGGCCACCGAGATTGGCAAAGAGACGGGAACCAACGCGCGCTATATCAAGGCAGATATGTCCAAGGGCGATGAATGCCGTGCACTGATCGAACAGGCAGGTG
Source organism: Ruegeria sp. CJ6 (assembly GCF_056536665.1). Taxonomy (NCBI): domain Bacteria; kingdom Pseudomonadati; phylum Pseudomonadota; class Alphaproteobacteria; order Rhodobacterales; family Roseobacteraceae; genus Ruegeria; species Ruegeria sp. CJ6. The sequence continues at coordinate 635,768 of NZ_JBQFQB010000001.1, read as the reverse complement.
CTTGTGACATTCTGGTGAACAACGCCGGCATTCAGCATGTGGCTCCGATCGATCAGTTTCCGTCGGACAAATGGGATGCGATCATCGCGATCAACATGAATTCGGTCTTTCATACGATGGCGGCAGCGCTTCCGATGATGCGCGCGGCGGGCTGGGGGCGGATCGTGAATATTGCCTCGGCTCACGGTCTGACGGCCTCGCCCTACAAGGCGGCTTACATCGCGGCAAAGCATGGTGTCGTCGGCATGAGCAAGACCGTGGCGCTGGAGACTGCGCAGGAGCCGATTACCTGCAATGCTATTTGTCCGGGATACGTACTGACTCCATTGGTTGAGGCGCAAATTCCCAACACGATGAAAGAGTACAATATGAGCCGCGAGGATGTGGTGAAGAACATCCTGCTGGAGCGGCAGCCGTCGAAGGAGTTTGCCACGGTCGAGCAGCTGGGCGGAACTACGATCTTCTTGTGCTCGGATGCAGCGGCACAGATCACAGGAACGACGATATCTGTGGATGGGGGATGGACGGCATTGTGAGGGACCATGGGGGCTCTGCCCCCATACCCCCGAGGTATTTCTGGCCAGATGAAGAGGCGGAACCATGAAACGGATCAATCTGGCATTGCAGGGCGGTGGGGCGCATGGCGCGTTTACCTGGGGTGTACTGGATCGATTGCTGGATGAAGAGGATATCGAGGTTGCCGCGATCACTGGGACTTCGGCCGGCGCTTTGAACGGGGCAGCGTTCAAATCAGGGATGGTGCATGCAGGGCGCGAAGGGGCGCGGGCGTGTCTGGATGGGCTTTGGAAACGCATGGGTGCCGTCGGCGATATGCGAATTGCCCATTGGATGCGGGGCATTGAGCCTGCTCATGTTGCACAAGCGTTGGAGTACTCCGTTCCGTTCTCGATGGCCGAAGCATGGTCGCGGCTGGTATCGCCTTACGCCTATGGGCCGTTTTATCGCAATCCGCTCACCCCGGTTGTGGATCGGTTCAACTTTGATGAGATTTGTGCAGACGAAGGGCCCGCGCTGTTTGTCTGCGCCACCTGTGTGCGCAGCGGCAAGATTCGCGTGTTCACAGGCGAGGAGATTTCGACCGATGCGATTCTGGCCTCGGCCTGCTTGCCGAACCTGTTTCAGGCGGTTGAAATCTATGACCCGAAATCCGAGCGGACCGAAGCGTATTGGGATGGCGGCTATACCGGAAACCCGGCGCTTTATCCGTTGTTCGGTGGGGATTTGCCAGATGATGTGGTGATTGTGAACATCAACCCGCTGGAACGCGATGAGGTGCCTAAAACGCCGCAGCAGATTCAGAACCGGATCAATGAGATCAGCTTTAACTCATCGTTGTTTCGCGAGCTGCGTGCGATCAATTTCGTTCAACGGCTTCTGGCCGAAGGCAAGCTGAAGGCTGGTGAGATGAGCCGGGTGCTGGTGCATATGATCGCTGATGACGCCTTGATGAACGACCTTTCAGCGGCCACCAAGATCGTGCCAAACCCGGTTGTGCTGAACCGGCTGAAACAGTCCGGGCGCGATGCGGCGGATCAGTTTCTGAGCGTGCATAAGGACGATCTGGGTCAGCGGAGCACGGTCGATTTGCCCGCAATGTTTGGTTGATTATTCAGGCGGCTGGGTTGGGTCTTTGTCATTCGGGTAAACCAGACCCGCTGAGATCACCAGCTTGGCTGCATCCTCGATGGACATATCCAGCAGGATCACATCCTCTGCGGGGAAAAACAACAGGAACCCGGATGTGGGGTTTGGGGTTGTCGGGACAAACACGCTTAGCAACTCGCCCCCGGTTTCGGCGCGATCGCTCACTTCACCGCGCGCTGTTGTCGAGACGAAGCCGATTGCCCAGATGCCCCGGCGCGGATACTGGATCAGGCAGGCTTTTTCGAAAGACCGCTCGGTCTGGGCGAACACAGTTTCCGAGATTTGCTTGATCCCGGAATAAACCGAACGGACCACGGGCATGCGGTCGACGACACTCTCGGCGAAATGGATCAGAGAACGGCCCAGGATGCCCTTTGCGATCCAGCCGACGATAATCGTGAACAGCAGGAATATGACCACGCCAACGCCGCGCAGGTTGATGCCGACATATTCCGAGGGTTGGAACCGTTGCGGGATCAGGGGCAGGACGGCGCTGTCGATCCAGCCAACCACAGACCAGATTAACCAGATGGTCAGCCACACCGGAGCAATGACGACGATACCAGTCAGAAAGGACGCGCGTAGCCGGGAGAACAGGCCGGGGCGTCGGTGGGGTTCTTCGTCAAACGGAGTGTTCATTGCGGTCCTGAGTGGTTTGCGGAATTAGGTAAGCAGTCCGGGCGCTTGGTGCAATAGCTGGGGTCAGTGGGCTGATTCCGTCAGCGCACGCGCGATGACCGCTGCCAGTCGGGCGTTGTTGCGTACCAATGCGATGTTGGCGGTAAGCGAACGGCCTTCGGTCTGTTCATAGATACGCTGTAGCAGATAAGGTGTGACGCCTTTGCCAGTGATCCGGTGAGTTTCTGCATCGGCCTGTGCGGACGCGATGATCGGGGCCAGTTCCTCGGACGGGATCTGGTCGGCTTGCGGGATCGGGTTAGCGACCAACTGACCACCCGGCAGCCCCAACGCACGCCGTGTAGCGTGGGCTTTTGCTATGTCAGCGGCATCATCCATGCGCAGCGGGGCTGCCAAGGGTGATTTTGCGGACCAGAAGGCCGGGAACTCGTCCTGTCCGTGGGCGATGACGGGGACGCCGAGCGTTTCCAGAACTTCAAGCGTTTTGGCGAGGTCGAGGATGGCTTTGGCCCCGGCCGCGACCACAGTCACCGGGGTCTGCGCGAGCTCGTGCAGGTCAGCGGAGATGTCGAAGGAGGTTTCGGCCCCCTGATGCACCCCACCGATGCCTCCGGTGGCGAAGACCTCAATGCCTGCATAATGTGCGGCGATCATTGTTGCGGCGACGGTGGTGGCCCCGGTGCCGCCTGTGGCGAGGCAGGCGGCCATGTCAGCGCGTGACAGTTTGGCGACGCCTTGCGCTTGACCCAGTGCGCTCAGCTGGTCGGCTTCGAGGCCGACGTGCAAAACTCCGTCAATAACGGCAATCGTTGCTGGAACGGCGCCCGCATCGCGGATGTCTTGTTCAACCTGTGCCGCGACCTCGATGTTCTGGGGGTAGGGCATGCCATGGGTGATGATGGTGCTTTCCAATGCCACGATTGGTTGGCCCGCATCCTTGGCGGCGCGGACCTCTGCGGAATAGTGAATGGTGATCACAGTGGGGTTTCTCCGGAAACATAGGTTGCAGCGGCGCGCAGCGCGCGGCTGAGTGCCGCGTCGCTGTCGGCACCATTCGCCTCGGCGGCGATATGGGCGGCCATGAAAGTGTCGCCCGCGCCGGTCACGCGGGTGACCAGAACGGACGGGGGTGTTTGGGTCAAGACAGCATCAGCATCCCCGACGGTGGCCGAGTTGCCGCCATCGGTCACAAGAACCCGCAACGCGCCACGGTCCAGCAGGCCTTTGGCGGCGCTCTCGGAATCGGTGAACTCGCGTTGGCAAAGCAGTCCGGCCTCTTCGAGATTCACATAGAGCGTTGCACGGGCGTGTTTGAGGAAGGGCAGCAGCCGTTCTGCCTTGCCGGGCGAGGCCGGGGCGACGCGCAGGTCGGCTTTGGCAAAGGCGGGGCTTTGGGCGATCTCTTCAAGCAAGGTCAGCGTGAGGTTACCGTCCAGCGCGATGGGCCCTTCGAATGGTGTATTTTCATAACCCAGCGGACCATGCATCAAGGGACGCAGGATTTTGGCTCCGGCAGCTTCAAGCGAATGCGCATCGGCAATGGCGGCGATCAGCCCGTTGGCCCCTTCGACCGCCATGTAACGGTCGGTGGGCAGGTCTTGCGAGCGATAGATGTGATCGGTGACCATCCCTAAACGCGCGCAGGACCGGACCAGTTCATCCCCTTCAGCGTCGCGGCCAATTGCGGTCAGCAAAGTCGGGGTCATTCCGAACCGCACCAGCGTCATGGCGATGTTCATGGCGACGCCACCCGGCAGGCGAGTAATGCGGCCGGGTACATCCGAGCCCTGTCGCATGGCGCTGGCCGAGCGTCCGATCACGTCCCAAAGGACCGAGCCGATGCACAAAATTTCGCTTTTCTTGTTCATGCCTTGTGTCATGCCGCAGCCCCGACGCGGGTGCAAGGGTTAACGCTCGTATCCCTCAGCGCATTGCGGCAATCAGAGAGTTCAGCGCCTCCAACGGGTTATCTTGCGACCAGATTTCCTCTCCGATGCCGAAGAAATCGGTGCAGGGGGTGAGGTCTCGGATCAGATCGGACGTCAGGCCGCCCTCGGCCACGACGGGAACCTCGATCATTTCGGACCACCATTGGAACAGGTCCTTTTCGGCCTGAGTACCATCGCCCAGCGTGGCGGAACCAACCGGGCCAAAGGCCACGTAATCCGCGCCACTTTCACCAGCAGTCATCCCGTCATGGCTGGAAGACCCGCAAAAACTGCCGACAATCGCATCCGCGCCCAGCTCCTTACGGGCTGCCCTGACAGACCGCGCGCCGTCATCCAGATGCACCCCGTCCAGACCCAACCGCTGCGCCAGCAATACATGGTTGGAAATCACGATGGCCACATCGCGCGCATGCGCAACTTCGCGGCAAGCATCGGCGGCGCGCGCGATGGTATCTTCGTCGCTTCCAGCCAAGGCGAGGCGGATACATGCAATTTCAGACCCGTCCAATACGTGGCCCAATTGATCAGGGAATGTACTCAGCGCGATGGTCGGAGGCGTGATCAGGTAAATCTGCGGCTGCTCGGGGGTGTCCATGGCGCGTCCTTCGGGTTTGTCATCTTTCGCGCGGTTTAGCGGATTGCGCGGGGGAAGCAAACTTTTATGCCGGCTACGTACCCTTTTGCGAACAGAAGACGCCGGGCCGACTTGCCCTCGACCCATGCGGCCATTAGAGCAAGCGGAGTTTTTCGGAGTTAGCCATGCCCAGCGATACATCACAGCCGTCTTTTGTTCTGGTGCGCCCTCAGATGGGTGAGAACATCGGTGCTGCCGCGCGGGCGATGTGGAACTTTGGGCTGGATCGGATGCGGATCGTGGCACCGCGCGACGGCTGGCCCAACCCCAAGGCGGTGGCGATGTCCAGCGGGGCCGGGCGGCTTTTGGATGAGGCGCAGTTATTTGACGATCTGGCGGGCGCGCTGGAGGACACCACCTTTGTCTTCGCCACCACAGCGCGGCAACGTGGGTTGACCAAGCCTGTCTATAGCCCGGAGCGCGCAATGCAGCTTGCATCGCAGAAAGTGGCGGCGGGCGAAAAGGTCGCTGTTCTATTTGGCCCGGAACGGGCAGGGCTTGAAAACGAAGATATTGCCAAGGCCAATGCGATTATCTCGGTGCCAGTGAATCCGGAATATGCGTCGTTGAACCTCGGGCAGTGCGTTCTGCTGACCGCCTATGAATGGATGCGCCAGACCGGGGATGTCGTGCATGAGGCAACTGATCTGGGCAAGGGCGATTGGGCGACCGGGATCGAGGTTGAAAAGTTGGTCGAGCATTATGAGGACCGTCTGGAACAGGCCGGGTTCTTTTATCCGCCGGAAAAAGCCGAAGGAATGAAGGTGAACCTGCGCAATCTGTGGTCGCGGATGCGGATGACACGGGCCGATGTACAGATGCTTCACGGGATCATGCGGCAGATGGTCCGCTGGAAAGACAAAAGCTGAGGCTGGACCTATCTTCCGCCAAACCATAGCTTGCGACGAAATCAGGACATGAGGACAGCATGAGCGGTAAGCGCAGCATCTTCGAAGAGGTCTCGGACAGCGAAAAACAACAGGCCGTCCAACCCGGTATGATCGACCGGGGGCGTGGCGGTGCGCGGGCCGCGATCCGGGTTTGGCTGATGATCCTGTTCGCGCTGGTCGTGATCATGATTGCCGTGGGCGGGCTCACGCGGCTGACCGACAGTGGACTATCGATCACCGAATGGCGACCTATTACGGGTGCGATCCCACCGATGAACGCCGCCGACTGGCAAGCCGAATTCGACAAATACAAGCAGATTGACCAGTGGCGCATTCAGAACCAATGGATGGAGCTGGATGATTTCAAAACCATCTATTGGTGGGAATGGGGCCATCGCCAGTTGGGCCGCGTGATTGGATTGGTTTGGGCCGTTGGATTTATCGGTTTCCTTGTGGCTCGCAAAATTCCGACAGGATGGGCTAGTAAGCTGCTGATCCCCGGCCTGCTTGGCGGTGTTCAGGGTGCTGTAGGCTGGTGGATGGTCGCCTCGGGCGTCACACAGGGTGAAGGCATGACCGCCGTTGCCAGCTATCGTCTGGCAACGCATCTTGGCTTGGCCTTCGTGATCCTCGGCTTTCTTGCCTGGTACATCTTTGAACTTGGCCGTGACGAACGCGACCTGATGCAGGCCCGCCGCGCGAAAGAGGCTAAGCTTTTCTCGATATCGACCGGACTGCTGCACTTCACCTTCCTGCAAATCCTCATCGGTGCGCTGGTGGCCGGGATCGACGCGGGGAGGTCCTACACTGACTGGCCCCTGATTGGCGGTCAGTTGCTGCCGCCCGATGCGGCCATGCTGGAACCGATGTGGCGTAACTTCTTTGAAAGTCCCGGTCTGGTGCAGTTTATCCACCGTTGCGTCGGCTATCTGCTGTTTATTTTCGCCATCATAGTCTGGCGGCGCGGTGGCAGCAGCGCGCACCCACAGACCCGCTTTGCCTTCAACGCCATGTTCGCGGCTTTGTCACTGCAAGTGGTCGTGGGCATCATCACAGTCGTCTATGCGGCACCTTGGCAGATTGCCATTTTCCACCAGTTCATGGCCGTGGTCGTCTGGACACTGATCCTGCGCGCCCGCTTCCTGACAGCTTACCCTATCGCAACATCTGTGCGCGGAGCATGATCCCATGACAGCATACAATGACCTGATGGCCTTTCAGCGCGAAACCTCGGCCCTGGGCCAGATTGCCGGTAGGCTCGGCTGGGACCAGGAAACGGTGATGCCGCGCGGTGCCGCGCCGCAACGGGCCGAGGAAATGGCAGCGATCGAGGCTGTATTGCATGCTCGCCGCTCTGACCCTCGCGTTGCCGAATGGTTGGAGCAGGCCGCACCGCAAGATGAGGTCGGCAAGGCACAACTGCGTGAGATACGCCGCGCCTATGACCGCGCGGTGAAGGTGCCCGCCGATCTGGCGACGGCGATTGCCCGCGTGACATCCGCCGCGCAGGGCACATGGGCCCAGGCGCGAGCGGACGAAGATGTCTCAGCCTTCCTGCCGGTGCTGGAAGAAGTTGTCTCGCTGAAACGGCAAGAAGGTGAAGCGCTGGCACAGGGTGGCGACGTTTATGACGCGATGGTCGAGGATTACGAGCCCTACACAACCGGCGCTCAGATCGCCGCGATCTTTGACGAAATGCGCCCACGTCTGGTGGCTCTTCGCGCCGCCGTTCTGGATCGCCCGGAACCTGTCGCGCTGACCGGCAGCTTTGACGAACTGACCCAGATGCGCCTGACGCAGAAACTGGCCACGACATTCGGCTATGACCTCAACAATGGCCGCGTCGACAAAGCGGTGCATCCGTTCAGCTCGGGCAGTGGGCTGGACGTTCGGATCACCACCCGCACCAGCGAGACCGATCCGTTCAACTGCTTTTACTCGACCATTCACGAGGTTGGACACGCCGCCTATGAGCAGGGCATCGACCGCGATTACCTGCTGACCCCGCTGGGACGTGGTGTGTCGATGGGTGTGCATGAAAGCCAAAGCCGGATTTACGAAAACCAGCTGGGCCGCTCGCGCGCCTTTACCGGATGGCTGTTTGACCAGATGAAAGAGGCGTTCGGTGATTTTGGCATCGCCGATGCAGATGCGTTCTATGCCACCGTCAACCGCGTCCACAACGGCTATATCCGGACCGAGGCGGATGAGGTGCAGTACAATCTGCACATCATGCTGCGGTTTGATTTGGAACGCGCACTGATGGCCGGTGACTTGCAGGTCGGCGACCTTGAAGCCGCCTGGAACAACCGCTTCAAAGCAGATTTTGGTTATGCGGTCGACAAGCCCTCGAATGGATGCTTGCAGGACGTACACTGGTCGGTTGGCCTGTTTGGCTATTTCCCGACCTATTCGCTGGGTAATGTCTATGCGGGATGCCTGTATCAAACACTGCGCGCGGCAATTCCCGGACTTGAGGGGCAGTTGGCAGCTGGCGATACTTCCGGGGCGACCGGTTGGCTTCGAGAGCATGTGCAGCAGCATGGAGGACTGTACGCGCCCCGCGAAATCATTCAGCGCGCCAGTGGGGTGAAACCAGGGCCGGAGCCGCTGTTGGCTTATCTGGAGCAGAAGTTCGGGGCGTTGTACGGGCTTTGAGGCGTGCTCGTGGCGCTCCGGCGTTACATTGGCCCTGACGGTAGCATTTCGATACGCAAGGCAACAGCGGCGAAGAAAAGGCCGCTTCCTGCCAATACAAACACGTGCCAGATGGTGTTGTGGTAGGGCAGCCAGTCCAGAAGGTAGAATACCACGCCTGCGGTATAGATGAGGCCTCCGGCGATCATCAAAGTAAGGGTAAGGGGTGAGAGTTCGGCCAACATGGATTGTCCGGCCCAAACCGCGGCCCATCCCATCAGAAGATACAGCGCCAGCCCAAACCAGCGGAAGCGGTTCGGGTCGATCATCTTCAGAACAGAGCCCAGCGTCGCAGAAGACCACAGCCCCAGCAAAAGCCCCGGAGGTTGCGAAGCCGAGAGCAGCAGGAACGGCGTATAAGTTCCTGCGATCTTCACGTAGATACCCGAGTGATCAAGGCGGCGCAGAAACTCTGCCCACTCATCATGCTCTATCATGTTGTAGAGCGCCGAGAACGTCAGCATCAAAACCAGAGTTATTCCATAGATCGAGGCGCCCAAAACCGCCGCCGGGTCTGACCGATAGAAGACTGTCATGATGATCAGCATAGGCGCTGCGATCACCGCCGAAGAAACACCCAGCACATGAACAACACCGTCACTTATTCGCTCAGCACGGCTGTAGGCAGGTCGGATATGGGCGAATGACCACATATCGAAATGCTAGGCGTGCCGGGTCTGCTGGGGCAAGCCCACCCTCGTGCCGTTGGCAGGAACGTGACCCTGAGTAACAAAAACGCCCGCAATACGGGCGTTTTGTTACACTTCTGTAGTGCTTTGTTATTCCTCGGCTTCTTCGTCACCCTGGTCGGCGATCCAGGCCACACTGACGACTTCTTCGCCTTTACCGGTGTTGAATACACGCACACCACCCGCGCTGCGGGAGCGGAACGAGATGCCCTCGACCGGCACCCGGATCGATTGGCCCTTCGAGGTAGCCAGCATGATCTGATCGTCGATTTCTACGGGGAAGGAGGCAACCAGTTCGCCGCCGCGCATGGCTTTGTCCATGGCTGCAACGCCCATGCCACCGCGACCGCGGACAGGGTAGTCGTGACTGGAGCTCAGCTTGCCCGCGCCGCCCGACGTGATGGTCAAGATCAGGTTCTCGGCTGCCGACATCTCGGCATAGCGTTCCTGCGTGATACTGCCAGGCGCGGCTTCGTCCTCGTCCGTTTCGCCGTCATCCGCAATGCCCGCGACTGCGCGGCGCATCTTGAGGTAGGCGGCGCGCTCGTCCGGGTCGGCCTCGAAATGGCGAACTACGGACATCGAGACGACACGGTCGCCATTGCTCAGCCTGATGCCGCGCACACCGGTAGATTCGCGTGAGTTGAAGACACGTACATCAGTGGTCCGGAAGCGGATCGCACGGCCCGAATTGGTGACCAGCATCACGTCTTCATCTTCTGAACAGATGCGGGCGTTTACCAGTTCCACATCCTCGGGCAGTTTCATTGCGATCTTGCCATTGCGGCGAACGTTCGTGAAATCTGACAGACGATTGCGGCGGACATCACCTGCACTGGTGGCGAAGACGATTTGCAGGTTCTCCCACTCTTCATCCGGCACATCCACGGGCATGATCGCCGCGATCGAGACACCGGTCGGGATCGGCAGGATGTTGATGATCGCCTTGCCCTTACCGGTCCGGCTGGATTGCGGCAGACGCCAGGTCTTGAGCTTGTAGACCATGCCTTCGGTGGTGAAGAACAGCAGTTGCGTATGCGTGTTCGCCACGAAGAGATTGGTGACAACATCCTCTTCCTTGGTCTGCATACCCGACAGGCCTTTGCCGCCACGCTTTTGCGCCCGGAAATCGGCCAGCGGGGTCCGTTTGATGTAGCCGCCTGAGGTGACAGTCACGACCATATCTTCGCGTTCGATCAAGTCTTCGTCTTCCATATCACCGGACCAGTCAACGATCTCGGTGCGGCGGTCGACGGCGAACTGCTCGCGCACGCTGCGTAGCTCATCGGCGATGATGCCCATGATGCGCTCACGCGAAGACAGAATATCCAAGTATTCCTTGATCTTGTCGGCCAGTTCTTCCAGTTCGTCCGTGACTTCCTTGACACCCAGTTGGGTCAGACGCTGCAGCCGCAGTTCGAGAATGGCGCGGGCCTGTACCTCGGTCAGGTTATAGGTGCCGTCGTCATTCATCTTGGACAGCGGATCGTCGATCAGGCGTAGATAGCCTTCGATCTCGGATGCAGGCCAGCGGCGCGTCATCAGTTTCTCGCGCGCTTCAGCGGCGTCTGCTGACGAGCGGATCGTGGCAACCACTTCGTCAACATTCGAAACGGCCACGGCCAGACCACACAGGATGTGACTACGCTCACGCGCCTTGCGCAAGTCATAGGCTGTGCGGCGGGCAACAACATCTTCGCGGAAGTCGATGAACGAGGTCAGGAAGCGGCGCAGGGTCAGCTGTTCGGGTCGACCACCGTTCAACGCCAGCATGTTGCAACCAAATGAGGTCTGCATCGGCGAGAAGCGGTAGAGCTGATTCAGAACCACTTCGGGCGTTGCATCGCGTTTCAGTTCGACCACGACACGCACACCATTGCGGTCGGATTCGTCCTGTACGTGGCTGACGCCTTCGATGCGTTTTTCACGCACGGCTTCGGCGATCTTTTCGATCATCGAGGCTTTGTTCACCTGATAGGGGATCTCGTCGACAACGATGGCGTACCGATCCTTGCGCAGCTCTTCTACGCGGGTCTTGGCCCGGATGATGACGCTGCCACGGCCCTCCAGATAGGCTTTGCGCGCACCGGACCGGCCCAGCATGACGCCACCGGTCGGGAAATCGGGGCCGGGGACGTATTCGATCAGTTGCTCGGACGTCAAATCCGGATCGTCGATCAGCGCAAGCGTGGCGTCGACCACTTCACCCAGATTATGCGGCGGGATGTTCGTGGCCATACCCACGGCGATACCGCCAGCACCATTGACCAGCATGTTTGGGAAACGGGCGGGCAGGACGGTCGGTTCCTTGTCCTTGCCGTCGTAGTTGTCCTGAAAATCAACCGTCTCTTTTTCGATATCTGCCAGCAGCGCGGCGGCGGGTTTGTCCATCCGTACTTCGGTGTAACGCATCGCCGCCGGGTTATCGCCGTCCATTGAGCCAAAGTTGCCCTGACCGTCCAACAGCGGCAGCGACATCGAGAAATCCTGCGCCATCCGCACCAGCGCGTCATAGATCGCACTATCACCATGCGGGTGGTACTTACCCATCACGTCACCAACCGGACGGGCCGACTTGCGATAGGACTTGTCATGAGTGTTCCCGGTCTCATGCATCGCGTAGAGAATACGCCGATGCACCGGTTTCAGCCCATCGCGCAGATCGGGGATCGCACGGCTGACAATGACCGACATCGCATAGTCCAGATAGGACGTGCGCATTTCGGATTCGATGGATACCGTCGGGCCGTCATAAACGGGGCGCTCGGGCGGGGTTTCGTCCATGTTTTCAGGGATTTCTGGCGTATCGCTCACGTAGGCTGCCCGTGTCTTGTTCTTGATCTATATCTTGTGGATACACTTTATCAGACCCGGCATATAAGGTGCAAGCAAGCAACCGTTCCCCGGCCAAATTAGGTCGGTAACACCTGAGTAACATATTGTTATCTAAGTATTAGGACAGTTCCGTGTTACTCTGAGTAGACCTTGTAACAAGATTGGAGGTCTGCATGGCGCAAAGTGAAACTGAACTCATGCTTAAGGGGTACGGGCTGACCACGGCGGAATTTTTCTACCACATGCCCGACTATATTCACGTACTGAACACGTTTATTTGGCAGGATTACGACCTTGCTCCGGACCATCCGAAGCTGTTCGAATTCGTAGAATTCTGGCAGAAAGAGATTGAAGGTCCGCTGCACTCGGTCAGGTTCACGCACCGTAAAATGATCGCGCCTGGGGAATGGCGCAACATGGTGGGTGAGTTTCGGGTAAATTAGCCCTCAGGCCGAGCAGCTCGCGCCGCCCAATACACAGAATTTGGCGCAGTGCGGGTGGTTCAGATGCACGTCGGCCTCGGCCTCTTCAAGGGTTTCGCCCAATTCAAACTCCGGTGAATAAGGCAGCAGCGTACAGGCCAGCACTACCGGGCGCTCGGCGCCTTTGCGTTTGACAACCATACGCGAGCTGGCGCACATCACCGCATCGGGGGATTTGTCCAGGATGCCCCAGCAAGCGGTTGTAATTTCAGGAACTTCAACTGTTTCGTCCATCTCGGGAAACAAAACTGTTTGGCCCGGATTTTGCGCATCAATGTCAAAGCCGTGCTTGGCAAAGAATGCTGCATACCCCGCGCGGCTTTCAGCGTCGCTATCCCCCCAGACTGTGCGCCCGGCAATTGCCATCCTAAAGCCGTTATCCCGCAACCACTCCATCCCCGTCAGAGTTTTGGCAAAACTGCCTTTGCCGCGTTCTTCGTCATGCAGATCGGGGCGGTAGTGGTCGACGGAGACACGCAGCGTCAGTTTTTCTGCGTAGTCGCGCTGTAATTCCAGTAAACCCTCGCGCATTTTGCGGCGCATCATCGGCCGCATTGCATTGGTCAGGATCAAAACTTCGTACCCGCGCTCTAGCGCAACGCGCGTCATCTCGATCATCTCGGGGTTCATGAAGGGCTCACCACCTGTAAAGCCTATCTCGCGGATCGGCCATTGGCGCTGTTCGATCTGATCCAGATAGTCGCGGACTTCGTCGGCGGTGATGTAAACCAGAGCATCGTTGGTTGGGCTGCTGGCGATATAGCAGTTTACGCACTCGATGTTGCACAGCGTTCCGGTGTTGAACCAAAGGGTTTCGGGACGAGTCAGCGCGACGGACGCGCGCGTTTGCCCGTCTGCGGTCACTAAACTGTTCTGAAACTTCCCGATATTCGCAGCCTGTAGGGCGTTGTCTTTCATTCCGGCATCCGGTTCTGTGCTTGTGCCAAACCGACTTAACCGTTTGTGCCGGTTTAGTTAAGAGTATCTACCCCTCGCTGACAGAGTTTTGATGTGGGAAGAAAGTTGCTGATTGGTTGCGCTAACATTGGACATGCCCCAAGCGGCAAGGTAAGGAAAAGCCATGGTTTCTCGTGTCATACCTGTTGACCCATTTGATCTGGTCATATTCGGCGGAACCGGCGATCTGGCACAGCGCAAGATCGTTCCGGCCCTGTTTCGGCGTTACTGCGCCGGGCAGTGGCCCGAGGCCACCCGGATCATCGGCGCAGCGCGGGGCGCTCTGACCGTTGATGGCTTTCGCGAGATGGTGGCCGAATCGTTGCGCCAGCACGCACCGAAGCGGGCAAATGATCAGGAGGCTGTGAACGGTTTTCTGCAGCGCGTGGAGTATGTCCCGCTTGACGCATTGTCCGAAGATGGTTGGGCCCAGTTGGCCGAAATGCTGAATGCGGATCGTATCAGGGCCTTCTATTTCTCGGTAGGCCCCCGTTTGTTTGGCCCGCTGGCCGAACAGATCAGGGCGCACAATCTGGCCACCCCGCAAACCCGTATCGTCGTCGAAAAGCCTTTTGGGCACGATCTGGAAAGTGCACGCGCGTTGAATGCGACACTGGCGGCGCATTTTGACGAAGGGCAAATCTATCGGATCGATCATTATCTGGGTAAGGAAACCGTTCAGAATCTGATGGCCGTTCGGTTCGGCAACATGCTATTCGAACCGCTTTGGAACAGCCAGTATGTCGATCACATTCAGATCACTGTGGCCGAGACCGTCGGCATTGACGGTCGTGAAGAATATTACGAGCGCGCCGGCGCCATGCGCGACATGATGCAGAACCATCTGATGCAGCTTTTGTGTCTGATCGCGATGGAACCACCCGCGAAATTTGATCCGGACGCGGTGCGCGATGAGAAACTCAAGGTCATACGCGCGTTGGATTCGGTTGAGCCGCACCATATCGTACGAGGTCAGTTTGCAGGCGGTGCCGATGGCCGGGGGTATCGTGAAGTTGTCGGCAATCAAAGGTCAACGACGGAAAGCTACATCGCATTGCGCGCGCATATCAGCAATTGGCGTTGGGCGGGCACACCGTTCTATCTGCGCACGGGCAAAGAGCTGGTGGCGCGGTCCTCGGTCATCAATGTGATGTTCAAGGATGCTCCGCATTCGATTTTTGGCGAAGAGGCCGGGCGTCATGCGAATGCTCTGTCGATCCGGTTGCAGCCCAATGAAGGCATCACTTTGAAAGTGACAATCAAAGAGCCGGGGCAGGGAGGCATGCGTCTGGTTGACGTTCCGCTGGACATGAGCTTTGCCGAAGCGCTAGGGCCTGAAAACCAGGACCCACCCGACGCTTATGAGCGGCTGGTGATGGATGTCATTCGCGGCAACCAAACCCTGTTCATGCGCGGCGATGAAGTAGAAGCCGCATGGGCCTGGACCGATCCGATTATCGCGGGCTGGGAGGCGCGCGGTGATGTTCCCAAACCCTATGAAAACGGCAGCACCGGCCCGGGCGACGCCGAGTTGCTGATGAAACGAGACCACCGCCGCTGGCAAGGAATAAATCCATGAATATCAAAGAATACGCCGATCGCGACATGCTGGCGATTGATGTCGCGAATGCATTGGCCGGAGATCTTGAGGCCGCATTGCTACATCATGATACTGTCTCGTTGGCCGTTCCGGGCGGAACCACACCGGGGCCGATCTTTGATGGATTGTGCGCTGCTGATCTGGAATGGGATCGTGTGCACATACTGCCGACCGATGAAAGATGCGTGCCGGGTGATCACGAGCGTTCGAACGAGAGGTTGATCCGGGAACGGTTGCTGACCAGTCGCGCATCCATTGCACAATACATGCCGCTCTATGTTGCGGAACATGAGCCTGAGGCGGTTTTGCCCGAGATCGAAAGCCTGATTAACCCGCATCTGCCGCTATCGGTTCTGGTGCTAGGTATGGGTGAGGACATGCACACCGCCTCGCTCTTTCCGGGGATGCAGGGCTTGTCTGCTGCTCTGAACAACAACGCCCCGACACTGGCGGTAGCGCGGACCGATGTGCAGCCCGAAGCGCGTATCACGCTGACGGGTCCGGTTCTGGACGGCGCTTTGTCCAAGCATCTCGTCATATTCGGAGAAACTAAACGGAATGCCCTGGATCGTGCCATGTCACTGCCACCCGAGGAAGCTCCGATCGCGGCCGTGCTCAGCGGCATGACCGTACATTGGGCGGAGTAATCACGATGCAGCTGGATCAATTGAACTCACTCGCAGCCACACAGACGGGCCGTCGGATACTCGATCTGTTTGACGCCGATCCAAACCGGGCGCAGGGTTTCTCTGCTTCGACCGGAGATCTGCTGTTTGACTATTCGAAGACACAAATCGACGAAGATATCCGCGCGGCACTGATCCAGCTTTGCGATCAAGTCGAATTGGCAGAGCGTCGGGCCGCGATGTTCTCCGGTGAAAAGATCAACGAAACCGAAGGCCGGGCTGTATTGCATACCGCGCTACGCAATCTCGACGGAGGCCCGGTCGAGGTCGATGGTCAGGATGTAATGCCGGACGTACTGGGCACTTTGCAGCGAATGCGCGTCTTTGCCGAAGAAGTGCGTGGCGGGGCGATCAAAGGGGCAGGGGGCAGCTTTACGGATGTGGTCAACATTGGCATCGGCGGCTCGGACCTTGGGCCGGTGATGGCGACGCATGCCTTGGCACCTTATCACGACGGGCCAAGGCTGCATTATGTCTCAAACGTGGATGGTGCGCATATTGCGGATACGCTGCGCCCGCTTGATCCGACACGGACTCTGGTGATTGTCGCTTCGAAGACCTTTACGACCATCGAGACGATGACCAATGCACGCACGGCGCGGGCTTGGATGGTCGATGGTGGTGGTGATCCGGCGCGGCAATTCGCAGCGGTCTCCAGCGCTGTTGACAAGACTCAGGCCTTCGGGATTCCCGAGTCGCGGGTGTTTGGCTTCGCGGATTGGGTCGGCGGGCGGTACTCGGTCTGGGGGCCGGTCGGACTGCCGGTAATGATCGCCGTTGGCTCGAACGCGTTTGACGCGTTTCTACGGGGTGGTCAGGCGATGGATCTGCACTTTCAATCCGCCGAATGGGCAGAAAATCTGCCAGTTATGCTGGCGCTTGTGGGGGTCTGGCATCGTCAGGTGCTTGGGCATGCCAGCCGCGCAGTTCTGCCATATGATCAGCGTCTGCTGCGCCTGCCTGCCTATTTCCAACAGCTTGAGATGGAATCGAACGGTAAATCTGTCGCGATGGATGGCAGCGCGCTGACCATGCCTTCAGGTCCGGTTGTCTGGGGCGAACCCGGCACAAATGGGCAGCATGCATTTTATCAGTTGATCCATCAGGGCACCGATGTGATCCCCTGCGAATTCATGGTGGCGGCAAACGGGCATGAGCCGGAACTGGCCCATCATCATCGCCTTCTATTGGCCAATTGCTTGGCCCAGTCCGAAGCACTAATGCGGGGTCGGTCGCTGGATGTTGCACGCGCACGCATGGCCGAAAAGGGCCTTACAGGCGACGAGTTGGAGCGTCAGGCACGCCATCGTGTGTTTTCGGGCGACCGCCCGTCAACCACGCTGATCTATCCGCAGCTTACTCCGTTTGTGCTGGGTCAAATCATTGCGCTTTATGAACACCGTGTGTTTGTCGAAGGCGTGCTGCTTGGAATCAACTCGTTCGATCAGTGGGGTGTTGAGCTGGGCAAGGAACTGGCAACGTCTCTGGGACCGATCGTGGACGGTGAGGTCAGCGCCGATGGCAAAGATGGCTCGACCTCGGCGCTGGTTGGATACGCATTGCGACATCGCGGTTGACGCGGCACCCTGCCGCACTCTCTTATTGTCAGACAATTGAATTCTTGGCAGGGTTGTTGCCAAGACATAACGGCGCGGCCAAGCGCTGACGATGGGAGGAATGTCCATGCTGGGACAGATGATGACGCAGCCTTTGCTGATTTCGTCGCTGATTGAACATGCTGAACGTTATCACGGGCAGACCGAGATCATCTCGGTCGAAACCGACGGAACCGTGACCGAGACCAACTGGTCCGGGATCGCGCAGAACGCCCGACGGATGGCTTCGGCGTTAGAGAAACTGGGGCTGCAACCGCAGGATCGCGTGGGCACGCTGGCCTGGAATAACCGCCGCCACCTTGAGATCTACTATGCAGTGTCCGGCGCGGGCTTTGTCTGCCACACGATCAACCCGCGTCTGTTTCCCGAACAACTAACTTATATCATCAACCACGCGCAGGACCGGGTCCTGTTCTTCGATGCGACTTTCCTGCCATTAGTCGCCGCGCTGCAAGAGCATCTGACCGAGGTGCAGTACTATGTGCTGATGGGTGCGCGGGACGAGGATGCGCTGTCTCAGGTGCCGGGGTTGGTTTTTTATGACGAGCTCATTGAAACCGGTGATACAGACTATGCGTGGCCCAGCTTTGATGAAAACACTGCCTCCAGCCTCTGTTATACTTCGGGTACCACTGGGAACCCCAAAGGCGTTCTCTATTCCCACCGCTCTACAGTTCTGCACAGCTTCGCGTCGAACACGCGCGACGTAATCGGCTATTCCGCCATGGATGTGGTGATGCCGGTGGTGCCAATGTTCCACGTCAACGCTTGGGGCTCGCCCTATGCCAGCGCTATGTCTGGTTCGCGAATGGTGATGCCGGGGCCGGGATTGCATGGCGAGGCATTGGTCAATCTGATCGACACATATGGCGTCACGCTGGCGATGGGCGTACCGACCATTTGGCAAGGTCTGCTGGCCCATGCCGCGACATGCGGGACTAAGTTGAAAAGCCTCAATCGTACTGTAATCGGTGGTGCGGCATGCCCGCCCTCAATGATTGAAACGTTCCGCGAAACTTATGGCGTCGATACCGTCCACGCCTGGGGCATGAGCGAAATGAGCCCGCTGGGCACGACGAATTATCCGATGGCCAAACATCTGGACATGCCCATGGAAGCACAGCACAAGCTGCGCGAAAACCAAGGCCGCCCGCCCTTTGGGGTTGAACTAAAAATCGTCGATGATGATGGCAGAGATCTTCCCCATGACGGTGAAACGC
Organism: Ruegeria sp. CJ6; assembly: GCF_056536665.1. NCBI lineage: Bacteria > Pseudomonadati > Pseudomonadota > Alphaproteobacteria > Rhodobacterales > Roseobacteraceae > Ruegeria > Ruegeria sp. CJ6. The sequence continues at coordinate 617,209 of NZ_JBQFQB010000001.1, read as the reverse complement.
AGGGCGATCTGATGGTGCGCGGCCATTGGGTGCTAGACAGCTACTTCCACATGCAGGATGAGGCCTTGTTGCAGGATGGCTGGTTCACGACTGGCGACGTTGCCACACTGGACCCGGATGGGTACATGACCATCCGCGACCGATCGAAGGACATCATCAAATCGGGGGGTGAATGGATCAGCTCTGTCGAGTTGGAGAATATCGCGGTCGCACACCCTCAACTAGCGACGGCTGCCGTTGTGGGCGTGCCGCATCCGAAATGGGACGAACGCCCGCTTTTAGTAGCAGTGAAGGCCGAGGGCGAAGAACCGACCGAGCAAGATTTGTTGGCATTCTTCGACGGCAAAATCGCCAAATGGCAGGTGCCCGACAAGGTCGTGTTCGTCGACGCCTTGCCCCTGAATGCGACTGGAAAGGTCCTGAAGCGCACGTTGCGCTCGGATTTCAGTGATGCGCTGATGGGATAAGTGCCAGTCTGGGAAGAATGGCTCCGGCGGTAGGGATCGAACCTACGACCAATTGATTAACAGTCAACTGCTCTACCGCTGAGCTACGCCGGAACTGAGGGGCGTGTATCAACAGGTAAAGTGGAGGTCCAGATGCAAAAACGTTTTTTTGTGGGTGAAGTGCACGGCCTCTCATCTAATTCGGAGGCGACTCAGTGTGGACCTTCCCTAATAGCGTAGCCAACGGCCTATTTGAGCCCGCTTCGACCAATGCTGCGCGATGCTCCAATGACATCAATGCGCAGAAAGCCGACGTCGGCCGCTTTCGAGGCGGCCTAAAGCAGTGCACTGTTACCCAATTGGATGGCTACCTGCAGTTGAGTCAGAGCGGCCGTTCTAAGGCCCCCAAATTGAGTAGGAGCGGTTCTTACTTGATTAAGACTGCCCCCCTATGAATTTCGACTACATCCCAGAAAGCCCAGCATTAGTGTTCAATAGAAACTGGCGGAAAATCGGGCTGCTTGCCGCCCCAATCCCGCGTGCGTTTTCCCCAACAGCCGCAGCTTCTACAACCGGAGGAATCAAACCGCGTTTATCTTGGTTGACTAGGTAACGACGAACCCGTGAGACCAACTCCTCCCGTATTTCAGATGGGAATGCGCCGTCGATAAAAATTGCCTCAAAGTCGATGACCGCGCAAATAGACAGCGCAGCTTTGGCCAGTTCCTGCGCGGTGGTACCGATCCATGGTTCGACATAGCGCGAAATGCTGCTCCAGTCCTGCGGCTTTTTCCACAAAATTCCCGGATCAACACCCGCTTCTATCAACCTGTCCTCGAGCAGGAACAGCGATGCAGTGTCAATCAGTTGTTGGCTTTCACCCAAAGGACCCGTCGTTCGCATGGCACCCAAGGCACCGGCATTGCCTTGGTTGCCCTCAAATACGGTGCCATTCAATGCAACGCCTCCGCCAATCATTGAGCCTATGAAGAAATAAAAATAGTCTCGATACTCAGCCCCGCGGCCATAGAGGTGCTCCGCGTGACACGCGGCAGTAGCATCATTGACCACAAAGACCGGCAGTTCGCTGAACTTGGCCACCTCGGAAAAGAAGTTCACGTTTCTCCAGGACCTGAATCTCCGAGCCGCAAGCCCAGAAAGGTCGTGCCACTTCCACAGCTCGAACGGTGTTCCGATTCCAATCCCGCATACACGGTCCCGAAGTTTCTGGGGTTCATTGGCCAGAAGCTCTTCCAATCCTACCTCCAGAAACCCGAACACTGCTTCGGGTAGCGGGTAGTCATAAGTCGTCGAGAGCTGTTGGCGTGGCTTACCGGTGAAGTCGATCAAAAGAAGATCGGCGCTGCGGCGACCGATCTTCATTCCCACCGACAGAATGCCTTCGGGATTGAGCTCCATGGGGATCGAAGGTTTCCCAACTTTGCCCTTCAACGGCGTCCCACGTTTGAGAATCTCGTCCTTTTCGAGCTTACGCAGAATGATCGACACGGTCTGGGGTGACAGGCCCGTCAGCCGCGCGACGTCCGCCCCGGCAGCAGGTCCATGCCGTTGTAAAACCGTCAGAATGAGGCGTTCGTTATGATCACGAACACCGCTTTGGCTTACCCCGCCGGTTAGTATTTTCAACGCCTCTCTTTCCATAACCTTAAACATAAACACCTTGTTTTCTTATGAAAAGATATGTGGGCAAATTAATAAATAAACTTTATTTATTTATTGACACAGAGGCTAGAATCACGGTTTCTTGAACGGGACCTTCATTGGAGGATGGAGGCCCGCCTTGTCGCTATTCCGCGCGGGGCCACAACAATTTTCTGGGAGGACAACATGAGAAATCTACTCAAGCTCGCCGCATCCGCGACTGCGCTGACTTTGGCCGCTGCATCCGCGCAAGCGGCTGGTGAAACCGTCTGCCTGATTACCAAGACCGACACCAACCCCTTTTTCGTTAAGATGAAGGAAGGTGCGACCGCCAAGGCAGAAGAGCTGGGCATGACGCTCAAGGCGTTTGCCGGCAAGGTCGATGGCGACCATGAAACTCAGGTTCAGGCTATCGAGACATGTATTCTCGATGGCGCAAAAGGCATTCTGCTGACGGCATCCGACACTAGCTCGATCGTTCCTGCGGTTAAACAGGCGCGAGATGCAGGCGTTCTGGTCATTGCGCTGGATACGCCGCTTAGCCCGATTGACTCGGCGGATGCGACATTCGCGACGGACAACTACAAGGCCGGTCTGCTGATCGGTCAATGGGCTAAGGCCAAAATGGGCGACGCCGCGGCCGATGCCAAGATCGCGACGCTGGATCTGAACGTCAGTCAGCCGACAGTGGACGTTCTGCGCAATCAGGGTTTCCTCGACGGGTTCGGCGTGGACTTGGCGGACCCAAATGTCATCGGAGACGAAACCGATGCGCGGCTGGTTGGCAGTGACGTGACCGACGGTAATGAAGAAGGCGGGCGCCGCGCGATGGAAAATCTTCTGGCTAAGGATTCATCCATCAACGTTGTTCACACGATCAACGAACCGGCTGCTGCGGGCGCATATGAGGCGCTGAAATCCATCGGGCGTGAAAACGACGTACTGATCGTTTCGGTTGACGGGGGGTGCCCCGGCGTTCAAAACGTCGAAGCCGGTGTGATCGGGGCGACAAGCCAACAATACCCGCTGTTGATGGCCTCGCTTGGGGTTGAGGCCGTGAAAAAATGGGCCGAAGAGGGCGTGAAGCCGGAAAACACACCCGGCAAAGACTTCTATGACACGGGCGTGGCGCTCATCACCGACCAGCCGGTTGATGGGGTCGAGTCGCTGTCTGTCGCAGAAGGCTTGGATCTCTGCTGGGGCTAAAGGCAGCCCTACAAGGTGAGGCGCGCCGCAGCGCCTCATCAATCCTTTCACCAGCAAACCTAAACTTCCTGTAAACTGATTTCGTGGACGCGATGCCAGCCACGAAAAGGGGGAGAGATGTCTGAAGCAAACCAAAACGCCCAGGAATTCGAAACCGCCGCCAACGCGTCAGAAACCGTAGCGGAATTTGAAGATCACCGGCGTGGTGTTCTGGGGAAGTTGCAGCATCTTCTCCATGTCAACCCTTCCTTTGTGCCGTTGATCGTTCTGGTCGGCGCCATCGTAATTTTCGGTCTGCTGCTGGGGTCCAAGTTCTTCTCCCCCTTTGCGATGACGCTGATCTTGCAGCAAGTTCAGATCGTGGGCATCGTGGCCGCAGCGCAAAGCCTTGTCATTCTGACCGCCGGCATCGACTTGAGCGTCGGTGCGATCATGGTGTTTTCATCCGTCATCATGGGTCAGTTCACCTTCCGCTACGGTATCCCCGTGCCCATTGCTGTGATGTGCGGGCTGGCAATGGGTACGCTGATCGGGGCTCTCAATGGCTGGCTGGTCAGTCGCGTAAAGCTGCCGCCCTTTATTGTCACGCTCGGCATGTGGCAGATCGTTTTGGCGACAAACTTCCTGTATTCCGCAAACGAAACAATTCGCAGTCAGGATATCGAGGCCAACGCCCCGTTCCTGCAATTTTTTGGTACCAAATTCAGCATCGGTGGCGCGACCTTTACGGTCGGCGTGATATTCATGCTCGTTCTGATTTTCGTGTTGGCTTACGCGCTCAAACACACGGCCTGGGGCCGGCATGTCTATGCAGTGGGGGATGACCCTGAGGCGGCTGAACTATCCGGTGTGAACGTGCACAGAACGCTGATGTCCGTTTATATGTTATCCGGTTTGATCTGTGCCTTTGCGGGCTGGGCTTTGATCGGACGCATCGGGTCGGTTTCACCTACATCCGGTCAATTGGCCAATATCGAAAGCATCACCGCGGTTGTGATCGGGGGCATCTCTTTGTTCGGCGGGCGGGGATCCATCCTGGGATCGCTGTTTGGTGCGCTGATTGTTGGCGTGTTCACTTTGGGGCTTAGGCTTCTGGGCGCAGACGCACAATGGACCTTCTTACTTATCGGACTTCTCATTATCGCTGCGGTTGCCGTCGACCAGTGGATTAGAAAGGTATCGGGCTAATGTCAGACTCAACTCCAGTCGTCCAAGGCCGCGGGATCGTAAAGCGTTATGGCCACGTTACCGCCATCGACCATTCCGACTTTGAACTGCGCCAGGGGGAAATCCTGGCAGTGATCGGAGATAACGGCGCGGGCAAATCATCCATCGTGAAGGCGATCTGCGGCGCCACAATCCCGGATGAAGGCGAGATTCTGATCGAGGGCAAAAAGGTTAACTTCACCTCTCCGATCGATGCGCGGAATATGGGGATTGAGATTGTCTATCAGCAGCTCGCCATGTCTCCTGCCCTTTCGATTGCGGACAACATGTTCATGGGGCGCGAAATCCGCAAGCAGGGGTTCATGGGCAAATACATGCGTAAGCTTGACCGTCCAGCGATGGAGAAGTTTGCCCGAGAAAAACTGACCGAGCTTGGGCTGATGACTGTACAGTCGATCAATCAGGCGGTTGAGACTCTTTCTGGTGGCCAACGCCAAGGTGTTGCCGTTGCTCGTGCCGCTGCCTTTGCAACCAAGTTTATCATCATGGATGAACCGACCGCTGCTTTGGGGGTTAAGGAAAGCCGCAAGGTGCTTGAGCTGATCCAGGACGTGCGGGCGCGTGGTATTCCGATCATCCTGATCAGCCACAACATGCCTCATGTTTTTGAGGTTGCCGACCGCATTCATGTGCATCGGTTGGGCAAAAGGCTCTGCACAATTGATCCCAAGGATTACACGATGTCCGATGCAGTCGCCTTCATGACCGGTGCCAAGGAACCCCCAAAAGAGGACGCAGCGTGATCGAGCAGGACGTAAAGCGCGTTTGCGACCTGATCTCCTCCCGGCGGCAAGTTGGAGTCCGGACGATTATCGCAATCGCCGGCCCCCCTGCATCCGGAAAGTCGACCTTAGCGGAAGGCGTTGTGCAATCGCTGAACACGCAACAGAGCTCGGCGGTTCCGTCAGCCACACTTGTACCAATGGATGGTTACCATTTGGACAACTGCGTGCTGGAAACGCGTGGATTGCTGGCGAGAAAAGGCGCGCCAGAGACTTTCGACGGGGTCGGGTTTTGCGCTGCAATCAGAGAGCTTCAATTTACGCGCCACGAGTCCTTTCATCCCAAATTCGACCGCACAATGGACCTCGCTATTGCCAACGCCATTGCGGTTCACCCGGCAACTCCGGTCGTCGTCGTTGAGGGTAACTATCTTCTGATGGACAGCGACCCGTGGAGAAACCTGACGGATGTCTATGCCGCAACGGTTTTTATCAGCCCAACTTTGGAAGAGCTTGAAAACAGGCTGCAAAACCGCTGGATCAGCCATGGCTTTGACCCGCAAACCGCGCTGCAACGCGCAATAGCGAACGATCTGCCAAACGCTGAACGTGTCATCCGTGATAGCCGGAAAGCCGATCTTATACTGAGCCAGAACTACACTGAATTCGGGATGCGCAACGCATTCTGAATCTGCGCACTGGCTTCAGCCAACCCTTGATGCAGTGCCTCTAGGCAGCCTCAGGTGCAACCCAAGTCACCCCTTACGCAATGAGGAAACCTCATGAAATTCTTCGTGGACACCGCAGAAGTAAACGACATCAAAGACCTGATGGGCTTCGGATTATTGGATGGCGTGACCACCAATCCAAGCTTGATCGCCAAGTCCGGTCGCGATTTCAAAGAGGTCATTGCAGAAATTTGCACTCTGACGGATACGCCAGTATCGGCAGAGGTTGCAGCGTTGGATGCTGCGGGAATGATCGCAGAGGGAGTGCACCTCGCGGCGATCGCAGACAACGTCGTTGTCAAACTGCCGCTGACATTGGATGGCCTCAGGGCCTGTGCTCATTTCAAAAGTGAAGGTATCAGAACAAACGTCACACTGTGCTTTTCACCCAATCAGGCTCTCTTGGCAGCAAAGGCTGGCGCTACCTATATATCTCCGTTCATTGGCAGATTGGATGACATCAATCTGGACGGAGTCAATCTGATCCGTGACATCCGTAGCATTTACGACAACTATAGTATTGAAACTGAAATCATTGCGGCATCCGTCAGAAGCCCCAATCATATTACAGAGGTGGCACTGGCCGGTTCCGACATCGCCACGATCCCGCCGTCCGTTATTCGCAAACTGATCATGCATCCATTGACCGATATCGGCATCGAGAAGTTTCTCAATGATTGGAATTCGACTGGGCAATCGATCCTTTGATGGATTGCCAACTCGATTGGGGAAGAGCGACCTGTCCCAAATGATTTACCTCTAAGCGGCACTGCTGCATTTTAAGAAATAAGGTCTCAAGGAGAGTCTTTCTGCTTTGTCAAGTACGTCGAGCTTTGTGGAAAACCGTCGTCACTCCTCACTATTGGCGGGATGAACACTAAGGCAACGGCAGACCAATATAAGGTCAACGGTAGGAAAATGGCTAGAGCAATCGGCGAGGTCGCGGCGAAATTCCGGTTTGACCTTGGCAGCCAGGCGCCTTCATTTCATAGTGTCATCTTCCCGTAAACGTCCGCTTTCACTCCCGTGCCAATTACCTTTGGCGTCTCCAGGGAATAACAGCTTTCCGTCCGCCGTATTTGTTGCCTCGGTCGCAAAGTGCACAAAGCGGACGTTCCGCCGGAAAACTTTGACAGCAGCTTTGTCGGCAAAGTAGCCCTCCGCTCGGGCGAAAGTAAACGACCGGCTTCCTCGTTTCCAGATGTTCGCGAAAGGTGCCGCAAACATCAGCTTTGAGGTATCCTATGATCGATTGATCTCGAATCAATTGACCTACCGATTTGCTCTGCCTGAAAATCAAGCAATAACAGGTGGTTGCTGGCTGAATGGTGGTTTTGCTGGGAGCTGTTGTCACTTCATTGCCACCTGATTCTTGGCAACAAACTGGCAACACGGCCCTACATTCCTTCCCCTAAATGCGAGGCTTTCCATTAAGTCTATGATCTAAATGGGGAAAATTGGCTCCGGCGGTAGGGATCGAACCTACGACCAATTGATTAACAGTCAACTGCTCTACCGCTGAGCTACGCCGGAACTGAGGGGCGTATAACAACCCGTATTTTCGGCGTCCAGAGGGGAAGCGCACGGGCCGTCAATTTTTTCCGATTCACGCGATGCGCTTGAAACGAGACGCAACTGACAGATCCCCCAAGGGCGCTACACGGGATCTGCCGGTCAGATCAACCAGATGGGCGAAGACATTACGCTCGGCCGCGGGAAGCAGCGCGGCGGGGGTTTCGATATAGATTCGCTGGGCAAGCTGTTGGGCCGTTTCTGGGCCATTTTCCAGGGCGTCGAGTATCTGTGATTCCCGCTGCAATCGGTGGTCTATCAGCCAATCCAGGCGCTTGGCAGGATTCGTGATAGGGGCACCATGGCCCGGATGAAAAACCGACCACTCGCGCGCACGCAGGCGGCGACAGGCTGCCATGAAATCCGTCAGGTCTCCGTCCGGGGGCGAGACCAGAGAACTGGCCCAACCCATGACGTGATCAGCCGTAAAGCAGACATCCCCCCAGGCCAGCGCGATATGGTTACCCAGATGGCCGGGTGTGTGGATCACTTCGAGTCGCCAGCTTTCCGCCGCGACGCGTTCACCGTTTTCAAGCTCGATATCAGGGCGGAAATCGGCATCGATTCCCTCACCACCTCCGGCAAGCCCGTTCTGGGCCAGTTCGGTCATGATTTCGCTGCGTCCAGCTTGCGGACCACCAAAAGCCAGAATCGGAGCGCCGGTGCGGGATGCGAGCGGGGCGGCCAAAGGCGAGTGATCCAGATGGGTGTGCGTAACAAATATGTGGCTGATCCGCTGCCCGGGTTCCAGCGCATCAACGATGGCTTGCAAATGCGCATCACTCAATGGCCCAGGGTCGATGACAGCAATGTCCTTATCGCCCAGAAGGTAGGTATTCGTACCACGATAAGTCATTGGCGAGGGATTGGGCGCAAGAATGCGCCTAAGTACCGGGGTGAGCTCAACAACCTGTCCTGGGGGAGGGTTGAAATCGTCGGGGGCTTGCATTCTGACCTCTTCCTCTTGCCCGGGCAGCCCGCTAGGTTTAGCGCATGTCGACCCAATGGCTCAAACCCTATATGCCGCGCAGCCTATATGCGCGTGCCGCACTCATTCTGGTACTGCCGGTCATTGTCGTGCTTTTGGTGGTGGCGATTGCCTTTTTGCAAAAACATCTTGAAGAAGTGACCGCCCAGATGACCCGCACGGCGGCGCGCGAGGTGACACTGGTGCTGGACGTGATGGAGGGTGCGGAAACCCAGCAGCAGGCATTGGCAGCTGCGCGGCAGGACTTGTCGGTCTTGAACATGACCGCCCGTTTTCTGCCGCCGAATGAAGAGCCGAAAAACAGTCCGCGTCGATGGTACGATTTCATTGCCCCGCAGGTGGATGCGGAAATGCGCAGCTTGTTGCCTGAAACCCAGTATGTGGCTCTGCCAAATGGACAGGAAGTGAGTCTTTTTCTGGCAACCAATCTGGGCATGCTTGAGCTAGAGTTTGATCGCCGACGCCTGTCGCCGACTGCACCGCATCAGCTGATTGTGACGATGGTGTTCTTTGCGGCTCTGATGACAACGATCTCGTTTCTCTACATGCGCAATCAGTTGCGCCCGATCACGCGCCTTGCGGACGCGGCGCAGGCCTTTGGTCGCGGGCGGGTCGTGCCTTATTCACCCGGTGGCGCAATCGAGGTACGCGCTGCGGGCAATGCCTTCGTTGACATGCGCGCCCGAATCGAGCGGCAGATTGAGCAGCGCACGCTCATGTTGTCGGGGGTCAGCCACGATCTGCGCACACCTCTGACGCGTCTGAAACTTGGATTAGCTATGTTGCCCGAGGACGAGGCCGCACCGTTGTTGCAAGACGTGGACGAGATGCAATCGCTGCTGGATGCATTCTTGGACTTCTCGCGTGGCGCTGCAGAGAGCGCACCCGAAGAGATTGAACCCGAAAACTGGCTGAGCCAAATCGTTGACGATGCACAGCGCGCGGGCCAGCACGTTGAACTAATCTCGGTCGAGGGGCGTGGAACGGCAATGCTGCGCCCATCGGCCATGCGCAGGGCAGTAGAGAATCTGATTGGAAACGCGAATCGCTATGGTTCACGCGCCGAGGTCAGCCTTTCGATGACGCCAAAGTCACTACGCATTCGGGTTGAAGATGACGGCCCCGGTATCCCGATCGAACAACGCACCGAGGCCGTCAAACCCTTCACGCGACTTGATCCGGCGCGAAACCAGAATCAGGGCACCGGCGTGGGTTTGGGCCTTGCGATTGTTGCCGATATCGCCCGCGTACATGGTGGTATTCTGCGACTGGGCAGCAGCGAAAGGCTGGGCGGATTAAGCGCGGATATCGTGATTGGACGGTGATTTGGTAGGCCCGGAGGGACTCGAACCCCCAACCAAAGCGTTATGAGCGCTCTGCTCTAACCAATTGAGCTACAGGCCCGCCTGAGGGCTTTGCCTATCACGATGGCAGCCCGCGTCAAGCCTGACCGTTGCAACATGGCCCACAATCGAATAACCCGCGCGCAAAGCACTCATGAGGGATTGGCCATGACAGCGGGCAAGAACGGAATCACCTATGCCGACGCAGGTGTAGATATCGATGCAGGCAACGCTCTGGTCGATCGGATCAAGCCTGCGGCCAAGCGCACCAACCGTTCGGGCGTGATGAGCGGGCTAGGCGGATTTGGCGCTCTGTTCGACCTGAAAGCGGCTGGCTATCAAGACCCGGTTCTGGTGGGCGCAACCGATGGTGTGGGCACCAAGCTGCGGATCGCAATTGATACCGGCGTTGTCGATGGCGTGGGAATCGATCTGGTGGCGATGTGCGTCAACGATCTGATCTGCCAAGGTGCTGAGCCGCTGTTTTTCCTGGATTATTTTGCCACCGGTAAGCTGGACACCGATACTGCCGCGCGGATTATCGAAGGAATTGCCGAGGGGTGTGTCCAATCTGGCTGCGCCCTGATTGGTGGTGAAACCGCCGAAATGCCGGGTATGTACCCTGACGGCGATTTCGATCTGGCCGGTTTCTCGGTTGGTGCCATGGAACGCGGGGCCGCATTGCCCGAGGGCGTTGAACAGGGTGATGTCCTGCTGGGGCTGGCTTCGAACGGGGTGCATTCCAACGGCTATTCGCTGGTGCGCAAACTGGTTGAAATGTCCGGGCTGGGCTGGGAGGAAGAGTCGCCTTTCGGTGGCGGAACATTGGGTGAGGCTTTGCTGACCCCCACGCGGCTGTATGTGAAACCAGCGCTGCAGGCGATCCGGGCTGGCGGCGTTCGCGCGCTTGCCCATATAACCGGCGGCGGCCTCACCGAAAATCTGCCGCGCGTATTGCCCGAAGGGCTCGGGGCCGAGATTGATTTGAGTGCTTGGGACTTGCCGCCTGTGTTCAAATGGATGGCCGAGACCGGTGGCATCGCCGAGTCCGAGATGTTGAAGACCTTCAACTGCGGCATCGGCATGATTGTTGTCTGCGCTGCAGATCAGGCGGATGATCTTACAACACTGCTTGCAGAGGCAGGCGAATCCGTTGCGCGCATCGGAACGGTCACCGCAGCGCCGGGTGTGGCCTATTCAGGCAAACTGCTGTGAGCCACAAGCGCGTCGCGATCCTGATCTCCGGGGGCGGATCGAACATGCTGTCGCTGGTCGACAGCATGAATGGCGATCATCCAGGCCGACCATGTATGGTATTGTCTAACGACGCAAATGCCGGAGGGCTGAAGAAAGCTGCACAGCGCGGAATTCCGACCGCAGCCGTCGACCACAAGCCCTTTGGCAAAGATCGCGCTGCGTTTGAAGCAGAACTGCTTAAGCCGCTTATGGCAGCCCAGCCGGATGTTGTCTGTCTGGCCGGTTTCATGCGTGTATTGACGGGTGAATTTGTATCGCGTTTCCAGGGCCGGATGCTGAACATCCACCCATCGCTTTTGCCTAAGTACAAGGGTTTGAACACCCATGCACGCGCAATTGAAGCAGGCGACGCCGAACATGGCTGCACCGTTCACGAAGTTACTGCCGCGTTGGATGACGGACCGATTCTGGGTCAGGCGCGCGTGGGTGTACGGGTAGGGGACACGCCTGAGGAGCTCGCCGCCCGCGTGTTGACCTGGGAGCACAAACTCTACCCTGCCGTGCTTCGCCGTTATTGTATGGGCAACAAAGACCCAGTTCTTCTGCCCTAACGCGGCGGGGTGATTTACACGCAAAGGTTATTCGTCTTATGGTCGCATATCGCTCGGGACGAGGACGGCACGGGCAGTCACAATAACCAAAAGCAAGAACAGCACCGCGCATGAAAACCCTGACGACGACGCAAGAGCTGGCCGCATTCTGCTCGGCTGCTGCACAATATCCTTATGTCACTGTAGATACCGAATTTCTGCGCGAACGGACCTATTATTCGAAACTCTGTCTGGTGCAGCTTGCAGTGCCATCGGAAGATGAAGACAGCGCCGTTCTGGTTGATCCATTGGCTGACGGCATGTCGCTGGAGCCTTTGTACCAGCTGTTCAGCGACGAAAGCGTGGTCAAGGTTTTCCACGCCGCGCGGCAGGATCTTGAAATTTTTTGGGTCGACGCGGGCGTCTTTCCGACTCCGTTGTTTGATACTCAGGTCGCTGCGATGGTCTGCGGTTTTGGTGAACAGGTTGGCTATGAGACTCTGGTCCGGAAGATTTGCAAGGAAGGGGTCGATAAAACTTCTCGCTTCACCGACTGGTCACGGCGCCCTCTGACGGAAGCGCAGAAAACATACGCATTGGCAGATGTAACCCATCTTCGTAAAATCTATGAGCATCTGGCTGCAGAACTTAAGAAGTCACGTCGGGATCACTGGGTTGCAGAAGAGCTTCGCATACTGACCCGACCCGAGACATATGACATTCGCCCGGAAGAGGCGTGGCGGCGGGTCAAAACGCGGACCAACTCTGCCAAGTTTCTGGCCGTGGTTCGAGAGCTGGCGCAGTTCCGCGAGGCCTATGCGCAAGAGAACAATGTGCCACGAAGCCGTGTGTTCAAAGACGATGCGTTGATCGAGATGGCCTCGACCAAGCCCAAGACGCCCTCTGATCTGGGCGGATCGCGCTTGTTGCTGCGCGAAGCGCGCAAAGGGGCGATCGCAGAAGGCATTCTGGAGGCGGTAAAACGGGGCGTAGGTTGCCCGCAAGACCGATTGCCGAAAATTGACAACAGCCGCGACAAGCTGAAGGTCAACCCTGCACTTGCAGATTTGCTGCGCGTTCTTTTGAAATCAAAGACCGAAAGCGCAGGCGTTGCCGCAAAATTGATCGCCTCCAGCGCGGAATTGGATCAGATCGCTGCAGGCGAACGAGAAGTTCCCGCCATGTCTGGTTGGCGGTTCGAGGTTTTTGGCGAGGACGCGCTGAAGCTTTGCGAAGGCAAGATTGCTTTGGCCGCCAAGGGACAGGCCGTGCAGGTTGTCTCGCTTTAACGGCGACGGGATTCCAACGCGTTCTGCTGGCCTTTGACCCGAACTAAACGAATACCTTCCAGTTCTTTTCGGCTTACATTGACGGCCTCTGAAACCATCCGCGACCGTTCGGTGCCCTGCGCAGTGGCGTAGTCCGGGTAATCCACGCGGAAGGTGAACTCCATAACGCCATTTTTGCTGAGTTCTTCGGATCTTACGCGCGCGAGCTGTGCGTTGAACGCACCCTGTCGAATGGCTGTGCCAGCCGCATAGATGATTGCGCCCGTCGAGGTTGGGTCGATCCGCAATTCGTTGATCACGGCGATTGGAACGCTGTTATCCTCGGCGTCCGGACGCTCGAACAGGCCTTTTTTGTCGGCATTTTCGGGAACCAATGCATTGGCGTCATCGGCTGATACTTCGGATGGGCTGGGTGTGCTGCTGCCAAACCAGTTCGATGGATTCGCGCTTGAGTTGCTCCAGTTGCCACAAGCGGACAGAGCCATTGTGGAGATCATCAGAACAGGCAGAGTTTTGTGCATGGACCCAGTACTTTGTGCAACTTTACCTGCATCGGGTTAACGCAAATTCGATCGTTTGAAAAGCCACGCTGGGGACTGGACAGTCGGTAGCGCTGAGCATAGTTCACAATTGTGAATGCGTAACGCAAGGACGGACCCGATATGGCAACGCCAGCCTTCGAAGAGATAGTCGAGGATTTCGAGTTCCTGGAGGACTGGGAAGACCGCTATCGCCATGTGATCGAGCAGGGCAAAGCGATGGAGCCTTTGGATGATGCATTCAAAGTCCCTGCGACCAAGGTGAATGGTTGCGCCAGTCAGGTCTGGCTGCATCCAACCATTGAGGGCGGTCAATTCCGCTTTGACGGTGACAGCGATGCCCTGATTGTTCGGGGCCTGATTGCGGTTCTGCGTAGCCTGTATAACGGCTTGCCGGTGGCCGAGGTGCCCAGTGTTGATGCCGGTGGAGAACTCGCGCGACTGGGGTTGCAGGATCATTTGTCTGCCCAACGTTCGAACGGGTTGCGCGCAATGATAGAACGTATTCGCGAAGTGGCATTGGCCAGCGCCTGACTTTTAGGTGGATTTGCGCGCTGCCCAATCTGTAAGCGTGGTTTCCAAATCGCCATAGCCGGTTTGCCGACGTTCGAATTCCAGCCCCATCCGATCAGCGCACTCCTGCGCGCGACGGGTCAAGTCGGGATCATCGGTTTGCGCCTGATAAACGAGCTTGGTGTAATTGCCGAAATACATCTCTCGCAATTCAGGATGACGGTCCAGACCCAGCGGTTTCCAGACAAACGCATCAAACTGCCGCGCAAGGAAATCTGTCAGATAAAAAGCGGTGGTTTCATCGTCGCCATGCGCTGCAAAGGCCAGATTGCCCTCGAAGAAGGAATAGCAATGGGGCCCTTGGATCATCTCGACCCCCAGTCGCTTGCACGCTGCCTGTAACAAGCCACCGGTTCCGCAATCGGCATAGACAACGTAGATGTGGTCGTATGAGCCCCGATGCTTGGCAACCGCATCCTCGACCGCCTGTGTAATCTTTTCCGGGTGCACATGCAAAATGGCGGGCAGGCAAGTCAGCGCCATGTGATCCCAGCCGTTCCGTTCTTTCAGGTCCAAAATCTCGCGCGCCAGTGCGCCGCATGCGATCAGAAGAATTGACTCGGTGCTGTGCGGTGCGACATAGCCCTGACGGGTCAGGCTGTCATCGTCTGGGATCTTTGAGCCGGTCATCTGATCTCTCTGGCTGGTCTTTAGCAATATATGTGCCCGAGGTTCGGACAAAAAAGGCCGCCCCAAAAAGGACGGCCTGTCTCACGATATGATCTCGCGCCTTAGCCGGCTAGTTGGTTGTGCTTGCGCGACATAAAGTCCTTTGCCATTTCCACCGCCACGGCTGCGTCGCGGCAATAGCCGTCAGCGCCGATCGCCTTGCCGAACTCTTCGTTCAGCGGAGCACCGCCAACCAGAACGGTGTACTCATCACGCAGGCCTTGTTCGACCAACGTGTCGATTACGACCTTCATATAAGGCATCGTCGTCGTCAGCAGAGCGGACATGCCCAGAATGTCGGGTTGTTCGTTTTCCAGCGCTTCGAGGTAGTTCTCGACCGGGTTGTTGATGCCGATATCGACAACTTCGAACCCGGCGCCTTCCATCATCATCGCAACAAGGTTCTTGCCGATGTCATGGATGTCGCCCTTTACGGTGCCGATCACCATCTTGCCAACGCGCGGAGCACCAGTTTCAGCCAGCAGAGGCTTCAGGATCGCCATACCGCCTTTCATGGCGTTGGCCGCCAGCAGCACCTCAGGCACGAACAGGATGCCGTCGCGGAAGTCATGGCCGACAATTGTCATGCCGCCAACCAGCGCTTTGGTTAGGATGTCATAGGGTTGCCATCCGCGCTCGAGCAGGATGTTCACACCTTCTTCGATCTCTTCCTTCAGGCCGTCATAAAGGTCATCGAACATCTGTTCGACGAGTTCGTCGTCATTCAGTTCGGACAGGACGATGTCTTCTTCATCAGACATGGGTATTTCCCTGAGCTGTGCGGGCCTGCGGCCCGTGGTGGCATTTTCACCGTTTTGGCCATTTCGTCGCAGGTCTACTGTGACGATTGCGACCTAGGTCGTTCTGAGACCGACCTATAGGCCGAATATTCGCACTCAGCGACATCGAATTTTGCAAGATCATCCTGCATTGGTTTCATTAGCCACGGTAAATTCACCTGCAGTCTAATGCGTCGTCGGTTTCGAGCATCTGATGATTTTTGGGAATCGAAACATGAATCTTGCCAGTGAAACTGGTTTTAATTACATCTAGTGATAGGAACAAAAGGCGAACAAATGACTGCTGCCATCAAAAGCCCTGGGCGCGGAGCAACCTCAAACGAAGCAGGTCGATTCGAGAGGTTTACAACCGAGTTGACCGAAGATGGCTGGGATTTGCCAGAGGAACTGCCCCCGTTGCGGACCGAAGTTCGGGAAGAAATGGCGCGCAATCTGATCACCTATAACAAGTCGCCGGACCTACCTTTTAACCGATCCATAAACCCATATCGGGGCTGCGAGCATGGATGCGTGTATTGCTTTGCTCGGCCAACGCATGCGTATCTGGGGCTGTCTCCGGGTTTGGATTTCGAAACCCGCCTTGTTGCGCGACCCAATGCGGCTGAGCTATTGCGTCGCGAACTCTCAGCACGTTCTTACAAGGTGGCCACGATTGCACTGGGCACCAACACCGATCCTTATCAACCGATCGAAAAAAACCGCAAGATAACAAGAAGCTGTCTAAAGGTGCTGAGAGATTTTCAGCATCCGGTCGGTATTGTGACCAAGGGGGCTCTGATCGAGCGTGATCTTGATATTCTGGCACCGATGGCCCGCAATGGCCTTGTCCGGGTTGGCATCTCGCTGACCACATTGGACCGCGATCTTTCCCGACGGATGGAACCCCGGGCGCCTTCACCACAGCGCAGGCTCGGAATGATCCGTAACCTGACCGAGGCTGGCGTGCCTGTGCGCGTTATGACGTCTCCAATCGTGCCCGGATTAACCGATCATGAGCTGGAAAATCTGCTGGAGGCCGGAAAGCAGGCTGGCGCCGATGCTGCAAGCTGGATCATGCTGCGGCTTCCCCGTGAAGTATCCGCGCTCTGGCGCGAGTGGCTGATCGAACATCAGCCGGGCAGGGCTGAGAAGGTGATGGCACGGCTGCGCGAAATGCATGGGGGTAGGGAGTATGATCCCCGATGGGGCCACCGCATGCGGGGCGAAGGGACCTATGCCGAGATGATTGCGCAACGGTTCAAGGCCACAGTCAAACGTCTTGGGCTGTCGACTGATATGCCGCCACTAAACTGTGCGGCTTTTGCGCCGCCACCTCAGCCCGGTGATCAGCTGGCTTTGTTCTGAAACCTTTGTTCAGAAACTGATGCCAATCCCGGCGGAGAATCCGTTAACCGTATCGCTGCCGTAATAACGGACCATAAACCGGGTCGTTGATACCCAAGGCACCCATGTGTCGGACAGATCAACCTCGATCCCGCCACCTACGCGGGCCAGCCAGTCGGTGCCCAATACAAGTGACTGATCCCCGATCAGATAGGACAGGGACAGATCGCCCACCCAGCGGACCGGGCGACCGAACATGCGTTTTCCAGTTGGAAAGCGGTAGCGTGACCACAGAACTGCATTTGCGGCAGTTGATTCAACCAACAAGTCCTCGTTGTCTCCGATAGGCCAGTATTCGATATGGGTATAGCGCAGGCTTGCCTCGAGTTCCCGGTCGTTGGACAGAGCTTTCTCGTACGAGACCGTCATCGATCCGCCTGCGCCACCAGCCCAGATGCCGCCGCTTTCGAGAAAGTCTCGATCAAGCCCCAGGCGGTTGGCGATGGCTTGCGCACCGACAGATGCGTCGGATTGCGTACGTCCGACCGAGATATGGGCCATCGGGGTCATTTTCCAATACTCGCCGATGTCGAACTGATAGCCGACACCGCCGGTCAGGGCGAGGCTGGTCCATTTCAGCGGAATACGCGTGGTATCTCCGGTGCCGCTGAAGGTCAGAACGGGGTCATAGCGCGCGTAGCCTATATACCCCTCAAGATAGATCGGCACGCCCTCAGCAAGGCGAAACCCGCCGCCCAGCTGGGCGGATTTGAAATCGTAATCGCGATTGTCTGTATTTGACTGCAGCGAGATTGCGCTGGCAGAATCGT
This sequence comes from Ruegeria sp. CJ6, assembly GCF_056536665.1. Lineage (NCBI taxonomy): Bacteria > Pseudomonadati > Pseudomonadota > Alphaproteobacteria > Rhodobacterales > Roseobacteraceae > Ruegeria > Ruegeria sp. CJ6. Next base: position 599,505 of record NZ_JBQFQB010000001.1, on the reverse strand, counting down.
CCGGGATGCCTGCTAGCCCTAAGATTGCCAACGACCCGGCGGCGTTTTCCTGCTGCTGCTTCTCAAAAGCACGTTCCAGCACGCTTTGAGCGGATGCCGATTGCGCAAGTAGCAACATAATGAACAATAGGATTAAACGCATGAGAACCAAACACTATTCGCCGGACGCGGCAACATTAGGCGGACTGAGGCAGTGCGGAAAGATGCATCGAAACAGTCATTTACGATTGGTTTCGAACGGTCTCATTTTGGTAACGCTACGGAAAAAAAGACCCCGGATAACCGGGGTCTTAACATCGATATTGTGTGTGGATCAGCGGTTTTCGATGTCCACGTAATCGCGGTTGGTCGCGCCCAGATAAAGCTGACGTGGGCGTCCGATCTTATTCTGTGGATCGGCAATCATTTCTTTCCACTGGCTAACCCAGCCAACGGTACGTGACAACGCGAAGATTGGCGTGAACATCGAGGTCGGGAAGCCCATCGCTTCCATCACGATGCCCGAATAGAAGTCGACATTCGGGAACAGTTTCTTCTCGATGAAATACGGATCTTCCAGAGCCTGTTTTTCCAGCGCCTTCGCGACCTGTAGTTTGGGATTGTTTTCCACGCCCAGCAGGTCAAGTACTTCGTCTGCCGATTGCTTCATCACTTTCGCGCGTGGATCGAAGTTCTTGTAGACGCGGTGGCCAAAGCCCATCAGACGGAACGGGTCATCTTTGTCTTTGGCGCGCTCGATAAACTCGGGGATGCGGTCCACGCTGCCGATCTCTTCCAGCATTTCAAGGCAAGCCTGGTTCGCACCACCATGGGCCGGACCCCAGAGACAGGCGATACCGGCCGCGATACAGGCGAACGGGTTTGCACCCGAAGAAGATGCCAGACGCACCGTCGAAGTCGAGGCGTTCTGTTCGTGATCCGCCTGCAGCATGAAGATACGATCCATGGCGCGTGCCAGAATCGGGTTCACCTCGTAATCTTCGGCAGGAACGGCAAAACACATGCGCAAGAAGTTTGACGCATAGTCCAGGTCGTTGCGCGGATACACGAAGGGCTGACCGATATGGTATTTGTAGGCCCAGGCCGCGATGGTCGGCATTTTTGCGATCAAACGGTGCGAAGCTACTTCACGCTGACGCGGGTCCGCGATGTCGGTCGAATCGTGATAGAACGCGGACATGGCACCAACCACACCCACCATGATGGCCATCGGATGCGCATCCCGGCGGAAGCCGCGATAGAAATACTGCATCTGCTCGTGCAGCATCGTGTGCCGGGTGATTGTGGTCTCGAAGTTCTCCAGATCCTTCGCCGAAGGCAGCTCGCCATACAGCAGCAGATAGCTGAGTTCGAGGAAATGCGACTTCGAGGCGATCTGTTCGATCGGATAACCGCGATGCAGCAACTCACCCTTGTCACCGTCGATGAATGTAATGGTGCTGTCACAGCTTGCGGTGGACGTGAAACCCGGATCATAAGTAAAGACGCCAGCCTGACCATAGAGCTTGCGAATATCGATCACATCGGGCCCAGCGGTCGGAGAAAACACCGGCAGATCATAGCTTTCGCCGTGGACAGTCAGTTTGGCTGATTTTTTGCTCTCGGTCATGTTTGTCCCTTCTTCATTCGTGCGCATGCCGGATCGCTGTCCGACAAAGCAGGCAACGACTGCGATCCGTCGCGCAGTCCGTTCTTAGCGGAGCAGCGTTACCCTTATGTGAAATCAGGCCGGGTTCGCTGCATCAGAAAGCCGCGCCAGGGTTTCATCGCGCCCAAGCACAAGCATCATGTCAAATACCGAAGGTGTAACTGCCCGGCCCGCTAGTGCCGCCCGCAGCGGACCAGCCAATTTGCCGAACTTAACCCCATTCGCCTCTGCGAACGAATTCAGGGTCTCCTCCAGTTCGTTCCGGGACCAGCTAGCATTTTGCAGCTGCGGCGTCAATTCTTTCAGTATACCGTCGGATACAGATGCCAGCGCCTTTGTGGCCTTTTCATCTGGCTGGATAGGTCGCGACGTAAGCACAAAATGAGCTTTTTCAATGAGTTCCGGGAACGTGCGTGCGCGGTCCTTGAGGCAATACATCGCACGGACCAAATCACTTGATTGTGTTTCGGAAAGCGGCGGCAAACCAGCTGACTTCAGATATCCCTGAATTTCATGCTGCAGCGCGGCATCTTCCCCGACGGCAATATGTTGTCCACAAAGGTTTTCAAGCTTCTTCACATCAAATCGCGCCGGGCTTTTGCCGATGCCATCCAGATCGAACCACTCTTTAGCTTGGGCATCGGTAAAGAACTCATCATCCCCATGGCTCCAGCCCAGCCGAGCCAGATAGTTGCGCATTCCGGATGCCGGATATCCCATGGCCTGATATTCTTGCGCCCCCAACGCACCGTGACGTTTGCTGAGCTTTTTACCATCGGGTCCATGGATCAAAGGGATATGCGCCCAGACTGGTACATCCCAACCCATCGCCTCGTAGATCATCATCTGACGGGCGGCGTTGTTGAGGTGATCGTCGCCCCGGATCACATGAGTCACGCCCATATCATGATCGTCAACCACAACGGCCAGCATATAGACCGGAGTCCCATCCGAACGCAGCAGGATCATGTCATCCAACTGATCGTTGCGAATGGTGACATCGCCCTGCACCTGATCGCGGATCACAGTGGCACCGTCTTGCGGAGCCTTGATGCGGATCACGTAAGGTGCGTCCGGATGGGTGGCCGGGTCGGCCTCGCGCCATGGGCTGCGAAACAGGGTCGACTGCCCCTCGGCCCGCGCCTGTTCACGGAATGCAGCGATTTCTTCCTGCGTCGAAAAGCACTTGTATGCCTTGCCGTCGGACAGCAATTGATGCGCGACCTCTGCATGTCGAGGGGCACCCTCGAATTGGCTGACGACCTCACCGTCATGATCAAGCCCTAGCCAGTCCATGCCTTGCAGTATGGCCGCTGTTGCTTCCGGCGTGGAACGTTCCCGATCGGTATCCTCGATCCGCAACAGGAACTTGCCGCCGCGACCCCGCGCATAAAGCCAGTTGAACAGAGCAGTGCGGGCGCCACCGATATGCAGAAATCCGGTGGGAGAGGGGGCAAAACGGGTGACGACCTGATCGGACATGGTGTGGATTAACCTTTTGGTAACCTTAGCGGGCATAGTTTGGCGACTATCTACCCAGCCCGAAGGACGGGGGCAACCATGCGTGTTCTGACACGGGTCGAGACCGCATTGCTGACCCAGCGGGGACACTTGTTTCCGTGGTCCCCAATCTGCCTGGCGGTCGGGATTGGTTGGTATTTCAGCCTCAGGTTCGAACCCGAGGTTGAGCTCTATGCCGGCGTTCTGGCGCTTGCCTTGCTGGCGCTTGCCTCCACCCGTTGGATGGGGGCCGCGTGGTCACCGCTGGCCACTGGCTTAGCCCTGATCGCGATGGGGTTCGCTCTGGCCGGGGCGCGGGCACATATGGTTGCGGAGCCGGTCCTGCAATGGCGTTACTATGGCCCGGTCGAGGGGAGGGTCGTAGCGCTGGACCGCTCTGCGTCGGATGCGCTGAGGGTGACATTGGATCAGGTGCGGATCGGGGACGTTCCTGCTGATCAAAGACCCCGGCGCATCCGGCTGTCTATTCACGGGGAGTCAGTTGCGTTGTCCCCGGGTCAGCGGATTATGACCACAGCACATCTTTCGCCGCCGCAAGGGCCAGTTGAACCCGGAGGTTTTGATTTTCGCCGCCACGCCTGGTTCCAGCAACTCGGCGCTGTCGGATACACTCGGGTTCCGGTCCTGACGTCGGCTGCGGCGCAAGATGGTTTGGACGGAGTGCGTATCACGGCCTGGCGCATGGAGATCTCGGATCGGGTGCGCACGATCCTGCCGGGCGAAGTCGGGGGCTTTGCCGCCGCCGTAACTACCGGTGATCGCAGCGGGATGGGGCAGGCCTCGTTAGAGGCGTTGCGCGCGTCCAACCTGGCTCATCTTCTGGCGATTTCGGGCCTGCACATGGGTTTGCTGACCGGTTTCGTTTTTGTGGCGTGCCGCATGGGGTTCTCAATGGTACCTGTCCTCGCGCTTCGCATGCCCGTACGCAAGGTGGCCGCGCTCTGTGCGTTATTCGCGTCGACAATCTACCTGCTTCTGTCTGGTGGGAACGTCGCGACTGAGCGCGCCTTTGTGATGGTCTGCGTTATGCTGGGGGCCGTATTGCTGGACCGGCGCGCGATTTCATTGCGGGCGGTGGCCATGGCTGCGCTGATTGTTCTTACCTTGCGCCCGGAAACTCTATTGAGCCCCGGATTTCAGATGTCTTTTGCTGCTACAACCGCCTTGGTCGCAGGGTTCGGCGCATTGCGGGACTATGGCCCAATGCCAGGCCCAAAGTGGCTGCGGCCTGTGCTGGCCTTGTTGACATCCTCGGCGATCGCGGGGATCGCGACAGCTCCGATCGGGGCGGCGCATTTTAACGCTATTTCGCACTATGGGTTGTTGGCAAATCTCGTCTCCGTGCCCGTCATGGGAACGCTGGTCGTTCCAAGTGCGGTGGTCGCCGCCCTTCTTGCACCTTTTGGGCTTGAAGCGATTGCATTGCACGTAATGGGTCTTGGGCTGAGATGGATCCTTACCGTTGCCAATTGGGTCGCGGGACTGGAGGGCGCGCGCGGGTACGTAGTAAGCCCAGACTATTTCGTATTGCCTGCTCTGGCTCTGTCTCTTCTGTGGCTAATGCTGTGGCAAGGGCGCGCACGGTGGCTCGGCATCGCTCCGGCAGCATTAGCGATAGCGCTGTGGGGTCAGGGAAGCCGCCCAGACGTGCTGATCGCCGATACCGGCGGGCTGGTCGGAGTGATGACTGAACACGGGCGCGCGCTGAGCAAACCGAAAGGTAGCGGATTTGTCGCGTCGGTGTGGCTGGAAAATGACGGGGACGGGGCAGATCAACCAAAGGCCGCTTTGCGATGGCCAGAGGCATCAGCGGGAATTCAACGTTTTCTTCTGGGAGACAAAGAGCTTGTCCACTTGACTGGCAAGCGGGCTGCGAGCGCCTTTCAGGAATGCAGGAAAGATCAGATCATTGTCGCCCCGGTGTCGTTGACTTTGACCGGTGAATGCAGCGTTTACGATACGGAATTTCTGCGGAAGACAGGCAGTCTTGCGTTATCCAAGGGGCGTTTGTTCGCGAGTTCTGGTATCTCAGGCCGCCGCCTATGGTCCCCCAAGCTGCCTCAGTAGCTTCGGATCAAGCCTACCAGGCGGCCCTGAACTTTCACCTTGTCCTCTGGCAGCACGCGGGTCTCATAGGCCGGATTTGCCGCTTCCAGCGCAATGGCCTGACCTCGGCGGAAAAACCGTTTCAGCGTGGCTTCCTGATCTTCCACCAATGCCACCACGATGTCACCGTTGTCAGCGGCCGTTGTTTCGCGGATCACCACGACATCGCCATCGTTGATACCGGCGTCGATCATCGAGTCGCCACGAACCTCAAGCGCATAATGTTCACCACGGCCCGAAACCATCGAGCCCGGTACCGCAACGCGGTGCGAAACATGGCTGATCGCTTCGATCGGTACACCGGCAGCAATCCGGCCCATAACAGGCAATTCCATCGCATCAACTGTGACGGGTTCAAAGTTCGCGGGGCGTGGACCTTCAGGGCGATCGCCTTCAATCACACGCGGTTTGAAACCTGCCGTGGGCTCTCCCCCAAGGCTTTCTGGCAGCTTGACAATTTCGATGGCACGAGCCCGATGGGCAAGGCGGCGGATAAAGCCACGTTCTTCAAGCGCGGTGATCAGTCGATGAATCCCGGATTTTGACCGTAGATCCAACGCGGCCTTCATCTCATCAAAACTGGGCGGAACACCGTCCGCTTGCACGCGTTTGTGGATGAATTCCAGCAAATCCAATTGCTTCTTGGTCAGCATTGCTCATACCTCGTCGCTCATGCGTTTTCTTTTGTTCTACGCATGTTCACGTTTTGTGTCAACGGATTTGCTGGATCGGCAGGTAAAGGACCTCATCCCCGGCCTCGCGCGCGGGATCGTGGGGTTGGCGTACCAATAGTGCATTGGCTTGCGCCAAAACACTTAGCAGCGAGCTGTCCTGATCATCACAGGCGCGGATGCCGCCGTTGTCCAACACCGCCCGCATATAATGCTCACGCGGGCCATTTTTTCCGAGCGGGGCAGAAAGGCGGGCGCGTTGGAATGGCTGTAGGGCCTGTTCAATCCCCAACATGCGGCGCACCATTGGGATGAGGAACAGGTAACCGCACACCATGGCACTGACCGGGTTTCCGGGTAGACCGACCATCGCAGCATCCCCAAGCCGCCCGGCCATCAGTGGTTTACCCGGTCGCATGCGAATCTTGTAGAACGATTGCTTCAGCCCAAGACCTTCCGAGACATCCGCAACCAGGTCGTACTCGCCAACCGACGCCCCTCCGATGGTCACCACGAGGTCAGCGCCCTGTGCCAAGCCAAAAGCTGTTTCTAATGACGCTAAGGTATCTTGTGCGATAGGAAGTACACGAACTTGTGCGCCAGCATCTTCCAGTAACGCCTTAAGACCAAAGGTATTTGAGGCGATGATCTGATCGGGGCCGGGTGTTTCTCCGGGCATCACCAGTTCGTCACCGGTTGAGATTAGTGCAACCACGGGTTTGCGGGTCACAGGGACCGAAGCGATGTTCATCGCTGCCATTAATGCGACATCTTCGGGTCTGAGCTGGCGCGGGGCCGTGATCTGCGTACCGATGCTGAAATCGATCCCCGCAGGGCGGATATTGGTCTTTTCACCGGGGGCGTCGATTATGGTGATCAGATCACCGCGTCGGTCGACATCTTCCTGTATGACGACGAAATCTGCACCATCCGGCATAGGCGCACCAGTGAATATCCGCACAGCTTGGCCGGGTCCGACGCTTCCAGCAAAGCGACGTCCGGCCGCTGCTTCGCCAACCACTTTGAACATTGCATGCAGTTCGACTTCGGCCGCCCTGACGGCGTACCCATCCATCGATGACGCAGCAAAGGGCGGCTGATCACGCGTTGCTGCAACGTTTTCTGCCAGGATACGACCGGCAGCCTCGGCAAGGGCAACCGTTTCTGCGGGCAGCGGTGAGACCAGATCGAACAGCAGAGCCCGCGCTTCTTCAACCGAGATCATGATGCCTCGTAACGCCCTGATTTTCCGCCGTCTTTCAGTAGAACACGAATGCCGCCGATCTCCATCGATTTGTCCACGGCCTTCGCCATATCATAAACCGTCAGTGCGGCTGTCGAGACTGCTGTCAGCGCTTCCATCTCTACGCCGGTCTGGCCGGAAGTCTTTACAGTCGCTTCAATCTGAACGCCGGGAAGGTCCGGGTCTAAGCTCAGTTCAATGGCGACTTTGGTCACGGGCAGCGGATGACACAGAGGTATCAGGTCAGGCGTTTTCTTGGCGCCCATTATGCCCGCAAGTCTGGCAACACCAAGAACATCGCCTTTCTTAGCGCGTCCTTCTGAAATGATATCAAAGGTTTCCTTCGCCATCTTGATGTATCCAGATGCAACCGCAACCCGGTCGGTGACAGCCTTGTCGGACACGTCCACCATATGGGCCTCACCTTTGGCATCAAAATGGGTCAGCGGCATCACATCACTCCGGGAATGAGCGGGTTGGCGAGCAGTGCTCGAGTTGCCGAAGCTACATCATCCTGACGCATCAGGCTTTCACCAATAAGGAAACAGCGCGCACCGTAGCGGGCGATATCGGCGAGGTCCGCCGGAGTGCTCAGGCCGCTCTCGCAGACGATCGTGCGATCCGCTGGAACCAGCTTTGAAAGGTGGCGGGTGGTATCGAGGGTCGTCTCGAACGTCTTGAGATTGCGGTTGTTTATCCCGATAAGCGGGCTTTTCAACTGCGATGCGCGTGCAAGTTCATCGGCGTCGTGCACTTCGATCAGAACATCCATGCCCCAGTCAAACGCGGTTTGCTCAAGCTCGGCGGCCTGTGCATCGCTGACCGATGCCATGATGATCAGGATGCAATCCGCACCCAATGCACGCGCTTCGACCACCTGATAGGGGTCGTACATGAAGTCCTTCCGCAATGCTGGCAACGAACAGGCCGCGCGCGCTTCGGTCAGAAAGGATTTGTCGCCCTGAAAGCTAGGCGTGTCCGTCAGAACCGACAGGCAAGCCGCGCCGCCCTCTTCATAAGCTTTGGCAAGCGCGGGCGGATCGAAATCAGCGCGGATCAGACCTTTGGACGGGCTGGCCTTTTTGACCTCGGCGATCAATCCGTACCCCTTGCGCATAGCCGAATGCAGGGCTTCGGCAAAACCGCGTACCTCGGGTGCGTTCCGTGCCTCAGATTCTAGTGTTTCCAGAGGCTTATGCGCCTTATCCGCAGCGATCTCTTCCAGCTTGTACGCTTTGATTTTGTCCAGAACGGTCTCGGTCATGCGGCTTCCTGTGTAATGCGCGCCAGCGCGGTGATCTTTTCACGGGCCTTGCCGCTGTCAATGCTTTCTGTGGCCATCGCAACGCCCTCGCGCAGATCGCTTGCCGCATCTGCAACGACCAGCGCCGCTGCCGAGTTTAGCAACACCGCGTCGCGGTAGGCTGAAGGTGCCCCATCCAGCAGGGCGCGGAAGGCGACCGCGTTCTCTTCGGGCGTGCCGCCGATGATATCTTCGAACGGATGCACCGGAAGGCCTGCATCTTCGGGGTGAAGCTCGACCTCTTTGACAACGCCGTCCTCAACTGATGCGACCCAGCTGACCCCGGTGATCGTAAGCTCATCCGTACCGTCTGAGCCGTGGACTAGCCAGGCATGTTCAGCCCCAAGCAGACCCAGAGTTTCGGCCATCGGGCGGATCAGGTCGCGGCTGAACGCACCGGTCAGTTGGCGCTTCACTCCGGCGGGGTTGGTCAGGGGCCCCAGAATGTTGAAAATCGTGCGCGTACCCAGTTCTTGCCGCGAGGGCATGACATGGGCGATCGCCGGGTGGTGCATCGGGGCCATCATGAAACCGATACCGACTTCTTTCAGCGCTTTTTCAACAACTTCCGGGCCAACCATAACGTTAATACCAAGCTGCCCAAGAGCATCTGCTGCGCCGGATTTCGAGCTCAGATTCCGATTACCGTGTTTTGCAACGGTGACACCGGCGCCAGCCGTCACAAAAGCCGTGGCTGTCGAGATATTGAGTGTTCCTTTGCCGTCGCCCCCCGTGCCAACGATGTCCATCGCGCCAGCGGGAGCTTTCACTGCATTGCATTTCGCGCGCATTACGGCAGCGGCGGCGGCGTATTCCTCGACCGTCTCGCCGCGCGTGCGCATTGCCATCAGCAACCCGCCGATCTGGCTGGGCGTGGCGGCCCCATCAAAGAGGATGCCAAAGGCCTGTTCAGCCTCGGCACGGGTCAAAGGTCGATCGGCCGCAGCACCGATCAGAGGTTTCAGAGCGTCGCTCATGCGGGGACTTTCATTTCGTTCAGGAAGTTCTTGAGCAGGGCGTGACCATGCTCGGACGCGATGGATTCCGGGTGAAACTGGACGCCGTGGATCGGCAGTTCTTTGTGCTGCAGACCCATAATCGTGCCATCCTCAAGCTCGGCCGTGATCTCAAGGCAATCGGGCAGGCTTTCGCGTTCTACGACAAGCGAATGATACCGGGTGGCCTCGAAGGGCGAGGGCAGGCCAGCGAATACACCTTTGCCGGTGTGTTTCATCGTGCCCATTTTCCCGTGCACGATCTCATGACAGCGCACAACCTTGCCGCCAAATGCCTGACCGATGGTTTGATGCCCCAGACAGACCCCCATCAGCGGTGTTTGCGTCTCGGCCGCGGCTTCGGTCAGGGCCAGACAGATGCCCGCCTGATCGGGATCACAAGGGCCGGGGCTGAGCAGAATACCAGCCGGGTTCATCGCCATTGCTTCCTGTACATCCAGCGCGTCATTCCGGCGCACGACCATCTCGGCCCCGAGCTCACCCAGATAATGAACGAGGTTGTAGGTAAACGAGTCATAGTTGTCGATCAGCAGCAGCATTTGGGCACTTATCTTCCTATGGGCATTTCGGGCTGGCGATGCAGTCCCTGAGCGCGGTATAATGTCGGGACATACATGCTCAGGCTTGTGCGGCAGCGTCAAGAGGACATACCCAACTTGACACCGTGCGGGTGAGCGCCGCGGAAGATGGCGTCTGGGTGGATGAGGCACGAAACAACGCGAGAGGCGAGATTTCGATGAGCGGATTTTACGGTGGAGTGATCGCCGGGGCGGTCTCGGTATTGGCACTGGGCGCGGTTCTTTCGCTGACAACTCCTTTGTCACGTAAACCAGATGTGACGGCAACCGCGCCCGAAGTGGCTGATACTCCGCAGCCCCTGGAGGCTGCGAAAGTTGAAGAAAGCAATGCCGATGCCGATCTGGTTCAGTTGCCACCATCCGGCCCTGAAACCCCGGATCTATCATCAGATTCGCTGGATGGCTTGGCAGGTATCGAGCTTGAGCCCGGTGCCCGTCCTGAGGCGGGTGGAGCACCGACCGTAGCCGAGGCACCTGCAGCGATCTCATCTTCTGACGTGACCGTTCAAACCGAAGCGCCCGCGGCACCGCCAAATCCACTTGCCGAACCGACCTCGCCACAACAGGAAGCCGAACCGGCAGCGCTCGCGGACGCTCCAGCAGCGCCTGCGCCCGAGGAAGCCCCGGAACCGCAGGTTGCGGAAGAAACGCCCAAGGAGGTCCCTCAGGTCGCAGCCCTGCAGCCTGAGACCGTCGAAGTGCCGGATGCCGCGCCAGAGGCTGAGGAAGCGGAACCCGTACCTGATGAAAATCCAATCGCGGTTGAGGGTGAAGAAGATACCCGCCCTGTACGTCAGCCGCGCGTATTGACCCTGCCGCAAATTGGCGGAGAGGGGGTTACAGGTTCCGGTTCGTTGATCGGCAAGCGTGTCGTGCCCCTAACCGAGAGGGATGACCCGCCCGTCGAACAAGCCGTGATTACTCCAGAAGTGGTGGCCAAGCCCATCGAAGCACATGCTGCCACCTTCGAAAACCCAGAATCCAAGCCATTGATGTCGATCATTCTGATCGATGATGAAGGGGCTTTTGGGGCCGAGGCGTTGAAGGATTTCCCATACCCGCTAAGTTTTGCCGTCAGCCCGTCTGACCCGAATGCAGCGGAAAAAATGGCCCGTCATCGCGAGGCTGGATTTGAAGTATTGGCCTTGGTTGACATGCACGAAGCCGCCAGTGCTCAGGACGCTGAGGTGTCGTTGTCGGTGTGGTTGGATCAATTGCCTCAAACCGTTGGCATTCTGGAAGGTGTCGGAAGCGGCATTCAGGGCAACCGAAAGCTGGCTGATCAGGTTGCGGCGATTGCCGGAGATACCGGGCGCGGGCTGGTGACGCAGGACAATGGTCTAAACACTGCGCAAAAGCTTGCAGCGCGCAATGGCATTCCATCCAGCGTAGTGTTCCGCGATTTCGATGGTGCCAAACAGGACCCCAAGATCATGCGGCGTTTTCTGGATCAGGCAGCCTTCCGCGCCGGACAGGAAGGTGCCGTGGTGATGCTGGGTCGTCTGCGTCCCGAGACGATCTCGGCTCTGTTGCTGTGGGGGCTTGAGGATCGCGGCAGCCGCGTGGCGATGGCCCCAATTTCTGCCGTGATGATGAAAGAAGTCCAGCAGGGCGTTGCCGGATCGCTGACGGACGGGTGACGGAAGCGACCATCCGCCACCCCACTAGCTGTTTCCGCTGCCTGTAAACCGCGCCGCATCCGCAGCCGCGCCGCGAATGGCGTTCGATTTATGGACGGTCTCCATATATTCCGCTTCTGGGTCGCTGTCATAGACAACGCCGCCTCCAGCTTGGATATACAGTTTGTGGTCTTTCACAATGGCCGTCCGCAGCGCGATGCACATATCCATGTCGCCGCCTGCGCTGAAATACCCGACACCGCCACCGTAGATGCCGCGCTTTTCAGGCTCCAACTCGTCGATGATCTCCATCGCGCGCACTTTGGGCGCGCCTGATACCGTGCCTGCAGGCATCCCGGCAAAGAACGCGTCCAATGCGTCCTTGTCTTCGGCCAGTTCACCGACCACGTTTGATACGATGTGCATCACGTGGCTGTAGCGCTCGATGATGAACTCTTCGGTAGGACGCACGGTTCCAATCTTAGAAACACGCCCGGTGTCATTGCGGCCCAGGTCCAGCAACATGAGGTGCTCGGCCAGTTCTTTCTTGTCGGCCAGCAGGTCGATTTCGTTGGCCTTGTCTTCTTCGGGCGTCGCGCCACGCGGGCGGGTACCCGCGATTGGGCGGATCGTGACCTCATTGCCGAAGACACGCACCAGAATTTCTGGGCTTGCGCCTACGACCTGAAAGCCGCCGAAGTTGAAATAGAACATGAATGGCGATGGGTTGGTACGCCGCAGCGAGCGGTAGAGGGCAAATGGCGGTTGTGGAAAATCCTGTGTCCAGCGTTGGGCCGGGACGACCTGAAAGATATCACCCGCACGGATATATTCCTTTGCCTTTTCAACGGCTTCCATATAGCCCGATTTGGTGAAGTTAGAGACAGGAGCCCCAACTTCAATTGCGTCACCCAGATCGCGCGTCTCGGCCGGCATGGCACGCTCAAGATCACGCACGGCATCCATCACACGCTCGGCGGCCTGCGCATAGGCGGCTTTGGCGCTTTGGCCCTCGCTGGCCCATGCGGGCGACACCACGGTAACCTCGCCTTTGACGCCGTCCAACACAGCAATGACCGAGGGGCGCAGCATGATCGCATCGGGCAGGCCCAACGGGTCAGGGTTCACATTCGGCAGGTATTCCACCAACCGGACCATGTCGTAGCCCAGATAGCCAAACAGGCCAGCGGCGGCCTGCGGCAGGTCATCGGGAAGCGCGATGCGGCTTTCAGCCAACAAGGCGCGCAAGTTGTCCATCGGGTTGCCATCCTGTGGCTCGAACGCCTCGGCATCGAAGCGGGCTGATCGGTTCAAGGCCGATGTCTCGCCCTGACAGCGCCAAATCAGATCGGGCTTCATTCCGATGATCGAATAGCGCCCACGCACTTCACCCCCGGTTACCGACTCGAGCATGAAGGCGTCTTTCTGAGCGCCTGTCAGTTTCAGCATCAGTGAAACCGGCGTATCGAGATCAGCGGCGAGGCGGGTATAGACGACCTGATTTTCGCCCGCATCATAAGCGCGCGCGAAACTCTCGAAATCCGGGGTCAGGGCCATGTTCTGTCTCTTTTAGTAACTGGCCCGTACCGCGTTCAGCGCTTGCTGATCCAGCACAGGGCGTGCGCGTGTCTGGGCATTGCGCACATAGATGTCAAAGATGTTCTGCGCCAGCGCCTGGCTCAATTGCGCAGCCAGTGCATCCTGCATCTGGCGTTGCTCATCGGTTTCCGCCGGAGGTAGCTCTTCATCCAGACGCACGATCAGGGCGTTACCGTTTCCGGGAATGACACGCAGCTCACCAGGGTCCATTTCAAACACCTGAGTCATGAAGTCCACGGGAACATCTTCGAGGAATGCGGTACGTGTCAGCGCATTTTCGACGCGGAAGGGCAGGCCAGTGGCGGTAAAGTCGCCATCTGTTGCCAGCTGGGTCAGAACCGTGTTGCCCTGATTTTGCAGCGCTTTCGCAGTTTCTACCTGCAGCCATGCCTCGGCGACACGGTCACGGGCGCTTTCCAGAGGTTCCGGGCGCGGTTCCAGCACTTCATTCAAGCGCAGCGCAAAGATCGAACCATCTTCAAGGAACGCGACCTCTGGGAAATCACCTTCTTGCACAGCCTCAGCGACTGAGCGGAAGCCGTCATACGCGGCAACGCCATCGTCGCTTTGCTGGGTCCAGTCGATCTGACCCAGTTCCATCTCGGTCTCACCGGCCAGTTCTTCCAGTGTTGCGCCGCCTGCAAGCAGGTCGTTGATGTCTTCGGCCTGTGCTTCGATCTGACGGCGCGCTCGGTCGGCGGCGAGTTCTGCACGAAGTTCGGGTTCGGCGTCTTCGAAACTGACATTGTTCTCGGCCAGCGATCCATTGATCCGGAACAGGGCAGGGCCGAACACCGTGGGAAGCGGGCCGACCACATCATCGATCTCGGCGGCAAACACGGCGTCGGCTGCATCGCCCAGATCTTCACGGGTGACATCGCCCAGATCAACATCGCTCAGCTCAAGCTGACGTTCGCGGACCAACTGTTCGAAATCGGCCCCGCCAACTTCAAGTTGTGCCAGCGCCTCGGTTGCGGATTCTTCGCTGGGATAGGGCAGACGCTCGACCAAGCGGCGCTCGGGTTGGAAAAATTCGTCAGCGCGTTGGTCGTATAGACGGCGCAGAGAATCTTCGTCCACTTCGATCGTATCGAGCAGCATGTCGGGCGACAGAATGGCGTAGGTCAGTTGCTTGGTGCGGGGCAGGGTGAACTGATCGGTATTCTCATCGTAATATGTCTGAATCTGCGCGTCTGTGGGTTGGGCCACGGGCGTTTCGAGAAGGTCGGCAGACAGCGTCGCCACGGTAAAGCTGCGGCGGGCCAGCACATAGTTCGACAAAGCCTCGGTCAGCGTACGGGGCATTTCAACACCGCTCATGACCGCGCCCTGAACGATGGTGCGTGAAGATTCTTTGCGCAGATCCGATTCGAATTCGGAATCGGTCATTCCGACCTGTTCCAGCTGAAAGCGATAGGCTTCGCGGTCGAATGTACCGTTTACACCTTGGAACGCCGGTATCTGTACAATCTCGTCCTGCAGGTTCTCGTCACCGATCGAAATGCCAAGCTGTCCGACCTCGTTATCGATTGCGGCCAGTGCGATCAGGCGCGAAAGGGCAAGTTGATCAAGGCCAAGATCATGTGCCTGCGAAATCTGCATTGCCTGTCCGGTTTGCGCTTCGACGGCCCGGATCTCGCGCTGAAGCTCACGAAAATACGCGTCGACCGAAACGCTTTCATCACCGACCTGCGCAACCGTACGAACGGTTCCGGTCAGGCTGGTGGCGCCAAAGCCCGCAAGGCCCAGCATCAAAAGACCCATGAGAATCCAGACAAAGGTTTTGGATAGGTTTTTCATGCCTGCGGCCATGGTGCCCTCTTGGTTTTGTCGGCAAATGTCTGCCCAGTCGGTTGCGGCCCTGAATACGATGCGTGCAGCCGGGGGGCAAGCTTAGAAGGACAAGCCGTGCAATCGGTCGAACAATTGCGCGATACCGGCGCGGTCAAGGTTGGCAAATGCTACGCGAACCTGCCGCTTTCCCGCGGAATCGCCCTCTGGCATGAACATGGTACCCGGCAAAAGCAGTATACCTGCCTCGGGTACCAGCCGTCGGGCCAATTCGTCGGAAGCGATGCCAAAGGGATGTTCGAGGTAGGCAAAGTAAGCGCCAAGTCCCAAAAGACGCCAGCCTTTGTCTTCAAGGCGTGGCATTCCTTCCGCGATGGCCGCTCTTCGGTCGAGAATTTCATCTCGTTCACCCGCAACCCATTGGGTCAAGTTCCGCATGCCCCAAAGCGCGGCAAACTGGCCGATCTGGCCGGGGCAGATTGCGACCGTGTCCAGAAATTTTTCGATCTCCGACAACAGGGCGGGGCTGGTTGAAATCGCGCCGACACGGTGACCGGTCAGGCGATAGGCTTTTGAGAACGAGTAGAGATGGACAAACGTATCGTCCCAACCCGATTGCTGGAACAGGTCATGAGGCGCGCCTGATCGACTGTCGAAATCGCGATAGGTTTCGTCAACCAAAAGACGAAGCCCCGTTTCCCTCGCAAGATCATAGAAGCGGCGCACCAAGTCCGCAGGATATTCGACACCACCGGGATTATTCGGCGTCACCAACGAAATCGCCCGTGTCTTTTCGGTGATAAGGGCGCGGGCCCGTTCCGGATCGGGAAGCAAATCATCGTCTGTGGGCAAATCAACGGTTTTTACCCCAGCCATATCCAGCCACATCTTGTGATTGAAATACCAAGGGGTCGGAAGGATCACCTCATCCCCCTGATCGGTAATTGCCGAAATCACGGCTGAAAAGGCCTGATTGCAACCCGAGGTGATTGCGATCTGATTCGCCGATACCTCAGCCGCATAATGTGCGCTGATCTGAGCCGCGAGTTCGGACCGCAGGTCATCGTTGCCCAGAACCGGGCCGTATAGATGCGCGCTGTCCTGCTCGACCGCGAATTCGGCCATTGCTTGCCGCAGCGCTAACGGGGGCGGATCGACCGGAGCCGCCTGACTGACATTGATCAACGGACGGTCAACTGCGAACTCGACCCCGTCCAGCCAACGGCGTGCCTCCATCACCGGAGGGGCAAAGGTGGCGGCAGTGCGGGTCATTGTCATGGTGAGTCCGTGATTTCAGCGCTTAGTTGAAACGCTTGATTAATCGGTGCCCCGATAGGGTTCGACATATTGCAGCGCCATGTCCCATGGGAAGAAAATCCATGTGTCCTGACTGACCTCGGTAATGAAGGTGTCTACCATCGGACGGCCCTTGGGCTTGGCGTATACGGTCGCGAAATGCGCTTTGGGGAACATCTCGCGCACCAGTTCCAGCGTTTTGCCGCTATCGACCAGATCGTCGATGATCAGAATACCGGTGCCATCACCCATCAGATCAGCATTGGGCGCTTTGAGAATTTCTGCTTCGCCCTGCGCTTGATGATGATAGGATTTCACGCTGACAGTATCGACCGTACGGATATCCAGTTCGCGGCTGACGATCATCGCGGGGGCCATGCCGCCACGTGTAATTGCTACGACTGCACGCCAAGCGCCGTCATCTGGTCCTTGCCCATCCAGACGCCACGCAAGAGCGCGCGAGTCGCGATGAATCTGATCCCAGCTGATGTGGAAGCCTTTTTCGTGTGGCAGGCGGTCCTTGGCGCTCATGGTCTGTTATCCTTTTTCAACGTCCGGCGCGTCGACGGCCTTCATTCCGACGATGTGATAGCCTGAATCCACGTGCAGATTCTCACCTGTCACTCCGCTGCTGAGATCAGACAGCAGATACAGGGCCGATTTACCAACATCATCGATGGTCACATTCCGGCGCAGGGGCGAGTTATACTCGTTCCACTTCATGATGTAACGGAAATCGCCGATGCCGCTGGCCGCGAGCGTTTTGATCGGGCCTGCCGAGATCGAATTCACGCGAATGCCGTCTTTGCCCAAATCCTCGGCCAGATACTTTACGGATGCCTCAAGGGCGGCTTTTGCAACACCCATTACATTGTAGTGTGGCATGACCTGTTCAGCGCCGTAATAGGTGAGGGTGATCGCACTGCCGCCTTCGTTCATCATTTTCTCCGCGCGCTGCATAACGGCGGTGAAAGAGTAGACCGAAACATCCATCGTCAGGTTAAAGTTCGCGCGCGATGTGTCGACGTAGCGCCCGCGCAATTCGTTCTTGTCAGAAAAGCCAATAGCGTGGACGACGAAATCCAGTTTACCCCATTTCTTTTCCAGCGCGCTGAAGAGTTCATTAATTGATTCTTCGTCGCTGACGTCACAGGGCAAAACGATCTCGCTGCCCAACTGCGCCGCCAATGGATCGACGCGTTTTTTCAGGGCGTCCCCCTGATAGGAAAAGGCCAGCTCGGCCCCGGCGTCGGACAAGGCGCGGGCGATACCCCATGCGATTGATTTGTCATTGGCCAGTCCCATGATGAGGCCGCGTTTTCCGGCCATCAACTGATTTGACATCTTCGGTTCTCCGCCTGTCGTCGCATTGTGTTCGGTTGGTTTATGCCATTGATTGTCCTGCTTCAAGGCCATGCGCTCTTGCCCGCAGCGGGTTCTCGCCTTAGGGTCATGTTAATTGTTTCCTGGGGATGGAAATGAACGAGCATAATGGCATCTTCGCCGGGGCTGATCCGTTTGAAATCGCGGATCGGTGGCTGGCCGAGGCAGAAAAGACCGAACCGAATGATCCTAATGCGATTGCTTTGGCAACCGTGGACCCGGAAGGTTTGCCGAATGCCCGTATGGTTCTGCTGAAGGAAATCGAGAAGGACGCGTTTGTTTTCTATACGAACTATCACAGCGCCAAGGCTCAGGAGTTGGATAGCGCCCACAAAGCGGCTTTTGTGATGCATTGGAAATCTTTGCGGCGACAAATCCGTGTTCGTGGTACAATCACCAAGGAAGATGGGCCGCAGGCGGACGCATACTACGCCTCGCGCTCGCTCAAAAGCCGCTTGGGTGCTTGGGCGTCACACCAGTCGCAACCGCTGGAAAGTCGTGCATCCCTGATGGCCGAAGTGGCTAAAGTGACCGCAAAGTTGGGTACCAACCCGCCTCGCCCTGAATTTTGGGGGGGATACCGTGTAACACCTGTCGAAGTCGAGTTCTGGGCCGATGGTGCCTTCCGGTTGCATGACAGGTTTCAGTGGAAGCGACAAAATGTCGATTCCGACTGGCAAGTGCTGAGGTTAAATCCATGACGTTCGCGTTGCGTGAAATGCAACTGTTTGCAGACAATAGCTTTTTTCAGCTTGAATTTGCGAGCCAAAACATAAACAAGAAACCCTTAACGACTTGCCTATCGTAATGGGAAAACAGTGCCAGAAGATCTGAACAGCATGTACCGCGTCCGTGGACACGTAAAATGGTTCGATCCCGCCAAGGGATACGGATTTGTTGTGTCTGACGAAGGCGGCCCGGACATTCTGTTGCACGTCAACGTGCTGCGAAACTTCGGGCAAAGCTCGGTCGCGGATGGCGCCGGCATCGAGATCATGACCCACAAAACTGATCGCGGTGTTCAAGCGGTCGAAGTGATCAGTGTTGACCCGCCTGTTCGCGCGGAAACTATGATGTTGGCCGATTTTGCCGAGCTTGATCCAACCGTGATCGGCAGCGCTCCGCTTGAGGCTGCGCGCGTCAAATGGTTCGACAAGGGCAAAGGGTTTGGCTTTGCCAATGTTTTCGGCAGCAGTGAAGACGTATTCCTGCATATCGAGGTGCTACGTCGTTCTGGGTTGGCAGATCTGCAACCGGGCGAAGCGCTGGCCATGCGGGTCATTGATGGCAAGCGCGGAAGAATGGCCGCGCAGGTTCTGGCCTGGGAAGCGGCCCTGAACGACTAGGTTCTGAATGATGAGAACGGCTTTCGTACTGGCGCTCCTGAGTTTTTTGATTGGCGGGATCGCGCGGGCTGAATGCCGTCCGGATCGTGTCGAGCTTCGAAATGATCTGGCAGAGGTTCGCTTCGACGTTGAACTGGCCATCACACCGAAAGAGCGATCGCGCGGATTGATGTTTCGCGAAAGCATGCCCAACAGATCTGGTATGTTGTTTGTTTTTGATCCCCCTCAACCTGTTGCGTTCTGGATGAAGAATACCCTGATTCCGCTTGATATGATCTTTGTTGATCGCGCGGGCACTGTGACGCGTGTGCACGAAGGTGCAATTCCGGGGGATCTGAGCCCAATCGAAGGCGGCGATTCGGTTTATGCAGTCTTGGAAATCAACGCTGGCCTAGCCGAGCGTTACGCCATTCGGCCTGGATCGCAGATGCGCCACGAAGTTTTTTCGCAAGGTCCTGCAATTTGGCCCTGTTAGGGCTTTTCAAATCAGATCGGCACGTTTAGGAAGGCGCACGGTCCGGGGCGTGGCGCAGTCTGGTAGCGCACCTGTTTTGGGTACAGGGGGTCGTAGGTTCGAATCCTGCCGCCCCGACCATTTTTCCTCTACACTGGCGTTCCGCCATAGTCGGTGTAGAGTTTGGAAAAATCCCTGTCCAAATCTTTGCTTTCAATAGGTATTCTAAGAGTTGAACCATCTTTCTGCGGAACCAGAAAGTACAACTCTGCGTCCACGCGATACCCGGCCTGATTCTTGGTCGAGCTCAGTCGCGTTACGATCTGCGGCAAGTTCTGCGGATAACCGTTGAAGCTGAGAATCAAATACGCCGTTGCCTCGGGCGGCAAGGTCTCGCGGCATTCAAAGATGCTTGCGGTGGTCTTGATATACTTGTCGCCCGGCCCCGCGCAGTCGGTCCTGAAGGAATTGAAAAGGTTCTGCGGATAACCGTCGAATTGCGCGCTGCGAGATGCAGGTGGTGCTTCCTGTGATGTGCAGGACACGATTAGCACCACAATAGTTAACAATGAAATCAAACGCATGTAGAGTAGATTTCCCATCCAGAAATGTCGTGTGATTTTAAGTATGGCACGCGCTGCGATGTCGTGACGATGATTCTCTGAACATGTCCTTAACGCGGGATCGGTTGATCAATGACCTCTAACTGTGGCGGAAAACACGAGAAATCACTCTGACACATCAAGGCGGAATGGGCTGGTCGTCCGGGACATGTCTGTGGAGGAATCGCGATGCGGCGAAATTCCGCCGGTTCAGCAAAACAGGTCAAGCTAAAAGATTCCAAAAATGACCGAAAAAGCCCGTTGACCAACTATGGGAATATACGTCAGATTGTATGGGCCGAAAGACGAGCCACTAAATCTGGTAGGCAATGACCGGAAAAGGCATCGGGCGAGGGACGGAAAGCATACCACTATGACGTAGACCGTATTCGCGGTTCTGCGCTGTTCTAGACAGCGTCCGGTCCCTTGCGTCTCAAATTCGTCGGTAGTGCGGGCGGCACCCCGCAGCATCAAGATTTAGTGCCGGGACTTGAAATTTGGACAGATCGAAGCTGGGGCAGCGGACATGAAGATTGAAAGAAAATTCACCAAACCGGGACAGGATGCATATGGCGATCTGGATTTTGTGTCCGCAACATCCGAGATTCGCAATCCGGATGGCACAATCGTGTTCCGTCTGGACGAGATCGAAGTGCCTGCAAAATGGAGCCAAGTGGCTAGCGATGTCATCGCACAGAAGTACTTCCGCAAGGCCGGTGTTCCTTCCAAACTGAAGAAGGTTAAGGAAAAGGACGTTCCCGAATTCCTGTGGCGATCGGTTCCTGCGGAAGATGCTGAATTTGATGGCGAAACCTCATCGAAACAGGTTTTTGATCGTCTGGCCGGCGCGTGGGCTTATTGGGGCTGGAAGGGCGGCTATTTCTCGACTGAAGAGGACGCGAGCGCCTATTTTGACGAGATGCGCTATATGCTCGCGACCCAGCGCGCAGCTCCGAACTCGCCGCAGTGGTTCAACACCGGTCTGCACTGGGCATATGGGATCGATGGCCCGGCGCAGGGGCACCACTATGTTGACTACAAAACCGGCAAGCTGACCAAATCGAAATCCGCCTATGAGCATCCGCAGCCGCATGCATGTTTCATCCAGTCCGTCGATGATGATCTGGTGAACGAAGGCGGCATCATGGATCTGTGGGTGCGCGAGGCGCGCCTGTTCAAATACGGCTCGGGTACCGGGACCAACTTTAGCCACTTGCGCGCAGAAGGTGAGGCGCTGTCGGGTGGCGGCAAATCCTCGGGCCTGATGGGCTTTCTCAAGATCGGCGACCGCGCCGCTGGCGCGATCAAATCAGGCGGGACAACCCGTCGGGCAGCAAAGATGGTAATCGTCGATGCAGATCACCCCGATATCGAGCAATTCATCGAATGGAAGGTGATCGAAGAGCAGAAAGTGGCCTCGATCGTTGCCGGATCGAAGATGCACGAGAAGATGCTGAACGGCATTTTCGAGGCCATTCGCTCATGGGACGGCGCTGCTGATGACGCCTATGATCCGAACAAGAACGACAGCCTGAAAAAGGCCGTTCGTGAGGCGAAAAAGGTCGCCATCCCGGAGACTTACATCAAGCGCGTTCTCGATTATGCGCGGCAGGGGCACGACAGCATCGAGTTCCCAACCTACGATACTGACTGGGATTCGGAAGCCTACAGCTCGGTCTCGGGTCAAAACTCGAACAACTCGATCCGTGTGACCAACGCGTTCCTGACCGCTGTTGAGAAGGATGCCGATTGGGAACTTATCAACCGGACCGATGGCAAGGTCGCCCGCACCGTCAAGGCGCGTGATCTATGGGAAAAGGTGGGCCACGCCGCATGGGCCTGTGCCGATCCGGGCATTCAGTTCCACGACACCGTCAACGAATGGCATACATGCCCGGAAGACGGCGAGATTCGCGGATCGAACCCGTGCTCGGAATACATGTTCCTCGATGATACGGCCTGTAACCTGGCGTCGATGAACTTGCTGACTTTCCTTAAGGATGGTGAGTTCCAGGCGGCAGACTATATGCATGCCTCGCGTCTGTGGACGCTGACGCTGGAAATCTCGGTGACCATGGCGCAGTTCCCGTCTAAGGAAATTGCGAAACTCTCTTACGACTTCCGCACCTTGGGGCTGGGATACGCCAACATCGGCGGCCTGTTGATGAACATGGGTTACAGCTACGACTCGGATGAGGGGCGTTCGATCTGTGGCGCGCTGACCGCGATCATGACCGGTGTGGCTTATGCGACCTCGGCAGAGATTGCAGGCGAGCTTGGCCCGTTCAAAGGATATGAGCGCAACGCAGACCACATGCTGCGCGTCATCCGCAACCACCGTCGTGCGTCGCAAGGAGTGACCGATGGTTATGAAAAACTGGCTGTTAAGCCGGTGCCTCTGGATCACGACAATTGCCCGGACAAACGTCTGATCGATCTGGCCATGTCAGCTTGGGATGAAGCGCTGAGCCTCGGCGAAAAGAACGGTTATCGCAACGCGCAGGCCACAGTTATCGCACCAACCGGCACCATCGGTCTGGTGATGGATTGCGACACGACCGGGATCGAACCGGATTTTGCGCTGGTTAAGTTCAAGAAGCTTGCGGGAGGCGGTTACTTCAAGATCATCAACCGCTCGGTGCCTTCGGCGCTTGAGAAACTGGGCTATTCCTCGGCTCAGATCGAAGAGATTGTGGGTTATGCGGTTGGTCACGGCACCATCGGCAATGCGCCGGGGATCAATCACACCTCGCTGACTGGTCATGGTTTTGGCCCGAACGAGTTGGCAAAAGTAGATGCCGCACTGGAAAGCGCGTTCGACATCCGGTTCGTCTTCAACCAGTGGACGCTGGGCGAGGACTTCTGCACCGGTGTTCTGGGCATCCCGGCGACCAAGCTGAATGACCCGACCTTCGATCTGCTGCGCCATCTGGGCTTTACCAAGGCGGATATCGACGCGGCAAACGACCACGTCTGCGGGACCATGACGCTGGAAGGTGCGCCGCATCTGAAGGAAGAGCACTATTCGATCTTCGACTGCGCCAACCCGTGCGGCAAGAAAGGCAAGCGTTTCCTTGGGGTTGATAGCCACATCACTATGATGGCGGCAGCGCAGAGCTTTATCTCGGGCGCGATCAGTAAAACGATCAACATGCCCAATGACGCGACCATCGAGGATTGCCAGAAGGCCTATGAACTCAGCTGGTCGCTGGGTGTGAAGGCCAATGCCCTGTACCGTGACGGCTCGAAATTGTCGCAGCCTTTGGCAGCAGCGCTGGTCGAGGATGACGACGAGGCGGCGGAAGTGCTGGAAAGCGGTTCGACGCATGAGAAAGCTGTCGTTCTGGCCGAGAAGGTAATCGAGAAGGTTGTGGTCAAAGAAATGATCCGCAGCCATCGCGAGAAACTGCCGCATCGCCGGAAGGGCTATACCCAAAAGGCAATCGTCGGTGGCCACAAGGTCTATCTGCGCACCGGTGAGTTCGAAGACGGTAAGTTGGGCGAGATTTTCATCGATATGCACAAGGAAGGCGCTGGCTTCCGGGCGATGATGAATAATTTTGCCATCGCAGTCTCGGTCGGCCTGCAATATGGGGTGCCGCTGGAAGAATTCGTCGACGCCTTTACCTTCACCAAGTTCGAACCGGCGGGGATGGTTCAGGGCAACGACTCGATCAAGAACGCGACGTCGATCCTTGATTACATCTTCCGTGAACTGGCTGTGTCCTATCTGGATCGCACCGATCTGGCCCATGTCAAACCCGAAGGCGCAACCTTCGACGATCTGGGTCGCGGCGAAGAGGATGGTCTGTCCAACGTATCGGAAATCAGTGAAAGCGCGGCAACCAAATCTCTGGAAGTGCTGAAACAAATCAGCTCGACTGGGTATCTGCGCAAGCGGCTACCGCAGGATCTGATGGTCTTCAATGGTGGTCAAGCCGACGTGACGGGCATGGCGGAAACCGCAGCTACGTTCGAAGCACCGGCTGAAACAGCCGTCGCAACCAGCATGGACGCACGTACCAAAGCCAAGATGCAAGGGTACGAGGGCGATCCATGCGGCGAATGCGGAAACTACACGCTGGTGCGCAACGGCACCTGCATGAAATGCAACACCTGCGGCGCGACCAGCGGGTGTAGCTGAGTTTAGCGCCCCGGCAACCCGGGGTGCAGGGGTCGGATAGCTGCCACAGGTACCGACCCCGACGAATACGAAGCAAGGCGCTGAGACTTACCATCGATGCCTTGTTTCACTCGGCCGACATGCCCGTGTCGGCCGGGAACAGGGTGGGGCGGAATATTTGCTCCCTCCCACTCTCTCACGGGACGGGTGCGCTCGTCCCATGCGCAGTCCAGGCCGCAGGCAAAAAAACACCGGGCGGTCAACGAAATGAGCCTGGAAGGCGAAACTGACAGGGGGCTTCGGCCCCCTCTCTTTTTTCAACCCCGAGTCGTGGATTTGAGCAGGGCATTGCCGGATCATCCTGTTTGGATCGGGCAAGAGTTGCCGAAACCTGTCCTGGCCATTTCGCCCGGCAAGCCTCCGCAAATGCGACTCAGTCAAACACGCAGAGATTGGCTCGAATGCGGTCATATCAATCTGAGCGGGTGACACGCTTTCAAGACGGCCTTTTTTTGGCGCTTGTCCGGACGCAAACACTCAAGAAAACGCAATCAGGAGGCATAACATGAAACCGCAAATAATGGCCCTTATCTCAACCTTCGCACTTGGCCTGCCGACATTGGCCGTTGGCCAAAGCGCCGCCGATACCAACGGCGACGGAGTACTGACGATCGATGAAGTTCAGGCCGTCGTGCCTGACGTTGATGCCGAAGGCTTTGCGCAGATGGACGCAAACGGCGACGGTGCGCTAGATCAGGATGAGATCACCATCGCTGAACAAGCGGGCCTGCTGCCGCCGTCCAACGGCTGATCAAGCAGGAATACGGGCGGCCCGGAAGCTCCGGGCCGCTTATTTTTCAGTGCCTTACGCGGATAAGTAAATGTTGAACTTGCCGCGAATTTCCGCGTCCAGAAGCGGGTCGAATCTGGCCGGGGATGGCACGGCGAGGATTTCTTCCTTCCGCTTCACTGCCTTTTCGATCAGGTCCGGTTTGCCAAGCTCAACCCATTCCTTCGGAGATGATCGGTCACCAAAGGTAGGATAGACGTAATCTGCCTGCATACGGCCTAGCGTCGCATCGGTGCCAAGATAATGCCCAGGACCACCCATGCAGACTTCGGCCATCTGGTCCAGTGCCAGCGTCTCGTCCGTGACCTCAATTCCGCGCACACAGCGCTGTGCCTGTCCGATCAGGTCATCGCTCAGGATCAGGCTCTCGTGGCAGAACCCCAGCAACGAGGCATGCATGCCTGCGGCTTCATACACCATGTTCAGGCCTGACAGCCCAGCCATGACGTTCGAACACATTTGTTCCCAACCGGCCTGCATGTCGGGCAATTTCGCGTCCGATGCACCAGCTGCGGCACCACCGGGCAGATCGTAGAACTGGTGCATTTGCGCGCAGCCCGCGGTTAGCAGAGCTTGTTCACCCGATCCGATGGACATGGCACCGGTGCGCAGGTCCAGACCAAAAGGCCAAGTGCCAAAAATCGCGGGTGCACCGGGCTTTACGGCGTTTACATAAACCAAACCCGCCAGACATTCGGCGGTGGCTTGTGTGATCGCTCCGGCAACGGTCGAGGGTGCGGTAGCTCCTGCCATGCCCGCAGAAAGCAACAAAACCGGCATTCCGGCCTTGATGCATTCTTCCATCACCTCGCAGCTTTCGGTGGCGAATTTCATCGGAGGCACAACGAAGCAGTTGGAATTGGACATGAAGGGCCGCTCGCGCCACTTGTCCTCTCCGCCCGCGATCATGTGCAGCATTTCGATGGCGGGGGCCACATGGCTGGGCTCTGTGAACGACGTACCGATGTGTTTGAACGTGCCTGAGGTGGTGGCGTAGACCGTGTTCAGATCCATCTCAAGGTTGTCGGCGATATCTCGGCACACCATGGGGCGTTGAACAAAGTGAATGTTTTCAAGCTGTTCACAGATGCGAGTCGCGTCATGCAGGTCCTGCAGGGTCGAGTCGCGATATTCCTGCCCATGCACGTCGACCATGCTGACCGCTGCGCCTGCGGTGCCATAATGGACACGCGTTCCCGACAGCTCCAGATCCGATTTGCCGTCCCGGCTGTGCAGAGTGATCGAGCGATTGGCCTTGGCGATTGTGTCCTCGACCAATGCGCGCGGAAAGCGGATGCGGCCATCGTCGCCCAAGGTGCATCCCGCAGCCACGAGATAGTCGATCCCACTTTGTGGCGCATCAGCAAGGCCGATGGTTTCCAGTGCGGTCAGAGCGGCCTCGTGGATGCGTTCGATCTGTGCTTGGGTCAGAACCTTCAGGGTTCCGCCCTCCATACCAGGCCGAATCGGGCGAAGATGTTCCGGAAGAGCTGACGCACGGGCGGCACGACGCGCGGCGCGGCCACCGCTGCGGGATGAGTTTCGGGTTTGTTCGTTCATGTGTGTGTCCGGTCAAAAAAGTACGTTGTGGGTGAGTGTACCTAGACCAGTGCTGGCCGTCCTCGTGCCGCACGACCGCGATCCGCACCAATGGTGCGGCTAACCAGTCGAATTTTCCAAGCTTCGTTATGCATCAACTTCCTCAGTCTGATGCGCCCATTGTTTCAATGCACTTCTGGACAATCTGTTCTGTTTGCGACTTTGGACTAATTTTATTGGGCCATCAGTCAAAATGAACTGGGCGCAAATCCTCGTGACTAAATGTTTTTTTCCAATTGCGGTAAGAATCTGTTAATCTGCACGTAGTTATTTGGATTTGTATCTTAGGTTTAAGTAAATACTGGGGTTGGCTGATCAGCAGATCGCTGCCTCGGGGATGCGCCCAAACCGGCAACGGATGTTTGGAGGTCTGCATGAAGTCATTACTGGCCGCACTCGCCGCAGCACTGATAACAGGTGCTGGGCAGGTTGTGGCAGAAGACTGGACAGGCGCGTACGCTGGTTTCAGCTTTGGTTATGCAGATGTTGATGGGTCCGGAGGGGCAGGCGGAAGCGGGGGCAGTTTTGGCCCGCTGATCGGATACGACTATGATTTTGGAAATTTCGTACTTGGCGGTGAGTTGGAATATAACCGCCTGAATCTTGATCTGGGACAATCCGAAGGAAGCCTTGATAGTATGTCGCGATTGAAGTTGCGCGGCGGCTACGACTTTGGATCAGCCCTTGGCTATGTTGTCTTGGGAACCGCGCGGGCCAGTACGTCGGGTGACAGTGATACGGCAGCCGTCTACGGGATCGGTGTTGCCTATCCGCTTGGCGAACGGTTTGTAATCAGTGGCGAAGCGCTGCGGCAGAACTTCGATGATATACCGGAGTCTGGTCGAAGCCTCGACGCAAATGTGTTCAACTTGCGCACCACATTCCGCTTCTGAAACTCGGTGGTCGATTGTCATCCCTCTGCCAATTGAGCGGCAAATTCGCATAGGGTCTGTAGCGATGTGACGAATTTCTCGTCATCGATTGTCATGGCCACGCGGATGTGACCTGCGGCGGCAGAACCAAAGCTTTCACCGGGCATCACAGCGATGGCATGCGTGTCCAGCAGCGCATTTGCGAACACATCACCGCTAAGACCCGTAGCCCGGATATCCAGCATCAGATACATCGCGCCTTGCGCCGGTATTAAGGTGACGACCTGCTGCGCAGCCAGCACTTCAATCGCCAGAGCGCGGCGGCGGCGAAACGGCGCGGCAATTTTGTCTTCGAGAGGTTGTCCCACGCTCAGCGCATAGTTGGCCGCATCCTGTATAAAGCCGGGCACACCATAGGTTGTGTGTGTTGCCAAGTTGATCAGGTGGTCGATCACGCCTTCCGGAGCAACGATCCACCCACAACGCGAGCCAGTCATGGCATGAGATTTCGACATTGAACCCACGACCAGAGTGCGCTCAGCCATGCCGGGTAGGGCGCGCGGTGACAGGTGTTCACCCTCCCAAACCTGAGTATCGTAGACTTCATCGGAAATCAGCCATAGATCGCGGCGCTGACAAACCTCGGCGATGGCAGAAAGTGTTTCGGCGGAATAGACCACACCAGTTGGATTGTTTGGGGAGTTTATCAGCAGCGACACCGCCCCGCCTGCCGCGCCATCGATATCGGAAGCGCGAGGTTGGAACAAATCTTCGGCGCGTGTTTCTATGCGTTTGGCTACCGCTCCAACGCCACGGATCGTGCCGGGGTAGGTGGCATAATACGGATCCAGGTAGAGCGCGATATCGCCCGGATCGCAAAGCGCGGTGTGCGCCGCAAACAACGCGGCCTGACCGCCAGGGGTGATGATAACGTTGTTGCGTGTGGTCGCTACACCTGTTCGCATTTGGACACGGGCGGCCACAGTATCACGCAGCAGATCAGTGCCCGGAACCATCGCGTATCCTGTGTGCCCGCTGCGGGCCGAACTTTCCATGGCCGACAATACTGACTGATCGGTCCGAATGTCATGCTCGCCGATCGTCAACTCGGTAACGGCATGGCCTTCGGCAATCATCCGACGCGCGCGGATGAACACCTCCCAGCCGTCTGATCCACCCTCGGTCAGATGCGTAATGCGATGCGATAGTTTCAAGGGATTCTCCCGACCGGCTATGACGCCGAATGGGGCAAAGCACAGCAATTTTGTCAATCAGCTTCGCGGTGGCAAACTCGCCTGTATCTTCTTGGTCAGCGATGCACGGACGATATCGTATGAGGTGATCAGGCGATGTTGCATCTCGTCGGCGGCGGTTTCCCACGGCAGGCGAACCCAGCTGCGGTGAAAATACGGGGCCTTGGTGCCAATCCCTGCGTCGATCAACATCTGCGCGGTCTCAATGTCGGGTGTCTTGACCGATACACCATCCCCGACCGAACCGACGCAGGCGAACATCTTGCCGCCAACTTTCCATGCGTCGTGGCCGCCACCCCAAGGGTCCGAAAGTTCGGCACCGGGCAGGTCTGCGCATAGGGAATTGACGTAATCACGGGTCATGGTGGGCAGACTGCCTCTGTGGAGGTTGAAACTCAAGGCTTGGCTCAGCATCAATCCCGTGCTAGGCAAAGCACATGAACCGGAAAACTTGCATCATTATCTGCTGCATTACCTGCTGATTTCTCAAGCGGGCCGGTTTCTTTCGTTTTCATCTCTGAGACAAGTTGCTAAGCCCGCGCCAACGCGTGACGTATATGCTGTTTCAGGAGCACGACCCGATGACGACGATCAAACTGCACAACACAAGGACACGGACGAAAGAGGATTTCGCGCCGATCGATCCCGATAATGTGCGGATGTATGTCTGTGGTCCGACGGTCTATGATCGGGCGCATCTGGGGAACGCACGGCCTGTGGTTGTGTTCGACGTGCTCTATCGTTTGTTGCGGCATGTATACGGTGCTGATCACGTGACCTATGTGCGCAATTTCACCGACGTGGATGACAAGATCAACGCCACCGCATTGTCGCGCAAGAAGGCTGGGGCTGACGGGTCTTTGGAACAGTTGGTGCAGGAACGTTCGGACGAAACCATCGGCTGGTATCTGCACGACATGGGCGCGCTGGGGGCGTTGGAACCCAACGCGATGCCGCGCGCCACAGAGTATATCGCGCAGATGATTGCGATGATCGAAGACCTGATGGCCAAGGGGCACGCTTATGCTGCCGAGGGTCACGTGTTGTTCGCGGTGGACAGCTGGAAGGAACACTATGGTGCGCTGTCGGGGCGGTCGGTTGATGACATGATCGCCGGGGCGCGGGTCGAGGTCGCGCCTTACAAGAAGAACCCGATGGATTTTGTGCTGTGGAAGCCGTCGACCGATGAGTTGCCCGGCTGGGACAGCCCATGGGGCCGGGGGCGTCCGGGGTGGCATATCGAATGCTCGGCCATGAGCTATGAATTGCTGGGCGAGAGCTTTGATATTCACGGTGGCGGCAACGATCTGATGTTCCCGCACCACGAGAACGAGATTGCTCAGAGCAAATGTGCCCACCCGCATGGCGAATTCGCGCGTGTCTGGATGCATAATGAGATGCTGCAGGTCGAGGGCAAGAAAATGTCCAAATCGCTGGGCAATTTCTTCACCGTTCATGATCTGCTTGAGCAGGGTGTGCCGGGTGAAGTGATCCGGTTTGTGTTCCTGCAGACCCATTATCGCAAGCCGATGGACTGGACCGAGAAGAAGGCGCGCGAAGCCGAGGCAACATTGCGCAAGTGGCGGGCGTTGACAGCGGGCATCGAGCCCGCCGCCACCGCGGCACCTGCGGTCATCGATGCGCTTGCGGATGATCTGAACACGGCAGGTGCCATCGCGGAACTGCATCGTTTGGCTGCAGATGGTGATGCTTCGGCTTTGCTGGCAAGTGCGCAGCTGGTTGGACTGTTGGGGGACGATATGGGCGCTTGGGCCGAGACCGCTTCGGCTAATCTGTCGTCTCATGCAGAAAAGCTGGCCGCTGCGCGCGCGTTTGCGATGCAGAGCAAGGATTTCTCTGAGGTTGATCGTCTAAAGGCGGCATATATCGCCGCCGGGCTTGAGGTTCGGATGAGCAAGGATGGTGTGGAATTGGTGCCCGGCGCCGGATTCGACGCCGCCAAGCTGGAGGGGGTCGAATGACCAAGGAACGCCTTTACCTCTACGACACCACGTTGCGCGACGGGCAGCAAACTCAGGGTGTGCAGTTCTCGACAGCCGAGAAGGTGCAGATCGCGCAGGCGTTGGATTCGCTGGGGATTGATTACATCGAAGGGGGTTGGCCCGGAGCGAACCCGACCGACAGTGCGTTTTTTGAGAGCGCGCCTGAGACGTCGGCCTGTATGACGGCGTTTGGAATGACCAAACGCTCGGGCAGGTCGGCTGAGAATGATGACGTTCTGGCGGCTGTAATGAACGCGGGAACACCAGCCGTTTGTCTGGTTGGGAAATCGCACGATTACCACGTGACCCACGCACTTGGTATCACGCTGGAGGAAAACACCGAGAACGTTCGCGCCTCGGTCGCGCATATCGTGGCGCAGGGGCGGGAGGCTCTGTTTGATGCCGAGCATTTCTTTGATGGCTACAAGGACAACCCGGAATATGCGGTTGAAGTCTGCCGCGCTGCGCTCGATGCAGGGGCAAGGTGGGTGGTTCTGTGTGACACCAATGGCGGAGCATTGCCGGCAGAGGTCGGGCGGATCGTATCCGAGGTGATTGCGGCCGGTCTGCCGGGGGATCGGCTGGGCATTCATACGCATAACGACACCGAGAACGCAGTGGCGTGCTCGCTGGCTGCAGTCGATGCGGGGGCGCGGCAGATTCAAGGTACGTTGAATGGGTTGGGAGAGCGCTGTGGCAATGCCAACCTGACCGCTTTGATCCCAACGCTGATGCTGAAAGAACCCTATGCCTCGTGCTATGAGATCGGAGTGATGCCCGAGGCGCTGGCCGGGCTGACGCGCATCAGCCGGATGCTGGATGATATCCTGAACCGAGTGCCCAGCAAGCAGAGCGCCTATGTGGGCGCGTCGGCATTTGCGCATAAGGCCGGGCTGCATGCCAGCGCGATCCTCAAGGACCCGACAACCTATGAGCATATCAATCCGGCAAGTGTTGGAAATGCGCGCATCATTCCGATGTCGAACCAGGCTGGGCAATCGAACCTGCGCAAACGTCTGACCGATGCGGGATTGGCCGTAGAAGCGGGCGATCCGGCGTTGGGACGTATCCTTGAGCGGATAAAACTGCGCGAGGCCGAGGGGTATTCCTACGACACCGCGCAGGCTAGTTTTGAGCTGCTGGCGCGGGATGAGTTGGGGCAATTGCCCGAATTCTTTGAGGTCAAGCGCTATAAGGTGACCGTTGAACGCCGGAAAAACAAATACAACAAGATGGTCAGCTTGTCCGAAGCGGTTGTTGTTGTGAAAGTGGATGGCGAGAAGAAGCTGTCGGTAAGTGAGTCGCTGGATGAAAGCGGTAGCGATCGCGGTCCGGTGAACGCGCTCGCCAAAGCTCTGGCCAAGGATTTGGGGCAGTATTCGCAGATACTGTCTGATATGCGGCTGGTCGATTTCAAGGTGCGTATCACGCAAGGCGGGACTGAGGCGGTCACGCGCGTGATCATTGACAGCGAAGACGGGCAAGGGCGGCGCTGGTCTACGGTTGGGGTGAGTGCGAACATAATTGATGCCTCGTTCGAAGCGCTACTGGATGCGATTCAGTGGAAACTGGTGAGCGATTGCGCCCCGCAGTCAGCGGCCGCCGAATAAGGTGGAGTTCGACGACGACATCAAGGCTTGTGCTGCGCTGGTTCATCGGGCCGATCCCGATCGCTTTATGGCTGCCATGGCCGCACCAGTTGAGGCACGGGCAGTTTTGTTCCCGATTTATGCGCTGAACGTCGAGGTGGCCCGTGCCCCATGGGTGACGCAAGAGAGCATGATCGCCGAGATGCGGCTGCAATGGTGGCGCGATGCCTTGCAAGAGATTGCCGAAGGTCCATCTGTTCGTCGGCACGAGGTTGTTACGCCATTGTCGCGCGTGATTTCTCCGCATCTGGCAGCGCTGCTGGATGAATATGTGGCCGTAAGGCGTTGGGATATCTATCTTGATCCGTTCGAGGATGAGGCGCATTTTGACGCCTATATTTCCCATAGCGCTGGAACATTAATGGTGGTGTCGGCGCAGGCTCTGGGTTCGGCGGATGAAACTGTTCTGCGTGATTTCGGATATGCAGCGGGGGTCGCGAATTGGCTGCGCGCAATTCCCGAGCTTGAGGCACGTGGGCGCATTCCTTTGCTGGACGGAACCCATGACGGGGTTCGGGCGCTGGCGCAGAAGGCTTTGGACCGATTGGCGCGGGCGCGGTCCGCCCGCAACGAGGTCTCGGCACAAGCACGGCCTGCGCTCTATGCGGGGTGGCAGACGGAATGGGTGTTGCGGACTGCATTGGCCAGACCGGACCGGGTGGCCGCAGGTGCGTTGGCTCAGGGTGAAATCCGACGTCGGTTTACCCTGATGAAAACCGCAGCGACCGGGCGCTGGTAACGTCAGACGGTTTGTGGGTCCGAAGGCCTCAGAACCAGCCACAGCAGCGCGCCACCTGCAAGGGTCAGCAGCGGGATCATGGCGAGGTTTACGGCCGTCCAACCCTCGACCGCTGAACCGCCCGAGCAGTTCATCAATCCGCCAGAGGCAAGCGAAGCAAAGGTCACGCCGCCAAACACCAGCAAGTCATTCAGGCCCTGCATTCGCCCGCGTTCGTGCACTTCATGCGAGTCTGCCAACATGCTGGTGGCTCCAATGAAGCCAAAGTTCCATCCGATGCCAAGCAGGATCAGGGCGACGAAAAAGTTACCTAGATCAACACCTTGCAAGGCGACAATGCCTGCGCCGCCAAGGATTGCCAAACCGAGAGCTACGATCTTTTCGACCCCAAACCGCGCGATCAGGTGGCCGGTGAAGAAGCTGGGAATGTACATCGCCAGTACGTGGCTGGTGACGATATCCGCGGCATCACCTTCGGTATATCCGCACCCGACGACGGCCAAAGGTGTAGACGTCATTACAAGGTTCATCAGCGCATAGGAAACCATTGCGCAGATGATCGCTACTGCGATGCGTGGGGTTTTCAGCAACTCCAGCCGTGTGCGACCTTTGGGTTCATCTTCGGTCGGTTTCGGCGGAGTAGGGATGTCGAGAAAGAAGAACAGGGCTGAGCCGATTACGTTGATCGCGATCACCGCCAGATAAGTGCCCAAAAACGGGACCACATACGCCTGCGAGGTCAGCTTGACGATCTGAGGGCCGATGATCGCCGCCGCAAGCCCTCCGGCCATGACGTATGAGATCGCCTTGGGCCGAAATGCATCAGAGGCGGTGTCTGCTGCTGCAAAGCGATAAAAGCCATGTGCGCTCATGTATATGCCGGTCAGGAAGCTGCCGATCAGGAAGATCGGGAACGAGCCGAGATAAAGGCCGTAAGCCCCGATAACGCCCCCTGCGGCACCTGCGGTTGATCCCACAAGAAACCCGGCACGGCGTCCCCAGCGTTGCATGATGGCTGAAATCGGCGTGGCCGCCAGCATTGAACCCAGAACGATCAGTGAAATCGGCAGCGTCGCAAGGCAAGCGTTGCTGGCCAGCGATTGGCCTGCCAGCCCGCCGACGATGAACATCATGGGCATCTGTGCACCCAGGATTGCCTGTGCTGCCACCAAAACGGCGACGTTGCGTTTGGCCTGACTGTCGTCAGGGGTGGCAGCGATCATTGTCATGGGCGAATGGTTATCTACGATTGAGACTTGGCACAAGCGGGTTGCATATGCGGCACATCCGCCTAACGTGCGGACAAGGATCACTTATCGGAGAGCGCATGTCCGTCGGACGCATCATCGAAACACCGGACTGCGTTACCGAAGGGGCCGAGTGGTTGGCTGAGGCCTGCCCCCGGATGGCTTATGCGATGGAGCAAACCGGACCCCTGCCACTCAGGCGCAAGCCTGACGGGTTCGCCCAATTGCTCAGCGCGATTGTCAGTCAGCAGGTCAGCGTGGCCTCGGCAAACGCAATCTGGAAGAGGCTGCAGGACGCAAAACTGACCGGTCCGCGCAAGATTATGTGGGCCACTGATGATGATCTGCGCGCTGTGGGTCTCAGCCGTCAGAAAATTCGCTATGCCCGCGCCTTGGCTGAGGCGCGGATCGATTACAAAGCGTTGCGTGATGCGCCAGATGACGAAGTGGTCGCAATTCTGACCGAGGTACCGGGAATCGGTGTCTGGACTGCCGAGATTTATGCGATGTTTTCGCTGGGTCGCGCCGATGTGATTGCACCGGGCGATCTGGCCTTACAGGAAGCTGCACGCATCCTCTATGAATTGCCAGAACGACCAAAAGACAAAGAGTTACGCCAGATGGCTGAAGCATGGTCGCCGTGGCGATCGGTTGCGGCGCGGGTGCTGTGGGCCTATTACCGGGTCGCAAAAGACAGAGAAGGGATCAGATGACACGGGTTTTGAACGCGCTCAGGAAAGAGCCGGTTTCAGGCGACACACGCTCGGTCGTGGTGTTTGTGCATGGTTATGGTGCAAACGGGGCCGATCTTTTGGGGCTGGCTGATCCGTTGGGCGAGCATCTCCCGGATACGTTGTTTGTAGCTCCGGACGCGCCTGAACAGATCATCGGTATGCCCAACGGTTTCCAGTGGTTCCCGATCCCGTGGATTGATGGCTCATCCGAGGAGGAAGCCCGACGGGGTATGGAAATGGCGGTTGAGGATTTCAACGCGTTCCTTGATGCGCTGATGGTGGATGAGGATGTCCTGCCAGAGCAGGTAGTGCTGTTCGGTTTCAGCCAGGGCACGATGATGAGCTTACATGTAGCCCCGCGCCGCGAGGACCCAGTGGCCGGGATCGTAGCGTTCTCGGGCCGTTTGCTGGAACCTGATTTGCTGCCAGACGAAACCGTAAGTCGCATGCCGATCCTGCTGGTGCATGGCGATGCCGATGACGTTGTACCGCCGCAATCGTTGCCAGAAGCAGCTGAGGCACTTCAGGCGGCCGGGTTCAAAGAGGTTTATGCCCATATAATGAAGGGCACCGGCCACGGGATTGCTCCGGATGGCTTGAGTGTTGCGCTGGCCTTCATGCGGGATAAGTTGAGCCTCTGACTTGCGGGGCGATCTAAGGAGAGCATGATGCTGATCGTGACAGGAGTGGTCGAAGTTTCAGATGCAGGGGTCGAGAAAGCCATTGCCGCTGCGCAGGTGATGGTTGCGGAAACCCTGAAAGAACCCGGATGCCTGATCTATGAATTCAGTCAAATCCTGGGTCAGGCGACCCGCTTTCGGGTCTATGAGGAATGGCAGGATCAGGCCGCGCTTGAGGCCCATTTCGCGACCCCTCATATGGCTGCTTTTCAGGCGGCGCTTGGCGAGGTCGGCGTTGTCTCTAGCGAAATCTACCGTGTGATCGGGGGCGAGAAGCAGCCGCTTCGCTGATCGATCACTCCCAAAGCTTTCCTTCCGAGAATTCGACCGAATTGCCTGCAGGGTCTCGTACATAGAGCGACCGGGCTCCGTTGGGCCAGTCGAACTCGGCATCGACAGGGATGTTCCAGTCCAACAGATGCTTGCGCATCACGGTGATTTCATCGCGGCTCAGGACAAGGCAAACATGGCTGGGACCGCGCGCCCCATGCGGTGGGACTGGCAGATCGGGGTTTCCTGGCGGTTTCTCGGTTTCGCTGGCATTGAACAGCAACAGGACGGACCCGCCGATCCGATAGAACACATGGCGGTCGGTGACGCGCTGGATTTTCTCTAGCCCCAATATCTGACCATAGAAATCCTCGGCCGCATCTAGATCGTCGACATACAGCGCGGCTTCCAGGATGGCAGACGGGGCAGGGATATCCGGTGTTACCTTCATGCCCTAAGCCTATCACATCACGCAGTTTTTGTCACCGGCGCGGGCGGCGGTCCCGCTTGCGCGACGGTGCTGCGTCAACAGCTGGCATCGGCAGGCTTTCCCACTGACCGGGGTCAAGGCCGTCCAAAGACCAATCTCCAACACGGGCTCGGATCAGGCGCAGAGTTGGGTGCCCGACTGCGGCTGTCATCCGGCGAACCTGACGGTTGCGGCCCTCTTTAATCGTCAGTTCAACCCAACTGTCTGGCACCGTTTGGCGAACCCGGATCGGCGGGGTGCGTGCCCACAGCCATTCGGGTTCGTCAATCAGCCGCGCCTTGGCGAGGCGCGTCAAACCATCCTTAAGTTCAACACCTTCCCGCAACGCCTTTAGTGCCGCTGTATCGGGAATGCCTTCGACCTGAACCCAGTATGTCTTAGGCATCTTGTGCATGGGGTCTGATATCTGCGCCTGCAATCGCCCATTATCAGTCAGCAGCATCAAACCCTCGCTATCCCGGTCCAAGCGTCCCGCAGGATAGACACCGGGCAGGTCGATGAATTCCGAGAGCGTGCTGCGGGGCGAGTCAGAATTGGCGCGGTCGGTGAACTGCGGCAATACATCGTAAGGTTTGTTGAAACGGATGAACCAGGACATGCCCCGCCATAGCTTGCAGACCACATCTGCGCAACCTGTGGATAAGTGTCACTTATCTGTTACGTATTCGGCCTAACCAATACCCGAGATGTTGTGTGAACTCGGCACTTGTCAGAGATTTAACACGATATATAGTTAACTTAAGGCCGGGGCGGGTGTTCCCCGCTCTGATGTCACAAACGGGCAGTACAGAGCGAGGAGCGATTCTGTTATGGACGGAGACTTCAGGACCGAATTTGTCAGGGAAACCGGTGCTCTCAAGCATCATCCGGCATTGGTTTTGAACGCCGATTACAGACCTCTTTCCTACTACCCGTTGTCTTTATGGCCGTGGCAGGAGGCGATCAAAGCTGCCTGGCTGGACAGGGTGGATATTGTTGCGGAATATGACGAGGTTGTCCGCAGTCCCAGTACCGAGATCCGAATACCCTCGGTCGTTGTCCTGAAAGACTATGTAAAACCCAGAAAGCGCGTGGCCTTCACGCGCTTTAATTTATTCTTGCGGGATGAATTCAAATGCCAGTACTGCGGCAGCCGTGAAAACCTGACCTTTGATCATGTTGTACCGCGCGCTGCGGGCGGGGTCACAAGTTGGCAGAATGTCGTTGCAGCGTGCAGCCCGTGCAATCTGCGCAAGGGCTCAAAATCCCTGCGACAAGCCAGAATGTCTCTGAATAAACCGCCGCGTCAGCCGGATGCTGAGGCTTTGCGCAATATCGGTCGGAAGTTCCCCCCGAACCATCTGCACGAAAGCTGGATCGACTTCCTCTACTGGGATGCCGAACTGGATCAGCTATAAACCCTAGCGCGCGCGCCAGGCTGCGATCCAGATCAGGACCAGACCCGTCGAAATCAATCCATTCCAGCCCGCCATGGAAATCCCGAACATCTCCCACGGGATGTCATCGCAACGCACGAGCGGGGCGGACATGATCTGATCCATTAACTCTTCTGCACTCAGGCCGCCGATATCACCAGATGTGCAGGTCGATGGGCCCTCCCACCAGCCTTGCTCGACCCCAGCATGGTAAAACCCTATTCCCGCCGTTGTGGCCGCGGCCAGAGCGCCTAGTAGGGGCAGGGGGCGGACGCCCGGGAAGGCAAAGGCTAGAGCACCAAGAATCACTGCGACACCATGAGGATACCGCTGCCAGATGCACATTTTGCACGGCGCGAGCCCACCGATGTACTGAAAGCCCCAAGCCCCAAGTAGCAACGCGGCTGAGCCGGATGCGGCAACCAGAACCAGAAGTCTTTTGCGCGTCATAAGTATTTCACCACAAGAAAGCCGCCAAACAGCAGGATTATGAATAGGGTAAACATCAAACCCAACCGTTTTTCGATGAAGTCACGGATTGGTTCCCCAAATTTCCACAGCAGCCCGGCCACAAGAAAGAAGCGCAAGGCGCGCGCCAGGATCGAGGTGGCTATGAACGTCCCAATCGGCATCCCGGTCCAGCCCGACATGATGGTGATGACCTTATATGGGAAAGGCGTCACACCAGCCGCCAGCACGGCCCAGAAGCCGAAATCATTGAAGCGGGTATTGAATTCTTCCATTGCGTGGGCTTTGCCCATGGCTTCCAGAACAGGCTGCCCAAGGCTTTCGTAAAAGAATGCCCCAATTGCATAACCCAATATCCCACCCAGCACCGAGGCAACCAAGGCGACCGTCGCGATCAGCCAGGCCCGCGACGGACGCGCAAGGATCATGGGAATCATCAAAACATCGGGTGGGATCGGAAAAAACGAACTTTCGACAAAAGCCACAACAGCCAGCGCCCAGAGCGCATGAGGATGTTCGGCCAGACGAATGGTCCAGTCATAAAGGGATCGCAACATGAAGAATAAGTATCCTGGTAACCGCTGCGGCAAGCCAAACCATGCACCCGACTGACCGTCAACCTCCTTCGACGAAACATTCAGGGCAGTGGTTGTTTTTTGCCTCTGGACCTTCTCTCGGTAGGGCGCTAATCCAGTGTTCGTGGCCCAAGTGGCGGAATGGTAGACGCAGGGGATTCAAAATCCCCCGCCTTCACGGGCGTGAGAGTTCGAGTCTCTCCTTGGGCACCACAGCAATTCTGAATATATTGCTGAAGTTCGGCTTCAATACCCCGTCATCTCAAGATATCCGCGCCCTGTGTGGCTGCCAGTGATGGTGATTGGCCCTTCCCAGTATTCGAACCGGGTTCCCATCCAGGCTTTCGGGGTTATGGCATCGACTTCAACATCGATCCCGCGATCCGGCAAGGATACCTGCCATTTGATCGGAACGTCACGATGCGCCACGCGGGCGGTTTCAAGGGGTTCTAGCAGGACTGAGCCGTCAGGTAGGGGGGTCGTTTGCCCATCAGGCTCAATCCACGTAGCGGCCGTGAAATCCCCTCGATCCCCGCGTAGGCGGAAGGCCATCAGCTTGTCACCGTCGTCAAAGCTGAGCGAGAACCAGTCCCAGCCGCTTTGATCTTCGGCCAAGGGTTGCGAAGACCATTCGCGATCCAGCCAACCCTGGCCGGCGACTTCGACATCTTCGTTGGGCAGGTGGAGCGTGCCCTCGACCGAGTAGAAGGGTTGTGAATAGTAGTAGCTTGCCTGACCATCGGCGGATTTCACCGAATACCCCTCGGCCCCGTGAAACACCAATGGGCCTTGGGCCTTCAGGTTCAGATCATACCCAAAGTCTGATCCGTTTGCTGTCAGGCTGAGGGTTTCCAAATCATCGCCGCGCATGTGCCATTCATCGATCCATGCCTCAAACGGATGGGCCGTTACGCCAGCCTGTCCGACACCGCCGCGAGAGAGTCGTTCGGCGAAATAGTGTGTTTCTGGCGTTGTGAGCGCGGCATGGCCCATCCAGATCTGCGGGCTTTGCCAGCCGTCAGCCTCGGACGGTTTCAGGGCCGATCGGAACAGGGTCCATTGTATGCCATAGTCGCGACCCTCTGCGTCTTTGAGGTTTGCCGTCAGATACCACCATTCAATCCGATAATCCGGATGGGCGCCGTGATCTTGCGGAAACTGAAAGCTGTAGCCCGGTTCAGGACGCGTAAAGCCATCCGCATTGCCGCCCAACCCGGCATAACCCTGCGCCCAACCGGGAATTGGAAGGAGGATGAACAGAATGAAGGCTTTAACGTTCATTGGCAAAAACCCTCAACAGCGCAGCAGGTGGTAGGCGGAGCAATCGTAATGCGGGTAGGGCCGCTGCGAGCACGGCGGCAACCAGAGTCAGCAGGAATAAGCTCAGCCAATCAGTTGGGAACAAATACATGGGCAAGCGCCATCCGAAGGCCTGCACGTTGATCACGGCCAGCAGCACCCATGCCAATACAAGGCCCAATGGAAGGGCAAAGCAAGCAGTCATCACCGCAAGCAGGACACTGCGCAGAAGCTCTAGCTTGGCCAGTTGCGCGCGCGTTAGACCCAGCGCCCAGACCGGTGCGACCTGAGGCAGGCGCTGGGTCCACAATGTCAGCAAACTGGTGAGTATCGCGAACCCCGCAACGCCCAGTGTCAGCACATTCAGCGCTGAGGTGACGACGAAAGTTTTTTCAAAAACAGCCATCGATTGCGCTTTCATAGCGGCCTGCTGCACAACTGCCGATGGAGGCAGGTCAAATTGGTCACGCAACGCCTGTGCCAGCTCCGAGGCCTGATCCGGTGCGATGCGAATGCCAAAGCGGCGTGTATCCGTATCCGGGGCAATCTGATCCAGCATCGGCATTGCGACGATGGCCTGACCTGTCGGGTTCCCGTAGTCGGAATAGACACCTGCAATCGGCAAGCTGTGCTCGGGTGTGATCGCGACGGTATCTCCGGGCCACAGATCCGCGCGTCGTGCGAGTTGCTCGTTGATGAGTACGGCGCCGCGATACAGGACGTTGTCCCAGACGTCGGGATCCTTGGCGATCAGTGGCCAGTTATTGCGATAGCTATCGTGATCAACAATCCCGTACAGAAACAACGGCCCGGTCTCGTGCGGCAATTCGGTGCTGCGAATGGGTAGGACAGCTGACGCCCTTGGGGCGAGCCAATCGATAAGGGCTGCGCCTTGTGCATTGTCGGCTGCGGTCACGTAAAGTTCGGAGGTCAGCCGTTGATCGAGCCAGCCAGTAAAGGTGAGGCGGAAGCTTGAAACCATTGTGCCCACGCCGATATTCGCGGCGAGCGCTAGCAGCAAGGCCATCAGCGCAAGTGACAGACCGGGCAATTGCGCCCGCATGTCCGCGAGCACCCATTGACCAACAGGCGTGCGGGCCCGGCGCAGGCACAAGGTCAATATCCCTGACAGTGCGAGCGGCAGCAACAAGGCCGCTCCGGTCAGCATCCCGGCAAGCAAGGCAAACCCTGCGATAAGTCCGCCGATTGTGAAATATGCGATAAAGCCCACTGCTAGCAGGGCTAGGCCACACGCGCCCGTAATCTGGGCCGAGGCTTTACTGCCACGCCAAGCTTGTAAGCCCGGCCC
This sequence comes from Ruegeria sp. CJ6, assembly GCF_056536665.1. Lineage (NCBI taxonomy): Bacteria > Pseudomonadati > Pseudomonadota > Alphaproteobacteria > Rhodobacterales > Roseobacteraceae > Ruegeria > Ruegeria sp. CJ6. The sequence goes on along the minus strand of NZ_JBQFQB010000001.1, from coordinate 557,754 downwards.
TGCGAGGATGGGCATGCGCGAAAGTCGCCAAAGAGCGTGGCCACTGGCCGCCAACGTGCCGCCTATTGCCATCGCAAGACCTGCGGCGACCCATTGGGGGCGTAATGACATCTGCCCGTCGATTGTTGCCCCGTAGAGGCCGCGCAACGTGGCGGCGACATCAGGCAACAAGGCTCCAGCCAGAAAATACCCCAGGATTAACCCGAACAGGCCACCGATCAGGGCCAAGAGAAGCAATTCACCCAGAACGATCCAGATCAGGCCCCGCATGGGAAGGCCCAACGCCCTTAATGTACGGATAGTGCCACGCCTCTGCGCGAAGGCGAGGCCGACCGTTCCGTGAACGATGAACAGGCCGACGGCGAAAGACAGCAAGCCGAAAGCTGAGAGGTTCAGGTGAAAGCTGTCGGTAAGCTGCGCGGTATCCAACTGGGCCGAGGGGCTAATGCGTTGAAGTTCAGGCGCAAGTTCTGACAGAGACGGGACACCACGGGGCTGATTGGGCAAGATCACCAGACGGGAAATCTGACCGGGACGGTTCAGAAGACGCTCGGCCACTCCAATATCGGTGAGCACCAGATCAGGTGGCAGCGCGGTGCTGGAAAGCACCGGTGGGAATTTGTCTTTAGATTGAAACAGCGGGGCCAGGGCGGGTGACATCAGCAGCCGCCCCGGAGCTGTCAGCATATCAGCCGGGTCGGGGGCATCCGCGCCTTGCTCGATCTGGGTGATCGCGGGTAGGACAGGGTAGGCCACCAAATCCACCCCCATCAGACGTACGGAACGGCCCTTGATGCGCAGCCTGCCTTCTAAGACGGCCGCCACTTGCCAACCTGCGCGCCTGAGCTCGGCGTAGCGGGAAAGAGGGATCGTGGAACCGGAGGCGCGCAGTTCGTCGAATTGTCCGATGGCAAGCTGGGTGCTGGCGCGTACATAGCTGGCGCGCGCTTCGGCATTGATGGCTTGCACGGCCGACCACAGACAAGTTGCCAGCGCGATACCCGTCAGAAGCGTCATCAATTGCAATGGGTGCATCCGCCAATGGGACACCAGCGCCAGGACCGCAGCGCGTGTCATGCGATATGCCCGCCCGTCAGGTGGGCACGCCGGTCGAGACGGCTGGCGATGTCATTCGAGTGGGTGACCAGCAGGAGCGCAGCGCCGGTATCGGCAACCAATGAAAGCATCAGGTCCAGCACCACCGCACTTGCTGTTTCGTCCAGATTGCCCGTCGGCTCATCCGCTAGCAGCAATCGTGGTCGGATCGCCATGGCGCGTCCGATGGCAACCCGCTGCTGCTGTCCGCCCGAAAGGTTCTCGGGGTAGCGGTCTTGCAATTCGCTCAGGCCAAGGCGCTCGGTCAGGTGGACAACCCAATCCGGGTCGTCCCGACCCGCAAGTCGCGCATGGATCGAGAGGTTCTGGGCAACGGACAGCGACGGGATCAGGTTGAACTGCTGAAAGACCAGAGACAGGGTGCCGCGACGCAATTCGGCGCGTTCCGCATCATTCAGGGCCGACATGGCGCGCCCGTCCAGAGTAATCTCTCCGCCATCAAACCCATCCAGCGCCGCCACCAGATGCAATAATGTGCTTTTGCCACTGCCACTTTCTCCGGTCAGCGCCAAGGTCTGTCCCTGTTCCAGCGTCAATGAAACATCAGTCAGGACAGGTCGCCCACCGGGATAGGATTTTCGAACGTGATCAATTGATAGCAACATACAAACTCTCATCTGGTCCCGTCACAATGTGCAACGCGGCGCGCCAGTGTCCAGAGCCGAGATCGGTTCTATTCGCCGCAGCCTTACGCATCGCATGGGGTTGTCGGCAACGCGCGAAACCCCCATGCTTGCACAGTTTTCAGCGATCAGAACAAAGGCCGTTTACATGACATTGTCGCAACAAATCATTTGGGGCAGCTTCTATCTGGGTATTTGTTTTCTGATCGAAATCATGCTGCTGACATGGTGCGTTCTGGTCATCCGAAAACTGGTTGCGAAATGGGAGACGCGCAGCACTATCCTTGCAACCGCAGGCCCGATCAGCGTGGCGCTGGTGTTTATCGTGCTGACCCATACGGTTCAGGTCTGGATCTGGGCGATTGTCTGGGTGTGGGGTGATGTGCTGCCGGATTGGAATTCGGCCCTCTATTTCTCATTGGTGACGTTCACAACGCTGGGTTACGGCGACATCGTCTTGGGCGAAGGGCTGCGCATCTTCGGAGCGTTTGCATCGGTCACGGGCCTACTGGCCTTTGGGCTGTCGACCGCGTTCCTGGTGGCCCTCATGACGCGGGTCTTTGAAGAACGGTTCCTGAACTAGAGGATCGGTGCAAACAACCGAGCAAGCGGCGCACCAAAACGGATGTGGAACGGTTGCTGGGGCAAATCGCGGGTCAGTTCGTAACTTGCTTCAAAATCAGTTTCCAGCATCGCAGCCACTGCGTTTGCTGCGCGGCGATCAAAGAACAGGGCCATCGCCTCAAAGTTCAGACGGAAAGATCGGTTGTCCAGATTGGTGGTGCCAACGGCGGCCAAGGTATCGTCTACAACAAACGCTTTTTGATGCATGAAGCCGTCGGTATAGCGAAACACCCGGGCGCCACAGTCTCGGATTTCGTCGAAATAGGCAAAAGCGGCCAGCCAGGGCAGACGATGGTCGATGACATCCGGCACGAGTATTCGTACATCCACACCACGCAACGCCGCGTGCTGTAGCGCGGTCATGATGTCGATGTCGGGCACAAAATAGGGCGAGGCGATCCAAAGCCGTTCTTTCGCCTCAGTGATGGCCGCAAAGAACATCATTGCGCCGGTTTCTGTTTCGTCGCCCGGGCCCGTTGCCACCAGCAGCGCATTCATGTCCTGATCAGATTCATTTCCAGCCCAATCGAGTTGGTCGATCAGATCTTCGTTGCGCGCCCAGTGCCAATCCTCGGTAAAAATCAATTGCAGTTGCCGTACAACGTGGCCGGTCATCTTGATATGCGTGTCCCGCCAGCGACCGAACCGAGGGCTTTGCCCCAAGTATTCAACGCCGATGTTGTGACCACCGATAAAGCCGACATTGCCATCCACGATCACAGTTTTTCGGTGGTTGCGATAATTCAGTTGAAACCGGAAATTGGGCCCGCGTTGTTCGCGGGGATCTGCAACATCCACACCGGCCTGGCGCAGCGTCTCAAAATAGCTGGACGGCAAGCCATAGCTACCCACTGCATCGGTCATGAACCGAACATGTACGCCACGCTTGACCGCGGCGATTAGCCGGTCCCGCACCCTTCGCCCAAGATCATCATCCCGGACGATGTAGAACTGGATCAGAACGTAATTCTCGGCCTTATCTATGGCGTCGAGAATGGCATCAAACGTAGCTTCGCCGTCGATCAGCAGCTCGGCTCCATTCCCACGTGAGACGGGCAAATGGGCCAGCGCTTCAAACGCGCGAGGATTGACTCGCATCGTCTGAGGGTCGGGTTTCGAGAAGTCGGCAAAGGTCTTGATCCCTTCGACGACGCGCTCACTTTCTTGCCGAGCGATCCGGTATCCTCTGAACCGATGGTGACCGAGGAATAGATACAGCGGCACGCCTAACATCGGGGCCGACAGCAGGAACACAACCCAGCCAACCGCTCCTTGTGGTGTGCGTGCAGTCTGCGCAGCGCGAACTGCAAAGACGACCGCTACGCAATAGAGTGAAAACAGAAAAAACGAGACGAGTAATGTCCACATCGGGGCGCAGCGATCCGGGTTGCTTAGTTTGCCCCAGTGTAGATGCGGGACCAGTCGTTGGCCATATCAACAATGACCCATCCCATATTCGGGCCTTTGTCCAACCCATCGACCAGCCGTCCAATCGGGCTTTCGCGATCGTAGGCCCATTCGCGATCCGCATCAGTGTGATGGATCAAAACGCCCAGCCGTGGCCCGTCGCCTGCGGTGGTCCATTCAAGCATGGCAAAATCCCCGTCCGAGTTTCCTCCGGCAAAAATGGGGCGTTTGCCGATGGTGCGCTCGATGTTGATTGGCTTGCCTTCTTTGTCATCGATGAAGGCAATGCCGGGGGCCTTGTTGATTACGGGCGTGCCGTTTTCGCTGTCATAAGTTGTTTCCCCATAGGTGCCCAGAATCTGTTCGGGCGGGATGCCATATGCCTGTTCGGCGAAGACACGCATGAAATGCAGGCCTCCGCCTGAAACGATATAAGTTTTGAAATCCTCATCCCGCAGATAGCGCAACAGCTCGACCATCGGCTGATAGGTCATCTGGTCGTAGGGCAGATCGGTCTCGGGATGTCGTGCAGTGTCCAGCCAATCGGCCACCGACGCCTGAAATACTTCAACGCTGCTGCCGGAATGCGATGCGTTGACCACTTCGATCAGAGCGTCGTGCCCGCCTTCCAGAATGGTCTTCAGATCACCCTCAGCAGCCGCTTTCAACGCTGGGGTCGATAAGATGGATGGGTCTTGTTTAGCAAGCTCTGCCAGTTGGTCCATGGCAAATATGAACTGAAAATAGACCGGTTGTTCAGCCCAGAGCGTGCCGTCATTGTCAAACACCGCAATCCGATCGGCGGGAGTGACATAGAATTCATTCGCCGGGTCGCTGACCGCGTCAACAAAGTCGATGATCTGCTGTTTTGATGCCGAGTCGGTCCAGCTGGGCAGGGGGTCTGCGAACGCCACTAGGGGGACGGTGGCTATAAATGCCGTGAGTTTGAGAAATCTCATGTAATAGCCTCTGATACTGGAAAAAGGGGCCGCGCTTTACGGCGGCCCCTGTCTTGTTTTCTAGTTCGAAGTTGGTGTGGCCAATTTCTGCATCACCTGATCAAGGCTGAAGCTGGCCGCCTTCTGACGTGGTGGGAATTCTTGGAAAGTACTCAGGAAACTCGCCACATATTGCTGCGCCGGTACTAGGAAATACACCCGGTCGATCATCCAGTCGTAGTATGTGTTGGATGTACGGTATCCACGCTCATAAGGGTCGCGGCGCAAATTCACGATGATCGGCACGCGCAGTTCTGTAAATGGTTCCATCCATGCGCGCAGGGTGGCCCATGCTTTTTGCTCCAAAAAGATCAGCTTCCAGTCGTCAAAGCGCAAAGCGGACAGGTCGCCGTCATCCGTGAAATAAAAGATTTCACGGCGGGGGCTTTCAGTGGTCTCACCGGTCAGCAGTGGCAAGATGTTGTAGCCATCCAGATGCACTTTGTAGTCGCGACCCATGGCAGGTGAGGAATAGCCGGCTTTCAGCTTTTCCTTGATTTCGGGGTCGCCAGCGACCGCCAGATAGGTGGGCAGCCAGTCCATGTGATGCACGATTTCGTTCGAGATCGAACCCGCTTCGATCTTGCCGGGCCAACGCACCATGGATGGTACGCGCCAGCCGCCTTCCCAGTTGGTGTTCTTTTCGCCCCAGAACGGTGTCGAAGCGGCATCCGGCCATGTGTTGTAATGCGGGCCGTTATCGGTGGAGTAATGAACGATCGTGTTGTCGGCGATGCCGAGTTCGTCCAGCAGATCAAGCAGTTGGCCGACCTGAATGTCATGTTCGATCATGCCCGCCGTGTACTCATCGGCCGGACTACCTAGGATTTCGTTGGCTGTTTCGCGCATATCTTCCCCGACATGGGTGCGGAAATGCATGCGTGTGCCATTCCACCAGACATAGAATGGTGTGCCGTTCTGGTTGGCCTCACGAATGAACTCAACGGCAGCTTCCAGGGTTTCCTGATCCACCGTTTCCATGCGTTTGCGTGTCAGTGGACCGGTGTCTTCGATGGGGCCACCTGCGCTGGACTTGATCACACCGCGCGGACCATAGGCCTCGCGGAACGTGCGCCCGTCGGGCAAAACCGCGTCCCCGGGATAATCTTCATGCTCGGGTTCTTCTTCGGCATTGAGGTGATAGAGATTCCCAAAAAACTCATCAAATCCGTGATTTGTCGGCAGGTGCTCATCCCTGTCGCCCAGGTGGTTCTTGCCAAACTGGCCGGTCACGTACCCATGATCCTTAAGCAACCCTGCAATCGTGGGGTCTTCGATCTGCATCCCTTCTTTAGCGCCAGGCAAGCCAACCTTGGACAGTCCAGTCCGGAACACCGATTGGCCCATGATGTAAGATGAGCGGCCAGCTGTGCAGGATTGCTCGCCATAATAATCGGTGAAGATCATGCCTTCATCGGCGACCCTGTCGATATTGGGGGTCTGGTATCCCATAAGGCCCATTGTGTAGGCCGAAATGTTGGATTGGCCGATGTCATCGCCCCAAATGACCAGAATGTTGGGTTTTTGATCCTGCGCCCATGCGGGCAGTGCGACCAGAACGGCAATCGACGCTGCTGCGGTACGGCGCAGTCCGATACGCCAGCTTTCCAAGAACCGGGTTGTAGTTAACATGTTTTACTCCTGAACTTGTGGACAATTTGTCCCTGTGAACTATCTGAGACTTGTGTCCAGAATAGGATTAGTTGCAGTCGTTAAGCATTGGATATCCCGCGAAAATAGCCAGATTGCGGGATTCGTGTGTAAGTAATGTAGGCCAGTGAGCCTGATTGAAATTTATCATATGATGAAGTTTAAATATATAGATGGCATTAATTGAAACTGATCTAGACGCGCTGCAGGAAAGTTCCTGGTTCAAAACCAGATCTCCCGCCTTTCAGGATGCTCTGATGCGCAGCGCCGTGCGCCGAACTTACGGTGCTGACGAAGCTTTGTTTGTCCAGGGTGATCCCGCCAACGGGATTCACGCTGTATTGGATGGTAGTGTTAAGATCACCGTCCCCGCAGATGACGGTCAGGAATTTGTCATACACCAAGAGGGACGTGGCTTTTGGATCGGCGATCTCGCGTTGTTTGCGACTGCGCATCGGCTGATCAGCGTGGTGGCGACTCGGCCAACCGAGACGCTTTTCTTTCCGGCCCCGCGGTTAGAACGCTTAGTGCAGGATTCTCCTGACTTTGTTCGGGATTTCTACGCCTTAAGTCATGAAAACATGCAAAAAGCCCTACGTATCGTTGCCAATCTTGCGGTGACCGGCACCGAGAAACGGCTGGTTCTGAGGTTGCTGCATCTGGATGAGGTGACATCCGATGCAGAGGGTTGGATACCGGTTTCGCAGGAAGAGCTGGCGGCTATGATTGCAGTCTCTGCGCCAACGCTTCACCGAGCATTACACAGGCTTATCGAATTGGACTTGATCGAAGGCGGGTATGGTCGGCTGAGGTTGAAAGATCGACGAGCCCTCGTCGCTAGCTGTCAAAGTTGACGGACCTTCAAGCCGAATGTTCGGTTGACGACCGATCATCCTCGCCAAGCCTTCCATCCAAAGACATCAAGATCGCGACAGGGCGCAGCGCGGGGATGTGGCTGAAGATGATCAGGATGCAGACGGTCAAAGGCACACTCAGGAACGCTCCGATCAGACCCCAGACCGTAGTCCAGAAAGTTAATGCCAAAATCACTAGGAAGGTCGACATGTTCAGCGATCGGCCAAGCATAGCCGGATCCAGAAAGTTGCCGATTAGAAACTGTAGTGTGCCGCACCCCAGAACGATCACGAGAAATGGCCCGATCGTCTCAAACTGAACCAGAGCGATCATTGCGGGAAAGATGACGGCGATGATCGAACCGATTGACGGGATGAAATTCAGGGCGAAAGTCAGCACGGCCCAGGTTTCAGCATATTCCAGACCCAGCGCTTTGAATACGGCGTAGCTGATGGTGGCGGTGATCAGACTGATAAATGTTTTCACGCCGACGTATCGCTGCAGGCTGTACGAAATCGCATCCAGAACCAAGGCCAGGTCAGCCCCCAGCCGTGGGTTGCCGGCGGCAAGCTGGATTTTCTTGCGAAAGGCCAACCGCTCGGCCATTAGAAAGGCGACATAGAGGCTGATTAGGAAGAACTGGTTAAGCAGTGATGTGGCGCTGCCCAGCAATATCCGAGCGACATAGGACATATCGATGCTGACCAGATTGTCTCGGATAAAACTTGTGACATCGTTGCCGACCAACCCGGTAATTCTATGAACAGCCCCGTCAAACTGGCTTTCGTAGGTGTTGATCGAGCGTGCAAATTGCGTGGCCTGACTGCCCAGAATGTACATGATCATGAACAAACCGGCCAATACAACTGTTACTCCCGCGACATTCGCCAACCAGATTGGCACCCGCGTCACTGCAATGACCCGGTCGCTAAGGGCCAGGATCAGCACGTTGACCAGTAACGCCATGGTCAACGGCACCAGAAAGTTTGCCCCTGCATAGAGGCCAAGCACCATTAGCGTGGCCACGATCGCTACATCCCGCAATACGCTCAGTTGCGGACGCGCACGGGATGGGCTGTTTTCTGGGTCAGAGGTCATAAGATGGCCTTGGTCTGAGTGCTGCCTGAATGTGTTTTTATTGATCCTGCACAGGCTGGCGGGTTTATGCAATCCATACAGAAGGTTATACGCATGAAATCGGTGGCCTGATCCGATTGGCGGTTCTGCCAAAGGAAAAGGCAGGCTAGGCTAGCGCAATGCCAACTGTTTTGATTCCCTCGTTCGGCCAATTCCTGCGTGCGCTCTGGCTTGCTGTGCGCCGATTTAATGACAAAAACGGCTTCGTCATGAGCAGCCACGTCGCCATGTCGTTGATGATGGCCCTGTTTCCATTCGTTCTGTTCACGGTTGCGCTGGCAGGGGCCTTGTCACAGGGCTATGTGACCGATGAACTGATCGAACTGATATTTGGCGCCTGGCCCAAAGACGTGGCCGATCCCATCGTTTCAGAACTGCGTGCTGTTCTGGCCGGTGCGGGCTCGGGCGTGATCACTTTGGGTGGCTTGTTGGCGATCTACTTTGCCTCAAACGGAGTCGCCGCTGTGCGAAAGGCGATGGCGCAGGCCTATCACGACACGGACAATTGGCCGTTCTGGAAGACCCGACTGCTGTGCTTTGTGCTGGTCATAATCGGCGGTGCTGCCATTCTGGCCATCGCGGCGGTCGAAGTCGTTCTGCCGGTCTATACCCGTTTGGTCTCGGAAAAGACGGCCGTGGATGTGGACAACTGGCTGTCGGTGGATCGTCTGCGATGGACCTTTACCGTGGCTGTCCCCGCTGGCACCGTTCTTTTGGCCCATCTGATCTTGCCCACCCGACGGCACAGCCTACTACAAATCTTGCCGGGCGTAATCCTGACATTGGCTTTGTGGGCTGCAGGTGGATGGGGCTTTTCAATCTACATCGCCAAGTTTGCGACCTATAGCGCGACGTATGCCGGGCTTGCAGGGGCAATGGCAGCGCTGATTTTCCTGTACTTGTGCTCGGCCATGCTGATCCTCGGGGCTGAATACAACGGCGCGCTGATCGATTTGCAAAACGAAGAGGGGCAATGATGTATCTCCGCGCAATCTTGGTGACCGCGATCCTTTGGTTGACCGTGCAGCAGTCGCAGGCGCAGGACTATGTTGGATCAGACGCGTGCTCGGATTGTCATAAGGAAGAAACCGAAGCCTGGGAAAGCTCATACCATGCGCTTGCCTGGACCGAGGTGGAGGACGGCCACGTTCAGGCTGATTTCGATGGAACACGATTCTCGCATGATGGAATGAGCGTGGCCTTTGCGGATCAAGATGGAGCTCTTACGGCGCAGGTCACCGAAAAGGACGGCGTTACAACGACCTATCCGGTCCATTCCGTTGTCGGTATCGCGCCGCTACAGCAATATCTTTTCGAAACCGAGCCCGGCCGATTGCAGAGTTTTGATGTGGTTTGGGACGTCGAAAAGGGCCGTTGGTTCCACCTTTACCCGGATCAGGATCTGCCTCCGAATGATGGGCTGCACTGGACCGGTCCGTACAAAAACTGGAACGCCCGCTGTGCCGAGTGTCATGCGACCGGTTATGTGAAGAACTACGACTCTGAGGAAAGGCGCTATGCCTCGACACAGGTCGAAATTGGTGTCGGGTGCGAGGCTTGCCACGGGCCGGGTTCTGCGCATTTGGAGTGGACGACCGGAAAAGTGTTGCAAGACGGTTTGAGCGAGTTCGGATTCCCTACGACATGGGGCAGGGGGCAGAAAGAAGCGGAAATTCAGCAATGCGCCGGCTGTCATTCCCGGCGCGAGGCGTTAGAAGATGGTAATCCGCTTCCCGGCAAGCCGTATCACGACGCCTATAACTTGGCGTTGCTGCGACCGGGTTTGTATCACCCAGATGGCCAGATTTTGGACGAGGTCTATGTTTATGGCTCATTCCTGCAGTCGCGCATGTATGCAGAAGGGGTGGGTTGTATGAATTGCCATGATCCGCACCGGGCTGAGGTAAAAGCCGAGGGTAATGGGTTGTGTACCCAATGCCACTCCCCCGCTGGCAACCCGGATTTCCCGACCCTTCGGCTGGCCGAATATGACACGCCCGTGCATCACCAACATGCTGAAAATTCTGCGGGTGCCCAATGCAAGAACTGCCACATGATCGAGCGTGTCTATATGGGTGTAGATGGCAGGCGCGATCACAGCTTCCGCATTCCCCGCCCTGATCTGGGGCTCGGAACTGATGCCTGCACCGATTGCCATGCGGATGAAGATCAGTCTTGGGCGGCGCAGCAGATTGAACTCTGGTTCCCGGAATCATCCTACAGAGTGGCGCATTATGGCACGACATTTGCAGCAGCAGGCAGTGGTCAATTGGACGACCCCGAAACGCTGGTCGCGATCGCTCTGGATGAAGGGCAGGCAGGTATCGTTCGCGCAACCGCCCTGTATTTGTTGCAACCTTTTGCAACGCCTGATCTTGCCGAGCGTCTGGCACCGTTGCTGGCCGATCCGGACCCACTGATACGTGCCAATGGACCGGTACTGCAGCGTCAGGTTCCTGCCCAGTTGCGCGCTTCGCGGTTAGAGCCGTTGTTATCCGACCCCATGCGCAATGTACGCATCTCGGCTGCGAAAGAGTTCTTATCGATCCCAGCGCAGGCCATGACGCAAGACCAACGCGCAAGCGCGCAGCAGGGCATGGCGGATTGGCAACGTAGCATTTCCAATCGTTTGGACTTTCCTGAGACCCATTTGGTGCTGGGTGGCTGGGCGCTTACGCTCAGAAACGCGCCGGCTGCAGAACGTGCATTCCGCGAGGTTGTAGCGCTCGACCCGCAGCGCGTTGAGGCTTGGCCGATGCTGGTTCAACTTGCCCACATCAATCGCGGTGTTCAGGCTGCGTTGGCGACATTGGACGAGGCCTTGTTAGTTCTTCCCGATGATCCGAACTTAATGCAACTGGCGCAGGAACTCGGGAGATAACTGGCATGGAACTGGCAGATTTGCGCCATCTTCACGGCGCATTCTGCGGTTAGCCAACCGGTATAAGCACTCGGATTGCTACAGGTGATGTATGCCGGATCGCACCGCTACCCTCGCAAAGCCGCTGACGGCGGCCCGTAAAACGACGCTTGACCAGCGTATTGCAGAGCTGCGCGCGCGCAAGCCTGTCGATATCAATCATGGCGAAGCACTATTGCTGCAAGGCATAGCTGCAGCGTCTCTGCGGAAACAGAGCATAGCGCCGGGAAAGATCGATCTGGATTAACGCCGCTTAACCCCGGAAGCCGGTGGCGACAACAAACTTCTCGGAACTATCAGAACGTGAGGCCGGAGGCTTCACATTGGCAACCTTGTTGAATTTCTGCTTGAGCAGTTTCTGAAGGTCCCCCTCAGCCCCGCCAGCAAGCACCTTGGCAACGAAAGTGCCGCCCTCTTCCAGCACGTCGAACGCGAAATAAGCCGCCGTTTCGCACAGGGCCATGATCCGCAGGTGGTCAGTCTGTTTGTGGCCCGAAGACGCAGCCGCCATATCAGACATGACCACGTCCGCTTTGCCACCCAGCCAGTCCTTGACCTTCTGATCGGCGTCAACTTCCATGAAATCAAGGACATGCGCGGTGGCACCGGCGACGGGCTCAACCTCTTGAAGGTCAACCCCCAGAACGGTGCCGACGCGCTTGCCGCTTTTCTCGCCGAGTGCATTGACGCGTTTCACGGCGACTTGCAGCCAGCCACCGGGCGCACAACCCAGATCGACCACGCGCGCGCCGGGTACGAGAAACCGGAACTTGTCGTCCAACTCAAGTATCTTGAATGCCGCGCGTCCGCGATAGCCTTCGACCTGCGCGCGTTTGACATAGGGGTCGTTCAACTGCCGTTCCAGCCAGCGGGTCGAGCTGAGCTTGCGCCCGCGCGCTGTCTTGACCTTCACCTTCAGGTCGCGTTGCCCGCGACCCGAGTTGCTTTTGCCAGTTGGTGTCTTCGCCATCAGAACGGTCCGTCTTCCAATACACCGTCCGCACTCATTTGCGCATAAAGCAAACCCTCGCGCAGCCCACGGTCTGCCACAGAAAGGCGATCGGTGGGCCAGCAGCGCAACAGCGCCTGCAAGATGGCCGAGCCGGACATGATCAGGGCCTGCCGATCTTCTCCGATCCGGGGATCACGGCGGCGCCCACGAGGGCCGAGTTCTAGATAGCCTCGTATCACCTTGTCAATCTGATCGCTGGTCATCCGCAATCCGTCCACCTTCGTCCGGTCATAGCGCTTGAGGCCAAGGTGTGAGGCGGCGACAGTGGTCACCGTTCCGCTGGTGCCCACAATCTGAAACCCTTCGCGGGCCTGTTCATCCTTGTAAGGTGCGAAATCGGCCAGATTTTCTTCGAAAAACCAGCTCATTAGCGCAAAACGCGCGGCATCGTCTTCGACGTCGTTGAACTGATCACGCAATGTTGCCACGCCCAGCGGGACGCTGATCCAATCAACCACTTTGGCCGCAGGGAAAGGGCTTTCAGGTGTGTGGAACCCGTTATGCAATCTCATAATCGCGGCAGGCCGATCCCGACGAGGAACAGAGGAGATGTCGATCCAGACCAATTCGGTTGAGCCGCCGCCGATATCGACGACCAACAATTGCTCGGTCTTGGTCGACACCAGCGGTGCACAGGAAATCACAGCCAGACGTGCTTCTTCCTCGGGCTGGATGATGTCGAGCGTCAGGCCGGTTTCGCGTTTAACTTGCCGGATGAAATCGCGTGAATTCTTGGCGCGACGGCAAGCCTCGGTTGCGATCAAGCGCATGCGCTTGACCTTGTTACGCTTGAGTTTTTGCTGACAAATCCGCAGCGCCTGTACGGTACGTGCCATGGACGCCCGCGACAATCGCCCGGTGCGTTCCAGACCGGCACCCAACTGCACCGATTTGGAGAAGCTGTCCACCACATGAAATCCACTGCCCTTGGGCTGGGCGATCAACATGCGGCAGCTATTTGTCCCCAAATCCAGTGCCGCATATAACGCATCTGGATCGGGTCTTGCCGGCGCGGGGCTTTCGACCGCTTTCGGGAACGCGCCCGCACCTCTGGGACGCTTGGGCGCCATCTTAAACGCCCTCCGATTTTCGAGTTACCCCGACCATAGGTCGCGCAATTGGATCACGCAAGACGCTCATTAAAGTCATTAGGATTTTGATGTTCGGTTTTGGCCACCAAGGCATTAAAAGCTGCGGTATGCAGCCGTGGGCAAAAAGGTCGCTGCAAATACGCCGTATGTCGAAAATCGACCGACTTGGACCCACATTGAAGTTTAGAACCGGTCCATCTGGTTAGGAGGAATCACGGTAATGCCTGACGTCACCATCGTATATTGGCGCGATATTCCCGCCCAAGTCATCGTCGGCAAGGGCCGTCGTGGCGCTAAGCGGCAGTTGGAAGAGCGGTTTGAACAAGCCATCGACCGGGCCGCAATGAAGGTGAACGCCAAGGATAGTGATGCCTATCTGGCCGAGTGGCGCAAAGCCGAGCCTTTCGCAGTTGAGGGCGACCCGTCCGAAATTGCCGAAGCCGAGGCCGCGCGTTTGGAAACAGAGTACGATCAGGACCGTATCAAGACCCTGATCGCCAATGACGGTTGGGCATGAGCCCCAGATCTTTATGGGAGGCCGCTATGGCTTTGCTGAACTTCAAGAAACGTGATGCGGTCGAAAACGGCCCTGTGAACCCGACCGTCGAAGCCTTTTTGCAGGGCTACTCGATCGAGGTGATGCCGCGCACTGCGGAAAAGGTCGAAGATTTCCGCGCGCTGCTGCCAGAAGGCACCCGTGTCTACATCGCCCATATCGAGGGCACGCCAATCGAAGACATGGTCAAAACCGCCAAGCGCATCGCGGCCGAAGGTTACCCTGTCATGCCGCATTTCCCGGCACGGATCATCAAGGATGCCGCGACACTGGAAAACTGGATTTCCATGTATCAGGGTGAAGCGGGCGTCGAGCAGGCGCTTCTGCTGGCTGGTGGTGTCGCCAAACCGCATGGTGATTTCGACAGCTCGATGCAGCTGCTGGAAACCGGACTGTTCGACAGGGCGGGGTTCAAGCGACTGCACGTAGCCGGTCACCCCGAAGGTAACAAGGATATCGATCCCGACGGCTCGACCAAGAATGTCGATGACGCGCTGCGCTGGAAGCAGAAGTTTTCGGAAACCACCGACGCCGAAATGGCGCTGGCCACTCAGTTTGCGTTCGACGCCAAGCCGATCATTGCTTGGGCAGATAGCCTGAAAGAAGCGGGTATTGATCTGCCGATCCATATCGGTATCGCGGGCCCGGCGAAGCTGCAGACGCTGATCAAATTCGCTATCGCCTGCGGCGTTGGTCCATCGCTGAAAGTCCTGCAGAAGCGCGCCATGGACGTGTCCAAGCTGCTGTTGCCTTACGAGCCAACCGATGTGGTCACCGAACTGGCCAATCACAAGGCAGCCAACCCGGATTTCAATATCACCAAGGTACACTTCTTCCCGCTGGGCGGGATCAAGACCAACGCCAACTGGGCGATCAACAACGGCGGCGCTTCGGCAAAGCCGGTTAACTCCTAAGGAACGGACATGACCCGTACAGTCGTAGAATCAAAAACAAAAACTGCCGTTCTGGGCTTTGACGAACCGTTCTGCGTTATCGGTGAGCGGATCAACCCAACGGGCCGTAAGAAACTGGCTGCCGAATTGGAAGCAGGCGATTTCTCGACAGTCGAAAAGGATGCTCTGGCGCAGGTCGCTGCAGGCGCGACCGTTCTGGATATCAACGCAGGTGTCGTCTACAACTCGAACCCCAACCCGAACGAGACCGAGCCGCCGCTGATGACCAAGATCGTCGAGCTGGTGCAGGGGCTTGTTGATGTACCGCTTTGCATCGATTCCTCGGTTCCGGGCGCTTTGGAAGCCGGTCTTGAGGCGGCGGAAGGTCGTCCGCTGTTGAACTCGGTCACCGGTGAAGAAGAGCGTCTGGAACTGGTTCTGCCACTGGTCAAGAAATACAACGTACCCGTTGTGGCGATCTCGAACGATGACACCGGAATCTCGGAAGACCCTGATGTGCGTTTTGCCGTCGCCAAAACCATCGTTGAGCGTGCAGCCGATCACGGCATCCCGGCTCATGACATCGTGGTCGATCCGCTGGTCATGCCGATTGGTGCGATGGCAACAGCTGGCCAGCAGGTGTTTGCTCTGGTCCGTCGTCTGCGGGAAGAGCTGGGCGTGAACACCACATGCGGTGCGTCCAACATCTCGTTCGGCCTGCCGAACCGTCACGGTATCAACAACGCCTTCCTGCCGATGGCAATGGGTGCTGGAATGACTTCAGCGATCATGAACCCGGTGGCTCTGCCGGTTACGCAGAAGAAGATTGCTGAAAAGAAAGAGGCCGTTGCTGCCGCCGGTATCATTCTGCCCGAGGATATGGACGACGAAACCTTTGTACAGATGTTCGGTCTGGGTTCGACCCTTCCGCGTGCGGGCAAAGAGATGGAGGCCATCCGCGCCGCCAACCTGCTGACCAACAACGACGCACATGGCGGTGAGTGGATCAGGTTCAACAAACCACCCGCCGAGGCCGGAGCCGAAGGCGAGGGTGCACGCGGACGTCGTGGCGGTGGTCGTCGTCGCCGCGCTTAAGGTAAATAAAACAATGGATTGGGCCGGATTTTTTGATCCGGCCTTTTCGATTCGTCAGCGTTTGTTGACCCTTGAACCCCAGTAAAGAGCAGTGCTAATCAATGCCCAGCGGCGGGTATGATGTAATGGTAGCCTGTCAGCTTCCCAAGCTGAACGCGCGGGTTCGATTCCCGCTACCCGCTCCAATCATTCTGCGCGTCGGGCCTGATAGAGGTTGATCATCGCCGGGATGAGGATCTCCGAACCAGACTTATACTGTCGGAACTCTTTTGCGACCGCTTCTTGAATAGCGTCAGTATCAGCCTCACTCCCTTCGAAATGAGCAACAACACGGCCCGCAGGACCAACACGTGTCACCAGCCTCGCCGTGCCTTCAACGCCGCCAAAACCCGTCAGGTTCACTGTGATCGCGTCGCCGGTTATTTCAGACAGCCCCGCTTGGGTCATCAGACCTTTGACATGGTCGATGTCGTGGAACGCCAGCGGCCCGGGCGCATAGCGGTCTACGCGGGGCGGTTGACCCATTCGCCGAACGGCGGCGACATGGGGTATCTTGAACCACGGGTTGACGTCCAATGGCCCCCAGGAAGCGAACGTCATTTGCCCACCTGGTTTCAGTGCCGAGGCGATGTTTCGGAATGCTGCGATCGAGTCGCTAAAGAACATGACACCAAACCGGGAGATTGCGGCATCCATTTGTCCGGGTTCAAACGCGTAGGTTTGCGCATCCGCGTGCTGAAAAGTGATAGTCTGTATCCCGTTGCTTTCAGCACGTTTGGCTGCGCGGTCCAGAAAGGGCTGTGAAATGTCAGCGGCCAGAACGTGCCCGTTCGGCCCTACCGCGCGGGCGGCAGCGATTGCACTGACGCCCGTGCCACATCCGATATCTAGCACCTTCATGCCTGCCGACAAGGCGGCCCGGTTCAGAACGAGATCAAGAACGGGCGCGAAGGCGTGGTCAAGCTGATCCTCATAGGTCAGCCATTTGGTGCCTTGTTCCGAGTTTCCCCAGAATTCCGCCTGTTCCTCGTTCACTGATGTCATATTCGCCTCCTGTGGATGGGGCGACTATGACCTCCGGCGGCGTCGGCGGCCAGATTTTTCCTCATCCCCGCCACCGGTATTGAAGGACGGAGCGGGCAGGGTGACGACCTGGGCCAATTCAGGGAACGGATCGGTTTTGTGCGGGATCGCATTGGCGGCGACGAAATGGTCCTGAAACTTGGGCTCGATTGCCGTTTCGACCTTGGTGATCTCGCGCACCACGCGTTCGATCTCGGCCCGCGATCCGATGTTACACAGCGCGATCCGGGCACCGGTTCCAGCGGCATTACCCGCGCTGGAGACCTTCTCCAGCGGTGCATCAGGGATCATACCCAGCACCATCGCGTGTTTGGTCGAAATATGCGCGCCGAAAGCTCCGGCCAGTACCACGCGGTCCACGCGGTCGACCTCCATCTCGTCCATCAGAAGACGCGCACCGGCATAAAGCGCGGATTTAGCCAACTGGATGGCACGGATATCACCTTGAGTTACCGTGATACGCGGACCGCCCTCGGCGCTGGCGTCGTGGATCAGATAGGAGTTGGTGCGGCCTTCGGGAACGCAACGCGATGTGCCCGTCTGCGCGGCCGAGCCGATCAGCCCGCTTTCGTCCAGAAGACCTGCAATGCGCATCTCGGCCACGGCCTCGATAATGCCTGAGCCGCAGATACCGGTGATGCCCGTGGTGGCAATGTCCTGATCAAAGCCTTCGTCATTCGACCATTTCTCGGACCCGATCACGCGGAAACGCGGTTCTTTGGTGACAGGATCGATTTCGATTCGTTCAATCGCACCGGGCGCGGCTCTCTGGCCCGAGCTGATCTGGGCACCCTCAAATGCGGGGCCGGTGGGTGACGAACAGGCCAGAACGCGGTGGGTGTTGCCCAGCAAGATTTCCGCATTGGTACCCACATCCACGATCAGTACCAGATCGTCGGACTTGCCGGGTTCCTCGGATAGGGCAACGGCAGCGCAGTCCGCACCCACATGGCCCGCAATACACGGCAGGATGTAGACCTGCGCGCGCGGATTCATCGTGGTCAGGTCCATCTCATGCGCAGGCAGGGACATGCTTTCAGACGTCGCGAGCGCAAATGGCGCCTGACCCAGTTCGACTGGGTCCAGACCCAGCAAAAGATGGTGCATGACCGGATTGCAGACGAACACTGTTTCGACGATCAGAGCGGCATCGATCTCCGCTTCGTCAGCAATATAAGTGGTCAGGTCATTGATCGCTTCGCGAACGGCCCGGGTCATTTCCTTGTCGCCACCGGGATTCATCATGGCGTAAGACACGCGGCTCATCAGGTCTTCGCCGAAACGAATTTGCGGGTTCATCAGGCCGGAAGAAGCCTTGACTTCACCTGTTTCCAGATCGGTCAGATGCGCAGCGATGGTTGTCGAGCCGAGGTCGATAGCCAGACCGTAAAGCCCATGTTCGTGCAGGCCGGGCCAAATTTCGACGATACGGGCCACGTTGTCCTTGTGGCCTTTGTGGACGGCGACCGTGACCTCCCATTTCCCTTTGCGCAGCACTGGCTGCAGCTTGGACATCAGGGACAGGTCGGCGGTGATTGCATCGATCTTCCATTGTTCGCGCAAGGCGCGTTCTAACCGTTCCAGATCGCCTGTGGGCGAGTGCATGTCGGGTTGTTCCACCACCACGAAATACAGGCGTGTTGCAGGGTCCATGGTGATGGCGCGGGCGGCGGCGGCCTTGCGGACCACCTGACGGTGAACCTGGCTTTCAGGAGGCACGTCGATCACCACGTCACCCTGAACCGAGGCCTGACAGCCCAAACGGCGCCCGGGTTTCAAGCCTCGCTTGTCGTCATAACGCTGTTCAACCGCGTTCCATTCGCTCAGCGCGTCCTCCGAGACGGTCACGCCATGCTTGGGAAACTCGCCATAGCTGGGGGTGATCTGACATTTCGAACAAATACCGCGTCCACCGCAGACTGAATCAAGATCGACACCCAACTGGCGCGCTGCCGTCAGGATTGGCGTGCCAACGGGAAAGTGCCCGCGTTTGCCGGACGGGGTGAAAACGACAAGAGGATCGGTGGTCATGAATGGCCTGCCTTTGTATTCGCGCGTATGCCGGCGAACATATGGGTTTGAACGCAAAGGGAAAGGGCATTCAGCGGCACGTTTTGCATTGCTTGCGTCGTTTTCGGGCGTGGTAGAAGCCCGCAGGGGAAAACAACTTGGGTTCGGGGCTTTCCCTCTGGTGAAATCCATGCAATAGGGTCACCGTCAAACGGGCTTTTGCATGGGGTTATCAAATGCAGATTCGTGAGGCACTCACCTTCGACGACGTTCTTCTGGTTCCGGGCGCATCTTCTGTGCTGCCGGCAACGGCAGATACGAGCACACGCGTGACGCGTGAAATCACTATGAACATCCCGCTGCTCAGTTCGGCGATGGACACGGTGACCGAGGCGCGCATGGCCATCGCGATGGCACAAGCCGGAGGGATCGGAGTTGTGCACAAGAACCTCTCAGTCGAGGAACAGGCGCGTGAAATTCGTCGGGTAAAGCGGTTCGAATCCGGTATCGTCTATAACCCTGTGACGTTGCGCGCGGATCAGACACTGGCGGATGCGCAGGCTTTGGTCGAGCGGTATAATTTCACAGGTTTCCCTGTGGTAGACGAAAGTGGCCGGGTCGTTGGTATCGTCACGAACCGAGATATGCGCTTTGCAACCTCGGATGATACGCCGATCCACGCGATGATGACTTCGGACAATCTGGCTATGCTGCAAGAGCCTGCCGATCTCGAAGAAGCCAAAAGCCTGATGCGCGCGCGCCGGATCGAAAAACTGTTGGTTGTTGACGGTGGTGGCAAACTGACCGGTTTGCTGACCCTGAAAGACACCGAACAGGCTGTGCTGAACCCTACTGCATGCAAAGACCGCCTGGGTCGCCTGAGGGTGGCAGCGGCTACCTCGGTTGGTGATGCAGGATTTGAGCGGTCTGAGCAGCTGGTGGATTCAGGCGTCGACATCATCGTTGTGGACACGGCACACGGCCATTCGCAGGGGGTGCTGGACGCGGTAAAGCGCGCCAAGACACTGTCGAATGAGGTGCAGATCATCGCCGGGAACGTCGCCACAGCTGAGGCAACGAAGGCGTTGATCGACGCGGGCGCTGACGCAATCAAGGTGGGCATCGGGCCGGGATCTATCTGCACAACACGGATGGTTGCGGGCGTTGGGGTTCCACAGTTGACGGCGATCATGGATTGCGCTGCTGCGGCCGGGGATGTTCCGGTCATCGCGGATGGCGGGATCAAATTCTCGGGCGATTTTGCCAAGGCCATAGCGGCGGGTGCGTCTTGTGCCATGGTCGGCTCAATGATCGCTGGTACGGATGAAAGCCCGGGCGAAGTCATTCTGTATCAAGGACGTTCGTTCAAATCCTATCGCGGCATGGGCAGCCTGGGTGCGATGGCACGCGGCTCGGCGGATCGCTATTTCCAGAAGGACGCCGCGAATGACAAGCTGGTGCCCGAAGGGATCGAAGGTCAGGTGCCGTACAAAGGGTCCGCAAGCGCTGTTGTGCACCAACTGGTTGGAGGTTTGCGCGCGGCGATGGGCTATACCGGTTGTGCCACCGTCGATGAGATGCGCCAGAACTGCAACTTTGTCAAAATCACTGGCGCAGGTTTGAAGGAAAGCCATGTGCATGACGTTCAGATCACACGGGAAAGCCCCAATTATCGCGTGATGTAAGTTTGTGAGACCCTTCAGGGGGTCTCTCGAAATTGATCGTGTAGACGAACGGAAAACGCGA
Organism: Ruegeria sp. CJ6; assembly: GCF_056536665.1. Lineage (NCBI taxonomy): Bacteria > Pseudomonadati > Pseudomonadota > Alphaproteobacteria > Rhodobacterales > Roseobacteraceae > Ruegeria > Ruegeria sp. CJ6. The sequence goes on along the minus strand of NZ_JBQFQB010000001.1, from coordinate 536,938 downwards.
TGACACCTGCTGCTCGGGTACAGGCCTCGATCGAGATCCTCGATGACATTCTTGCCGGTGCACCGGTCGAGAAGGCGTTGACCGGCTGGGCTCGACGCAGTCGGTTCGCGGGATCTAAGGATCGCGCTGCGATCCGGGATCATGTGTTTGATGCATTGCGGTGCAAGCGATCCTTCTCGGCGCTCGGTGGATCCGAGACGGGGCGCGGCCTGATGATCGGTGCCGCCCGATCCTTGGACTCAGACCTAACGTCATTATTTTCGGGTGCGCGGTATGCACCTGCAGAGGTAACCGAAGCTGACCAACCCAGGTCATTTCAGAGCGACGCAGAACGTCTGGATATCCCCGAGTGGTTGTGGCCCCAATTTCAGGCCGCGTTGAAGGACGAAGCTGAACTTGCCGCAGCCGCGCTACAATCGCGCGCTCCGATTCATCTGAGGGTCAACCTGCTGAAAACTGACCTGCCTACAGCCATTCAACGACTGGCTGCCGAGGAGATCACGGCGCATCCACATCCGGCCTGCGATACTGCATTGGAAGTTACCGAGGGCGCACGCAAGATATCTCAGAGCGGTCCGTATACAGATGGGCTGGTTGAGTTGCAGGATGCCGCGAGCCAAGCGGTAGTTGCCGCGCTTGATTTGCAGCCAGGCATGCGTGTCCTTGACTATTGTGCGGGTGGCGGAGGCAAGTCCCTTGCTTTAGCGGCTACGGATATGGGTGTTCAGGTCTTTGCCCATGATGCCAATCCCAACCGTATGCGCGACTTGCCAGCGCGCGCGGCAAGGGCGGGCGCGGATGTCAAGATCCTGACCACAGGCCAAATCACCGGTCAGGCCCCGTTCGATGTGGTTTTGACAGATGTGCCATGTTCCGGCAGCGGATCGTGGCGCCGCGCACCGGCAGGGAAATGGGCGCTTACACCGGAGCGCTTGGACGAGCTGACGCAGATTCAGGCCGCTATTCTACGAGACGTATCACCTCTCGTTGCGCCCAAAGGCGTGCTTGCCTATGCGACCTGCTCGATGCTGGCGATTGAAAACGACGACATTATTGATGGATTCTTGGCCAGCAATCCCGAATGGCAGAGCGGATACCGCAAAACGTGGCTGGTTTCACACGGGACCGATGGATTTTTTACAGCACACTTGACGCGAATATAAAATTTAAAACACAACCTTAAGAAGTTTATGTCACTGATCATTAAGCAGCAATTAACCATTGCAGGCAGATATTGATCAGAAATTGTAATAATCCGGGCTGTTTATGTCTATTCAATCTGAATTTACCCCCTCTCGATCAAGTGGATGGGGCATTGATCGTGGGCGCTATGCCTCACTGGCATTGATCGCCATTTTATTGAGCGTACTTTCCTTCTTTGACGTCTTGCCGCCACGGTTAAGTGCCGGGGTCGCAGCCGTTGGCTTGTCCTTCCTGGTAGTAGTGGTCTTTGCATTGGCGCGTGCTTGGATATTGAATCAGATCGAAGCGCAAACATACGCTGCGATGACGGGTTTTCTAGAGCAAGAAACCGATGCCTGTGTCATTTCGGATGCGACGGGCGAGGTGCTAGTTGCAAACGCTCAGGCCAATGCGCGTCTTATTCGGAACGCGGGTACGCGACTAGATGAGTCTCTGCGTACCGTATTTGCAAACCCGTCGGCGGTGCTGTTGCGTTTGCAATCTCGTGCCCTGAAACGGGGCTTTTGGGAAGAAGATGTTGTCACGCGCGGACAAACAATACCGGTGTCTGTTTCAAAGCTGGGTGAAAATCGGTTTTGCTGGCGTTTTAGGATAGATGCACCCCAGATCTGGCGCAGCGTGCAGCGGCCGGTTCTGACGCTCGGACGAAATGACGTGGTGCTGGATGCCAATGATGCGGCTATCGAGCTTTTTGGTCAGATTCCCACATGCCTCAAGCCGATGGTTCAGGCTGGCGGTGCAGTTGATGGTAGCATCATACAGATTAAAACCGGGGAAACCGAAGCATCATTCACTGTCACAACGCTAAGGCACAGCGGTATTGTGCGTGAGTTGCTTTTAACGCCGCTGCAGCACGCCGAAGGACCGCAGCACACGACATCATTTGCAGATTTGCCAGTTGCGATCATGTGCATGTCTCCCGATGGAGATGTTAGCGAAGCAAACCACCTCGCGGTTGAATTGGTCGGTGAGATCCAACCGGGGCGGACGAATATCGAAAGCATGATGCAGGGGCTCGGCTATCCGATCAGGGACTGGCTGGCGAGTGCTGCCGAACAAGGCGCAGCACCGCGGTCTGAATTCCTGCGTTTGGTGCGCAAGGACAAAGAGGTATTTGTGCAAGTTACGCTGTCACGGATTCTCAGGGATGGTCAGGTCTGTCTTATTGCGGTTCTGAACGATGCCACCGAACTGAAAACGATGGAGGCGCAGTTTGTTCAAGGCCAGAAGATGCAAGCCGTTGGGCAATTGGCGGGCGGGGTGGCACATGATTTCAATAACTTGCTGACGGCGATTTCGGGGCATTGTGATCTGTTGCTGTTGCGCCATGACCAAGATGACCCGAATTACGGCGATCTTGTACAGATCAATCAGAACGCCAACCGTGCTGCAGCGTTGGTCAGCCAGCTTCTGGCCTTTTCGCGCAAACAAACGCTCCGGCCCGAAGTGCTGGATCTGCGAGATACGATTTCAGACCTTATCCATTTGCTAAACCGTCTTGTGGGCGAGAAGGTCCGCCTGACGCTCAGTCATGATCCGGTGCTCAAATCCGTCTGCGCGGACAAGCGCCAGTTAGAGCAGGTTTTGATGAACCTGGTCGTCAATGCGCGTGATGCGATGCCCGAGGGTGGGGAGATTCGGATCGAGACCGAAGTAGTGACGTTGGATCAATCGATCACGCGCGATCGGGCTACGGTACAGCCGGGGGAATATGTTACGGTCAAAGTCATCGATAGCGGCATCGGGATTCCTGCAGACAAACTGCAAAAGGTGTTTGAGCCATTTTATACGACCAAACGCACAGGCGAGGGGACGGGGCTGGGGCTATCGACTGTTTATGGGATCGTAAAACAGACTGGTGGTTTCATATTTGTCGACAGTGTGCAGGACCGGGGAACGGAATTCACCGTGCTCTTGCCTGTGAGTTCCCGGGTCCAAGAATCGGAGCCTGAGGCCCCCGATACGTCAGAGGTGCAAAGTTCCCGATTGGGTGAAGGCGTGGTTTTGTTGGTCGAAGACGAAGCCCCGGTGCGCGCCTTCGCAACGCGGGCGCTTCGCTTGAAAGGCTACACTGTGCTTGAAGCTGAATCAGCCGAAGATGCGCTGCAATTGTTGGACGACCCCAATTTGCTGGTGGATGTTTTTGTCACCGATGTCGTCATGCCCGGAATGGACGGCCCGACCTGGGTGCGCGAGGCCATGAAAACACGGCCTGAAGTGCGGGTGGTCTTCATGTCAGGCTATACTGAGGGGGCGTTCGGCGAATCTGGTCCTCAGATCGAAAATTCCACCTTCCTGCCCAAGCCGTTTTCGTTGACCCAGCTGACCGAAGCGGTGTTTCAGCAAATGAACTGAAAACGTTATTCGGCAGCACGATACAATGCGTATTCTGCGGCGTGCAATGATTGGAACCGGAGTTCAGTTTGTTTTGAGAAGTCCATTGGGCAAGCGGGCGAGACGTTCTCACGCGGTAGATCGATTTTACATTCCAGCCGATTCTGAAGGAAATCCAGTATCTTTTGCTGGCTGTCATATTTGAAGATATGCGCAACACCTTTACCGTTACTGCGGGGTTGCAAAAAATCGGTTTGGCATCCCACATCTGCGTAGGCCGGGCGGGGGTTTTGCATATAGGCGTCAAGGAATGCCTCGAAGCTTAAACCATTTGTGGAATGCGGATGACCTGCCAATTCGGCGCGCGTTCGATATCGATACCAACTTCCCAACCAATCGACAGGTTCGCGCACAATGGCCATGACGTCCATTTCTGCATCAAACATCTTGCGAAACATGGTCTGGAAGAAGCGATCATAGCGACGCATGTTCGCATGTTTCAGGTCTGTTGGTCCGGACACGACGATATCGGCCCGATCGCGCAAAGCTGATTGATACGCGGTGGAGCCGGTCTTTGGAACAGACAGAAGCGCAAGCCGCTTTTCATAGAAAACAAGCATTTATCTTTTCTCTTCAATGCCTTTCATGTCTCAGATTGTCGTAAACGACTCTTTAACACAATTGCTGAAGAGTAGTTTTCATAAGTTTTAGTTGAAATGTTCTCTTTTTGGTCCCATAAGGAACAAGAGGCGAACAAAGCAGCGATTGCCGCCCGATCAAGGGTGTGACAAAAGAGAAGGCGACAGGACAATGGCGGATCTTCTGACGATGAGCGACAAGAAAAACGCAGACAAGCAAAAGGCGCTCGACAGCGCATTGGCCCAGATCGAACGGCAGTTCGGCAAAGGCTCGATCATGAAGTTGGGCGAAGATTCCAAGCAGGATATCGATGCGAGCTCGACCGGGTCGCTGGGCTTGGATATCGCGCTGGGGATCGGCGGCCTGCCGATGGGGCGGATCGTCGAGATTTATGGCCCGGAAAGCTCGGGTAAGACCACGCTGACGCTGCACTGCATCGCTGAACAGCAAAAACGCGGCGGAGTCTGCGCGTTCGTCGACGCAGAACATGCGCTGGACCCTCAATATGCGCGCAAGCTGGGTGTGGATCTGGATGAATTGCTGATCTCTCAGCCCGACACCGGCGAGCAGGCCCTTGAGATCACCGACACCTTGGTGCGGTCGGGGGCCGTGAACATGGTCGTGGTCGACTCGGTTGCGGCGCTGACGCCGAAATCCGAGTTGGAAGGCGACATGGGTGACAGCAGCGTGGGTGTTCAGGCCCGGCTGATGAGCCAGGCGATGCGCAAGCTGACCGGCTCGATCAATCGCTCGAACTGCATGGTGATCTTCATCAACCAGATCAGGATGAAGATCGGTGTGATGTTTGGCAGCCCGGAAACCACTACCGGTGGTAATGCGTTGAAATTCTACAGCTCGGTCCGTCTGGATATTCGCCGTATCGGTGCGATCAAGGATCGGGACGAAGTTGTGGGCAACCAGACCCGCGTCAAGGTCGTCAAGAACAAGGTGGCACCGCCGTTCAAGCAGGTGGAATTCGACATCATGTATGGCGAAGGCATCAGCAAAATGGGTGAGCTTCTGGATCTGGGCGTCAAGGCCGGTGTGGTCGAAAAGTCGGGTTCGTGGTTTAGCTACGGTGATGAGCGGATCGGGCAGGGGCGTGAGAATGCCAAGCAATATCTGCGTGACAATTCCCGTGCGGCGCTCGAGATCGAAGACAAAATACGTGCCGCGCATGGGTTAGACTTTGAAATGCCGCCAGAGGCGGAAGAGGATGACATCCTAGAAGCTTAAAGCACGCGTGAGGGGGAGCCGAAGAAATCCCTCGGCAGCCCGGTGGTGCTGAGCATATCTTGAACAGGGTGGCCCGTCGGGGCCACCTTGTTTCGTTTCGGACGGGCCTATGCTGTGGACACTCTCGGGGGGTGGGGCTAAACCTTTGCTGACCATAACGACTGCGCGCCGAGAGAGCCTTATGCCAACGCTGAACGACATTCGATCTACCTTCCTGAACTACTTTGCCAAGCAGGGGCACGAAGTGGTTGCGTCCAGCCCGCTGGTTCCGCGCAATGATCCGACACTGATGTTCGTCAACTCGGGTATGGTTCAGTTCAAGAATCTGTTTACTGGCGTCGAAACCCGCGACTACAGCCGTGCTACCACTGCACAGAAATGCGTGCGTGCAGGCGGCAAACACAACGATCTGGACAATGTGGGCTATACCGCTCGCCACCATACGTTCTTTGAAATGCTGGGGAATTTCTCATTCGGGGATTACTTTAAGCATGAGGCGATACCGTTCGCTTGGGAACTGATCACCAAAGAGTTTGGTATCGATAAGAACCGTCTGTTGGCCACTGTCTATCACACCGATGATGAGGCATTTGAAATCTGGAAAAAGGTTGGTGTCCCTGAAGACCGGATCATCCGCATCGCAACCAATGACAATTTCTGGCAAATGGGCCCTACCGGCCCCTGCGGCCCGTGCACCGAGATTTTCTATGACCACGGTGATCACATCTGGGGTGGGCCTCCGGGTTCGGCTGAGGAAGATGGTGATCGGTTCATCGAAATCTGGAACATCGTTTTCATGCAGAACGAGCAGTTCGAAGACGGCTCGATGGTCGAACTCGACATGCAGTCGATCGACACCGGCATGGGATTGGAACGCATTGGTGCGTTGCTGCAAGGCAGCCACGACAATTATGACACCGATCTGTTCAAAACGCTGATCGAAGCCTCCGCGGATGCGACCGGTGTTGATCCTTATGGGGATCAAAACGTGCATCATCGCGTGATTGCGGACCACTTGCGTTCAACTTCGTTCCTGATCGCGGATGGTGTGATGCCGTCAAATGATGGGCGAGGGTATGTTCTGCGCCGTATCATGCGCCGCGCGATGCGCCATGCGCATCTGTTGGGGGCCAAAGATCCGGTGATGCACCGCCTGGTACCCACGCTGGTGCAATTGATGGGTGCGCAATATTCAGAGCTTGGTCAGGCGCAGACACTGATCGAAGAGACACTGCTGCTTGAGGAAACTCGGTTCAAGCAAACTTTGGATCGCGGTCTGAAACTGTTGGATGAGGAAGTTTCGGGCCTACCTGAAGGCGATCCACTACCCGGAGACGCGGCGTTCAAACTGTATGATACCTATGGTTTCCCGCTCGATCTGACGCAGGATGCGCTGCGCGAGAAAGGTCGAACCGTCGACACCGATGGATTTGACGTGGCGATGGCCGAACAAAAAGCCAAGGCTCGCGCGGCGTGGGCCGGGTCTGGCGAATCTGCCGATCAGGTGGTTTGGTTCGATGTGCTGGATGCGGCCGGTGCGACCGATTTCCTTGGCTACGATACTGAAAAGGCCGAAGGGCAGGTCGCTGCGTTGGTGGTCGATGGTGTATTGGTCGACAAGATAGAGAAGGGTGGTACCGGCTGGGTCGTAGTCAATCAGACACCGTTCTATGGCGAGGCCGGCGGCCAGGTCGGCGACACCGGTGAAATTCGCAGGCTGGATGAGCGCGACGATATCGCCCGCGTTGAAGACACCAGAAAGTTTGCTGATGGCAAAGTCTATGCTCACAAGGTCACGATTGATCATGGGGCGATCTCAAAAGGTGACGCAGTTGAGCTGGAAGTCGATCACGCGCGCCGCACGGCCATTCGTGCCAACCACTCCGCGACGCACCTTCTGCATGAAGCTCTGCGCGAGACATTGGGTGACCACGTGGCGCAGCGCGGGTCGCTCAACGCATCAGATCGTTTGCGGTTCGATTTCAGCCATTCCAAGGCTCTGACACTGGAAGAAGTGCAGAAAGTTGAGCGAGAGGTGAACGCATTCATCCGGCAAAACTCAACCGTGGAAACCAGGATTATGACACCTGATGACGCCCGTGAACTGGGTGCTCAAGCTCTGTTCGGTGAGAAATACGGGGATGAGGTGCGCGTGGTTTCGATGGGCAAAGCACCCACCGGCAAAGGCCAGGATGGCGAAACATGGTCGATTGAACTGTGTGGCGGTACCCATGTGCGCCAGACCGGTGATATCGGAACCTTCGTCGTGCTGGGCGACAGTGCCAGCAGCGCGGGCGTGCGGCGGATCGAGGCTTTGACCGGTGATGACGCATTTAAGTATCTGTCGAAACAGGATCATCGCCTTTCCTCAATTGCGCTTGAGTTGAAAGCGCAGCCTGATGACGTTGTGGCGCGTGTAAAGACTCTGCTGGATGAGCGTAAGTCGCTGCAAAACGAAGTTGCGCAGTTGCGCCGTGATCTGGCGATGGCCGGAGGTGCGGGGCAGGGCAGTGGCGCTGAAGCGCGCGATGTAAACGGTGTGGCGTTCTTTGCGCAGTCGCTCTCGGGTGTTTCCGGAAAGGACCTGCCTGCATTGATTGATGAGCACAAAAGCCGTTTGGGTACGGGCGCAGTATTATTGATTGCTGATACTGGGGGCAAAGCGGCTGTCGCAGCGGGTGTCACTTCGGACCTGACAGACACGGTATCTGCGGTGGATCTGGTCCGCGCGGCGGTGACTGAACTTGGCGGCAAGGGCGGTGGTGGACGGCCTGACATGGCACAGGGTGGGGGCAAGGATGCCTCGAATGCAGAGGCTGCAATCAAGGCCGCTGAACAGGTTTTGGGAGGATAAGATGCCAGCACTTTGGATCGCACACGTCACTGTGACAGACGCCGATGCTTATGGAAAATACGCCGAGCTTGCAGGGCCGGCAATTGCGGCGCATGGGGGTGAATTCATCGCCCGCGCGGCACGTTACGTGCAGTTAGAGGGCAAAGAGCGACCACGCAATGTGGTCGCCCGCTTCCCAACCGTCGATGCTGCGGTAGAGTGCTACAATTCTCCTGCATATCAGCAGGCATTGGATCATGCCCGTGGCGCCAGCGAGCGAGAGCTGGTGGTCGTTGAAATTACCGACTGAGAATCAGGCTAAATCTACCTTCGCATGAAATTTGCAAATTCTGCCCGGCCCAGAGCCGTGCGACCTGCCATGCATTTTAGCGTGGGCGGCTCTTCACGATCGCTCTGAATTTATACACATTATTACAATGGGTTGTGCGTGCTTCCTGTTGGTTTTGAACATATTTTTCTGTCCGATTGTGGCACTTCGCGCCACTTTCTTGCGCGGAAATGGTCACGAAAAGTGACGAATTTCCGCCGTTTTTTCCGCTCAATCTCGGATTTGATTGCGTGACAACCACGGTTTGCGGATATGGTCCGGTATACAGATGGGTTCTGATCCACGCAGTTTGCAGGGATTAATAGGACTCGAGGGACAGGCATGAAATTCTTTGGTACGACCTTAGACGCCCACTTAAAGAGCGCTGCCAAGCTTGGCGGGCTGTTTGGTTTGGCTATCCTGATTAACGGTTCGCTGTTGTTTGGGACTGAAGCATCGGCGAAAGATGCCGCGTTTATCCCGAGTATCGCTGCCTCGCCACCACCCTCCGGTGCGCGTCAGCTTTGCGGTAAGTATTCCTGGGCATGTGCGCAAAAAGGTATCGGTTCCTTATCCACCAGCCAAGAATTGAAGCTTGTCAAAGAGATCAACCGCCGCGTTAATCGATCCACGCGAGAGGTCACGGATCAGTCGCAATACAAAACCAGTGAACTCTGGGCGCTTCCAACGTCGCGCGGTGGTGACTGCGAAGATTTTGCGCTTCTAAAGAAAAGAGATTTGATCCAGGCTGGTTTCGACCCTCGTAAACTACTGCTCGCGACAGTGTTGGATACGCGCAGAAACTCTCATGCTGTTTTGGTTTATCGGTCGAGCGGCGGCGATCTGGTTCTGGATAATTTGACCAATCAGATCAAGCCTTGGAAGGCGACGCGCTATCTGTTCCTGAGGATGCAAGATCCTAAGCAGCCCGCCAGATGGCTGGGAGTTTATGGAAAAAGCTGAGTTCTTCGACCTCAACTAGAGTGGGCGGGTGCATCTGCACGCCGCCCATCCGCTATTCTCGTCAGTGGCGCTATGGTCGCGCCCAACCCTGATCGAAGGAATTAATGACCGCGATCATCCTCTTTCTCGCGCTCAGCTCTGCGTTCTTGGGATTTGGCTTTGTCTTTGACCCGTTTGGATTCGGCTATTGACAGTTTTGCCAAACGCTCTTGCGACTGCCGGGCACTTTCCCGGTACTTCTTGGCATTAGCGGCATGCTGTTGTGCGTATGCAAGTTGCTCATCAGCCCAAGCTCGACCTTCTCTGGCCCATCTAGCAAACTTTCGCGCTTCTTCCCTTGCCTGCTTCGCACCCTTTTTATCGCCAGCGTCACGTAGTTGCTTGGCTTTTTCAGAATAGTCTTTAGCCAATTGCCGGACCCGCTTGATCCCTTCTCTTTTTTCTTTGACTTTTTCCCTATATTCTTTTGCCTTTTTTCTTTCTTCCTTGGCTTTTTCCTTGTCGCCGTTTGGCTTCTCGGGCGTATCGGGTGTGTCAGGCGTATCAGGTGTGTCAGGCGTATCGGGTGTGACCGGGGTATCAGGCCTATCGCGCTCGGTTCTTTCGTCTGAGGCACCGTCACCCGTGCGCTGTGGGTTTATGCCGATGCTCGCAGTCGGCAAGTCAGTCAAAACTGCTGCAAATCTCGGGCAATCAAGAATTGTACGCTCCAGGATCGACTCGAAGTCGGCGCGTCGCTGGATATACCGGAGCATGCCCGAAGTAACCACGTCACACGCACAAAGAGTGTTCGAAGAAACAGACTGTTTGGCCGTGCTCACAGTGCACGTACCAGCTGCCTGAGCGGAATTTCCGAAGGTGAAGGGTAAGATTGCAGAAGCAAAAGCAATCGATAACAGTTTGGATCTAATGCGCATCGCACGCTCCTTAAGCACTCGTTAACTAAATTGCCGTATACTCAAACGGCGTCACACTTTGAACACAAAGTCCTCTTTCTATCGCCTATTTTCAAGCAAACTTTCTGTTGGATTTCTGTGATCCAGCTCACTCAAACACGATTAATCCATAAAAAACAAAAAGAAGACCTGCCGTTACGCCAGATCTTCTTTTTCTGTGTTGTTTCTAGTCTGACGCAAAAATGTCACGAATGTGGCAATGTTTCCAAAACGTGAACAAGTTCACAGCATTGATCAGGCTGATTTTGACATCCGTTTACGCTCGTGCGGATCCAGATAACGTTTGCGAAGCCGGATCGCATTGGGTGTAACCTCGACCAGTTCATCGTCGTCGATATAAGCGATTGCCTCTTCAAGCGAGAACTGAATATGAGGGGTCAGCCTCACTGCGTCGTCCGAGCCGCTGGCACGCACGTTGGTTAGCTTTTTACCTTTCAGCGGATTCACTTCCAGATCATTGTCTCGCGAATGCTCTCCGATCACCATGCCCTGATAGACATCAGTTTGCGGGCCAACAAACATGCGGCCACGCTCTTCCAAATTCCACAGCGCATAGGCGACCGCCTGACCGTTTTCCATCGAGATCAGAACACCCGCACGTCGACCAGGAATCTGCCCTTTGTGGGCTGCCCAGCCGTGGAAGACCCGGTTCAAGACACCAGTTCCGCGTGTATCGGTCAGGAACTCTCCGTGATAGCCGATCAGGCCACGAGACGGCACGTGGGCGATGATCCGGGTTTTGCCTGCCCCTGCAGGGCGCATTTCAGCCAGTTCACCTTTGCGCGCACCCGTGATTTTCTCGATCACCGCGCCAGAATATTCATCATCCACATCGATCGTGACTTCTTCGATAGGTTCAAGGCGCTGGCCGTCCTCCTCGCGGAACAAAACCTGTGGGCGCGAGATGCTGAGCTCGAATCCTTCGCGGCGCATGTTTTCGATCAGAACACCCATCTGCAATTCGCCGCGACCAGCAACCTCGAAGGCCTCGCCGCCGGGCGTGTCGCTGATGCGGATGGCTACGTTCGATTCGGCTTCTTTCATCAGGCGATCACGAATGACCCGAGACTGAACCTTTTTGCCGTCACGACCGGCCAGCGGGGAATCGTTTATGCCGAAGGTCACTGTGATGGTTGGCGGATCGATAGGCTGGGCAGGCAGGGCCTCTTCGACTTGCGGGGCTACAAGGGAATCTGCCACGGTGGCTTTGCTCATACCCGCAATCGTGACAATGTCGCCTGCTTCAGCGACGTCAATGGGTTGTTGAGCTAATCCACGGAATGCAAGGATTTTCGACGCGCGGAAGCTTTCAATCTGGGTGCCATCTCGGCTGAGTGCCTTGAGGCTGTCACCCGCTTTCAGAGTTCCACTTTCCACACGACCGGTCAAAATACGACCGATGAATGGATCGCTGCCCAAAGTGGTGGCGAGCATCCTGAACGGTTCGTCCTTTTTCTCGATCTGCTTGGGGGCGGGGACGTGATCAACGATCAGATCGAACAGGGCGGTCAAGTCCTTGCGCGGACCGTCAAGCTCCATATCGGCCCAGCCGGACCGGCCCGAAGCATACATGGCCGGGAAGTCCAGCTGATCGTCATCGGCGCCCAAGTTGGCGAAAAGGTCGAAACATTCGTCCAGCGCGCGATCAGGCTCGGCATCGGGTTTGTCGACCTTGTTCAGCACGACAATCGGGCGCAGGCCCAAAGCCAGCGCCTTTGAGGTCACGAATTTGGTTTGCGGCATCGGGCCTTCGGCGGCATCGACCAGCAGTACAACGCCGTCGACCATGCTGAGAATACGTTCGACTTCCCCACCGAAATCAGCGTGGCCGGGGGTGTCGACGATGTTAATGCGGGTATCCTTCCACTCAACGCTGGTGGCTTTGGCCAGGATGGTAATGCCGCGTTCGCGTTCCAGGTCGTTGCTGTCCATGGCGCGTTCTGCCACGGCCTGGTTTTCCCGGAACGCGCCGGATTGTTTGAGCAGCTCATCCACCAGGGTCGTCTTGCCGTGGTCCACGTGAGCGATGATTGCGATGTTGCGCAGGTCCATGAGAGGTCAGCCTTTGAACGGGAAGTTGCCGCGCGCATAACGCGGCGCGACAAAATATACCAGCCCTAACCGGCGGTCAGTGGCCCGCTGTAGCTGAAAACAGGTGGATGATCAGAATGCCGCTCAAAATCATGCCCAAACCCAAGACTGCGGGCCAATCGAGTTTTTGGCCAAAAACCAGAAATCCAATCAGTGCGATCAGGGCAATTCCAAGGCCCGACCAGATTGCATAGACAATGCCCACAGGCATGACCTTTAACGTGAGGGCCATAAGATAAAAGGCCGACCCATAGCCAACCACGACAAGAGCCGACGGCCAAAATCGCGTAAACTGATGGCTAGCCTGCAACGCAGTCGTGCCGATGGTTTCCGCGATAACAGCCAACATTAGGATTAGGTAGGTCTTTGGCACGAGCGATGCCTCTCTGAATTATCGCGAAAGGTTGAGCATACTTGCGATCATTTGGGCAAGGGGATTCAGATGCAGATGATCAAAACCCTAACTTTACCAAAGGTCAGGTAAACCCGACTATTCGGGCTTTTGCATTCGTGCTAAACACTCGATTGTTTTTAGTGTGTTTTTAATGAGTTTGATAAGATGACGACTTTTGCAAAATCGGTCATTATCGCTTCGGTTTTGATTGTGGCGTTGGGGTGGCTTGCAGACGGGGGGTCCGTCGACATTGATGCAGCCCAGAATGTTGAGCGGTTCACAGGTTTTCCGGTTTAGGCGCCCACCGAGCGATATCCTCGAAAAGGAGCTTTCGGGCTCCTTTTCTTTTCTTCAGACGCTAAGCAATCTTTACTGCTTTTCGATCGCTTTCAGCTTGGATCGATGTTCAGACAGTCTTTTCACCACGAATTGCCGCGCCTTGCGTTCCGCCAGCCTAACCCGGATTTCGGTCAAGAACGCTTCTTCCAGAGATTGCGAGGCTGCACCGAGAACGTCTCCAACCTCCACAAAGAATCGATCCTCGCCTGTCTCGTCCATAACCTTCATCGTGTCCTCGGCCAATCTGGCGGCGAGGGTAGTGATGGTATCGGACATCAGCGCGTATTCTCTGTCAGGCGGCGTTTCACGTAATCCGTCACATCTGTCATCAGCGTGTCCATGTGGCGGTCTTGGAAGAAGTGATCGGCACCTTCCACCTCATTATGGGTGATGGTGATACCCTTTTGTTCATGCAGCTTTCCGACCAGAGACGCAGTGTCTGCAGGTGGCGCGACACGGTCCGCCAATCCGTTGATGATCAAGCCAGAAGACGGGCAGGGTGCCAAGAACGAAAAGTCGTACATGTTTGCGGGCGGCGATACACTGATGAAGCCAGTGATCTCGGGGCGGCGCATCAGAAGCTGCATTCCGATCCATGCACCGAACGAGAACCCAGCGACCCAGCAATGCTTGGAGTTGTTGTTCATCGACTGAAGGTAATCCAGCGCTGATGCTGCATCGCTCAGCTCACCTACACCCTGGTCATACTCACCCTGGCTGCGACCAACGCCGCGAAAGTTAAAACGCAGAACCGTGAAGCCCATGTTGTAAAAGGCGTAATGCAGGTTATAGACCACCTTGTTGTTCATGGTCCCGCCAAATTGTGGATGCGGGTGAAGCACGATAGCGATCGGTGCGTCTTTTTCCTTTTGCGGGTGGTAGCGGCCTTCCAGGCGGCCTTCGGGTCCGGGAAAAATCACCTCGGGCATGTGTGCTTTGGTCCTGTTTTTTGACGCGTCGGCCCCGAGATTATCTTGACGGTAATCCTCAGGTACCTTAGAACGGTTCTAATTACATTGTGTCGCGTGAAAACGCTGTCAGTGGGAGATACGCACTGGCTCGGGCGACGTCAATGTTTTCGCGCAGTTCTTGCCTGAAGGAAACAAAATGAAGCTGTCGACCAAAGGCCGCTATGCGATGGTTGCGCTGGCGGATATCGCCCTTCAGTCCTCGGACAAACTCGTCACGTTGGGCGAGATTTCCGAACGCCAGGATATTTCACTGCCGTATTTGGAGCAGCTTTTCGTGAAACTGCGCCGAGCTGATCTGGTCAGTTCAGTACGCGGACCGGGTGGGGGCTATCGCCTGGCGCGACCTGCCTCGGAAATCCGTGTGGTCGAGATACTGGCCGCGGTTGATGAGACGGTGGATGCGATGCACAAGGGGGCAGGTGCCTCGGGCGCGTCTTCGGGCAGCCGGGCGCAGTCACTGACCAATCGGTTGTGGGAAAGCCTGAGCGCGAATGTTTACGTATTCCTGCATCAAACGCGGCTGTCGGATGTAATTCGGAATGATCTTGCACCGTGTCCCGCTGTTCCTAGCTTGTTCGCAGTCGTGGACGATTGATCTGATGACGTTTTTCTGTGTTCCGTCAAAACCCATCTTGGAAAAGATACATCTATGAAACGGGTTTATCTCGACCATAACGCAACCTCCGCTCTGAGGCCCGAGGCCCGCGATGCAATGATCGCGGCGATGGATTTGGTGGGCAATCCGTCCTCGGTCCATGCCGAAGGGCGCGCCGCAAAAGCGGTGGTCGAGAAAGCGCGGGCTCAAATCGCAACAGCGTTTGGGGCCGATGGTGCCGACATCGTGTTTACATCCGGCGCGACTGAGGCAGCGGCTTTGGCCATGGCGGGGCGCGATCTTCAAGGTGCAGCGATTGAACATGACGCGGTAAGAGCTTGGATTAATGAGGTTCTGCCTGTCTCCCAAGGCGGTTACGTTGACGTGCCGGACGCTTCCCGATCCACGCTGCAACTGGCCAATTCGGAAACTGGAATTGTTCAAACTTTGCCTGCCGGTCTTGCGGTCACCGACGCGACTCAGGCTTTTGGTAAGTTGCCGATAGCCTTCAACTGGCTGGGGGCTGAGATGGCGCTGATTTCAGCCCACAAACTTGGCGGGCCAAAAGGGATCGGGGCGTTGGTGATGAAACGCGGCACCGATCTTGCTGCGCAAATCAAGGGCGGCGGGCAGGAGATGGGGCGTCGCTCGGGTACAGAAAATGTCACTGGAATTGCGGGGTTCGGAGCAGCAGCTGAAGCCGCGTCCCGTGATTTAGCAAATGGCGTTTGGGAAAACGTTGCAGAACTTAGAAATATTCTAGAA
Organism: Ruegeria sp. CJ6; assembly: GCF_056536665.1. Taxonomy (NCBI): domain Bacteria; kingdom Pseudomonadati; phylum Pseudomonadota; class Alphaproteobacteria; order Rhodobacterales; family Roseobacteraceae; genus Ruegeria; species Ruegeria sp. CJ6. The sequence continues at coordinate 521,291 of NZ_JBQFQB010000001.1, read as the reverse complement.
AACGCTCTTGAGGCTGGTACGAAAGCTACTATTTTTGTCGGGAAAGACCAAGGGCGACTCCCCAACACTCTGTGCTTCGCCACACCAGGCTGGAAGGGTGAGACCCAGGTCATGCAGATGGATTTGTCGGGATTTGCGGTCAGCGCAGGCTCGGCCTGTTCCAGCGGCAAGGTTCGTGCAAGCGCCGTACTGACGGCCATGGGATTTGATGAGATGACGGCCTCCAGCGCAATCCGCGTATCGCTGGGGCCAGAGACGGCAGAAGAAGATGTGCTGCGTTTCGCGGAAACGTGGCTTGAAAAAGAGAAAAAGCATCGCGCGCGGGCCGCGTGATCTGACGGAGGGTGAATTATGGCCGCTTTGGACCAGACCCAGGTGAAAGAGGGTGTCGATCAGGAAACCGTAGACGCGGTTCGCGAGGTCAGCACTTATAAATACGGCTGGGAAACTGATATCGAGATGGAGTATGCGCCAAAAGGCGTGAATCCCGATATCGTTCGTCTGATTTCGGACAAAAATGATGAACCTGAGTGGATGACCGAATGGCGTCTGGCCGCGTTCGAGCGCTGGACCCAGATGGAAGAGCCTAAATGGGCGATGGTGCACTACCCGCCGATCGACTTTCAGGACCAGTATTATTATGCCCGTCCGAAATCGATGGAAGATAAACCCAAATCTCTTGATGAGGTCGATCCCAAACTTCTGGCGACTTACGAAAAGCTGGGTATCCCTTTGAAAGAACAGATGATCCTGGCAGGTGTCGAGGGCGCTGAGAATGCACCGGCAGAAGGCCGTAAGGTTGCTGTTGATGCAGTATTTGACTCGGTTTCGGTCGGGACGACTTTTCAGGAAGAGTTGAAGAAAGCCGGCGTTATCTTCTGCTCGATTTCCGAGGCGATCAAAGAGCATCCGGAACTGGTCAAGAAATACTTAGGGACGGTCGTACCGGTCTCGGACAATTTCTATGCCACGCTGAACTCAGCTGTATTCTCGGATGGTTCATTCGTCTACGTCCCGCCTGGCGTGCGCTGCCCGATGGAACTGAGCACATATTTCCGCATCAATGCTGAAAATACCGGCCAGTTTGAGCGCACGCTGATCATCGCCGACAAGGGCTCTTACGTCTCATATCTGGAAGGCTGCACCGCGCCCCAGCGCGACACCGCTCAGTTGCACGCGGCGGTTGTCGAGATCATCGTCGAAGAAGATGCCGAGGTGAAATACTCGACCGTTCAGAACTGGTTCCCCGGAGATGAGAATGGCAAGGGCGGTATCTACAACTTCGTGACCAAGCGCGCCGATTGTCGGGGTGATCGCTCCAAGGTGATGTGGACGCAGGTCGAAACCGGCTCAGCCGTAACCTGGAAATACCCGTCTTGCATCCTGCGTGGCGACGATAGCCAGGGTGAGTTCTACTCGATCGCGATCACCAACAACATGCAGCAGGCCGATACCGGCACCAAGATGGTTCATCTGGGCAAGAACACCAAGTCGCGGATCGTATCGAAAGGGATCAGTGCCGGTAAGGCGCAGAACACCTATCGTGGTCTGGTGTCGATGCATCCAAAGGCCAAGGATAGCCGCAACTATACGCAGTGCGACAGCTTGCTTATTGGCGACAAATGCGGGGCGCATACGGTTCCGTATATCGAGGTGAAGAACAACTCATCTCGGGTCGAGCACGAGGCGACGACATCAAAAGTGGATGACGATCAGCTGTTCTATTGCCGTCAGCGTGGCATGGACGAGGAAGAAGCCGTGGCCTTGGTCGTCAACGGGTTCTGCAAGGACGTTCTGCAGGCGCTGCCGATGGAATTTGCGATGGAAGCGCAACAGCTTGTGGCAATCAGCCTTGAGGGATCAGTCGGCTGATGACACCAAAACCCCAACAGCGAATCCGAAAGGACGATGTCCTGACCGTGCTTGGCTATGCGTTGCCGGTGCTCGGCGGCCTGTTGGGGGTTGCTTACGTCAATACCAAGTACATGGACTTCATAAACCCGGTTTGGGCAGTGGGCGCAGGCGCGTTGCTTGGATGGATCATCGCCCGCGTGATCCGCAAGGTGCTGGGATAAGAACTTATCGGGGTCGCAATGCGCCCCTTGCGAGATGCTAAAGGACAGAAAATGCTGGAAATCAATAACCTGCACGTCAAACTTGAGGAAGAAGACAAGCAAATTCTGAAAGGGGTCGACCTGACGGTCGAGCCTGGCAAGGTGCATGCGATCATGGGGCCCAATGGCTCGGGCAAATCAACGCTCAGCTACGTGTTGTCTGGTCGTGATGGCTATGAGGTGACCGAGGGCGGCGCGACGCTTGATGGCGAGGATCTGCTTGAGATGGAACCGGAAGAACGTGCAGCCGCAGGTGTGTTTCTGGCGTTCCAGTACCCGGTCGAGATTCCCGGTGTGGGCAACATGACCTTCCTGCGCACCGCCGTGAATGCGCAGCGCAAAGCACGTGGCGAGGAAGAGCTGTCGGCGACGGATTTTCTGAAAGAGGTTCGTGCCAAGGCCAAGGCGCTGAAAATCGACGCTGAAATGTTGAAACGTCCGGTCAATGTTGGCTTTTCGGGTGGTGAGAAAAAGCGCAACGAAATCCTGCAAATGGCGATGCTTGAGCCGAAGATGTGCATCCTGGATGAGACAGACTCGGGCCTTGACGTGGACGCGATGAAACTGGTGGCCGAGGGCGTGAACGCGTTGCGTGATGAGGGGCGCGGGTTCCTTGTTATCACGCACTATCAGCGGCTTCTCGATCACATCAAACCTGACGTGGTTCACATTATGGCGGATGGTCGCATCGTGAAATCCGGCGGCCCCGAACTGGCGCTGGAAGTTGAAAACAACGGCTATGCCGACATTCTGGCCGAGGTGAACTGATGGCTTTGCCCCAAGCAAAACAAACGGCGACCGAGGAACGGCTGGCAGCGCTGACCATGCCGGATGCGGGATGCACACGCAAAGCGCGCGAAGCCGCAATTGCACGTGTACGCGCGATGGGTTTGCCCAGTCGTCGAGATGAATACTGGAAATATACCCGTCCAGACACTCTGGTCTCTGCGGAAGCTCCCAGTGCTGCTTTGTTCAAAACGGATGAACCGGCTCTGTTCCACGCGCTCGACCGACTGAAGATCGTTTTCATTGATGGCGTATTCAGCCCGGAAGAGTCTGATGATCTGTCTCTGGAGGGTGTAACGATCGATCGGCTGGAAGATATCTGTTGCAAAGATATCCATTGGGCCAAAGAGTTATACGGCGTTCTTGAAGCAAAAGGCCAAGATCCAGTGGCGCGTCCCTTGGCGGCGCTGAACACGGCCTATGCGTCAGATGGAGTTGCCATTCATGTATCTGGCAAGCCGAGCAAACCGATTAACCTGATTTATCGCCATGAATCCGAAACGTCGGATGCAATCCTGCATCATGTCGTTCGGGTTGAAAGCGGTGCCGAAGTCACGATCCTTGAAAACGGACCCGCAGCTTCGCGCTTCAACAAATGCATGGAGATCGATATCGCCGACAATGGCACACTGCATCATATCCGTGCGCAGGGCCGGGATCATCAACGCCGTGCGGCGACTCATATGTTCTCGCGGCTTGGTAAGGAATCCGTCTATAAATCCTTCACGCTGACCGTGAACGGAGTTTTGACGCGAAACGAGCAAGTCGTCGAACTGACGGGTGACGATGCGGTCGCGCACGTGGCGGGTGCGTGTGTTGGAGACGGTGATTTTCTCCATGATGACACGGTCTTTGTCACCCATGATGCGGTGAATTGCGAGAGCCGCCAAGTGTTCAAGAAGGTGCTTCGCAATGGTGCGACGGGTGTTTTTCAGGGCAAGATCTTGGTGAAGGAAGGTGCCCAGAAAACCGATGGTTACCAGATCAGCCAGTCGTTGCTTCTGGACGATGACAGTCAGTTCCTCGCCAAACCCGAGCTTGAGATTTACGCCGATGACGTTGCGTGTTCGCACGGTTCGACCTCGGGCGCCATTGATGAAACGGCTTTGTTCTACCTGCGCTCCCGTGGCGTCCCAACGGCAGAAGCAACCGACATGTTGACACTGGCCTTCCTAGCTGAAGCCGTTGATGAGATCGAGGACGAGGATCTGGCAACCGATATCGTATCCCGATTGCAAGATTGGCTGGCACGCCGCCGCTGATGCCTGTCACAACTGATATCGTGGCCACGTATCGCGGACCGGGGCGTGTGGTGCGTCGGCTGCTTGATATGGGGCCGCGCGAAGATCGCGCATTGGCGTTTGTGATGGCGTTCTGTGTAATCGGCTTTATCGCACAATTGCCCGGCCTTGCACGGAGGGCTCATCTGGAAGGGATAGAGCTGAACATGCTGTTGGGCGGGGCCCTGTTGGGCTCGGTCTTTATTCTGCCATTGTGCTTTTATCTTCTTGCTTGGCTTACCCATTTCATCGCGCGGATGATGGGGGGCGATGGCACCAGCTATGGCGCGCGGCTAGCCTTGTTCTGGGCGCTTCTCGCGTCAGCGCCTTTGGTGTTGCTGAATGGGCTGGTGTCCGGTTTCATCGGCCCCGGGTCAGCGCAAACACTTGTGGGGCTGTTATGGGTTGCGGTTTTTCTCTGGTTCTGGTTGTCGGGCCTCAAGCAATCGCAAAAGGCTGCTATATGAATTCCACCGCACTGCTCAACCTGGTCGTTCTGACCCTGTCCAATCCAGCCGAAGCCGCAAGACGATTGCTCGCGTTGCGGCTGGGTACGGATGTACTGTGGCTCGCCTTCTCTCTCGCGGTGATCCTGAACGCACTGGTCCAGTCTGCGTCCAGCTTCGTCCTGCCGCTTATCAGTCCGGATGTTCAGCAACTGGCTGAGCCACTATCGAGGACGCTTTTTGTTTCCGTTGCGGCAATCATGATCAGCGTCGTGACGTTCCTATTAGTGGGCCGCGTCCTGGGTGGAACGGGAACGTTCAACGACTTCATGACGCTGATTGTCTGGTTGCAAATCCTGCAAATTGCGGGGCAAGCAATCATTCTAGCGCTGGTTGCAGCGCTGCCGTTTCTATTCTTACCGGCCAGTCTGGCGATGCTGGGTCTTAGCCTTTACATCACCTTGCATTTTCTCAACGAGGCGCATCGATTTCAGTCGTTGGGAAAATCGTTTGTGGTGATCCTGATCTCTGGTCTTGTGGCCGTCCCGTTTGTTCTTTGGCTGATCCCCGCCGGGTCTGTATAGGGAAGTCCTGTCTATGTATGACGTACAAAAAATCCGCGCAGATTTTCCGATCCTGTCACGTCAGGTCAACGGAAAGCCGCTGACTTATCTAGACAACGGGGCCTCCGCGCAGAAACCCCAGGTAGTGATCGACGCGATCACGCAGGCCTATGCGCACGAATATTCGAACGTACATCGAGGGCTTCACTATCTGTCAAATCTCGCGACCGAGAAATATGAGGCCGTCCGTGGCACGGTTGCGCGGTTTCTGGGCGTATCAAACGAGAATGAGATTGTCCTGAATTCGGGTACGACCGAAGGAATCAATTTGGTCGCCTACGGTTGGGCAATGCCACGCCTGCAGGCGGGGGACGAGATTGTCCTCAGCGTGATGGAACATCACGCCAACATCGTACCGTGGCACTTCCTGCGCGAACGGCAGGGCGTGGTGCTGAAATGGGTCGATGTCGATGCGACCGGCCATCTTGACCCTCAGGCGGTAATCGATGCCATTGGCCCCAAGACAAAGCTGGTTGCGGTGACCCAATGCTCGAACGTGCTGGGCACTGTGGTTGATGTCAAAGCAATCACGCAAGGCGCCCACGCCAAAGGCGTTCCGGTTCTGGTGGATGGCAGCCAGGGCGCGGTTCATATGCCCGTCAATGTCGATGACATCGGATGTGACTTCTATGCCATCACGGGTCATAAACTGTACGGCCCGTCCGGTTCTGGTGCAATGTTTGTCAAATCGGACCGCATGGCTGAAATGCGCCCCTTTATAGGTGGCGGTGACATGATCAAAGAGGTTTCAAAAGATCAGGTGATCTACAACGATCCGCCAATGAAGTTCGAGGCCGGAACTCCCGGCATCGTGCAGACCATCGGGTTGGGTGTGGCGCTTGACTATATGATGGACCTTGGCATGGAGAGCATCGCATCGCATGAGGCCGGCTTGCGCGACTATGCGATGCAACGGTTGAATGGATTGAACTGGCTGCAGGTTCAAGGCACCACAGCGAACAAAGCCGCGATATTCAGCTTTACTTTGGATGGGGCAGGGCATGCCCATGATGTTTCAACCATTCTGGACAAAAAGGGTGTCGCCGTGCGCGCAGGCCACCACTGCGCCGGGCCGCTGATGGATCATTTGGGGGTCACTGCTACCTGTCGTGCCAGCTTTGGGCTTTATAACACGACGGATGAGGTCGACACCCTGATCGATGCGTTGGAGCTTGCCCACGATCTGTTTGCCTGATCGTACTGCGGATTTGCAGTTGCACCCGGATTGGAACGAGGGTAGCTAACGGCCAAGGCACCTGTAGCTCAGCTGGATAGAGCGCTGCCCTCCGAAGGCAGAGGCCAGAGGTTCGAATCCTCTCAGGTGCGCCATTTCACCCTTGCTAGTCGTCATATTACGCAGAACTGACGGTACACGAACCTGTTTTTCCAGGCAAAACAAAACCCCCGCCAGAACTATCTGATGGGGGTCGTGCAACAGCGAAAGATGAAATGCTCGATTAGCCGCGCCACGAGCGGATGACACCGCAATCCATGTGAACGAAATTCGAACGATAGTACTGTCCAACGCCACCGGCACGGCAGGCCATCGCTGCTTTGCCCATTTGCGAGACCGAGCGTGATGACAGTCGCAGATCAGCAGCCTGACCCTTCATATGAAGCGAATTCTTGGCAACACCCCGCGAGCGGCGGCGCAGCATTGCGTTGGTTTGCGGCGAGCGGTAACCCGACAGCAGCATGTATGGCTCGCTGACATCCAGAAGGTTATGAGTGGCCGCCATGATGTCGACGGTCCTCAGGTCCACGGACTTGACTTGATCGCTGCGCCAGTCGCGCATGAAGTGGTTGACCTCTTTCACCGCGTCTTTGATGTATTTGCCATCAACCCAATAGACCATATCGATACGTTCACCGGTACGGCCGGAATACATGCGGATACGGCGAATATCGCCTCCGCCGCGAAGGAAACCTGCTGCGTTGGAATATGTGGGGGCTGCAACAACTGCGGTTGCGGCGAATGCGCCCAATAGGGCACGCCGGGTCAGGCCCGAGGTACTGCTCTTGGTCATTTTTTGTTTCGTCCCGTACTGTTCCTGCCTGCACACGATGTTACGCGCGCCGTATTAATTTTTTCCCATCCCAGATGCGGGATTTATGGCACAGTAGGATTCAACAGCCAAGAAATCTTTGGTCGCAGTCAAATCAAGGGGGAAATTTCGGCAGTTTTTTGCGCAACTGATGCAAGTATGCTTGCTTTTGGCGCAGTTCGCGCGTCGGCGATGCAAACGCGCACCAGGGGTCAAAGAAGCGGTCTGGTGATGAATTTGTGAATAGACATCAGGCGCTCAGCAAAACATTATTTTCAGACGCCGCTTATAGGGCGTGCCAAGTCATTGAAGAAACAGGGCCATCCTATGTCATTTGTTACCCGTGCTCGTTCAAGTGTTTTTATCGCCGCTTTCCTTGTGGCTTCGGCCTCAGTCGCGCAGGCGGGGACGGATGGCACAGCGTTTCAATTGGCCGTTGCGGAAAGTGTGTCCAACAGCCCGGCAATTGCTGAGTTTTATCGCTCAAACGGGTTTGATCCGGTTTGGGTTGGCGATACGCCCGAACATGCTGCACGACGCAAAGCCCTGATCGAAGCGCTTTCGACGACCGATCTGCATGGATTGCCTGGGGCACGTTACGACGTCCAGACTTTGAAGACAAAGATGCAGGACGCGCGCAACACCCGTGATCTGGGCATGCTCGAGGCCGAGCTGACTCGGGTTTTTGTCAAATATGCCAGAGACTTGCATTCCGGTTCTGTAACGCCTTCGCAGATTGATCCCGGCCTAGTGCGGGCGGTGGAACGACGCAGCGCCGCAGAGCATCTTGAACTGCTCGTTTCCAGCCAGGGTGATACCTATTTCAGGGATATGATGCCTCAATCGCGCCAGTATCTTGCGCTGTTGAAACAGAAGAAGGCGCTGGAAGCGCTGATGACACAAGGTGGCTGGGGCGAGACCGTTCCTGTCTCCAAGCTTGAGCTTGGGGACACAGGGAACAGTGTCATCAGGCTGCGCAATCGACTTGTCGCGATGGGTTATCTGAAGCCTACTGCCAGCCCAAACTATGATGATGCGCTGTTTGCGGCGGTGCAATCCTTTCAGGCTGCTCATGGTCTTGAGGCGGATGGCGTAGCTGGCAAAGGCACTATTTCCGAGATCAATCGCCCAGTTTCAGACCGCTTGAAAGCTGTTTACGTTGCGCTTGAACGGGAGCGCTGGTTACCAAAAGACCGTGGTGAGCGGCATATTCTGGTGAATCTGGCCGATTTTTCTGCCAAGATCGTCGATGACGGGCAGGTCACGTTTGAGACTCGTGCCGTGATCGGCAAAAACACACATGATCGCCGCAGCCCAGAGTTCTCGGATGAGATGGAGCATATGGTGATCAACCCAAGTTGGTATGTACCACGCTCGATCATCACGAAGGAATATCTGCCGCAATTGCGGGCCAATCCAAATGCTGTCGGCCATATCCAGATCACCGACCGCCGTGGCCGTCAGGTGAATCGTGGAGCGGTTGACTTTACCCAGTTCACTGCGCGTAATTTCCCGTTTTCCATGCGTCAGCCCCCCAGCAAAAGCAACGCACTGGGGCTGGTGAAGTTCATGTTCCCTAATAAGTACAACATCTATCTGCATGATACGCCTCAGAAATCTCTGTTCGCACGCGAGGTTCGGGCATTCTCGCATGGATGCATCCGTTTGGCGCAACCGTTCGAGTTTGCCTATAAGCTGCTGGCCAAGCAGGAAGAGGATCCAAAGGCGTTTTTCCACCGCGTGCTGGACACGGGCAAAGAAACGAAGGTTGAACTGGATAAAAAAATTCCGGTGCATCTGATTTATCGCACGGCCTATATTGGCCCCAAAGGCGAGGTGCAGTATCGCCGCGACGTGTATGACCGGGATCGCAAGATCTGGGAAGCGCTGCAAAAGGCAGGGGTGGTCCTGCCGGACGTTCAAGGGTAATCACGAGGCAAATCCCGCCACGAGGACGCCCGACATGCAGTTTACCGTTCAACAAATCGCCGATTCCCTGGGGGTCGTCGCAGAAGGCCAGACTGGCCTGACCATCTTGCGAGCAGCCGAGCCGGGAGATGCCGGGCCAACCGATCTGGCCATGGCGATGTCGCCAAAATATGCTGAAGCTTTGGAGACCGGTACAGCACGGGCCGCGGTTTTGTGGGATGGCGCGGACTGGAAAGCACTGGGGCTTGAGGCCGCCATTTTTGTGCAACGCCCCCGCATGGCGATGGCAGGGATCACCGCGATGCTGGATCGCGGGCAGGGGATTGCGCCGGGAATTCATCCATCGGCTGTCATTGATGAAACCGCCGAGATCGGGGTCGGCGTATCGGTCGGCCCGCTTGCTGTTATCGGTGCGCGCTCGCGCGTCGGCGCGGGTTCGGTTATCGGCGCGCATTGCGTGATCGGTATGGATGCGTCGCTTGGTGAAAACGCTCTGCTGCGCGAAATGGTCAGCATCGGTGCGCGGGCTCAAATCGGTGATCGCTTTATCGCGCAGCCGGGTGCCCGTATCGGCGGGGACGGTTTCAGCTATGTCACACCAGAAGTCTCGGGTGCCGAAAATGCGCGGAAAACTCTGGGTGATCAGGGGGATGCAAAGGCGCAAAGCTGGTTGCGCATCCATTCGCTGGGTGCGGTCGAGATTGGCGACGACGTCGAAGTCGGCTCGAACTGCACTGTCGACAACGGGACCATACGCAATACTGTAATCGGAAGTGGATCGAAACTGGATAATCTTGTCCACGTGGGACACAACACCCGAGTCGGGCGGGATTGTTTGTTATGTGGGCAAACCGGCGTTTCTGGTTCGGTCGAGATTGGTAATAACGTAGTACTGGGCGGTCAGACTGGTGTTGTCGATAATATTTTCATCGGTGATGGCGTGATTGCCGGTGGCGGCACCAAGATTCTGTCAAATGTTCCTGCTGGTCGCGTAATCATGGGCTACCCGGGCATTAAAATGGAAAGCCATACCGAGATATATAAAGCCCAACGTCGTCTGCCCCGATTGTCGCGCGACGTCGAGGCGTTGAAAAAGGCTGTTTTCAAACAGCCTTCAAGTGATTAAATCATCCCCAAGGCGAAAATCAGGGGATCGAGATGAGCATCAGCGACCGCGTCATAGCAATCATTGCCGAACAGGCCGTGCTTGAGCCTTCGGATGTGACGCCCGACAGTACGCTCGAAGAATTGGGCATCGATAGCCTGGGTCTTGTTGAGAGTATCTTTGCCATCGAGGAAGAGTTCGATATCACCGTGCCCTTCAACGCAAACGAGCCCACATCCGGCGATTTCGACATTTCGAATGTGACAGCGATCATTGCGGGTATCGAAAAACTCGTATCGGAAAAGGTCTGACCGCCGGTATGAAACGCGTCGTCATTACGGGTGCTGGCACCATTAATGCGTTGGGCCATTCCGTCCCCGACACTCTGGAAGCCATGCGCGAGGGTCGTTGTGGTATCTCCGAGCTTGAGTTTCGTGATGTGGATCGCCTGTCGATCAAGATCGGTGGTCAAGTCCGGGGTTTTGAGGCCGAGGGCCGTTTCAACCGCCAACAGATGACGCTGTATGATCGGTTCACGCAGTTCACGTTAACCGCCGCCAAAGAAGCGATCGATCAATCCGGCATCGTATTCTCGGGTGACACAGCCGCGCGGTCGGGGGTGGTTCTGGGAACGGCCGGTGGTGGCGTCTCCACCTGGGATGACAACTACCGCTCGGTTTACGAGGATGGCAAAAATCGCGTGCATCCTTTTGTCGTGCCCAAGCTGATGAACAACGCGGCGGCCAGCCACGTTTCAATGGAGCACAACCTCAAAGGCCCTAGCTTTACAGTATCAACAGCGTGTGCGTCTTCGAACCATGCGATGGCGCAGGCATTTCAGATGGTGCGCAGCGGGGCAGCGCCCGCAATGGTGACCGGTGGCTCGGAGTCGATGCTGTGCTTTGGGGGCGTCAAGGCATGGGAAGGGCTTCGCGTCATGTCAAAAGATGCCTGTCGGCCCTTTAGCGCAAACCGAAACGGGATGGTGCAAGGCGAAGGTGCGGGTGTTTTTGTGTTCGAAGAATACGAACACGCGCGCGCGCGCGGAGCAGATATCCTGTGCGAGGTCGTGGGATTCGCTATGTCGTCGGACGCGGCCGACATAGTTATGCCCAGCAAACAAGGGGCAGCACGGGCCATGGCCGGGGCGTTATCGGATGCACGGCTGAATGCAAGCGATGTGGGTTACATAAATGCCCATGGGACCGGCACGGCTGCAAATGACAAAACCGAATGTGCAGCCGTTGCTGGTGTGTTTGGTCCGCACGCCGACGATCTGATGATTTCGTCAACAAAGTCCATGCACGGACACCTGATCGGCGGTACCGGCGCAGTTGAGCTATTAGCCTGTATCATGGCCCTGCGCGACGGGGTGATCGCCCCGACCATTGGCTATGAAGAGCCCGACCCCGAATGCGCGCTGGATGTGGTGCCAAACGAGGCGCGTGAGGCGAAAGTTAATGTCGCCCTTAGCAATGCTTTCGCCTTTGGTGGGCTGAACGCCGTTCTTGCGTTGAAGCGTATATGAAGAAGCCGCCGTGTTATCACGGCGGCTTTCTTATTCGATGCTTTTGCGGGGCTTAGTTTATGGAAACGTTCAGTCCGTCAAAGCCTGCTGTGAAGCCAGACAAAGACATGTCCATATTCAGAACCTGATCTGGCAGGCGCGCAGGAACCAGCGACAGCACTGCCTTTTGGCCTGATTTCATCGCGTCGATATCACCCTGTGTCAAACCCAGTTGCGCCACGCAGCCAACTGGAATGCAGTGGTGATAATTGTAAAGCTTGCGCGGTGCCCCATCGATCGACATAGCCAATTGCGCCTGCAGCAGGGTTTCGAGCGGTACAACAACATTCGCCCAAGCAACAGCGGCACCGCCTTCGGGCAGTTTTCCGATCGAAACTTCGGCAATCGGATCACCCTGTTGGTTATTCAGGATCTGAACCATCGCGCAGGGATCGTCTTCGCCTTCGGTTTTGATGCAGGAAATATTCCATTCACCCGTTTGTTCTTTGACGTATTGCTCGCCAACACGGGGACCGGATTCACCCAGATCCAGATCGCTGCCAACTTCGGCTTCATCACCGGCTTCAGGTTGCTGTGTGGTTTCCTGCGCAAATGCTGTTCCGCACAACAGTGCTGCGGCCGCCACATTAAAAGGGACAAGTTTCCTGATCATGAATGCCTCATCTAACTGATCCAGTTTTTTGTTTCCTCTATCACCGCAATTCAGTGGTGTCAGGGTAAATCCGAATTCCAGACCGTGAATTGATCGTTTTTTGCCGAAATGCGTGGGAAACATCGCGATCTGCAACGAAAAAGGGAGCCGGTGGAGCGGCTCCCTTCCTGAATATTTTCTCCCCGTCGGACTGGCCGACTTAGTTATGCGCAGACGTTACGAAAGGGGAACCCGTTGGTCAACTCCTAACCCTAAAAAACTATTCTTGCGTCTTTCGGTTTTCGTAGAATTTAAAAAAAAGCCGTGCCCAAAGGCACGGCCAGTCGACAGGGAGGAAGTTTGCCCCCGCAGCCAGGCCACGAGAAGCAACATTTACTCTCGCAGCGAAAGGTTAACTTTGTATGCTTGCAGCAGATCGGTAGAATTCGGGACAGATTTTCAATGGACAACAAGATCTTCGTAGGCGGTGGTGGCGACGGCTATTCAGTGGCACAGGGGCTGTCGCTTAAATATGCGAACCGCCATGGCCTGATTGCCGGTGCGACCGGTACGGGCAAAACGGTTACGCTGCAAATTCTGGCTGAAGGCTTCTCACAGGCGGGGGTTCCAGTGTTTCTGGCCGATGTGAAAGGTGACTTGTCGGGGCTGGCGCTGCCTGGAAGCGAAACCCACAAATTACACCAGGCTTTTTTGGATCGGGCCGCGAAGATCGGGTTCGGCACATTCTCTTACGCCGCGTGTCCAGTCACGTTCTGGGATCTGTTTGGCGAGCAAGGGCATCCGGTCCGAACCACCGTAACCGAGATGGGCCCACTGCTGCTATCGCGATTGATGGAACTGAGTGAGGCGCAGGAAGGCATTCTGAACATCGCCTTTCGGGTCGCAGACGAAGAAGGCATGCCGCTGCTTGACCTGAAAGACCTGCAGGCATTGCTGGTCTGGATAGGCGAGAATCGCGCCCAACTATCGCTGCGCTATGGCAATGTCTCGACATCTTCGATCGGTGCTATTCAACGCCGCTTGCTGGTTCTGGAAAATCAGGGCGGTACCAATCTGTTTGGCGAGCCTGCGTTGGACCTGGCCGACCTGATGCGGACAGATGCGAACGGGCAGGGGATGGTGAACATTCTGGCCTCTGACAAGCTGATGGGCTCTCCGCGCCTATACGCGACTTTCCTGTTGTGGCTGCTTAGCGAATTGTTTGAAGAACTGCCCGAAGTGGGGGACCCTGAAAAACCGAAACTGGTGTTCTTCTTTGATGAAGCGCACTTGCTGTTCGAGGACGCCCCCAAGGTGCTGGTGGACAAGGTCGAGCAGGTGGCGCGCTTGATCCGATCAAAGGGCGTTGGCGTTTATTTCATCTCGCAGAATCCGGCAGACATCCCGGATGATATTCTGGGTCAGCTGGGCAACCGGGTCCAACATGCGCTGCGGGCCTTCACAGCGCGCGACCGCAAGAATCTGCGACTTGCTGCTGAGACCTATCGTGAAAACCCAGCTTTCGATACTGAGACCGCAATCCGAGAGGTGGGCGTGGGCGAGGCCGTGACCTCGATGTTGCAAAAGAAAGGTGTTCCGGGCGTGGTCGAGCGCACTTTGATCCGGCCTCCGGGCTCTCAACTTGGTCCGATTACCAAAGCTGAGCGTCAGTCGGTGATCAAAGCTTCGCCGATGGATGCAAAATACGGCAAGCGTATCGACCGCAAATCGGCGTTTGAGATTCTGCAGGCGCGCGCGGATGCCGCTGCGAATGCGGCGGAACAGGCGGAATCCGACGAAGTTCTGGAACAGCAGACCCCGGCAGAACGCGAATACGCCTCGGCCCGAAGGTATTCGGGCAACCGCGTTGGGCGATCGTCATCTCGTCTTTCGCGCAAAAAGGATACCTTCGCCACGGCCATGAGCGAGGCCGTGATCAAAGAGCTGAAAGGAACAACTGGCCGCCGCATCGTCAGGGGCATACTGGGCGGCTTGTTCCGCAATCGCTAGGATCCGGAGTGCGGCGCGCGCCGAACCAGTCGCGCGCCCATATTGTTATCGATTAAGCCGGCGCAGGCCTTCCTGTCTGCAATAATTATCCGCCTCGGGCACCGACATTTTGGTGGCCGGAAAATCGATTGCGCGGTCCCAGGTGACGCGGTCCTGGCGGTAAAGCTGACAGGTCACAACACCTTTGGGCGTCTGGACCTTGACCGGGGTGGTCTCTAATTGTTCAGGTGAGGGAATACACGCTGATAGCGTTGCCATCAGCGGGATCCCGATTGCGAAAACTCTGAGTGGTTTAATCATTGCGACTACGGTGCTCTCATCTTGGTTAACTGTCAGATCGTTACAACTCCGCACCAAACAAACATGGTATGGGGCACAGCGCGATGTGGTGGATCACGATACACCGATTTAGAGCGTTCTGACTCGCCGCACAATAAAACGCACCGATTAACGGTGCGTTAGGGGAATTTCGCAGGAAATTTTGCTTATTTCTCGGGGATCAGCCCTCTTGGACTGAATCTGAGAACAATCAAAAGAATCAGTCCCATGGTGAACAGGCGCATATGTGCGGCGCTATCGATCAGATGCGTCTTAAGTGCGCTGCCGTCAGGCATGCCTGAGGTTATCAGGTTCATCAGCCACAGGCCCATGGGTTCAACCTGAACCCACAGGAACCAGATCAGGAACGCTCCCAGTACGGCTCCGAAATTGTTGCCCGACCCGCCGACGATCACCATGACCCAGACAAGGAAGGTAAAGCGGAGCGGGTTGTAAGTGCCCGGCGTCAGCTGCCCGTCCAAAGTGGTCATCATCGCACCGGCGATGCCGCAGATGGCTGAGCCCAGAACAAAGATCTGTAGATGGCGGCGGGTGACATCCTTGCCCATCGCCTCGGCGGCAACCTCGTTGTCGCGGATGGCGCGCATCATGCGGCCCCAAGGGCTTTTCAACGCCATCTGAGCCATCCACAGCAGCACCAGTAGCACGATCAGGAACAGCAAAGAGTAGCCCAGCTTGACGGAAAGCGTCGAGGCAGTAACCGGATCCAGCCCGAACCACTCGGCCCTTGCAAGGAAAGTTGGGTCTTGCTGCAATTCAACTTCGTAGCCAACCACCGGTGAGGGGCGTGGAATGCCGTAGACGTTCTTGACCCCACGTGCCAGCCAGTCCTCGTTTTTCATGACGGCGATGATGATCTCGGCGATACCAAGTGTGGCGATTGCCAAATAGTCCGAGCGCAGGCCCAGCGCTGTTTTTCCGATCAGCCATGCTGCGCCCGCCGCCAAAAGTCCCCCGGCAGGCCAAGCGAATAGGACAGGAAGGTTCAAACCGCCGATATTACCAGCGACAGCAGGATCAATCGCTTCGATCGCAGCTACGTTGGGATCAAAAATTGCGCGGTAAACAAAAAAACCTACGACCAGAATACCGATGATTGCAAAGGTTTGTGTGCGTCCCTTGGGCATTTTTTGGGCCACCATCACAGCTGCAACCACGGTTGCCGCGCCCATTAAAAGCGACAGGATGACGCCATATCCTCCACCAGACCAGGCGCCGGGGGTTGGGGGTGTCGAAACCAGCACAACCGCGAGCCCGCCCAGCGCGACAAAGCCCATGACACCAACGTTGAAGAGGCCAGCAAAGCCCCATTGCAGGTTGACGCCAATCGACATGATGGCCGAGATCAAGCCCATGTTCAGGATCAGGATTGCGGCGTTCCAGCTTTGGGTGAATCCGGTCAACAGGATGAGTGCGCCGACGACCACAAAAAGCAGCGTGTTTTTGACGGGCTCGCTCATATCACTTTTCCTTTGAACAAGCCGGTTGGCTTAAACAGAAGTACGATCAGCAAAATGGCAAAGCTGACAGCGAATTTGTAATCGGTGGACAGGAACTGCACCAAACCTGACGGCTCCAGATTTTCAGGTGCCAGATAAGTCAGCACTTTCTTCCACGCGTAGGTGATCGTCACCTCAGAAAACGCGATGATGAAACCGCCCGCGATAGCGCCCAGAGGGTTTCCTAGGCCACCCACGATAGCCGAGGCAAAAATCGGCAGCAAAAGCTGGAAATAGACAAATGGCTTGAAGCTTTTGTCGAGGCCGTAGAGCACACCAGCAGTGGTCGCCAGCGCGGCAACGATGATCCATGTGATCATCACCACGCGCTCGGGGTTGATACCGGACAGCAACGCAAGATCCTCATTGTCAGAATAGGCCCGCATTGATTTGCCGGTGCGCGTTTTGTTCAGGAACCAGAACAACAGCGCCACGGCGACAACCGCGACGATCACCGTGATGCCCTGGGAGGTCTTGATTGCCAGCCCTTCACGCAGCCCAGTCATCGCCTTGAAATCTCGCGCCGAGACGATGAAACGCGCTCCGTCCGAGAACCTCTGGTCATCCGGACCGATGATGAAACGAACCAGCCCGTTCATGATGAACATCACGCCCATCGAGACGATCACCAGAATGACAGGCTTGGCCTTCTGTTCCCGATAGAAGCGATAGACCAACCGGTCGGTGATCAGCACCAGAACGATACAGCCCAGAATGGCAAAGGGCAGGGCGAGCAGAGCCGTTGGCAACGGCCCGAAACTGACGCCTGCGGCTTGCAGGCCCCAAGTGACCAGCACCGCGATCATCGCGCCAAAGGCCATCGTATCGCCATGGGCAAAGTTCGAAAACCGCAGGATGCCGTAGATCAGCGTCACCCCCAAAGCGCCCAGCGCCAACTGACTGCCATAGGCGATTGCGGGAACAAGAACGAAGTTGGAGAGCGCCACAAGGGCGTTGAGGAAGTCCATTAGTTCGTTACCTCATTTTCCAAGTTCGTACGTCTTTTCGACCTGATTTCAGAGTGATCAAACACGAGAGTAGCTGTCACTGGCGTCATCCCCCCAAGAAACTCTTGCGAACTTCTGGATCGGCCAACAGCTCCTTGCCTGTCCCGGTATAGGCATTGCGACCCTGGACCAGTACATATCCCTTGTCCGCAATCTCCAGCGCCTGACGGGCATTCTGTTCGACCATCAGGATCGGCAGGCCGGTGCGCGAAACTTCGATGATCCGGTCGAACAGCTCATCCATCACGATTGGTGAGACACCGGCGGTGGGTTCGTCCAGCATCAACACCTTGGGCTGGGTCATTAGCGCACGGCCCACGGCGACCTGTTGACGTTGACCACCTGACAGCTCTCCGGCGGCCTGATTGCGTTTGTCGCGGAGAATGGGGAAGAGGTCATAGACCTGTTCCATCGTCTGGCTGATGTCGTCGCGCCGGATGAAAGCACCCATCTCTAGGTTCTCTTCCACTGTCATCGACGTAAAAATGTTCGAGGTCTGCGGGACAAAGCCCATGCCGCGTACCACGCGGTCTTGCGGGCTGAGATTGGTGATATCTTCGCCATCCAGCCGCACAGACCCTTGGCGTACGTCCAGCATACCAAACACAGCCTTCATTGCGGTGGATTTGCCCGCGCCGTTGGGGCCGACGATCACCGCGATCTCGCCCTTGTCAACGGCGATGGTGCAGTCATGCAGGATGTCCGGCCCTTTGCCATAGCCACCAGTCATGGTGTCGCCAATCAGGAAAGGACCGCCCTCGACCCGATGCGTTTCACCGCTTTTGCGATGTGCTGGAGTCATGGTGCCGACGCCATGCGTATTGGTGATCGAGGCGTCCTTGTTGCCCTTGTCGTCCTGGTAGGGGTTGTCGCTCATGCGCCCGCCTCCAGCTTGTCTTTGTTCTTAAGGCCGGTGCCTAGGTAGGCTTCGATCACGTGTTCATTGGCCTTGATCTCGTCCAGAGTGCCTTCGGCCAGCACCTTTCCCTCGGCCATACAGATGACCGGGTCGCAAATCTTGCCGATGAAATCCATGTCGTGCTCGATAACGACGAAGGTATAGCCGCGCTCCTTGTTCAGGCGCAGGATCGTGTCGGCGATGGTCATCAGCAGGGTGCGGTTCACACCAGCGCCGACCTCGTCCAAAAACACGATCTTGGCATCGACCATCATGGTTCGGCCAAGTTCCAGCAGCTTCTTCTGACCGCCCGAGACCTGACCGGCCTTGTGATCGGCCAGATGTTCGATTGTCAGGAACTCCAGCACCTCATCGGCTTTCGCCCTAAGTGCGCGTTCCTCATCCGCGATACGCTTACGCCCGAACCATGTGTTCCACAGCGATTCTCCGGATTGTGCGCCGGGCACCATCATCAGGTTTTCACGGCAGCTCATCGACGAAAACTCATGCGCGATCTGGAAGGTGCGCAGCAGACCTTTATGAAACAGCTCATGCGGGGGCAGGCCAGTGATATCCTCACCGTCCATATGTACCTTACCGCTAGTCGGTGGAAGTACGCCCGCGATCACGTTGAATAGCGTGGTTTTTCCGGCCCCGTTCGGTCCGATCAGACCGGTGATCGAGCCCTTTTGGATTTCCAGCGATGCCCCGTCCACCGCATGAAACCCGCCGAAATGCTTGTGCACGTCATCGACGACGATCATCTTTTCCCCTAGCCGCCGTTTTCGGCGTTTTTACCATCCCCGTTAACCGGAGTGCGGCCTTTTTTCATTGAAACAGCCCGGACACAAGGGCCGGGCTGCTTGTTTTTATGACTTTTAATCTTGGATCAACGGAAGTTGACGGTCTTGTTTTCGCCGTCGGTCACCTCGATCTCGCGATAGGAACCTGCGCTTTCACCTGGGCCGATCAGTTCAACGCCCGATGCGCCGACATAATCGATGTCCTGACCGGCAGCCAACAGCTCCAGACCTTTAGCCAGTTCTCCGGGGAAGATTTGCTCACCCGGAGCATTGGCGACATCCATGATTTTCGCGCCGTATTCAGCGGGGTTGGTCGAACCTGCGGCCTGCATCGCCAGCATGAACAGCGCGGCGGCGTCATAGCTTTCCGGCGAGTAGGGCGACGAACCGTCAAAGCCCGCAGCTTCAGCCATGGCAAAGTACTTCTCGGCACCTTCACCGCCCGAGCCAGCGATCTGACCGAACGAGCCGTTCAGGTCGGGGCCAACGTTTGCCGGCAGCGAGTCACCGATCATGCCGCCCGGCAGACCGAACGTGTCAAACGCTCCGCTGTCCAGAGCCGACTGGATGATGCCCAAACCACCTTGGTCCAGATATCCTGCGACCACGAGAATATCGCCACCGGCCGAGGCCAGCGCGCCAACTTCAGCCGAGTAGTCGGCTTTGCCGTCTTCGTGCGCGGCAACGATGGTGACTTCGCCACCCGATGCCTCGAACGAGGACTGGATCGCATCCGCCAGACCCTTGCCATAGTCGTTGTTGGTGTAGGTCAGCGCGATCGAGCTGATGCCACGATCGTTCAGGATGTCAGCCATCACCTGACCTTCACGCGCATCCGACGGGGCGGTGCGGAAGAACAGGCCGTTGTCTTCCATGGTCGACAGACCCGGAGACGTGGCCGACGGCGAGATCATGACCATGCCGTTCGGGATTGCGACGTTTTGCAGGATCGCGCCAGTGACGCCCGAGCAGTCGCCGCCGATGATACCGGCAACGCCATCGGCAATCATACGTTCGCCGTTCGAGGTGGCCAGACCATTGTCGATACAGCCGGTATCGGCGCGGGTTCCGGTCACGCTTGCGCCGTCCAGCAGTTTGCCGGATTCGGTGACCTCGGCCATCGCCATTTCAGCGCCCGAACCCATGGCCGGGGCCAGCGATTCAATCGGGCCTGTAAAGCCGAACAGCACGCCCAGCTTCACGTCCTCGGCCATAGCGGTACCCGCCAGCAGAGCGGTTGCTGCAGTAGCGGTAAGCAGCTTTTTCATTAGGTTACTCCCTATTTATCGTTTGAACGTCGTCGTTCTGGGCATGACCCTAGGCAAGCTGTCCGAAAAAGAAAAGTCCTAACAAAAAAGTGCTTTTGAAAGCAGCAATCCTATCTGTTTTGTTAGGCTAGGTCAGTTTGTTGCGGTGCACCACTAGGGATTGGGTCGATATGATCAGAACTTTTGCGATTCTCATTCTGTCGTGCTGGTCGATTGCAGGCTGGTCCGATGTCATCAACACAACCGGCGGGCCGGTTCAGGTTACTCAGGTGGTCAGAGGCCTTGATACACCTTGGGCGATTGGCATTCTTCCGGATGGCAGCTTTGTTGTCACTGAGCGAGATGGCGAGCTTTTGTACGTTGCCGGAGGTGAGGCGAAGCGCATCAAGGGTCTGCCAAAAGTGGTCGCGAACGGGCAGGGCGGTTTGCTAGATGTCACCATCGCGCGTGACTTCAATCAGACCCGCGAGCTTTTTCTGACTTTCTCCAAATCGCAACGAGGCGGTGCAGGCACCGCTGTCGCTGTCGCTCGTTTATCGGAGAACGGAGAACGTCTGACCAATCTGCGTGTGATATTCGAGGCCTCTCCCGGTGGCTCAGGCGGGCGCCACTTTGGTTCTCGCGTCGTTGAAGCGAATGATGGCACATTGTTCGTCACTATCGGTGACCGAGGTGATCGCCCGGCTGCGCAGGATCGATCGAACCACATGGGTACGGTCATTCGGATCAACCGTGATGGTTCAGTTCCCGCTGATAACCCTTTTGTTGGCGATTCCAATGTAAGGCCCGAGATCTGGTCGTTTGGTCACAGAAACCCGCAGGGTGCCAATTTGGATCTGCAGGGTCGGCTTTGGATTTCGGAACACGGGGCAAAAGGCGGGGATGAGGTTAATCTGATCAGACCCGGTGCCAATTATGGCTGGCCAGTGATTTCGTATGGCGTTCATTATTCGGGTCAGAAGATCGGTGAAGGCACGTCGAAGCAAGGAATGGAACAGCCCGAGCATTATTGGGATCCTTCCATCGCACCCTCTGGCTTGATGGTCTATTCCGGGAAACTTTGGCCGGAATGGAAGGGGAATCTGTTCGTTGGCTCTTTGAAATTCGACTACATTGCACGTTTGGCGGGCGATCCACTGCGTGAGGCTGAGCAGATCGAAGGCCCCGAGACCGAACGTGTTCGCGACATCGCCGAAGCACCAGATGGGTCGATCTGGTTCATTTCCGTCGGGCAAGGCGCGGTTTACCGAATGACGCCCCTCTGACGGTATTAAACGGGGTTAGGGCGTTTGCTTCTATGCCATTCGGTCACGGTGTATCTATTCCAGGCTTCAGGGTGATCAGGAGATTTGAATGTGTGATTTTGTAATCGAGCTTTGTGAAACAATGCCGCCAAAGCGCGAACTGAATACGATCCTGGCACAATATTACGCGCTTATCGTGCAACGAATGCAGGATATGGGCTTTGAGATTGATCCAGCAGCCCCCGAAAGCGCATTGGCGGAGTTTTGGGCGCATACAGAGGATTACCTACCCCCGAATGGATGTCTTGTGGTGGCGCGAAACGATGCCGGAGACATCATTGGATGTGGGATGCTGAAACGATTTGATCACCAAACCGGTGAACTTAAGCGGGTTTTTGTGACCGAGGAGGCACGGGGGACCGGTGCCGGGCGTGCCTTGATCGAAGCCCGGGAACAGGCCGCGCGTGATATGGGTTTGAAACGCCTCATCGCCGATACGCTTACACCGAATGTCGAAATGCGCGACCTGTACCCCAAACTTGGTTTTGTTGAACTGGACTCACCAATCGAAACCACGACCTATCTGGATCAACCGATGTTACGGCCGCACCTGCACTACTTTGCGAAAGATTTGTAAGGTTTCCCTGCGGCTTTGGATTAGACAGACAACCGACCGCTCTGTGCACCGCGTTCGCGATAAGGCGTGGTGTTGTAATGCGCCCGGTAGCATTTGGAGAAATGCGACGGGCTGGCAAAGCCGCAAGCCAGCGCCACATTGATGACGCTCATATCGGTCTGCATCAGCAAGTTCCGCGCTTTATGCAGGCGCAGTTCCATATAGTAGCGCTTGGGCGAGCGGCTGAGATAGCGGCGGAACAGACGTTCTAGCTGGCGCGTCGACATGCCTACGTCCTTGGCTAGAATAGAAGGCGAGATTGGCTCTTCTATGTTCTTTTCCATCATCAGGATAACCTGACTGAGCTTGGGGTGGCGCACGCCGATCCGTGTAGGTGTCGACAAACGTTGCGTGTCCTGATCCGTACGTATCGAAGAATAGATCATCTGATCAGCGACCGCGTTGGCCAGATCTTCTCCGTAATCTTCGGCAATCAGCTTGAGCATCAGGTCAATCGAGGATGTGCCGCCAGCAGTTGTCATTCGGTTGCCATCAACCAAAAACACCGACTTGGTCAGCTCTACTGTGTCGAATTCTTCGGCAAAACTGTCTGAGTTTTCCCAATGGATCGTTGCGCGCTTGCCTTCCAGCAAACCGGCTTTGGCCAGCGTATAGGCCGCGGTGCAAAGACCGCCGATTTTCAACCCTTTACGCGCTTCGCGGCGTACCCAGTTCAGGATGCGTTTGGTGGTTGCCGCTTGTACATCGACCCCCCCGCAGATCAGGACGACATCGTCACGCTGCAATTCGGTCAGATCAGAATCAAGATTGAAAGAAGTTCCGGCTGAACAAGTCACTGTTTCACCGCCTTCGCCCGTCAAGGTCCAGGTATAAAGCTCTCGGTTGGCCATTCGATTGGCGATCCGCAGACTGTCCAAAGCCGAAGCGAATGACAAAAGGGAAAACTTGTCCAAAAGCACAAATACAAAGTTATGCGGCTTGCCTGTGCTATGATCCACAGTGACAACTTGGCGTTGCTCTTGCATGGCGAACTGTCCTTGATTCGGCGCGCACCGGGATTTCCACGGTGGCGGATATGCCAGTCACCATGCTCAAAGCTTGATTATGGCGTCAAGAGGCGCAAAAGGGATATGGCCTCTCATTCATGCTTTTTGTATAGAGGCCACCTGAAATACTTCAGCGGAGATAAAAGCTATGACTGAATGGCAAAAAACGAACTGGCGCAACAAGCCCCGGGTTCAGATGCCAGACTATACCGACGCGGCCGCGCTGGCCAAAGTCGAGGCGCAGCTTTCGCAGTATCCCCCGCTGGTTTTTGCGGGTGAAGCGCGACGGCTGAAGCAGCATCTGGGAGCCGCGGGCCGTGGCGAAGCGTTCCTGTTGCAAGGCGGGGATTGCGCTGAAAGCTTTGAGCAGTTCAGCGCGGATGCGATCCGTGACACGTTCAAAGTGATGCTGCAGATGGCAATGGTGCTAACCTACGGCGCCAAGGTTCCCGTGGTTAAAGTTGGCCGCATGGCGGGCCAGTTCGCAAAACCGCGCAGTGCGCCGACAGAGGTTGTGGACGGTGTGGAGCTGCCCAGCTACCGCGGTGACATCATCAATGAGCTGGCCTTTACACCCGAGGCACGTATTCCGAATCCCGACAAGATGCTTCAGGCCTATACACAGGCGGCGGCAACACTGAACCTGCTGCGGGCGTTCTCGACCGGTGGTTTTGCGGATATGAGCCACGTGCACTCGTGGACGCTGGGTTTCGCCGATGGGCAAGATGTTCAGAAATACTCTGAGATCGCTGACCGCATTCAGGATTCGATTGACTTCATGGGGGCTGCTGGCATCACCGCCGACACCACCCACGAATTCTCATCGGTGGAGTTTTACACCAGCCACGAGAGCCTGTTGCTTGAGTACGAAGAGGCGTTGACCCGTCTGGATTCGACCTCGGGCAATTGGTTGGCCGGTTCTGGGCACATGATCTGGATCGGCGATCGGACCCGTCAGCCCGACGGTGCGCATGTCGAGTTCTGCCGGGGTGTTCTGAACCCGATTGGTCTGAAATGTGGCCCGACAACCAGTGCCGAAGACCTCAAGGTTCTGATGTCCAAGTTGAATCCCGAAAACGAAGAGGGGCGTCTGACTCTGATCGCGCGCTTTGGTGCAGGTAAAGCGGGTGAGCATCTGCCGCGTCTGGTCAAAGCCGTAAAGGAAGAGGGCGCACAGGTTACTTGGGTCTGCGATCCGATGCATGGCAACACGATCAAATCCGCGACCGGCTACAAGACCCGGCCGTTTGATTCCGTGCTGCGCGAAGTACGCGATTTCTTTGGCGTACATCAGGCTGAAGGCACGATCCCCGGTGGTGTTCATTTCGAGATGACAGGGCTGGATGTCACCGAATGCACCGGAGGTGTGCGCGCGGTGACCGAAGAGGATCTTTCGGATCGCTATCACACAGCTTGTGACCCGCGCCTGAACGCCTCGCAGTCGCTGGAACTTGCATTCCTTGTCGCGGAAGAACTGACCAACCTACGTCGTGACCGCAGCAAGCGCGCTGCAAGCTGACTTCGAATACATCCTGAATTAGTAAGACGGCGGGCCTCATGCCCGCCGTTTTCATTTAGTCGTCACGTGATGATACCAACCTTAAGTGCGGTGCCCCTTTGAACGTGGTCTGGTCTTCAGCGAACCCCTCTGCTTGCTGTTGGACAGGCCTCGGAGGCTGTTGCAAATCAGAGATCGTGTTGACGCGGCGATCCGAGACGATGAAGCGACGCGGTGTCGACCCGATGGTTCCGTCGCTGACCATGACCCCAAGAATGCGGCTGACGTCGCCCAGATCGCTTTTAAGCGGCAGCAGGATCATGCGGGCCTGAAGGCTGGTTCGTCCCAGCTTGCCTTTCGAAAGCAAGCCCAGTTCGGCAACCGCGGGGCGGGTGAGGACTTGGTCCAGAATGGATTTGACATCATCGCGGGCGCTCGGTTCGAAAAAAGCCGTTAGAGGCATACCGCGAACTTCCATGCCCGCCAGATTGTTCAGGTGACTTCCCGCCAGCCGAAACCGGGCCAAACCCGGCGCGATGCGTTCCAGTATGAAAGTGTATTCGAGAATATTCTCCAGGCCGCGCGGATCGATCTGCGAGCGCATCGGAACGCCTTCACCTGTCAGCAAGGCGGTCCAATAGGCTTCGGCCTGACGGATGGGAGAAAGGCTTCGCCCGCTGTCAAATCGGTCCATTGCGATGATCTTTCCAAGTTCTGAGCCGGAACCAGTCCCGAAAAAGGTTTTCATTTCATCACCCTACCATCAATCACTCGCGATTTTCCTAAAATGCCATCTAATGGGCAAAGCTGCGATCCGCCAGCTTTTCTGACTGTCAGATTGACACGGGTTAATACAATTTTGGAGCAATTCTTTAACGAATGGTTAACCTCTTGGCATTGATTGGGGAATGAGCAAGGTCTTGCCCCTTGCTGGTCAATGGCATTAGGTGCGACCAGTGAATTTGACGGAAAGGGCAGGCATGATCAAATCCATGACCGGTTTCGCCTCGGGCAAGGGGGCGTTTGGTCCCCATAGCTGGACTTGGGAATTGCGCAGCGTCAATGGCAAGGGGCTGGATCTACGTCTGCGGCTTCCCGATTGGTTGACAGGGTTAGAGGCCGCGCTGAGAGGCGATCTGTCGAAGCAGGTCAACCGAGGGAACATCACGCTGTCCCTTCGGATGGGACGGGAAGAATCCGCCGCGGATGTCCGGTTGAATACCCCAGCGATGGAAGCTGCGCTGGATGCACTGGCCCAGACCGAAGCGCTTGCTGGCGCGCGGGGCGTATTGTTGGCTCCCTCCAAAGCCAGTGATCTTCTTGCGTTGAAAGGGATGTTGGAAGCCGGAGCTGACGCGGATGATCCAGCCCAACTTGTCGAGCACCTGAAATCTGAGTTCGGTGGCTTGCTTGCTTCATTCATTGAGATGCGCGGTTCCGAAGGTGAAGCTCTGTCAGGCATTCTTGCGGGACAACTCGACCAAGTCGCAAAGCTGACGGATCAGGCCGCTGATCTGGCCGAGCGTCGCCGCGAGGAAATGGCGCAAAACATGCGCGAAAATCTGACGCGCGTTCTCGACAATACGCAAGGTGCGGACCCTGATCGCGTTGCACAAGAACTGGCCCTGATCGCGGTCAAGGCCGATATTACCGAAGAAATTGACCGGTTGAAGGCCCATGTCACTGCGGCGCGTTCCCTTTTAACGCAAGACGGCCCGGTTGGGCGTAAGCTGGATTTCCTGATGCAGGAGTTCAATCGTGAGGCCAATACGCTTTGCTCGAAATCGCAGAATGCCGAACTGACGGCGGTTGGGTTGGAGCTGAAAGCGGTCATCGATCAGATGCGCGAGCAAGTGCAGAACGTGGAATAAGGACGGGAACATCACATGGCGGATCGCCGCGGTCTATTAATCATACTGTCCTCGCCTTCGGGCGCAGGTAAATCCACTCTGGCCCGCCGTTTGATGCAATGGGATGTCGGTTTGGAATTCTCGATCTCGGCCACCACCCGTGCTCCGCGCCCGGGTGAGGAGCATGGCCGGGAGTATTACTTCCTATCCGAGGACGAGTTCAAACAGCAGGTGGCGGATGGGCAGATGCTGGAACACGCGCATGTGTTCGGCAACTTCTACGGCTCTCCTGCTGGACCGGTCCGCGAGTCCATCACACAGGGGCGTGATGTGCTTTTTGATGTCGATTGGCAGGGAGAAGTGCAGATCCGCAATTCGGATCTGGGCAAGCATGCGTTGTCGATTTTCATCCTCCCTCCCTCGATCCGTGAACTACGCCGCAGGCTGGAAGGGCGTGGGCAGGACAGTGAGGATGTGATCGCCAAGCGCATGTTGAAAAGCTGGGATGAGATCAGCCATTGGGGCTACTACGACTATGTTCTGATCAACGATGATTTGGATACCACCGAGGAAAAGCTGAAGACCATCGTTAGCGCAGAACGCATGCGTCGCATCCAACAGCCCAGCCTGCAGAACCACATCCGCTCGTTGCAGACCGAGTTCGAGGGCTTGTCATGACCATCTATGCCTTGGGCGATCACTCGCCGCAAATTCACGAAGACACCTGGGTAGCCCCCGACGCCAACTTGATCGGCAAAGTAGTCCTGCAACAAGGCGCTTCGGTCTGGTTCGGGTGCACCATCCGGGCCGATCACGAAGAAATCCGTGTGGGCGCAGGCAGCAATGTGCAGGAAAACTGCGTGATGCACATCGATGCGGGCTATCCGCTGACCATTGGGAAGAACTGCACAATTGGTCACAAGGTCATGCTGCATGGTTGCACGATCGGAGACAATACGCTGATCGGTATGGGGGCTATCGTTCTAAACGGGGCGAAGATCGGAAAGAACTGTCTGATCGGGGCAGGGGCGCTGATCACCGAAGGCAAAGAAGTTCCCGATAATTCGTTGGTCATGGGCTCGCCGGGCAAAGTTGTGCGGCAGCTTGATGAGGCGGCGGCCCAGAAACTAACGCTGAGTGCGCTGCACTATCAGGACAACATGCGCAAGTTTCGCCAAACACTGCTTCCGGTCTAAACGCGTATGACGGATACCCTGCTTGCCGAATTGGTTTCAGCCATTCCGATGCCCGCCGTGCTGGTTGGTCAGACTGAGCGTATTGTCGCCGCAAATAGCGAGGCGCGGACGCTTTTGGGGCACGCAATCGAAGGCAGGCATTTTGCCACGATCCTGCGCCAGCCTCAGGTCATCGATGCCGTCGAACAATGCCTGCGCTCGAAGCAGCCCGGCAAAGCGCGGCATCTTTCCAATGATGGTGCTCAGGATACGACGTTTGAGGTGCAGTGCAGATTCGTCGGCGGGACCGAGGCGGTATTGGCGGTATTTCAGGATATCACGCATCTGGAACAGGCCGGTCAGATGCGGCGCGATTTCGTGGCCAATGTCAGCCATGAATTGCGCACGCCGCTAACGGCCTTGATGGGGTTTATCGAAACATTGCAAGGCCCCGCTCGCGACGACACGGCCGCCCGCGACCGCTTTCTTCAGATCATGGCGGATGAGGCCAATCGGATGAACCGGCTTGTGGGGGATTTGCTGTCGCTCAATCGGGTGGAAAGTGAAGAGCGGGTCAGACCCAAAGAGCCATTGGAACTGACAGGCTTGATTCAATCGACCTTAAACACTCTGCGACCGCTGACGGATGATGCCAGTGTTGTTGTTTCGTTGGATGCCCCAAACGAGTCGATCGAGATGGTCGGAGACAGCGATCAGCTTCGCCAGGTGATAACCAATCTCGTTGAAAACGCGATCAAATACGGGGGCAGCGGCGGCAAGGTCGGTGTGGTCGTAACCCTGTCTGAGCGGGATACGGCGATGCGCGGTCCTGCGGTACGGATCAAGATCATTGATCAAGGGCCCGGTATTGATGCCAAACACCTGCCCAGGTTGACCGAACGGTTCTATCGCGCAGACAGTCACCGCTCGCGCGAGTTGGGCGGAACCGGACTGGGGCTTGCGATCGTGAAGCATATCGTCAATCGCCATCGGGGCAGGTTGCGTGTGGAAAGTGAACCGGGGCAGGGAGCGACGTTTACGGTCATTCTACCACGCTAAGGTCGTGCCAAACGCAGGCTTTACTGGGGTGACGCATCGTCAAGTTAAGAATTTCTGAGAAATTCATGAGTTGTCATGAAACCGTTACATACCTGTCACAAAAGGCTTACGCAGGCGTCATAGTGCTGCGCTCAGATCATCATGGGGATGATCAGTACCCATCCTTTTCAAGGAGACTGAAATGTCCTTTGTAAAACTGTCGGCTTCTGCGCTGGCTATCGCTGCCGTCTCGGCAACCACTGCTGCTGCGCGTGACAACGTTCAAGTTGCTGGCTCTTCCACCGTTCTGCCTTATGCGTCAATCGTTGCAGAACTGTTCGGTGAAAATACCGACTTCCCCACACCGGTTGTTGAATCAGGCGGCTCGTCCGCCGGTCTGAAACGCTTCTGCGAAGGCGTCGGTGAAAACACGATCGACGTTGCAAACGCATCGCGTGCCATCCGTGAAAAAGAGATTAAAGCATGCGCCGAAAACGGTGTGACCGACATCATGGAAGTCCGCATCGGTTATGACGGCATCGTATTTGCAAGCCAGCAGTCGGGTCCTGCCTTCACGGCGTTTGAGCCTGCGGATATTTACAATGCCATCGGATCGAAAGTGATGAAAGATGGCGCGCTGGTCGACAACAGCTTCAACAGCTGGGCCGAGTTCAACGCTGACCTGCCGGATGTGGAAATCGCAATGTTCATCCCGGGCACCAAGCACGGCACCCGCGAAGTGTTCGAAGACAAAGTTCTGCTGGCAGGTTGTGAAGCGACGGGCGCGATGGAAGCCATGGTCGCGGGCGGCCTAAGCGAAGATGACGCCGAAGATGCATGCCTGGACGTGCGCACCGACGGCAAATCGGTCGATATCGACGGTGACTACACCGAAACTCTGGCCCGCATCGATACCAACACCAATGGTATCGGCGTGTTTGGTCTGGCGTTCTACGAGAACAACACCGACAAGCTGAAAGTGGCTACGATGGGTGGTATCGCACCGTCGACCGAGAGCATCGCGTCGGGTGAATACCCCGTCTCACGCCCGCTGTTTTTCTACGTCAAGAAAGCGCATATCGGCGTGATCCCCGGTCTGAAAGAATACGCCCAGTTCTTCACTCATGAAGAAATTGCTGGTCCCTCGGGCCCGCTGGCCAACTACGGTCTGGTTGCCGATCCTGAACTGGCAAAAACGCAGGACGCGATTGCCAACGAAGTAACCTTGGGTTCGGGCAGCTAATCCCTCACCCCGATTGAATTGACTGGGGGCGGCGTTTTCTGTCGCCCCCAATTTTTCCCTAATCCCGATCAAGACCTATGGGGGCGTCATGCCAATTCTTTGGCTCATTCTGATCGTGCTTGCGATCGCGGCAGTCGGATATGTTTTGGGGCGAATGCGCGCCTTGCAAAGTGCCGGAGGGGACAGCCGCAATCTGCATTCTCTGCCCTCGTTTTATGGCGCGAACGTCGCACTGAAAGTCATAGTTCCCGCCTTGGGTTTGTTGATCGTCTGGCTGCTGGTTCAGCCGCTCTACGTTAACTCTCAGATCTCGGAGATGGTTCCCGAAACGGCGATCAAGGAAGGATCGTCGCGCAGTCTTGTTATGGCCGAGGTGCGTCGGACCGCAAATGGTCTGGACAGTGCCGTTGCGCAGGGACATCTCACCGAAACGCTCGCACAGGATGCGCGGGCAGATATTTCCGAGATGACCCAAAAGTTGAAGGACGCGGGTCAAGTCGTAACCTCGGACATCACGCAGACGGTTTTGCATGCAGCTCAAGCCTATCGGGCGATAAATTCAACCGGTTACGCGATCATGTCCGTCGCTGTGATACTCGTCGCCTTGGCCGGTGCTGCGTTCAGTTGGTTACAGACGCATTCTGAATATCGTGCCCGCAATGTGGTTGAGCAGGGAATTCGTGTGATGCTGCTGGCGGCTGCGTCGATTGCGATCCTGACAACGGTCGGCATCGTCCTTTCGCTGGTTTTCAATACGTGGGAGTTCTTCAAGCTTTACCCGGCATCAGAATTCTTTTTCGGTACTACCTGGGCGCCCAGTTTCTCGGGCCGTGGTGGGGCATCAGATCTGGGTATCATCCCTTTGCTGTGGGGCACGTTCTATATCTCGTTGGTGGCGTTGTTGGTGGCCGTGCCAATCGGTCTTTTCGCTGCGATTTATCTCAGTGAGTACGCTTCTTCGCGCGTGCGCTCGATCGCCAAACCAATGCTGGAAGTGCTGGCCGGTATCCCGACCATCGTTTACGGCCTTTTCGCTCTGCTGACGGTTGGCCCGCTGTTGCTGAGCGTGTTCGGGGATGATGGTTTGGGCTGGATGAAAGCCGGTACGGCGGTGATGACCGCCGGTCTTGTCATGGGCATCATGCTGATCCCGTTCGTTTCGTCGCTTTCCGACGACATCATCAACGCGGTGCCTCAGGCCATGCGTGATGGCTCTTACGGGCTGGGGGCCACACAATCCGAGACCATCCGGCAGGTCGTTTTGCCCGCAGCCTTGCCCGGGATCGTCGGTGCGATCTTGCTGGCAGCTTCGCGTGCAATTGGTGAGACCATGATCGTGGTTCTGGGGGCAGGGGCCGCTGCGCGTCTGGACCTGAACCCGTTCGAGGCCATGACCACCGTAACCGCCAAGATCGTCAGCCAGCTGACAGGCGACGCCGATTTCGCCTCGCCCGAGGCCCTCGTCGCCTTCGCGCTTGGCATGACACTGTTCATTCTCACGCTGGGGCTGAACGTTTTCGCCCTGTATATCGTGCGCAAGTATCGGGAGCAGTACGAATGACCGACGCCAGCATGCAAAACACCTCGACCTCGCTGACTGCATCCGATGCCCGGACCAAAAAACGCGCGGCTGCCGAAAAGCGTTTTCGCGCCTACGGGATCGTCGCTATCGCGACCGGACTGTTCTTTCTGATTGTGTTGTTTGCCTCAATCCTGTCGCAGGGCATCCCGGCCTTCCAGCGCACAGTGATCAGTTTAGAATTCACGCTGAGCGAAGCGCAGCGCGATGAAGCCGAAGGCACGATGTTCAAGACAAAGGCCTACTCCAATCTGTTCATTGCGGAACTGAATGAACAACTAGCCGAAAGTGGCATCACCGTGGATTTCGATCAGGATGCCATCGAGCGTCTGTTGGGCAAAATCGGCGGTACGATCCGAACCTTCTATGCCGATAATCCTAGCAAGCTGGGTGAGCCGATCATGTTCGATCTGGCGGCTTCAAGCCGTGTGGATGGCTACTTCAAGGGTCGGGTGTCTCGTGACACCCTGCAGGACAGCCGCTTCCTGCAACTCAGCGATCTGGATCTGGTGGACGCGTTGAAAGAGGCAGGGATCATCAAACAGGCATTCAACTGGCCGTTCATCACTGGTGCGGACTCGGGCGTGGATAACCCCGGTGGCGCGGGTATTGGTGCCTCAGTTGTTGGCTCGTTCTTCATGATGCTGGTGGTGCTGTGCCTATCGCTGCCCATTGGGGTCGCCGCCTCGATCTATCTGGAAGAGTTTGCGCCGCAGAACAAATTTACCGACCTGATCGAGGTGAATATCTCGAACCTGGCCGCCGTTCCGTCCATCGTCTTCGGTATCCTGGGGCTGGCAGTGTTCATTCAATTCATGCACCTGCCGCAGTCGGCACCGCTGGTGGGTGGTCTGGTGCTGACGCTGATGACCCTGCCAACGATCATCATCTCGACCCGAGCCTCGCTAAAGGCGGTTCCCCCGTCTATCCGCGACGCGGCGTTGGGGGTAGGGGCCTCGAAGATGCAGGCCGTCTTCCACCACGTGCTGCCGTTGGCCGCGCCCGGTATCCTGACTGGTACCATCATTGGTTTGGCGCAGGCGCTGGGTGAAACTGCTCCGTTGCTGTTGATCGGCATGGTGGGCTTTGTCGCCCGAGGCTATCCCGATGGCTTTTTGGCGGGCTTCACCGAGCCGAACTCGGCCATGCCGGCACAGATCTACACCTGGGCCGCGCGTGCCGATGTGGGTTTTTACGAGAAAGCCTGGGGCGGCATCATCATCCTTTTGATGTTCCTGCTGACCATGAATATCATCGCTATCATCCTGCGCCGCCGCTTTGAACGCCGCTGGTAGGAGGGGTTTAAAATGAACGATATGACACGAGTGGAGAGAACCGTGGACTCCAAAGACATCAAGATCAACGCCAAGCAGGTTCAGGTCTACTACGGTGAGACCCACGCCATTAAGGACGTGAGCGTCGATATCGAAGACAAGACTGTGACGGCTTTCATCGGTCCCTCTGGCTGCGGTAAATCCACCTTCTTGCGCTGTCTGAACCGGATGAACGACACAATCGACATTTGCCGGGTGCAGGGTGATATCCTGCTGGACGGTGAAGACATTTACGACAAGCGCGTCGATCCGGTACAGTTGCGTGCCAAGGTCGGCATGGTTTTTCAAAAACCGAACCCGTTCCCCAAATCGATCTATGACAACGTGGCTTACGGTCCGCGTATCCACGGCCTTGCCAAGAATAAGGCAGAACTGGATGAAATCGTAGAGAAATCTCTGCGTCGTGGTGCGATCTGGGATGAGGTCAAGGACCGTCTGGATGCCCCCGGTACCGGCCTTTCTGGTGGTCAGCAACAGCGTCTTTGCATCGCGCGCGCCGTAGCCACCGAGCCTGAGGTGCTATTGATGGACGAACCCTGTTCGGCGCTCGACCCAATCGCAACCGCGCAGGTCGAGGAACTGATCGACGAACTGCGTTCACGCTATTCAGTGGTGATCGTAACCCATTCGATGCAACAGGCCGCGCGGGTCAGTCAGAAGACAGCGTTTTTCCATCTGGGGAACTTGGTTGAGTTCGGCGAAACCGGGCAGATCTTCACCAACCCCGAAGATCCCCGAACCGAAAGTTACATCACCGGCCGGATTGGCTGAGCACAGGATAACTGCAATGAGCGAACAACATATTGCATCCGCGTTCGACCGCGACCTTGAGGCCATCCAAGCACACATCATGAAGATGGGTGGACTGGTCGAAGCCGCCATTATGGGCGCGGCCCGGTCGCTGGAGACCCGCGACGAAGAACTGGCAAATGAAGTGCGTCAAGGCGACAAGGCCATCGACGCACTGGAAGAACTGATTGACGAAGAGACCGCGCGCCTGATTGCCTTGCGTGCACCGACGGCCAGCGATTTGCGGCTGGTGCTGTCCGTGCTGAAGGTAGCGACCAACCTTGAACGGATTGGAGATTACTCCAAGAACATCGCCAAGCGAACGACCGTTCTGGTGAATGCCGGCGAAATCAACGGCAGTGCCGCCGCTCTGCGCCGAATGGCGCGCGAGGTCGAGCGGATGCTGCGCGACGCGCTGGATGCCTATATCCAGCGTGATGCTGAGCTGGCGCAGGACGTGATCGAGCGGGATCTGGAAGTGGACCAGATGTATAACGGCCTGTTTCGCGAGTTCCTGACCTTCATGGCGGAGGATCCGCGCAACATCTCATCGTGCATGCACCTGCATTTCATCGCAAAAAATATCGAACGCATGGGCGATCACGTCACCGCCATTGCCGAGCAGGTCGTCTATCTCGTCACCGGCGAGAGACCCAGCGAAGCGCGCCCCAAAGCCGACAACACGTCGCAAACGATCTAGGAGATCTCAGTCATGTCCGCTGATCAACCGACGGTACTGGTTGTTGAGGATGAGTTGGCCCAAAGAGAGGTACTGGCCTATAATCTGGACGCCGAAGGGTTCCGGGTAATCCGTGCCGCTAATGGCGACGAAGCTTTGTTGCTGGTCGAAGAAGACCGCCCGGATATCATCGTTCTGGATTGGATGATGCCCAATCTCAGCGGTATCGAGGTCTGCCGCCGCCTGAAAACGCGGCCGGACACCCGATCAATTCCGATCATCATGCTGTCGGCGCGCTCGGAAGAGGTTGATAAAGTGCGCGGCCTTGAAACCGGTGCCGATGATTATGTGGTCAAGCCTTACTCGGTTGTCGAATTGATGGCACGTGTACGGACACAATTGCGCAGAGTCCGTCCAGC
This sequence comes from Ruegeria sp. CJ6, assembly GCF_056536665.1. Taxonomy (NCBI): domain Bacteria; kingdom Pseudomonadati; phylum Pseudomonadota; class Alphaproteobacteria; order Rhodobacterales; family Roseobacteraceae; genus Ruegeria; species Ruegeria sp. CJ6. The sequence goes on along the minus strand of NZ_JBQFQB010000001.1, from coordinate 486,449 downwards.
GACCGTTGGCATCCGGTTGGAGTTTGACGATATCATACTGGACTCTGAGACCCACAAGGTCAGCCGCGACAACAAGCTGTTAAAACTGGGCCCGACCGAGTTCCGGTTGCTGAGCACATTCATGGAAAAGCCCGGCCGGGTCTGGAGCCGCGAGCAGTTGCTTGACCGCGTATGGGGCCGCGATATCTACGTCGACACGCGTACTGTTGATGTTCATATCGGTCGTCTGCGCAAAGCGTTGACCCAACATGGCGGCGAAGATCCGGTGCGAACGGTGCGCGGGGCAGGGTACGCGCTCGGCTAACGTGGCAATGACTCTTCGGTCTGGGCCTGAGAAGCAAGCCAGTGTCGAAACTCTCGCAATGATCCGTCATCCGATTTTTCGCGCGGCCAAACCAGATAATATGCCCCCATCGTCTCCATCGCGTCAGGGAAGGCTGCAACCAGCCTACCTGTCGCAAGGTCTTGTTCCACCAGATAGTTTGGCAACAGCGCAACACCCAGGCCGTGCAACGCGGCTTGGTTGATGGTGTTGAACTGGTCGTGGACGGTGCCGGGCAGGGGATGCGGGTGCGTGACACCCATCTGCTGAAACCAGTCCTGCCAGGCGCGCGGTCGTGTCTGGATATGCAGCAGCGGCAGTTTTAGCAGATCGCGAGGTGAGGTCGGAGTGCCTTTGGGTAAAAGCTCGGGCGCGCAGACGGGCAAAACCCGCTCGACACTTAATAACAAGCGATCAGTTCCCGGCCAATCAGGTTCCCCAAAATGTAAAGCCGCATCAAAGGGTTCCGAAGCAAAACTAAACGGTCGCAACCGCGTGGTCATGTTGATTGTGATATCCGGATGGCGGCGGGCGAAATCCGGCAGACGCGGTACCAGCCAGCGCATTCCGAATGTCGGCAGAATCGCCAGATTCAATGTCCCACCGACAGGGGAAATGTGCAGTTTCAGCGCCGCCTGCGCGATCTGAGACAAGGCTGGCCGAATTTCTTGTACATAGTCTTGTCCAGCCTTTGTCAGTGACAATCGCTTGCGATCACGGCTGACCAATTCTGCGTCCAAATGCGCTTCAAGCGTCTGCAGTTGCCGACTGACCGCGCTCTGCGTCAGTGCCATTTCATCCGCGACTGACGAGGCTGATCCAAGGCGATCCAAAGCTTCAAGCGCGCGCAGCGCGGATATAGGCGGCAGGATAGGGCGCTTGGTGTCCATCTATGCGTTTTGATCATGAAACAATGCAAATGTCTCGCTGTTTTTTGAATATTTCTCAGATTATAGTTGCGCAAATCTATTCAAGTCGGAGAAGCAAAATGAACGCTCCAGATACAAAGCCTGTCCTGCGCGCAAAAGATGCGCCTGACCTTGGACGTTTCAACTGGGACGACCCGTTTCGCTTGTCGGACCAGTTGGAAGAGGATGAACGCCTGATTGCCGACAGCGCGCGCGCTTACGCCCAGGAGAAATTGCAGCCGCGTGTCACCAAGGCTTTTGCAAACGAAGAAACCGATCCCGAGATCTTTCGTGAAATGGGTGAAATGGGGCTGTTGGGCACGACAATCCCCGAAGAATATGGTGGGATCGGTGCAAGCTACGTATCTTATGGACTGGTGGCGCGGGAAGTTGAACGGGTGGATTCCGGCTATCGCTCGATGATGTCGGTGCAAAGCTCGTTGGTGATGTACCCGATTTTCGCCTATGGCAGCGAAGAACAGCGTCGCAAATATCTGCCGAAACTGGCAAGTGGCGAATGGATTGGGTGTTTTGGCCTGACAGAGCCGGATGCGGGTTCGGATCCGGCGGCGATGAAGACCCGCGCCGAGAAAATTGATGGCGGGTATCGTCTGACCGGCAGCAAGATGTGGATTTCAAACGCACCGATCGCAGATGTCTATGTGGTCTGGGCCAAGTCTGATGCACATGACGGCAAGATTCGTGGGTTCGTGCTGGATAAAGGCACCAAGGGCCTGAGCGCACCGAAGATCGAGAACAAGCTGAGCCTGCGTACTTCGATCACAGGTGAAATTGTCATGGATGGCGTTGAGGTAGACGAGGGCGCTTTGCTTCCACATGTTCAGGGTCTCAAGGGGCCGTTCGGCTGCCTGAACCGCGCACGCTATGGTATCAGCTGGGGTGCGATGGGGGCCGCGGAATGCTGCTGGCACGCAGCGCGTCAATACGGCTTGGATCGTAAACAGTTCAATCGACCACTTGCGCAGACCCAGTTGTTTCAACGCAAACTGGCAGAGATGCAGACCGAAATCTCTTTGGGACTGCAAGCAAGCTTGCGCGTCGGCCGTCTGATGGATCAGGCTGAAGCTGCGCCCGAGATGATCTCGATCATCAAACGTAACAATTGCGGCAAGGCATTGGACATTGCGCGGATGTCGCGTGACATGCACGGCGGCAACGGTATCTCACTTGAGTTCCAGGTGGTGCGTCACATGATCAATCTTGAGACAGTCAACACCTACGAGGGCACGCACGACGTTCATGCATTGATCCTGGGGCGGGCGCAAACCGGACTACAGGCATTTTACTGAGGCTGCATCTGTTACTCGCATAATCGGTATTATGTAAAATAAGTAGCAAGCGAGCCACGACTATAGAACACACATTGGTCGTGGCATGCCAATATGTTACGCTGTGTCTGAGAAGTAAGACACGAGCTATGCAATGGTTCTGATTGGGAAGACCGTCGTCATCACTGGCGCTGCAAATGGCATAGGTAAAGGTCTTGCCAAGCGGTTCTCAGAAGAAGGTGCGCATGTACTCTGCGCCGATATCGACCTTGCCGGCGCGCAGGCCGTGGCGGCGGAAATTGGCGGTGATGCACTCAGCTGTGATGTGTCCAAGGAAAGTGATATTCGAAATCTGATTGAGACTGTCGAGGATACGATCGCTCCGATTGATTTATTCTGTGCCAATGCGGGAATACTCACCCTAGGTGGATTTGAAGTGCCGGATGCTGAATGGGACCGCATCTGGCAGATCAACGTTATGTCCCATGTCTGGACCGCGCGGCACCTGATCCCAAGGATGGTTGCGCGTGGTGGTGGTTATTTGATGATCACTGCTTCAGCGGCTGGATTGCTCAATCAACCCGGCACAGCCCCTTATGGCGTAACCAAACATGCGGCTGTGGGTTTTGCTGAATGGATCGCGATGACCTATGGCGATAAAGGTCTCAGGGTTTCGGTTCTGTGTCCGCAGGCCGTTCGGTCCGAGATGATACGTGGACATGAGGATTCGGTCGCCGCGATTGACGGAATAATTGAACCTGATGAGGTCGCCCAAGCCTGTGTCGAGGCGCTGGCGGATGAACGTTTCTTGATTCTTCCGCATCCACAAGTGCTTGACTATATGCGTTTAAAAACAGAAGACTACGACCGATGGTTAGGTGGAATGATGAAGCTTAATCAAAGGTTTGCTGGCAGTTCTTAGCGCGGTTTCCGTCTTCTGAGCAGGCCTTCTTGCGCGACGGACGCAACCAGTTTGCCATCCTGCGAAAAGATCGAACCCCGATTGAAGCTGCGCCCCTGCCCTGTCCACGGCGATTCCATCGAATACAGATGCCAGTTTTGAAACTGCACGGGTGCATGAAACCAGATTGCATGGTCCAGACTGGCCCCATCAATTTCACCAGTGAACCAGCTCAGCCCATGGGGCCGCATTCCGGAACTGAGCAAACTCATATCCGAGGCATAGGCCAATAGAAGATGTTGTGTAACGGTGTCCGCGTGGTTCGCTGCGCCCATGCGAAACCAGACGTGATTCTTGTCATCTGCCTTGGCGGGCGCAAACAGGTCCAGCGGATCGATTTCGCGCACTTCGATCGGGCGCTCGCGCAGCAATTCAGTTTTCAGCTTTTCGGGAACGCGATCCAGGTATTTTTCGCGCAATTCGTCACGCGATGGATGGTGCTCGGGCGCTTGAACGTCCGGAATCGGATGCTGATGTTCCCATCCGTCATCCTGCTTGTGAAACGAGGCCGACATGTTCAAAATTTGCTTGCCATGCTGGATCGCAACCACGCGGCGGGTTGTGAAAGAACCACCATCGCGCGCGCGATCCACTTGATATATAACCGGAATTGACGGATCTCCGGGCCTTATGAAATAGGCGTGCAAGGAATGGCATAGACGATCCTCGACCGTCCTGTACGCTGCCGCAAGCGCTTGCGCGATCACCTGCCCGCCAAAGATACGCGTTGGTGTCTCGCCACCAGAACCGGTTCCGCGAAACAAATCGACCTCAAGCGGTTCGATATTCAGCAGATCAAGCAATATGCGTTCGGCTTCGGTCATTCGGGGCTCTCCGGCGTCTTGGCCTTTTCCGGTATCACTCAAACACCGATCATTCAACGAGCGCCGCGTGAACAAGCGCCTTTAACTCGGCTCGGGAAGGATAAGAGCTGGATGGCGAGAGCTGTGTAAAAAACACAGTCGACAGCGCGTTGACCGGATCGATCCAGAAGTAGGTCGAGGCCATCCCGCCCCAGCCATAGTCGCCAACCGAGCTTGGGGCTCGGGTGCGCGCCGGGTTCAGTACCACCGCGCCTCCGATGCCAAAGCCTGTGCCTTCCATGGGTTGCTCGGCAAAGCTTTGTGGACCCATGGATGCAATATCGTCCGGTAAATGGTTGCGAAACATGAATTCTACAGTCTTCGGCCCAAGCAATCGCGCGCCATTTGCGGTTCCTTTGTTTCGCAACATCTCGGCGAACTTGCTGTAATCGTCGATGGTACTGATCAATCCGCCACCGCCAGAAAAGGTCGTTGCCGCCTCAAACGGGGACTCTCCGGCCCGATCCACCAACCGAAGTGTTTCGCCACCCGATTTTGCGGCATTCAGCGCCATGGCATCGCCTTCGAGCGGGGTGTAGAGCGAGGCAAATCGGTCCCCTGCCCCTTCAGGCACTGAAAACGCGGTTTCACTCATCCCAAGTGGTCGAAAGATGTGTTCGGTCAGAAACACGTCCAGCGGTTTGCCTGATACGACTTCAATCACGCGGCCAATCACGTCGATCCCTACCGAATATTCCCAGCGGCTGCCCGGCTGAAACGCCAGCGGTAACTCTGCCAGCACTTTGACCCGATCTGCCAGCAGACCCTGTTGCGGAGAAAAGATTAGATCAAACGCATCCATAGCCTCGGGTAACACACCGGGATTGAACGGGTAGCTCAGCCCGCTGGTGTGCGTCAGCAATTGATGCAAGCTGGGTGTCGGCGCGTCCTCGGTCTGGTTCAACTGCGTTGCACCCGGGACCAAGGCTTGCATCGTTGCAAACTCTGGCAGGAAATCGGAAACCGGGGCATCTAAATGAAACAATCCTTGTTCCACCAACATCATCAAAGCAACGGACGTCACAGGCTTAGTCATCGAATAGATCCGAACCAGGCTATCGCGCTGGAACGCGAGGTCGGTTTCAATGCAGCGGCGGCCACATGCGTGAAAGAATGCCTCTTGCCCGTTCTGGTGGATCAGAAGGGCGCTGCCTGCATATTTCTTCTGCTCAACATATCTGTGCATCCATTGGCGGATGTGGGTCTGCGCGGTCGGATCAAATCCCATGAGGCAACTCCATCTTGATCAGGCCGATCTTGCCTTCGTAAGACCCTAGGCAACAGCGAATTCTGCCGATTTTTGCTGGATTTGTTGAAGGGCGTCGAGAATACTGCCTACGTTTTTTGCAGCGCAGATAATCCGTGTTGGGCGAAGACCGGCACATAGGCACCGAAAGCCTTAGCGCGTGCCGGGTCTGACGCGTTTCCATCCAAGGCCCGCTTGTAGACACCTTGCAGAATACCGGCCATCCGAAAGAAGTTGAAAGCAAGGTAGAAGCCAAAATTCTCAATCCCCGTTAGGCCGCGGCGCGCGCAATACTCGGTGATGAAGTCCTGATCGGACGGTAGCCCAAGGCTCAACCGATCTACGCCAGCTAGCCCCCGACCCTCCTTGCCCGGAGGCAGCTGCCATTGCATGATGACGGCTGCCAGGTCCGCATATGGGTGACCGATGGTCGATAGCTCCCAATCCAGCACTCCGATGCAGGCGGTGCCATGCGCCTCGAACATCAGATTGTCGATTCGGTAGTCCCCATGAACCAGTGTTCTTTGATTGTCATCCTCGGGGATCTGGCGCTCAAGCCCGGCGATCAGCTGATCCATCTCGGCGATTTTTTCGGTCTCAGAGGCGCGATATTGTTTGGTCCAGCGAGCAATTTGCCGCTCGAAATAGTTGCCTGGAGGTCCGAAATCCGAAAGACCGACCGCATCGATATCGACCATGTGCAGTTCGGCCAGTACGCGATTCATCTCTTTCAGCACACCCGTGCGCGTCGCATTGTTTTCGCCTTTCATGACAGGGTCGACAAATGTGCGCCCTTTCAAATGCTCCATCACGTAGAAGGCAGAGCCTATGACGCTGTCATCTTCACAAAGCAGATGTACTTGCGGGACGGGCACTTTGCTTCCAGCCAGCGCCGCTTGTACGCGAAATTCTCGATCCACTGCATGTGCGGATTTCAGCAATATGCCCGGCGGCTTGCGTCTCAGAACATAGGATTTGGCCGGCGTACGCAGCAGATAGGTTGGGTTCGACTGGCCCACGGTGAATTTTGTAGCTTCAAGAGGGCCATGATACCCAACAAGATGCGTGTTTAGATAAGCGTCGACGGACTTGATATCCAGAGTGTTTTCAGTGTGTGTCATATATTCAGCCTGCGTATGAACCCACGGCTAAAGGGCATCGGCAAAGATATTGCCACCGGTCTGCACATTTATCCCGCCGGAGACAGGGATGACCGCGCCAGTGACATAGCTGCCTCCGCGACCGCATAGAAACAACATGCAACCAGCGATATCCTCGGCCTGGCCAACCCGGCCCAGTGGAACACCTTTGCCGACCCGCGCGCGCTTGGTTTCGTCTTCGGTGGCAAAGGCCGTCATGCGCGATACGAATGGTCCCGGGGCCAGCGCATTCACCGTGACTCTGTATGGTGCCAATTCCTTAGCCATGATTTTGGACAGGTGAATAACCGCCGCTTTGGACGCGGAATAGCTGTAGGCCCCGTCACCCATCGGAACTTCACCCATGACCGAACCTACATTGATGACCCGCGCAGGATCCTCGTCGGTTGCGGATTTCATCAGAAGTGGCAGCAATTTCTGGGTCAGATCAAATACGCCTGCGACATTAACCGACATGACTTTGTCCCAAGCGAAATGAGGGAACTGCCCCATCGGCGCGCCCCAAGACACACCTGCATTATTCATCAATATATCAATCGCTTGAGTGCGACTTTTGACTTCATCCACCAACGCATCTACACCCGCCTCACTGCTGATGTCGCCAGCAAACCCTTCGGCCGAGCCTGGCGCGTCCAGAGCGTTCAACTCTGTTGCAACCTCCTCGCATGCCTCGCCTTTGCGAGAAGCGATCAGCACATGCGCCCCGGCACGTACCAACGCCTCGGCCGCCATTCGGCCGATACCGGTGGCACCCCCAGTTACCAGTGCCGTCTTTCCACTGAGCGAAAACAAAGTCTCGGGCGTCATGTGCACTCCATTCAGGCGATCTGGGATTCTGGCGTGAGGTCTTCTTGACAATACGTGCTGACAATCCAACGATTTCAAAACAGGTGAAGCAAGAGGCAATTGAAAAACATGCAGGCATTACTCAGCGTCACACCAGGCGGCCCCGAGAGTTTGGAACTGACCACCCTGCCCGATCCAACCCCTGAGTCAGGTGAAATTGTATTGCGTATCCGCGCCGCCGGGGTGAACTTCCCTGATACGCTGATGATCCGGGACCTCTATCAGATAAAACCACCCCGCCCCTTTGCACCAGGTGGTGAAATCGCCGGAGAAGTTGTCTCGGTCGGAGAAGGCGTCACAGACTTCGCGCCTGGTGATCGGGTTCTGGCGCTGACAGGGCACGGAGGGTTCGCTACGCACCTGAAGCTCAAACCAGCGACTGCCGTCAAGATACCCGACGTGATGCCGTTTGAAGATGCGGCTAGCTTTGTCTTCACCTACGGCACTTCATACCACGCCCTCAAGGACCGTGCGCTACTTAAGCCCGGCGAAAAAGTACTTGTTCTGGGGGCCGCCGGTGGCGTTGGGTCTGCGGCGATCGAGCTAGCCAAAGCGATGGGGGCACATGTGATCGCGGCGGTCTCGTCTGAAGACAAAGCATTGTTTTGCAGAGATATTGGTGCAGACCAGACGCTGATCTATCCACGCGATTTGGACCGCGAAGCGCAAAAGGCCCTGTCCGCCGAGATAAAGGCACTGGCCCGGGGCGAAGGTGTGGATGTGGTCTACGACGCGGTCGGCGGAGACTACGCTGAGCCCGCCTTGCGAAGTATGGCGTGGGGCGGGCGTTATCTGGTTGTTGGCTTTCCTGCCGGCATCCCCAGCATTCCGCTGAACCTGACTTTGCTCAAGGGCTGTCAGATCGTCGGGGTGTTCTGGGGCGCGTCCGTATTTCGCGACCCGAAAGGGCACGCACAGAACCTGGCCGAGTTGTTCCGCCTATATGGTTCGGGAGAGATTTCACCCCGTATCAGTGCACGATTTCCGCTAACCCAAGCGGCAGAGGCAATTGGCATGCTCGAACGGCGCGAGGCTCTCGGTAAAGTTGTGGTCACGATGGAAGATAATTGAATAGAGGATGGGATTGAGCCGATCCAGCAACCTGCATGCGTCAATGAAGCTCTACCCATAAGAGCGAAGGTCGCTGGACGACCTTTAAATTCATGTTTATGAAAAAAGGAAGATGGGGACAGTTTGAATATGCACAATATCCTGGTTCTGAATGGTCCGAACCTGAATTTGCTTGGTACACGGCAACCCGAGGTCTACGGTGCAACGACGTTGCAGATGATCGAGGACCTGTGCGTTGCGCATGGTGAAACGCTGGGTCAAAACATAACCCATCTCCAATCCAATCACGAAGGCGCGCTGATTGATGCGATCCACGCGGCACGCGGCGTTCAGGATGGCATAGTACTGAATGCAGGCGCATTCACGCATACATCGATTGCGCTGATGGATGCGATATCTTCGGCCGAAGTACCCGTGGTTGAAGTTCATTTATCTAACATCCACGCGCGCGAGGCGTTTCGTCACAAATCGCATATCGCACCAGTCGCGATTGGACAGATCTGTGGTTTTGGCGCGCAAAGCTATGTTCTTGCACTGAACGCGATTGCCGCGCATCTGGCTGAGAGGGACACAGGATGACCCTCAAAGAGTATCTGAATTTTCTGAGCTACACGAAAACTCTGGAAGAGCTTTGGGATGCACATTGCCGCCAGATGGAAAAGTATGGCTTCGACCGGCTGTTGTATGGGTATACGCAATACCGAACGGCGACTTCGCTCGGCGATCCAGAAGACTTTGTAATCCTGACCAATCACTGCTCGGATTACTTGGAAGGGTTCCTTCAATCTGGCCTGTATTTTCACGCCCCCATGCTGAAATGGGCGCTGAACAACGAAGGCGCTGCAAGTTGGAGCATGATACAGGACATGATGTCCAGCGGGGTCATGTCGAACGAAGAGCTTCGGGTTTTTGAGTTCAATAAGTCGCGTGATATTACAGTAGGTTATACGGTCAGCTTCAACTCGGTGTCGATGCGTTCCAAAGGGGCGATTTCGCTTGCGGCACGTAATCACAGCCAGGAGGAGATGGACGAGGTCTGGAACGAGCACGGCGACGACATCCTTCTGATGAACAATGTTGCCCATCTCAAAATCCTGACCTTGCCATATCATGCCCCGAACCGCGCGCTGACCAAACGCCAGCGCGAAGCTTTGCAATGGGTCGGCGACGGAAAGACCACGCAAGACATCGCGCTATTGATGGGTTTGACTTCGGCAACGGTGGAAAAACATCTGAGACTCGCGCGCGAGGCGCTTTCGGTTGAAACAACGGCACAGGCCGTGTTGAAGGCCGCGTTGCAGAATCAGATGTTTGTGATGGAAGCATGACCCTATTTTGATGCTAATTAGCATCAAATTGACCTAGGGTAAGGAATACATGACTTTCCGAATCTCCCGATAAAATTGCAAATTGATATTGTTCCGTGAGTGGTGGCTTTAGCCAGGGAACGTTTTGATCGGATCTTTGTAATACCAAAGCTCTCTGATCGCTCTGACACCGAGGCGTCTATTCGTCCACGTCTCTTTGTCGGGATTATTGAGGGGCCCTTCCATCCCCATCATGCAGGGCCCCTCAATTCACCAATCTTCGCAAGCATCGGTTTTCAGTCTTTTGACATGAAAAAAACCCGGCTGCGCTATGCAACCGGGCTCGGTATTTGTTGCAGCCTCTAACCGAAGCTGCAAAAGATTTTAGCCTTGGGCTGCCTTGGCAACTTCGGCAGCGAAGTCTTCTTTTTCGACCACGATGCCCTCGCCTACTTCCATGCGGACAAAACCGGTGATGGTAGCACCTGCTTCTTTGGCAGCCGCTTCGACGGTCAGATCAGGATTCACAACGAAGTCCTGGTTCAGCAGGGTCGCTTCGGCGACGAATTTCTTCATGCGACCGACGATCATCTTTTCGATCACCTGCTCCGGCTTGCCGGATTCGCGAGCGATGTCCATCTGGACCTGCTTCTCTTTCTCGACAACTTCCGGATCCATGTCCGCCTCGGACAGGGCCGCCGGGTTCACCGCTGCAATGTGCATTGCAACCTGCTTGCCGAAGGCTTCATCGCCGCCGGACAGAGCAACCAGAACGCCGATTTTGCCCATGCCGGTTGTCGCCGCGTTGTGAACGTAGGACACGACGGTATCGCCCGACAGTTTCGACATACGGCGGACCGACATGTTTTCACCAATGGTGGCGATCTTGTCGGTCAGGGTATCTGCAACAGACTTGCCGCCCAGATCGGCAGCCAGCAGCGCGTCGACGTCATCAACACCTTCGGCTGCGTAGGTGATCTTGCCGACCATCTCCTGGAATTCACTGTTTTTCGCAACGAAGTCGGTTTCCGAGTTCACTTCGACAGCAACACCGTTGCCGCCGTTGACGTGAACAGCAACCAGACCTTCGGCTGCGGTACGGCCCGATTTCTTGGCCGCCTTGGCCAGGCCTTTGGTGCGCAGCCAGTCAACGGCTTCGTCCATGTTGCCGCCGGTTTCGGTCAGCGCTTTTTTTGCGTCCATCATGCCTGCGCCGGTCGAGTCGCGCAGTTCTTTTACCATTGCTGCTGTGATTGCCATCTTTTGGCTCTCCTCAATTCAAACGGAATTGGGGCAGGTCTACCCTGCCCCATATGTCATTTACGTGACGGGCAGCTTACGCTTCGGCCTTGACTTCCGGTGCGGCTTCTTCAGCGGGTGCTTCTTCGGCAACCACTTCTTCAACCGGAGCTTCTTCGAATGCACCCAGGTCAACGCCAGCAGCACCCATCTGAGCGGTCATGCCGTCCAGAGCGGCACGTGCGGCCAGATCGCAATACAGAGCGATTGCGCGCGCTGCGTCGTCGTTGCCGGGGATGATGTAGTCAACGCCATCGGGCGAGCAGTTGGTGTCGACAACAGCCACAACCGGGATACCCAGCTTGTTGGCTTCGGCGATAGCCAGTGCTTCTTTCTTGACGTCGATGACGAACAGTAGATCCGGAACGCCACCCATCTCGCGGATACCGCCCAGTGAAGCCTGCAGCTTGGCCTGGTCACGTTCCATGCCCAGACGCTCTTTCTTGGTCAGGCCTTCGGCACCCGACTCCATGGCTTCGTCGATCTGGTTCAGACGGTTGATCGACTGGGAAACGGTTTTCCAGTTGGTCAGCGTGCCGCCCAGCCAGCGGTGGTTCATGTAGTACTGAGCCGATTTTTCAGCGGCATCTGCGATCGGCTGAGCTGCCTGACGCTTGGTGCCTACGAACAGAACGCGGCCACCTTTTGCGACGGTGTCACGAACAGCCTGCAGAGCCTGATCCAGCATCGGAACGGTCTGAGTCAGGTCCATGATGTGGATGCCATTGCGCGAGCCGTAGATGAACGGGCCCATGCGGGGATTCCAACGCTGTGTCTGGTGACCAAAGTGAACGCCAGCTTCTAGCAGCTGACGCATGGTGAACTCGGGAAGAGCCATGCTTTACTTTCCTTTTCCGGTTTACGCCTCGGCGGGGGTGAAAGAAGCGGATGCTCCAACCGGCGGGCCAGATAAGGATGTCTCCCTCAAAAAGCCCAAACCCCGCCTGCGGGTTTGAATGGCGCGCGTATACGGCAGGTTTAGCATCAGCGCAAGGGCCAAATGCCCCTATTTTTCAAGCCGCGCCAGTGAATGCGCATGACGTACCGCGTCTTCGCAATGGGCTGCCAGAGCTTTGCGGTTTTCAAAGTCGCTAACCTTAGCTGGCGCGTGGTAGATCAATTCCACGGTGCCTTGTCGACGTGCCCCCAAAGTCTTAAGCAAATGCGGTCCGAAATCCATGTCGCCCCACCAGCCATAAAACCTATCGGGCTGACCTTGGGGAGCGTGAAAGATGACCGAAACCGGTTGAACATACATGAATTCCCGCAGCTCTTCAGTGAAGAACGCGGCAAAGAGTGTTGTTTTAAAGGGTAAAACTCGCTGTCCGTCGGTCGAAGTGCCTTCAGGAAAGAACAACAGCTTGTGCCCGGCTTTCAGACGTTCCTCGAAAATCCGGGTCTGCTCGCGGGCTTTCTTGCGATCACGTTCGATAAAGACCGTACCCGTCGCGCGTGCCAGCCAGCCGATGCCGGGCCATTTTGCAACTTCGGCTTTCGATACGAAATACACGCGCTTACGGGCATTCAGCGCAAAGATATCCAACCACGATGTATGGTTTGCAACCACAGCGCCGCGTTCCTGCATGAGCGCGCCAGAGGTGCGAAATCTGATCCCGAGAATTCGAAATGCACTGCGACAAACGAACTGAGAAATGAACGGTGTCACCGGCCGTTGAACGCCATAAAGCGGTCGTTCGATGAGACGTATGGCCAATAAGACGAACAGCCCCCCAAAAACCAGAAGGGCCAGCGGCAGACCGCGAAGTATCACCAGGACCCAACCTAAGAAACCAAGCTCAATTGGATCAGGAGCGTCTCCACTCTGCCACGATGGGTCGCTCACAGGGTTATGCTCCACCATAAATACGCCGCTGACGCTCATTCATGCGGGCTGTGTCAAGGATCAGACACACATCGGTTGTGTTGAAGGCATGATCGATAAATGCCCCCTCGCCCACGAATCCACCGAGGCGAAGGTAGGCCTTGATGAGAGACGGCACTTGAACCATCGCCGCGCGCCGATCCAGCGCGTTGGGTGCCAAAAGGTCCATTGATTGAAATACCTCTGGCTGGGCCCGAACCCGCAAATCCAGCGGGGCAAGATGGTTGTGATGCAGCATCGACAGCGGCTGCGCCAATTTGCTCACGTCGGTTCCGTGGAAACTCGCGACCCCGAACAAGATCTCAATACCACGCTCAGTGACGTATGCAGCCAGACCATTCCACAGATGATACATCGCCGTGCCACCACGATAATCCGGATGCACGCACGAGCGTCCAAGCTCCAACAGCTTGCGCCCGCTTTGTTTCAGAACGGTGAGATCGTATTCATCCTCGGAGTAGAATTGCCCCAGTTCGGCAGCTCGCTCACCAGGAAGCAGTCGATAGACGCCGATCACCTCTCCAGATGAATCGTCGATGGCGAGCATATGATCGAAGTATGGATCGAACCGATCCTTCTCGAGCCCCGCCTCATGATCCACCATCTCGCCGCCACCGCCCAATTCCTGAACAAACACGTCATAGCGCAGACGTTGGGCCGCCCGCAGTTCAACCTCGGTATTGGCCAATTTGACAGTGAATGAGGGGCCTTCGTCTGGCATCAAGAAAATTCCATCGATCGCGGTTGCGCGCTGATAACGCGATTGCTCGGCCAAAGGCAACTCGCCCGCGTTTTGCCCGAGTTGTTAACCTTTCCTAAACCAGTTTCACGGATCAAAGACCGGCATCAGGGCTATGCGTGTCCCGTCGATCACCACTTTCCCCTGCTCGCGAAAGTTAACGGTGATCTTGCCTCCGATATTGGACTGCACCTGTCCAACGCCCCAATCGGGGAAATCGGGGTGGCGGACAAACATGCCCGGTGCAAGAATGGCATTCAGATCTGTCATATCGGGCTCCGGGTCCAAGGCAGATGCAGCAGGAGGTACGCATGGGCGCGTCAGACGTCAACCTGGCCGAATTGATCGGCTCTCGGATCTGTCATGATCTGATCAGCCCCATTGGGGCAATTACCAACGGGCTTGAGCTGTTGGAGATGGTTGGCGCAGTCCAAGGCCCTGAAATGGAGCTGATTTCAGGCAGCGTTGGCAGTGCAGGCGCCCGCATCCGGTTTTTCCGCGTTGCCTTTGGATCAGCAAGCGATCAGCCATTGGGTCGCACCGAAGTGGTCGAGCTTCTTAAAGATGTGGAAAAGGCCGGGCGTCTGCGGATCAGTTGGAACCTGACCGAACCTGTCCCGCGCAATCAGGTTAAACTCGCGTTTCTGGCTGTGATGTGCTGTGAAAGTGCGATGCCCTTCGGCGGCGAAGTGGAAATCGAAACTCAGGGCGACGTATGGACGGTGACTGGCGTTGCTGACAAGCTGAACCTCAATACGGGACTGTGGAAAGGGATTGGCTCGGGGCGATTCACCGAAAAACTAAGCCCGGCGCAGGTTCAATTTGCCCTGCTGCCGGATACAGCCTCGACGATGGGTCGCAGAATCACGGTAGAAACGACCGCAACCCAGGTGACACTGCGGTTTTAGTGCCGCGTGGTCCCGTTTCCGCGTACCAGATACTTAAAACTGGTCAACTGAGCGGCACCGACAGGACCGCGCGCGTGCATCTTGCCGGTGGCGATACCAATCTCAGCACCCATGCCAAACTCACCGCCATCCGCGAATTGGGTCGAGGCGTTATGCATCAGGATTGCGCTGTCAAGCCGTTCGAAGAAGTGCTCGGCGGCCACGGAATCCTCGGTCATGATACAATCGGTGTGGCTTGAGCCAAACTGCCGGATATGCGCAATCGCGGCGTCGATATCTGCGACTGGCCGTGCAGCGATGATACTATCTAGGTACTCTTTGCCCCAGTCATCATCCGACGCAGGAACCGTGTTTTCATTGGCCAAAACGCCTTCGGCATGCACTTCAACACCCGCAGTTTGAAGAGCAGCGATCAGATCACGGCCCAGTGTTTCTGCAACGTCTTGATGGATCAGCAAGCATTCTGCCGCGCCACAGATACCGGTGCGCCGAGTTTTGGCGTTCAACACAACATCCAGCGTCTTCTGGGGATCGGCGGCTTTATCAACATAAATATGAACGATGCCTTCGAGATGCGCAAAGACGGGCACGCGCGCCTCGCGTTGCACAAGACCCACCAATCCTTTGCCACCTCGGGGAACGATGACGTCGACATAATCTGTCATGGTCAAAAGCTCTTGCACCGCAGTCCGGTCGCGAGTCGGCACCAGTTGAATGGCGTCTTCGGGCAAGCTTGCAGCTGCTAGCCCCTCAACCAGACAGGCATGGATCGCGGTTGACGAATGAAAACTCTCAGACCCGCCTCGCAAGATCACGGCGTTTCCGGATTTCAGGCACAATGCACCCGCATCCGCCGTCACGTTGGGACGGCTTTCGTAGATCACGCCGATCACACCCAAAGGCGTGCGCACACGCTGAATGTTGAGGCCCGAGGCCATGTCCCATTCGGCCAACACCTCACCCACAGGATCGGTCTGATCGGCAACGGTGCGCAGCCCGTCAACCATGCCCTGAACGCGTGCTTCATCCAGCATCAAGCGGTCCATCATCGCGGGGCTCAAACCCTTTTCTCGCCCGAACTCCAAATCCTTCTTGTTCGCTTCGATAATGTCGGCACGTTTGTGCCAAACGGCGTCTGCGGCTGCGATCAGCGCGGCGTGCTTGCGTTCGGCGGTGGCAAAGGCAAGCTCTTGCGAGGCTGCTTTGGCGCGCGCACCAAGGTCGGCCATCATTGCGGGAATGTTGTCGAAATCCTTCATCTCAAGCGCCTTTCGGTCTCAGTTTATCAAATCACGCCCTTACAGCGCCAGATCGTCCCGGTGGATCAGGGCCGCGCGGCCTGGATAGCCTAGCGTCGCCTCGATTTCAGACGATTTACGTCCTTTGATCGCATCCGCCTCTTGCGCGGTATAGCGACTTAGCCCCTGTGCCAGCCTCCGCGCCTGCGCATCCAGAACAGCGACGGGATCGCCGCGACCAAAATCACCCGTCACCTCGACAATGCCAGCGGGCAACAGGCTTTTGCCATTGGAAAGCGCCCTTGCCGCGCCGTCATCGATCACGATCTCCCCTCGCGGTTTCATCGCCGAAATCCAGCGTTTCCGGGCTGCATGCGGATCGAGTGTGGCCGTGAACCAAGTGCAGCTCGCGCCATTTTCAAGCGTTTTCAGCGGGTTCAGGGGTGATCCTTCAGTTATCGCCATATCGCAGCCAGCTGCGGTTGCCATCTTGGCAGCCAACAGCTTGGTCTTCATGCCGCCCTTTGACAGCCCCGATCCCGCGTCACCTGCCATGGCCTCAATCTCGGGCGTGATCTGTTTGATTACGTCATACCGGGTGGCTGTCGTGTCCTCGCTGGGATTGCCCGAATAGAACCCGTCGACATCTGAAAGCAGGATCAACTGATCCGCGCCGATAGTCACGGCGATTTGCGCTGCCAGCCGGTCATTGTCGCCATACCGGATCTCATCCGTGGCGACTGTATCGTTTTCGTTGACAATCGGAACAACACCCAGGCTCAGCAGCGTTTCCAGCGTTGCACGGGAATTCAGATAACGCCGCCGATCTGCGCTGTCTTCCAACGTGACCAGCACCTGAGCGGTTTTGATCTCATGCGGCGTCAACGCTTCTTCATACGCACGGGCAAGCCGGATTTGTCCAACCGCCGCAGCGGCCTGTGACTGTTCCAGCGGCAGATTCTGCATCGGCAGGCCAAGTACACCTCGACCCAACGCGATTGACCCGGACGAGACCAGAACAACATCTGTCCCCTGCCCTTTCAGCCAAGCCACGTCCTGCGCCAGCGATTTCAGCCAATCCGACCTGAGCAATCCCGTATCCCGATCGACCAACAAGGCCGATCCGATCTTGACCACCAGGCGGCGGGCATGGGTCAGGGTTGCCAAGGCGTGGCCTCCTCGGCGGGTTTCTGGCGCAGGCGGTTTTCATCGATCTGAGCCCGCAAGGACCGCAGCACCTCGGTCACGCCCAAATGCGCAACGCCTGACATGGTCATGACCGGGCCGCGAACGGCATCTTCCAGTTCGGCCTTGATCAGTTCGCGTTCCTCATCGTCCAGAGCGTCGATCTTGTTCAATACGGTGATACGCGGCTTATCCGCGAGCTCTCCGCCATAGGCCTCAAGCTCGGTGATGATTGTGCGATAGTCTTCGACCACAGTTTCCGAGGTGCCGTCGACCAGATGCAACAGTACCGCGCAGCGTTCCACGTGGCCAAGAAACCGGTCACCGATTCCACGCCCCTCATGCGCGCCTTCGATCAGACCTGGAATGTCAGCAACGACGAACTCCACGTTATCGACACCGACAACGCCCAGATTGGGGTGCAGCGTAGTAAAAGGATAGTCGGCGATTTTGGGCCGTGCATTGGATGTGGCAGCCAAGAAAGTTGATTTCCCGACGTTGGGCATGCCCAAAAGACCCACATCCGCAATCAGCTTCAGCCGCAGCCAGATGGTGCGGTCGATCCCCGCCTGCCCCGGATTGGCGCGGCGCGGGGCCTGATTGGTCGCGGATTTGAAATGCAGGTTGCCAAAGCCGCCGTTGCCGCCTTTTGCCAGCAAAAATCTCTGACCAACCTCGGTCAGGTCACAAATCACGGTCTCTTCGTCTTCGTCCAGAATTTCGGTTCCGACGGGAACGCGCAGGATGATGTCGTCACCATCCTTACCCGTACGCTGCTGACCGCGACCGGGTTGGCCGTTCTTGGCGAAAAAATGCTGTTGATAGCGAAAGTCGATCAGGGTGTTCAGCCCGTCCACAACCTCGGCCCAAACAGACCCACCCTTTCCGCCGTCCCCACCATCGGGTCCGCCGTATTCGATGTACTTTTCACGTCTAAAGCTGACGCAGCCGCCACCTCCGGCCCCGGACCGGATGTAGACCTTTGCAAGATCGAGAAATTTCATAGCTGTCCCCTACTGCAAAGGCCCCATCGGCCACAAGTCAGAGTTTCTTTGTATAGGTCCAGGTGGGCACATTCGCATCGCGCGCCACCGAATAGGTTTCCGCATCGCCAAGATACTGGAACCCGCAATGGGTCAGAACCCGGGCCGAGGCCGGGTTGTCCTGGAACACGCTGGCGAACATGGTCGCGTTTTCCAGCGGATTGGCGTTGACCAGCGTTTCAACGGCCAGCGATGCAATGCCGGTGTTCCAATACACCGGGGCGACCCAATAGCCGACCTCGGACTGGTTGCGATCCAGCCGGGTCAATGAAATCAGTCCGATCAGCTCCGGGCCACCATCCTTTGTGGCATCCATTGCCCAGACATCCTCGTCCCGGTCTTCGGCCATCGCGCGCATCACAAACGCTTCAATCGAGCCGGGCGGCAATGGATGCGGGATCGATGTCGTCATGCGCGCCACACGCTCATCGCCTGCGTAATGCTCAATGAGACCCAAATCCGACCGACGCAGAGGGCGAAGGTCGAACCGCTCGGTTTCAATGACCGGCTGATTTATTATTGCCTCAATTTTCATGAGTGCGTTCCTCCTCCGAACAACACAAAAAGTACGGACGCAACTGTCAAACTGGCTAACGTCCACATCAGATATTTTTCCGCAGGCCGACCTTCAACCGCATGGGCGATCCGATCTCCTGCAAATGTCCAGATCGGGTGCAATACGATCTGGCAGATTAACAAACAGAGAGCGATCGTGAGGGTCGCCTCAAAACTGGGTGTTCCAGTTGCCACAAACCCGGTGAAACCTGCGATAATCATTGCCCAAGCCTTAGGGTTAAGCGGATGCACTATTAACCCCGCCAGAAAACCGGGCACTTGCTTATCCGATTGACCTCGGGAAAGCCGCAGATTGGCAATTTTCCACGCAAGCCAGCAAATATATGCAGCAGAAGCATATTTGAGTGCCTCGAACACCAACGGCGCCTGATCGGCAACTTGCATCAGGCCAAAACCAACCGGCCAGATGATCAGCTGTTTGCCCAGAATGACCCCGCCCACAAAGGGTAGAGCCGACCGAAAGCCATAACGCGCACCTGTTCCCAGCAGGACCATATTGGCCGGTCCCGGCGTGCCGACCTGCGAAGCGGCAAAAATCAGGAAACTGGTGGTTGCGACTGTCATCGGTTCTTGTGATCACGACTGCGTTAAAACGAAAAAGGGACCGGCACTTTGTGCCGGTCCCCCATGAATTTTTCTTAAACCTTCTGGGTTTCGGCTTACTCTGCGGCCTCCGCCACTGGCAGGACCGAAATAAAGGTGCGGTTTTTAAGTCCCTTATGGAACTTCACGGCGCCATCGACAGTTGCAAAGATGGTATGGTCTTTGCCCATGCCTACGCCTTCGCCCGGCCAGAACTTGGTGCCGCGCTGACGCACGATGATGTTGCCTGCGATGGCGGCCTGGCCACCATACAGTTTTACGCCAAGGCGACGACCAGCTGAGTCGCGACCGTTACGGGAGGAACCGCCAGCTTTCTTATGTGCCATTCTCTCTCTCCTTAGCCCTGAGCCAGCTCTTTGGCTTGCTCAACCCATTCGGGTTTCACTTTGATGGTGTCGATAGCAGCAATCTGCTCGTCCGACAAGGCGGCCAGAGCGGCAAAGCTTTCGATACCGGCTTCAACCAGCTTTTTGGCAGCGGCAGGGCCGACACCATTAAGAGCAGTCAGATCGTCAGCGGCAGCAGCTGCGGCGGGTGCCTCTGCTTTGGCTTCAGCTTTCTTGGCAGGCTTTTTTGCCACCGGAGCAGCTTCGCCAGCCGGTGCCGAACCGGTTGCAGCTTTGATGCCCGACTTGTCAGCGCCTGACGACAGGATGTCGGTGATTTTGACCAGAGTCAGTTTCTGACGGTGACCAACAGTACGCTTCGAGCTGTGCTTACGACGGCGCTTGACGAACTTGATGACCTTGTCACCTTTGATCTGTTCGATCACTTCGGCCTGTACACCTGCGCCTTCAACGAAAGGTGCACCAACAACCGGTGCGTCGCCGCCCAGCATCAGAACATCGTTGAATTGAACTTTTTCACCTGCGTCGGCAGCCAGCTTTTCAACACGGAGCACATCGCCCGCATGAACCTTGTACTGCTTGCCGCCAGTCTTGAGGACCGCAAACATGCGTCTTTCCTTTGTCTAACCGCGTTCTGTGGTCCCCGATTGGGTGTTACTGGCTTTCGCCACCTCGAACAGCGCGCCCTTTTCGGGCTGTGTGAATGACCTTTGGCGCATGCCATCAGGTCAAAGAATAACGATACCCGGCGCGGAAAGCCGACCGGGATGCGCGCTTATCGAAGCATTCATGAAGAAAGTCAACCAAAAATCCGCAGCTTTGAGATCCGAAAATCTGTGGCTCAGAGATCCGACGCTTTCATGGCTTGCGCGACGGATTGCCCAAGCTGGTAAGAGATGCCGTTTAGCATCTCATCAAAACCCATGAACAAGGCGGAATTCAAGGCCCGACCCGCATCGGTGCGGGAAAAGGCGATGTTCTCTCGCATCTGAGACTCGTTCAACGGCTGATAGGCCAATAAAAGGAACGAGTACATCCATTCAGTTGTCTCAGCCCTGGTGTTCTCATGCTGAGATAGCAGTTCCTGCAACACGGATGCATCGTCAAACAGGGCGCTTTGCCCAGAGGCAAGTCCTTGGTAAAAACTATAATCAGCGCTGATGGTGCCTTGCACATTTTTCTCGATCAGGTCGTTGACCTGCACATATTCATCTACAAGACGAAAAAACATGCCCTCGCGATCAGCCTGTTCGTAAGCGCTGCGTGCCATCTCTTCGATCGCGTCATCTGCAATGGCCCGGCGCGCCGAGTTTTCCAGAGAAACGATGCTTTGCCCCAGTTCGCTTTCAAAAAAGATCGAAGCTTGTTCTAGCTGCGCATCGGACATCATCTCGCCAACCGACAGCGAAAGTTGTTGGTGCATCGTGCTCGGATCGTACAAATCCTCAACTTGCGCCAAAAAATAGGCTCCTCCTGAGCTGCCCAGCATCGACTCGTTGATTGCATGCCCTTGCGCCACGCCTTCTTCACTAAGAATTTTCATAAAATCCAAAATATGCATCGCCTGCATCAGTCTTTCAGCACGCTCGCTTGCGGCCAGAGGCAGCGCCCAGATCGTCAAACAGAGTGCCGTAGCTAAAACTCGCATCAGATATCCTGCGCCGGGCGCAATTCGGCCATGCGGGCGGCTAATACTTCAAACCGCATCGCCATGATTTCATATTGGATCGCATTCAACAGCTCATAGACCTCCTGCATCAGAGGCTGTTCCAGAGCGTCAACATAGGCGTCGACATCCTCATCCGAGAAATCCTGGTAGGTGTAAGCCGCCCCTGCCAAAGCTGACAGTTGCAGAGATCGACGCAACTCACCTTCATTGCGTTGGATCATCGCGCGCAGTTCATCTCCGCTCAGTTGCATGTCGATAATGCCAGACGCACTTGCGGCCAGTAAAAACCGCACCTGAATCTCTTGCAGCGCGCGCAGCGAGGTTCCGCTGGCGTCCACCGCACGGTTCATGCGCTTCAGGCTTTCAACGCGCGATGAGCCTTCTTTTATCAACTTCGAGACGATTTCCTGCCCGGCCAGTTGTTTGGCATCATCATCGTCATCCATATGAGCGGCGTTTTCAGCAACGACCAGTCTTTGCCCCAACTCCGAGGCATAAAACGAGACCGCGTGGACCAGCGCCTCTTCGCTAAGCGTCTGTTCAAGGATAGAGACGGCCGTTTCGTGCATCAAAGCGGTATCAAACACCTCTTCGGTCAGACGCGCCCAATCCGATCCGAAGCCGTCAGGGTCGATACCCAGCATCTGCGGGGCCGAAGCAGAGGCCTGCGCTATGCTTTCCAAGGCAACGTCAAACCCTGTCGTGGTCAGAAACGCCTCAATCTGATCCTGACTGGCGGCCTGAGATGGCGAGGCCATGACACCAAGCGAGAAAATTGGAAGGATGAGGCTGATTGCGAACTGGCGTATAAAGTAAGTCATACATATCAGCCTAGGTGTTTTCTTACCTCTGGCAATGGAAAATCCCACTATCGTCAAAATCCGGAATTTTCTGCTTGCACCCCTGCCCGTTCACCACTAAATCCCCCCCTCACAGACCCCCGCGGAGAGGTGCCGGAGTGGTCGAACGGGGCGGTCTCGAAAACCGTTGTGGGTGCAAGCCCACCCAGGGTTCGAATCCCTGTCTCTCCGCCATAAATCAACTCATCCTTCAAGGCTGTTTCTTTGCTTGTGTTGCGATTCCTGCAATGGATGGCATGATGTTGCCACTGCCTGCAGTGTCAATCAGCGCAGTGTGGCTCAAACCCGCAATATGCTGCAAACTCACGTGTTTTCCCCTTTGCTTTAACGTACCTTAACCCCATCTGAGCGACACATCATTTGAAGGAGACATCCAATGTCGCGTCTTTTACTTATCGTAGCCATCGCCGTTATCGGCGGAGGCGCTTACTATTTCGCCACAAAACCTGAACCAACCCCTGCCGAGCAGTTGCAATCGGCGGCTGAAGATGCCTCAGAGGCGGTTGGTGAAGCAGCCTCGGCAATACAAGAGGGCGCTGCTGATGCCGTTGAGGCGGCGACTGAACAAGCATCCGAGGCTGCGTCCTCGATTGCTGATCAGGCCTCGGAAGCTGCATCTTCGGTATCGGAACAGGCCAGCGACGCTGCTACATCTTTGACCGAGCAGGCCAATGATGCAGCCTCAGCAGCTGGCGATCAGGTCGCAGCGCTTGCCGGTCAGGGACAGGAACTGTTCAACTCGTGGGTTCAGGACGGCATGCTGACCGCGCAGAATTTCGACTATGACGCAATCGTCACGTCAGTTCAGGAAAGCGCCTTGTCTCAGGACATCAAAACACAGGTTATGAAGATCCTCGACGAGATCAAAGCGTCGCCTGAGCTGGTTGTCGCGAAGATACAGGATCTGCGCAATCTGATGACGCAGCAGTGATCAATTCCAGAACCAGCCCCAATAGGGCTGGTTCACCCGGTCGGGATGCGACTTAATTTGCGTCACATTACGGCATTACCCAATTGACATAGCTCACCGTGTTTGATTGCTTTCTTGAGATTGCTTTGAAAAAATAAAACCTTTTGTCAGTGTGTTACATTGTGACGATGAAGGCCTCGTGCTGAACTCGCATCAAAGAAGGATCGAACGATGACCACCCTGCCCGACACCATGTTTGCCGTTGTTCAGACGCAGGACGGATATTCCGGCACAGCCACGGGACCGACGCTGGAGAATGCCTCGGACTGGTTAGCGGAGGCTGAATTGCCTGTACCTGTCCCAAAGGCGGGACAAGTGTTGATCAAAGTGCGCACTGCCTCGGTGAATCCTTCAGATATCCATTTTATCAAAGGAGAATATGGTCAGCCGCGGGTCAAAGGCGCCGCAGCAGGGTTCGAGGGGTGCGGAGATGTTGTTGCCACCGGTACCGGGGCTGACGCCCTGCTGGATCAGCGCGTGGCCTTTGTGGCAGCAGGCTCTGGTGCCTGGGCCGAGTATGTTGTGACGCAGGCCCAGATGTGTATCCCCTTGCGCCCCGAAATCTCGGATGAAGACGGGGCGGCGCAGATCGTAAACCCGCTAACCGCAATGGCGATGGTGGATATCGCACGGGCTGAGGGCGAGGCTTTTGTGGTCTCTGCCGCCACCAGCCAGCTTGGTAAGTTGATGTGCAGCCTTGGACGGGATCTTGGGTTGAAACCGATCGCTCTGGTGCGGCGCGCCGAAACGGTCGAGATGTTAAAAGGCCTGGGTGCGGCAGAGGTGGTCGTGACCAGCGATACGGATGCGCCGACGCGGTTTGCCACGATCAGTGCAGATCTGAAACCTCTTGTTTTTCTCGACGCGGTTGCCGACCAACTGTCAGAGCAGGTGTTCTGCGCGATGCCCAAT
The DNA here is from genome assembly GCF_056536665.1 of Ruegeria sp. CJ6. NCBI lineage: Bacteria > Pseudomonadati > Pseudomonadota > Alphaproteobacteria > Rhodobacterales > Roseobacteraceae > Ruegeria > Ruegeria sp. CJ6. The sequence goes on along the minus strand of NZ_JBQFQB010000001.1, from coordinate 462,245 downwards.
GGCGCGCGGTGGGTTTGCTATGGGAAACTCAGTACGGAAATGCCGAAGTTGACTCAGATGGGCCAGTTGATCTTCATGAGCAAACGGATCGAGGGTTTCTGGCTGACCCGCTGGATGATGGACACCCCCCCGGCTGATCAAATGCGAGTTGTCAGCGAAGTGCAGGCGCGATTTGCAGATGGGCGCTGGCGCACAGATGTTTCCGCACGGCTTTCGCTACGAGAAGTGCTGCCAAATCTGGCGGATGCTCTGAAAAAGAGTGACGGGAAGGTGATAATCACTCCATAGTAGAACAAAGCGCCGGACTTAACCGGCTTAGGGAGGGTGAGATTGGATAACGCGCAGCTGCTGATCAGCGGGCTGGCGAACGGCTGTGTCTACGGCCTGATCGCCCTTGGCTTTGTACTGATTTACAAAGCCACCGAGGCAGTGAATTTTGCGCAGGGCGATTTCATGATGCTGGGTGCGTTTGTCACTATTGGCCTTACGAATACGGAATATATGGGGCTGCCTTTCTGGCTGGCGCTACCGATTTCACTGGGGATTATGGGCGCACTTGGGTATCTGATCGATCGGCTGATCATCCGCCGCGTCTTTGGCGAAAGTCAGACTGCCGTGGTGATCCTAACCATCGCCTTGGGCTTTGTGATCAGGTTTGCAGCTGGTCTGATCTGGGGGCACGAGCCGCAAACGCTGCAGAACCCATTGGCTGGTAAGGAGATCCGGTTCGGTGGTCTTGTGCTGGGGATGGAGGACGTGGCCGTGATTGTTGTCACCGTCCTACTGACCTGGGGTCTTTATGTGTTCTTCAGCAAGACCAAGCTGGGGCTTGCCATGCAAGGTGCGTCTCAAAACCAGTTGGCGGCATATTACATGGGGATACCGGTTAAGCGGGTTCAGGGCTTAATCTGGGCATTGGCCGGAGTTGTCGCCGGGATTGCCGGAATTTTGTTCGCGGCCAAAGGCTCGGTCGATCCCACAACTGGGCTTCTGGGGATCAAGGCATTTGCAGCAGCTGTGATCGGCGGGTTTGGCAGCCTGCCCGGCGCATTGGCCGGCGGGCTAATCGTCGGCGTGATTGAGCCCTTTGCCAGCCGCTATATTGCAGCCGGGTACAGTCAGATCGCGCCTTATGCGCTGTTGCTGGCAGTTCTGATCTTTCGACCGCATGGGCTGTTCAGCCAGGTGCGGGTCAAGAAGGTCTGATCGCATGCGGATTGTTTTCAAAACAAACTATATGCAGGACATTCGCCCTTGGAAGGATGGCTATCAGCTCAGCCTCTATCTGATCCTGTTGGCGGTCGTAACCGCTGCGCCGTGGTGGTTGGATGACTTTTATCTTGGCGAACTGACCAATGTTCTGATCTGGGCCATCGCGGGTTTGGGCTTGATGATCCTAACCGGCCATACCGGGCAGGCCAGCCTTGGCCATGCCGCCTTTCTGGCCGTTGGGTGCTATGCCAATGTCATCCTGATTGAGGCTGGGGTGCCCTTTCTGCTGGCGTTCCCGTTGGCGGGCCTGTTGACCGGCATCGTCGGAGCAACCGTCGCCATCCCTGCCCTGCGCCTGCATGGCATCTATCTTGCGATCTTCACCCTTGCTCTGTCTGTGCTCATGGACGACATCATCGTTCTGGCCGAACCCGTCACCGGAGGTGTCGCGGGTAAATATCTGGGTGGTGTCGAAATCTTCGGACATCTGGTCGATCGTTGGGCCACCCCGGCCCCGTTCTTCTGGCTGGTGCTGGCCGTCGCCGTTGTCGTGACACTGGGCTATATCAACCTATTGCGCGCGCCCTTAGGCCGTAGCTTCATCGCCGTACGAGACTCTGAGGTCTCAGCGCAGGCGATGGGTGTGGATATCGCGCGCACCAAGACGATCTCTTTCGCCCTCTCCTGCGCGGTCACCGGACTAGCAGGCGCATTGATGGGTATGTTCTCTGGGGCGTTCAATAACGAGACCTTCAGTGTCGTAATTTCCATCCAATTGCTGATGATGATCGTTATCGGAGGTCTGGGCTCAATCCATGGCGCGTTTTTGGGCGCAATTGTGATCGGTTTCCTGCCGCAGTTTCTGTCGATTTCAAAGGAATACGCAGCAGCCTTGTTTGGTGGCAATACGGTCGCCATTCCGGGGCTCGAATTCGGCATCTTTGGCATGATCCTGATCGCCTTCATCCTGTTCGAACCGTTGGGTTTGTATGGTCGATGGCTAAAAATCCGGACGTGGTTCGAACTGTTCCCCTTCTACCGCAAGGACATGTTCAAAAGACAAAAGTCCTATCTCAAGACGGAGCGTCTGAGATGAGCTTGCTGGAGTTTGAAAACGTTACCCTGAAATTCGGCGGTCTGACTGCTGTGGATGATCTGTCCTTCAACGTGCAAGAAGGTGAGGTGTTCGCCATCGTCGGTCCCAACGGCGCCGGCAAATCAACGGTCTTCAACCTGATTTCGCGCTTCTATGATCCTTATGCAGGGGCGATCCACTTTGACGGGCATGATCTGCTGCGTATCAAGCCCTCGGGTGTCGCGGCCTATGGCGTCGCGCGGACATTCCAGAACATTGAACTGTTCGAACATGCGACCGTTTTGCAGAACCTTCTGGTCGGGCGCCACCGGCACCGCAAAACCAATCTGATCTCGGAAATTCTGTTCTCGCCCTCAGCTCGCAGGCAGGAGATCGAGAACCGAGAAAAGGTTGAAGAGATCATCGACTTCCTCGACCTCCAGGCCTTTCGTGACAAGATGATCTCGGGCCTCCCCTATGGCGTGCGTAAGGTGGTCGAAGTCGCCCGAGCGTTGGCCACCGATCCAAAACTCCTGCTGTTCGATGAACCCGCCTCGGGCCTATCGGTGGAAGAGACCACAGATATGCGTTGGTGGATCGATGACATCCGGCGTCAGATGGGCATTACCGTGCTTATGGTAGAGCACGATATGGGTCTGGTCTCGGGCGTGTCCGACCGGGTTCTTGCCATGGCCGACGGAGCGAAGCTTGCCCTTGGAACCCCAACCGAAGTTCAATCTCATCCTGCTGTGGTAGAGGCCTATTTGGGCAAAGCTTCATGAACCAACCGATCCTTAGCATTCGCAATGTTGAAAGTTTTTATGGCCCGATCATGGCCATTCGTGGCGTGTCATTGGACGTGCATCGAGGGCAGGTCGTTTCAATCCTGGGCGCAAATGGCGCGGGCAAGACAACGCTGATGAAAACAATCTCAGGCGTGATGGATCCCGAAAAAGGTTCAATCACATTTGACGGTCAGCAGATACAGGGATCGGAACCTCACAAGGTCGTGCAAAAAGGCATCGTCCATGTGCCCGAGGGACGCGAGGTCTTTCCACTTTTGACCGTCGACGAGAATCTGAATCTTGGGGCTTATACCCTGTCGGATAAAGGACAGATCGATCATGACCGCGATCTGGTGTTTTCCTACTTTCCTGTGTTGAAAGACCGCCGCAATCAGGAGGCTGGCACTCTGTCCGGCGGGCAACAGCAGATGCTGGCGATTGGGCGCGGCCTGATGGCTAACCCGCGTATCATGCTGTTGGATGAGCCTTCGCTGGGCCTATCGCCGCTGCTGGTGCAAGAGATTTTTGGCATTCTCAAACGCCTTAATGACGAACAGAGCATGACAATGATGCTGGTCGAGCAGAACGCCAATGCGGCACTGGAACTCGCCCATCATGGCTATGTAATGGAGATCGGACGGATCGTTATGGATGGTGCGGCTGAAACCTTGCTGCAATCCGAGGACATTCAGAATTTCTATCTGGGCGTTCAGGAAGAAGGCGCGCGAGAAAACCGCCGCTGGAAACGCAAGAAGACATGGAGGTGAGCTGGATGGACGCAAGCCCCCTGCCCCCTCAGACCAGAATCAACGGTGTGCAGTTCAACGCTACGCCAGGTCAGAGACCCCTGCGAGTCGATGGCTGTGTCACGATATGCGAGCTATTCCAGAAACGCTGTGCCGAACTGGGACAGCGTACGGCGCATCGCGAGAAGGACTTCGGCATCTGGAAATCCTACTCATGGGCCGACTACTGGCAACACGCCAAATGGATCGGGCTGGCCCTGCGCAAGCTGGGTCTGCAACGTGGCGAGGTTGTCTCGATCCTGTCCGAAGACCGCAAGGAATGGGCGTGGTTCGACATGGGCATCCAGTGTGTCGGAGGGATTGCTTCGGGCGTCTACACCACAGATTCGGCCAGCCAGTTAAAATACCTGATCAATGACAGTGGCAGCCGGTTTCTGATCGTTGAAGATGAAGAGCAGTTGGACAAGTTCCTCGAAGTCGAGGCGGATCTGTCCGATCTGCTCAAGGTCATTATCCTTGAGGATGAAGGCCTGCACGACCTGGATCATCCGCGTTGCATGATGATCGAGGACTTGTATGCTCTGGGGCAGCAGGCTGAGGTCGATGAACCCGGCGCATTCGAAGCAGAAATCGCTGAAACCACGTCACAAGACACCGCCCTGCTCATATATACGTCAGGTACCACCGGTAATCCCAAAGGCGCCATGCTGAGCCATGAGAACATCATGGCCGCGATAGAGGCAGGGGCGCATTCCCTGCCCTCCCAATCAACCGACGAACAGCTATGCTTTCTGCCGCTCTGTCATATCCTCGAACGCGACGTGTCGATCTACTACCCGCTTGCGATGAAGACTACTGTGAATTTCGCTGAAAGCCCCGAGACAGTGTTCTCCAACCTGCAAGAGGTCTCTCCCGCCACCTTCACTGCCGTCCCGCGCGTGTGGGAGAAGATCTACTCTCAGGTCATGTTCATGGCGAAGGAAGCAACGCCCACAGGACGCTTCGCCTTTGCACAGGCGCTCAAGTCTGGAATGGCGCGCGCCGAATTTATCCTTGCAGGCAAACCTGTTCCAGCACCGATCGCTATGCAGTTCTGGCTTTGGGATCGGCTTGTTCTGCGCAACCTGCGCCGGATGCTGGGCTTAGATCGTCTCCGCCGAGGCGGCTCTGGTGCAGCGCCGATCTCTCCCGATTTGCTCAGGTGGTATTGGGCAATTGGCGTGCCCATTGTCGAGGGCTTCGGTATGACTGAAACCGCCGGCATAGCAGCGCTGAACACGCTTGAGGCCAACAAGATCGGCACCATTGGGAAACCTGTTCCTGGCAACGACCTGCGCATCTCGGATGACGGAGAAATTCAGGTCAAAGGCCTCAACGTCTTTCAGGGCTACTGGCGCAACAATGCCAAAACAGCCGAAAGCTTCACCTGCGACGGCTGGCTGCGCACTGGGGATATGGGGCATATCGACGAGGAAGGTTTTGTCACCATCACAGGGCGCCTCAAGGACATCATCATCACTGCGGGCGGTAAGAACGTCACGCCCGCAGAGATCGAGAGCGGGTTGAAGTTCAGCCAGTATATCTCGGACGCGGTGATCATCGGGGATCGGCGCAAGTATCTAACGGCGCTAATCATGATCGATCAGGAAAATGTCGAGAAATTCGCACAAGAGCGCAAGATCCCCTTTTCGAACTTTTCTTCCCTTTGTGCTGCTTCCGAAGTGACGGAGCTGATCGGCGAGGAAATCGCAGCGGTTAATAAGGACTTTGCGCGGGTCGAACAGATCAAGGATTTCCGGCTGATCGACGTGTTGCTCACTGCCGAAGATGAGGAGCTGACTGCGACGATGAAACTCAAACGTGGTCTGGTGGAAAAGAAACACGCACATCTCATTGAAGATATGTACAATTAGTTAAGGGGCGACCCAACAGGGAGGAGAAGTATGAAACACTTATTTAAGGGCCTTGCCGCAGCGACGGCATTGACTGCATCCGCCACGATCAGCTGGGCGCAAACACAAGGCGTGACAGATGACGAGATCGTCATTGGCTCAGTCAACGACCTCAGCGGCATCTTCGCTGCCGTGGGCGTTCCGGCCACCAAAGGCGCAAATGTGGTCTTTGATCGCGTCAACGCCGAGGGTGGCGTGCATGGCCGCAAGATCCGCTTTGTCGTCGAGGATAACGGCTATCAGATGCCACGCGCGATGCAGGGCTATAACAAGCTGCTGAACCGCGACAAGGTTTTCGCGATGTTGCAGTCGCTGGGTACGCCGATGAATGTTGCTGGGTTCAAGCTGCTGGACCCGAAAGGTATTCCCAACGTCGCCCCTCTGACCGCCGCGCGGCAAATGCTGCAAGAGCCGATGAAGAACAAGTTCACCTCGTTCTCGACCTATTACGATCAAGCTCGGATTGGGGTGAAGTATCTGAACGGTGAATTTGGATCGCAAACCGTTTGCACCATGTACCTGCCTACTGATTTCGGTGAGGAAATTCTGGAAGGCAGCAAAGCGGGAGCCGAAGAGGCTGGCATCACTTTCGGCGCTGAGACCACCCACAAACCGGACGAGACGGATTTCGTGGGGTCCTTGAGCAAGCTTAAAGAAGAAGGTTGTGACATCGTCACGATGGCGCTCGGCGTGCGTCAGGCAATCACTGTTGTTGGAACGGCCAAGAAAATGGGCCTGACCGACATGAAGTTTCTCGGCACCTCGGCCAGCTTCCTAACCGTGGTCGCACAGGTGCCCGGTGGTGTGACCGACGGTTTCTATGCGGCGGCCTCGTGGCTGGATCTCTGGGCGCGCGCCGAAGAGCCCGCCCCGGCAGCATTTATTGCTGAATACAAAGAGGCTACGGGCGAAGACCCGGTCGGATTTTCAATGCTGGGCTATTCAGCGGCCGAGATGATGGTCAAAGCACTTGAAGCTGCAGGTCCTGATCTGACGCATGATAGCTTCATTGCCGCGATGGAATCTCTGGATTACATGGATGAGTTGGTCGGCAACCAGATCACATATGGGCCCGATGACCATCAGGGTGCTGACTCTGTATTTGTCAGCGTCGTCGAAAATGGTGCGTGGAAACTGGTTTACGAAGAATAAACCGACCAAGGAAAAAGGGCTCGCAGTTGCGAGCCCTTTCCAATTCGGTATCCGTAGCGATTAACGCTTCGAGAACTGGAACGAACGACGCGCTTTGCGCTTACCGTATTTCTTACGTTCCACAACGCGGCTGTCGCGGGTCAGGAAGCCTGCGGCTTTCAGAGCGCCACGCAGGTTGGGATCGTACAGTTGCAGCGCTTTCGAGATGCCGTGCTTGACCGCACCGGCCTGACCGGTCAGGCCACCACCTTTGACGGTTGCAACAACGTCGAACTCACCTTCCACACCAGCAACCTGGAACGGCTGGCGCAGGATCAGCTGGAGAACCGGACGAGCAAAATACTTGTCCTGGTCTTTGCCGTTCACGGTGACCTTGCCGGAACCCGGCTTGATCCAAACGCGGGCAACAGCGTCTTTACGCTTTCCGGTGGCGTAGGAACGACCCAGCTCGTCACGTACGGGCTCACGTACGATGACTTCTTCGGCCACGGTTTCAACGCCTGCGACGGCGCTCAGCTCTTCGAGAGTATTGATCTGATCAGCCATCGGTCATTAGCTCCGGGTGTTTTTCTTGTTCATGGACTTAACGTCTAGAACTTCGGGCGCTTGCGCCTCATGAGGATGCTCGGCACCAGCATAAACGCGCAGGTTGGTCATCTGCTGACGCGCCAGACGGTTGCCCGGCAGCATGCGCTTGACCGCTTGGGTCACGACGCGCTCGGGGTGTGCACCCTCAAGGATCTGCTGCTTGGTGCGCGACTTGATGCCGCCCGGGTGGCCAGTGTGCCAGTAGAAGTTCTCTTCGCGCTTCTTGCCAGTCATCTGGATTTTGTCAGCGTTGATTACGATGACATTGTCGCCCATGTCCATGTTGGGTGTGAACGACGCTTTGTGCTTGCCACGCAGGCGCATGGCGACGATCGAGGCAAGACGGCCCAGAACAACGCCCTCGGCGTCGATCAGGATCCATTTCTTGTCGATGTCTGCAGGTGTTGCAGAAAAGGTTTTCATGGCAGGATAGTCCTGTTTGATGTGAAAGACCGCCCCTTGGCGGAGCGGCCCGAATTCGATGGAGGGGGTTTAGACCTACTAGTTATGCAGGTCAATACAGGCAAAGTATAATATATCTATCAATAACAATAACTTATAAAATAGGTATTATTTTACCCCAAAATTTCTTCGGCATATCCAATTTTGCGTAGCTTAGTTAAGCTAGACTCAACCAAGATCATCCAATGTCGGAGGTGGCTATGCAAGAATTGGAACAGGTTATCGCTGCCTATGGTGCGGCATGGCAGTCGACCGATCCCGAAAGGCGACTGAGCCTTCTTGAGCAGTGTTTTGCACAAACTGGTCGTTACGTCGATCCAACTGCAGAAGTTTCCGGCAGAGATCAACTCAATGCCCATATCGGAGCGGTTCTGAGTGATACAAAGGGCCGAGTTGAGCTGACCAGTGAGCCGAATTCACACCATGATGTGGTCCACTTCACCTGGCAAATGGTTGCTCCCGATGGGTCCATTATGGTTACCGGGCATGATTTCATTCGTCTCGATGCCGATGGCAAGATTGCACATTTGGCGGGCTTTTTTGGCGACCCTGCCCCATTGCAATAGGTACTAGACGCTTATTTGCTCGGGTGGGTTGTCCAGCAATGCGCGCAGACGCAGCATGGCGTCTTCGAACTTCTCAAGCGAGACATGCCCATTCACCGCTATACGAACGGCATTTGGCGCGCGACCATCCCGCAGCGCGAATTCATCGGCCGATCGCAACTGAATACCTTCCCGCTCGGCCGCCCGGCTGAACGCAGCAGACCGCCAACCGGAAGGCAGATGAAGCCAGACGAAGGGAATCTCAGAATCCCAGTTTAGATCGAAGCCACCCAGGGAGTTTACCGCCACACGTACATATTCGCCCATCTTGGTACGGACGTTTTTTGCAAGTTGCCTCGCCTCTGGATGTCCCAACAGCAACCGCGTCAACTCAGCCAAAGGCTGGGCGAGCCCGAAATACCCGTATTCTGCAGAACGCCGCAGATCGACGCTCTGCTCTTTCGGTGCAATGGCGAAGCCGACCCGCAACGCTGGTGTAAGGGTTTTCGAAATTGACGAAACATGCCATCCCCGTTCGGGTGCCAAAGCACGATAGCTGGGCGCGCGGGCCTCGCCCATGCGATAGCAATCGTCTTCGATGATCTGTAATTCATGCTTTCGCGCAATCTCGACAACTTCTTTGCGCCGTTCCAACGGCGAATGCCCGCCCGTTGGGTTCTGCACTTCGGGTGAGACGCAGATCGCCTGTGCCTTCGTTTGCCTGAGGATGTGGTCCAGCGCATCGGGGCTTATGCCCCATTTGTCCATTTTAACCCCGACAACCTCGGCGCGCATCAACTCACCTGCCCGTCTGAACCCGGCATAAGACAGGTCCTCAACCAACACGATGGGTTTCGGATCTTTCAGAACGGTCTGGAACACGACGCAAATGCCACTTTGCCCACCGTGTGTCAGTACAATGTCATCTGCATTCAATGAGCCCAGAGGAAGATCTGACAACCAGTCGGCCACAACCTGACGCACGGGTAGGTAGGCATCTCGGGTCGGATAGTTCATAAACATCCGCGGATCGCCTTTTGCAACCTTTTCAAGGCATTCGCGGATTAATGTCACCTGCCCCACATCTGGCAAGCGTGGACTGAACAGACTGACATTGGATTCATATTTGTCGTCCCTCAGATGTAACTGCCGCGACCAGACATCGTCCAGAATGGGCGATCTCGGCGGGGCTACAAATGTACCACGTCCGACCTCGGCTTGTAGCAAACCTTCATCGGTCAGGATCGTATAGGCGCGCGCGACAGTGCCCGGTGTGATCTTTAATCGATACGCCAGTTCCCGCACCGGAGGCAGTTTCTTTCCAACCTCCAGCGTTTTGTTTTCTATCGCTTTTCGGATCGTGTCAGCGACCAGAGTATATTTTGGACCTTTGGACTTCGGTAACGCCTCTGGCCAAATTGTATTCATTACAATTCTTCCTTTGATTTCGACACAATGCTGAATGTATCAAAGCAGTGTACCGAACATTTTTACTTTGTGTCAATACAATTTGAAAGGATACCCAAGATGACACGCGCAATGCACAACCCCGCCCTCTTGCTGCTGAACGACAGCCCCCGGCTGCCGCTGATCGCCGCGCTGGCCGTGCGGTTTGCGGCGTCGGTCACACAATGGGAACAACGCCGCCGCAGCCGGGTAAACTTAGGTAAGCTGGATGACAGGCTGCTCCGCGATGTCGGGCTGACCCGCCATCGGGCAGATGCAGAAGTCAGCCGCTATTTCTGGATGAAATAGACTATCCCCAGTCCCATCTAAGGGACCTCTTCCTGGCCGGGGTTTATCCCCGGCCTTTTTTACCCAAAGGCAGCAGCGGCTGAGCCTTCTGGAGGAAGCGAATAGGTCATGCTGGCCCGCGCGACGGGTTTGTCAGAGCCTTCCGAGTAAATCAGCACATCCCCGACAGCCAGTGTTCGACCTAATTTCAACAACTTACACTCAGCAATCAGGTCCGCCCCGCCTTCCGGCTTGCGCAAGAAATCCAGAGAACTGTTGGTCGTGACAGCCAGAGATTGCCGACCTTTCCGCGCCAAAACCATTGCATATACACTGACATCGGCCAGCCCGAACATGGATGGACCAGATACTGTGCCTCCGGGGCGCAGGTGACGGTCTTCGACCCTCAGGCGCATGGTGATGTTGGCTTCTGTCAGACCCTCGACAACAAAGTCGTTATGAACCTGTGGAAACACCTGCGCCAGGTATTCCGTCAATTCTTGTTTATTCAGTGCTAATGACATGCTTCCCCTCGTCGCTCTGCCCGCCTAGAGTTGGCCTGAACGCCAGCGGGAGGGCAAGATGGCAATTCTGGAACGTCACGACACAGGTGCGATTGCACGGCTTCGAATGAACGCGCCTGAGCGGTTGAACGCCCTCAGCGATGAAATGCTGGCGGCCCTGCAGGCAGAGTTCAATGCGCTGCGCGAAGACAAGTCGATTCGTGTTGTTGTTCTTTCCGGTGCGGGGAAAGCCTTTTGCGCGGGGCACGATCTGAAACAGATGACCCAGGGGCGGCAGGCACCCGATGGTGGGCTTTCCTATTTTCAGGATCTGTTCGACCGATGTGCTAAGATGATGATGTCCATTCAGTCCCTGCCCCAACCCGTGATCGCCCAAGCGCACGGGATCGCCACTGCCGCAGGGTGTCAGCTTGTAGCAACCTGTGACCTGGCAATCGCGGCCGAGGGTACACGGTTCGGCGTAAATGGTGTCAATATCGGCTTGTTCTGCTCCACTCCGATGGTGGCTCTCAGCCGGAATATACCGCGGAAACAGGCGTTTGAAATGCTCACGACCGGTGATTTTATCACCGCCGAACGCGCGGCTGAGCTGGGTCTGATCAATCGAACGGTTCCCGAGAACTTGTTGGAAGATGAAACCAATGCGTTGGCCGAGAAGTTGGCAGGCAAGCTCAGCAGTGCGGTGAAAATCGGTAAAACCGCTTTTTATCAACAGATTACAATGCGGACTGATCAGGCATACGATTATACCGCCGAGGTAATGGCACAGAATATGATGGACCGGAATACTGAGGAAGGAATTAGTGCCTTTATCGAAAAGCGCCCGCCTGATTGGCACCAGTAACGCAATTATTTAATACATTTTTGCCGACTGTTCGCATTTTTTCACTTTTCAAAAGGGCGACACTGTGGCAAAGCTGGGTCAAGGCCAAGGCCTGACCATACTTTTGGGTCGCCGTGGGCGGAAGGTCCCTCCAAGCTGGTTTCTCTCACCGGCGTCGACATTCCCGCAGCGGCGACCCCAAGAATTCCCCTCAGAACTAAAGCGATTACTGCGCATTGCGCATGGCGCTGCTCTGCCCTATTTGGCAGCACATGACAGAGACATTGCATATCGTGGGCGGCGGCATGGCCGGGTCCGAGGCCGCCTGGCAGGCAGCGGAAATGGGCGTGGATGTTGTGATCCACGAAATGCGTCCTAATGTGGGCACGTTTGCACACCAGACCGGCAATCTGGCCGAGATGGTGTGTTCGAACTCATTCCGATCGGATGATGATGAACAGAACGCAGTCGGCTTGCTGCATTGGGAAATGCGCGCGGCAAACGGGTTGATCATGACGACCGCAGATAGCCATCGCCTGCCTGCGGGTGGCGCGCTTGCGGTTGACCGTGATCCTTTTGCCGAAGCCGTCACTGCCAAGCTGAAGGCCCATCCACGGGTCTCGGTCTCAGCGGAAGAAGTAACCAGTCTACCCCAAGACGGAAAGTGGATCTTTGCAACCGGGCCGTTGACCTCGCCCGCATTGGGGGAAGCCATTCGCGCAGAAACTGGTGCCGAGGCGCTGGCCTTTTTCGACGCGATCGCCCCCATCGTCTATGCAGACAGCATTGATATGAGCAAAGCCTGGATGCAGTCACGCTACGATAAGGGCGAGACTGAGGAAGAGCGTACCGCCTACCTCAACTGTCCGATGGATCGTGATCAGCACGAAGCCTTCATTGATGCGCTGCTGGCTGCAGATAAGACCGAATTCCACGAGGGAGAGACCGCTGGTTATTTCGACGGCTGTCTGCCGATCGAGGTTATGGCCGAGCGCGGTCGTGAAACTTTACGCCATGGCCCGATGAAACCTGTTGGCCTGACAAATCCGCATCAACCGGACGTAAAACCTTATGCCGTCGTCCAATTGCGGCGCGACAATGCCTTGGGCACGTTGTTCAACATCGTCGGTTTCCAAACCAAGATGAAATACGGTGCGCAAACCGAGGTATTTCGTATGATACCGGGTTTGGAGAATGCCAGCTTTGCGCGATTGGGTGGCATTCACCGCAACACTTTCATCAACTCTCCGACTTTGCTGGACGCGCAGATGCGGCTCAAGTCTAGGCCAAATATTCGTTTTGCGGGGCAAATCACGGGGGTGGAAGGGTATGTGGAAAGCGCAGCGATGGGCCTTTTGGCAGGCCGTTTGGCCGCTGCCGAAATACTAGGCCGATCACTTCCCGACGTACCGCAAGACAGTGCGATGGGCGCATTGATCCACCACATCACGGGCGGCGCCGAAGCCAAGACCTTCCAGCCGATGAACGTGAATTTCGGTCTGTTTCGTCCGGTCGACGGCCTGAAGGGGGGGCGCCGAGGCCGTAAGGACCGCTACAAGGCCTATACCGATCGCGCAAAAGAAGTCTGGAGCGATTGGGTAAAGCAGTGTTGACTGGACGTCGCCCCCAGCCTGCGCCTAACATGTAAGGTATGAGCGATAAGTTTCTGAAAGACACATACAATCTGAATTCTGCCCAGGAAACGCACGATCACTACCAGAAATGGGCGGCCTCATACGATGATGAGGTCGGTGAGCACGGATATGTCACCCCGGACCGTGTTGCGGCAGCATTGAAATCCTTTGTCTCAGATGCTGATGTGCCGGTGCTGGACTACGGATGCGGTACCGGGTTGTCGGGTTTAGCACTTCGCAAGGCGGGTTTTCGTGTCATCGATGGGATGGATCCAACACCAAAGATGCTGGAAGGTGCCGCTGCCAAGGGGGTTTATCGCAACTTGATAAACTTCGAAGTTACTGATCCCAACCCCATTGAGGCCGAAGCTTACTCAGCCATAACATGCATTGGCGTCATCGGCGTTGGTGCAGCGCCGCCTGAAACCTTTGATCTACTTATGAACGCGCTGCCACGTGGCGGATATCTGGCGTTTTCTTTCAACGATCACACTTTGGCTGACCGCACTTACACCGGGCGGCTGAACGATTGGCTGGACATGGGGCACGCAAGGCTGTTATTCCGCGAATATGGTCCACACCTACCTGGTATGGACATGAAATCTGACGTTTATGTTGTTGAAAAAACGTGACATTCACAACGCGTTTTGCACCATCTCCAACAGGTCCGCTGCATCTGGGGCATGCCTATTCCGCGCTTCTTGCGTTTGATCAGGCACGGGCTGCGGGTGGATCATTTCTTTTGCGGATCGAAGATATTGATCAATCGCGATCCAGGTCCCGTTGGGAAACCCAGATCTACGACGACCTGCACTGGCTTGGAATGCGCTGGCCGCACCCGGTGATGCGCCAGTCGGACAGGCTGCCGCGATACAGCGAGGCATTGGAAATTCTGAAAAACATGGGCCTTGCCTACCCTTGCAGCTGCAATCGTGCCGACATCGAATCTGCGGCCGGTGCTCCGCAGGAAGGTGTACCCCAGTTCGGACCTGACGGGCGCATCTATCCAGGCACGTGCCGCGAACGCCCTTTGTCGGATGCTTCAGCTGGGGATGTTCTGCGCCTGAACATGCACAAGGCTATTAAGGCATCCGAACTTCGTGGATTTTGTGAAACTGGTGCGAAGTATTCGGGAACGCATGCGCTTGATGCGCACAACCTTCTGAACGCGGTTGGCGATATCATTCTCGTTCGGCGCAATATGGGCAGTTCGTATCACCTGTCCGTCGTGGTTGATGATGCGGATCAGAACATCTCCCATGTGGTCCGAGGCGAGGATTTGTTCGATGCCACGCAGATACATGTCCTTTTACAAGGGCTGCTTGGGTTGCCGACACCTGTTTATCATCATCACCGTCTGATCCGGGACAACAATGGCAAACGCCTCGCGAAACGTGACGACGCACGCGCCATCTCGCTTTATCGCGAACAAGGAGCATCTCCTGCTGAAATCAGAAAGATGGTGGGCATTTGACCTGACCACCATCAGAGGCCCCACTATTCCATCGGCTTCATGAGCTCGACTTCGGTCCCACCGCGGACGGCCGTGTAGAAACAACTTCGCCGATTGGTGTGACAGGCTGGCCCCGTTTGGTTCACCACGACCAGCAGGCAATCCCTGTCGCAATCGACGCGAAGATCCACCAGGGCCTGCAAGTGGCCTGAGCTTTCGCCCTTGATCCAGAACGCCTGTCGTGACCGCGACCAATACGTAACCCGTCCGGTTTCCAACGTGTGCTCGATGGATTGGGCATTCATCCAGGCCATCATCAGAACCTCACCCGTCGCTTCGTCCTGTGCGATCGCGGGGATCAAACCCGCCTCGTTGAATTTCAGTGTCGACGGATCGAACAAGACTGCGTCAGCCATCGCAAAAACCTTTTGCATCCCAGAATCCCGCCATTATGTATGGGGAATGGACAACGAGGGAAAGCCATGAGCGGCGAAACCGATCTGATCAAGCTCTATTCCGGACGCATCTTGGCGCTAGCTGCGGATATTCCGCATCTGGATCGCTTGGATAATCCCGATGCGACGGTGAAGAAACGGGCCCCTTTGTGTGGATCGACTGTAACTGTTGACGTCAAGCTTGAAGACGGGCGGATCGCGGACTTTGGGCAGGACGTAAAAGCCTGTGCGCTGGGTCAGGCCTCGGCCTCTGTCGTGGGCAGTTCCGTGATCGGAGCGACGCGGGCGCAGGTCGAAACTGCACGTGATCAGCTTTCCGCAATGCTGAAGAAAGACGGCCCTGCCCCCGAGGCGCCCTTTAACGGGCTCGAAGTTCTGATGCCCGCGCGGGACTACAAGAACCGCCACGCGTCAATCCTGCTGGCGCTTGACGCGACCGCCGAGGCGATGGAGCAGGCCGAACAGGCCAACTGCGCCTGATTGGCTTTTCCATACAAAGCCGTATAGGGTGCCCCCAATGATTGGGGGGCTAACGTGAACAATTTGCTGGAACATTTTGTGACGCTCTGGGTCGTGATCGACCCGATCGGCACCATCCCCGTCTTTATCGCTGTCACTGCTGGGATCGCGACGGGTGCGCGTCGTAAAACTGCTTTACTGGCCGCGTTGGTCAGCGCAGGCATTCTGCTGTTCTTTCTGATCTTTGGGCAACTTGTGATCGAGGCTTTGGATATCGGCCTTAACTCGTTTCAGGTTGCAGGCGGAATTATTCTGTTTCTCTTCGCTCTGACCATGATCTTTGGCGAAAGCAAACAGGTGATCGAGCAGCGCCAGGCCGAAGAAGACCTGGACGACAAAATGCACAAGACCAATCCGGCCATTTTCCCTTTGGCCGTCCCTTCGCTTGCGTCACCGGGCGCGATGCTGGCGATAGTGGTTCTAACGGACAACAACCGATACAGCGTCGCCGATCAGAGCATCACTGCACTGGTTATGTTGGTCGTTATTGCCATAGCGTTTGTGCTGATGCTGCTGGCCGAGCCGATCATCCGGTTGATCGGGCATTCCGGCGCGGCGATCATCAGCCGCGTGATGGGGATGATCCTTGCATCCGTCGCCGTAAATTCAGTTCTATCCGCCACGATCGAAATCATCAAAACCGGACAGCTGTAAAAAGAACCGCCGCACCTTCCGGGCGGAAAGGGCGGCGGCAAGTCATGCGTTTCTCATGTAGGGTCCGGATCACCGCACGGGGCCGAGGCAGGCCCCTTCAAGGGAAATGGGACAGGCAGGTCACCCTTGACTATGACGGGGAGACAAGCGCGGTGTGATCGGCACGAGATCGCAGGCAGAAAGGCTCAGAACCCGGTTGGCAGGTGAAGGGCAACCACCAGCATCACAACCAGTGAAACCGCGCCCGCTGCATCCTGCAAAATCGTGGATTGTGAACGGGTAAAGGCAGTTTTGATCTGGCTCAGCATGGTCTCACCTCCGGTCAGGTTTAATCCTTTGTTGACCTTTTGTTCTCATATTTTAACGAGTCGGTAAAGAACTTTTTGAGAACATTTGTGAACTTAGTGGGATTTTCGGTCTAACCCACTGATATCAAACGGATCGCCTGATCCTGCTTCATAAGCCACAGAAGAACACGCGCAGCCTGCCCCCGATCCGAGGTCAATTTGGGGTCTGCGGACAGCAAAGCGCGCGCATCTGATTGCGCCACCGCCATCAGCCCAGCTTGCCTTTCAAGATCAGCTATCCGGAACTTTGGCAGGCCAGATTGTGCGGTTCCGATCAAGTCACCCGCACCGCGCATCTGCAGATCGGTCTCGGCAATGCGGAAGCCGTCTTCAGTTTCTCGGAGTACCTCCAGCCGTTTGCGACCACCCTCGCTAAGCGGTGTCTGATACATCAACAAACAGGTTGAGGCATCTTCACCACGTCCAACTCGGCCCCTAAGCTGATGCAACTGCGCCAGACCAAAAATCTCTGCCCGCTCAATCACCATGATCGTGGCGTTCGGCACGTTCACCCCAACCTCGATCACCGTAGTAGCGACAAGGACTTTGGTCTTACCACTCTGAAACGCCGCCATTGCCGCGTCTTTATCGGCGGGCGGCATTTGGCCGTGTACCAGGCCCACCACATCGTCCCCCAAGATCGCGCGCAACCTTTTGAAACGCTCCTCAGCCGCAGTCAGGTCCGAGACCTCGGATTCATCGACTAATGGGCACACCCAATAGCATTGTTTGCCTGCATCAATCGCACCGCGCAGATGGGCCACAACTTCGTCCATGCGTTGCGTGCTGACGACTGCGGTCTTGATCGGTTTACGACCCGGCGGCTTTTCATCCAGCACCGAGACGTCCATATCGCCGTACTGCGCAAGCGCCAAACTGCGCGGGATGGGCGTAGCGGTCATCACCAGCACATCAGCGCGTTGGCCCTTTTCGGACAGCTCCATGCGTTGGCGGACGCCAAAACGGTGCTGCTCATCAACGATGGCCAGCCTTAGGGCTTTGAATTCAACATCGTCCTGAAACACCGCGTGGGTACCGACCAATATCTGAATATCTCCCTGCTTCAGCGCGGCCAGCTTCGCTCGACGCTCAGCCCCCTTGTCGCGCCCGGTCAGGATTTCCAGTACAACTCCGGCTTCTTCTGCCAATGGACGCAGCCCTTCAAGATGCTGCCGGGCAAGGATTTCGGTAGGGGCCATCATTACCCCCTGCCCGCCAGCTTCAACGGCTATGAGCAGCGAAACAAATGCTACTAGAGTTTTTCCTGCCCCCACATCGCCCTGAAGCAACCGGTTCATCCGGGTCTCAGCGGCCATATCTGCCGAGATTTCCTCGATCGCGCGTGTCTGCGCTCCGGTTGGTCGATATGGAAGGCTTGCAAGCACCTTGGATTGCAAAGCACCGGTGCCGAGACTGACGATCCCCCGCGCTTTGCGCTCACGCTGTCGTGCCAGGGCCAGCGTCAGTTGATGTGCGAGCAGCTCATCGTAAGCCAGACGTTCCCGCGCGGGCGAAAAAGGTGCTACGTCGTCCGCCCCCTGCGGGTGATGCGCCGCGTGAATAGCAGTTGCCCAATCAGGCCAATTCTGTTGTGCCGCCTGAGCGGGGTCGGCCCATTCGGCCAATGCAGGTACTCGCGCCAACGCGCTTTGAGCAGCTTTATAGGCAGTTTTTTGCGTTACACCCTGCGTCAGATGATAAACCGGCTCAAACTCGGGCAATTCGCCTGCATTTTCAGGCGCGACCATATGATCGGGGTGTACCATCTGAGCCATGCCATCGAACAGCTCAAGCTTTCCCGATACCACCCGGCGTGCGCCCTCCGGCAACAGCTTCTTCAGATAGTCCCCTCGGGCATGAAAAAACACCAGTTGGAAATCCGCCTGACTGTCTTCAACATGAATGCGATATGCGCCCCCTTTGTTCCGCGGTGGTCGATGCGCGCCGATCGTCACCTCAACAGTCAGAGTCGTCGGAAGGTCGGCGCCCTGAATCGTATCGCGTCGCCGCCGGTCAATCACCGCATAGGGTAGCGAAAACAATACATCGCGCGGTGAATCGATCCCCAATTGGCCCAGAAGCTGCGCGGTCTTCGGCCCCACACCATCTAGTGTTTCAAGACCCGCAAACAGCGGAAAGAGCTGTTCAGGCCTGCCGCTCATAGATCGCCAATCAGTTGAAGCCAGCTATCTTCATCCAAGGTTTCGATGCCCAGATCAGCCGCTTTTTTCGCCTTGGACCCTGCGCCCGGGCCCGCCACGAGCAAATCAGTTTTCTGGCTGACTGAGCCGGACACTTTGGCTCCCAACGCTTCGGCGCGGGCCTTGGCCTCGGCGCGTGTCATCTTTTCAAGCGTTCCCGTAAACACGACGGTTTTTCCTGCGACCGGACTGTCTGACGCAGGAGCCTCTGGTGGAACAACCGTCAGATGTTTACGCAGATCATCAAATGCTTGGCGTTCCTCCGAATTGGCAAACGCATCAGATAGTGACAACCCGAGCGTGGCGCCGATTCCATCGATACCAATCAGATCAGCCCAGGCGCTGGCGGCATCTGTCGAAACATCCATTCGCACGAAAGCCGCGTCCCGAACTTCTTTAACTTTCGCACGCCTCGCTTCTGCAGTAGCCGCGATCCTCTCGGCGTCTTCCGCTTCATCGGCTGCACGCTGCGCAAGCGCGGCAGGCCGGGCCGTATCAATGGAGGCCGCCATTACATCCCATTCCCGATAAAACAACGCTAAATCTCGTGCACCAACTTCGCCCACATGACGAATCCCCAGAGCGAACAACAGACGGGCAAACGGTATGGTTCGCTTGTCATCGATCGCTGCAAACAGGTTGCTGGCCGATGTCTCGCCCCAGCCGTCGCGGTTTTTCAATCGGGCCAGGTTTTCGGCGTCGCGATCTTTCAATGTAAATATATCAGCGGGTGTGTTTATTGGCAGAAGAGGATCGCCATAAAACATCTCGATTTGTTTTGCGCCAAGCCCTTCGATATCGAACGCCTTGCGCGATACGAAATGTTTGAGTTTTTCAACCGCCTGAGCGGGACATATCAGCCCCCCTGTGCAGCGGCGGACCGCATCCCCCTCTTCCCGGATCGCGTCGCTGTCACATTCCGGGCATTTCGTCGGGAAAGCGAAGGGCCGCGCATCATCGGGTCGTTTCGACAGATCAACATCCGAGATTTTCGGGATCACATCCCCGGCCCGATAGACCTGAACCCAATCTCCAACGCGAATATCCTTGCCCTCACGAATGACCCCGCCTTTGGCGTCCCGCCCTGCAATATAATCTTCATTGTGTAGGGTCGCGTTCGAAACAACTACCCCGCCAACGGTTACCGGATGCAGGCGCGCTACCGGGCTAAGCGCGCCCGTACGACCCACCTGAATGTCGATGGCTTCAAGCCGCGTCCAAGCCAGTTCGGCAGGAAATTTGTGCGCAATCGCCCAGCGGGGCGTGGTAGATCGGAAACCCAGCCGGGCCTGCAGACTCAGATCATCGACCTTGTATACGACCCCATCAATGTCATAGCCCAAGGTCGCGCGCTGAGCTTCAATCTGACGGTAATGTTCCAACATCTCATTAGTCGTTGAGCAACGCCTTGTCAGCGCATTGACCTGGAACCCCAAGGTTTTGAGGCGATCAATTGCGTCCATCTGAGTCTCAGCTAGCGGTACAGACAACTCACCCCAGGCGTAGGCAAAGAATTTCAGCGGGCGAGATCGTGTTATTTCGGAATCCAGTTGACGGAGCGAACCAGCCGCAGCGTTGCGCGGATTTGCAAAGGTCTTTCCACCTGTTTCGACCTGACGTGCGTTCAAAGCCTCGAAATCATGGTGAGACATGTAGACCTCGCCGCGAACC
Organism: Ruegeria sp. CJ6; assembly: GCF_056536665.1. Classification (NCBI taxonomy): domain Bacteria; kingdom Pseudomonadati; phylum Pseudomonadota; class Alphaproteobacteria; order Rhodobacterales; family Roseobacteraceae; genus Ruegeria; species Ruegeria sp. CJ6. The sequence continues at coordinate 441,713 of NZ_JBQFQB010000001.1, read as the reverse complement.
TCAAGAACGTCTGGTGCACCCTCAATTCGGTGTGGAATATCGGAAAGCGTACGCGCATTTGCGGTAACGTTTTCACCGGTCTCACCATCACCACGTGTTGCAGCCTGCATCAGTTCACCCTGCTCATACCGCAGGGATAATGACAGGCCGTCGATTTTGGGCTCAGCTGTATAGGCGAGCGGTGCCTCATCTCCCAGTCCTAGATATTTGCGGATCGAGCGGTCAAAATCGGCAACATCCGTGTCATCAAACGCATTGCCCAGTGACATCATACGCACGGCGTGGGTCACTTTTGCAAACCCATCTGAAACGCGTGCGCCCACTTGTTCAGTAGGGCTGTCGGAGCGTTTCAGTTCGGGGAAACGCGCCTCGATCTCGGCATTGCGACGCTTGAGAGCATCATAGTCGGCATCCGAAATTTCTGGAGCATCTTCAGTGTGATAAAGCTGGTTTGCCCGCAGCAATTCCTTGGCGAGCCGGGCCAATTCTTCCCGTGCTTCATCTTCTGTCAGATCTGCGATTGCTGTGGTATCGCTCATGGCCCCGCCCTGTCACATCGTCTTGAAAACCAGTGATAGGACGAGGCCATGGTCAGGTCCAGTGTTGTGCTGACACGCGAGTGGATTTACCGCCCCGGACCATTGACGGTAGCAATCAGATCAGATTAAGCGCCCACGGCCATGCGGGTTTCACCCATGTTGTTGGCTTGCGGATCACGCAGGACATATCCACGGCCCCAGACCGTCTCGATATAATTCTCACCGCCGGTCGCATTGCTGAGTTTCTTGCGTAACTTGCAGATGAAGACGTCGATAATCTTGAGCTCGGGCTCATCCATGCCGCCGTAGAGATGGTTCAGGAACATTTCTTTGGTCAGTGTTGTTCCTTTCCGCAGGCTCAGAAGTTCCAGCATCTGATATTCCTTGCCTGTCAGGTGTACGGTTTTTCCGTTCACCTCTACGGTTTTGGCATCCAGATTTACGGCGACCTGCCCGGTGTGAATCACGGATTGAGAATGCCCCTTAGAGCGGCGGATAATCGCATGAATGCGCGCCACCAGCTCTTCGCGATGGAAAGGTTTGGTCAGATAATCGTCTGCTCCAAATCCAAATCCCTTGATCTTGCTTTCGGTGTCATCAGCGCCCGACAGAATCAGGATCGGTGTCTCTACCCGTGCTATGCGCAGTTGGCGCAACACTTCATGGCCGTTCATATCCGGCAGGTTCAAGTCCAACAGGATGAGGTCGTAATCATATAGCTTGGCCAGATCGATGCCTTCTTCGCCAAGGTCCGTCGCATACACGTTGAGATTGGCGTGTGTCAGCATCAGTTCGATGCTTTTGGACGTGGTTGGATCATCCTCGACAAGAAGTATGCGCATGTTCACTGCTCCAATTTAGGTCAAATTCTTCAACTGATTTGAGCCTGAATAAAAATGGTTAATCTGACGTTACCGTTGAATCATTTATTCACTTTCACCTTTAAGTTGTCGATATTTTTTTAAGGCCGTCACCTTCAACGCATCGATCCCGTGCTCAGCAACTGCTGAGACCCACGAGTTGAACTCTTCATCGCTGATGCCATAGCGCTTTTTGGCTTCGGACAACGAAATCAACCCATAAAGTACACCACGCACGACGATCACCTTGCGCGACGCCACCCAGCGCCGCGTATCCGCAGGAGGCAAATCGGCGCGTGTCAGCACGCTCCCGTCCGGTAGGGTGACCGACCTTGGACCTTCCACTTTGTGCAAATACATCTCTCATACCTTCTGCTGCTGCGACAAAGCTGCACCCAGCCTACTTAAAAGGGCGTGAAACCGCCCCTTGAGAGTGTCTAGAATTTTCTTATATTCTGCCGGTCTTTCTTAACCCGGACAGGAACCGCCTATGGCCCTCGATACCGAGACCCCGCTGAACTCGCTTGGCTTTGCCAAACCACCCTCGGAAACGCGGGTTGTCGTGGCCATGTCCGGCGGTGTGGACAGCTCTGTTGTGGCGGCCCATCTCGCTGATCAAGGCTATGATGTCGTAGGTGTTACTTTGCAGCTTTACGATCACGGTGCGGCGTTGGCCAAGAAAGGCGCGTGCTGTGCGGGGATCGACATCCACGATGCGCGTCGCGTGGCGGAAGAACGCGGGTTCCCTCACTACGTCTTGGACTATGAAAATATCTTCAAGGACGCCGTAATCGACGAATTCGCCGACAGCTATCTTGCCGGCGCGACTCCGGTGCCCTGCATCCGTTGCAATGAACGGGTGAAGTTCAAGGACTTGCTTGAGACCGCCAAGGACCTTGAGGCCGACTGCATGGCCACGGGCCACTATATTCAGCGCAAGATGGGCCCCAACGGCGCCGAGCTTCATAGCGCTGAGGATGCAAATCGCGATCAGTCCTATTTCCTATTTTCGACCACACCGGAACAGTTGGATTTCCTGCGTTTCCCGCTTGGCCACCTGCCCTCCAAAGACGCCACGCGCGAGATGGCGGCACAATATGGGCTGGCCGTTGCGGACAAGCCGGATAGTCAGGACATCTGTTTTGTGCCCAACGGAAACTATGCCAGCGTGATCGAAAAACTGCGCCCCGGAGCCGCAGAACCCGGTGAGATCGTACACGCCGATGGCCGCGTTCTGGCGCAGCATAACGGGGTGATTCACTATACGATCGGTCAGCGTCGTGGGCTCGGTATCGGTGGTCTCAGCGAACCTTTGTATGTGGTCAAGCTGGATGTGGACAAGAAACAGGTTGTTGTCGGCCCCAAAGAGATGTTGGCCACAAGAACCGTTCCCGTGCGCGAGATCAATTGGCTGGGAGACGAACCGTTCACGTCAAAGAACGAATGGCATGTTTCGGTCAAAGTCCGCTCGACCCGCCCCCCGCGTGAGGCGATTATTCGCCCCCTTTCGGACACAACAGCCGAGGTTGAATTGCTGACGCCCGAGGAAGGTATCTCTCCGGGTCAGGCTTGTGTGTTCTACGAAACCGATGGCAGCCGTATCTTCGGCGGCGGCTGGATCTGGCGCGGTTACTAAATCGCGTCAGTCCACGAGTTGCTGAGGATATAGATCCCGGCACAAATCATCACGTAAGGCACCAGTTTTTCAAGCCGTCGCGCGAAACCGCCAGTCATGATCGGGGATTGTGCGCCCCAAAGCCCCAGCATGGTCAGCGTCAGCGCTGCGGCCACCGCGCCGGTGACACCCGCAATCCGATAGCTGGGGGCTGAGTCGGCCAATAGCGGCGCAAGCACAGCGAACGTGTCCATCGACAGACTTATGAACAGCAGCATGGTGACGAATGTTGAGGCACTCGTGGATATTTGGGGGGCCTCGTCGGTTTCTGATCCGCGGAACTGACGGATAACTCCGATCAGCCCGAGGCCAAGTGGTATCACGCCCAGATATCCAGCCCAATGTGGCACCACATCATCGACACCCAAGGCCAACAATAAGGCGGCCGCGATGATTAACATCTGCGCCAGCAGGAAGCCCGCAACGGTCCGGCGCGGACCAGACACCATCATCAACGCTACAAGAGCTGCAAGGTTGTCGAGATTGGTCAAAACCTGCGCCATGAAGGCCGAAGCAGCAAAGATCACATGATCCAGCATCACGATTTCATTCTGTCCAAAACGGACCTTGCCGCACGCAAACCCGGTGCTTCGCCACCGCGACCAAGACGCTCCATCGTCGTCGCCATGGCTTGATGTTGGGCGTCGGGGGTGGCGGCCACCTGTTCCAACGCCGAAGCGATCTTGTCCGGTTGGCATTCATCCAGCAAACATTCGGGTACTGCGTGTGTCTCCGAGACCAGATTGACCAGTGTGACGGTGTCCAGCTTAACCATTCGTTTTGCGATCAGCGTGGTCAGCCAGTTGAGGTTATAGGCGATCACCATCGGTGTTGCCTGCGCGGCCAGTTCCAATGAGACCGTGCCGGATGCAGCCAATGCAAGATCAGCTGCGGCAAACGCTGCCCGTTTCTGCGCTTGCGCGTCGTCCGAAGGCAATTCCCGCGGATCGACAACTATCGGATTCCCCGGCCAGTTCCGAACCTGTTCGGCGACCGCATCAACCATATGTGCAACTGCGGGCACGACCACGCGCATATCGGGACGGTTTTTCAGAAATTCCTGCAAAGCAGCGCCAAAGATCGGAGCCAGCCGTTCGACCTCACCCCGCCGAGAGCCGGGCAAAGCCAGCACGATGGGCGCGTCGCCCAGATCGTGAGCCGCGCGGAATCGCTGGATATCCTGATCGGACGCAATGGGTTCGTTCACAACCGGATGGCCGACAAAGTCACACTCCATCCCTGCCCGCTCCATATAAGGCGGTTCAAAGGGTAACAGCGCAAGGACGTGATCGATTACTTTCGCCATCTTGTCTGCGCGCCCCGGTCTCCAGGCCCAGACGCTGGGGGCAACGTAGTGGACAGTGCGAATCTCGCTGGAGGCCTTTACCAGCTTAGCCACACGCAACGAGAAATCCGGGCTGTCGATAGTGATCAGTACATCAGGCTTCGTGTCTAGAACTGCCTGAGCAGTCTCAGCGATACGGCGTTTTAGGTGAAAGAACTTGGGCAGAACCTCGACCAACCCCATAATGCTGAGTTCAGACATGGGAAATCGGCTGGTCAGCCCCTGCGCCTGCATTAGCGGCCCGCCAACCCCATCAAAGTGCACCTCTGGCAAAAGGGTACGCAGACCTTCCATCAACGCGGCTCCTAAACGGTCGCCCGAAGGTTCACCGGCGACCAGAAAAACGCGCATCAGACCGTGCGCTCGCGGACATAAAGAAACAGACCAAGGCGATTGCATTCTTCAATCACGCGATCGCGTTGCAAAACGATGACGCCGCCCTTTTCAATGACAATGCCAGACAAGCCCGCAGCGACGGCTGCTGACACGGTGTCGGGTCCGATGGCAGGCATATCTGCGCGCCGGTCCTGATCCGGCTTTGGACCTTTGTACAGAATGCCACCGCCCGCGTCGGGGCGCTGTGTCAAGGATTGCAGCATCCATGCGGTGCCATAGATGCCCTCGATCGCCAACGCTTGGGATTTCAGTACTACGCAAGCCTGACCGATATCCGCCGCCCCCATGTTGCGCAGGATTCCTGCCGCTCGATCTGCGTCGGCGTGATCCGCTTCAGAAGGCTGGGCTTCGGTCAATGAGCCAAGCGGCGGCAGCAAATCCGGCGCGATCTCATGCGCCGCACGGACCGTCAAACCGGCATCCTCAAATATACCAATGACCGCGCGCAATGCGCCGTCGTCACCGGCCATTATGGCCTTTTGCAGGATCGGCACCAGCGGCATCGTCGCCGCATCAATGCGAGCTGGATTGACAGTCGGACGACGCACTGCCCCTGCCATGCAAATCTCGGTCACGCCGCGGGCTTTGAGATCGGCGACGAAGCTACCCAGTTGCTCCAATGGAAAAACCAAGTCGGTGGTCAGTGTATCGGGCTCAAACCCTTCCAGAGCGCAGATCAGCGGGCGGTTTGGCAGACAATTGACCACCTCGTCTGGTAAAGCGCCAGTTCCTGCGATCAATGCCAGCATTGGCCTACTTCCTTGGGGTCAGGAACGAACGGTCTGTTTGCCCCGTCACAAATTCGACGATCTGGCGCACATATTCGTTGTCTGCATCCTCGCCCAGCCGGGTGGCGCGATCCATGAAGGTGCCGTCTCCTTCGGATAGTTCCTTGAAGGCCGCGCGCAATGCCGAGATATCCTCACGCGTTACACCACGCCGCTTCAAACCGACCAGATTCAAGCCATCCAGCTCGCCCCGAGGCGCCTGAACAAGCCCATATGGGATCACATCATTCGGGACCATCGTAAGCGCGCCAATGATGGCACCGCGACCTACGCGCACGAACTGATGTAAGCCCGAAATTCCGCCAACGATGACGTCATCCTCGATAATACAGTGACCAGCTGCGCCAGCGTGATTCACCAGAATGACCCGGTTGCCGATTTGTACATCATGCGCCACGTGGACACCGGCCATCAGTAAGCAGTCATCGCCAATCCGGGTGATACCACCGCCGCCATCCGTGCCGGTGTTGATAGTGACGTGTTCGCGGATACGGTTGCGCTCACCGATTTCAAGGCGCGTGTTCTCACCACCGAATTTCTTGTCTTGCGGAATTTCCCCGACAACAGCAAAGCTGAAAATCACTGTGTCATCACCAATTGACGTATCGCCGGTGACTACGACATGGGATTTCAGTTCGACCCGATCGCCCAGACGGACCTGCGGACCGATATGGCAGAATGGACCAATCGTACAACCCTGCCCGATCTGCGCACCGTCTTCGATAATGGCGCTGGGATGAATACCGCTCATGTTGTTTTTTCCATGTCCCAGTCGACATAGGCCGAAAATTCAGCTTCGGCAGCAACCTCGCCCTCGACTGTCGCGCGGCCGCTGAACTTGAAGATCTTGCCACCTTTCTTACCGCGTACAGTTTCGACATGCATTTCGAGAACATCGCCAGGTACGACCTTGCGGCGGAATTTGCATTTGTCGATATTCATGAAATAGATCAGCAACTCGCTGTCGATTACATCCATGCCGACACCCAGCATAACCCCTGCAGTCTGCGCCATCGCCTCGACAATGGTCACGCCAGGCATGATCGGAGTTCCGGGGAAATGGCCCTGAAAGTGCGGCTCGTTCATGGTGACATTCTTGATGCCCACCGCTGATTGATAGCCATCGATATCCACAACCTTGTCGACCAGCAAAAACGGATAGCGATGCGGCAATATACGCTGAATCAGCTGAATGTCGGCGCTCTTGGTTTCCGTGGTCATGGTGCGGATGTCCTGTTCTGGATGTCTCTTTCAAGCGTGGTTAGCAATACCCGTACCCAAGGGCAAGCCAGCCTATTCGTTGTTATTGTTTTCAAGTGTAGCGCCGTCGCCGATTGCGGCATCGATCCTGGCTATCGCAGCGTTGGTAATATCTGAGGCGTCCGTGCTTAGAACCACATTGGACCGCTCGATCACAATCGAAGCGCCAAATTCACGCAGCAGTTCGATCAGCACCGGTTGCGCCATTTCAAAAAACTGACCACGCGCCTCTTCGCCGCGCCGCGCTAATGCGTCCAGTTTGGCGCGCTGGCCGTCACGGTGTGATTGAACTTTCTCGTCAAAAGCTTCGGCAAGCGGGCGAAACTCGTCCGCCGAAAGATCTGACCTCTTTTCGGTCAGATCTTTTTCTTCCTTGCTCAACTGCGCCACAATCCGTTCGTTTTCTTCAGCCAAAAGGGTGCTTTCGGCTTCAATCTCGCGAAAGACGCGCTGCCCAAAGGCGGAATCTGCAAACAAACGCTCACTGGAGATTGTCAGAACGTCTGTTTGTGGCACGCCCAATTGCTGCGCACCCAGCGGCATTGCTACAGCTAGAAGTACCAAAACGCACAGGGCCCTTAGCGGGCCCTGCAGGATGTTCTTAACTTCGGTGATCATTCGCGATCAGAACCTGGCTTGAACTGTCAGGTCAAAGCTTTGCTCTTTATCGAAGTCCTCTTTCTTGAGGGCCTGCGAGAAGTTGAAGCGAAGCGGACCAAACGGTGTTTCCCACAGTACGGATACCCCTACAACATGCCGGATCGAACCGCTTTCACCAACAATATCAGCGCCAGCGGTGTTGACGTTGTTGAGATTGTAGAGGTTGCCTACATCATAGAAGACGCCGCCACGCAGCCCCAGTTCTTCGGGCAGCCCCAGCGGGAAGTCCGATTCGAAACGAGCAACCCAGTAGTAGTTGCCGCCGATGGCATCGTCCTGCCCGTTCGAAAGGTCACGCGGCCCGATACCAGCAGGCTCAAACCCGCGGAATGTGCTAGGACCTAGAACAAACCGGTCGAGCGTGCGGCTGAAATCGTCCCCGGTCCAGTTCAGTGCACCCAATTCAAGCGTCGCGCGCAATACGACTTCTTCGTTGAGGACGCGTTTCTGCGCGATCGCCCGCGCCGTGGTTTTGAAGAATTCATTGTCCCCGCCAAGACCAGCAGCATCCACGCCGACTTCGAACAAGACGCCCGCTGTGGGGTTCAGGCCACCAATACGGCTATCGTATACGTAGGACACACCCAGAGAACTGCTGGTTCGTTTCCCCTGATCGATCTCTGATGAGATGACAGCGCCGTTCCGCTCATTGCTCTGCTGGGTCATTTCGCTGCGATCCCAACCATAGCGAAGACGCAACGCCGACAATTCACCAATCGCGTAGCTCAGCTGTGGGCGGAAGAACACTGTTTTTGTGTCGTAGCTGGCAAAGCTCGAATTGGTGCTGGCCAGACCAAGCCCAAGATCAAAGCGTAGCTTACGGCCCAGCAGATAAGGCTCGGTAAAGTTGATAACGTACTGCTCAGAATCCTGAGCTGTCGACAACGTGATACCCAGGTTTTGCCCGCGGCCGAGGAAGTTCGATTCATTCAATCCGATTGCGATCCCGAAACCGTCCGAGACCGAGTAGCTACCGCCCAGACTCAACGAACCGGTGGGTTGTTCTTCGACGTCCACGTCCACGATGACCTGGCTTGGCGACGATCCCTCGCGGGTTTCCACATCAGCGACCGAGAAGAAACCCAAGGCGCGAATACGTTCGGCGCTCTGGCGGATTTCACGGGGATTGAAGGGGTCGCCTTCAACGGTATCGAATTGACGGCGGATCACACGGTCTAGCGTGGTTGTGTTCCCCTCGATATCGATGCGTTCCACAAAGATACGCGGGCCACGGGTTAGCACGAACTGGACATCCAACGTCAGATCGCGGGGATTACGCGTTACCCGGGGCTCGACCCGCAGGAAATCAACGCCGTTTTTCAGCCCCAGACGCTCCATCCGCGCGATCGAGTTCTCAAGCACCGTCGGAGAGTAAATTACACCTGGTTTGACTTTCAGAGCCGCCTGATAAGGCGCTGGGTCCACACCCGGGATCTCACTGACGGTCGTAATCTGACCGAACGAGAACCGCTGTCCTTCTGTGACGTTCATAACCAGAAAGAATGCATCCCGTTCGCGGGTGAATTCGACATTGGCACTATTGACGCGAAAATCGATATAACCGCGTGACAGGTAGAAATCACGGATCACCTGTTTGTCGAATTCGATTCTGTCGGCAATGAAGGTGTCGCCGCGAAGGAAGGTCCGCAGAATGTTCGCCTGCTTTGTTTCAAGCACGCGGCGCAGGCGACGGTCCGAAAACGCGCGGTTTCCTACAAAACTGACGCGCTCGACCTCGATTGTCGTTCCTTCGGCGACTTCGAACACCAGATCGACACGGTTATCGCTGCGACGAATGATGCGGGGGATAACCGTCGCGGATACGCGGCCCTGCGCCGAATATACTTCGGCAATCAGGTCAGCGTCCGCTTCGGCCTGTTGAGGCGTGAATACGCGGCGGGTTTGGGACGATATCGCTTCGAGCAGGAGATCATCTTTTACGCGGCGATTGCCCTCGATGCTGATCTGGTTGATGGTCGGGTATTCCTCGACCGCAATGACCAACGTACTGCCACGCGGTGTAAGTTCGACTGTTTCAAAAACACCACTGTCAAGCAAACGCTGGAAGGCATCATTCAATTGTCCTGCCGTAACAGTCTGCCCCGGTTCGATTCCGGTGCGGGCGATAATCGTCGAAGTCTCGATCCGTCGATTGCCCTCAACTTCGAAGCTGTTGATGGTGTAAGATTGCGCCTGTGCGGGCTGCGTCAGAACCAGTAAACCCGGTGTAGCAAAAAGGAAAAAGAACGTTAGTGCCTGCCACAAAATGTTGCTTTTCCGCCCCCGCGAGCCGCAGTATGTGCCCGTGCGCCTGCTGTCAGTCATTTTTATCACTACCCAGAATTTTCAGCCTTTAGCTGCTGAGTAGCCCGATTGTGGGGCCATGTCAAAAGACGAAAAAGCAAAAACGGCCCATAAGGCCGTTGCACGTAAGTCAGACATGTTCAGGAGAATCACAAACCGAGCAGATAACCACCAACAGCTAGGGCCAGTGCGGTCACGGCAAAGCTGAGCAGCATATCCCAGTTCAACTGGAACAGGACGCTGACACTCTGATAGGATTTTTGAAACGCCTTGGTCATTGAACTCAAGCCTACACTTATCGATGCACCCCAATAAGATAGGCTTGAATTGCGGCAATTTTGCGTCGGAACGGTGCCAAGATCGCCTTAATCAGCAGAACAGATCATTACTGACCGAGAAAAGCATCAATGACAGGATCAGTGTGACACCGACCCCCATCAGTACCCTCAGCGCTTTATCACTGGGTGGTCTACCAGACACAGCTTCATAAGCGTAGAATAGCAAATGCCCCCCATCCAAGGCTGGGATCGGGAACAGGTTCAGCAACCCGACCGCCGTTGACAATACGGCGATGAAGAAGATGAAGTTCTGTGCCCCCTGGCTGGCCATAGCACCCGAGGTTTCGGCAATACCGATCGGCCCGGAAATGTTGCAGGTGCTGATCGCTCCGGTGATCATGTGCCACATTCCCGACAGTGAGCCTTCGATGATGCGCCCGGTTTGGACCACGCCACCTTCGATCGAATCCCAAATGCCCGCTGGAACGGTTTCGGGATCGATCATCATGCCGCCTACGATACCGATGCGCCAATGGGTGATGAAACCACCATCCGACGTCGGCTCGTCCGTGCGTCGGGGCGCAAGTGCAAATTCCAAATCCGCCCCGTCGCGCCATACATCCAGCAGCAATACACGCCCGTTCGATCCTTCGACATGTTCCTTAAGCTGCTCGAACGCAAAGATCGGATCACCGTCTACCGCCGTGATTACGTCGCCCTGCCGCAACTGTATGTCCATCGCTGCACTGCGCGGCGTAACCTGTTGGATTAGCGGTGGAAAGAGCCAAGGTGCCACGACATCAGTGGTCTCTCCATCTCGGATAACCGTATAGTCCAACTCTGGTTCTACAGGCAGCGAATTGATGAAATCGGACCAGTTGCTTGCGTCATCGAAATCCGGTGTTGGAATGCCTGCGATGGCGATAATCTCATCGCCCTCCTGCAAACCCTGAATTGTACCAGGCAACGGCTGCAGTGCGCCGACAGTCAAAGGTTCACGGGATACACCCTGCGACCAGAAAATCAGGCCAAACACCAATATCGACATCACGAAATTAAAGACCGGCCCTGCCGCAACAGTAGCCGCACGCGCCCAAAGCGGGGCGCCGTGCATGGTGCGGCGCAGCTCTTCCGGGCTTTGTGCAGAGATCTCACTCATCGCGTCTACGTCTTTGCCGGACGCGGCATTGGCATCCCCCAGGAATTTGACATAACCGCCAAATGGCAGCAGCGCGACCTGCCAGCGAGTGCCGCGCTTGTCTACGCGGCTCCATAGAACCGGGCCGAAACCGATCGAGAACACTTCGGCATGAATGCCAGACCACCGACCAACGATGTAGTGGCCGTATTCGTGCACCGCGACAATCACTGAAAGCGCAATAACGAAGGCTATTATCGTGTAGAGCAGATTGCCAAATTGCGGGATCAAAGAGAGTATGTCCAAAAGTTCTATCCTGCTCGTTCCAATACGGTTTCATCGACCCACTGACGTGCGAGATGGTCCGTTTGCTGTACATTATCAAGGGTCAATGGTGCATCAATCAGGCTGTCTGAGGCCTCAAAACGCTCCAACACGGCCGACACCGTGTCTGCCATATCCAAAAAACGTATCCGGTTTTCTATAAAGTGGTCCAATGCGCGCTCTTTGGCGGCGTTGAAGATCGCACCGGACAAGCCGCCGCGCTGCATCACTTCGCGGGCAAGACGCAAAGCCGGGTAACGCGCTTCATCCGGTGCATGAAATCGCAACTGACCCAGTTGCGCGAGATCCAGGCGCGCAACAGGTAAATCGCGCCGTTCGGGCCAATGCAGCGCGTACCCGATGGCATGGCGCATATCCGGAGCACCCAGATGCGCCATCAAGGCGCCGTCCTGAAACCCGACCAGTGCGTGAACGATGGATTCTGGGTGTACGAGGACTTCGATATTCGATGGGTTAACGCCAAAATATTCTTTGGTTTCTATAACTTCCAATGCCTTGTTGAACATAGATGCGCTGTCGATCGTAATCCGCTGTCCCATGTTCCAGTTCGGATGACTCGATGCCTGTTCAACAGTTGCTTTGGCCAGATCGCCAAGCGGCCAATCCCGGAACGCTCCACCGCTTGCGGTGATAATGATCCGTTCGACGCTAGTCATATCCTCGCCCACAAGCGCCTGAAAAACTGCCGAATGTTCGCTATCCACGGGTAATAGCGTGGCGCCATGCGCCCGAGCCGTTTCCAGAACCAGCGGCCCGGCACAAACCAGCGTTTCCTTGTTGGCAAGCGCGAGTGTCGCCCCTTGTTTCAACGCTTCGATCCCCGGAGCCAGTCCTGCGGAACCGACAATTGCAGACATCACCCAATCCGCCGGTCGCGCCCCGGCCTCGATCAGAGCGGCCTGCCCCGCAGCCGCTCGCACTCCGCTGCCGGCCAATGCGTCACGCAGATCATCGAGTTTGTCATCAAACGCAGTCACCGCCACGTCTGCATCCAGGCGCACTGCATCGCGTGCAAGCTGCGCGACGTTGCGTCCACCGGTCAACGCGACCACGTCATAGGCATTCGGATTTCTTGCGATCAGATCAATCGTATTCTGGCCAATGGAACCAGTCGCACCAAATATGGATACCCTTCGCATCACATACCTCCGGGCGCGTAAAACAGCCCTGCGAGCAACACAAAGACTGACGCGCCCATCATCCCATCAAACCGATCCAGAAACCCGCCATGACCGGGTATAAGGTTTGAGCTGTCCTTAACGCCAAAGCCACGTTTTGTCGCGCTTTCAACAATATCACCGATCTGGCTGGCCATAGAGGCAAGAACCGAGACAACGATAAAAGCAATGCCGAAACCGGCATAGTGCGCAAAAACTGTTCCGACCAGCGCGGCGGCAACCCAGCCTCCAACCGTACCGGACCATGTCTTCTTGGGGCTAACTCTGGGCCAAAACTTAGGTCCGCCAAGCGTTTTGCCCACAAAATACCCGGCGACATCCGTGGCCACGACCACAAGGATCAGCCAAACCATCCATCCAAATCCCAGGTTCTCTCGGATCGATATGAATCCCAGCCCCGACATCGCGATCCAAAGGGCAAACAGGACGTATATCCCGCGCGCACGGTTGATCTGTCCTGCTCCTACCAATGCCGGGGCCACCAAACATGGAAGCTTGTATAGCGGTGGTAGATGATAGCTTAGGACCACGGCGAACCCGGTCAGTATCGCCAGCTGAATCGCGACACCCTGACGTTCTGGGTCGATCATCCGGATCAGTTCCCATATCATCAGACCGCAGACGGTGCCGATAAATATCTCAAACCACAGGCCGCCTAGCCAAACTTCGACTGCCGCAATAGTCACAAGAACCGAAGCCGACAAAACCCGGGCAGTCAGATCAGACCATCGGCCATCACTCATGCCGGGACCGCTCCAAACCGCCGTTCTCGCGATCCATAGTTGCGGCACAGCCGTTCTAGTTCTGCAGCGGTGAAATCAGGCCACAGAGTATCGATGAATTCGTATTCGGAATAGGCAGACTGCCACAGCAGGAAATTCGAGATCCGCGCTTCACCACTGGTACGGATCACCAAGTCGGGGTCTGGCAGAACGCGCGTGTCCAGATATTTGGGCAGAGTTTCCTCGTCCACGTCCTCGGGGCGCAGAATGCCATCGGCCACGTCACGTGCCAAACGTCTGGTCGCGCGCGCCACCTCGTCACGACCGCCATAGTTCAAGGCAACGGTTAGATGAACCAGGTCATTGTTCTGTGTTTCGCGTTCAAGCGTATCCATCAGCTCGGTCAACTTGGCATCCAGCCGAACTCTATCCCCAATGAAACGGACCCGAATGCCGTTATCTTTCAAGGTCTTGGTCTCTTTGACGATGTAACGGCGAAACAAGCTCATCAGGCCTGCAACTTCGACCTGAGTGCGTTTCCAGTTTTCAGTCGAAAACGCAAATACTGTCAGATACTTGATCCCTAAACCTGGGCAGGCCTCGACCACCTCACGGACGCGGCGCGCACCTGCATGATGGCCAAACAATCGAGGCCGCCCGCGCGACTGTGCCCAGCGACCGTTGCCGTCCATGATGATAGCAACGTGGCGCGGCCCTGCAATCGGAGAGGTATCGGGATCCTTTGGCATATCCGAGGCTCAGACCTGCATGATCTCGGCTTGTTTGGTCTCGAGCGCATCATCGACGGATTTGATCATGGTATCCGTCAGCTCCTGAACCTCGGTTTCCCAGAATTTCTGATCGTCCTCGGACATGCCGTCTGCCTTGGCCTTTTTGATCTGGTCCATGCCATCACGGCGCACATTCCTGATCGAAACCCGTGCGCTTTCTGCATATTGACCCGCGACCTTGCCGAGCTCGCGACGGCGTTCTTCGTTCAGCTCGGGAATCGGCAGCATGATGATGGTACCATTCAGTTGCGGGTTTATACCCAAACCGCTTTCCCGAATGGCCTTTTCAACCTTGCCGACGAGGCCCTTGTCCCAAACATTCACGGTTACCATGCGCGGTTCAGGGACGTTCACGGTACCGACCTGATTGATCGGAGTCATCGCGCCGTAAGCATCGACCATGACGGGCTCAAGCATTGAAGCCGATGCACGACCGGTCCGCAGCGAAGCGAATTCGGTTCTGAGGTTGGCCATGGCACCGTCCATACGGCGTTTCAGATCATCGGTATCGAGTTCGAAATCATCAGACATGCTGCTCACTCCCCGTCTTCAGGTGATGTTCGGATGGGTCTTAAGCCATCACAAATGGGATGTATAGCAATCATGGTCACGAAATGTGGCAATGGCCAGAACTGTTTCCGGCATTTCGGCCTCATTCCCGACAATTGGGTCGGCCGGATGCATGCTCCGGCCGATCCGTTGTCTGTTTTGTCTATCAAGCGTTCACGTTTACCACGACACGCCCTTTTACCTGACCTTGCAGGATGTCCGCTCCCAACTGGGGCAGATCAGAAAGGGTTGCTGCATGGACCATCGCCTCAAGCTTATCCATAGGCAGATCGGTTGCGATACGCGTCCAGGCACGGACCCGGTTGTCATATGGCTGCATCACGCTGTCGATGCCCAACAGATTAACACCGCGCAGCAGGAATGGGATCACGGTTGCGGGCAGCGCCGCACCACCGGCAAGGCCAACCGCAGCGACCGAGGCCCCATACTTCATCTGCCCCAGCACGCGGGCAAGCATCGCTCCGCCCACCGCATCAACACATCCGGACCAAGTTTCACTTTCCAGCGGACGCTTGGTGGTCTCGTTCAACTCGTCACGCGGGACAATTGTGGTTGCACCCAGTGATTTCAGGTATTCTTCGGTTTCAGGACGCCCGGTCACAGCTGCAACCTCATAGCCCAGATGGGCCAAAATGGCCGTCGCGACCGAGCCGACACCTCCTGCGGCACCTGTGACCAACACCGGGCCATGACCCGGCTGCAAACCTTGATCCTCCAGCGCCATGACGGCCAGCATAGCGGTGAACCCGGCAGTGCCAACTGCCATCGCCTGCCGTGTATCCAACCCATCCGGCAACGGCACCAGCCAATCTGCCCGCGCGTTTGCTTTTTGTGAATAGCCGCCCCAATGCGCTTCACCTACGCGCCAGCCCGTCAGCACGACCTTGTCGCCAGGTTTGTAGCGTGCATCCGAGGACTGCTCGACCGTGCCCGCATAATCGATGCCCGGAATATGAGGATAACTACGCACCAGACCACCGCCTTTGGGCGACATGCACAGACCGTCCTTATAGTTCACCGTTGAATATTCAACGGCGATCGTCACTTCTCCATCCGGCAGCGCATCCAGAGAAATCTGCTTCACCGAAGCGCTTGCGAGGCCACTTTCTTCATCTTTTTCAACGACAAGTGCATTAAACATGAACTTACTCCTTCTATTGCCTCAATCGGCTGTGTTCCTGAAACAAGGGCTTAGCGCCAGAATTTTTCCTGCACCTCGGCCCATCGCATTCCATGTTCGGTCATCAATTCAATCCGCGTACCTGGCGCCCAATGGGACCGGTCGACCATTCCAATGGCTACATTCACTCCAAACTCGGGTGAATACGCAGCCGAAGCCACCTGCCCGACCTGCCGGCCCCCGGCCATCAGCGGCCAAGATTCGGTGCACGGTCCGATCTCACCTTCAATGACAAGCGGACGGATCTGCCGGGGCGGACCGTTTTTCGCCTGATCCGCCAAATCGGCTTTGCCGATATAATCCAGCGGAGAATTGCAGAACCGTGCTAGCCCGCATTCATAGGGCGTATTCTCGCGCCGCATGTCCGACCCGAAACTCAACAGACCGCTTTCAACACGCTCAATCCCGTTTGGGCAACCTGCCCGCACGTTCAGGTCTCGGCCATTAGAAAACAGCGTGTCCCATAGTGGCATGCCATAATCCGTCCCTTCGACGTATATCTCGAACCCGCCTTGTTTTGACCAGCCAGACCGGGCGACGACGAATGATGTATCTTCAAACGCCAACCGTTTATATCGAAAGAACTTTATATCCCTGACTTCATCACCAAAGACGCGCGTCATCAGCTCGTCCGCCTTGGGGCCTTGTACCGCCAAGGGCGACACATCCGGCTCAGAAATATCGACATCCAGCCCCAGCGCAATCACGATTCCCAGAGCAAACTGCCAAAGGTCACCATCGGCAACCGACAACCAATAGTGATCATCCGCCAGTTTGATCGCAACAGGATCATTCAGCATGCCGCCATTGTGATCTACTATCGGCACATAATAGCACTGGTTCGCCTGCATTTTGTCCATATCGCGCGGGCTGAGCATCTTCATCAGCCGCAACGCATCCGGGCCTTTGATCTGTACCTGCCGCTCACACGAGACATCCCAGACCTGTACATGCTGTTTCAGATGCGCCGCATCAGCCTCGATGCTTTCAAAAACCGTCGCAAGCAGCATGTGATTATAAACGGTATACCCTGTGACGCCTTCGGCCTCGACGCCCGGAGTGAATGGGGTTTTGCGCACGCGCCGGTTCGGTGAGATGACTGCCATGTCAGAAATCCTCTGGCAGAAAGACAAGATCGCTGACAGGTGCCTGCGAACCAGCCTCGGTCAGCATTTGGTGCAATTGTCCGCGATGATGCGTCTGATGATTGAACATATGAATGACGCATTGCCCGTAAGGCTTTGTTACGTCGTTCTCTTTTGCAGCCGAGTACCACGTGAACGAACCGCTCAGGACATCATCCCCCAACGTATTGGCCCATCTCGCAATACGGGCGTCAATCGTATCGCGCAGCGGCAGCCAGTCGGCCATGCCAGTGCAGATCGAGACACTCTTAGGAATGCCACCACCTGGCCCCGGTCCCTTGTCAAACCGGGAAATCCAGATCCAATCCCCCCAAAGCAGATGATTGGCAGTTCCCATGATCGACCCGAAAAAAGCGCCGCGATCCCGTGCCAATTCTTCGTCTGAAAGAGCTTCGAGAAAGCCCTTTAACTGGTTGTTTTTCCAGTGGTTATATCGCGCCATTTCACGGGCATAGGCACCGGTTATCATTACTTAGGCCCGTGCCAGTCAATCGGGCAGATCTCGGCTGACTTGCCGCCGAAGTCCCATACGCGACCATAGTCGCGCACCTTGGATTTCGTGCCTTTTGCTACAATGATGTCCGGCCCCATCCAGTATTTCGAATTTGAAACCATCACCGGGTGCTCTGGGTCTTTGCCCGCCAGCATTTCGATCTCACCCTGAATCTTGCGCCCTATCATGATCCGGCGTTTGGTGCCGTCCCTTTCGATCTGAACCGGTGCACGTTCAGCCCCTATGATCTCGCTGACCAACATAGTGAACAGCCCGGTTGTGCCACCTGCCTGACCGCTGAATATCTGCAACAGTCCATTATAAGCCTTGCCGCTGGCACGTTCATCCACATAAGCCGCGACTTTCCACTGGCCTTCGCCCATGCGTCCGGGGATATCAACCAGCAGACCTACATTCAGACCGGACAAATCTTCGCCTTCGTAATGGCCTTCGTCGATCGCGATACCCATCCACGCGTGGCAATGCCCTTCGGTCGGAGGGTGTGCACCCAGCGAAACCACGCATGGGCAGAATACGTCGCACGAACAATTCAGGATCAGTTCACCCTTAACCGCCCAATCGGTCGGGCTCATCTCACGCCGCTTGGGATTTGGCATCCGGCTGTCAATTCTTTGACTGACCGGCAGCTTGTCTGCATCCGGTTTTCTTTTTTTAGCCATCGACTTATCCTCCGTAAACAATGTGATGAGCGAGCAGTGCAAAACCACCCGCAATCAAGACGAATCCCATAGGACGGGTCACGGCGTGCCCGATCTGGGGAAGTTTTTCCAATACCATGAACAGGGTCGCCAGCCCCATCCAGAGCAGGCTCATGACGCCGCCGACAAAGCCCAACGCCATGAAGCCCCAGCAGCAACCGACACAGAACGCACCCAGTCCAACGCCCATGCGTACACCGCCGCCGAATCCGGTTTTCCAGTGGCCCAGAAAATACGTCATCGGTGCATGGCAAACACCGTGGCAGACTTCTTTCGCCCGAGAAAACTGAAAGGCACCCACGGCGATCAACAGGCCGGCGGCCAGATATGGCGATTTGGCGACTCCCAACATATCAACCGCGCCGCCAAACAGCAGCGCCAATTGCAGGCCAGTGATCAGCGCAGCAAAGCCCACCCAAACTATGAAGTATCCGGATAGAACGCCCAGCCACCCTGCCCGCGTACCGTTCGCGCTGCGGATCAGATCATCATAACTGCGCAACGTGGGCACCAAAGTCGGCAGCATCATGGCCGCCATCATGATCGCCCACATCCAGAAAAGTGGGCCGAACTCGGCCATGGGCATATACATGTCCATACGCGGATCCATGGCCGCCATCGCCTGACCCATCGGTCCGGGTCGACCGATCCAGTCCACGTCCATATCGCGGCTCATCGAGACCATCATCCACCACGACCAAAGGATCGTGATGTAGAAGCCCAACCAAAGCGCGCTGCGGAAAATTGAGCGACTCACTTGCTCCTCCCGACTCAACTCTCTTGCTTTTCAAATGTCAGACTTTTAAATGTCAGACAAATAAAAATTACGCATCGCCGAAAACAACCATGAAAATCGACCCTCAGAGTACTGCAGATCTGTCCGCTCAAATTGCTCAGGCGATCCGGGACGCAATTATCTCGGGTCGGCTGATCGTAGATGAGCGTCTGCCCTCAGAATCTGAGTTGGCCGATCAGTTCAAAGTATCACGGCCTACGGTTCGCGAAGCATTGAAACGTCTGGCAGCGCAGTCCCTTATCCGCACGCAACGCGGGGCATCGGGTGGTGCGTTTGTTAACCGACTGAGTTTTGAGGACGCCTATTCCCAACAAGTCACAACCTCGACACTGCTGCTGTCGATGAACGCAGTCAGTTTCGACACCGCATGCGAAGCGCGTTATGCGCTCGAACGTGCATGCGCTGCTTTGTCGGCACAACGTCGTACCGCGGATCAACTTGCCACCATGCGGGCCGAGATTTTTCGTCAGGCGCAACCAGGTCTCACAGATGAGGCTTTCTGCGCGTCCGACGTCGCCTTTCATCGCGCGCTTGTGGATGGCGCGGGCAACCCCGTTCTGTCCTACCAATTGGCCGGCGCGGTCGAGGCTATGCAACCTCTGATGAACATGATTACGTTCACGGCCCGATCCCGCGAAGAGATCATCGCCCTCCACAGTGACATCACAGACGCACTAGAAGCGCGTGATGCCGGCTCGGTCGATGCAGCATTGATCAAACTTGAGGCCTACACACGGCAACTGGCGCAGGACGTGGCCGAAAGACGACGCAAACCCGCCTGACCACAGGCAAAAAGGAACGAAGGACGGCGAGGTGCCCGAGCAGGCAGCATGACATCCGGCGTTAAGACCGGAACTTCCAACATGAATTGAAGATCAATGACTTACGGGAGGACGTTATGAACCAAAGACCGGACCCAACCTTTTACCCATCAGCCAAACTGGCGATGGAGGGCCCCACTGAAACGCTTGCATTCACGTTGATGCTAAGCCCTGATTTTTCCCAACCAGACGGTTTGGCCGTCGTGAACGTGGATCCGACTTCGGATGATTACGGAAAAATTGTTCATCAGGTGATCATGCCAGAAAAAGGCGATGAGTTTCACCATTTCGGGTGGAACGCTTGTTCCTCTGCGCTGTCACCGCTTAGTGGCCATGCGTTTCTGGAACGCCGCTACCTCATTGTTCCTGGCATACGATCCAGCCGGATCTACATTATCGACGTAAAGAACCCGCTTGAGGCCAAGATACACAAGATCATCGAACCCGAAGAAGTCTTTGCAAAAACTGGATATTCCCGCCCGCACACGATCCATTGCGGACCGGAGGGGATCTACGTGAGCACGCTTGGAGGCGGTGGCGAAGACGGCACGGACGGCCCACCGGGCATTTTCATCATGGATTGCGAGAGCTTCGAGATCATTGGGCGCTACGAGATCGAGCGAGGTATCCAAGACAAACACTACGATTTCTGGTGGAACCTGCCACGCGACTATATGGTCAGTTCGGAATGGGGACTGCCTCCGCAATTCGAAAACGGCATCGTGGCCGAGGATCTGCTTTCGAACAAATACGGGCACAGCATCCATTTCTGGAACCTACGCAGCCGGACCAATATTCAGACCATCGATCTAGGTGAAAATCACCAGATGGCCCTGGAAATCCGGCCCGCTCACGATCCGGTCAAACAATATGGGTTCTGTGGTGTGGTGGTTGACACGACCAACCTGCAGGGCGCGATCTTTACTTGGTGGCGTAATGATGATGGCACCTTCGAGGCCAAGAAGACTATCACGATCGATCCGCAGCCCGCTGATCCAGATGACTTGCCTGAATTGCTGAAAGGCTTCTCTGCCGTTCCGCCACTGGTCACGGATATCGATCTCAGCTTGGACGATAAATACCTTTATGTGGCCTGTTGGGGCACGGGTGAGATGCATCAATACGATGTCTCTGATCCCATGAACCCGACCCTTGCGGGCAAAGTCGAGATCGGGGGGATCGTCAAGAAAACAAAACATCCCAACGGGCAAGACTTTGGTTACGGGCCGCAGATGGTTGAAATCAGCCGCGACGGAAAGCGGGTATATTGGACCAATTCGCTGTATTCCACATGGGATGATCAGTTCTATCCCGGTGAACGCGGGGCTGCGATGGTCAAGGCGGATGTTGGCGAGAACGGGGGCCTGACATTGGATCCGAAGTTCTGGGTCGACTTCCCCGACGGATATCGGGCCCACCAAATCCGGCTTGAGGGTGGAGACTGTTCAACCGATAGTTTCTGCTACCCATCGGTCTGAGTTGGAGACTCTGATGACATCAACGGCTGGTCTCTGGCTGGCCGTTGTGCTTAGCGGCGCTTATCATGGCCTGAATCCCGGAATGGGCTGGCCGCTTGCGGTATCTTCGGCGTTGATGGAACAACGGCCATCAGCTTTGTGGCGCGCATTGACCGCCCTGGCTGGTGGTCATTTCGTCGCCATGCTGGGGGTCCTACTGCCATTTGCTATGATGGCAGTTCTGGTTGAATATCAACGCGAAATTCGTATCGGCGCTGCGCTGATTGTGATCACAATGGGTGTTTACATCGCCATAACACGCCGGCATCCCCGGATGTTGTCGCGCGTACCGCCAAGCAAATTGGCACTTTGGTCGTTCCTCGTTGCGCTGGCACACGGCGCGGCGTTGATGTTGGTTCCGATTTATCTTGGATTGTGTGGATCAGACGAGCTGGAAACGGGCCAGATCGCAGTCTCTCAGATCATGGCGAGCAATGGCCTGCTCGTACTGACGGTCGCTGCACTTCACACAGCCGCCATGATCCTTGGCGGAGGCATTTTGGCCTTCGCCGTCTATCGCTGGCTGGGCCTTCAATTTCTGTCACGCAGCTGGTTCAATCTGGAACTTGTCTGGGCTCTCAGCCTGATCGCGGTCGGAGTTATAGGCTTGTGGTCAGCGATTTAGATGCTTTTCTTTACATAGTGCTGCGCTAGACTCTGCGAGCAGAGCAGAAAGGGAAAAAGTCCATGATCGCAACCCTTAACGTGATTGCCGCCTTGCTGACCGTCGGCTTTGGTTTGTTCGGATTTCTGGCCCCGGCCTACACAGCCAACGCGCTGGACCTAGCCCCCACCAAAAGCACCATGGGACTTAGTGAGATGCGAGCCTCGGTTGGCGGGTTGTTCGTGGTGACAGGTGCCGTGGTTCTCTGGCTCAACACACCGATGGCATATGCCATGCTGGGCGTTGTTTATGCAGGGGCGGCGTTGGGTCGGTTTGTGTCTTTGGCGCTGGATAATCCCCCGTTCGTCAAGGCGCTGACTTTTGGTGGAATCGAGCTTGTTCTGGCCCTTTGGCTTATTATCGCCAACATGAACAGAGCTGCTTAACTTATTGAATTTTATATAAGTCAACCTTAGCATTCCGGGTTTGCATCCGACCACGTCCTAACCTATATATGAGGGGTCCTTCGGGACTATGGACATAAACGCGCTCGTAATAAGCGGATCGGACCCGGGGGCGGTACCCGGCGGCTCCACCAACATCCTTCGTTTGAGGATCATGGGGCCGAAATAGGATCGACGAACGTCTAAAGGGGTTAGCTTTGTCTCGGCTGTCTGCCACCGTTACCGGCGAAACTAGTACAATTGCAAACGACAATCGTGCTCCGGTTGCAGTTGCTGCGTAAGCAGTAGCAAGACCGAAACTTAAGCCCTTGCGCCTAGCCGCGTAAGGCGGGGTTCGCAGGTACCTGGCAACAGAAACCTGCATTTTACCGATTATGTCTGCTCCATGCCCATAACTCACCAGGGATTCAGGGTTTATTCATTTCTCTGATCCATCTTCCTGAACAAGCGACAGGAGGGCTGAGATGACGAATTCTGACAGGCTTAGGGCATGGTATTCAGAGGTCTGGGAACAAGGCAATACCGATGCAATCGATCAGTTTTTTGCCCCGGATACGATGGCCGAAGGGTTGATACCCGAAATGCAGGTTGGCGCGGACGACTTTCGCGATCTGGTCATGGCGTTTCGTCATGTTCTGGGCGAGATCACAGTCGAACTGCCGAAGATCATCGAAAATGGTGATTGGGTCTCTGGTATTCTGCATGTCCGCACCTTCCGGGCCGATAACGGTGCCCCGCTTGAAGTTACCGGACAAGTCATGGCGCGCTTCAAAGGGGACAAGATGGTCGAGGCCTATAATCAGTTTGATTTCATTACACTTTTTGAACAACTGGGGCAGTTCCCACAGGATACCCTTCCGGTTTGCATGACCGGGCAAAGGTTGGACTGGGCCTGATAAACTTGACCGCAAGCTTGACCCATCCCGCATTTGCGCGCTAGCAGAGGATCAAGGGGTAAGCTTGCGAACACCCCGTGAGGCGGCAGCCCAAGTTCGCATGTATCCAAAGCAATAAGGAAACATGCAATGGCTGCCCCCAATGCAATTACACCCCGACAACTCTTGCGCCTGATCGGTACGCCTCAGGCTCCTATCCTGTTTGATGTGCGAACAGATGGGGATTTCGACGATGATCCCTCCCTCATACCCGGCGCATTCCGAATGCCATATCAAAATGTTGATGGCATAAGAAATCATACCGGCGATCATTCTTGCGTAGTAATTTGCCAGAAAGGCAAAAAGCTGAGTCAGGGCGTTGTTTCATGGCTGCAGGCTGAAGGGGTGGTGGCAGAATTTCTGGAAGGTGGAATGTTCGCCTGGCGCGCTATGCCGGGCGCAATGGTCGTGCCTGTGCCTGCCCTTCCTGCAGTTGCAAAAGGCAACACGGTCTGGGTGACGCGGCACCGCCCCAAGATTGATCGCATCGCGTGCCCCTGGCTGATCCGCAGGTTTGTCGACAGGCGCGCTCGGTTCCTGTTTGTAGCACCGGATGAAATTCAGGGGGTTGCCGAGCACTTCGGCGCCACACCCTTTGATGTTGAAGGAACTGATTGGAGCCATCGCGGCGACAATTGCACCTTTGACACGATGCTGGATGACTTCAAGCTTCGATCAGAGCCCTTGGACCGCATGGCCACGATCATACGTGCAGCCGATACAAACAAGCACGATCTGGCGCCTGAGGCTGCCGGATTGCTCGCCCTTTCGGTCGGCTTGTCGCGCCAGTATCGGGATGACCAGCAGCAATTGCAGGCTGGATTGCATATCTATGATGCTCTCTATCGCTGGGCGCGCGATGGGTCTGGCGAGACGCATGACTGGCCCGCGGGTCACGGCAGATGACCCCTTCATATCAAGAGTTGATCAGGGTGTTTGGGCGCATCGGGCTGCTGTCCTTCGGCGGCCCCGCCGCCCAGATCTCGCTGATGCATCAGGAGCTGGTTGAAAGGCGCCCCTGGCTGGACGAACAGACCTATCTGCGCGCGCTTTCCTTATGCATGCTGTTGCCGGGTCCCGAGGCCATGCAGCTTGCCACTTATGCAGGATGGCGGCTGCGCGGAGTGGCCGGTGGGTTAATCGCAGGCAGTTTGTTTGTACTACCGGGTGCTCTGGTGATCGCGCTGCTGGTTTTGCTTTATGCGGCCTATGGTACATTGCCTTTGGTTCAAGCCGGATTCTTGGGCATCAAGGCCACGGTGATCATCATCGTCCTGCAAGCATTACGGAACCTATCGAGGAAAGCGCTTACAGACGTCGAGCACCGGGTTATCGCGGGCCTAGCCTTTTTGGGGATCTTTGTCTTCAACCTGCCCTTCCCGCTAATCATACTGTGCGCTGCCGTTTGGGGATTCGTGACTTCGAAAGACGACATGCGCTTTGCCGTTCAAGCCAGCCCAACACTTGCCAATCCTGTTCGCACAGCGGTTTTCTGGCTTATCCTTTGGCTGGGGCCTTTGTTTGTGCTGTCTTTGAGCGGCCAGGAACTGCTCAGCGATCTGGGCTGGTTCTTTGCCCGCCTTGCGGTTGTAACTTTTGGCGGTGCCTATGCGGTGCTGGCCTATATGACCCAGACCGTGGTCGAAACCTACCAATGGATCAGCACGGACCAGATGATCGACGCGCTAGGTTTGGCCGAAACCACGCCTGGGCCACTGATTCTGGTGACTCAGTTTGTGGCCATGCTTAGCGGTCAGATTGCCGGAGGCGCCTCGCTGGCGTTTGCGGCGGGCATTGTCGCTTTATGGGCGACGTTTGTACCGTGTTTTCTGTGGATTTTTCTTGCAGCCCCGCATCTGGACAGAATCGCCGAGCGTCCGCGTCTTGGGGCCGCGATGCACGGAATCACAGCTGCGGTCGTCGGAGTGATTCTCAACCTCTCCGTGTGGTTCGGGCTAAACGTCTTGTTCACCTCAATTCCGGGGTGGCATTGGGGACCAGTTTCTCTCCCCCTACCCGACCCTTCGTCGCTTGAATTCAGCGCACTTGTGCTGACCGTTCTGGCTGGCCTGTTGATTTTCCGTATGAAATCCGGTTTAGCAACCACACTTGGTATCATGGTTCTGGCCGGACTAGGCATGCAGATTTTGTAATCAATACAGCCCAGCACAGCCTTTCGTTTCCGTCCGAATGAACTATGCTGGGATTAACCACTTTCGAGGATCAACCATGTCGCAAGACATCGACTACGGGAATCTGATGCACACGGCCATGCGAGGCCTGATCAAGACCGTCCTGACCGACGTGTCCGAAACCGGCCTGCCCGGTTCGCATCATTTCTTTATCACTTTTGATACACGGCATGAGGGCGTTGAGTTGGCCGATTGGCTGCGTGAGCGCTATCCAGGCGAGATGACGATTGTCATGCAGCACTGGTTCGAAAACCTCGAAGTCGGTGACGATGGCTTTTCGATTACGCTGAATTTCGGGGATGCGCCGGAACCGCTTTACATCCCCTATCTGGCGATCAAAACCTTCGTGGATCCTTCGGTTGAGTTTGGCTTGCGCTTTGAAAGCCCGGAAGACGAGGACGAAGAGATCCATGTGACGGAAGAGGCCCCGATTGAGCTTGAGGCCGAAGAGGCAGAACCGCAGCATGATGCGGATGTGGTCTCGCTGGACAGCTTCCGGAAATGACCAGAAAATCCCGCTTGATGCGGGGTTTATTCTTTTTGAAGGAATGTCTCGACCGAGCGCGACTTAACCCCATCGCGAAACCGGGAAAATGACAGCTCGAGCCCGCCATCAGCTAGTGTCCGGTCAAATTGCTGAAGCTCATAGCCACCGTTTTCGGCTATGAACAACGAAAACACCGTCAGAGTATCTCCTTCGATCCGCCCCCAAACAAAGGGTTCCCCTTTCATCGGGTCAAGCGGCACCTCGTGGCCAAACACATTACGCTTCATGGCCGCAGAATAAACATCGGGCCGATCCGAGCTTTGAAAATCAACCGAGTATTTCTCATCCTTGATGCGACCGTCGGCTTTGTAAGTCGTGGTGGTCCAACTCACGTTGAAGCCCCCTTTGATTTCCTGAATTGAAACGCTCATATCCCGAGGGGTCGCCGTACCATCCGCATCAACAACGTCGGCCGAACCGGTATAGTCGCCCACGAACGGCTCGATTCCCGTCGCCTGAGCGTGTTGCACAAATACTGCCAGCCAAAAACTCGCGACAAACAATAACGCAAGCGTATACAAAGGGCTTTTGAGAAGTGACACGCGCATGGTTGCCTCCGTCAGGGTTATTGTCCCATCTTAACTTTAGCCCGCCGACGTACAATGGCACTGTTTTCGCTAACAGAAATTATTTGTAGCTGTGCCGCGTCTATACCTTTGCGCGGCCCAAGTTTAAGGTGCGCTCAACTGGCCGATTGCGCCACAGCCTTGCTGCGGGTAAACGGCATACGACTGCATACCAGACCGGAGCGACCGATGTCTCAAACCCGCACTGAATCCGACAGCTTTGGCCCGCTTGAGGTGCCTGCCGATAAGTACTGGGGCGCGCAAACGCAGCGTTCGATCATGAACTTCCCCATCGGCTGGGAAAAGCAGCCCGTCGCCATCGTGCGCGCGCTGGGTGTGATCAAAAAGGCCTGTGCAATTGAAAACAAAGCCATCGGCAAGCTGGACGCCAAGATCGCCGACGCGATCATACAAGCGGCCGGTGAAGTGTTCGAAGGCAAGTTTGACGACAACTTTCCTCTGGTCGTATGGCAAACCGGCTCGGGCACGCAATCCAATATGAACTCGAACGAGGTCATTGCGAACCGCGCGATTGAGATTATGGGTGGCGAGATTGGCTCGAAAGATCCCGTTCACCCGAATGATCACTGCAATATGGGTCAATCCTCGAACGATACTTTCCCCACCGCGATGCACATCGCCACAGCGATGAGTGTGCGCGATGTGTTGATGCCCGGGCTTGAGAAGTTCGCCTCGGCGCTGGAAGCCAAGGCAAAAGAGTTTGCCGGTATCATCAAGATCGGCCGCACCCATACGCAGGATGCCACGCCGTTGACGTTGGAACAGGAATTCGGCGGGTATGCGCATCAAATTCGTCAGGGCATTGCGCGTGTAGAAGCTGCAATGCCCGGTATCTATGAACTGGCTCAAGGCGGTACTGCTGTGGGTACCGGTTTGAACACGCATGGCGGCTGGGATGAGGCTGTCGCCAAGAATATGGCCGATATCACCGGCCTGCCCTTTGTGACCGCGCCGAACAAATTCGAAGCGCTGGCCGCACATGATGCCATGGTCTTCCTGTCGGGCGCGTTGGCCACGATCGCCGGTTCCTGCTACAAAATTGCCAACGATATCCGTCTGTTGGGTTCGGGGCCCCGCTCAGGATTGGGTGAGCTTATTCTGCCCGAAAACGAGCCCGGTTCGTCCATCATGCCAGGCAAGGTGAACCCGACACAGGCCGAGGCGCTGACTCAGGTGGCCGCACATGTGATGGGCAACGACGCAGCAATGAAGTTTGCAGGCTCGCAGGGCCATTTCCAGTTGAACGTCTACAACCCGATGATGTCCTATAATCTGCTGCAGTCGATCCAGCTGCTCGGCGATGCAGCCGACAGCTTTACCGAGCGGATGCTGTTGGGCATCAAAGCCAACGAGCCACGCATCGACAAGCTGATGAAGGAATCCCTGATGCTGGTGACTGCTCTGGCACCGACAATCGGGTATGACAACGCCACGACCGTCGCCAAAACAGCGCACAAGAACGGCACAACACTTAAGGAAGAAGCGATTGCGTTGGGCTTTGTGGATGAGGCGACGTTTGATGCGGTTGTGCGGCCCGAGCATATGATTGGACCCAAGGACTGATGGGTAAACCGGTTAACCTGAACCGGTTTCGAAAAGAAAAAGCGCGGGCTGAAAAAAAGGCTCGCGCGGATGCAAACGCTGCGAAACACGGGCAATCCAAAGCCGACAGGACCGTTGTAAAGCTGCAGCAAGACCGGCAGCGCCGGGACCTTGACGGTCACAAGGTCGACGAATGAGTGGACGTCCTGTCAAACGCTCCCTGACCTTGCAAGGTCATCGAACATCCGTTTCGCTTGAGGATGAGTTCTGGCAAGCCTTTCGTGACATCGCGCGGAAAAAAGATATCCCAATCAATGTCCTGGCGGCAAATATTGATGCAGAGCGAGACCCGGAAACCGGACTGGCTTCGGCCATTCGTGTCTTCATTCTGAATTGGTATCGTCAAACCGATTGAGTACTTGATTTCAAACAATCGCGTCGCTTATCCTCGCGGAGAACAAAAAGGGTACATTCATGAACGATTTGGCAACGGGCCCAGATGGAAAACCTCGGTGTTCGTGGTGCAACGCCGCCCCCGAATTCTTTGACTATCATGATAACGAATGGGGATATCCGGTTTCCGATGACAGACGACTGTTTGAGAAACTCTGCCTCGAGAGCTTTCAGTCAGGCTTGAGTTGGCGCACCATTCTGTCAAAACGCGAGAACTTCAGGGCAGCGTTTAGAAATTTTGATTTCAACAAGATAGCAGAATTTTCTGATGCAGATATCAATCGACTTCTGGACGATAAAGGCATCGTGCGACACCGCGGTAAGATTGAAGCCGTTATCAACAATGCCTGCCGCGTGCAGGACCTAATCGCTTCCGAAGGATCATTGGCCGCTTATGTCTGGAGGTACGAGCCTACGGCGCCACCCGCCCCGCAAAGCGCTTCCACGTCGGCAGAATCCATTGCGATGTCGAAAGATCTGAAAAAACGCGGTTGGAAATTCGTAGGCCCCACCACGATCTTTGCCTTTATGCAGGCCATGGGGTTGATCAATGATCACGCCAACGGATGTGTCATGCGCGAAAAAGCGGCGCAATTGCGCCGCGATTTCATCAAGCCCGAATAGATTACCCCACTATCAGACCGAGGCGCGGAAGATATTGTCGATATTCCCGCCGAGCGCTGCATTGAATTCCGCGTCTGATTGCTGCTTGGACAGCCCTTCGGTCAGTGCGCGCGAAAACGACGCGATCATCTTGCTGTTTTGGCCAAGCAGGTCGCAGGCCTGCTCGGTCGAGTATCCGCCGGAAAGCGCCACAACACGCAGGACGCGCGGGTGATCCGCCACCTCATCATACAGGTTGGCCTGGCTGGGGATCGTCAGCTTCAGCATCACTTCCTGACCCTCGACCAATTGATCCAGGTTCTTCAGAATTTCTGATTTCAGAATGTCCTCAGCTTCGGCCTTGGTTTCCGAGTGGATGTTTACCTCAGGCTCGACAATTGGGACCATTCCCGCATCAGTGACCACGCGTGCGACCTGGAACTGCTGCGCGACAACGTCGGCAATGCCCTGAGCATTGGCTTCGTGGATAACTGAACGTTCCTTGGTGCCAAAAACCCCATCCGCCTTGGACAGCGTTTCAGCCAGCCCCGGAATTGGCTTCATCATCTGAACACCGTTGGCCTGATCCTCAAGTCCCTTGTCGATTTTCAGAAACGGCACGATGCCTTTTTCGGACCACAGATAATCCGCGACCTTCTTGCCGTCGATTTCTTCGCCCAAGGTCCGTTCGAACAGGATCGCGCCAATCACTTTATCCTTGGTGAAATCGTCAGCCAGAATAATCCGCGCGCGCATCTTCTGAATCTCGCCGAACATCTCTTCGTCTGATCCGTAGTCCGATGCTTCAACACCATACAAAGCCAGCGCTTTGGGGGTTGAACCGCCGCTTTGGTCCAGTGCTGCGATAAATCCTGCGCCTTCGGACATCTGCGCGCGCTGTTCTGCTTTCGACATAACTCAATCCCGTTCAATATGATTCCGCATTTTCAATCCGCATACAGCATGCCGAAGAGCGATGGTAGTTTGTTAGCGCTCAACCAAGCGCAACCAAATTCCGTCTTTCGATCTGACGGTCAAATGCGCGACCGGTACCGGCGTTTCGTCTGGTATTGTTTCGAATCGGTAACGACGCAAGAGCATCGATAAGATCAAAGGACCTTCTACCATCGCGAACCCTGCGCCCGTGCAGACCCGGGTGCCAGCCGAAAAGGGAATATAGGCCTCGCGCTGGCATTTCTTTCCGTTTTCCGTCGTCCATCGCGTGGGGTCGAAATCGTCCGGCCGGTCCCAAAGCCTTTCGTGCCGATGTAAGTGCCAGGGGCTTACAACGATCTGAGAACCCTGCGAAATATCCCGATCACGGAAGCGTTCAGGACATGTCGCCTCGCGCACCATCATTGGAACTGGTGGATACAGGCGCAAAGCTTCACGAAACACATCGCGGCTAAGTTTTAGTTGGGACATGGTTGAAAACTCGGGCATGTCCAGAGCTTTCGCTTCCTCAGCCAGCTTTTCCTGCCAGTCCGGATACATCGCCATCAGATAGAGCGTCCAAGCCAGTGCAGACGCGCTGGTTTCATGCCCCGCCAAAAAGAAGATGGCGACCTGATCGACCATTTCCTGCGCATCAAACCGGTCTCCGGTTTCCGGATCTGTTGTCGTCATGATCTTGGTGGCCAGATCATCGGGGGCCGACCCGTTTTCGATTGCTATAGCGCGTGCATCCGTCAATCGGCTGATCAGATCCCGAATCTCGCTGGCGGTTTGGCGAGTTTTGCGAGAATGAAATCGGGGCATCCAGCTTGGAACCGGAACGAATGCGGCCAGGTTCAGCAAGGGCTGTTCGCGCTGATAGATTCTGAATTTATCGAAGACCTGCGCGGCAACCTCATGTTCGATGGGAACCGAAAACAGGGTGCGGAAAATCACATCCGCCGCGACATGGCTTGTGATTTCTTCACATTCCACCTTCTGCCCAACCCTGCCAGAAAGCCGATCCGCACAAGCCTGCGCCGCATTTAACATTGCGGGAAACGTGTCTTTCAAACGTCCGCCTTCAAAGGCGGGATCAATGATCCTGCGCTGCCGTTTCCAGACTTCGCCATTGGTCAGGAACACGGACCGGCCCAATAAGGGGCGTAAGCCTTCGCTGATGCGATTTGATTTTGGAAACGCATCCGGGCGCTCTTTCAGAACTGCACGGATCAGATCGGGTTGGTTGACTAAATACGAGCGAAAGAACGGCGTTCGGAATTCAGCCATCCACGCTCGATATAGACGCTGGGGCTGAGCAGACAGCAAGTCTTGCCGAAACAGACGTAGATACCGCCACAGCGAGACCTTATCTGGTCGTGCTTCGGGCTTTGGGGGCATCATGCTTCCACCGCGATGTATTTCGAAACTGCCCGCTCAATGCGCGATCGTGATGGCGCGCGCCTTTCAAACCGCTGTTTCAATGTTTCAGGACCTGCGGTGATGCGGAAATAGTCATAAAGTCCAGGTTGATCGAACGCACAAAGATATTGAAAGTGCAGGCGAAAAAAGCGCCAACGCAATTGCTGCCATCGCGCAGGGGACAGTGTTTGGGTGAAGGCCGCAGAAAGAACCAGCGGCCCGCATTTTTTGGGGCCAGCGACGCCGCTGACCGCGACCGGATCGCACAACGCAAACGCGCAGCCATCCCCTGGTGCAGAGACATCGATCCAAGTCATATCCGCGCGTTCGGACAGATATTTAAGATCAGCGCGAAGCGTGTGTGCCTGCGGTAGAAACGAAACCATTGGCACCACCTGCCCCAAGGTCAGAAAGGATAAGACTGGCTTATCCTGTACACCGCCCCGTCGTCGTAAAACATCTGCCAACACTGACACACCAAGATGGGCGCCAGAGCTGTGACCCACGACCAGCACCTCATCGGTGTCTGTGTCCAGCGTCTCGGTGATCAGGTCAGAAAACTCCCGCAGCCTCGATTGCAGATCTTGCGAGTACGCGCCGTATAGCTTCGCCGAGTGGGCATAGTCATGCATGAGGTAATAAGCGAACAGTCGATTATCGATCTTTCGGAACCATTGCATCAGAGCATAGATTACCCCGGCAGCAGGTACCAAAGACCACCACCCAACGAGTGGTTTCAATACAGAGACTAAACCCCAAGCAATCAACAACGATGCAAAAAGCTGTAGCAGCAGCATTGCCACCGGGTATAGCGCCGCAATTACGGGCCCCTTGCGCAGCTGCATCAGCCGCCAAAGCGTACCGGTCGAGATATATATCCAGGCGGTTCTCGCCAGTTGCAGATAGGTTGCCGGGATCGATTGAGCCATGCTGTCACGCACGATATCGGACCAGACCAGAACCTGAACATCTGCATCAACAGGACTGCCGTCCTGCTGAGAAGTCACCTGCCAGCCGTAGGGACCTTCGCCCGTCCTAGCGCTAATATCGATCTGGTATCCCGATATCTCAGCCTGGGCGCCCCCCTCTTTGCGGTAGAGCTCTCGATATCGGCGCGGATGAATCGGGTCGTAGCCGGGAATGTAAAACACCCGGCGTTTGCGCACCTGCGGATTGGATTGCTGACTGCTCATTACCCGGCCCTCTGCGCCAAAGATTAGCGCAGCGTTGACGCCAAGGTAAGACCTGGCGTCTATCCATCCGCGTTTAAAGCCAGAGGGTTAACCGAGGTTTGCCAAAGCCGGAAATGTTTCCAGCAGCCACCAGCTGAATTCGGTGAACAAACCGGTGACAAGCATGATGCCGACAAAAAGCAGCAGCCCGCCCATCACCTTCTCGATTGTGCCCATATGCGGTTTGATGCGGTTCATAACCGCCATCGAGCGGTTCAGGAACATCGCAGCCAGCAAGAATGGAATGCCCAGGCCTGCCGCATATACGCCAAGCAATACGGTGCCACGCGTTACTGATGCTTCGGAGGCGGCCAGCGACAAGATTGCACCTAATTGTGGGCCGATACACGGCGTCCAACCGAAGGCGAAGGCCAGTCCCAGAATATATGCCCCGAACACAGATCCGCTGGAGTCACCCGTA
The DNA here is from genome assembly GCF_056536665.1 of Ruegeria sp. CJ6. NCBI lineage: Bacteria > Pseudomonadati > Pseudomonadota > Alphaproteobacteria > Rhodobacterales > Roseobacteraceae > Ruegeria > Ruegeria sp. CJ6. The sequence goes on along the minus strand of NZ_JBQFQB010000001.1, from coordinate 408,258 downwards.
TCAACGCGTGCCTCACGATCCAACAAAGGAATACGGAACACGTTCAGAAAGTGCAGGCCAAAGACAATGACGACAGCGCCCGAGAGTTTGGCGAAAAGCACCTGATTCTGAAGAACAAACGCCCCAAAGACCGAGGCTGTAAAGCCTAGCAGCAGGAACACGGTCGACAGACCCAGAACAAAAAACAGTGCCGCCAGGGTCGCCTTGCGCCGCGCGCGCGCCTCATCCTGCATCTCGTTGATAGTCACACCGCTCATATACGCGAGGTACGGTGGCACAATCGGCAGCACGCAGGGAGACAGAAAACTTATCAACCCGCCCAGCATGGCGATAAACATGGCAGGCAGAAGGCCCGCGTCTATGATCTCAATTCCGAACATGACTCAGCACATAAGTTATCGCGCGGGTTTCGTCACGAGGCCATTCGGTCACATCCTCGTGGTTGCGCGCTGGACAGTATGGCTCGTTAGAAATATCTCAGCCCCATGACCAATGAGATTGAAACACTGGATGCGTTGGGATTGTTGTGCCCCTTGCCTGTTTTGAAGGCTCGGAAGCGCCTGAAATCCTTGCCTGCGGGGGGTATGCTGCGCGTGCTGGCCGATGATCCTGCCGCGATTATCGACGTACCGCATTTCTGTACCGAATCTGGCCATACACTTGTCTCGCAAGACACAGTGGATGGTCATCAGATATATGTGATCCAAAAATCGGCCTGAGGATTCTTTGGAACGCACCCTAATGAAAAAGGCGGGCCAGTTGGCCCGCCTTTTTCTTACTGTCCCAATGACCACCACCCTCGGCGCTTTGGCTTGGCCGGCGCGGGTTCGGGTTCGTCTGCCACTGCCTCCAAGACCGGCTCTGGGGTGGCAGCCTCAATGACTTCGGGTTCTGCTGCCACGGTCGATTCTTCGGCTTCTTCGGCAACCAGTTCAGGCGCTTCAGCAGGTTCCTCTGGCACTTCTTCAGCGACTTCAGAAGCCGACGTTGCTTCGGCGATCTCAAGCTCTGATGGTGCATCAGCGCTATCTGGCTCAGCGGCTGGTTCGATGCTTTCAGACTCATCGGCTGGCTCTTGCTGTTCAGCCTCGGCGGCCTCAGCATTGACCGGCTCTTTCTGCGGATCGGAGTTCGCATTATCCGCTTCGGTCTGCGTCTCGCTTGCTTCGACTGTGGCCTCAGTATCCTTTTTGCGTCGACGCGGTGCCCGGCGCTTTTTCGGTTTGGCCGCTTTCTCAGCATCTTCCTCAGCAACAGGCTCAGCCTCGGTCTGCTTGGTATCGACGCTCTCAGCTTCGTTGCTCGAGTCGGTTACACTGTCTGCGTCAGACTCGTCTGCATTGCCATCCGGCGCGTCACCATTGCCCGAACTCTTCTTGCGCCGGCGCCGACGCCGTTTACGCTTGGGCTTGGTCTCTTCCTCGCTCTGAACCGCAGTTTCTTCTTCGTTTTCGTCCTCATCCGTGGCGTCGACCATATCCATCAGCGACGCATCAACCGATACCACCGGCGCAGTTGCTTCAGGAACAACGCGGCTAGCGGTCTTGAACTTCTCCATCGAGAAGTCGGGACTGACCAAATGAACGTCCCCTTCGATCCGAACCGACAAACCATACCGCGCTTCGATCTGCGCGATGTGTTCGCGTTTCTGGTTCATCAGGAAGTTGGCGATGCTAACCGGGCAACGCACCAATACCTCACGCGAACGGCGGCGAGTGCCTTCCTCTTCAATCTGGCGAAGGATTGACAGTGCCATATTGTCGTCCGACCGGATCAGGCCGGTGCCATGGCAAGACGGGCATGGCTGGGTCGTCGCCTCAAGCATTCCAGGACGCAGACGCTGACGGCTCATTTCGAGCAGTCCAAAGCCCGAAATCCGGCCCACCTGAATACGGGCACGATCCGTTTTCAGCTTGTCCTTCAGTCGCTTCTCAACGGCCGAGTTGTTTTTGCGCTCGTCCATATCGATGAAATCGATCACGATCAGACCGGCCAGATCGCGCAGACGCAATTGGCGCGCCACTTCTTCGGCGGCCTCCAGATTGGTCTTCAACGCGGTTTCCTCGATCGAACCTTCTTTGGTCGCCCGACCCGAGTTCACATCGATCGCCACCAGTGCTTCGGTCACCCCGATCACGATATAGCCACCGGATTTCAGCTGAACCGTCGGGTTGAACATCCCGGCCAGATAGCTTTCCACCTGATATCGCGCGAATAGCGGCAGCGCGTCTTCGTATCGCTTCACGTTCTTGGCGTGCGACGGCATGATCATCTTCATGAAGTCTTTGGCGATGCGATACCCGCCCTCGCCTTCAACCAGAACCTCATCGATGTCGCGATTATACAAGTCGCGGATCGAGCGTTTGATTAGGTCGCCTTCTTCATAAATTTTCGCAGGCGCAATGGATTGCAACGTCAGCTCGCGGATCTGCTCCCACAGTCGTTGCAGGTATTCATAGTCGCGCTTGATCTCTGATTTTGTCCGTTTGGCTCCGGCCGTGCGCACGATCAGACCCGCGCCCGTGGGCACGTCGATTTCAGCGGCAATGTCTTTCAGTTTCTTCCGGTCAGCGGCATTGGTGATCTTGCGGCTAATTCCGCCGCCCCGTGCGGTATTGGGCATCAGTACGCAGTACCGACCCGCCAAAGACAGATACGTGGTAAGTGCCGCACCCTTGTTGCCGCGCTCTTCCTTGACCACCTGCACCAGCAGGACCTGACGCACCTTGATAACTTCCTGAATCTTGTAGCGGCGCGGGCGTGGCTTGCGCGGAGGACGGATATCCTCGCTATCGTCTTCGTCTGCGACCGACTCGATGGTATCGTCTTTCGAAGCCGCGTCAGCGCTTTTGCTTTCTGTCTCGCCATCCGCCTCGGGCTCGTCACCAGAAGCTTCCGCCTCTTCTTCGTCAGACTTGGCTTCGACCTCATTCGAAGGTTCTTCTTGGTCGGTATCAGTTGCTTCGACAGGTGCGTCTTCCGCTACCTCAGCAGTCTCTTCTGGCGCTTCCGCCTGCTGATCTACATCTTCGGACTCGGCTTCTTCGGTCGGAGCTTCTTCAGCAACAGGCTCGGCGGCATCCTCAGGCTCTTCCACCGGCGTCTCGGCAACGATTTCCATCGGAGACGTCCCTTCGGGCACCTCCGTCTCTTCACCGTCATCCAGATCGATGGTTTCCATTCCGGTCGGCTCTGAGGAAACCTCCAGCGTCTCAACCGGATCGTCCGTCTTGACGTCAGCGGCCTTTGAGCGCGAACGCGACCGGCGCTTCTTGGGCTTTGTTTCCTCGGCCTCATCCCGCGCCTTCATCGCCTCGGCATAGGCGCGCTCTTCCTCCATCAGCGCCTCGCGGTCAGCGACGGGGATCTGGTAGTAGTCGGGATGTATTTCGGAAAACGCCAGAAACCCGTGCCGGTTCCCGCCGTAGTCCACAAATGCCGCCTGCAGCGACGGCTCAACCCGTGTTACTTTTGCAAGATAGATGTTGCCAGCAAGCTGGCGTTTGTTTTCGGATTCAAAGTCAAATTCCTCAACCTTGTTTCCGTCGACCACCACAACGCGGGTTTCCTCCGCGTGGGTGGCATCGATAAGCATTTTCTTAGCCATGTGTCCTTGGTGCACCGCGCCAAACGCGTTGTCCTGACCCGTCCAGGCGGACAGGCGCTTTTGGGGAGGTGTCTTGTACGGGCGATATCGGACGGCGCGCGGCAGGGTCTGGCGCTTTGGCCCCCTGCCCGTATACTCAATCGTTGCGCGCGCGTCATCGCGGTTCTTCTCCGACAGGCGCGTCTATATGCGGCCCGCCCATTTATTCCTTTCACCCGCATAGACGGGTTCAGGCATTCATCTGCCCCATTGGGGCATAATCGGTCTGCCGCGCCGCGCGGGATCTATCCTCACCATCAGCTCAGCAGCGAAACTCAAAACACGGGGCTTGCAGGCACAAAATACCCGGCCCGTTCGATCACAATAAAAGCAGTCCTGTGGAAAAGACAATGGGCAAACTGCATCGCGACCCAAGAACGCGCCGAAGAGTCCCTTCATCTGTTCAGAAATATCCAGGGGTTGAATTGAACCGCAGGCTCAAGAGGGGGGCCAGCCCCCTCCTCCACCTTCACAGGTAGTCCGAACGCTGCAACCCGTACTTCGCCATCTTTTCGTTCAGTGTCCGGCGTGGCAGGCAGAGTTCTTCCATCACCGAGGCGATCGATCCCTTGTGACGGCGCATCGTATTGTCGATCAGCATCCGCTCGAAGGCTTCAACATATTCCTTCAGCGGCTTGCCTTCAGTTGTCATCACTGGCTGCATCTCTTCGTGATCCGACATCAGCAGCGAAGCAATTGTCCCCGACCCGCGCCGCGACTGCAGCACCGCACGCTCAGCAATGTTGATCAACTGCCTCACATTCCCGGGCCACGGGGCCTGAAGCAGCTGAGCCGCTTCCTGCGCACTGACCTGAGGCGCGTCGCAGCCATATTCCTCTGCGAACTGTTCGCTCAGACGGGTGAACAGCGTCAGGATGTCCTCACCCCGCTGTCGCAGCGGAGGCATGGTGATGCGCAGCGCCGCCAACCGATAGAACAGATCGGGACGCAATACATCTTCTGAGGTTTTGCCCGCTTCCTGCAGGTTCGAAATCGCAACGATCCGCGTTTCCGCAGGGGTGCCCTGCTCATTCATAACGCTCAAGAGACGGGCCTGCAGCGTATCACTCAGGGCTTCGACATCCTCAAGAACCAGCGTACCGCCGCGGGCCTCTTCGATGGCGGGCAACTGCGTGTCCTCGGGCAACATCGGGCCAAACAGGCGTTTCGACAGCGCTTCTTCCTCAAGTGCTGCGCAAGAAACCAGAACGAATTTCTTACCCGCCCGGCTACCAACCGCGTGCAACGCATGCGCCACCAAAGTCTTTCCGGTTCCGGTTTCCCCATCGATCAGGACATGACCATCCGCCTGCCCCAGATCCAGAATATCTTCACGCAACCGCTCCATGACGGGGCTGGCACCGATCAGCTTGTTCATGATCTGCGTACCGCCAGACAGCTCACGCCGCAGGGCTCGATTGTCGAGCGTCAGACGACGCGCATTGCTGGCGCGTTTGGCCAGTTCGGACATGCGATCGGGGTTAAACGGCTTTTCAAGGAAATCGAACGCCCCGACACGCATCGCCTCTACGGCCATTGGCACGTCGCCATGTCCCGTGATCATGATCACCGGTAGCGTGCTATCGGCCCCCATCAGCTTTTTCAGAAGTTGAATGCCATCCATTCCCGGCATCTTGATGTCAGAAATCACGATCCCGGGGTATTCTGGCCCCAAGACCTTGAGCGCATCCTCGGCGCTTGAAAAGGTTTCGGTGTCGTACCCCGACAAAGCCAGCCACTGGCTGATCGACTGGCGCATGTCCTGTTCATCATCCACGATGGCGATTTTCATGGCCTGTGCCATAGTCACTTCCTCTATTCCGCGGCCTCAAGGCCGTCGCTTCCCAATATGGGCAATTGCATCTCAAACACCGCGCCACCCTGTTGGCCGTTGCGCGCGGTCAGCCGTCCGCCATGGTCGTTCACGATCCCGGACGAGATGGCAAGCCCCAGACCAACGCCGTCCCCCGGGCGTTTGGTTGTATAAAACGGCTCGAACAGGTTTTCGATATCCTCGATCCCGTGGCCATTGTCCCGCACGGTCAGTACCGCAGTTTCACCTGCAGCGAGAATGATCTCGACATCCGGCTCATCCACAGACTTGGTCGCATCCAGCGCATTGCGCAAGAGATTGACCATAACCTGCTCGATCCGCATCCGATCACCCATCACTATAACAGGTTCTTCGGGCAAAATCTGGGTTATCTTCACATGCCGCTGACGCAGCTGCGGCTCCATCATCGACAGGGACGAGGCCAGCGCTTCGCCAAGATTTACTGGCGAAAATGCATCTGCACCTTTGCGCGCATAGGATTTGAGCTGGCGCGTGATCGCTCCCATCCGCTCGATCAATCCGTCGATCCGCCCAAAGCTGGCCAACGCCTCTTCGGGCCGGTTTCGACGCAAAAGCAGACGCGCGCCTGCCAGATAAGTTTTCATCGCAGCCAGAGGTTGATTTAACTCGTGACTGACTGCCGCAGACATCTCTCCAAGTGCTGCCAGTTTTGAGCTCTGGGCAAGGGTTTGTTCGGCAACTTCCAGCGTCTTTTCAACACGTTCACGCTCAGCGATTTCCCGCTGCAGCCTTACGTTCAATGCGCGAAGCTCCGCCGACTCGCGCTGGAACAAGGTCATGCGCAACGTTGCTCTGCGGCTGAGCGCATAGAAGGTCAGCGCCAGAAGAATCGCAAATGCCATGATCTCAAGCGCCAGAACGCTGTTCACCCGCTCGCGGATCGATGAATAGGTGGTGAACGAAGTCATTTGCCAGCCCCGGAACGGAATGCGGGTCTCCATCCGCATCACAGCCTCGCCCTGAAGATAGGCATCGGGGGGCAAAGCGCTCCAATCGGTTGTGGCCCGGATTGCGCGCTGGATCGCGTTCTGAGGGGGTTGGCGCAACATGGCACCGCTTTCATCCAGACCTCGCCACTGAGGCTCGGTCGAGAGGATGATCGTACCAGTGCTGTCTGTGACCATCACCGCGTCAGAAATACCAGCCCAGGCGCGTTCAAATTTCTGCAAATCAACTTCGACTACGATCACGCCAAGGATCTCTGCATTCGCCTCGATTCGCCGTGAGTACACAAAGCTGTAACCGCCGGACTCACGTGGAATGACCGAGAATATAGTGGCATTCGATCGAATTGCATCGATGAAGTAAGGCGAGTTCCGGTGGCTTTCCTGCAACCGGTTCCGGTCGGTTGCAGCACGTGTCAGGCCATCCCCATCCAGCAAAACCAGCGAGGCCGCCCCGATTTCTTCAACGAAAGAGATCAGGCGCTGGCTCGACAGCGTGTAATCGCTGGATTGCAGGGCCGAAATCAGGGTGGGGTCACGGGCGAGCAACTGCGGCACGATGGCGTTGCGTCGCAACTCACTCAGCAGGTTGCCGGAATACAAGGCTAACCGCAGTTCGGCGCGGTTTCTGGTCGATTCGGTGAAGCGACTGGTTAGCAGACTGTTGGTGATCCACACTGTGGCGACAGTAGCAAGCAGCAACAAAAACACGGCAAGACGCAGCCGCCAGCCCATAGGCGCGCCGCGAAACCGGTTCAGAAACCCTTTGCTGTCTGCTTGATCTTCCGCGCTCATGTACTGACGCTACGCGTCCCGACTGATGACCTCAAGTCACGCGGGCGTCAGCACCCCGGCCAATGCGCGGAAGAGCGCCGTCCCGTCGGTGCCTCCGTGGCCTGAATCCGCCGCTCGTTCTGGGTGGGGCATCATGCCTAACACGCGCCGGTTGTGCGATAAAATCCCTGCAATATCGTCGCGCGAACCATTGGGATTTTCGGCATATTTGAAGGCAATGCGATCCTGATCCTTCAACTCGACCAAGGTCTCATCGTCTGCGAAATAATTGCCATCGTGATGCGCAATCGGGATATCGATCACATCCCCGGCATTGTACCCTTCAGTAAAGGCGCTATCGCTGGTTTCGACCTTCAGACCGATCGTTTTGCAGATGTATTTCAGACCGGCATTGCGCAACAGCGCGCCAGGCAGAATTCCGGTTTCGGTCAGAACCTGAAAACCGTTGCAGATGCCGACGGCATAGCCACCACGCTCGGTATGCGCGGCCAGCGCTTTGCAAATGGGCGACTGGGCCGCAATCGCGCCGCAGCGCAGATAGTCACCATAAGAAAACCCACCCGGCACACCGACGATATCTATACCCTCGGGCAGCGCGGCATCCTTGTGCCAGACCATATCGACGGAAAAACCGGCCTGCTCGAAGGCAACGGCAAGATCACGATCGCAGTTGGAACCGGGGAAAACGATGACGGCTGCGCGCATGGCGGACCCTCCTAGGTCAGAAAAACTTAGAGCAGTTCGATCTCAAAGCGTTCGATGACCGTATTGGCCAATAGCTTTTCGCACATCTTTGTTACGTCCGCTTCGGTCGAGCCGTCGGCCAGTTCCAGATCGATCACCTTGCCCTGACGGACACCTTCGACCTGATCAAAGCCCATCGCACCCAATGCGTGACGCACAGCCTCGCCCTGCGGGTCCAGAACCCCGTTCTTGAGCATCACATGCACACGTGCTTTCATTTTCGAGAACTCCACTGATGGACCGCGCATCGATCCGTTTCGTTGGGCGCGGGATACCCCGCTTGGGCTTGTCGGACAACCCTGTCGATATGAGACAGGATCAGTTGATCAGCGTTGGTTTTGTGACATTGCTTTTGGGCAGAACGCCAAGACGGCGGGCGACCTCAGAATATGCATCAGTCAGACTACCCAGATCACGGCGGAACACATCCTTGTCCAGCTTCTGACCGGTTTCGATATCCCATAGACGGCAGCTATCGGGGCTGATTTCGTCCGCAATGATCAGTCGTTGGAAATCGCCTTCGAACACGCGCCCGATCTCGATTTTGAAATCGACCAGACGAATACCAACCGCCAGCATCACGCCGCTCATGAAATCATTAACGCGCAGTGCAAGGCTCAGGATATCGTCCATATCCTGCTGGCTCGCCCAGCCGAATGCCGCAATGTGCTCTTCGGTCACCAGCGGATCACCCAGCGCATCGTCCTTGTAGCAGTATTCAACAATCGGGCGCGGCAGTTGAGTACCCTCGGCGATACCGAGGCGTTTGGACATCGATCCGGCGGCATAGTTGCGGACGATCACTTCCAGTGGAATGATCTCACAATTCCGCACAAGTTGCTCCCGCATGTTCAGACGGCGAATGAAATGCGTCGGAACTCCGATCTGGGCCAGACCGGTCATGAAGAATTCGCTTAACCGGTTGTTCAGAACGCCCTTTCCATCGATCACGTCTTTCTTCTCGGCGTTGAAAGCTGTGGCGTCATCCTTGAAGTACTGCACGATGGTGCCCGGCTCGGGACCTTCATACAGGATCTTGGCTTTACCTTCGTAAATCTTCTTGCGACGCGCCATGAGCGACCTTTCCAGTCTGGGGAAAGGGAATGAGTCCCTTCACGTTGGCGCCCTCATAGTGCAAGCCCCGCTTTCCCGCAAGTTCGCAACCCCGAGAGGCTTTGACGCAGCGCAAATACCTTGCGCACAGGGCGTCGTATAGTCATATCATCAGAAAAGAACATCTAACCCAAGAGGTCCCCAACCAATGACCACATTCGACGAACGTGAAGCCGCGTTTGAAAACAAATTCGCTCATGACGAAAAGATGCAGTTCATCGCTCGGATGCGCCGCAACCGATTTATGGCTGTATGGGCCTCGGCGCTGAAAGGCGAGACTGTGGAACAGGCGCGTAAATACGGGCAGGAATTGGTCCACACCGACCTGCAAAATGTCAGCGAAGACGATGTTGTCGAGGCGGTCAAAGGATACCTCGGTGATCTCGCGGATGAGGCTAAAATCCGCGAGAAGATGGTCGAACTTCTGGTCGAAGCCAAAGAGCAGGTGATGGCGGAAGCCGAGTCCTGATGCCTGAGCTGCAAAACTCATGATCTTCATGAGTTTTATGAATTTGATTTGACGCCCCGGTCGTGAGACACGGGGCGTCTCATATTTTGACGGGCTGTGGCCCCAATTTTGGAATACTCCAATGACTAACGCGCTCAGCAACCTTCTGGAAACCGTAGACGTCATTCTGGCGGATGGCGCAACCGGGACGAACCTGTTCAACATGGGCCTGCAATCAGGCGATGCGCCGGAATTGTGGAACGTCGATGCGCCTGACAAGATTCGTGCTCTGTATCAGGGCTCGGTCGATGCCGGCAGTGATCTGTTTTTGACAAACACATTTGGTGGAACAGCCGCGCGTTTGAAGTTACACGACGCCCAGAACCGCGTGGCCGAGCTGAACCGTACTGGCGCTGAACTGGGTCGCGAAGTCGCTGACAAGGCAGGTCGCCCGATCATCGTGGCCGGCTCTGTTGGCCCGACCGGCGAGATCATGGAACCTGTCGGCAGCCTTTCGCACGCCGAAGCCGTCGAGATGTTTCATGAACAGGCTGAAGCGCTAAAGGCTGGAGGCGCAGATGTTCTGTGGCTTGAGACCATAAGCGCGCCGGAAGAATTCCGGGCTGCGGCAGAAGCGTTCGCTCTGGCAGATATGCCGTGGTGCGGCACCATGAGTTTTGACACGGCTGGCCGCACAATGATGGGTGTTACATCTTCTGATCTGGCAATGATCGTGGAAACTCTGCCCAATCCTCCGGTTGCGTTCGGGGCGAATTGCGGCACTGGTGCCTCGGATATACTGCGGACGGTGCTTGGGTTCGCTGCCCAAGGAAACGAACGTCCACTGATTTCCAAGGGCAACGCAGGGATTCCGAAATATGTGGACGGTCATATCCATTATGACGGAACGCCTGAACTGATGGGCCAGTACGCTGCCATGGCGCGCGATGCAGGTGCAACGATCATTGGCGGTTGCTGTGGCACTATGCCTGCGCATTTGCGCAAAATGCGCGAGGCGTTAGATAACGGTCCGCGCGGCGAGCGCCCGACCCTGGATCAGATCGTATCGGCGCTTGGTCCGTTTACCTCAGCCTCAGATGGCACTGGGGACGAGGCCGTTCCCGAACGGCGCACTCGTCGCCGCCGCCGGGCCTGATTGAATGATCAGCGCCCTTCGAATTTCGCAGGGCGCTTTTCCAGAAAGGCTACGACGCCTTCGGCAAAGTCTCGGGTACGTCCGCATTCGCCCTGCAGGTGGGCTTCGGCTGCAAGTTGCTGAGGTAATGTTCTATCGTAAGTTCCCCGGATCGCTTGTTTGATCGCGCGAAACCCAGAGGTTGGGCCATTCGCCAAATACGCGGCTCTCTTGCGCCAATGAGCGTCGAACTCATCATCTGCAACCGCTTCCCAGATCAATCCCCATTCATCCGCCTGGCGCGCGCTGATCTTGTCTGCAAACAACGCTGCACCCATCGCTTTGGCAAACCCCATCTGACGCGGCATGAACCAGGTGCCGCCTGCATCGGGCAGCAGACCGATCCGAGCGAAAGCTTGCAGGAAATAGGCACTCTGGGTTGCTATCACTACATCGGCACAAAGTGCCAGGTTAGCCCCCGCCCCCGCTGCTGGCCCGTTAACTGCCGCTATAGTTGGCACGGGGCAATCATAGACAGCCTCAAGCATCGGTTCATATTCGTCCCGAAGCGCGCGTTCGAGGTCGATCTTTCCTGTGCTCGACGCGTCGCCAAGATCTTGCCCCGAACAAAAGGCAGGTCCAGCACCGGTCAGGACGATCGCGCGAGCGTGTTGCGCGGCATCTTTCATTGCGTAGGTGATCTCGGCCCGCATCTGCGTCGTCAACGCATTCATCTTATCCGGCCGGTTCAATGTCAAAACCGCCAAATTATCAGTAATGTCCAGAAGGACCGCTTCGTATTCCATGCAAAACCTCAGCTGCGCAGCGTTCTGCAAAACACTGACGCAAATGCGGAAAAAGGAAAAGAAGAACCGCGCGTCAGTCTTCCAGAATTCGGCGCAGACGCTCTTGTTCTTCCTCACTAAGGCCTTCTGAATGCGCTACTTCCTGATGCTGCGCACGCTTGCGCAAAAAGTTCCACCCCATGCCGGCCGCTATCAGCAGCATGACAGGAGCCGACAGCCATAACAACAGATTGGCGCCGGTCGCGGTGGGTTTCAGCAGCACATATTCGCCATAGCGATCAACGATGAAGTCCACAACCTCTTGATCAGTATCCCCCGCAACCAGACGTTCTCGCACCAAGATACGCAGATCACGCGCAAGTTCAGCATTGCTTTCGTCAATGCTTTCGTTCCGGCACACCAAGCAGCGCAGACCGGTACTAATATCCCGCGCTCGTGTCTCGAGCGCCGGGTCGTCAAGCACTTCATCCGGCTGAATAGCCATGATCGGGGATGCAATCAGCAGCAGGATAACAAGCAGGCGCTTCATTCGGCAGGAACCCCGCTTGCAGGCGTTTTCCGTGCACCGGCTGCAACACGGAAACGGCGATCCGACAGGCTGAGCACACCGCCCAGAGCCATGAGGATACATCCGCCCCAAATCCAGTTGGCCAGAGGTTTGATATAGGTACGCATCACCCAGCCGCCATCAGCTTGTTGATCCCCGATCACAACATATAGATCGCGCAGAAAGCGGTAGTCGATTGCAGCCTCAGTTGTCGGCATCCGTGCCACAGGGTAGTCGCGCTTTTCCGGGTTAAGAGTCGCGATATAGCGCCCGCCCTTTTCAGCGATTACATCCGCCATGGTCGAAAAATAGTTCGGCCCCTGTACCTGACGCACGTCTTGCAGTGTCAAAGTGAACTGCCCGACCTCAAATGGCTGACCCGGTTGCGCGATACGAATATCCTCAACCTCCCAAGCAGTCAGACCCGCGATGGCAAACATGGTGACGCCCAAACCCGTATGGGCCACCGCCTTGCCCCAATCCGCACCCGGCAGTCGGAACAGGCGTGCCAGATTGCCTTTGCGGCCCGTGCGGCTCCAAAGATCAACGATGGCACCGAAGGTGATCCACGCCCCCAAGAATAGACCCACAGGTCCCAAAGCGCTGCGTCCGGTTTGCATCACCCAGACCAGGATCGCGATCGCGACCGCCAGAACAAAGGCATAGCGCAAGGACCATGCGGCCCGGCCCAACTTGCCCCGTTTCCACGGCAGCATTGCGCCAACGGGAAGAACGATTCCGAGGGCGACCATGAAGGGGGTAAATGCCGCATTGAAGAACGGCGCGCCCACCGAGAGTTTTCTGTCAAACGCCATCTCGGCCACCATTGGCCACATCGTACCAAAGAACACGACGAAGCAGCTAACGGCCAGCAAGATGTTGTTCAAAACCAACGCGCTTTCGCGGCTGACCATTCCGAAGACACCCTTCGCCTCCATCGCCTGCGCGCGGGCGGCAAACAGGGTCAACGCGCCGCCGGTAAAGATGATCAGAATGAACAGGATGAACACGCCGCGCTCAGGATCATTGGCAAAGGCATGGACAGACGTCAGCAGCCCCGAGCGCACGATAAAGGTTCCGATCAGTGAAAACCCAAACGCGATGATCGCAAGCAAGATCGTCCAGCTTTTCAACGCCTCGCGTTTTTCCACCACGATGGAGGAATGCAATAGAGCGGCCGCCAGTAGCCAAGGCATAAAGCTGGCGTTCTCAACAGGATCCCAGAACCAGAACCCGCCCCAGCCCAATTCGTAGTAGGCCCACCATGATCCAAGTGCGATACCGATCGTCAGGAAGACCCAAGCCGCCAATGTCCAAGGCCGTACCCAACGCCCCCAAGCCGCGTCCACCCGGCCCTCGATCAATGCAGCAACGGCAAAACTGAACGCCATGCTGAGGCCGACATAGCCCAGATACAGGAATGGCGGATGGAAGGCCAAACCGGGGTCCTGCAGCAGCGGGTTCAGGTCTCGTCCATCGAACGGAGGAACAGGCAGTCGGTCAAACGGGTTCGATGTGAAGAGGATAAAGGCATAGAAAGCCACTCCGATCGCGGCCTGAACGGCCAGCACCCGCGCCTTTAAGGTCGGAGGCAAGCCAGCGCCGAATATGGCGGCCATCGCGCCGAATATCGCTACAATCAAGACCCATAACAGCATCGAACCTTCATGGTTTCCCCAGGTCCCGGTGATCTTGTAGAGCATCGGTTTTGCCGAATGGCTATTCTCGACCACGATCCGCAACGAGAAGTCAGACGTGGTAAACGCCCAGACCAGCGCACCAAAGGAAAAGGCGGCCAAAATGAACTGCGTGATGGCGGCCGGTTCAGCGAAAACCATCCACCCGTTCCAACGGTTGGCAGCCCCGATCAACGGCACCACAGTTTGGACGATGGCAACGAGGAAGGCTAAGATAAGTGCGAAATGGCCGAGTTCTGTAATCATGGCCTGCTTATACTGCGGCACCGGTGCAAGTGCCATTCACATTCGCCTCGGATCACCGCACATAATGTCGCGCCTCAGGTCTTTCGTAGTCGCTTCCAGTCCTCCAATGCAGGGTTCGAATCCGGCTGGTTGACTGCTTCGGCCAACGATGCGTCCGAGCCAGTATCGGCGACACCCGGACTGTCATCGCGCAGCCCGCGGATCGTTTCAAGATTGGCGATCACCTCAGGCGCCCTCAGCATTGTCGCGCTGATTTCTCTTTGAAAATCCTGCGCTTTGATCTGATGCCGCGCGCCAAAGTAAAACGACACGATCACCCCTAACAGCCACCACAGTGGCTCTGGCACCAGCGCAATTCCCTGCATACGTGCTGCGAACCACAGCGGATCGATCATGGCGGCCAGAAACAAACCCAATGTTCCCAAAGCCAGCGCCGGTCGCGGAAGGCGATTCAGCCCGTCCATGAACCGATCAAATCTGGTTTTGCTTGGGGCTTGGAATTCAGTGCCGAATTGCGCCATGGCCGCACTGCGCAGTTCGACAGAACGCTCGGCACCGCTTTCTACATTTTCGCGAAACATTTCCGCAGTTTCGCGAACCACATTGCGACCTCCGCCAAACAAGAGCGCCAACAAACCCGAGATCAAACCCATCCCGAAACCCTTTTCTGAAACGCGTCCTCGCTCAGATGATACTTGGGCGATAAAAACTCTTCGGCACGCTTGATCCATCCGCCTTTGCCGCCCGCGCGTGTTCTGGCATATTTACGAAGAGCCATCCGCCGGTCTGCCAAACGGAAATAATAGTTTCGTCTTGCGACCCCATAGGCATCGCGAAACACCAGAGGCTTTGGACTGGCCGCCTCGCGGCTTGCCTCTGCAGTCTGAGGGCCGATGACCCCGTCAACCGTAACGTCATACTCCATCTGCCGCAGCAGGTTCTGCAGGATTTTCACCGCTTGAGCTCCTGCATTGACGTACATGTCGAACACGGATGCCTGTACGGCTTCCGGCAGCACCTGAAGGCGTGGTTTCTCAAAATAGTGTTCCAGAAAAATATCGACGGCCTGCGCTTTGCTAAGCATGCGCACGTCTTGTTGCGTCACCGAACCATCTCGGTCCAGATCGAGACCCAATCGGCGCATGGTATGGATCGTCACCCCGTATTTCGTGGCACCGCCGGGATCATCGGGGTCATCCACAAAACCACCTTCCCGCGCCACGATCCCTTTTGCAATCTGTCGTACCGTCAACATCGTCAACCCTATGCCAAACTTTGGCAAACGGTCGGACAATTTCGTTAACACCACTGCAAAACAAAGGGCGCTGCCTACCTCTCGCACGCAACGCCCCGCTTCTTCTGTTTAGAAATTTGACGCCGATGGCATTCAGCGATGCTGCATTCAGCTATCGCCTGATTCCTGATAAACGCCTTGTTCTTTTAATGCGTCCACAACCTCTTTTGGCATGTAGGTTTCATCGTGTTTCGCAAGGATTTCAGTGGCTTCAAAAACTCCGTTCACATAACTTCCGGTGCCCACCATACCCTGATTTTCCGAGAACAGATCAGGCAGAACACCGGTAAAAGCGACCTTTACGCTTTCACCGCCGTCGGTCACGACGAAATGCACAGTCTCACCCTGCCCGCGAATGATCGAACCTTCTTCGACCAATCCACCTATACGGAACACCTCGGTCGGTTTCGGCGGTTCTGCAATCACCTGACTGGGTGAGCGGAAGAAGTTGATGCCATCACGCATCGCATATCCGATCAGACCCGTCGCCAGTATCAGGGCCGCAACAGCCACTAGAATGACTTGTACACGACGACGTTTCTTAAGCGTTTTCATACCGTCCTCACGGGAACAAGGGGGCCATCATCAGACCCAGGGTTTCATCCTCACCTAACATCAGGTTGGCGTTCTGCAAGGCTTGCCCACTGCTACCTTTTGTCAGGTTATCCAATGCTGCCACCACGATTGCACGGCGTTCGATCCGATCTCCAACGACACCGATATGGCAGAAGTTCGACCCCCGCACATGGTGGGTTGAGGGCGTCTCGCCAAATGGCAGCATCTCAATGAAGGGCTCGGCTTCATAGGCCGATTGAAGTGTCTCATACACGCTCTGCGGGTCACCCTTTACATAGGTTGTGGCCAGAATACCCCGGTTGGCTGGGATCAGGTGCGGTGTGAACTGCACATGCACCGTCCGTCCAGCCAGTTCCGTGAATTCCTGATCAAACTCGCCCAGATGCCGGTGCGTCCCGCCAACGGCATATGCGTTCGCCCCTTCACTGAGTTCTGCGTGCAATAGATTCTCTTTCAGCGCCCGACCTGCGCCCGAGACCGCGCATTTCAGGTCCAGAATGATGTCATCCAGATCAATCACACCCGCCGAAATCAGCGGACGCAGCACATACTGACCCGTCGCGGCATTGCATCCGGTCCCGGCAACCAGCCGAGCGCCGCGGATTTCGTCACGGTAGAACTCGGTCAGACCATAAACCGCCTCTTCCTGATGCCCAAGCGCGGCATGTGAATTCCCATACCACTTCTTGTATTCGTCGCCATCGCGAAGTCGAAAATCTGCTGACAGGTCAACAATTTTCAAGGTGTTGGGCAGTTCGCGAATGACTTCCTGACTAGTCTTGTGCGGCAGAGCGCAGAAACACAGGTCGATTTGGCTAAAGTCGATCTCGGAAATCTTGCAAAGCACCGGTAAATCCATATGGCGTAGATGCGGAAATACCTGCGCCATTGTCTGTCCAGCCTTCCGCTCGGCGGCCAGAGATTTGATTTCCATACTCGGATGCCCGGCGATCAGCCGCACGAGTTCCGCGCCGGTGTAGCCAGAAGCGCCAAGAATTGCGATTTTATGGGTCATGTCAGACCTCTTTCATTCATGTGTCACATGGGGTGACCGCCGCTGTGACGGTCAACGAATTACGGAATCGGAAAAGCGCCGTCCTTGACCTAGGTCAGGCGGCTTCAAAGGTGATTTGTCGTCGGAGGAACTGAGTCGCGCGATCCGTCACAACGCCCGGCTTACCCGTTGTCAGGAAGCCATCAGTGCCCTCACCCAGCATTTTCGGATGCCGTTGCAAGTAGTCTGCAAGGCTTTCCGCAACCAGATCACCCTGGCTATAGACTTTCACATCCGGTCCGAGCGCCTGCTGAAACGTCTCTGCCATCAGCGGGTAATGCGTACAGCCCAGAATGGCTGCTTGCGGTTCCGGCATCTTGCGCTTCAGAGCATCCACATGGCTGCGTACCAAGGCCTCGGCCAAGATCATGTCGCCCTCTTCGATGGCGTCCACCACCCCGCCGCAGGCTTGCGCCTCGACATCAACCCCGATCGCCCGAAACGCCAGCTCCCGCTGAAACGCACGGCTCGACACAGTCGCGGGCGTCGCAAACAGCGCAACATGCTGCACCTGAACCTCACGCGGCGGAGAGTTGTCGCCCCATTGCCGTTCAGTCAGCGCCTCAATCAAAGGCACAAATACGCCCAGTACACGCTTTCCTTCTGGCACGCCCGCTTCTTGCATCCGACGCAGGGCGGCGGCGCTTGCGGTATTGCAGGCCAGAATCACCAGATTGCAGCCGCGATCCCAAAGGTCCTGCACAGCGTTTCGTGTCAGGTTAAAGATATCCTCGGCATCGCGCACACCATAAGGCGCATGCGCACTGTCCGCGAAATAAAGGAAATCAACGTCGGGCAGACGTTTCTGCGCGGCGTTCAGGACGGTCAAACCACCCAATCCGGAATCAAAGATACCTACTGCCATTTGCCCCTTCAGGCGCGATGCCGTTCCTCGAATTCATAGCCATAGTCATAAGACTTCAATGGCTCTGGAGACAGCTCATACGTGGCTTTGCGCAGGAAATCCATCATCTTGCGCGTATCCTTGCCCAGCGGGTCCAGAATGTCTCGCCCAATGGGGTCTCCTACAACCACGCGGACAGGGGTATCGACACGTTTCTTGAACTCTTTGATCAGCAACCCCATCCGCAGAGTGTTGTGCAGATGGCTGGCAATCTGGAACAAACGCGAGGTGTGACCATCGAAGAAAACCGGCACAACGGTCGCATTGGATTTGGCAACCATCCGCGCTGTAAATCCGCGCCACCCCGGATCCATCGGATGAGAAAATGGCTTGGCCGCAGTGCTGACTGTGCCACCCGGGAAGATCCCGATTGCACCACCATCGCTTAGGTAGTTCAGAGCGGTTTTGCGGGTCGCAAGATTCAGCTTCATCGCATCTTTTGTGGCATCAAACGAAATTGGCAGCACAATGCTGTTCAGGTCTTCAGCTTTGCGAAAAACATGATTGGCGAGAATGCGAAAGTCTGTCCGAGTCTGAGACAGGATGTGTCCCATCATTAGCCCGTCTAGAATGCCATAAGGATGGTTCGCAATTAGGATCAATGGCCCATCTTTTGGGATGTTCGACAACGCACCGCCCACCACATCTAATGTCAGCCCATATCGATCCACCATTACGGACCAAAAATCACGCCCCTGTGCGACCTCCTGCTCATACCCGTCAGCGCGGCGGATAAGACGCAGACGACCGGTGGTGTTTTCCATCAACTTGATCACCATCCGCCCGCTCCGCGTTTCTGCGGAATGGGCGTAAGAGATGTCACGAGCGACGTGATGGCGCGAGGGCATTGGCTACTCCGGTTTGCTGCCGCTTAGATAAGGCCGGGTAGCCAGTTTGCATAGGTTTGATGACAAGCTTGTAAAGCCTCACTCTGCCGCAGCTTTCATCTGAGGCCCGCCATCGCGAATAACAGCCAACAATTCCTCGCGACGTTTCGCAGCCTTGGCTTCATTCGCGACCAAAACCGGACCGAAACCGCGAATGTCCAATGGCAGAGCCGCAAGGGCCGCGATCGCATCACTGGTTTCGGGTGTCAGGCTGGGCAAAACCTCTTTCATGTCCTTTTCATACTGGCGGATCAGAGCACGCTCCATTTTGCGCTCTGTCGTGTAGCCAAAGATATCCAGCGGAGTGCTGCGCAAACCTTTCAGCTTGGCTAGAACCTTCAACGGACCAAGAAACCACTCTCCGAACGCTTTCTTGGCCGGGCGTCCATTGTCGCCCTTCGTCCCCAGGGTTGGCGGCGCAAGATGGAAGGTCATCTTAAAGTCACCATCAAACTCGGCCTCCGCCTTCTGGCGACTGTCGAGCAGCAATCGGGCGACTTCATATTCATCCTTATATGACAAAAGCTTATGGTAGCCTTTGGCAATAGCCTCACGAACGTGTTGATCTTCGACGCTGTCGACCAGCTTGCGATAACGTTTCGCCAACCGCTTGTTCTGATAGTCGATCAGGTGCGCAGCGCGGAATTCGATCACTTGATCGAGGGTCTTTGGCAACTCTGCCACGTTGGGGCGCAAAATACTGGCCACGTCGTTGGGGTGGGTCACCGCCCAGCGACCAACTTCAAAGGCGCGTTTGTTGCGCTCGACCGCCGCGCCGTTCAACTCAATAGCACCCATTATCGCTTGGTGACTGATCGGTAGCAGACCACGCTGCCAGGCTGCGCCAAAGACCATCATATTGGAGTAGATTGAGTCGCCCATCACGGCTCGCGCCAGATCGGTGGCATCGAAAAGTGCCACCCCATCTTTCAACCGCGCCTGCAGCGCAAGCTGCAATTGATCGCTGGGGATTGTGAATTCTGTATCGCGCGTGAAGTCACCGGTGATAATTTCATGACTGTTCACAACAGCGCCGGTCTGGCCGGTTTGCGTGAGGCCAAGCGTCTTGGCTCCGGCCGATACCACCAGATCACCGCCGATCAGCGCATGCGCCTCGCCAGTGGCAACACGGATCGCGCTGATATCATCGGGCCGGTTGGCCAGACGGCAATGGATATGTACGGCGCCGCCCTTCTGTGCGAGGCCGGCCATTTCCATCATACCGGCACCCTTGCCGTCGATTTGTGCGGCTTGCGCCAGAACCGCCCCGATGGTGACAACGCCTGTGCCACCAACGCCGGTGATCACGACATTATGGGTGCCGTTGATCTGTGGCAAAACGGGGTCCGGTAGGTCGGGCAAGTCGAGGTCGGTCGTCGCCTCTTTGCGGATTTTCGCCCCTTCAACGGTTACAAAAGACGGGCAGAACCCGTTCAAGCAGGAAAAATCCTTGTTGCAGCTTGACTGATCAATTGCACGCTTGCGGCCAAGTTCGGTCTCTTTCGGTACGATGGAAACGCAGTTCGACTGAACGCCGCAATCTCCGCAACCCTCACAGATATCGGTATTTATGAACACTCGCTTATCTGGGTCGGGGAACGTGCCGCGCTTGCGTCTCCTGCGCTTTTCAGCTGCGCAGGTCTGAACATAGACAATGACCGATACACCCTCGATTTCGCGGAATTTTTCCTGAACCTGCATCAGTTTTGAACGCTCGAACGTCTCAACGCCCGAAGGCAACGCACCAAAATTCACATCTTCTTTTTCGTCGTAAACGACAGCGACGTTGCTGACTCCCATCGCGCGGACCTCGGCGACGATGCGTTCGGCACTTAGCCCACCTTCGTTCTCCTGACCTCCGGTCATCGCAACGGCGTCGTTATAGAGGATCTTAAAGGTGATATTTGTGCCCGCAGCCAGTGCCGCCCGGATCGCCTGCACGCCGGAATGGTTATAGGTGCCATCGCCGAGGTTTTGGAACACATGCTGTGTGGTTGAAAACGGAGCCTCGCCAATCCAGTTCGCCCCTTCGCCGCCCATCTGGGTGAAACCGGTGGTTTCGCGATCCATCCACTGCACCATGTAGTGACAGCCAATCCCGGCATAGGCTCGGCTGCCATCAGGCAGCTTGGTTGAACTGTTATGCGGACATCCTGAACAAAAGTATGGTAAACGCGCCGCGATTTCCTGCGCATTGTCAGCCCGGCGCGCTTCGGACAGCGCCTCCAGTCCGGCACGAACGCCATCTGTATCCCGCCCCTCTTCGATCAGGATCTCACCCAGCTTCTCGGCAATCATGATCGGGTCGAGCGCTCCTCGGGTCGGGAACAGTTCTTCGCGGTGCAGCGTCCCCGCGCCGCCTTTGTACCAGCCATAAACACGGCGCCCACGACGGTCGTCAAAGATCGCTTCTTTGACCTGAACTTCGATCAGCTTGCGCTTTTCCTCGACGATCACGATCAGGTCCAGTCCCTCAGCCCAATCGTGGAAGCCCTTCATATCCAAAGGGAAAGTCTGACCGACCTTATAGGTGGTAATGCCTAGCCGTTCGGCCTCATCCGCGTTGATGTTCAGCAGCGACATGGCATGAGTCAGATCAAGCCAGTTCTTACCCGCCGCCACAAACCCAATCTTGGCGCCCGGTTTTCCCCAGACCCTTTTGTCTAGCTTGTTGGCGTGCGAAAAGACCTCTGCCGCAAAGCGCTTGTGGTCGATTACGCGCGCTTCCTGCAGATGCGGCGTATCACCCAGCCGAATATTCAGCCCACCCTCTGGCATATCGAATTGAGGGGTGACCAGCTGCATTCGGTCAGGGCGGCCATCTACGACGGAAGTCACTTCGATCGTGTCTTTCATCGTTTTCAGCCCGACCCAGACCCCGGCGAACCGGCTGAGCGCAAATCCATAGATGCCATAGTCCAGAATTTCTTGCACACCTGCCGGGCTGACCACGGGCATATACATGTCCACCAGTGACCATTCCGACTGATGTAAAACGGTCGAGCTTTCACCAGTGTGATCATCGCCCATGGCCATCAATACACCGCCATGTTGCGCCGTGCCCGCCATATTGGCATGGCGCATCACATCACCGGATCGATCTACGCCCGGCCCCTTGCCATACCAGAGCCCAAAAACACCATCGAATTTTCCGTCGCCACGCAGCCCCGCCTGTTGGCTGCCCCACAATGCGGTTGCAGCCAGATCTTCGTTCAATCCGAATTGAAAGGTGACATCCCTTTCGGCAAGTTGCTTTTCGGCACGAGACATCTGAAGGTCTACAGCCCCAAGCGGAGACCCCCGATAGCCTGTGACCAGACCCGCTGTGTTCAATCCCGCCGCAGTGTCTCGTACTTTTTGCATCAGCATCAAACGCACGAGTGCCTGCGTGCCGTTCAAAAGAACCGGGCTTTTGGACAGGTCGAACCGGTCGTTGAGTGAAATTTTCGGCTGACTCATCTGACGTCTCCCCTCGTCGGATTAGTGTGCTTTATTCTCGTGCATATTAGGTCATAAATACTGACCTGTATAGTGATTTTACTCTATTCCGTAACGATTTCCGGGTTTCATTGTGGAATTTGTTACCTGTTTCATATAGGGCTGCGCGAGGATAACGAAAGTTGCGGCGATGGATTGGGACAAGCTCAGAATATTTCACGCGGTTGCAGACGCTGGCAGCCTCACACACGCGGGAGACAAGCTCAATTTATCTCAATCCGCGGTGAGCCGTCAGATCCGCGCGCTTGAAGAATCACTCGATGCAACCTTGTTCCACCGCCATGCACGCGGCCTGATTCTGACAGAACAAGGCGAATTGCTGTTCGATGCCACGACGGCCATGCTGAAACGTCTGGATGCCGCTGCAGCGCGTATCCGGGATAGTGAAGATGAGGTATTTGGCGTACTGAGGGTGACCACCACCTTCGGGTTCGGCACGCTGTGGCTCGCCCCGCGCCTACCGAAGCTCTATGAACAGTATCCCGACCTCAATATCGACCTCATGCTTGAAGAGCGGGTGTTGGATCTGCCAATGCGTGAAGCCGATGTGGCCATCCGCATGAAAGAGCCCAGCCAGGCCGATCTCGTGCGCAAACGGCTGATGACTGTGCAGATGCTGCTCTATGCAACGCGCAGCTATTTGGATGCTCATGGTGGGGCGCCTGAAACGCTGGAAGACATTTCCAAGCACCGATTGATCTGCCAAACGCCCGCAGCCCCTCAGGTTGGGGCAAGCGCGTCGATGGTTCGTCACCTTATGACATACAATCCCGGCTCGTTGCTGACCGTGAACAACTATTTCGGCGTTCTTCAGGGCGTGCTGCATGATCTGGGTATCGGAGTACTTCCTGATTATGTGACTGAGGACTTCCCGGATCTGGTCCCCGTCATGTCAGACATCGAAAGTGCTGATGTCCCGGTTTACCTCGCCTACCCCGAAGAATTGCGTCATTCCAAACGGATAGCGGCATTTCGGGACTTTGTGCAGGATGAGATAATCGCCCATCGCAAACAGCTAAGGCAATTGGGCAAGCTATAGCCATGCACTCAGAGCATAGCGGGCATGACGCCGGGGTCTGCTAATAGACCTTGATCGTTAATAAACTGATCCCTAAATGAGCACATGAAGGCGGTGATGCTGAAACGCTCATCATCTTCATACCTCCCTGTTGGACTACGGCCGAGCTCAGTGCTCGGCCTTTTTTTTTGCGCCAGGCTGATGCAATTCAGTGGAAAGCACTGGGAAAATCCAACGCGTAGGCCTATGATCCCGAAAAAACACCTAAATTTCGTGTTCGAGGGCTAATTCATGTACCACTCATTCCGCCTATTGTTGGCGATGATTTCAGTCTTGTTCCTGGCCGTGCCACTTCATGCACAAGACACAAGCACAACCGCTACAGTTGAAATTCCCGAAGATCTGACGCCAGAACAGGTTGATGATCTGGTTGCGCGCATGTCTGACGACCAGGTACGGGCAATCCTTCTGGAACGCCTTGACGCTGTTGCCGAAAAGCAAGCGGCGGAAAAGGAAGGTCAGGAAGACCCGCTGACCGAGCTCAATGAGATCTGGGCAGAAATGGTCGCATCCTGGACACATGTTCTGACCACAGTTCCCAATATCATCAGTGCGCAAATCACTGCATTTAGCAATTTCTCTGACAAATTGGGGGGCGCTGGTGTTCTGACGCTAATGGGGCTGGTGCTCTCGGTCCTGATAGTCGGCTTCATTGCTGAGAAGCTATTCATTTTCCTGACCCGCCGCTGGCATGAGGCAACCGAGCCCTCGGGTGACGCTGATCTCAGAGGCGCTGTGAACTACCTGTTCCGCCGATTTTGCCGCGAAATTGCAGGGCTTATCGTATTCTACGTCGTCATTCGGGCGATTGGCCGAGGTTTGCTGAGCCCCGAGCAGATCATCTATGCAGCCCCATTTGTATTCTACCTAATCTGGGTGCCGCGTCTGGGGGCAGCAGTCTCGCGCTTTGTTCTTGCGCCGCAAAAGCCACAATTCCGATTGGTAAACATTGACGACCACTGGGCAAAATACCTGCATCGCAACCTGATCGGTCTGCTGATCCTTATCGGCTTTACCTTGTTCGTACTAAGGTTCAACGCGCTCAACGGGGTAACCGGCGATCAGACGCGCATCGGTTTCTGGCTGAACGCTGCAATCCACGTCTATATTGGCGTAATCGCCTGGACTGCGCGCGAAGGTTTGTCACAGATGATGCTGGGTACCGACCCAGACCACACCAAGTTCGACGAAGAAGTCGCGCGGTATTACCCGTATTTTGCAATCGGCGTTTCGGTTGTGATTTGGCTGCTGGTCGAATTCCTGGTGGCACAACGCAACCCGGCGCTGATCCGCGTGCTGTCCGGTGGAGCGCATTTCACAACCATGTTCTGGCTGTTGATTGCACCTGCACTTGATACATTGATACGTGGTTTGGTGCGTCACCTGCAGCCGCCAATGTCGGGCGAAGGGCCATTAGCAGAACGCGCCTATCGATCGGCCAAGCGCAGTTATATTCGCATCGGTCGGGTGATTGCTGGCCTCTTCGTCGTCTTCATGATTTCCCGTGTTTGGCAGCTTGATCTGCGCCATGTTGCGTCCGCAGGTATCGGTGCCGAAGTTGGCGGCGCAATCATCGAGTTCCTGCTGATCATCGCTGTCGGCTACATCCTGAACGAGATCGTCTCGCTGTGGATTAACCGTCGTCTGGCCAAGGAACAGACAGCGGCCGAGGAGCTGGATGAAGAAGCCGGCGGAGAAGGTGGCGGCGCGGGTGGTTCGCGTCTGGCGACCGTCCTGCCCTTGTTGCGGATTACCGCACAAGTCACCATCTCGGTGATCTTCGGCCTACTGGCCCTGAGCGCTTTGGGAATCAACATCACGCCGCTGCTGGCTGGTGCTGGTGTTTTGGGTCTGGCCATCGGCTTTGGTGCGCAGAAACTGGTGGCCGATATCGTTGGCGGCATCTTCTTCCTGATCGATGACGCCTTCCGCGTCGGCGAATATGTCGATGTCGGCGGGACCATGGGAACGGTCGAGAAAATTTCGATCCGCTCAATGCAGCTTCGCCACCATCGTGGTCCGGTGCACACTATACCTTATGGCGAGATTCAAAAGCTCACCAACTTCAGCCGTGACTGGGTGATCATGAAGTTGAAATTTACTGTGCCGTTCGACACCGACCCCAACAAGGTCAAGAAGATCTTCAAGAAGATCGGTGCCGAGATGATGCAGGACGAGGTTCACAAAGATGGCTTCCTGCAGCCCTTCAAATCTCAGGGTGTGTTCGACTTCGACGATGTCGGTATGATCATCCGAGGCAAGTTCATGGCCAAGCCCGGCAAGCAATTCACACTGCGTAAGGAAATCTTTAACCGTGTGAAGGCCGAATTCAACGCAAATGGTATCGACTTCGCCCGCCGCGAGGTGCGCGTCGCCATCCCGGGGTTGGATGAGGCTGAGAACATAACTGAAGAACAAAAAGCTGCCGCCGGCGCAGCCGCCGCAGATGCGGTCAACAAAGGGCAAAACCCCGCCTGACACTTAGGCTTCGACACGTTTCAGCCGCTGGCTGAACCAAATCAGCACGCCTCTCAAATCGGAACCGGTCTTATGGCCGGTTTCGTTTTTTGTTGCCCGATGACCCCTGTGCGGGTTTGGCTCTTTCCTCAAGCGGCCCATTGCCCTAAAAGGCCCGCAATCTCGGCCCACTTGGACACAGGACAGAAGATGCAAGAGCCCGCCATCACACCCGATCTGATTGCCGCACATGGGCTCAAGCCCGAGGAATACGACATGATCCTTGAGATCATCGGGCGTGAGCCGACCTTTACCGAGCTTGGCATCTTTTCGGCGATGTGGAACGAGCATTGTTCTTATAAGTCATCCAAGAAATGGTTGCGCACCCTTCCAACCTCTGGCCCTCAGGTTATCTGCGGCCCAGGCGAGAATGCGGGTGTCGTCGATATCGGCGACGGTCAGGCCGTGGTGTTCAAGATGGAAAGCCACAACCACCCCTCGTATATCGAACCCTATCAGGGCGCAGCGACCGGCGTGGGCGGCATCCTGCGGGATGTTTTCACCATGGGCGCACGGCCCATCGCCTCGATGAACGCACTGTCCTTTGGCGAGCCAGGCCACCATAAGACGCGCCAATTGGTGAACGGAGTGGTCGAGGGTATTGGCGGCTACGGCAACTGCTTCGGTGTGCCTTGCGTGGGTGGCGAAGTTCGGTTCCACCCGGCCTATAACGGCAACTGCCTTGTGAACGCGTTTGCCGCTGGTCTGGCTGACAGTGACAAGATTTTCTACTCGGCCGCTTCGGGCGTTGGGATGCCCGTCGTCTATCTGGGCGCAAAAACCGGTCGTGACGGTGTGGGCGGAGCAACCATGGCATCGGCCGAATTCGATGACACCATCGAAGAAAAACGCCCCACCGTTCAGGTCGGCGACCCCTTCACCGAAAAGCGCCTGATGGAAGCAACGCTGGAACTGATGCAGACCGGTGCCGTGATCTCGATCCAGGACATGGGCGCAGCGGGCCTGACCTGTTCTGCCGTGGAAATGGGCGATAAGGGCGGCCTTGGCGTGCGCCTTGATCTGGAAAACGTACCTCAGCGCGAAGAGAACATGACAGCCTATGAAATGATGCTGTCGGAATCTCAGGAACGGATGCTGATGGTCCTCAAACCTGAGCTTGAGGCCGAGGCCCGCGCCGTGTTCGAAAAATGGGACCTCGATTTTGCCATCGTAGGCGAAACCATTGCCGAAGACCGTTTCCTGATCATGCACAATGGTGAGATCAAAGCCGATCTGGTCCTGTCTAAACTGTCCTCGACCGCGCCTGAATACGACCGCCCGTGGGAACCGACCCCTGAGTCCGCGCCACTGGAAGACGTACCACAGATCGATCCGATCGACGGTCTGCGCGCCCTGCTCTCTTCACCCAATTACGCAGGCAAACAATGGGTCTATGAGCAATACGACACCATGGTCATGGCGGATTCAACTCGCACGCCGGGTCTGGGCGCTGGCATGGTCCGCGTACATGGCACTGACAAGGTGCTGGCCTTCACCAGCGACGTAACCCCGCGCTATGTCCGTGCAAACCCGGTGGAAGGCGGCAAACAAGCGGTGGCCGAGGCCTATCGCAACCTGACCGCCGTGGGGGCCAAACCACTTGCCACCACAGACAACCTGAACTTCGGGAACCCCGAAAAGCCCGAGATCATGGGTCAGTTCGTCGGCGCGATCCAAGGTATCGGTGCCGCCGTTGGTGCGCTGGATATGCCCATCGTGTCGGGCAACGTCTCGCTTTATAACGAGACTGACGGCCAGGCGATCCTGCCAACCCCCACCATCGGCGCGGTTGGTCTTCTTGCTCATAGCGACGAGATAATCGGAAACGAAGTTCGGGATGGCCATGTTGCACTGGTCATCGGCGAAACCAACGGCCATATGGGTCAGTCCGCCCTGCTGGCCGAGGTATTCAACCGCGAGGACGGAGACGCGCCGCATGTTAATCTGGCTGCAGAGGCGCGCAACGGGGAATTCATCCGTGCCAATCGCGAGATGATCAAAGCATGTACTGATCTTAGCGATGGCGGCCTTGCACTGGCTGCGTTTGAACTTGCTGAAGCTGCAGGCGTCGGCGTTTGCCTGGATGATGCATCATCCGAGTTCCTATTCGGCGAAGACCAGGCCCGTTATCTTGTGGCGTGCAACTTCGATCAAGCCGAGGCGCTGATGATCGCTGCCGGTCAGGCCGGTGTCCCGCTGGTCTCGGTTGGTCGATTTACCGGTGACAGCGTGAAGATCGGCAATTCCGAAGCTCCTTTGGCAGAACTGACCGAGACCTTCCGTCAGAGCTTTGCCGCCGCGGTCGCCTGATAAATCGTCTCTTCCGAATTCCAGAATTCCCGCGTCTTCCATAGGCGCGGGATTCGCGTATCTGAAAGATGCTCGACATCTTGCACGCCCGCTCTCATCACTCTACATCTTGGGAAAGACCTACAGGAGTGAACCTACATGCCGATGAGCGCCCACGAGATCGAAACCCTGCTGCGCGAAAGCTTTCCCAATGCGCAAATTCAGGTTGGTGGCAGCGATGGCGTGCACATGTCCGCCATGGTCGTGGACGAGAGCTTTCGCGGCAAAAACCGCGTTCAGCAACAGCGTGCGGTTTACGCTGCGCTGAAAGGCAAGATGGATGGATCTGATGGGGAATTGCACGCGCTGGCGTTGACGACGAAGGTACCTGAATGACACAGAACTACTTTCAAAAAAGCGCCTAAGTGGCTTTGAAAACATGAGTGGCTGGCCCTTCTGGATATCTCTTCTTGGTGCATTGATAGTTGTCGCCGCCCTCATCGAAGCCTATGTCAAACGCAACAGAAAACGAAAACTGTCGGATATGCGCCCTGACCCCGATACGCTTAGCAAGGTTGGGGGAATTGAACGATACGGGCTTGATCCGGTGACGCTTGCACAAGCAGAACACCGGCGGCTTGAAGAAGAAGGATGGGCACCTGAACTGCCCGATAACCGAACGACCGCCGCGCAAGCGGATGAAAAGGAAAAGCAAGATGAGCGACGTTAAGACCCAGATCGACGAAACCGTCAAAGCCAACGATGTGGTGCTTTACATGAAAGGCACCAAAGAGATGCCGCAGTGCGGGTTCTCATCCCGGGTGGCCGGTGTTCTGAATTACATGGGCGTCGAATACACCGACG
Organism: Ruegeria sp. CJ6; assembly: GCF_056536665.1. Taxonomy (NCBI): domain Bacteria; kingdom Pseudomonadati; phylum Pseudomonadota; class Alphaproteobacteria; order Rhodobacterales; family Roseobacteraceae; genus Ruegeria; species Ruegeria sp. CJ6. The sequence continues at coordinate 379,321 of NZ_JBQFQB010000001.1, read as the reverse complement.
TAAACGTTCTGGCTGACGAAGCTGTGCGCCAGGGCATCAAGGACTACTCCGACTGGCCAACCGTGCCTCAGCTTTATGTCAAAGGCGAGTTTGTCGGCGGTTGCGACATTATCACTGAAATGACGCTGTCGGGCGAGCTAGACACACTGTTCGATGAAAACAGTGTGGGCTACAACAAAGACGCTGCGGACAAAATCCGCGAAGCAAACGCGTAAGCTATCGGCTGCTACAGTCCTTGAACAATACGAGTTCCGGGGCTGTGTCGCCTTCGGCCTGATGGCTGATCGTGGCATCCCACCCCTTGGAGCGCAGGGTGTATGTCCCTGCCCCTCCGACGGATTCATACCGGATGCCCGAACCGCTTGGAACCTGTTTCATGGGGATCAACTGATCATCGATCATCATCGCAGCCGCCCCATCGCCATTTGAGGCGTTAAAGTAGGACACCGGCACTTGCGTGTTGTTTTCACAGATAAACGTCACGGACAGAATGTCGATATCGGCCTTTGCCATCGTGCCAGTCAGCGAGACGACGGCCGCGCAAAAGGCCATTCGGGCGATCGGCATTAGGCCGTCCTTTCTTCAATGACTGCCGCCAGGGCTTCGGCGCGCGCCGCCATTTCAGCCAGCGTATCCGTGACAGATGGCGGCACTACCGCGACCTCGATCCGTTCAGGTTCCGGCTGCGGTTGGCTGCGGAGCCGCTTCAATTCGGTCTCCAATTCAACCAGCTTGGCCTCGGCCAGTTTCATGCGATCTTCATGCGCGGCTGCCTTGTCTGCCAACATGAGTCCCGCCATCAGCAGCATCCGCGATTCCGGCATACGTCCGATCTGGTCCGACAAAACCTGAGCCTCATCATCCAGCAGTCTGGCTGCCGCTTGCAGAAACGGTTCTTCACCGTCCTGGCACGAGACATCAAAGCCGCGGCCACCGATATGAATGGTTACTTCGGGCATTATTCCACCTCTCCCTCGGCCAGATTGGCATGACTTAGCAATGGCTCAAGTCGAGCCAGGACCGCATGCGCTTCGGCTGCGTCCGACGCGCGCGCGGCACGTATAGCTTCTAATTCGGCTGTCGTGGCCCGGTTCAGCATGTCAGCATCCGTGACACCGTCCTCTGCGGCGGCGCGTAATTCATCGACAGCGCTCCGGAGCTGATCGTTTGCATTGCGAAGCCGTTGCAAATCATCATCCAACCGGGACATCGCGGCCCCATGGCTAGCCCGTTCCGCGCGCAGCATCTCAAGCTCGGCATTGAGTTCGGTTAACCGCTCGCTATCGACCAGTTCAGCCCGCAGACGCGCCAATTCGGCCTCCATCTCTTCCGCGCGATCCGCGATTGGGGTCAGTTTCTCGACCTGCGCGCGCAACGTATTGGCCTCTTCTGCGGCGCCCTGATGTGATCGCAGAGTCTCAATCTCAGCCTTCAAGCCCTCGACTTCGTCCGTGTTTTCAAGCGCAGCCTTGGCATCCGCCAACTCGGCCCGCGCAGCCTCAACCGTGGCGAGCTGAGAGGTCGCCTCGGCCAATTGCGCACGCAGCGCATCCACTTCCGAACTCGGTGCCGGTTGCGCACGCAGCGCGTCAATCTCTTGCGCGTGTCTCTCTTTGATCGTTTTCAGCCGTTCCTCAAGCTGGGCATTGGCCACCCGCTCTTCTTCAAGCGCCGTTCGCAGCGACGTGTCATCACCGGCTGCGGATCCAGCATCGTGCAAGGCCTCGACACCATTACCGATCCGCTCCATCGCGGTGATAATACGGCGTTGTAGTTCTTCGATCTGACTCATGCCTGTGTCACCTCTTTATCAAGGTTCGTTCTGATATTCGCCTACCCGAATCAAAAGCGGCGGCGCTCAGCCCTAGTCTAACGGAATGCGACAGAAAATACCCACTGTTTGGTTTCAACCACTTGCACACCGCTCTTGAAGCGCCAATTCGGTGTGCCACGCGGTTCTGCTTGCACTTTGACAATCGGATGGTATTCAGCGCCCATCTGCCCGTAAACCAAAGGAACTACGCCCGTGGACCTGACTGCGCTGCGCAATGCCAACCCCGAACACTGGGACAAGGCTGCGGCCATCCGCACCCTGACCCTCGACGCTGTCGCCGCCGCCAATTCCGGCCATTCCGGTATGCCGATGGGCATGGCCGATGTTGCGACCGTATTGTTCGAAAAGCACCTCAAATTCGACGCCGCTGCCCCGAACTGGCCGGACCGCGATCGGTTCATCCTATCGGCGGGTCACGGTTCGATGCTGGTCTATTCGCTGCTGTATCTCACCGGTCATGGCGATGTTACGCTGGAAGAGATCAAGAACTTCCGTCAATTGGGCGCTAAAACTGCCGGGCACCCTGAAAACTTCCTGATCGATGGTGTCGAAACCACTACCGGACCTTTGGGTCAGGGCATTTCGAATGCCGTTGGCTTTGCGATGGCCGAGGAAATTCAGCGTGCGCATTATGGCAAGAAGATCGTTGATCACTATACCTACGTGATTGCGGGCGACGGCTGCCTGATGGAAGGCGTCAGCCAAGAGGCGATCACTTTGGCCGGTCGCCACGAGCTGAGCAAGCTGATCGTCTTCTGGGATAACAACAACATCACCATCGACGGCACAGTCGACATCGCCGACCGCACCGATCAGGTGCGCCGTTTTGCGGCCTCGGGCTGGCATGTGCTTGAGATTGACGGCCACGACCCCAAGGCCATCGATGCGGCCATCGTGCAGGCGAAGAAGTCGAACAAACCGACGATGATTGCTTGTGAAAGCCACATTGCACTGGGTCACGCGGCGCAGGACACTTCAAAAGGCCATGGCGCTCTGACCGATCAGGATCAGTTGAACGCCGCCAAAGAAGCATATGACTGGCCGCATGATGCGTTCGTCATCCCTGCTGAGGTCAAAGCCGCTTGGGAGGCCATTGGTGCACGTGGCAACGCCGAGCGCGCAGCGTGGGAGGAGCGTTTTGCGCAAGTCTCCGAACGTAAACAAGCCGAATTCAACCGCGCCTATGCGTTTGAGGCACCAAAGAAGCTGGCCGGCGCCATCCGGTCGTTCAAGAAACAGATGTCGGAAGACCAGCCAAAGCTGGCCACACGCGCCTCTTCAGAGAAGGTGTTGAATGTCGTTAACCCGATCATGCCCGAAACCATTGGCGGCTCGGCTGACCTGACTGGATCGAACAACACCAAATCGGCTGATATGGGCGTGTTCCTTCCGGAAAACCGCAAGGGTCGGTATATCCATTACGGCATTCGTGAACACGGTATGGCCGCTGCTATGAACGGTATGGCGCTGCATGGTGGCATTCGCCCGTATGGCGGTACGTTCATGGCCTTCACCGACTATGCGCGGCCCTCGATGCGTTTGGCTGCACTTATGAAGATCCCGACGGTGTTCGTGATGACCCACGACTCGATTGGTCTGGGCGAAGACGGTCCGACGCACCAACCGGTGGAACATCTGGCGATCTCGCGCGCGACGCCGAACACTTATGTGTTCCGCCCAGCCGATACGATTGAGACCGCCGAAGCCTGGGAATTGGCGCTGACCTTCAAGGATAGCCCCTCAGTCCTGTCGCTGACCCGTCAAGGCGTGCCAACTGTTCGGACCCAGCACAAAGCCAAAAACCTAACCGCACAAGGCGCTTATGTATTGGCTGACGCAGAAAACAAGCGTCAGGCGATTCTGATTGCCACAGGTTCCGAGGTTTCGCTGGCGATGGAAGCTAAAGCAATACTTGAGGCCGAAGGCATCGGCACTCGGGTCGTTTCCATGCCCTGTATGGAGCTGTTTGCCGAACAAGACGAAGCCTACCGCAAGCGCGTACTACCTGCGGGAGCCGTCCGCGTCGGTATCGAGGCTGCGGTTCGCGCCGGAGGCTGGGACCGTTGGCTTCTGGGCGAGCGTGGTCGCGAGGCCAAAGCCGGGTTCATCGGCATGTCCAGCTTTGGTGCGTCGGCACCCGCCGGAGAGCTCTACAAGCACTTCGGCATCACGACCGAGGCAACAGTCGCCAAGGTCAAAGAACTGCTGGGTTGAACCTACCCAAATTAGTCAGAAGGCCTCGGTTAAAACCGGGGCCTTTTTTGTTAGACGAAAATTATTACTGACTGCATACCATCGACAATTAGATCACCATCGGTGTTCCACATCCGCATGACCTGAGAGCTGTAGCCGTCATGTCCAGCTGTCAATTGATGTTCCATCAACCACCATCCATCGCGAGTATGAATATCTTCGGATAGCACGTTGAAAATCCAGTTCATTGATGAGTTGTTTCCCGGCTTCTTCAATGTCGGGAATATGGCCGGTGGCAACAGGTCCGCAATTGCGATCAACCCTTCGATCCTATCGCGCATATCGGCATCATTATGGCGCGCCCAAACCTTCACATAGCCACGCTCTGCACCAGCAAATGGCCGCGCCCCGTCGATCAACCGAACGTCGAAGTTCTCAAGAAATGCGATGGGAAGTTTTGGCAAATCTGGCGGGAAATAGTGTTCTGTGATCTCTGGCTGTATCTCTGCCTTAGCCGGATGTTCGAACGCCACATGGCTGTCCTGTGCCTTGCCAAACGTAAATGTCCCAAGTGCGGCTGTATTCCCCTCAATCCTTGCTCGTGTATTGATCGTCGTGACATTCCGCCCATTGCGAAGCACCTCGGTTTCGATCAGCGGAGGTGAACCGATGGGCGCGGTAAAATTGATCAGGGCCGAGCGTAATGGAGGCAGAACATCGACCGCATTTCTCGCAGCAGCCAGCAGCAAGGCAGACGAGAAGCCGCCATATGTTGTGCGGCCTTGCATCCAGTTTGGCGGTACCGGAAACTGCAGCATCCCGTTCAACCGATCTGAACTGGCAAGGACTTGGGAAAGGCTGAGTTTAGTCATCGATCTCACACCGGATATGCTTCGATTGGAACTTACCCCGCTCTTACCGTTGTGCCAGATGAAACCTCACGTCACATGATCCTGATTTCAGTGTTTATTCGCAGATCCCGAAATCGCGCTGATCGCGGGGGACAGCAGCTTGGTTGCCACCGGTATCAGCGCCAGCCCATAGGCCAGACCGAATACACCATCCATCGTCGCCTTCGCGATCCACTTTACCGCGCCTGCCCATTGTTCAGGCACAGTATGACTCGCAGCATTTGCCCAGTCGTAAATGTGATGGCCCAGCCAGCCAAAGCCCAGGACCTCCATACCGTGGATCATGATCGACCCGCCGACCCACAGCATCGCAGCAGTACCAACGATAGACAGAACTTTCATAACAACGGGCATCGCTTTGACGAGGCCCCTTCCCGTTCCACGCCCTATCGGCGTCGGCGCGTTTTGCGCCAAATACAGGCCGACATCATCCATTTTCACGATCAGAGCGACCGAGCCATAAACGGTGACGGTGACCCCAACGCCCACCACGGCCAGCGTCGCGGCTTGCATCCACACATTCGGCGCTTCAATGGCCGCCAAAGCGATGGTCATGATTTCAGCAGACAGAATAAAGTCAGTCTTGATCGCACCCTTCACCTTCTTTTCTTCCAGATGGCCAGGATCAGGATTTTTCATATCTTCGTCTATCGCATGGCTCCCATGTGGAAACAGGACGTGAAAAATCTTCTCGGCCCCCTCGAAACACAGATATGAACCACCGAGCATAAGCAGCGGTGTGATCAACCAAGGCGCAAAATTGGCGAGTAGCAAGGCAACCGGCAACAACAGAATGATCTTGTTGAAAATTGATCCGCGCGCGATGCGCCAGATAATCGGCAGTTCCCGCGCCGGGGCAAAACCCTGAACGTATTTGGGCGTCACGGCCGCGTCGTCAATGATCACACCCGCAGTCTTGGCCCCAGCCTTGCCGGCAGCGGCCACCACATCGTCCACCGAGGCCGCCGCAACCTTTGCAATGCCCGCCACGTCGTCCAACAGGGCCAACAGACCACTCATCGCGCTTCCTTTCCATTCATCTGTTCGATCGGACCCTACCTGATCCAACGGCTAGCGCAAGCGTTAGCGCAATCGGCGCAGGTTTGCGCTAACACCTTAAAAATATGCCATTTTTGCCCTTTTGAGATTCAATATTCGCGGCTATATGGCCTGCAACGCAAGCGCATTTTTGGAGACGTCGGATGACCATCAAGGTCGGTATCAATGGTTTTGGCCGCATCGGCCGCTGTACTCTGTCGCACATCGCCGCATCGGCGCGCAACGACATCGAAGTGATCAAGGTCAACGCCACCGGCCCGTTGGAAACCTCGGCGCATCTGTTGAAATACGACAGCATCCATGGACGTTTCCCACGAGACGTCTCGGTCGAAGGCAACACCATGGATCTGGGTCGCGGCCCGATGGAGATGTTCTCGACCTACGATATGAACGAGCTGGACTGGGAAGGCTGCGATGTCGTTCTGGAATGCACCGGTAAATTCAACGACGGCCTGAAGGCTAAAACCCATCTTGAGCGCGGCGCTGGTAAGGTTCTGCTGTCGGCTCCCGGCAAAAATGTCGACAAGACCATCGTATTTGGTGTGAACCACAACAGCCTGACCGCAAACGACAATATGGTGTCGAACGGTTCTTGCACCACCAACTGCCTTGCTCCGCTTGCCAAGGTTCTGGACGAAGGTATCGGCATCGAGCATGGCATCATGACCACGATTCACGCCTATACCGGCGACCAACCGACGCTGGACCGTCGCCACAGCGATCTGTATCGCGCCCGCGCTGCCGCGATGTCGATGATCCCGACGTCCACTGGCGCGGCTGCAGCACTGGGAGAGGTTCTGCCGAACCTCAAAGGGCGCCTGGACGGCTCGGCCATCCGCGTACCTACCCCGAATGTTTCGGCCGTTGACCTGTCTTTCCGCGCCTCGCGCGACGTCACTGTCGAAGAGGTCAACGCCATCGTCGAAGAGGCAGCGAAAGGCCCGATGCAGCGCGTTCTAGGGTATGAGCCTGCGCCGCTGGTTTCGACCGATTTCAACCACACCGAAGAAAGCTCGATCTTTGCGCCGGATCAGACCCGAGTTGTCGACAACCGTATGGTGCGCGTGCTGGCGTGGTATGACAACGAATGGGGATTCTCGGTGCGTATGGCGGATGTCGCCGTCGCGATGGGCCGCCTTAACTGACCCTTCGCACATCGCTTGTACCTTTATGCCCGCTCAGGTTATCTGAGCGGGCATTTACGTTCAGGGCGCAGAAATGACAAATCAAATCGCCATCTGGCTTGGAATCCTAATTCTGGGCGGTCTGATGCTGGACGTGGCACTATTCGGCACCGAACACCTGCTGTTCCTGGGCAAGAAGCTCTACGATTTCCTGGATTGGCTCGCCTTCTGGCGCTGACAGAGGTTTTTCTTGACTTTCGCGCCAATCTGGCTTTGTTAGCGCTAACCATCTATGGACCATGTTCTGACGGAGCGCATTATGACACTCAAGCTGGCAATCAATGGATTTGGACGGATCGGGCGCGGCGTTCTTCGGGCCGTCATGGAATCCGGACGTACTGATGTTGAAATCATCGCAATCAACGATCTGGCAAAGCCCGAAATGAACGCACATCTGTTCGAGTTCGACAGTGTGCATGGACGCTATTCCAATCCCGTAACTCTGACTGATGCAGGTCTGGACGTGGGTGCTGGGCCCATCCGGCTGACCAGCGAGCGTGATCCCGAAGCACTGGACTGGTCTGATGTGGATGTGGTTCTGGAATGCACCGGTGTTTTCCGGACCCGTGAAGCAGCTGAGCGGCACCTGAAAAACGGATCAAAGAAAGTATTGATCTCGGCCCCTGCCCGTGGCGACGGCGGCGTGAAGACAGTCGTGTTCGGCGTGAACGATCATGAGCTAACCGCCGACGATATCGTTGTTTCCAATGCCTCCTGCACCACCAACTGCCTGTCGCCGGTCGCGGCGGCTTTGGACGCAGGACTGGGCATCAAACACGGCAACATGACCACAGTTCATGCATACACGGCCAGCCAACCGGTTCACGACACTGCGGGTAAAGACCCCTACCTGTCGCGCGCAGCAGCGCTGTCGATGATTCCGACGACAACTGGCGCGGCATCGGCTGTTGGTCTGGTTCTGCCGCAGCTTGCTGGTAAGTTGACCGGGCAAGCCATTCGTGTCCCCACGCCCAATGTCTCAGTCGTTGATCTGGTTGCTGAGGTTTCGCGACCGACGACCGAAGAAGAGGTCAATGCCCTCTTTGTAGAAGCCGCCGCCAAAATCCCCGGTGTGCTGGCGGCCGAGAATCGCCCCTTGATCTCGATCGATTTCAACCACGACTCGCATAGCTCGACGGTTTCACTGGCTGAAACCAAAGTAACTGACGGCACATTGGTTCGTGTGCTTGCATGGTACGACAACGAATGGGGCTTCTCGAACCGGATGCTGGACACAGCCGCCGCGATGGGCGCGCTATCCTAACCGCTCTTTCAAGGCGGAATTGACGCGGGGCGTGACGAATTTTGACACGTCCCCGTTCAATCTGGCGATTTCTTTGACCAGTTTCGACGCAATGGCTTGATGCCGTGCCTCTGCCATCAAGAACACGGTCTCAATCGAGTCGTCCAACGCGCGATTCATCCCAACCATCTGGAATTCATACTCGAAATCCGCAACCGCACGCAGTCCGCGCACGATGATCTGAGCGCCTACATCGCGGGCGCAATCGATCAGCAGGTTTTCAAACGGATGCGCGACAATCTCGGTGCCAGTCTGCTCGGTTAGATGGGCGCATTCGGCCTCGATCATCGCGACACGCTCTTCCAAAGAAAACAGCGGGCCCTTGTCCCGGTTGATAGCAACACCAATGACGAGCTTATCCACCAGCGCAGCCGCGCGGCGAATAATGTCTATATGACCCATGGTGATAGGGTCGAAAGTACCGGGATATAATCCAACCCGCATTGGGCTCTCCAGCGCAACAATATTTCTGCGCAAGCAAACATAACTTTGCCGCAGGTGCAAGAGGCTGAAACAGCCCCCGCGTTCAGTGCCCCATGATCATGCCTTCAAGCGCGTCTTTTTCCATAGCAAGTTCAGCCAGTTGCGCCTTGACCGCATCACCCAGCGTAACGATGCCGACCAGTTTGCCATCTTCCAATACAGGCATGTGGCGAAATCGTCCTTCGGTCATCTGGGACAGGATAGACTCAACAGTATCCTGCTGGCTGGCGGTCACAAGTTGCTTGGTCATATAGTTGCTAACGGGTTTATCCAAGCATCCGCTGCCGCTGGCAGCCAACTCGCGAACAATGTCTCGTTCGGATAAAATGCCCGCTGCCGTCTGCCCCCCATCCTCGGAAATGACCACAGTACCAATCCGCTTTTCCGCAAGAATCTTGGCAGCCTGAGAAACGGATGCCGTTGGCTCGACCGTCTCCACACCGCCGCTGGCCTTGGATTTGAGAATGGCCTGTACAAGCATAAGCGAAAACCTCCGGAATTACGTACTGTTTTCCAAAGCGTTGCCGGAATGTGTGAATGTGTCAAGGTGAAGCTTCGCGCTCGAGCCGCGCTACTTCGTCCCGTATTCCGCGCGTCAACGCCTCGGCAAAGTGGTTCAACCGCTCATTGCGCTGATCGCCCTGATGGCGGACCAGATAGAACCCCCGGGTCAGACTGACCTGATCCGTCAGGATTTTCTGCAATCCCCGATGGAACGGCAATGTGAAATCATGTGCCACGCAGACCCCTGTTCCCAGCGAAACTTGTCGCAGCTGAACGGAAACAGAGTTTGATGCAAGCGCGACACGTTCAACACCAATGTCGTTGAGATAGTCCAGCTCGCGGTCGAAAATCATGTCCGGAATATAGCCTATCATCCGATGCCCTTTTAGATCCTCGATGGATCGAATTTCGGCGTGACGACTCAGGTATTCCTTCGTTGCGACCATATGCAGCCGATAGTCGGATATCTTCTGCACCAGCAGTTTCCCTGCGGTGGGCGCACTGACTGTTACCGCCATGTCGGCCTCTCGCCGGGATAGGTTGATGATGCGCGGCAACGCCAGGATCTGAATGTCGAGATCAGGATTGGCATCGCTGATCTTGGCGCAGACCTGCGGCAACAGGTAATTGGCACTACCATCCGGGGCACCAATTCGGATCTGACCGCTTAGCGATTTGGCAGAGCCTGACATGACACCAGTCGCTGCGCGCATAGCTTCTTCCGCCTGCAGCCCATGCTCCATCAGGCGTTGTCCTGCAGTCGTCAACACATAGCCCTGCTGTGATTTCGTGAACAACACCGCGTCCAATGCCGCTTCGAGCCGCGCGATTCTGCGCCCGACTGTCGCCGGGTCGATCTTGAGAACCCGCCCCGCACCCGAAAGGCTTTCATCGCGCGCGACCGCCAGGAAAACCCGCAAATCATCCCAATTCGGCGTCATGTTCTACCCTTTGCATTTTTGCAAAACTGATTTGAAATATTGCCTCTGTTCAGGTGATTTTCGCAAGTCTATTCTTCGCGCAACTTAATCCGGAGGAGTTTGCAATGCAGAACCTGACCCATTTCATCAACGGCGAAAATGTCGCTGGCACATCTGACCGCTTTGACAATGTATTCAACCCAGCAACGGGTGAAGTGCAGTACCAATGCCCGATGGCCAGTGTCGCCGAGACCACCGCTGCGATCGAAGACGCTGCAGCAGCTCAGGTCGCTTGGGGCGCAACCAACCCGCAGAAGCGCGCGCGCGTGTTGATGGCGATGGTTGGCTTGATGAACCGCGACATGGACAAGCTGGCCGAGGCTCTCAGCCGCGAGCACGGCAAAACCATCCCGGACGCCAAGGGTGATCTGCAGCGTGGTCTGGAAGTGATAGAATACTGCATCGGCGCGCCCCAGATGCTGAAAGGTGAGTTCACCGACAGCGCGGGCCCGGGCATCGATATGTATTCGATGCGTCAGCCGCTGGGCGTGGTCGCTTCGATCATGCCATTCAACTTCCCCGCAATGATGCCGCTTTGGCACGTTGGCCCGGCGCTGGCCTGCGGCAACGCAGTTGTTCTAAAGCCGTCCGAGCGCGACCCCTCTGTTCCATTGATGCTGGCAGAGCTGTTTGTCGAAGCTGGTCTGCCCAAGGGCGTGTTCCAAGTCGTAAACGGTGACAAAGAGGCCGTGGACACCCTGCTGGACAGCGAAATCATTCAGGGCGTGTCGTTCGTGGGTTCAACCCCGATTGCGCAATACATCTATGCTCGTGCAACCGCCAACGGCAAACGGGCGCAGTGTTTCGGTGGTGCCAAGAACCACATGATCGTTATGCCTGACGCCGATCTGGATCAGGCTGCTGATGCGCTGGTCGGTGCAGGTTTCGGCGCGGCTGGCGAACGCTGCATGGCAATCTCGGTGGCCGTGCCTGTGGGCGAAGAAACCGCAGACGCACTGATCGAAAAGCTGATCCCTCGCGTGGAGAAGCTGAAAGTTGGCCCCTACACAGCGGGCGACGACGTAGACATGGGTCCGGTTGTTACTGCCGCCGCGAAAGAGCGTATCCTTGGCCTGATCAACTCGGGCGTTGAGCAGGGCGCGAAGCTGGTTGTCGACAACCGCGATTTCAGCTTGCAGGGTTATGAGGACGGCTTCTTTGTCGGCCCGCACTTGTTCGACAACGTCACTCCCGACATGGATATCTACAAGCAAGAGATCTTTGGACCGGTCCTGTCGACCGTCCGCGCGGGTTCCTACGAAGAGGCGCTGAAACTGGCGATGGATCATGAATACGGCAACGGCACTGCGATCTTCACCCGCGACGGTGATACGGCGCGTGACTTTGCCAGCCGTGTGAACATCGGCATGGTCGGCATCAACGTTCCGATCCCGGTTCCGCTGGCCTACCACACTTTTGGCGGCTGGAAGAAATCGATGTTCGGCGACCTGAACCAGCACGGTCCGGACAGCTTCAAGTTCTACACACGCACCAAAACAGTGACATCGCGCTGGCCGTCGGGCATCAAGGAAGGTGGCGAGTTCAACTTCAAAGCGATGGACTGATCATTCAGCTTACAAATCAGGAAACCCGGCCCTACATGGGTCGGGTTTTTTCGTGCATGCGCCAGTTGCTGCCTTATCGCGTACCTCACAAGAAATTCAGAGGTCGCCCTCTGGAAAAAGCAGGCATTCACTAATATTTTATCGGTAATTCAACTATCCGAGCAGCTCATAACTCCCTGGAGGCAACCTTGTCCCAAAATCGTTTTACCCGTCGTCACGCCCTTTTGGGCGCTGCATCGCTGATTGCGGCCCCTGCTATCGTGCGCGCTCAAAGCACTGATGCTTTCCCACAGACCGAGGAAGCAATCAGTACGCAGCTTCCAGTACGTCGTAACGTTTCATCGTTCTCGCAGCAGAATTGGCAGGATCACTTTGACGAGTTGGGCGTCGGCGCATTGTTGGCCGATATCACCAGCCGGGCTGTTCATTACTGGGGGCCGGATGGAACCTACAAGCTGTACCCCAGTTCTGTCCCGATGAGCGAAGAGCTGACCAAGCGCGGCTATACCAAAGTCACACGCAAGGCGGAGAACCCAAGCTGGACACCAACCCCATCAATGCGCGAGCGCGATCCCTCGTTGCCAATTCGCATGGAGGGTGGTGAACCTGGAAACCCATTGGGAACTCGCGCTATGTATCTTGGCTGGCCTGCCTACCTGGTTCACGGCACCTATGATACCCGCAAGATTGGACGTCAGAGCTCGTCCGGCTGTATCGGTCTTTATAACCAGCACGTTGAAGAGCTGTACCCGCTGGTAAAGGTCGGTACTCAGGTACGTTTGGTCTAAACGGCGAGTTTCTACACGAAACACAAAAAAAGCCCCGTCCATCAGGAACGGGGCTTTTGTTTTCGTGAAGGTGGTAGATTTATTCAGGAATGATCACTTCGTCGACAACGTGGATGACGCCGTTGCTGGCTTCGATGTCGGCCTGCACAACTTTGGCACCATTAACTTTCACGCCATTTTTCGCGTTCACGCTTAGTCGGTCGCCTTGCACGGTCAGAACCTTAGCGCGCTTTCCTGCAATGTCGCCGGACATCACTTTGGCTGGCACGACATGGTAGGTCAGGATCGACACCAACTGGTCCTTGTTTTCTGGCAGAAGTAGGGTTTCAACAGTGCCTTCAGGCAGAGCTGCAAAAGCCTCATCCGTGGGTGCAAAGACGGTGAAGGGCCCATCGCTTTTCAGCGTATCAACCAGGCCCGCGGCCTGAACGGCAGCAACCAGGGTGTTGAATGACCCGGCAGCAACTGCGGTATCTACGATATCAGCGGCCTGTGCCTTGACGGGCAGTGCAAGTGCAAATGCGGCGGCAGCGCCCATGAATGTGCGGCGGAACATGGCTGTTAACTCCTCTCCAGCTTGTTATGGAAAGGGTTACGGGCCTGGGTTCGAACCGGATCACACAGAAATCAATTTTCTTTGAGCTGAACCCAGATGCTCTGCGCACGGCCCTCTTCTAGAAACGGCAGCGCTGCGACGGCGTCGGGGCGATCCTGCTGCAGGTAATATCCGGGCCAAAGCATTGAATAGAAACCGGATTGCAGCAAGGCGTGCAACATGTACTGCTCACCCCATCCTGGGCAGTCATAGAAGAACCGTTTGGGATATTCATAAGGCAGAAAAACATCGTGGACATGAATGACAACGCCGGGTTTCAGCGCCGGAATGATCCGACAGAATAGATGGGCGACATCGTTGCTCATCCGAACCACATGGCTTGAATCGATGAACAGAACATCCCCAGCCTCAAGCTGATCGAACAGCGCGGGATCTACTTCTTCCAGTCGCTTCTGCTCAAACTGATCGACGACATGGGCGATATCTGCGCGCGGGTACGGATCAATTGCCGTGATCGTCGTATCCAGCCCGCCATCAATGATCGCCTGCCGCGTCACGCGGGTAGAGTTCCCACAACCGACCTCGATCACGCGCTTGGGCTGAAAGCGGCGGATCATCAGGTAAAGCGCATCCGCATCCGGGCTATCGTAATATCCATTGCCGGTGTGATACCCAGTCTGATTTCGCGCCGGGTCCTTCAAAGCTGCAAGCGCATCGGCATGGCGCGTATACTCTTCGACAAGTTGCGCGATATCGAATCCGTCCATTCCCGGCGACAGGGCATAAGCGGGCCTGGTCAATCCCCCTGTCCGTTCGAACGCTTCCAGCCGCGCCCGTTCATCCTGTTCCGTAACCTTGTCGATCAGCTTAACGCCCAACTCATCCAGGGCGGCATTGATCTGCGGAAATTTTCTGGGTTTCACGAGGACGGCTCCACATTGCGTTGCGCCCGCTCTTTACCCGTGCACGCAGGACTTCCGCAAGAACCGACAGGCCAAACCCTTGGCAAAACGCTAATTTCCGTATTCACTAACGTGAATTGACCAACGAGGGCCGCCATGCAGCAGGAATTTACGATCGGCATTGAAGAGGAATACCTGCTGGTCGATCAAGACAGCCTGCAGCTCGCCGAGGCGCCCGCAGCATTGATGGAAGCTTGTCAGGCAGATTTCGAAGGCCAGGTCAGCCCGGAATTTCTGCAGTGCCAGATCGAAGTCGGGACCCGCCCACATGCTACGATCAGATCGGCGCGCGAAGATCTAAAGCGCCTGCGTTCTTGTGTATCAAAACGTGCGTCCGAGTATAATCTGGCTCCGATCGCGGTCTCTTGCCATCCGTTTGCGAACTGGAAAGATCAACACCACACACGGAAAGAGCGCTACGACGCCCTGCAGCATGCTTTGGGCGGCGTGGCGCGGCGGATGCTGATCTGCGGAATGCACGTGCATGTGGGCGTCGAAGATCAAGCCTTGCGCGCCGACCTGGTACCCCAGCTTTCTTACTTTCTGCCCCATCTGCTGGCGTTGTCGACCTCGTCTCCTTATTGGAACGGCGAAGATACCGGGCTTTCCTCCTATAGGCTCACCGTGTTCGACAATCTGCCCCGGACCGGTCTGCCCCCGGTGTTCAGCAGTTGGGGCGAATACGAACGCACCACCGGCGTGCTGGTCGAACTCGGCGTGATCGAGGACACCTCTAAAATCTGGTGGGACCTACGTCCATCTCACCGGTTCCCCACCCTAGAAACACGCATCATGGACGTACAGCCAAGGCTTGAACATACGCTTTCGCTTGCAGCGCTAGTGCAAGCGCTGACCCGGATGCTGTGCCGCCTGAAAGACCGCAATCTTCGTTGGCGGCAATATGATAAGTTTCTGATCGGCGAAAACCGTTGGCGCGCGCAGCGCTACGGTGTGGGCGAAGGTCTGATCGATTTCGGTGATCGCTCAATCAAGCCGATGGCTGAACTGATCGGAGAGCTGATGGGCATGTTGGCCGAAGACACCGAGGCATTGGGCACCATGACCGAACTCGCCCGCCTTCGGCAGATCGCAGAAAATGGCACCTCCGCCACCCGCCAACGCCGTGTTTACGCTGAAGCTTTAGCGCGCGGGGATGATCCGGGCATGGCGGTGGTCAAGCACCTGATCGAGGAATTTCACGCCGACCTATAAAGTCAAACCGCCGCCAAAATCTCCTTGATCCGGTCCGCTACGGGTTCATACAAATCGCGATCCGTCCAGTATCCGTTATGCGAAAGCGGGTTCCACGACGTAAAGATTTTGCCCGCATTGATCGGCTTATCCTTCAAGGCCCCACTTTGAGCGAGTTGTTCATAGCTTGGCGCGCTTTTGCCCAAAGGAAAACCCAAAACATCATGCTTGTCATAGTAGTTTCGCCACCAGGTCGAAAACTGCAACGCAGGCGGCAGCGCGCGGTTCGGGGCCATGATCGGAAAAATCTCATTCTCGGGATATGCGAACAGAAAAATCGGAATATTGCACCCAAACGTCACGAGGCCAGCAACGGTTTTCATGTTTTCAACATCTGTCGGATGAACCGGTGAACCACCCTGGCGCAGATGTCTTTGCATGTCATAAATATAGTTCGACATTATGTGCCCACCCAGCGAATGCGCCAGGATCAGTACAGGCCCCTGTGGTCCGACCTGGTATTTGACGACCCCCATCACATTCTCGATTTTCTTGTGGATCGCCTCATAGATCTTATCGCCATCATCCGGAGTTGGTCGGTAGGAAGCAGCATCCGACAGATTGCACACTACAAACTCGCGCAGCTTGTCGTATCCAAGGCTGCGGTTGACCTTGCGCAGATATGCCTTCTGCCGCCCTTGCAGGATCTGTGCCCAGACCACCTCGTGCCAGATTACATCATCCATATCCGCGCCGACCCGGTTCGAAACGCGTCTTTTCAGCCCTTTGGAAAACGTTGGGGTCGTGGATGGCGGCTGGTTCTGAGGATTGTACTGGCTGCCCATGCCGTGAATCGCGATAACAGCAAGCTTGTGTGACGACATAAGAATACTCCGTAATGATCAAGAAAGCAGAATTCCCGCAGTATACCTCACCGTCCAGAAATCCCCTAAATCGTCGGGTTTGCCGTCATTGAAAAATTTCTGTAAGGATTGAAGAATAAAACGCTCGTTCAATTCTATAGCCATCAGGAAGCACACGTCATGGATTTCGCGCTGACCGAAGAACAAACGGCCATTTTCGACATGGCCTACGCCTTTGGCCAAGACCACATCGCCCCCTTCGCGCGTCAGTGGGAAGCAGACGGAACCATCCCCAAAGAGCTTTGGCCCAAAATCGGCGAACTAGGATTTGGTGGACTTTATGTCTCGGAAGAGGCTGGTGGTTCGGGTTTGACGCGATTGGATGCGACACTGGTGTTCGAAGCGCTATCGATGGCCTGCCCCTCGGTCGCGGCGTTCCTGTCGATTCACAACATGTGCGCCAAAATGCTGGACAGCTTTGGCAGTGACGATCTGAAGTACCGCATTATGCCAAGTATCCTCAGCCTCGAAACCGTCCTCAGCTACTGCCTGACGGAACCCGGATCGGGATCGGACGCTGCGGCGCTGAAAACGCGCGCTGAACGGACCAATGAAGGCTTCACGCTCAACGGCACAAAAGCGTTCATTTCCGGCGGCGGCTATTCGGATGCCTATGTCTGCATGGTGCGCACGGGTGAAGACGGCCCTAGGGGGATCTCTACCGTCTATGTCGAAGACGGCACGCCGGGCCTGAGTTTCGGTGGTCTGGAACAGAAAATGGGTTGGAAAAGCCAGCCAACCGCGCAAGTTCAGTTTGACGATTGCAAAATTCCATCCGGCAATCTGGTCGGAGCTGAAGGCGACGGTTTCAAATACGCGATGATGGGGCTGGACGGTGGCCGTCTGAACATCGCCTCCTGCTCGCTGGGGGCAGCTCAGAACGGTCTGGACATGACGTTGCAGTATATGTCCGAGCGCAAGGCCTTTGGACAATCGATCGATCAGTTTCAGGCGCTGCAGTTCCGACTGGCAGATATGGAGATTGAGCTACAGGCGGCGCGCACCTTCCTGCGTCAGGCAGCGTGGAAACTTGATCAAGGCGCACCGGACGCCACAAAATTCTGCGCGATGGCCAAGAAGTTCGTAACCGAAACCGGATCGAAAGTCGTGGATCAGTGTCTGCAATTGCACGGTGGATACGGCTATCTGGCTGATTATGGCATCGAGAAACTGGTGCGGGATCTGCGCGTGCACCAAATACTGGAAGGCACGAACGAGATCATGCGCGTGATCGTCGCGCGCCAGATGCTCTCCAATCGCTGAGGTCTTTGATGTCCGATATCGACATTCGCACCACAGGCCGTGCCGGGCGCATCACG
Organism: Ruegeria sp. CJ6; assembly: GCF_056536665.1. Taxonomy (NCBI): domain Bacteria; kingdom Pseudomonadati; phylum Pseudomonadota; class Alphaproteobacteria; order Rhodobacterales; family Roseobacteraceae; genus Ruegeria; species Ruegeria sp. CJ6. Next base: position 361,566 of record NZ_JBQFQB010000001.1, on the reverse strand, counting down.
CTGACACGACCACACGCCCTGAACGCCCTTAGCTATGAGATGTGCATGGCCATTGATACCGCTCTGCGCAACTGGCGTGAGGATGATCAAGTCGATCTGATCATTCTCGATGCCGAAGGCGACAAAGCCTTTTGCGCTGGCGGAGATATTGCCGAGCTTTATGCGACCGGCACCAAGGCGGACTATGCTTATGGCCAAACGTTTTGGCGCGACGAATACCGCCTGAATGCCTTGATTTTTGAGTACTCAAAACCAGTGATCAGCTTCCTGCAAGGTTTCACCATGGGTGGCGGGGTTGGCATCGGGTGCCATGGCAGCCATCGAGTGGTTGGAGAAAGCTCAAAGATCGCGATGCCGGAATGCTCAATCGGGCTGGTTCCTGATGTGGGCGGATCGCTGATGTTGGCGCTGGCGCCGGGGCGATTGGGCGAGTATCTGGGCACCACCGGCCACCGCATGGGGCCCGGAGATTCGATCTATGCCGGGTTTGCCGACCATTTCATTCCCCAAGAGCATTGGGCGGGGCTGATAGACCAGTTGGAAGCCTCTGGACGGGCGGAACTGGTGGATGAGCATGCAGTGCCCGCACCGGATAGCCCCTTGGCTGAAATGCAGGGCGAGATCGACAGGCTATTCAGCGGAGAAAGCCTTAGCGATATCCTGAACAGCTTGCGCAACGATGACACAGAATTTTCGACGAAAATTCTCGGCACACTGCAGCGAAACTCTCCTATCTCCATGGCTTGTGCTGTCGAGATTTTGCATCGGCTGCGCGGAACCAACCTGACATTGCAAAAAGCGCTGGATCTGGAGTACCGGTTTACCTATCGCGCGATGGAGCATGGCGATTTTCTGGAAGGCATTCGCGCCCAGATCATCGACAAGGATCGCAACCCGAATTGGCAGTTTGCTGATTTGGATGTGCCTGCAGTCGCGGTGTCCAAGATGCTGCAACCGCTCGGTGCGGATGCACTAAGCTTTTCAGAGGAGTAAGGGATGAAAATCGCATTCATAGGGCTTGGCAACATGGGCGGCCCGATGGCGGCCAATCTGGCGCGCGCGGGCCATGACGTCATCGGCTTTGATCAAGTTGATGTCGCCATCGAAGGCGTTTCCATGGCGCCCTCTGGCGCCGCTGCAGCTGCGGAAGCCGACGTGGTTATCACCATGCTTCCCAACGGGCAAATTCTGCGCGCTGTGGCCGATGAAGTTGTCCCTGAAATGCAAGACGGCGCGGTTCTGATTGACTGCTCTACGGTCGATGTCGACAGCGCCCGCGCGGTGGCGCAGCAAGCTGCTCAGGCTGGTCTGCTATCAGTCGATGCACCTGTATCCGGCGGGATTGGTGGGGCCGCTGCAGGCACGTTGACCTTTATGGCCGGTGGATCTGACGCAGCTTTTGCCAAGGCGGCTCCGTTATTTGAAATCATGGGGCAAAAAGCGGTTCACTGCGGTGAAGCTGGCGCGGGTCAGGCCGCCAAAATCTGCAACAACATGATCCTCGGCGTGACGATGATCGCGACCTGCGAGGCCTTTGCGCTTGCTGATAAATTGGGATTGGATCGACAAAAGATGTTCGATGTCGTCAGCACGTCCTCAGGGTACAGCTGGACAATGAACGCCTATTGCCCTGCCCCCGGCGTTGGACCCGAAAGCCCATCCGACAATAACTATACCCCTGGTTTCGCCGCCGAGCTGATGTTGAAAGACCTACGTCTCAGCCAACAGGCTGCCGAGAGTGCGGACGCTGATACGCCCATGGGACAGGTTGCGACAAAGCTCTATGAATTGTTTGTCGAACACGAAGATGGCTTGGGGCGCGATTTCAGCGCCATGCTGCCACGTTTTGAGAAGCGGTCCAGAGACTGAACAACCTCAGAACGCAGCGCACTACGAAGCAACAGAGAAGAAAATTCGCAGCATTTTCTTCTCTCGCTCTGTTCCTATTCGGCAGCTACGGCTTGCCCATCCAGCATTGGCTTCAGATAACGCCCAGTGTGGCTACGCTCACATTCAGCGACGTCTTCGGGCGTACCCTCAGCCACAATCTGACCTCCGCCATCGCCACCTTCCGGGCCAATGTCGATTATCCAGTCGGCGGTTTTTACGACATCGAGATTATGTTCGATGACAACAACAGTATTTCCTTGGTCGACCAGTTCGTGCAGGACTTCCAACAGTTTACGCACGTCCTCGAAATGCAGACCCGTTGTGGGTTCGTCCAGAATATACAGCGTTCGACCCGTTGATCGCTTGCTCAGTTCTTTAGAGAGCTTTACACGCTGCGCCTCACCACCGGAGAGCGTGGTCGCCTGTTGACCAACTTTGATGTAGCCGAGCCCAACGCGAGCCAAGGCATCCATCTTGTCACGGATCGATGGCACCGCTTTAAAAAACTCCTGCGCATCTTCCACTGTCATATCAAGTACATCCGCGATGGACTTACCCTTGAATTTGATCTCAAGCGTCTCACGGTTGTATCGCGCGCCTTTACAGGTTTCGCAGGTGACATAAACATCAGGCAGAAAGTGCATCTCGATCTTGATGACGCCATCACCCTGACACGCTTCGCACCGGCCGCCTTTGACGTTAAAGCTGAACCGCCCGGGCTTGTATCCACGCGCTTTGGCTTCTGGCAACCCGGCAAACCAGTCTCGGATCGGGGTGAAAGCCCCGGTGTAAGTCGCTGGATTTGAACGTGGAGTCCGGCCAATGGGTCGCTGATCTATGTCGATCACCTTGTCCAGATGCTCTAGCCCTTTGATCGTTTCACAGGGCGCCGGTGTCTGGCGAGCGCCGTTCAACCGCATCGAGGCGGTTTTGAACAAAGTCTCAATCGTCAGCGTCGATTTTCCACCGCCAGACACACCGGTCACACAAACAAATTTTCCCAGCGGAAATTCGGCCGTAACGTTCTTGAGGTTGTTTCCCGTCGCCTTAACAACGGCTACTTTCTGCTTCTTACCCTTTCGCCGCTCAACCGGCACCGGGATCTCGCGCGTGCCCGAAAGATATTGACCGGTGATCGAGGCCGCATCGCCGGCGATATGCTCGGGCGTGCCGTGGCTGACCACCTGTCCGCCATGCACTCCTGCACCGGGACCGATATCAAACACATAATCCGCCTCGCGAATGGCCTCTTCGTCATGTTCAACGACGATGACCGTGTTGCCCTGGTCACGCAAATTCTTAAGCGTTCCCAGCAGACGATCATTGTCGCGTTGGTGCAGACCAATCGATGGCTCGTCGAGCACATACAATACCCCGGTCAGGCCCGAGCCGATCTGGCTCGCCAGACGGATACGCTGACTTTCACCTCCGGACAGGGTACCACTTGAACGAGACATCGTAAGATACTCTAATCCAACATTATTCAAAAAACCCAACCGCTCGCGAATTTCCTTGAGAATTGCGCGCGCGATCTCGTTCTTTTGTGCGCTCAGATGATTTGGGGCATCCTCGACCCAGGCCAACGCCTCGCGGATCGACATTTCGACGACCTGTCCAACGTGCAAACCCGCAATTTTGACGGCCAGCGCCTCAGCACGCAGACGGTAGCCTTTGCATGTGCCGCAGGGTCGGTTGTTTTGATAGCGCTCGAATTCTTCGCGAATCCAGGCGCTGTCAGTCTCGCGATAGCGGCGCTCCATGTTGGGGATGACGCCTTCAAAGCTTCGGGTAACCTGATAGACGCGGCCACCTTCATCATAACGGAACTGGATCTCTTCATCACCAGACCCGCGCAGAAACACCTGCTGGACTTTCTTGGGCAAGTCCTTCCAGGGAGTGTTCTTGTCAAACTCGTAATGTCGCGCGATAGCTTCGATCGTTTGCAGAAAATAGGGTGATTTACCCTTTCGCCAGGGCGCAAGCGCCCCGTCATAGAGTTTCAATGTCTGGTCCGGCACGACCAGACGTTCATCAAAGAACAGTTCGACCCCAAGCCCGTCGCAATCGGGGCAAGCCCCAAAGGGCGCGTTGAATGAGAACAGGCGCGGCTCGATCTCGGGGATGGTGAACCCGCTGACCGGGCAGGCAAAATTCTCACTGAATGTGATGCGTTCGGGGTCGCCCTCTTTCGGTGCGGTTTCGAGGATTGCGATCCCGTCCGCCAGATCCAGTGCGGTCCTTAGGCTGTCGGCCAGGCGAGTTTCCATGCCTTCTCGTACCACCAGACGATCGACAACGACGTCGATATCGTGGCGGAACTTCTTGTCCAGTGTCGGCGGCTCATCCAATTCATAGAACTCACCATCTACCTTGACGCGCTGAAAACCCTGCTTGCGCAGCTCAAGGAATTCTTTCCGATATTCACCCTTCCGATCACGAACGATTGGGGCCAGCAGATAGCCGCGCGTGCCCTCCTCCATCGTCATGATCCGGTCGACCATGTCCTGCACCTGCTGCGCCTCAATTGGCAATCCTGTGGCCGGGCTGTAAGGCGTACCAGCACGGGCAAAGAGCAAGCGCAGATAGTCGTAGATCTCGGTTACGGTGCCCACGGTCGAACGCGGGTTTTTTGAGGTCGTCTTCTGCTCGATCGAAATCGCGGGGCTTAGTCCGCTAATGTGATCCACATCGGGCTTCTCCATCATATCGAGGAACTGGCGCGCATAGGCCGACAGGCTTTCGACATAGCGGCGCTGCCCTTCGGCATAGATCGTATCAAATGCCAAAGAAGACTTACCCGAGCCTGACAGGCCAGTGATCACCACCAGCTGATCCCGTGGGATGTCGACATCAATGCTCTTGAGGTTATGCTCGCGCGCACCGCGCACCTCGATATTCTTCAGCTCAGCCATTCAGGCCCCCAACAACCAACGTCACTCAGAGATAGGCGAGAGTGGCTGAGTCTCCAACCAAAAAATTAGAACAAAGTAAGAACAGGCGATTTTTCGACGCTCGGCTTAAGCACTGGTTTTCTTAGCCAGAGCCCATGCGCAGATTGGAAAATCGGGATCGTTCTCCAAATTGTCTGTCTCAGGGTCATAAACAGGAGGCCATTCAAGTTCGAGATTGCGCAAAGCGGCATGCCGATTGCCCCACTGTTCGGCCCGGATGAGATCCGGGTCGAACCCACACTCAGTGAGCAGGTTTTTCAATCCGCGCGCAGACCAGCGCGAACAGTCATGCGGAGCAGCGTGAAACGGAATGAAGAACGGGACGGCAAGCCAGAAATACCCTCCGGGCCTTAACATCTCTAGCACATTCAGCGTGGCTTCAACCGGGCGATCCAAGTGCTCCCACACCTGATTGGCCAAAACCAGATCGACCTTTCGCACCTGCTGCTGCTTGTCCAGAACGGGTCCGGTGCAGATATCATGTTGCTTGTGCCAAATCTGTTCATAGCTGCAAAATCCAAATTGCTTACCCCACGAACCAGAAATCTCAATGACATCAAGTGTTTCCGGCTTTAGGCCGCGGACCCACTGCCGGCTGCGCCGTGCCATAATAACTCGATTTAGACTGGTCACTGCTTGCCCCTGATGTTTTGCAGGCAATAAACCATAAGATCAGTAAGATGTCGGCACAAAAAAACGCCCACAAGGGCGTATGACTTTCTAAATCGAAGGAAAATGGCGCGGTTGACGGGGCTCGAACCCGCGACCCCCGGCGTGACAGGCCGGTACTCTAACCAACTGAGCTACAACCGCGCATTTAGGGTCTATGTGCGATCCGTTTGCCCGGATCAAAGGCTGGCAGCGATGGCGCGGTTGACGGGGCTCGAACCCGCGACCCCCGGCGTGACAGGCCGGTACTCTAACCAACTGAGCTACAACCGCCCACTGCCCGTTCATCTCTGAACGTTGGGGTGTATTATGGCTACACCCCGGCATCGTCAAGCGGCGTTTTCAAGTTTTTTGCTCGAACCTGATTTTTTCCGATCTATCCGACTTGGCGGGCAATGTGTGAAAACCGGATTTCGTCTGACGCGCTGCAATTTGAACGCTTTGAACTTGCGGCGAAACACAAGCCGCTGTATCAACCGCCGCTATGGGTGATTAGCTCAGTGGTAGAGCGCTTCGTTCACATCGAAGATGTCAGGAGTTCAAATCTCTTATCACCCACCATATTATTCAAATGCTTATGCGACATAGTTGAAGCGTTTTGGAACCATTTAGTTCAACGCTGCGAGCACAATGCTGTCATCCTCCGACATACACGCCGGATTTAGGACGATAAAAAACCTTTTGGTCATGCAGTCGCCCCAGAAGGTCGTGTGCCTTGCGCACAAAGTCTTCACGGGTTTCCCTTTCTTCTACCCTCTCGTCAACAGGGACATTCGATCTGGACGCTATGGCATGACGCATGGCCTCTTCGATTATATCCATATCTTCGACCGAAAGCTCGAACATATCATTGTACAGAGGCATCCTGGGTTCTCCTACCTTGGCACAGACGACCAGCGTGCCTCATGTTCCGAGTCGATTCCACTTAAAATACCTATTGCCGGCGATCGCGTTTCGAAGAACACGCCCAGCAGGATTTAGAAGATGAATCGGGCAGACCTCGTTTTCGCGAATTTTCTGCATGATATGTGGCACTTGCCATGTTTCCCGTGGCCTGCTTATCCTGATGTCATAGCCACCAATAAGGCACCCCTCTTTGGGCGAGAAATAACATGGCGAAACTGAAGCGGGAAATTGGCCTGGTCGGCCTGACCTTCATTTCGGTTGGAGGAATCATTGGGTCAGGCTGGCTTTTCGGCCCCCTACTCGCCGTGCAACACGCAGGCCCCGCCGCGGTTCTTTCTTGGATTATTGGCGCCGTTGCGATGTTCATACTGGCAATAACATTCGCCGAGATTTCAGCGATGTTACCTATCCCAGGCGGAATCGCACGCGTCCCTCAGTTCTCACACGGCAACATCGTGTCGATGGCGATGGGATGGACGGCCTGGATTGGCTACAACACCACCGCTCCGATCGAAGTTGAAGCCATGCTTAAATACCTCGCGCCCTACGCGTCATGGCTCCACGCCGCGGATACCGGCGAACTGACCGGCGCTGGTGTCTCGGTCGCCTTGCTGTTCATGTTGCTGTTCGTCGCTGTGAACGCACTGGGCGTAAAATTTTTTGCACAGGTAAATGCAACGCTGACCTGGGCCAAGATTGCCATTCCGATAGTATTGTCCGTGTTGTTGATCGCGACCCGCTTTGACGTGCAGAATTTCTCCGCCCCTGACGGTTTCGCCCCCTACGGCCTGAAAGGCATCATGGCCGCAGTATCAACCGGTGGGGTGATCTTTTCCTTTATAGGTTTCCGACATGTTGTTGATATGGCAGGAGAAGTTCGAAACCCAAAATTCGACATCCCGGCCGCTCTGGTTCTATCCATTGTATTATGTGCCTTGATCTACCTTGGATTACAGGTGGCCTTTATCGGCGCGCTTGATCCCGCGATGATCCGCAATGGTTGGGCAAGCATCAACTTTGGCGGACAAGGTCCCTTGGATGGCGTCATAATGTCCGTCGGGATATTGTGGTTCCTCAGCTTGCTGAACGTCGGGTCGGTCATCGGCCCGTTTGGCAATGGGTTGGTTGCAACAGGATCGAACGCTCGTATCGCTCTGGCCCTGTCGCAAAACGGGTTCCTGCCGAAACGTTTGCAGATCTTGTCATCGTTCGGAGTACCGCTTTGGGCCTTGGCTCTCAACTTTCTGATTGGTACTCTGTTTTTACTGACGGTCCCGTTCGCAACCGTAATCGCCCTGAACGGGGCCGCCATTGTGCTTTCATTCGCGGTCGGCCCAATCGCCGTGGTGTGCTTACGTGATCTGATGCCTGACCGCCCGCGCTCAATCCGTATTCCCGCCGTCAAACTTGTCGGGATCACGGCCTTCGCGATCTCAACCCTGATCGTCTACTGGAGCGGATGGGACACGGTCTGGAGGCTGGGAATTGCACTGCTCATCGGCATGGCGCTGCTGCTGATCCGCTTTCACAATCGGCTCGATGAAATGGACGCAACCGAGGCGCTTTGGCTGATGCCCTATTTCTGTGGTTTGGGGCTGATCTCCTACATGGGTCAGTTTGGAGAAGGCGCGCAAAAGCAGATCCCGTTTGGTTGGGACATTGTGCTGTGTGCGGCATTTTCGGCGGTGATTTTTGCGCTCGCCGTACGCTCGGCGCTGTCAGACAAAAAATTCCAGGCTTACATCGAAAACGAAGAGGTGCTGGACCCGGCCAAACCTGTCATTGGACTTTGAACAAAAAAGGCGGGGAATGACCCCGCCTTTCTAATTAATCTGTTTCAGGCTTAGTGGGCTGTTGCCGACGGTCCTGCCCCTTCGGCCGCCTTGGCGGCAGCGGCAGCGGCCTCTTCAGCGGCCTCATCCCACTCAATTGACTCAGGCTTACGTATCAACGCTTGCTCCAGTACTTCCGAGACGTGTTTGACCGCGATGATCTCCAGCCCTTCTTTTACGTTGTCGGGGATATCCGCCAGATCCTTCTCATTCTCTTCGGGAATGAGGACGGTCTTGATCCCGCCACGCAGGGCAGCCAGCAGTTTTTCTTTCAGCCCGCCAATCGGCATCGCGTTGCCGCGCAGCGAAACCTCGCCTGTCATGGCGATGTCCTTGCGCACAGGAATACCGGTCAGGACCGAAACAATCGAGGTCACCATAGCCAAGCCCGCAGACGGACCATCCTTTGGCGTCGCACCATCGGGCACGTGCACGTGGATATCGATTTTGTCGAACTGCGGCGGTTTAACTCCGATCTGAGGCGAAATTGATCGGACGTAAGACGACGCCGCGTCGATCGATTCCTTCATCACATCGCCCAGCTTACCAGTGGTCTTCATCCGCCCTTTGCCGGGCAGTTTCAGAGCCTCGATATGCAGCAGATCACCACCGACCGAAGTCCAGGCCAAGCCAGTGACTACACCAACCTGATCGTCCTGTTCAGCCAAGCCATAACGGAACTTGGGCACTCCAAGGAAATCATCCAGATTGTCGGGCGTCACCTTTACGGTCTCCGCCTCTTTCTTGATGATCTTGGTCAACGATTTCCGCGCCACTTTGGCGATTTCGCGTTCGAGGTTCCGCACACCCGCCTCGCGGGTATACGTGCGGATGATCGACTGCAACGCCTCATCGGTCAGCTCAAATTCCTTGGCTTTCAGACCATGGTTTTTGACCTGTTTGTCGATCAGGTGTTGCTTGGCGATCTCGCTCTTTTCCTCTTCGGTGTAACCGGCCAGCGGGATGATCTCCATCCGGTCTAGCAGAGGCCCAGGCATGTTGTAGCTGTTAGACGTGGTCAGGAACATCACGTTGGACAGGTCATATTCGACCTCAAGATAATGATCCATGAACGTGTTGTTCTGTTCCGGGTCCAACACCTCCAGCATCGCCGAGGCTGGATCGCCACGGAAATCCTGCCCCATCTTGTCGATTTCATCGAGCAGGATGAGAGGGTTTGTGGTTTTCGCCTTCTTCAGCGCCTGAATGATCTTGCCGGGCATCGACCCGATATAAGTCCGACGGTGGCCACGAATCTCAGATTCGTCGCGCACACCACCCAGCGAGATGCGAATGAATTCGCGCCCCGTGGCTTTTGCGACCGATTTACCCAGCGAGGTTTTACCCACACCCGGAGGGCCAACAAGGCACAGGATCGGGCCTTTCAGCTTCTTCGACCTCTGCTGAACCGCCAGATATTCGACGATCCGCTCTTTGACTTTCTCAAGTCCATAGTGATCGGCGTCCAGAATGTCCTGCGCGCGACCCAGATCCTTTTTGACGCGGGATTTGGTGCCCCACGGCAGTGACAGGATCCAGTCCAGATAGTTGCGCACAACGGTCGCTTCAGCCGACATGGGCGACATGTTCTTGAGCTTTTTCAGCTCACCCTCGGCCTTTTCGCGCGCCTCTTTCGACAGCTTGGTCTCGTTGATCTTGGCTTCCAGTTCGGCAACTTCGTTGCTGCCGTCCTCACCATCGCCAAGCTCCTTCTGAATGGCTTTCATCTGCTCATTCAGATAGTATTCGCGCTGCGTCTTCTCCATCTGGGATTTGACGCGGGTCTTGATCTTTTTCTCGACCTGCAGAACCGACATCTCGCCCTGCATCAGGCCATAGACCTTCTCAAGCCGCTCGCTCACCGAGAGCGTCTCAAGCAGTTCCTGTTTCTGTTCAACCTCGATGCCCAGATGACCTGACACAAGGTCGGCCAACTTTGCAGGCTCGGTGGTTTCACCGACGGCGGCCAGCGCCTCTTCGGGGATATTCTTGCGCACTTTTGCATAGCGCTCAAACTCGTCCGCGACGGTGCGCAACAGCGCTTCGGTCGTGGTGACATCGCCCGGAATCTCGGTCAGATACTCGGCGCGCGCTTCGAAAAACTGATCGTTTTCAAGGAATTCTGTGATCTGCACCCGCGCCTGCCCCTCGACAAGCACCTTCACGGTGCCATCGGGCAGTTTCAGCAGTTGCAGCACGTTGGCCAGAACGCCCGAGCGGTAGATACCGTCGATTTCCGGATCATCCTCACCAGGATCAATCTGGCTGGACAACAGAATTTGCTTGTCATCCTGCATCACCTCTTCCAGGGCGCGGACCGATTTGTCACGGCCCACGAACAGCGGCACGATCATATGTGGAAAGACCACGATATCGCGCAGCGGCAGGACGGGGTATGAGGAATTCAGAGGCTCTTGCATGCTCTATCCTTATCATTGGCAAGACGGCGCTGGTCCCTGATTCAGGCAACCTTTGGCCATCTCCTGTCTTGGACGATAAAGGTGGGGCACCTGTTCCCCCATTTCAACCTCATCGTCGTTTGTCGTGATGCAGCATGACCGGATGATTTGGGGACTTCAAGGCATCCGACAGACATATCCACCGATTTTAGCGAACCCAGCATTAAAACGGGCAACAAATCATCCAGCGTGGATCAGAACACCCTCTGCTTAGCTCGGGACAAAAAGAAGCCATGACCGACTTCGTTTCTACATTCCAAGCCCTTTTTCGAGGAATGGCAAACGAACCCGCCAAACTCTCCGGTTACGCCGTAGTCTGCACGGTCAAATCCGTCCCGGTTATGGCTGACTGGTTGGCACAGCATGCGGACGGCGCCCGTATTGGTCATGAAAAAATCATGTCCCCAGTCCGACTGGCAATCCGCCGGGCGCGGGAACGCAGGCGCACCACTCCGCTCAATTATGGTGCAAGACAGGTCCGAAACACTTGCCCCCTGCCCGACGACACACTGAATATTCTCGGACGGGGTTTCGAAGGTCCAGACATCCGCAAGAGATGTCGAGGCGCAAAAAACGATTGCGATAGAAGCAATAAAGCGAGGCATTGAATCCTCCTGAACAAAACAAATGAAAATGGTAAATAATGCGCGAACAGTATAGCAAAAAATACTACGTTTGTCACCGCAATGGCCACAATCTACAGCGGTTCAATATCGCCTTGCTCCCGAAGCGCGTGGAATTGCGATTGCCACTCTGCGAATGTGCCCTGTGAAATCGCGTCCCGCATTCCCTGCATGATTTCCTGAAAGTAATGCAGATTGTGCCAAGTCAGCAGCATGCCCGAGATCATCTCATTCGAGCGGAACACGTGATGCAAGTAGGCGCGAGAATAACTTGAACACGCGGGGCATGTGCAGTTCTCATCCAGCGGGCGTGGGTCGTCAGCATGGCGGGCGTTCTTGATATTGACCACACCGTAACGCGTGAACACCTGCCCGGTGCGACCCGACCGCGAAGGTAGAACGCAATCCATCATATCTATCCCACGTGCAACGGCACCTACGATATCATCAGGCTTGCCTACGCCCATCAGATAACGCGGTTTATCCTGGGGCAAGAAGTCAGGCGCATAGTCAAGGCAGCTGAACATGGCCTCCTGCCCCTCACCCACGGCAAGGCCGCCGACGGCGTAGCCTTCAAAACCGACCTGCTTAAGTGCCTCGGCACTTTCTTCCCGAAGATCTTGTTCCAGCCCGCCCTGCATGATCCCAAACAGGGCATGTCCGGGGCGGTCTCCAAACGCTTCGCGCGACCGCGCGGCCCACCGCATCGAAAGGCGCATGGACTCGGCGATACGGTCGCGATCGGCGGGCAGCGCAGGGCATTCATCAAAGCACATGACGATGTCCGAGCCCAAAAGCCGCTGGATTTCCATCGACCGTTCCGGCGTCAATTCGTGCTTCGAGCCATCGACGTGAGATTTAAAGGTCACGCCCTTCTCGGTCAGTTTGCGCAGACCGGCCAGCGACATCACCTGAAATCCGCCAGAATCCGTCAGGATGGGCCGGTCCCAGTTCATGAACTTGTGCAGGCCTCCCAAACGATCGATACGCTCGGCCGTTGGGCGCAGCATCAGATGATAGGTGTTGCCCAACAGAATATCGGCACCCGTGGCGCGCACACTTTCCGGCATCATCGCCTTGACGGTCGCGGCTGTGCCCACAGGCATGAACGCTGGCGTCCGCACCTCACCGCGCGGCGTGTTGATCACGCCTGTGCGGGCCTTGCCATCGGTGGATTTCAGGTCGAAAGAAAATCGCTGGGTCATGGTAACGCCTTGGATCGCTGAACCGGGCAGGCTTTGCCCGATCTGCAAGGGCATTGCAACCCGTCAGGGCAGCGAGGCTACACGGTCCGTAAACAGGCGCACCACCCCTGCCCCATCGACATCCCGGCACACTCGCACTGGTGGCCGTGCAGGGTCAGGACGAGTCGCACCGATTTCAGCCCCGTCCAACGCCACCTGCAAACCCGTTTCGACCATTTCGAACATCGGTTCATGGGTGCAGGCGATAACGGCAGTCGAGTCATGCAGTCCGCACCCTTCAAGCCCACCGATCTCTTTGTAGAACTTTAAATAGAAGCGTGAGATATCACGCAGAAAACCACCCATGTCAGGGGAACGTTCAGAGAGCGCCTCAAAATCAGCGGTCTCGTAGAGCGTTTTCAGAGTCACATCCAATCCCACCAGAATCGTAGGCGGCGGCGCGGCAAAGACTTCGTCTGCAGCTTTGGCATCGTGATAGATATTCGCCTCGGCATGTTCGGTGATGTTGCCCGGGCAGTACACGGCCCCGCCCATGATGACGAGCTTGCCAAGATTCTCTGCAAACTCAGGGTCCAATCGCATGGCATCAGCGATATTGGTCAATGGCCCAACCGCGCATACGACCAGCTCTCCGCGATGGCTGCGCGCCATGTCGACAAGAAACTCTGCGGCGGACAGGGCGTGGTTTTCACCGATCTCTTCAATCTGGGTCAGGTCACCAAAGCCTTCGGGGCCGTGCACATGTTCAGAAGGTGAATGCGCGATCTCTCCCAATGCGAAGGGCGCGCCTTGGGCCACGGGAATGCCGAGCCCCAGTTTGTCCACCAGAAATCGCGCATTGCGGCTGGATTGATGCACATGGGTGTTGCCGAACACGGTGGTCAGGCCGATCAGGTCAATTTCGGACGCAGCGGCGGCATAGGCAATGGCCATTGCGTCGTCGATGCCGGGGTCTGTATCGATAATCAGTTTCATCCTCGTCCGATAACGCAAACACCAGTGGGATGCAAAGCTGCCACAAAAGGGAATTTCTGGCCGGTATGAACGCTTTCACAGATTTGCATTCCAGCCTGTACAATCCATACCAGAGTTGAAATTGAGCGATTCAATCCCCATATGTATACCATAGTACACAATAAATGAGGACAGTATGATAGAAGACCAGATTATCGGACTGATTACTTCGAACATTATCTACCTGCTGGCAGCGGCGCTTATTGCCATTGTCATCTTCAAGGGCATCAAGATCGTGCCTCAATCCGAGAAATACGTTGTTGAACGGTTTGGCCGCCTGCATTCGGTGCTTGGGCCCGGGATCAATTTTATCGTTCCTTTTCTAGATGTTGCCCGCCACAAGATATCCATCCTTGAGCGTCAGTTGCCAAACGCAACGCAAGACGCAATTACCAAGGACAACGTTCTGGTGCAGATCGATACCTCGGTGTTCTACCGCATTCTCGAGCCGGAAAAGACGGTCTATCGCATCCGCGATGTCGACGGTGCGATTGCAACGACCGTAGCCGGTATCGTCCGCGCCGAGATCGGCAAGATGGACCTGGATGAAGTGCAATCGAACCGGGCGCAACTAATTGAACGTATTCAGGAAAGTGTCGAAACCGCCGTTGACGATTGGGGGATCGAAGTAACCCGCGCCGAGATTCTGGACGTGAACCTCGATCAGGCCACTCGTGACGCGATGTTGCAGCAATTGAACGCCGAACGTGCCCGCCGCGCACAGGTGACCGAGGCCGAGGGCCAAAAGCGTGCCGTTGAGCTGCAGGCAGATGCCGAACTTTATGCGGCAGAGCAGACCGCCAAGGCCCGCCGAATCTCGGCTGAGGCCGAAGCTTATGCGACTCAGGTCGTGGCAAAGGCCATTCAAGACAACGGGCTGGAAGCGGCACAGTATCAGGTTGCGTTGAAACAGGTGGAATCGCTGAACGCCCTAGGCAACGGCACCGGCTCGCAGACCATCGTTGTGCCTGCAAACGCCCTTGAAGCCTTCGGCAATGCCTTTAACATGCTTAAAGGAGGAAAATGATGGCCGATCCATTCTGGCTGACGTGGTGGATTTGGTTGGCCGGAGCGCTTGCTCTGGGCATCCTTGAGGTCGCGCTGCCCGGCTTCATTTTCCTGGGTTTTGCCATCGGTGCAGCCATTACCGGAGTGGTTTTGCTGATCCCTGGCCTCACGCCATCCCTGCCTGTTCTGCTGTTGATATTTGCCGTTCTATCACTGGTCGCATGGCTGGTTCTGCGCCGTATGTTTGCCTTGCCGCACGGCCAAGTCAAAACCTTCAAGCACGACATCAACGACTGATCTGTCGTGGCGCCCAAATCAGGCGCCACGGCACCTCTGGACGCTGCCCGGCACTTTCCCTATATAATTTCTCAGGTAACAGACCCGAGGCATCAATGACCCACCCCAGTGAACAGTTCGAAGGCAGCCCCCTAATCGCTCCCTCGACCATCGATCACCCGCTCTACGAACCCGTGGTCGAAGCTTGCCGGACGGTGTTTGACCCAGAAATACCGGTCAATATCTACGATCTCGGTCTGATCTATACGATCGACATCACCGGAGAAAACGCGGTCAAGGTGATCATGACCCTCACTGCGCCGGGTTGTCCTGTCGCAGGCGAAATGCCCGGTTGGATCGTGGAAGCAATCGAACCCGTTGCTGGCGTCAAAGAGGTCGACGTCGAACTGACTTGGGAGCCACCTTGGGGCATGGAAATGATGTCAGATGAAGCCCGGCTTGAGCTGGGTTTCATGTAACTCTCGACTTACTCACAAAAAACATGGCGATGTTACAAAACGGTGTACTGCGTGTTACTTAACCGTTTTCATGTTGTCACAATGCTGGGTCACAAGGTCCTCAGGTACTGACCCAGTGATTAAGCATGCGTTTTTCGATCTGCTGGACGTGCTGGCGCAGGATGTCGAGTAGCGGGCGTCTTATCCGATTGCCCCGCTAAATTGACATACTTCGTGAATTGCATGGGCCTCTGACCATAGCCATCCCCCATTCAATGGGCCCATTCCGGGCCGCTCTTGCCCGAGAGCGGCCCTTTTTGTTTGATTATTCGATGTTACAGGTCGACTTGATTTCAGCAGCGCGCGCGTCCAGCTCTTTTATATAGTCGCCTGACAGCATCTTCAGGTGCTTGCTCTCGGTTCCTGTGACGAGACCCAGCAAGGCACCGGCAGGGAGGATCGAGAACACGCTTTCAGCCTGCTGGTCCTCGGCATGTTTCTTTTCAGCTGCGATTGCGCGCAGATCACCAGGTGCGGTAGCACAGTTGACCGGGTGCCGTTTTGTGTCATCTATCGCAAATGCCGCAGACGCGGACGCCAGCAACATAGATGTGAAAATGGCTGCTCCTGCCCAGTTCTGCGCTCTCATCGATCCAACCCTCTCTGGAATGCCTGTCCTTTACTTCAGATACGCTAAAGCTTTGCGCACCATCGTGACAACCCTGCTCGGAGCGTGTATTTGAACAGGCTCTCTCTTGAGCCCGGCGCGTGTCGGCCTTAGATTAGATATAACGCGCGATAACGGAGCCCACTATGTTTGGCATTCCCGGCAAACAAGCCGTGACCATGACACCTAAAGCTGCTGAACAGATTGTTCGGCTTATGAAATCCGGCGGTCACACCGGATTGCGCATCGGCGTCAAGAAAGGCGGCTGTGCGGGGATGGAATACACCATGGACTATGTCGATGATGCCGACCCGAATGACGAAGTGGTCGAGCAGGATGGCGCGCGTGTGATGATCGCCCCCATGGCACAGATGTTCCTGTTCGGAACCGAGATCGACTACGAGGTTTCACTGCTTGAGGCCGGGTTCAAGTTCCGAAACCCGAATGTAGTCGATGCATGCGGATGCGGAGAATCGATCAAGTTCGACGAAACCTTGGCTGAACAACGCTAACTCGCAGCTTTTAGGTGGACGTAGGTCTCATTAAATCGCCGCGTCAGGTGCTCTCCGGCGCGGATCGTGGCGTATGAACCCGGGGGCGCAACATTTGTGTCGTAAGAAGGATTAAAGAACAACGGAACCGAGATCCTCTCGTTCACGCTGCCTTTGACCCTATGCTCGGTCGCTTTGACTTCTCCTGCCGTCCAAAACTCCAGCATCTCCCCGAAATTGATTATGAATTGTCCCGGCGTGGCGTTTACAGCTTGCCAATCGCCATCAGGCATACGAACTTCCAGACCCGGTGTGCCGTCCGTGGCCAGCAAAGTCAGGCAGCCATAATCCGTATGCGCGCCGATACCAAAGTCCTTTTCTCCTGCCCAATCAGGGCGTTGCGGATAGAAGTTACCGCGCAGCAGCGCCATTGGCGTATCAAAGGCCGCATCAAAACTGTTTGCATCCCTACCGATGGCAATCGCAATCGCGCGCAAAACGCGAATGGCAACTGAGCAGGCGTCTGAATAGTAACTCTGAATCGTTCTCCGAAACGCGTCGGCCCCGTCTGGCCAGAGATTTGGGGCATACACACTTAATCCCCGCCCCGCATAGGGATCATCGGCTGGCAGTTCAAAACCGCTATCAAAGACTTCTTTGAAATCCGGGTTCGCCCTGAGATCCACCTGTTCGGAACGCGGCGCACCCCAACCGCGGTTGGCACCCGTAGCTGCCATATCGACGCTCTGCTTGATCTCATCGGGTTGACGAAAAAAATCGCGATACGCGTCAATCACCAGCTGCACACGGGCGGCATCGAGGCCGGAATTGGAGATTGTTAGAAATCCGATCTGGCGAACAGCATGTCTCAGCTTTTCCATCTCAGCTGGATCACGCAGATCCAATTTGGCGAGATCGAGATCGTCTATCATGCCATCCTCCGCAACAACGCGCGCAATGTGTCCCGACACGTAGCGCTATGCAACCGGAATTGTCAGCCCCGCCTGCGGGTGATATCCGAGGGTTCAAAGCAGAAAACCGGAGGGATCGCGATGCGGCGTAAGTTGGCGGCAGGCAACTGGAAAATGAACGGAACTGGCGTTGCGCTGAGCGAGCTGGAAGCGTTGAAAGCCTCGCACCCATCTTCTGCGGTAGAAATCCTGATATGCCCACCAGCCACTTTGCTTCATCGCGCGGCAAATACGGTTGAAGGTTCGGGCATTACTGTTGGTGGCCAAGACTGCCACGCGGCGCTCTCGGGTGCGCATACCGGGGATCTGAGTGCCGAGATGCTGTTGGATGCAGGGGCGAGCGCAGTGATCCTTGGCCATTCCGAGCGCCGTGAAGATCATGCTGAGCAGAACGAAGACATTCGTGCCAAAGCCCGCACCGCCATGGATGCAGGCCTGAAGACGATCATCTGCGTCGGTGAAAGCCTTGAGCAGCGCGAAGCAGCAAATACTCTGGATATCATCGGTGGACAGATGTCGGGTTCGATCCCGGATCAAGCGACAGGCGAGAACCTGATTGTCGCATATGAGCCGATCTGGGCCATCGGCACCGGTAAGGTTCCAACTTTGGAAGAGATCGGAGAAGTGCACGATTTCATACGCGCACGTCTGGAACGCCGATTTGGCGAAGGTGTCGGCCGGTCAGTCCGCCTGCTGTATGGCGGATCGGTCAAACCCGGTAATGCTGCAGAGATTTTTGGCGTTTCAAATGTTGACGGAGCGTTGGTGGGTGGCGCCAGTCTGAAAGCAAATGATTTCTCGGGCATCATTCAGGCGCTTGAAAGCGCCTGATCGCCAACCTCATTCGGCAATATCTTCGGCCCAAAGCGCGGGCTTCTCTTCGATAAAACGCTTCATCAATGCAATGCAGTCCGGGTCATTTGCGATGATGACCTCGACACCACGATCGCGCAGGAAGTCCTCATTGCCGCCAAAATTCACGGTGTCTCCGATCACAACGCGCGGGATACCGAACTGTACGATCGTGCCAGAACACATCATGCAAGGCGACAGCGAGGTATAAAGCACAGTATCGCGATAGGTCTTCTGCCGCCCTGCCTTGCGCAGCGCATCCATTTCCCCATGGGCGATCGGGTCGCCCAGTTGGACACGCTGATTACGCCCTTGCGCAACGACCTCACCACCCCGCGCAAGCACTGAACCGATTGGGCAGCCTCCTTCGTCAAATCCAGCTTTCGCCTCATCATAGGCAACGCGCAGCAAGCGTGCATCGGTGTCGGTCAGCATATGCAGGTGTCCTTTGTTCGGAGTTGTTTCGCAAAGCTGCCCGACACCACTACGGCGGTCAACGCTTAGGCCAGTTTCATGATGACCAAACCCGTCACGATTAGAATCGCAGCGCCGATCCGCATGGGCGTCAGCGCTTCACCCAGGAATAGGATGCCAACAGTGAACGCCCCTACTGCGCCGATCCCGGTCCAGATCGTGTAGGCGGTGCCAAGCGGTAGATCCCGCATCGCCATTGCAAGCAGGCCAAATGACCCGATCATCGCAACACCCATGATCGCCGTCGGCCACAGCCGCGTGAAACCAGCGGTCTGCTTCATCGCGACGGCCCAGACGATTTCGAGGAGGCCAGCAAACAACAGTAATATCCAGGGCATAAGAACACCTCACTTTCCGAGATCGGGTCGTCCCGAATAATCGTCCATGATGGTGAGGTCGTCCTCTGATCCACAAATATGTGTTTGGGCATCGGTTTCAAGGCAAAAAAAACCGGGCGGATTACACCGCCCGGTTCATATGTTCGGTGTAACCGATCTAGTTGGTTATAATCTCAGGCCCCATGAATGTGTTGGGCAGGAATGTCGAAATCCACGGGATATACGTAACCATGATTAGGAAGACGAACAGCACGGCCAAGAACGGCAACGCTGCCTTCACAACACTCATCATCGGCATACCCGCTACGCCCGAGGTTACGAACAGGTTCAACCCGACCGGAGGCGTGATCATCCCGATCTCCATGTTCACCACCATGATAATGCCCAGATGGATCGGATCGATACCCAACTCGATGGCAATCGGGAAGACCAGCGGGGCCACAATGACCAGCAGACCTGAGGGCTCCATGAACTGGCCACCGATCAGCAGGATCACGTTGACCACAATCAGGAAAGTCACTGGCCCCAGACCCGCCGATAGCATGGCGCTTGCGATATGCTGAGGCACCTGCTCATCCGTCAGCACATGTTTTAGGATCAGCGCGTTGGCGATCACGAACAGCAGCGTGACAGTCAGCTTGCCCGCCTCGAAAAGTGTATGCTTGGTGTCGGGGTGCACAAAGGCCGTGATCAACGCATAGGGTTTCTTGAGCAGCGAGATGTTCTGCGCATCCCCTTCGGTGCTGAGCGGCCCCATATCCTTGTAGACAAAACTTGCGATCAGGAACGCATAGACGGCAGCAACAGCCGCGGCCTCGGTCGGGGTAAAGATACCTCCGTAGATACCGCCGAGGATGATGACGATCAGGAACAGACCCCAACCGGCCTCGCGCGCCGAGGTGAAAACTTCGCCCCAACCTTTCCAATCGCCTTTGGGAAGGTTCTTGACCTTGGCCATGACGTAAATGGTGATCATCAGCATCAGACCGGCCATCAAACCCGGAATAACGCCTGCAAGGAACATTCGCCCGACCGAAACCTCCACGGCTGCCGCATAGACCACCATCACGATTGATGGCGGAATCAGAATGCCCAGTGTCCCTGCGTTACAGATCACACCGGCGGCGAATTCCTTGGAATAGCCCACCTGACGCATGCCAGCGATGACGATCGATCCGATGGCCACAACTGTCGCCGGAGACGAACCGGACAAGGCCGCAAACAACATACAAGCGAAGACGCCAGCAATTGCCAGACCTCCGGGCAAGTGCCCCACACAAGCGATCGAGAACCGGATGATCCGCCGCGCCACTCCACCTGTGGTCATGAAAGATGACGCGAGAATGAAAAACGGGATAGCCAAGAGGGTGAAATGCCCCTCAAATGCCTCAAACAGCGTGCCCGCGACCGAAGCCAATGAGCTGTCGGAATAGATCAGCAGGAAGAGGGTCGAGCTGAGACCAAGTGCCACCGCGATCGGAACGCCGATCAACAATAGGCCAATGACCATCGAGAAAAGTAGTACGACGTCCATCAGTCATGCTCCCCCTGCTGGGCGCGGACTTCTTCGATCTCGTCCTCAACCTCGTGGCTAGCTACAAGGCGATCAGTTTCACCGCGCCAAATCTGTACTGCGACCTGTGCAAAACGGATCACCAGCAGCAACATCGAAAGAGGCAGAACGAAATACGGAACGACCTTGGGCAGTTTCTCGTAATATTCGCCATAGTTGATCATATCTTCCAGAAACCGCAGCGGCGCGACCATCGGGATATCATCAACTTCATAGAAGCTCTGGCTGCGCGCACTCATGTCAAAGCCGGTCGGAAACCAGCGACCCGAGGTGGGCGGCAGATCGGCAAACACTGCCCAGTAGTCATACGAACCCTTGAGCAGGAGCAGAGAAAACACCAGACAGCAAGCCACGGCTATCAGCGCCAAAACCCGGCGTGGCGCGGGGGCCAGCATGTTCAGGATCGCATCAACACCCAGATGTGCATGCTTTTTCACTGCATAAGACGCACCCAGCAGCACCAACCAACCGAAGGTGAATACTGTCAGTTCCAGCGCCCAAAGAATGTTAGAATTGAATACAAACCGCGCGATCACATTGGCGAAGGTGACAATTGTCATCAGACCCAACAGGCACGCAATCATGGTTTCTTCGATATGGTCGACCAGCCCGCCTTGGCCGGGTTTCGCACCAGACATCTCTCTGTCCCCGCATTTTTTTGATGAGAGTGGTGGGAGTGTGGCGGGCCACTAAGGCCCGCCCAGCCAATGCGTCCATAACTCCCCAGTCCCCGGACGCGTGGCTTGAACCGGGATCAGAACCCGGCGTTGATCGCCTGTGCGGCGTCAATCTTGTCCTGACCAACGTCACCGGCAAATTTGTCCCAGACTGGCTTCATCGCATCGACCCAGGCCTGGCGCTGCTCGGGGTTCAGTTCCCGGATGATGCCCCCTGCGTCAGTGATCGAAGCCTTGGCAGCTTCGTTTACGGAAAAGGCCTCCTTATTACGGGTCTCGGTCACTTCGGCGAGAATCGTCAGGAATTGATCGCGAACTTCAGGCTCCAGGCTTTCCAGCCAGTCAACTGAGGTTACAACCAGATAATCGATGATACCGTGGTTCGTTTCTGTGATGCCGTCCTGCACCTCGAAGAACTTCTTGCCGTAGATGTTCGACCAGGTGTTTTCCTGCCCGTCAACAACGCCCTGTTGCAGAGCACCGTACACTTCCGAGAACGCCATCTTCTGAGGGCTGCCACCAATTGCTTCCATCTGGGCAACCAATACGTCCGATGACTGAACGCGGAACTTCAGGCCGTTCGCATCCGAAGGATCTTCCAACGGCTTGTTCGCAGACATCTGCTTCATGCCATTGTGCCAGAATGCCAGCCCTTGAAGGCCGCGGCGCTGCATGCTGTCTTTCATCGCCTGACCATCAGCCGAGGCTTGGAACGCATCCACAGCATCGATGTTCTTGAACATGAACGGCAGATCGAACAGGCGGAATTGCTTTGTAAATTTCTCGAACTTCGACAGCGAGGGCGCGGCCAACTGCACGTCGCCCTGCAGCATCGCTTCAAGAACCTTGTCATCGTTGTAAAGAGTGGAGTTCGGATAAACCTCCATGCACATCACGCCGTTCATCTCGTCATTGACGCGCTGCTCAAGCAGCGAAGCGGCGATGCCCTTGGGGTGTTTGTCCGTATTGGTCACATGCGCAAACTTCACGACGATCTCGCCATCATCGCAAGCTGCTACACCAGCGGTCGCTGTCACGGACAGTGCGATTGCGGTTGCTGCCGTTGTCAGGAATTTCATCAGTCTTATCCTCCCAGACTTCCCTAAAACTTCCATCGAGCGCTCAATCAGCGCCGTATGTTGCGGAGTGAACCGAATCGGCTCCTCACTCTCAACATTTTGTTTAGATGTTACTGAAATCTGTTTTTTCCAATTAATTTCTTACTGTTAAATGATGATCGTTATAAATCTGGTGTTTCGGCAGAACTACGCTGTGCGATTTTTCGCACAGGCAGTCAGCACCTTGTGCGAATTTCCGCACAATATCCGAATCGATGCGAGCGAATCGCTCGCTTAAGACGCAGCGCAACCGCGGCTCGCCCTAGCGGAAGTGTTTTGCTAACGACGATAGTCTTCTGGCCTGATGTGGTAGCGGGTCAGCTTGTCATAAAAAGTTTTGCGCGGCAGCTTCAGTGCTTTGGCTGCATCCGCAGCCTTGCCATTGTGGCGCCCAAGGGCTGCAATCAGCAAAGACCTCTCAACCCGCGCCAATTGCTCGCTCAACCCCAGATCAGCGGCCTGTGCAACCTCATCCGGCATCCCCAACACAAACCGCATTGCCGCCGACATCAACGATCGGGCATTGCCCGGCCAATCCTGCGCCATCAACGAGGCCAGATGCTCGGGTGTCACTTCAGGTTCCGCAATCCCGGCCTGCTCAGCGGCCTGCGCCACATAGCGGCGAAAGATGACGGGGATATCCTCGGGCCGTTCTGACAGGGCCGGGATTCGCACCCGCATGACATCCAACCTATAGAACAGATCGGCATTGAATCTTCCTTGTGCAGTAAGTTCAGACAAATCAGCCGTTGCCCCCGCTATGATTCTGGCGTCCGTCCCTTGTTCGATCAGTTCCAGCGCGGCGTATTGCGTGGCATCCGACATCGCCGAGATCTCATCCAGATACAGCGATCCGCCTGCCGCATCCTTACAGACACGCAACAAATCATCCGGGTTCAGGCCTGAGGCAGGGCGTTTGACAAATGGCCCCTGTCCAACCGGAGACATCAGATGGACAACTTCAGCGACCTTTGAAACTCCGCTACCCGCTGGCCCGGTAACCAGTACCTCGGCCCGTGTTGGCGCTACGCTCCGCACTCGCTCACGCAAGGCTTCGGCTTGATCTGACAACCCAAACAGCATGCGTGCTGCGGGATCGCCACGCTCAAGTTCGCGCCGTTGCTCGCGTTCCTGCAGAATTTCTGCGCGCGCTGCGAAGGCTCGCTCGAGTACCGCCAATAAGTCCGCTGCTGCACAGGGCTTTTCCAGAAAATCAAATGCTCCCTGCCCCATGGCCTGTACCGCCATCGGGATATCGCCTTCACCTGTCAGCAATACCACCGGAAGCTCAGGATCAACCTCGCGCGCGTATGCGAGCAGATGAAACCCATCCCGCCCCGGCATGCGAATATCCGAGATGATCACACCGCCGAAGTCACGATGAATATGATCCTTTGCGGCCACGAAAGATCCCGCGGTGACCGGTTCATACTCGGCCAATTCGAGGGTTTGCGCCAAGGCCTCACGTACGGCGGCATCATCATCGACCAAAAGCACTTTGCGGATCATGCTGCCTCATCTTCTTCAAAGGGTTCCAGTTCAACCGTGAATTCAGCACCCTCGTCCGTGTTGGCACCGCGAATATCCCCCCCGAAGCTCTGAACCAGACCGTAGGATATCGACAGCCCCAGACCCATCCCTTCGGACGTCCCAACCGTTTTTGTGGTGTAGAACGGCTCAAACACGCGGTCGGGGTCCTCGATGCCGGGTCCGGTATCCCGCACCGACACGCGAATAGGCTTCCCCCCTGACAGAGTGACCAATATCCTGCGCGTCGGTCGATCGACCATCGCATCCGCTGCATTATTGATTAGGTTGACAAACACCTGTACCAGTCGCACCTCTCCACCCCAAGCATAGACCGCAGTCTTTGGCGGCACCCACTCCAACGCGACGTTCTCATCGCGCAGGCGCGCCTCGGTCAATTCTGTGGCAGTGTTCAGAACCTGAACCAGATCAACGCGCCCCATTGGTTCGCTTTCATTTCTCGCAAAGGCCCGCAGGTTCTTGATGATCCGCGCCATGCGTGCGGCCATATCGGAAATGCGGCCCAGATTTTCGCCAGCTCTCTGGCCCTTGCCGCGCTCAAGAAAGGCGGACCCGTTGTCGGCGAACTGCTGAATCGCCATCAAGGGCTGGTTCAATTCATGACTGATGCCAGCCGACATCTTGCCCAAAGCGCTCAACTTACCAGCCTGAACCAAATCGGCCTGCGCTTGTTTGAGCGCGGCCTCCGCCTCCTGCCGCTCGGCAACTTCGTGGCGCAAAGCGCTATTAGCCGCCGTCAAGGCGCGCGTACGTTGCGCGACCCGGCTTTCCAGCACGGTATTTGCCTCTGCAAGTGTCCGACGGCGTTCCGAGGCCAGAAACAACAACGCACCAAAGGCGAAACAGATCGCCGCAACCGCTGCCGCCTGTAACCCCGCCAACCGGCGCGCCGGGGCGACATCAACCAGCATCTCTGCGGTCATCGCAATCACCGGAAGATCGAGCGTCAGATGCAGGGCGCGACGGGGCAGATAGCGACCCCAATTGAGCTTCCACACTTCATATCCCGCAATCCAGGTTGAGGCGAAATCGACATTCTCACCTTCGGGTGACATCAGGCCCTGCTGCCCTTGCCCGCGGCGCCATAGTAGCAGATCCGATCGGTTCGAGATAAAGACAACCCCATCCGTATCAACGAAAAACACCGCATCGGTGCTACCGCGCCAAGTTTGTTCAACGTCCTGCACATCGGCCAGAACCATCAACGCGCCTTGTATCTGCCCCAATTCCCCAAATGCAGGGGCCGCATATGAATAGATGCGATCGCCGCTTGCGTCTTCGACCCCATGCGCGCTGCCCAGGGCCCCCTGCATGGCGCGCTCGAAGGCCGGATGTGCGGACATATCGCGCTGCGTCACCGGTTGGGCCGCGACAAGAACCTGACCCTCCGGATTCAGGTACATAACGTTAACGGCAGCGGTTTTGTCTGCCACATCCAGCAGCACCTTTCGGGCGGCCCGTTGCTGTTCTGATGTTTCTAGCTCCTGCAAAGCAGGATGATCCGCCATCAAGGCGGCCACTTCCTGATAGACCTGCATTTGCGTGCTCAGACGGTCGGCGGCCAGTTCCAAATCAGCCTCGGCCTTCTCGCTCAGTTGCGACAGGGCCTGACGATAGCCATAAGTCCAGACCGCCGCTGACAGCAATCCGACCGCGCATAAGAAACCGGCTATGATCCAAAAACGTTGCATATCTAGGGTCTTGCATTCAGCAGCCGCCATGGCAAGTCTGCACCGCATGAAGACGCTGACCCAATCCCCGACCGACCCGGCATTCGTGCAAAACCCATACCCCTTTTATGACAGCGCACGTCAGTCGGGCGATCTGTTCTACTGGAAAGACTACGGCCTTGTCGCGGCTGTCTCGCACAAAGCGGTGCAAATTCTGCTGCGCGATCGGCGCTTCGGGCGTGAAATCCCGGCGGAACTTGCAAAACCCGGCCCAGACCATCTTGCACCCTGGCTAGAAGTCGAATCCCATTCGATGTTAGAGCTTGAACCCCCGCGTCATACTCGATTGCGTTCTCTGGTTCTGCGGGCGTTTACCTCTCGCGCGATCACGGCGCTTGAGGGGTCCACTGAACAGTTGTGCCACGATTTGATCAAGCAGTTCCCCGCTGGCCCCTTCGATCTGCTGGAGGCCTATTGCACCCAGGTCCCCGTGATCACGATCTGCCGTCTGCTTGGTGTGCCGGAAGACATGGCACCGCAACTGTTGCAGTGGTCGCACGCCATGGTGGCCATGTATCAGGCAAACCGGACGCGCCAGACCGAAGACGAAGCCGTCCGCGCCACACAAGCCTTTACCACCTATCTCGAAGAATACATCGAAAAACGCCGCACTGACCCGCGTGACGATCTGATCACCCGGTTGATCGCGGCAGAGGAAGATGGTGAAAAACTCTCGCGCGACGAACTGATCACGACCTGCATTTTGTTGCTGAACGCCGGTCACGAAGCCACCGTGCACGCCATCGGCAATGGCGTGAAGACTATATTAACAACGGGTACACAGCAGTATGTCCTGACGCCCGGCACCATCGACGGCGCAGTCGAGGAAATCCTGCGTTTCGATCCACCACTGCACATGTTCAGACGCTATGCCTATGAAGATATTGAACTCTTCGGTCACCGCTTTGCGCGTGGTGACGAAGTTGCCTTGCTTCTGGGCGCAGCCAATCGCGACCCTGCTGCTTGGTCCCAATCCGATACATTCGACCCGATGCGAGATGTAAGCGCCAATACTAGCTTTGGTGGTGGCCTTCACTTCTGTGTGGGCGCTCCGCTGGCCCGGCTTGAGATGCGGATCGCCCTGCCCATCCTGTTCCAGCAATGCCCAAAGCTAAAGCTGACGGCAGAGCCGCAGTATTCGGACAGCTACCATTTCCACGGGCTGACCAAACTCATGGTAACGGTCTGACTTAATATCCTGTCAAGAAACCCGGATCCGTGCTTCATCTGGCCATAAATATCTCGGGGGAGTCGCCTTCGGGCGGCGGGGGCGGCGCCCCCATTCACGCTTCATCCTATCCGACAGACTTCAGTGGTAGCATGGTGGTCGATTTGATCTCTTCCATCGAAAGCAAGGCTGTTACGTTGTGCACTCGCACCTCTGAAATCAACGCCTGATAAAACGCATCATACGCACGCGCGTTCTTGACGCGCACTTTCAGAATGTAATCGATGTCTCCAGCCAAACGGTGCGCTTCCTGAACCTCTGGACGATCGCGCAACGCTTTCAGGAACTTCTGCTGCCACTCAGCCTCATGTTCCGACGTACGGATCAGCACAAAGAATGTGGCCTCAAAGCCCAACGCTTCGGCATCCAGCAATACGGTCTGCTGGCCAATGACCCCTGCCCCCTTCAGCTTGCGAATGCGATTCCAAACCGGCGTCTTGGAGCTCCCTACACGGGCTGCGATTTCGTCAAGCGACTGGCTGGCATCCCGTTGCAGCTCGGCTAGAATTTTCCGATCCGTGTCGTCTATTCGCACCGACATTCCAATTTCCCTTCCAATTCAGAACAAATCTTCTTCCACTCGCCGCAGATAGAACATCTGTTCTTATTTCTTCACGCATATGGCGATTTGGCGGGAATATTTCCTATATTGGCACACAAGTCAATTCAGTCACGAGATGATCCGATGCAGGTCAAACAAACAAATATGCGCATTCACAAACCCGGCGTCGCCCGAGTTGCGCAATACCCGCACAAAGTCTCGGTTTTCAATAAGGAGCTTGCCTGATGGCCCGCGCTTTTACCCCCAAAGTCGTCACCGCCAACGACTTGTTGGAAGGTGATGTGATTTACCAGACCGAAGATGACCGATGGTCGCGCGAGTTGTCCGATGCCGAACTGATCGCGGACGAAGCTCACGCGCAGGTTCGTCTGCTGGATGCCGCGCGTCAGGCCAACAAGATCGTCGGCGCCTATCTTGCCGACGCGGTGGCCGGAGAAAACGGCCCCGAACCCACCCATTTTCGGGAGGATTTCCGCCGGACTGGTCCGTCCAACTATGCCCACGGCAAACAGGAAACCTCCCCGCAGCCTCGGGCCTGATCTCAGGCCATTCTCTCTCCCCTTCAAGGCCCCGGGTCCGGGGCTGCAACTAAGGACAGCTAAACATGTATCGCTACTCCGAGTTCGACACAGCATTTTTGGCAGAACGCAACGCGCAGTTCCGTGCGCAGGTTGAGCGTCGCATTGACGGTTCGCTGACTGAAGACGAATTCAAGCCACTGCGCCTGATGAATGGTCTGTATCTGCAATTGCACGCTTATATGCTGCGGGTCGCTATTCCATATGGCACGCTGTCCAGTGCTCAGATGCGTCAGCTCGCTTTGCTGGCCGAGAAATGGGACAAAGGTTACGGCCATTTTACCACCCGTCAGAACATTCAGTACAACTGGCCGAAACTGAACGACGTGCCGGATATGCTGGACGCACTGGCCGAGGTTGGCATGCACGCCATCCAGACCTCGGGTAACACCATCCGCAACGTGACCGCCGATCATTTCGCCGGTGCCGCCGCGGATGAGGTCGCTGATCCGCGCCCCTATGCCGAACTGCTGCGCCAGTGGTCGACCGACCACCCTGAATTCCAGTTCATGCCCCGCAAATTCAAGATCGCCATCACCGGCAGCGAGAATGACCGCGCCGTGATCAAGGCGCATGACATCGGTCTGCAATTGGTTGAGCGTGATGGCGTTCTGGGTGCCCGCGTCATCGTTGGCGGTGGTCTGGGCCGTACGCCCATGATCGGCAAAGAGCTATCGGAATTCGTCGCCTTTGACGACCTGCTGGCCTATCTTGAGGCCACCGTTTCCGTGTGGAACCAGATCGGCCGTCGCGACAACAAGTACAAGGCACGTATCAAGATCACCGTGCATGAGCACGGCATCGACGCCATCCGTGCCAAAGTGAACGAACGCTTTTTGAAGGTTCGCCCGCAATTCAAAGGCGCGGATATGAACCTGCTGGACGAAATCAAAGGCCACTTTGCGCCTCCAGCCTTCCGTGATGGTTCGGTTGCCTCGTTCGAGAGTGCCTACACCAACGATCCGGTCTTCCGTTCGTGGGTCGACACCAACATCGCGCCGCACAAGAACGCGGACCACGCGATCGTCACGATCTCGATCAAGAAGCACGGCCAGACGCCGGGCGATGCGACTGCAGAGCAGATGCGCGTGATGGCCGATCTGGCCGAAGAGTTCGCCTATGATGAACTGCGTATCAGCCACGAGCAGAACGTAATCCTGCCGCATGTCCACAAATCCGACCTGCCCGCGATCCACGCGACGCTGAAAGAATACGAGTTGGCGACCGCCAACATCGGCTTGATCAGCGACATTATCGCCTGTCCCGGTATGGATTACTGCGCACTGGCGACGGCACGTTCGATTCCCGTGGCGCAGGAAATCGCGACCCGGTTCGAAGACTTGAAGCTGGAGCATGATATCGGTCACCTGAAGATCAAGATTTCAGGCTGCATCAACGCCTGTGGTCACCACCATGTGGGTCACATCGGCATTCTTGGCCTAGACCGCGCTGGCGTCGAAAACTACCAGATCACTCTGGGTGGTGACGGTACCGAATCCGCCGCCATCGGTGATCGTACTGGCCCGGGCTTCGCCTATGACGAGATCGTTCCGGCGGTCGAGCGCATCGTCGACACGTATCTGGAGCAGCGCGACAGCGCCGAAGAGACCTTCTTGCAGACCTATCGCCGCGTTGGCATGGCACCGTTCAAAGCGGCGCTTTACCCCGAGGCACAGGCCAATGCCGCTTGACCTGATCCAAACGGAACTGGGGGCTGACCGCGCCGAACTGACCGAAAAGGTCGAGGCGCTGAACGCCCGCTTCCGCCACCACAGTGCCCATGATGTGATGCATGGCGCATTGGACGAGATCGAGGAGCTTGCTCTGGTCTCCAGCTTTGGCGCGGAATCGGTGGTGTTGCTGCATATGGCTGCAGTGGTCGACAAGATGACCCCAGTGCTGTTCGTGGACACCCAGATGCTGTTTGCCGAAACGCTGGAATACCAGCAGGAGGTCAGCGAGCGTCTGGGCCTGCGCAATGTGCAGATCATCCGCGCCGAGGATGAAGATGTTCAGCGCGACGATCCTTATGGCGCGTTGCGTCTGCGTGACACCGATGCCTGCTGCAACCTGCGCAAGACCTTCCCGCTGCAGAAAGCTCTGACCGGGTATTGTGGCTGGATCACCGGGCGCAAACGGTTTCAGTCCGGCACCCGTGCCGCGCTGGACTTTTTCGAGGTCGAGGACGGGACCGGCCGGATCAAGGTCAACCCACTGGCCCATTGGGCACCCGAGGATGTGCGCGCCTATATGGACGAAAACAACCTGCCCCGGCATCCGCTGGTGGCCAAAGGATACCCCTCGATCGGCTGTGCGCCCTGCACCTCGCCGGTCAAAGAAGGCGAAGACCCCCGCGCCGGGCGCTGGCGCGATCAGAACAAGGAAGAATGCGGCATCCATTTTGTTGATGGAAAAATGGTGCGCATCGGAGAGAAAACATGAACGTAATCGTAAACGACGAGGGCTTTGCCCCCGATGATTGGACCGATGGCTATGTCACGCTGGACGACGCAGCGAATGACGTGGTCGCACTGGATATCGCCTCGGACACTGACCCCGATGAACTGTTTGACCGGCTGGGCAGCGCCCAAATGGTGCGCGTGGACTTTCCATCCTCAGCGGATGGGCGCGGTTTCACCATCGCGCGTGTTCTGCGTCTGAAAGGTTATACAGGTCGCCTGCGGGCAAAAGGCCATGTTCTTGCAGACCAATACGCCATGGCGCGTCGTAGCGGCTTTGACGAAGTCGAAATTGATGACACCTTGGCGAACCGGCAGCCCGAAGATCAGTGGCTGGCCCGGGCCAATTGGCAGGACAACAACTACCAGGCCCGCCTGCGCGGCTGACCCGCCATCGCCAACCTGTGATACGAAAGGGGCAATCTGCCCCTTTTCCTGACTTGGATCAAAGATTAAACGGAGATACCGGTTTAGCAGACCGGCAGTGAAATGATGACAGAGATGAAATCCGTGAGTGAAGCAACCGCCGTTAAGGCCCCCGTCCTGCCCGACGCCCAGACTGTGACCGAGGTCAAACATTGGACCGACCGCCTGTTCTCTTTCAAGGTGTCGCGCCCGGCTTCCTTGCGCTTTCGCTCGGGTGAGTTCGTTATGATCGGCCTACTGGGCGATAATGGCAAACCGCTGTTGCGCGCCTATTCCATCGCCTCGCCTTCATGGGATGAGGAACTGGAATTCTACTCGATCAAAGTGCAAGACGGCCCGCTGACCTCAAAACTGCAGCACATCCAGCCTGGTGATCAGATCATCCTTCGGCCTAAACCCGTTGGCACACTGGTGCATGACGCATTGCTGCCCGGCAAGCGCATCTGGTTCTTCGCCACCGGCACAGGCTTTGCGCCCTTCGCGTCGCTGCTGCGTGAACCGCAGACCTACGAGGATTATGACGAGGTTATCATCACCCATACCTGCCGCGACGTAGCTGAACTGGATTACGGCCGCGAGTTGATCGAGAGCGTCAAACAGGACGAGTTGCTGGCCGAACTGATTGGTGACGGTTTCGCCGACAAGATTCGCTATTATCCCACCACCACGCGGGAAGAGAGCCCAAAGATGGGCCGTATAACCGAGCTGTTAAAAGACGGCACCGTATTCGCCGATCTGGGCATCGAAGGTGGTATCAAGCCAGATACTGATCGCGCGATGGTTTGTGGCAGCCTTGCCTTCAACCATGACATCAAAGCAATTCTGGAAGAGTTCGGCTTGCGAGAAGGTGCAAATTCCGAACCCAAGGAATTCGTGATTGAAAAGGCATTTGTGGGCTAATGGGGTTTGCCGGTGGGGTTATCGACACCCTAAACCGGCAAAAACTCACGAAATTCATGGAAAATTCATGCGGCTTGCAATTTATGCCGCTTGAAACACCTCTCAGCCCGGTCTAAATTCCGGGCTCGAAATTCTGCAATCATCAAAGGAATGAACCCATAGCCCGCAGACCTCACAACGCGCCGCCACAGCGAGATACCGGCCCGCGCGTCAATGACAAGATCCGTGCTCCCGAAATTCGCCTGATTGGCGCCGAAGGTGAAAATGTCGGGGTGGTTCATCCCGCAAAGGCCATGCAGATGGCCGCCGATGTCGGCCTCGATCTGGTTGAGATTTCGCCCAACGCGAACCCGCCGGTCTGCAAAATCATGGATTTCGGCAAGTTCAAGTACGAACAGCAGAAACGCGAAAGCGAAGCCCGCAAGAAGCAAAAGATCATTGAGGTGAAAGAGGTCAAGTTCCGGCCCAACACCGACACGCATGACTATGACGTCAAGATGCGCAACGTGTTCAAGTTTCTTGAGAACGGCGACAAGGTCAAAGTCACCCTGCGTTTCCGGGGCCGCGAGATGGCGCACCAGAACCTGGGGCGTGAGCTGCTGGAACGTGTGGCCGAAGACGTCAAGGATCTGGGCAAGATCGAGAACATGCCCAAGATGGAAGGCCGTCAGATGATCATGATGATTGGCCCGCTGCCACAGAAGTAGGTTTTCTTTTTGTAGAATGACAAAAGCCCCTCCGAAATCGGAGGGGCTTCTTTGTTTTCTGGCTTCTCGCCTAAATCAGATCACCGAGGATATCGCCCGATCCAGCTTGTCTACAAGCTCGACCAGTTGGTCATCTTCGATGACAAAGGGCGGTGCTAGGAGGATATGATCTCCGTTGCGTCCATCACGCGTTCCCGACATCGGGTAACAGATCAATCCCTCGGCCATGGCGGCCTTCTTGATCTTGGCCGCTAGGCCGCGCGACGGATCAAACGGAGTTTTCGTATCCCGATCCTCGACCAACTCAATTCCTCGGAATAAGCCGCGGCCCCGTATGTCCCCGACATTCGGGTGTTGGCCAAACTTGTTTTCCAACATGCTCTGCAATTTGCCCCCCATTACGCCGGCCCGCGCTGGCAGTTCACGAGAAGTAAGTTCCTGTACAACGGCAAGCGCAGCCGCAGTCGCAACCGGATGACCGATATAGGTGTGGCCATGCTGGAAGAAGCCCGATCCATCCCGGATCGCATCATAGATTCGACCCGAACACAGCATCGCTCCGATAGGCTGATACCCAGCCCCCAACCCTTTGGCGATACAAAGAATATCCGGCGTGACATCGTCATGATCACAGGCAAACAAATGCCCGGTACGCCCCATGCCGCACATTACTTCGTCGAGGATCAGAAGAACGCCGTGTTGATCGCAAATTTCACGGATTCGCTTGTAGTACCCCTCGACTGCCGGAACAGCCCCAAGCGTCGCACCAACCACCGGCTCCGCCATGAAAGCCATGACCGTTTCAGGCCCAAGGCGCAGGATTTCTGCCTCCAGCTCATTCGCAACGCGCTGACCATATTCAAAACTGCTCTCATCCTCAGGCTTTTCGGCGTACTCATAGCAAGGAGCGATATGAGTCATCTCGATCAGCATCGGTGCAAACTGCGCCCGCCGCCATTCATTGCCACCCGCCGAAAGTGCCCCCAAAGTGTTGCCGTGATAGCTTTGTCGGCGCGCTATGACATGACGGCGTTCAGGCTGGCCGGTTTCCAGATAATACTGCCGCGCCAGTTTGATAGCAGCCTCGGTCGCCTCTGACCCGCCCGAGACAAAATAGACCCGGTCCAGTTCGCCGGGGGAGTGTTTAATCAGCAGATCGGCCAGTGCCTCGGCCGGTGCCGAGGTCATAAAGCCCGTATGCGCAAACGCAATCTGCGCCACCTGATCCTGCACCGCTTTGACCACAGCGGCGTTGGAATGGCCGAGGCATGAAACGGCAGCATCACCACAATCCAGATAGCGACGGCCGGTTGAGTCGATGAGATAACAGCCGTCACCACCAGCGGCCTCAGGCAGTTCCGACTTTGTATGGCGTGGAAATACGTGACTCATGTCGACGTCCTTTTCAGAAGATCAATCAGCGCCGCGACGGATGCGGCATTGTCAGCCCAGGTTTGTCCATCCGGACCGGCAAGGCTGTTCTCAAAACCCACGCGCACATCGCCACCCAACTGCGCGGCCTTTTGCAGGCACGCATGCTCCTGCCCTCCAAAGGCACAGACCATCCATGGATCAGCGCTGTGCGGAAACACATCCAGATCATTCGGACTCGATTCCTGCGCCGTGGCATAGCGACCAAGGACAAGCAGACGGTCGACCTGATCCGATTTTACCACCCCCCCAGCCTGCCAATGGGTCAGTAACTCGACGTCAGCGACATCATAGAGGATATGCTGAACACGAGTCCCTTGTTCCGCGCACAGAGCGTAGACCTTTGGCGCAAGTTCGGGCGACCGTGCAATCTCGCGCACCGAAATCGAAGCCCAGTCCGGGCGCACATTCTGCAAACAAGCAAGTTGTGCTTGAACGCCGAAAACGCCAGCAGCTTCTGTCGTAATCTGGATGTCCATATCAGGGGCCGCAGCACGCAGTTCAGCAATGGTTTCACTATACAAACCCGCATCAAGCGAATGCTGACCCGCCTGATCACGAACATGCAGGTGCAGGCCTTGCGCACCTGCCCGATTGCACGTCTTCGCAGCTTTGACGATTTCGTCCGTTGTGATCGGCAGCGCAGGATGATCCCCATGCCCCCGCCGCGCCCCGTTCGGAGCCACCAACACATATGGCCTTCCCGCCATCCTCGAACCAGTCTCTGACATTCCGTCACCTGTTTTGCACGATCCCGAATTAGACAACCTGCCAACGTTTTCAATTTGCATTCTTCATAACATTTGTTTTTCTTATCGGATGCAACACACCTCATCCCAACTGACCGAGCAGCTTCGGCACGAAATCGACACCTTGCCTCAGCAAATGCAAGCCGCAGCGAAATACATCATCGACCATCCCGGCGATTTCGGGCTCGACCCAGTTCGACTAACCGCCGAGAAAATCGGTGTCAGTTCAAACGTTCTGGTTCGGTTGGCACAACGTATGGGGTTCGACAGTTTTGATGCGTTCAGACGCCCCTTTCGCCAAACCCTTGTCACAGACCGAGAAGATCGGCTGGGTCAGGGCTGGCTGGATCACATGAAATCGGGGGACCAATTCAGCGCTGCGCAAGCTGGGTTTGCGCAAAACGAACTGAACGTCGTAGCCCGCTCCCTGCGACTGGCCGATCCTGATTTGATGCAACAGGTCACAGAGTACATGATTGCAGCTAATCGCTGTTTCATAACCGCGACCCGGGCCAGCTATGCTTTGGCCTATTATCTCCACTATGCGGGCCGGATGGCACACCCAGGATTTCAGCTTATCCCGCGACATATGGGATCAGCCATCGATGATTTGCTCGAGGCCGATGAAGCGGACTGCCTTTTCGCTATTACCGTTCACCCCTATTCCTCTGACACCATACAATCCATGCGTTTTGCGCGTAAACGCGGCATGCGCATCGTGCTATTGTCGGATAGCGACGTCATCGCCCCTGGTGTTAACCCTGACATCGTGCTGCCTGTAAGTACCCGCGCGCAACATCACTTTTCCAGCTTCTCCGGAGCGATGGCAGTGCTTGAATGCCTGCTAGGTCATCTCTTTGCCGCCGGGGGATCAGCCGCGCGTGACCGCGTGGAACGCTATCAGACGGCACGAGAAGACACCGGCGCCTACTGGCGCCCCGCCAAGCCCCCAAGAGTTCGGAAAGAATAAAGAGCCCCGGCTTTCACCGAGGCTCTCAAAGCTGATTAACAATCAGATCAGCTGCAAGCTTCGACAGCCCGTTTCGTCATAACAGTGACCAGATGCGCCCGATACGTTTTGCTCCCGTGCAGATCACCAATCATGTTCATCGGATTGATGTGCAGCCCCATCAAAGCGTCCGCGCGGAACTCTTTGTTCAGGGCCTCCTCAGCCTCTGCCCAGCGGAAAACTCCGTCCTCGCTTGCGCCGGTTACTGCAACCCGAACGCCATTGGCGAACCGAGCGAGATAAACCCCGACCAACGCAAACCGAGACGCGGGCTGCAAAAACTTCTGATAACTCGCCGCCTGAGGCACAGGGAAACGCACCGAAGTGATAATCTCGCCCTCTTCCAGAGCTGTCGTGAACATGCCCTGAAAGAAGTCATCCGCCGCTATCTGGCGATTATTGGTGACAATGGTCGCGCCTGAACCCAGCACTCCCGCCGGATAACAGGCCGCTGGATCATTGTTGGCAATCGAACCGCCAATAGTGCCACGATTACGCACCGCAGGATCACCGATCTGGCCGGCCAGCGCTGCCAGCGCCGGATAGTTACCAGCAGCTTCAGCGGCCACATTTGCGTGGGTTGTCGCACCGCCTATCGCTACCGAGCCATCATCCTCGACGCAGACCCCTTTCATTTCAGCGATTCCATTGACCGAAACCAGCTTGGATGGCGCGGCCAACCGCTGCTTCATTGTGGGGATCAGGGTTTGCCCACCCCCCAATGCCTGTGCATCCTCAACTCCCAACGCAGTAACCGCGTCAGCGATGGTCGAGGGTTTCTCAAACTCGAAATTGTACATTTCGTTCTTCCTTTCCGAAAAGCGCGGATCCGCCCTTCATCTGGCTATAAATATCTCGGGGAGCGCGAGGGGCTGGCCCCTCGCACCCGAACCTCTCAACCATGCATTGCTGTCCAAACACGCGACGGGCTCATCGGCATGTCAATGTGATCAACAGCCTTTCCACCCGAGTTCAGCGCATCCAGAACCGCGTTGACTACCGCAGGCGGCGAGCCAATCGCACCAGCTTCACCGCAGCCCTTCACACCCAACGGGTTGTGCGTACACGGCGTCTGGCTGGAATGGTCGACCGCATAGAACGGCAGATCATCGGCGCGTGGCATCGCGTAATCCATGAAGGATGCGCTCAGCAACTGGCCATTCTCGTCATAGGCGCAGTTTTCCAACAAAGCCTGACCGATACCCTGACCGATACCGCCATGTACCTGACCATCCACAATCATCGGGTTAACGATGTTGCCAAAGTCATCCGCAGCGGTGAACGCTTCGATGGTCACCTGTCCAGTCTCGGGATCCACCTCAACCTCGCAGGCATATGCCCCCGCTGGGAAGGTGAAGTTGGCCGGGTCATAAAATGCGGTCTCCTCCAGCCCCGGCTCAACCTCCAATGGGAAGTTGTGCGGTACATAGGCTGTCAGAGTCACATCACCCCAGGCCACCGACTTGTCAGTGCCCGCGACGCTGAACTGACCGTCCTTCAGCTCGATATCGGCCTCGGACGCCTCGAGCAGGTGGGCCGCGATCTTCTTGGCTTTGTCGATGACCTTTTCGGTCGCCTTAACCATGGCCGAACCACAGACCGCCAGCGAGCGTGAGCCATAAGTGCCCATGCCGAACGGGATCTTCGAGGTGTCGCCATGCACAATCTCGACCATCGACTCGTCGATGCCGATCATGTCGGCCACTACCTGCGGGAAAGCAGTCTCATGCCCCTGCCCGTGGCTATGTGCACCAACCATGACACTGATAGAACCGGTGGCGTTTACCCGAACCGTAGCTGCATCATAGAGTCCTGCCCGGGCCCCCAGCATACCGACGATGTTCGAGGGCGCGATGCCGCAGGCCTCGATATAGCAATTGACGCCTAGACCACGCAGCTTGCCATTGGCCTCGCTTTCCGCCCGCCGCGCGGCAAAGCCAGCCAAATCAGCAGCAGCCTCAAGCTTATCCATCGTCCCGTTGTAATCCCCGGTGTCGTAGGTCAGCGCCACCGGTGTGTCATACGGAAACTGGGTGATGAAATTCTGGCGACGCAGGGCGATCGGATCGACACCCAGTTCACGCGCTGCCTTGTCGATGACGCGCTCCAACTGATAGGTTGCCTCTGGCCGACCCGCACCGCGATAAGCGTCCACCGGCACTGTGTTGGTGAACATTGCCTTCACATTCACCTGAATGACCGGCGTTTTGTAGTTGCCCGCCATCAGAGTGCCATGCAGCCAAGTCGGAACCGAGCTTGAGAAGGTCGACAGATACGCGCCCAGATTGGCGTAGGTGTTGGTGCGAAGGCCTGTGAAGTTATTGTCCGCGTCCAAAGCGAGCTCAATCGTGCTGACGTGGTCGCGGCCCTGCGCATCCGACATAAACGCCTCGGACCGGCTGGCGGTCCATTTGACCGGACGGTTGCAGGCCTTGGCAGCGAATGTACAGAACGCCTCTTCCGCGTAGTGGAAAATCTTCGTGCCAAATCCACCACCAACATCAGGCGCTACAACACGCACTTTGTGTTCAGGCAAGCCCAGAACAAATGCGCACATCAGCAAGCGGATCACATGCGGGTTCTGCGAAGTGGTGTAGAGCGTGTACTCATCCGTACCCCGGCTGTATTCGGCCACCGCAACGCGCGGCTCCATCGGATTAGCAACCAGACGGTTATTGATCAGGTCCAGAGTGGTGACATGGGCCGCGTTGGCAAAAACCTCATTGACCTTGTCATTGTCTTCTTCGCCTAGATGCCAGTCATAGCAGATGTTGTTCTTCAAATCCTCATGGATAAGCGTCGCGCCATCCTGCGCTGCGGCTTTCATATCCAGCACGGCAGGGAGCTCTTCGATATCCACTTCAATCGCTTCCGCCGCATCGCGGGCGAGTTCAAGGCTGTCCGCGACAACGGCAGCGATGGGATCGCCTACATGTCGGACCTTGCCTTGCGCCAGAATGGGATGCGGTGGTTCCTGCATCGGGGCGCCATGACGGTCGGTTACTTCCCAGCCGCAAGGCATTCCGCCCACGCCTTCAAAGTCCTTGCCGGTGAACACCTTCACAACCCCCTGCATACCCTCGGCGGCAGATGTGTCGATGTTGGTGATCCGGCCATGCGCGATGTCGGACCGTAGGAAATGCACATAGGCCTGGCCATGTACGTTGATGTCGTCGGTGTAATTGCCTGCTCCGGTCAGAAAGCGTACGTCCTCGCGCCGCTTGGAACTGGCTCCGATGCCACTGTCTTTGGGCATTGCTTGTTCTCCTCCGTGGAAAAGAATTTTCGTCGAAAATTCTTAACCGCCTCACTCGGCGGCGATGCTGGAAACGTCTTGACCCGATGCGGCCATGATTGCCTTGACGATGTTGTGGTAGCCTGTGCACCGGCATAGGTTACCCTCAAGGTACTTGCGAATTTCGCCTTCGGTCGGGCGCGGGTTATCCTTTAGCAATGCTGCAGCGCTCATCACCATGCCCGGAGTGCAAAACCCGCATTGCAGCCCGTGATGATCCTGAAAGGCCTGTTGGATCACGTTCAGCGTGCCATCTTCGGCCGCCTGCCCCTCGATCGTGCCCACATCCGCGCCGTCTGCTTCCAGCGCCAGCATGTTGCAGGATTTGACCGCCTCACCATTCACGTGCACCACGCACGCGCCACATTGAGCCGTGTCGCAGCCAATATGTGTGCCTGTCAAATTCAGGTGGTCGCGTAGAAATCCGGATAATAGAGTCCGCCCTTCAACATCACCGCTGACGGCAACGCCGTTCACGGTCATTGAGACCTTGGTCATAAGATCCTCCCCTTTTTTGGCTTATTTGCTAAGCCAGAGTTAAACACGGTAAATTTCGTTTGAGAACAAAAATATTTGCCTGATTTTTCCGCAGTTTCGCTGATCAGCCTTCTAACAGTGATGTGTCCACCAAACAGGGCAAAATTGCCGTTGCGTCATTTACTCTTGGCAGCGCGGGGCTGTGGCCGCGTCGGGATTTCTTTTAGCAGCCCACCGACACCCATCCCTGCGATGTCCGCGCCCGTCGTTTCGATTCCGCAAGCAACGCGGGACAAGACCCAATCCGCCCCGTTCAATGCTGGTGAGCGCGCGCATCCGGGCAAACCGATGATGGGGCGCTCGCCGGAAGATCCCAAAAACAACAGGTTCCCCGGATCGACCGGCATTCCAAACCGGTCGACGATGCCCCCCGCCGCCCGCACAGAAGCAGGCGCCACATCATCTTTATCCGACGTGGCCGATCCGGTCAGGATCATGACGATCTCACCCCGAATGGTCGAAATCGATGCTGTTAAGTCGCCCATCCGATGCGGCACCACCTGAACATCTGACAGATTCATACCCAAAGCCTCAACCCGGCTACGAATAGCAGCGATACCTTTTTCATTAGATGGCCCGCCAGCAATGTCGGTAACGATGAGACCCGCATTTTCGTATTTGGGCACCGATAAGCGAATAGCGTCCTGCGCATGACGGGCCGCACTCTCAACGTCGGATCGAGGTACGGCATAAGAAATCACCTTGATCGTCGCGACCATACCGCCAGCCGTCATCTGCTGATATTGTGGCACCGTCGCAACCGTGATCATCGGGTTGACCTGATTGAACTTTTGCAAGGCATCGGTATCCAGCACCGCGACGCCTGGTCCATTTGCTAAAAGGTTGACCCGGCCTGTAAAGGCTTCGGTGACACGCAGATTTGCCTGTGTGGGACTTGGTGCAAGCGCTTCTGCCAGCAGCGCTGCGGCTTCGTCCTCATGGCAATCACCTTGCTCCAGTCTGGCGACTGTGACCTCGGTCAGACCGACTTGTTGCAACTCGGCTATGTGCTCGGACGAAAGCGTTATACCTTTCCTAAGCTTGCGGTTTCCCGCTTTGACGGAATGGGCTAATATCGCGCCGTCGGCGTCGGAAACGGGTACCGGACCAAACTTCACGCTCTGCCTCGCAGGACCGCCGTCATCTGCGCCAGAATCGCAACGGCTATCTCAGACGGTCCAGCCGCCCCGATATCAAGCCCAACAGGTCCGTGAATCAGTGAAATCTGGTCATCGTTGAACCCGGCCTGCTTCATCCGCTCCACGCGTTTGGCATGTGTGCGCTTAGATCCGAGTGCGCCGATGTAGAACACATCGGCCGCCAAACCGGCCTGAAGCGCGGGGTCATCAAGTTTGGGGTCGTGGGTCAGCAACACAAGCGCCGTGCGCGAGTCGAGACCAAGCTTTGACACAGCCTCATCCGGCCAATCCGTCAGGATGGTTTCTCCGGGAAAACGTGCGTCCGATGCGAAGGCCTCGCGCGGATCTATAATCGCCGGGTCATAGCCCGCGATCCGGGCCATCGGCACCAGAGCTTGGGCGATGTGCACCGCTCCCACCACTATCAACCGTAGCGGTGGGTTGTGGACAGCGACAAAGGTTTGCCCATCCTCTTCGAACCCGGACCTGTCCATACGCAAGCGTTCGGAATAGGCATTGCG
Organism: Ruegeria sp. CJ6; assembly: GCF_056536665.1. Classification (NCBI taxonomy): domain Bacteria; kingdom Pseudomonadati; phylum Pseudomonadota; class Alphaproteobacteria; order Rhodobacterales; family Roseobacteraceae; genus Ruegeria; species Ruegeria sp. CJ6. The sequence continues at coordinate 320,295 of NZ_JBQFQB010000001.1, read as the reverse complement.
GCGCAACGCGCGCTGGCCCGTCTCGACATTGACTTCATAGGCCAAGGATTCGCGCCGCGCCCGTGCCGCGACCAGTTCGGCCAGCATTGGTTCGGGCAGGACCTTGCCGACCGGTTCAACCAAAACCCTGATCGTACCGCCGCAGGCCAGACCGACGGCAAACGCATCCTCGTCGCTTACACCGAACTCTAGCAGCCTTGCCTCGCCTTCCTCTATGGCTTCCAGCGCTTCGACGATCACGGCACCTTCGACGCAACCACCAGAAACCGAGCCTTCGATCCGACCATCGCCCGCAATGACCAACTGCGCGCCTACACGGCGCGGCGCGCTGCCCCAGGTCTCAACCACAGTGGCCAAAGCCGCGCCCTTCCCGGCGCGATACCATTTTAGTGCGGTTTCCGGGCTGCTATCGAATCGTTCCATTTAGACCTCCGGCCTTGCTTGGGTTCAACATAGTCAGCTTTGGAGCAATGAAAAGCGCTCAGCGGGTCGATCTTGTGGCGCTAACAAGCCGATTTTGAACTCACATTCACAAATTGTTGAATGTTGGAAGGCGTCATTCTAGCCTGCATGCGATTCCGGGGCCTATTCGGGATCGTCCCAACATATTTCATAGCGGAGACAAACAGTTGAAACGCATTCTTACACTCGGAGCAGCGATCGGCCTGTTGACTGCCAGCACCGGCTGGGCTGACACATTTCTGAAATACGGTGAGGTCGAAGGCTGGAAGGTTTTCATCGATCAGGACAAGAAATCCTGCCTTATCGAAGCGGTTGATGACGCTGAAAATGTCGTGCAGATGGGCCTGACCGAAGATCGCGGCGTTGGCTATGTTGGTGTCTTCACCAAGGCCAAAACCAACATCAAGAAAGGCGAGAAAGAGGCTGTTGCCATCCTTATAGGCGACAATATTTATGTCGGAGAAGCCACCGGTATGAAGGGGAACATCACCAAGGGCTATTCGGGCGGGTATGTTCTGTCGGACGACCCTCAGTTCGCGGATGACCTTGCCAAGAAGAAGGTAATGGTCGTGTTCCCGGAAAAAGAGTTCGCCTTCACCGTCGATCTGACCGGCACTTACAAAGCCATGGAGATGGCACGGAAGTGCAATGAAGAGCAGCTTTCGTAACAGCTAGTCGGAAAGCGCGGACATCAGCCGCGCTTTCTGCCCCTGATCATCTGGCTGTGAAATCACGGCGGCCAGATCTTCCAGCGACGCAATCGAATGCCCGGCGCGGAAGCTGTCGACATGTGGAAGCATTGTCGCCACACCCTGAGCTTTCGGTGCGAACCCGTCCCAGCGCAGCAATGGGTTCAGCCAAATCAGACGCCGCGACGACAGGTGTAGGCGCTCGATTTCCTTTTCCAGCATCTCGGGATCGCCCCGCTCTAACCCGTCGGTGATCAACAACACGACCGCCCCCTGCCCCATGACGCGCCGCGACCAGTCGCGATTGAACTGATGCAGGCATTCTCCGATCCGGGTTCCGCCTTCCCAGTCCTGCGCCTCGGCCCCAGCAGCGGCCAGCGCTGCATCGACATCACGTTGATGCAGATGGCGGGTGATGTTGGTCAGGCGTGTGCCAAACGTGAAGGCGTGCACTTTGGCCCAACCTGCGCCTTTGGCATTCGAAACCGCGTGTAGAAAGTGCAGAATGATCCGACTGTATTGGCTCATCGACCCGGAGATATCGCACAACGCCACCAAATTCGGCCAGCGAGGTTTGGGTTGCAAGTGCGCGATATCGCGTAGTTCGCCACCCTGCCGCATCGCTGACCTAAGTGTCCGAGCGCGATCAATGCGGTGACCGAGGTGACTGGCCTGACCTCGGCGAGACTCGATGGGTTTGACCGGTAAGTTCAGGCGCGACAGCATGCGTTTGGCCTGCGCGATCTCGGATGTACTCATCTGTTCGAAATCGAGGTTGCGCAAGCGTTCTTCAGATGACGCGGTTTGGGTTGCGTCGATCTCGATCTCGCTTTCCTCTTGTTGCTCGGTTGATTCTGGCAAGTCGCGTTCGACGCCATCCAATAACGCCTCAGCCGCGCGCTTTTCAGCCGCATCCGCTTTGCGCTCCTCCTGAACACCGCGAATGGCGGGCAGCATCATGGACATCATATGTTCTAGATACCGCGGATCGCGCCAATAGAGGCGGAAGACTTGCGCAAAAACCGTTCGATGTTCCGGCCGGTTCACGAAACAGGCATGCAGCGTCCAGTAGAAATCTCTTTTCTCGGTGAACCCCGCAGCCTGCACCGCGCGGATCGCGTCAATCACGCGCCCAGTTCCTATCGGCAGTCCGGCCTTGCGCAAAGCGCGCGCAAAATGGGTGATGTTCTGGGCCAGTTTGGGGTTGTCCGGTATATCGAGTGGGAGTTGTTCGGCCATCAAACCCCCAAAGTATTTTCGAGCATATGAAGCATCAGGCTGGTTCGAGATCGGCTTTCGCCTGATCCAGAATGCGTTTGGCCTCGGACCCCTGCAACTTTTGGATGTCGTCCTGGTATTTCAGGATGGCACCCAACGTATCGCCGATTACTTCGGGACTGAGGTTGATAACGTCCAGCGCCAGCAGACACTTAGCCCAATCGATGGTCTCGGCCACCCCCGGTTTCTTGAACAAATCTTCTGTGCGCAAGCGCTGAACAAAGGCGACCACCTCACGGCTCAGCGCTTCTGCCGCTTCGGGAGCCCGTGCGTGCAGGATTTCGATTTCGCGCGCAAAGTCAGGGTAATCAACCCAATGATATAGGCAGCGGCGCTTCAGTGCGTCGTGTACTTCGCGCGTGCGGTTCGAGGTGACGATCACAATGGGCGGTTCTGGAGCTTTGACAGTACCAAGCTCGGGGATCGTGACCTGAAAGTCACTGAGCGCCTCCAGCAAGAAAGCCTCAAAGGGTTCGTCGGTCCGGTCCAATTCGTCAATTAGCAATACAGGTGCCCCATTGGCATCCGGACGCATGGCCTGCAGCAAGGGGCGTTCGATCAGATAATCATCCGAGAACAGCTCGGTCTGCAACGCGCCTCGGTCCGCCCCACCCGACGCTTCTGCGGTTCGGATCGCCACCATCTGGGCGGGGAAATTCCACTCATACACAGCGGAAGAGGCATCAAGGCCTTCGTAGCACTGCAACCTGATCAGGCGCCGCCCCAATCCTGCGGCCAGCGCCTTGGCGATCTCAGTCTTGCCGACGCCCGCCTCGCCTTCCAGAAATAGAGGTCGACTAAGTTTCAGCGAAAGAAACACAACCGTCGCCAAAGCCCGGCCACAGACATAACCCTCAGAGCCCAAAAGCTCTTGCACGGCATCGATGGAGTTTGGCTGTGTCATGAGTTCCCCTTTTTCCTGCGCCCCAACAGGTCATGACCACAACCAGAGGTCAAGACCACCATCCGTCAGTGACTTACGGCGATCTGTCTCATCGGCAAGGGCAAGAGGGTCTTTCACCACCCAAGCGGCTGTGTTAGCCGGGGGCTATGACCCAATCCCTGACGATCCGCCGCCCCGATGACTGGCATTTGCATCTGCGCGATGGCGCGATGCTGCAAGCCGTCTTGCCTGAAACCGCGCGCCATTTTGCCCGTGCCATCATCATGCCGAATCTGGTTCCGCCCGTTGTCAAAGGTGACGACGCAGCAGCTTATCGGGACCGCATCCTTGCTGCTCTGCCAGAGGATATGACGTTTGAGCCGCTGATGACGCTCTACCTGACCGAAGACACGGACCCGGCGGATGTGGCCGCCGCACATGCAAGCGGTCTGATCAAGGCGGTCAAATTGTACCCAGCTGGGGCAACAACCAACTCGTCTTCGGGCGTTTGCGATTTCGACAAGGTACGCCCGGTGCTGGAGAAGATGGCCGAAATCGGTCTGCCGCTATGTGTGCACGGCGAAGTCACGGATGCCGAGATCGATATATTCGATCGCGAGGCGGTGTTCATCGACCGCGTTCTTGATCCGATTCGCAAAGCAACACCCGGACTGCGCGTGGTGATGGAGCACATCACGACGTCAAACGGCGTGGATTACGTCAAGGCGAATGAGAAAGATCTGGGTGCGACGATTACAACGCATCACCTGATCATCAACCGCAACCACATTCTGGTCGGCGGCATCAAGCCGCATTACTACTGCTTGCCGGTCGCCAAACGCGAAGAGCATCGGCTGGCGCTGTTGACCGCCGCGACCTCGGGCGACGCGCGTTTCTTCCTTGGCACAGACAGCGCGCCGCACACGGATGCTAACAAGGAAATGGCCTGTGGCTGCGCCGGCTGTTTCACTGCAACCAATACGATGTCACTGCTGGCCGAAATGTTCGAGCGCGCAGATGCGTTGGACAAGCTAGAGGCGTTCACGTCACTCAACGGCCCGGCCTTCTATCGCCTGCCAGTGAACGAAGAGACCATCACGCTGACCAAAGTTGATGAGGTTATCTATCCCGCCAAAATCGAATGCGGCGAAGGCCCCGTGACCGTATTCGATCCGGGCTTTCCGCTGCATTGGCGCGTCGCTTAATCAGTTAGCCTTTCAGCCAAATCCGCTGCGCGCCCGCCGGTGCGTAGCATTGACCATATGGCGTCTGCCTCATCCCCCCCGATCAGCTTCGCCGCTTTCTCCCTGACGCGATCTTCGCGATCCGATAAAGACATCGGTGCCAGCAGATCATGGTTGGCCTCGCGGCGCGCGCCGTCCCGGCGTAACAGGGACAGATGGGCTTGTGTCTCGGATAGACTCTCATCCGCCTCGACCGTGATCCGGTCCCTTAAGGATTGCAGTCTTGGATCAGCACAAATCTTGTCGGAATAGCTCCCCGGCAGAGCTGTATCGTAGCCCATCGCCTGCATCGCGATCACCGTACGATAGGAAAACTTCGCACCCAAACCACTGGTCGGCTGCAGTTGATTGCACACGCTCATCCAGCGGGGGTGGGTTTTGATCTTGATCTCGGCCACTTCAGGCTCGGCGATGTCGAGATCGCGCGCAGCCTCAAGCGCCGCGTGCAGGCCATGGCAGCAAGCGTGGAATTTGTGGCTGATGCTTTCGAACAGCCACTCGTCCCCCAAACCATCAAGCGCAGCAGCTAAATCGTCAGCCCCCAAATGTGTCGCCCCAAACCCAAACGGGCCTTCCAATGCGTCAGCACCGGGTTGAAAGCCGTTGCGGATCAACTGGGCGGCCTCAACACCGTTAGAGGCTGCAAGCCCAGCGTTATAGGGTTTACCCATTGTCCCAAACTGTGATTTCTGCCCTGAGGCCCGGGTCGCGGTTAGCCCCAACAGGTCACGCATCTGCTTTACGTCAAATGCCATAATCCGACCCGCAGCCACCGCAGCCCCAAACGCGCCAGCCGTGGCTGTTTGGTGAAAACCAGCCTGATAATGACCACGACCAAGCCACAAACCGATGCGGATCGATAACTCCATTCCCACTAGCGCTGCCTCAAGCAGATCGACCAGAGGTCGGTCTTCCCACGCCGCAAGAGCAAGGGCTGCAGGAAAAACAGCAACCGATGGATGACCGATATGAGCGAAATGCGTGTCGTCATAATCAAGCGCATGAGAAATGGTACCATTCACTAGCGCCGCTGCACGTAGCGGCGCATCACCGCCTCCGAACAAACGCGCCTGTGCGGCACCGCTCTCGGAAAGAACCATCTGACGTATGATGCGGGAAACCGGCTCATCTGCGCCTGCCCGCCCCACAGCAAGCCAGTCCAACGCGGATAGAGATGTCACGATACGAGCCTGCGCCGTGGTCGACACAGAACCAGCAACAAACTCGGCAAGGGCAGTTGTCAAATCGGTCATGTGGCGCAGTCTAGCGCGCGCCGCTCGGGCGTAAAGCCTCAGCCGTACAGGACGGCAGCACGTTGTTCGAATGCTCGGACGATACGGTGCATGGCTTCGTTGAAAACCACGCCAATGATTCCTTGCAGAACCGCGTTCTTGAATTCGAAATCAACGTGGAACGAGACGTTGCAGCCGTCTTCCGTATCTTCAAACTCCCAATCCGAGCGCATGTATTTGAACGGACCGTCCAGATACTCGGTATCGATCCGTTTCAGCTCATCAAACAGCGTGACGCGGCTGCCAAAGCGTTCGCGGAACACCTTGAATGAAATAACCAGATCCGCCTCCATCACCTTGCCATCTCCGGCTTGATAGGTCCGACGGATGCGGGCCGCAGCGCACCATGGCAGGAACTCGGGGTATTTCGCCACATCCGCGACCAGATCATACATCTGCTGTGCGGTGTAAGGCAGCGGGCGGGTCTCGGAATGGGTTGGCATGATATCCGGGATTAACTGGTGACAATGGCGCGTGATTTCGTATGTTGCGCGCCAAAGATCAAGGGGGCAGCGATGAGCCAGCGCGCATATGTGATAGATGAGATGATCTCGGCCAAGGCAATTGCTGCCCGGATCGAAGAGCTTTGCCGCGAAATAACGGCTGAATTCGGCGGCACCGACAAGCTGGTCGTTGTCGGCCTGCTGCGCGGCAGCTTCGTCTTTATCGCTGATCTGGTGCGTGAGCTGGACCTGCCCATCGAGGTCGATTTTCTGGAGGCATCGTCCTACGGTGACTCGATGGAAAGCAGTCGAGAAGTTCGTATTCTTAAGGACTTACGCGGCGCCATTGAAGGGCGCGATGTTTTGGTGGTCGAGGATATCGTGGATACCGGCCATACCCTGAACCACGTCTCCAAGCTGCTCCGTACCCGCAAGCCACACCGGTTGAAATCCATCGCCCTTCTGGACAAACCCAGCCGGCGCGAGGTTGATTTCCGCTCGGACTGGATCGGGTTTGAAATCCCTGATGAATTTGTCGTGGGTTATGGCATCGACTATGCGCAGCGCAATCGCAACCTGCCGTTTATCGGCAAGGTTCGATTTGTCGAAGATCAGGACTGATGAGTCTGCGCCATTTTGTTCGCATGTCGAAATGGGGGCGAAACCCGCCCTCGGAACGGCGCGTGAAACTGGTGTTTGGCGCGATCCTTATCTGCCTGATGATTGCCGGAATTGAATATATGGGTTGGTGGCCCGAATGGGCAGAAAGCCAGCCCAGAAAACTCAGGCCTTGAGCGTTTGTTCGATAGCAGCCAGAAAAATATCTGTCCCGATCGGGATCAAAGCATCCGGGAAATCATAGTCGGGGTTGTGTAGCTGCGGATGATCCCGCCCCGCGCCTAGCCAGAACATGGCGCTTTTGGCGCCTTTTCCGAACTGCCCAAAATCTTCCGAAAACCTTTGTGGGGTCGCAACCAGCTTGCAAGGAATGTCGCGGCTTTGGCAGGCCTCTGACAGGATCTGCACGGCTTCACCCGTATTTGTGCAAGCCTCAAACACATCGTCATAGGTGATTTCAACACCTAATCCCTGTGCCTGAGCACGTGTAGCCACCAGCTGTTCTGCGTCGCGGATCAGGCTTGCCATCCGGCTGTCCGAGACCGTGCGCAGGGTCACCCACAGTTCGGCCTGACCGGGTGCGATACCAAAAGTGGCCTCACCCAGCCTAGCATGGGTTACCGTTGTCAGCGCATATTCTGCATCCAGCGCCCCACCCTGCCCCAGAATGGCCAAAGCAGGCATAAGCTCTGCCAACGCACCGGCTGGCGACACTCCATCCTGAGGAGCCGCCGCGTGAGAGGTTTTGCCCGTCAAAACAATTCGCATCCCACGCGAGGCGCAATTCGCCGGACCCGAGCAAAGCTCAACCCCGCCCAATTCCAAACCCGGCAAATTGTGCAAAGAAAACACATAGTCCGGAGCGATATCCGCAAACTTGGGATCAGCACGATAGGCAATCGCACCTTGACCGGTTTCTTCGGCGGGTTGAAAAATCAGAACCACCCGCCCCTTGGTCGGACGCTTGTCCCCCAATACAAAGGCAACACCAAGCACCATCGCCATATGGCCATCATGCCCGCAAAGATGCCCCTTTCCGGGATGTTGCGACGCGTATCGTGCACTTGAGATTTCCTGAATCGGCAAACCGTCCAATTCACATCGGATTCCGATGGTTGGTCCGGGCTGTCCGCTATCATAAACCGCCGCGACACCGTGGCCACCGATACCTGTCAGAACCGCATCGGGATCACACGCCTGAAGCAAGTTCGAGATACTCGTCGCGGTTCCACGTTCCTCGCCCGATATCTCAGGCACTTGATGCAGTTCATGACGCTTTTCGGTAAGCCAGGATTGAAGTTCGGGTTTCACCTCTGGTTCAACTTCTTTTGTCGAGCTTCGCGCAAACGGGCGAAATCATCGCCCGCATGGTAAGACGACCGGGTCAAAGGAGTTGCCGAGACCATAAGGAAACCTTTGCCGAATGCAGCTTTTTCATAGGCCGCAAACTCTTCGGGTGTAACAAAGCGGTCAATGCCATGATGCTTGGGTGTTGGCTGCAGATACTGGCCGATAGTCAGAAAATCGATATCCGCCGCGCGCATGTCATCCATGACCTGACGAACTTGCTGCTCGTCCTCGCCCAGTCCGACCATTATGCCGGATTTGGTGAAAATGGACGGGTCCATCTCTTTGACCCGCTGCAGCAAGCGCAATGAGTGGAAATATCGCGCACCGGGACGCACCTGAGGATAAAGGCCCGGCACCGTTTCAAGATTGTGATTGAACACATCTGGCTTGGCCTCGACAACAATCTCAAGCACCGAGGGATCGCATTTCAGGAAATCCGGCGTCAGAATCTCGATTGTAGTCTTGGGCGAGCGGTGGCGTACTGCGCGTATGGTTTGGGCGAAATGGTCAGCCCCTCCATCCTGCAGGTCATCCCGGTCCACGGATGTGATGACCACATGGTTCAAGCCCAGCTTCTGCACCGCATGCGCCACGCGACCCGGTTCAAATGCATCCAGAGTATCCGGCTTACCGGTCGCGATGTTGCAGAATGTACAGCCGCGCGTGCAAATCTCGCCCATGATCATCATGGTCGCGTGACCCTGGCTCCAGCACTCACCCACATTCGGGCATCCGGCTTCTTCGCAGACGGTGACCAGATTGTTGTCACGCATGATCTTATGCGTCTCGGCATAGCCCTTGCCACCCGGCGCTTTGACCCGAATCCAGTTCGGTTTGCGCGGAGCCGCATTGTCAGGTCGATGTGCCTTTTCGGGGTGTCTTTGCTCGGGTATTTTCAGATCACGCACGGCTGGCTTTCCTGACTTTGGGTCAATTTTCTTTGTTCATAACATAGACCGACTCATTTGGTTACACCAGCGGCGCATAGCCGCTATGCGGCACGTCTACGCGCCTGCAGCGAAAGTGACCACGCACATCATTTTACGCATTACTTATAATGCTTTAACGCCATCAAAGATATTATGCTTTTGCAGCATATATATCATTGAAGCCGAGATAGAATCATTTTAACTCTCGCGGCAAACATATGTGAATCACAGGATTTTGATGATGAAAACCGTTGCAAAACTACCTGACGTAACCTTCCACACCCGTGTCCGCGATGAGGCCGTCGAAGGCCCCAACCCGTTCCGTTGGGAAGACAAGACAACTGCGGATTATTTTGCAGGCAAGCGCGTTATCCTGTTCTCGCTGCCCGGCGCATTCACCCCGACATGCTCGACCTATCAATTGCCTGGTTTCGAAAAAGGCCACGGCGATTTTGCGGCCAAGGGCATCGATGCAATCTACTGCATGTCCGTCAACGACAGCTTTGTCATGAACAAATGGGCCGCCGATCAGGGTCTGGAAAACGTCAAGGTCATTCCTGATGGATCCGGTGAGTTCACGCGTAAAATGGGTATGCTGGTCGACAAGGACAATCTGGGCTTTGGCATGCGCTCATGGCGTTACGCAGCCATCGTCAACGATGGCGTTGTGGAGGCATGGTTCGAAGAGCCCGGCCTGATGGATAACTGCCCCGAAGACCCTTACGGCGTGTCGTCCCCAGAAAACCTAATGAAGCATCTGGACGAAGCCCGCGAACCGGCGCTGGCATAATCCTGTCATGCACTACTTTGAAAGGCCCGCCATTTCGGTGGGCCTTTTTCGTTAGGTTCGAGTTTTAGCTACCACGTCTTCACCGACCTGCCGGATTACTTGCGCCAATCGATCGAACCACTCCTCCGCTCCGGTCGAGCTGCGACGCACCAGGCCAATGGTCCTCGCCGGTTGCGGCGCACCAAATCGCAACAATCGCAGACCAGGAACTGCATCCGTCTCGGCCTGCGCCGCAAGTTCAGGCATTAACGTCAGGCCAAACCCTTCGGCGACCAAACGCGACAACGTGGCAAGTGAGGACGCACCCATATTAATTTGGCCGCTGGTACGATCCTGACCGCAAACTTCTAGCGCCTGATCTGTCAGGCAGTGCCCGTCTTCCAACAGCATCAACTGCGCTGTCTTCAAGTCCACAGGCCGCAACTCTTCCGGGCTGATGGTCAATCGATTCAAGCGAGTCTGACTTCCTGCCAGCAAGAACCGATCTTCGAATAGTGGCTCTTCGTGGAAAGTTCCATTTCCCAAGGGCAGCGCCAGTACGGCGGCATCTATTTCACCCAAGCCCAACATGGATAGCAATCGCTCGGTCCGGGCCTCACGAATCTGAACCCGCAACGAGACATCCGCAGCCCGCAACCCGGCTAACACCCCCGGCAACAAATAAGGTGCAACCGTAGGAATGATCCCGATCGACAGGGACCTATGGCCACCCGAATGGTCGCGTGCAAACCGGTCCAACCGTTCGGCCGCGTTCAGGACATGTTGGACATAGTCCAAAACGTCTCGACCAAGTGGTGTCAACAGGATGTCGCGGGCCTGCCGTTCGAACAACGGCCCACCGATCGAGTCTTCCAGTGCCTTGATTTGAACCGAAAGCGCAGGCTGCGACACATGGCAGACCTGCGCGGCACGGCCAAAGTTACGCTGTTCGGCGACGGCCTGGAAATATTGCAGCTGGCGGAAGGTGAAATTCATAACCCCTGACTATCATTTGGGGTCATTTCCGCAAGGCCGGTATATGGCTGCATGAATCGTTCAGCCGATCATCCGATCCCGCTCGGTCTGGTCCTCGTAGTGGCGCTTCAGCCTTTGCAACGCGATCCGCAGCACGATCTTGCCTGATCGCGCAGACCAGCCCATCCGCTTTTCAGCCAGCTCAAGCCCTTCTAGATAACAACAACAGCGCAGCGCGACGTCGCTCAAACCCGGCCCAAGGTCAGACAGCGCGCGGGCCACACGATCCCTGGCACCAGAAGGTCCTCGCCCCACCTGGCTGTCCGAGGCAAAGTCACCGCGTCCACCGCCTGTCAGAAAGCGATCCCAATTTTGTGTGACCTGAGGTCCGATCTGGGCCAGTTCGAAATCCTCACGCAAGCGCTCGCCCGCGCTCACCAGAGTTTCATCCAGAAACGGCTTGCCATCCCGGTCGCGGCGGCGCGCCAAAGCGATCAGCGGGCTTTCCACAGTGCTGTAACGGACGCGAGGCTGTGATGGCGCCCTTGCACCCGCAGTTGCGGGTTTGAATGCGGCCTGCGCTTCCGCCATGCCAAATTCATTCTGCGTACGCGCCCGGTTTTCGGCCTCGGCAATCAAATGACTTAGCGCAGCCCTGCCCGAGGTTGAAATCCGGTAGCGCGAGATCCGACCCGGACTATCGCATGAAATCCAATCATTCAGCGCCAGAGCCTGCGCGATCCGGCAATCTACAACTGCTGTTTTAGTAGTTCCACCTTCGCCGTTGTCCCGAACCACAACAGCCTTGTCCATATCCTCGGCCACGGCAAGCACTGCACCGGATTCACACATGCGCCTCAGTACACGCAGCGACTCGCGCTCGAATTCGTCGTCTTGGGCTTCGGGCCGTCCTGCCTCAGACGTCACGATTGCAAATGCAGAACCTGTGCGCTCCATTGGCGCAAAGTGTGACTGGGCCAGAGAATGCAGAGCTGCATCCACCAAAGGATCGTCCCTGCGCATCTCAACCCTGCGGATCTGACGCAGAATGGTCGAGGCATGGCATCCTGCGGACCGCGCAATATCCCGAATAGATCGCCCTGACTCCGTATGGTCCAGATATCGTTGCGCCCCTTCGGGAACCCATGCCGGTACAGTGAATGCCACGCTGTTTTCCATATTTCTTCGCCCTCGTCGACAAAACAAACTGACAGTTTTAGCCGTCGGATTCTTAGTTAACCAAATCTAACTAGAGTTGCTTTCGTTACTCGTTCGTTAATCACAGACGGCACAGAGCAGAATTGATTCAAAAAGATAAACAGTGGTGAAACCATAGTTCGGGGTGATCCCGCACAAGGCAACACCCGCTTAGGTTGTGTCACATTTCAGACAGCGAAATTGAAAAAGAAGGAAAGCTGCCGTGCAGGACCTGATGACCATGATCACCACACTCCGCCGCCCGCGACTACTGGCCCGTGCCGCCAAGATCGGGGCGCAGGACTATAATCGCGACCGCCACCTGCAACGGCTTCTTGGATATGGATCAACACCGGTCACTGGTGCAGCGTTGATCCGTTTGCTGGAATTGGAGCGTGAGATTAACGCGCAACGCATCGAAGAAGATGCGGCCTATTCACTGGTTCGCCATCTTGATCTGCTGATTGCATTGAATGGCGAAGCGCAACTGTATCAAGCCAGTCGCGCAACGCAGTATCAGTAATCAGGTGAACGCGTCCGGCATCGATGCTTTCTTTTCGGCAACATATGCGTCGAGCGCCGCCTTTACATCAGGGTCAAGCTGCGGCTGCTGGTAGTTCGCCAACAGATGCTCAACCCGTGCCGAAGCCAGCGTCCGTGTATCGCGGGCGCCTTCTTCTTCCCAGGTCTCAAACGGCTTATAATCCAAGAGATCGGTTTTCCAGAACGCTTCCTTGAAGTTGGCTTGCGTATGGGCACAACCCAAATAGTGACCTCCGGGACCTACTTCGCGGATGGCGTCCATCGCCTGTGCATTCTCATCATAGGCCACACCTTTGGCCAATCCGTGCAAGACGCCGAGCTGATCGGCATCCATGACGAATTTCTCGAAATCCGCCACCAAGCCGCCTTCGAGCCAACCGCAGGAATGCAGCATGAAATTCACACCCGACATCAGGCCCATGTTCAACGAGTTCGCGGTCTCATACGCAGCTTGCGCATCCGGCAATTTTGAACCACAGAACGAACCCGCAGAGCGATATGGTAGACTCAGTCGGCGCGCCAACTGACCCGCGCCATAAGTGACGTGCGAAGCCTCTGGGGTGCCAAAGGTCGGCGCTCCTGAATTCATGTCGATCGACGATACGAACGCCCCAAAGATCGCAGGAGCACCCGGACGGATGATCTGGCTATATGCTACACCTGCCATGACCTCGGCCAGAACCTGCGTCAGCGTGCCCGCGACCGAAACTGGTGCCATAGCACCACCCACGATGAACGGCGAAATAATGCAGGCCTGATTGTTTGCGGCATAAACTTCCAGAGAACCCATCATCACGTCGTCAAAGGTCATCGGCGAGTTGATGTTGGTCAAAGATGTCATCACGGTGTTGTTCTGCACGAACTCTTTGCCGAACAGGATCTCGCACATCTCGATCGAATCCTGCGCCCGGCTGGGATCAGTGACCGAACCCATGAACGGTTTGTCGGACAGAGTCATATGCGCCATCAGCATGTCCAAATGGCGCTTGTTTACCGGAATATCTGTCGGTTCGCAGACCGTACCGCCCGAATGGTGCAGCCACTTGGACATGTAGGCCAGCTTCACGAACTTGTTGAAATCGTCCATTGTCGCGTAACGACGTCCGCCTTGCGCATCGCGTACAAACGGAGGACCATAGACCGGAGCCAGAACCATATTGCGGCCGCCGATGACTACCGATTTCTCGGGATTGCGGGCGTGCTGGGTAAATTCGCTAGGGGCGGTCTTGATCAGCTCACGTGCCAGGCCGCGCGGCAGGCGGACGCGCTCACCATCCACATCTGCACCCGCGTCTTTCCAGCGCTCAAGCGCTGCCGGATTGTCTACGAAATTGACGCCAATCTCAGCCAATACGGTTTCCGCATTGGTTTCGATAATCTCCAGCGCCTCTTCGTTGAGGACCTCGAAATTGGGGATATTGCGTTCGATATATTTCGCGGTTTCGATCTTGACCGCCGTACGCTCGGCACGACGGGCGGCACCACCGCCACCCCGTGCCCTGCGCCGGGTGTTTGCCTCTGCCATTGAGTAAATCCCGTGATTGGTTGGTTTGGTAGATGTGTTACATGAACGGCAAACTCCGCCACAGGTAGTTTACGGCGCTCTAGAGGTAAAAGCGACATGAACTGTAGGCCACAGCGACATATGTCGGTCAGTCCCTACTTTGCCCATTTCTGCATGACGACAGAATTCCCTGCCTCCTCGACCTCCACCCAACCCAGATGGGTGTACATTTCACGGGTTGCACGCATCAGCCGATGTGTCCGCAAGCGCAGGACTGAAAGCCCGGCCTCAACGGCCTTAGCTTCAGCAACTGCAAGCAGTTGCCGCGCAACACCCTTGCCCTGAGCCTCTGGCGAAACGGCGAGATTGAATATCATCATCGCCTCGGCCTGTTGATCAAAGATGATGACCCCAAGAAGTTTCCCGTCCACTTCTGCAATAACAACCTGATGCTCTGCGATCTCTTCCTCGATACCAGACGCAACATCCGGCAGATCGGCGATGTCTCTCATCGCATCGGCATAAGCGCTTGCGATACAAACTTGTATCGACTTGGCGTCGCTTCGTTCGGCAGTTCTGAGTTTTATGGTGGTCATGTATCAGCCTCCTCGCTGAATTGACGTCATTACGCTTGCACAAGCAAGGCTTGCGACCTAATAGCCAATCATGACCCAAGACAGCCATGACCGCCTTTTGATCATCGACTTCGGCAGCCAGGTGACGCAGCTTATTGCCCGCCGCTTGCGCGAACTGAACGTCTATTGCGAAATCCACCCCTACCAGAACGTCACGATGGATTTCGTGCGAGAGATGGCGCCCAAGGCCGTCATTTTTTCGGGCGGCCCTGACAGTGTTACGCGCGAGGGTTCACCCCGCGCCCCGCAAGAGATTTTTGACTACGGCGTGCCGATCCTGGGCATCTGCTATGGTCAGCAGGTGATGATGCATCAACTGGGCGGCAAGGTTGAAAGCGGGCACGGCACTGCAGAGTTTGGCCGCGCATTTGTTACTCAGAATAATCGGCTTGATATCCTCGATGGCTGGTTCGCCGAAGGTGACGAGCAGGTCTGGATGAGCCACGGCGATCATGTCAGCGAAATCGCTCCGGGTTTTGAGGTGTTCGGTACTTCACCCAACGCGCCGTATGCCATCACGGCCGACGCCTCGCGTCATTTCTATGCGGTGCAATTTCACCCCGAGGTTCATCACACACCCAAGGGTGCAAAGCTCTATGAGAATTTTGTCAAACTGGCAGGGTTCAAGGGCGATTGGACCATGGGGGCTTATCGGGACGAGATGATCCGCAAGATCCGCGAACAGGTCGGGGACAAAAAAGTCATTTGTGGCTTGTCTGGCGGTGTCGACAGCTCGGTTGCGGCGATCCTGATACATGAGGCGATTGGCGATCAGCTGACCTGCGTGTTTGTCGACCATGGGCTGCTACGCAAGAACGAGGCTGCCGAAGTCGTCGGCATGTTCCGCGACAATTACAATATCCAGTTGATCCACGCGGACGAAAGCGAACTGTTCCTGGGTGAACTTGATGGACAATCCGATCCTGAAACCAAGCGCAAGATTATCGGCAAGCTGTTCATCGACGTGTTCCAGAAACACGCCGACACAATCGACGGCGCCGAGTTCTTGGCACAGGGCACCCTGTATCCAGATGTGATTGAATCCGTGTCGTTTTCGGGCGGTCCATCTGTGACCATCAAATCGCATCACAATGTGGGTGGCCTACCTGAAAAGATGGGTTTGAAGCTGGTCGAGCCTCTGCGTGAACTCTTCAAGGACGAGGTCCGCGCGTTGGGCCGAGAGTTGGGCCTGCCCGACAGCTTCATCGGTCGCCACCCCTTCCCCGGCCCCGGCCTTGCCATTCGCTGCCCGGGTGAGATAACTCGCGAAAAGCTTGAGATCCTACGCGAAGCCGATGCCATCTATATCGACCAGATTCGCAAACATGGTCTGTATGATGAGATTTGGCAGGCCTTTGTCGCCATTCTTCCGGTGCGCACAGTCGGTGTAATGGGGGATGGACGAACATACGATTATGCCTGCGCCCTCCGCGCGGTCACATCCGTCGATGGCATGACAGCGGACTACTATCCGTTCAGCCACGAATTCCTCGGTGAAACCGCCACGCGTATCATCAACGAAGTCAAGGGCATCAACCGATGCACTTACGACATCACCTCGAAACCTCCCGGAACGATTGAATGGGAATGATTATTCCCCCTCGGCAGTGCTGAAATGCACCGCATTTGACGGGAGAAGGACAATTCGATGAGCAACTACTCGGTACATGAAACGGCAATCGTCGATGAAGGCGCGCAGATCGGAGATGGCTGCCGAATCTGGCATTGGGTGCACATCTGCGGAGGCGCCAAGCTGGGCCGAAATGTTTCACTCGGGCAGAATGTCTTCGTTGGGAACAAGGTCATAATTGGCGACGATTGCAAAATTCAGAACAACGTTTCGATCTATGACAACATCACGCTGGAAGATGGCGTATTCTGTGGGCCGAGCATGGTGTTCACGAATGTGTACAACCCGCGTTCATTGATCGAACGAAAGGCCGAATACCGCAATACTCTGGTAAAGAAAGGGGCCACGCTGGGCGCCAATTGCACGATCGTTTGCGGTGCTACAATCGGGGAATACGCTTTTATCGGCGCAGGTGCCGTTGTTAATGCTGACGTGAAGCCATACGCACTGATGGTGGGCGTCGCTGCCAAACAGATTGGCTGGATGAGCGAGTATGGCGAGCAGTTGGATTTACCTCTCACTGGGCGTGGTGAGGTTACCTGCCCTCATACCGGTGCTCGATACGTGTTGAACGGCGATTCGGTCAGCAAAGCTCTGCCAACCACCTGAGTATCAGCGCCAGCGCGCTGACCGGCTAAGAACCTCCTTTATTTGCGGGTTCGCGTCAGAATACTGGCATCATCTAAGCCGCTCACCCAAAGCGATCATAGACGGCCAGACTTACATTTAGCCTTGCTTCATCGGGTAAAACGCAATCTATTCAGCCCGTTGCACCACGGCACATGTAAGAGATCTCATGAACAGCAATAAAATGCAGATCGGTAAGGCGGCGCTGTGGATGACAGGGGCGATCGCCTCATTCACATCGATGGCCATTGCCGGCCGCGAGCTGAGCGTGACACACGACACCTTTGAGATCATGTTCTATCGCAGCCTAGTTGGTATCTGCGTGGTGGCAATCGTCCTCTCGGCTTCACGCAAATGGCATCAGGTAACCACCAAACGTCTTGGTTTGCATGGTATTCGGAACGTGTTGCATTTCACCGGGCAGAACCTGTGGTTCTATGCAGTAACGATGATCCCGTTGGCCCAGGTCTTTGCACTCGAATTCACTCAACCCATCTGGGTGATCCTGCTATCCCCACTGCTGCTGCACGAGAGGTTGACCGCTTTGCGTCTGACCGCAGCCCTGATCGGATTTGCCGGGATTCTCATTGTGGCCCGTCCAGGGGCCGCCACACTTAGTCCCGGCGTTATTGCTGCGGCCGCATCTGCGATTTTCTTCGCGTTAACAGCAATATCGACCAAGTCCTTAACGCGCACAGCCAGCATCGGATGCATTATGTTCTGGCTTACTTTGATGCAGGCCGGTTTGGGTCTGGTTGCATCAGGTCTGGATGGGCAAATAACACTTCCAACCTTAACGACTGCGCCGCTTCTTTTGCTTGTCGGCTTGGCAGGCCTATTGGCCCACTACTGTATTACCAATGCCCTGGCCATCGCGCCTGCGACCGTGGTCGTGCCGTTTGATTTTGCACGCCTTCCGACCATCGCGATCCTCGGGATGGTCATTTATCACGAGCCGCTGGATCACTGGACGCTTCTGGGGGCCGTGGTGATCTTTGCCGGGATTTTCCTGAACGTTTGGTCCGAGAACCGTAACAATTCAGCAACACCCGCATAGAGCTATTTTGCTGAATAACGCTCCGTCACCGGTTGACCCAATTTTAAAGTTTAAGACAGTAAAAAGCGGTAACGAGGCCGAATACGCCCAATGAGGATGCGTATAACAGGCAATTTGGACAGTGTAGGGAGGAATATATGAAACGAGTGTTGTTGCACACATGCGCGTTGTGCATTGGGGCAACCGCGGCGCAGGCCGGCGGCCTAGACCGAAGTGGGCAAGGTGTTAACATCCTGTTCGAAGAGGGATCTGTCGTGCAGTTTCGGCTTGGGTATACAAAGCCGGACGTAAGCGGATCGATGGAGGATCAAATCCCGACCAGCCCGACGTTTGGGGAAACGATTGACTCGGGCAATGTCTCGAACAGCTTTTTCACGCCGCATCTGGCATACAAGACTTCTTTGACCGAAAAGCTCGACTTCGCGCTGGTTTATGACGAGCCGTTTGGCGCGGATATCGACTATTCTTCGGATTATCCCTTGTCGCAGAATGTCTTGGCTCTGGCAGGTCTTCCCGGAGCAACAACTGACGTGCTTCGCGCAAAAGCAGATACCGATGCGATCACGGCTTTGCTTCGCTACAAATTGGATGGTGGCTTCAGTGTTATCGGTGGTCTCCGCGCCCAGCGTCTGAAAGCAAGTGTTTCAGTTCCGATCGCTGGTGCAAGCACAACACCATTCGCGTCCGGCGGATACCGCGTTGAAACCGATGCCGAGATCGATTTCGGTTACGTTGTCGGTGTTGCTTGGGAACGGCCAGATATCGCCGCACGGGTCGCTCTGACCTATAACTCGAAAATCACACATGATCTGTCGCAGACCGAAGCGAACGATGCCATCACTGGAATTGTTCCACCCGGAATACCCGTCGTGGGTCGCGTCAGCGCCGATTCATCGACCGAGGTTGTGACGCCTCAATCGGTCAATCTCGATTTCCAGACAGGTGTCGCGCCAAAAACCCTGTTGTTTGGTTCGATCCGTTGGGTTGACTGGCCGCAAACCGTGTACGCACCGCCGGTCTATACTGGTCTGACAGGTATTAACCTGGTCGACTACGAAGAGGCGACATGGACCTACTCACTGGGTCTCGGCTATCAGTTCAGCGAAGAATTCTCTGGCGCGGTAACGCTGGGTTACGAGAGCTCTCAGGGGAACTCGGTCTCGAACCTAGGCCCGACGGATGGGTTCTGGAGTATCGGTCTGGGCGGCACTTACTCTCTTGAAAAGGCCAAGATTTCCGGTGGTGTACGCTACACGGATATTGGGGATGCCACTGCCAACGGTACTGGCCCCGATAACCGTGCCACGTTCACTGGCAACAGCGCATGGAGCGTTGGTATTCAGGTGACTTACGCGCTGAACTAAAGCAGATGCAAATGTGCATATTAAGCCCCGCCAATTCGGTGGGGCTTTTTCGCATGTTCCGGGTCGATATGCTGATTGAGAGATGCCAGAACAAGCCATGACTTCTCAGAAAACACTCACAGCTCGCACTTGGTCCGAATTGATACTCCTTGGTGTCATTTGGGGAATGTCATTCCTTGCGATCCGAATCGCACTTGATACGATTCCCGTCATAACATCAGTTTTCCACAGGGTTTTTTGGGCAGCGCTGGCGTTGTGGATCGTCATCATCTTTCAACGCCAACCGGTCCCGAGCGATCCGAAGGTCTGGGGTATTTTTCTGATCATGGGGCTGTTGAACAATGTCCTGCCATTCTCGCTTATGGCCTGGGGGCAGCTCTATGTCGAAACTGGGCTGACATCGATTCTGAACGCTGCCACCGCGATCTTCGGCGTCCTTCTGGCGGCCTTGTTTTTTCGCGACGAGAGGCTGACCAAAACCCGCCTCCTTGGCGTAGGGCTTGGGTTTCTGGGCGTTTCAATCACAATTGGCCTCAGACAGTTTAGTAACCTAAACCCAAGCAACCTGGGTCAGGTTGCGATCCTGGCTGGGACGCTTTCTTATGCGTTTGCAGCCATCTGGGCGCGTAGCCACATGAGCGCCCTTCCCCCTCAGATCGCCGCGGCAGGTATGTTGACCGGATCTGCGATCCTGATGACGCCTGTTATGTTGTTGGTCGATGGAGTTCCGACCTTCACCCTGCCCCTGCAAACCTGGCTGGCAATCGCCTATTACGCCCTGCTGGCAACAGCCGGAGCCTATTTGCTGTACTATCGGGTGCTGCAACAAGCAGGCAGCGGCAATGTTCTGCTCGTAACGCTCATCATTCCTCCAATCGCAATCCTAATGGGTGCTTTGGTGCGCGATGAAGCTTTGCCACCACGTGCTTTTATTGGTTTTACGGTACTGGCGATCGGCTTGCTCATCCTCAGCCGATCTCGCCGACGCGATTGACGCCGCCAGCGGCCCGTTTTAGCTAGGGCAAAACAAGGGACGGCGGATTATGATCTACAACTCGGCAACGGACTGGCGTCAGGCTGCGCGAAAGAAGGTGTTGTTCTTCGGTATGTCCGGGTTGGGAAAATCCTATGTCTCAAACACGCTGCGAGATGCCGGGGACTGGTTCCACTATTCAATCGATTACCGCATCGGCACCCGCTATATGGGCGAACATATCGCGGACAATGCCAAGGCTGAGGCGATGAAAGTACCCTTTCTCCGCGAGCTTTTGCTGTCGGATTCAATATATATCGGGTCGAACATCACGTTTCAGAACCTGACCCCGGTGTCGACTTATCTGGGCAAGCCGGGCAATCCCGATCTGGGAGGCCTTGAAATCTCGGAATATCAGCTGCGGCAAGACCAGTTTCGTCAGGCCGAAATCCATGCCCTGTTGGATACCAAGTATTTCATAGACCGGGCCAATCGTCTTTATAGCTATCCACACTTTATCTGCGATACCGGCGGGTCAATCTGCGAATGGGTAGAGCCTGACAATCCAAATGACCACATTCTGACCGAATTGTCGCGCCAGACCCTGATGATCTGGATCAAGGGCGATGAAGCCCACACTGAAGAACTGATCAAACGCTTCGACAAGGCACCAAAGCCTATGTCCTATAAGGCAGAGTTCCTGCAGAGGGTTTGGGACGAATACCTCGCCCTCAACAAGTGTTCCGGCACCAAGGTTGATCCGGATGCATTCATCCGCTGGACCTATGCGCAAGCGCTGGCGCACCGGCAGCCACGCTATGAAGCGATGGCCCGAAATTGGGGCGTTACAATAGCAGCCGATGACATCGCCAAAGTGCGGGATAGTGGCGATTTCGATGAGTTGATCGAACGCACCCTTGAGACCCGCCCCAACCCCGCCTAAGTTCCAGACTTCCTTCGCAGTTTCAACAGCGTGACCAAATGCCGATCAAAATCCCCTCTGACCTGCCCGCCTTTGAAGTCCTGACAAATGAGGGCGTCATGGTCATGGCTGATGATCAGGCCGCACGGCAGGATATTCGCCCCCTTCGGATCGGGCTTTTGAACCTGATGCCAAAGAAGATACAGACCGAAAACCAGTTCGCACGCCTGATCGGAGCGACCCCGCTGCAGATTGAGCTATCGCTGATCCGCATGACGGAACACCAGACCAAGAATACCGCCGCCGAGCATATGGCCGAGTTCTACCATCCTTTTCAGGAGGTGAAGAACCAGAAGTTCGACGGCCTGATCATAACCGGTGCACCAATCGAACATCTGGATTTCGCTGACGTCACCTATTGGGATGAAATCCGCGAAGTGTTCGAGTGGACCCAGACCAATGTGCATTCCACATTTGGCGTATGCTGGGGTGGTATGGCGATGATCAACCATTTCCACGACGTTGAAAAACACATGCTGGATGCGAAGGCCTTTGGCTGCTTCCGGCACCGGAACCTAGCACCCGCGTCTCCATTTTTGCGTGGTTTTTCTGATGATTGCGTGATACCCGTCAGCCGCTGGACCGAGATGCGGCAATACGAGATCGATGCGGTTCCTGATCTGATCACTTTGCTTGGCAGTGATGATGTCGGCCCCTGCCTGATCGAAGATCCCGTGCATCGGGCGCTCTATATCTTCAATCACTTTGAGTATGACAGCGATACGCTCAAACAGGAATATGACCGGGACATCGCAAATAACACGCCGATTAATGTGCCTATCAACTACTATCCCGACGATGATCCAAGCCAGAACCCTCAGAACAGGTGGCGCAGTCACGCGCATCTGCTTTATGGTAACTGGATCAATGAAATTTACCAGACAACCCCGTTTGATATGAGTAAAATTGGCCAGTAAGCTTTTGATATCACTCAGCGTTGCGCTTGTGGGTCTCGCCCTTGTGACCGCATGGCGCAGCGCGCAGCGTGAAAGCAGCGCCGAGGCTTCGTTTCCGCCAGAAGGCCAGATCGTCGATGTCGATGGCGTTGCTGTGCATGCCGTCGTGATGGGCGTAGGGCCGGATGTGGTGCTTATCCACGGGTCCAGCGGAAACACGCGCGACATGACTTTTGCGCTGGCCCCAATTCTGGCCGAGACCTATCGCGTCATCGTCTTTGACCGCCCGGGTCTTGGATATTCAGATAGCTTTAACTCCGACGGCGAAACCATTGTCGAACAAGCGGAAATCCTACAACGAGCCGCATCGAAACTAGGCGCAGAAAAACCGATCGTCGCCGGGCAAAGCTATGGCGGTTCGGTTTCGCTTGCCTGGGCTGTCACTCGGCCCGACAACATCGAAGCTTTGGTCCTGATCGCTCCGGCGGCGATCCCGTGGGAAACACCTCTGGACGCGTTCAACACTATTGGTGCGACGACAGCGGGCAACGCCCTTGCTTTGCCTTTGGTCAGCGCATTTGTTCCTGACTGGTTTGTTACGAAGGCGTTGGACCAGGTGTTTGCACCGCAAAAAGCCCCCGAAGGATATGCCGAGCATTTCGGGCCGGGCTTGACCATGCGCCAGTCTTCGATGCACGCAAATGCCAAACAGCGTGCAAATCTGCTGGATGAAATCACCGAGCTTCAACCCCGCTATGGCGAGATCTCCGTGCCAACCGAAATTGTCCACGGTACGGCGGATACGACTGTCGGGCTGGGCTGGCATTCCGAGCGCCTGATCGAACAAATCCCTGGCGCTGAGCTGATCGAATTGGACGGCATAGGACACATGCCGCAGGTTGTGGCCGCCCCAGAGGTTGCCGCCGCAATCAACCGCGCAGCCGAGCGCGCGGGTTTGCGTTAAGCCCATCCGTAATTCATAGTAAGATATGGATTTTATTGCGAGGCGTGCATGACCCAATCAGACCCGGACACTATCGAGAACTATTTTCACAACCACGCCCCAAAACCCATACGCTCGGCTATTGAAGAGGCCAAGAAGGGTGAAATTCTGAACCCGACCTACCCCTACTCCAAAAAGCTTAAAGGCAAGGAATACGATCAGCAGATGGAAGGTCTGCAGATTGAGCTGGTCAAGATGCAGCGATGGGTCAAGGAGAATGACCAGCGCATCGCTATCCTGTTCGAGGGCCGTGACGCCGCTGGCAAAGGCGGAACCATCAAAAGGTTCCGCGAGAATTTGAACCCAAGGGGCGCGCGGAACGTGGCGCTTAGCAAACCCTCGGACGCAGAACGCAGCCAATGGTATTTCCAACGCTATATCTCTCATCTCCCATCGGCTGGTGAAATCGTGTTTTTTGATCGCAGTTGGTATAATCGGGGCGTTGTCGAAAATGTCTTTGGCTTCTGCACGACGGAAGAGCGTGAACGTTTTTTCAGGCAGGTCCTGCCCTTGGAAACCGGGTTTAGCAATGATGGCATACATATCTTCAAGTTCTGGCTGAATGTCGGGCGCGCCGAGCAACTTAACCGCTTTCTTGCCCGCGAAACCGACCCTCTGAAGCAGTGGAAACTCAGCCCGATCGACATCGCAGGCCTACACAAATGGGACGAATACAGCCAGTCGATTACCGAAACCCTTACACGAAGCCATTCCGAAAACTGCCCTTGGACGATCATTCGATCAGATGACAAGAAACGCGCCCGGCTGGCAGCCATTCGCACCGTGCTAAGCCAACTCGACTACGAAGGCAAAAACCTGGAAGTGGTGGGCATGCCGGATGAAAAGATCAGTGGTGGTCCGGAAATCTGGGATGCATAAGCTAATTGCAACACTCTGCTCAGCCTACGCTGGATTAGGCCCTGGCCGCTGCATATATACAATAAAACGCGCCTGAGGCCGGGATGACGAAACGCGGATATCACCACGGAAACCTAAAGCAAGCCTTGATGGAGGCTGCCTTGTCCCTGATCGAACAGAAGGGACCGACCGGTTTTACATTGTCAGAGGCCGCAAAGACCGCTGGGGTCACTCCCGCAGCCGTTTATCGCCATTTCGAAGGGCGTGAGGACCTGATCGCCGAGGCTGCCCGTCAGGGGTTTGAGATGTTCGCCGACCTGATGCAATTTGCCTATGACAAAGGGCAACCCTCGGCACTTGCGGCGTTTGAGGCCACGGGCCGCGCCTATCTCGCCTTTGCCCGCAAGCACCCCGGCTATTATATTGCGATGTTCGAAAGCGGGATTTCAATCAATCGTACACCGGAACTGGCGCTGGCCGCGAACCGGGCCAAAAACGTGCTTGAAAAGGCCGCCAGCGATCTGTCGCAGCATATTCCGCCGGAGAAGCGTCCGCCCGCTTCGATGTTCAGCGCCCATATCTGGGCCATGAGCCATGGTGTTGTCGAACTTTTCGCACGCAATACCGGCGCAAGTTCCCCCTTCCCACCCGAAGACCTTCTGGAGAGCGGAATTGGTATCTATCTGCGCGGTCTGGGTCTGGTCGCACAGGACGAATAAGACCCTGCCAGTCAATCGCTTTCGCGGGCGGTCTCGCCGTCGACCAACGGGACTCCCGCTGCCCTCACGCCTGCAATAAGCGCATCAACCGGTTGCGACTCTTTGAATACGCGGCGCTTCAGGGCCTCCAGCGGAAAACCAGGCCAAGTTTTCTGGTAAACATTGGCGAGACGCCGTGCCTCGACTTGTTCGCCATTGTTCCAATGTGCGGCCATCAGATAGGCCGCTGAAATCGGCCCAAATGGTCCTCCGCGCTCGATCGTGTCCTCGTAAGTTCGGATCGCCGCGGCATAGTCTCCGGTATGAAAATGCGCAGACCCTAGTACATTGCCAAAGACAAGCCCGCCGCTGCGTTCCGCGAGCTCTTCATACCATTCAGATTGCGCCAGGATCCGCTCGAAATTCAGAGTATAGAGTGAAATAAGTGCATCGAACTCAGCGACATGCGGATCGGTGGGGGCCAGATCAACGGCTCTGCGAGACAGGGCCGATGCCCGATCGAAATTGCCCAGTGCAAATTCCAGCCAGGCCCGCGCCGAAAGCGCCCAGGCCTCATCAGGTGCGATATCCATCGCATGGGCGCTTTTTTCATCGGCAGACTTCAAATACCTTTCTGCATCCGGTTCAAAGAACAACAAAATGGCCAGCATGGTCTCGACCTGTGCCGCTCCGGCATAGCCGCAGAAAAAGAGTGGATCTCGTTCAATCGCCGTCTCAAAAATCAGCAAAGCCGGTTGCAGACGCGATAGATCAACGACGGGGAACATCACATCGCGGCCAGCACTGCAAAGGTTTATCGCTTCTACCCGCGCGGGAGATACGTCATAAATCGCGCTTTGCCCTCGGCCCACAGCGCTGCGTGGCTCATTCTTTGAATAATAGCCTGATACCCAGATGCCTACGCCAATCAAAGCCAGAAAGAACGCGATGACCAACGCGCTTCGCCGAATGCCCTGTGGGTTTTGGGCTTGCGAACTCCCCAGCGTAAACTCGGGTGCATAGCTACCGACAGGCAGAGAAATCACCACGGGATCAGTTGCGCCATCACCTCCGTAATAAGCTTTTAGCTTTCGCCTGACACGACCCGCATCAACGCGCACAACCCCTTCCCGCTTGGTCAAGTCGTCGGCGCTGTAGCCATAAACATCCATGGCAATGGTCTTGGCGCGGATCTCATCCGTGCGGCCCGCAAGCGCTTCGGTCACGACATAGCTAAGAAAGGCCCGCATTCGGGCAGATCCTTTGAAGCCACCTGAGTTCAATACCCGCTCAAGAGCACTTCGCACCTCCTCATCCGAGAAAGAAGGCGCTGTGTCACGTTGTTTGTTATCCGCCTGGGCAGTCAAGAACTATCCTTTCATGACAATGGCTTGACCCCATGGTGCTACGGTAGCATGCGGCTTTATACGTTCAAGTCATATTCTAGGGAATGCATGCTTTATGAGCAATTTCCACGAAGGCAACGCGGATGGACGAAGAAGACTTCTTTGACGCACAATTCCCGGGAACCTCCGTTCTGCTGCGAAACATGCGCGCCCAAGACAGTGAGTTCGACCGGATTTGCCTCGACTATCAGGAGATGATGACCGAGCTGGCTCAGTCTCCTCTTTCCGACACGGGTGTTCGCCCTCGGTACCTCGCGGATCTGGCGGAAACCGTTACTGATTTGCGAAGCTCTATCGAAGCAAAGCTGTCAGACGTTCCGGGTACGCCCGGGCATTTGGATAAAACGAAAGGCTTGAAATGACCCTGAAACACATTTTGCCCGCGCTAATCCTGACTGCAGCTTCGGCATATGCCCAACAGAACCCGATTATTCACGATGGTGAGTTCGAATTTCTGCGTGCCCAGTTCGGCGCGGTCTGGGATGCCCAGGACATTGAGATTGACGCGAAACTGGCCGAAATCCGCGACGCAAACGGGGGCAAACCACCCAATATCCTGTACATCCTGATCGACGACATCAGCTTTGGTCAGATGGGTGATCGCAAGATGAACTACGTCATGGGCATCGAAACGCCCAGCATCAACCAGTTCGCCACCGAAGGTTTGTCGCTGATGCGGATGTACACGGAACCCTCGTGCACGCCGACCCGAACGGCGATGCTGACCGGGCGACATCCGGTGCGTGCCGGTGTGACGGAAGTCAAAGTGGCTCTGGTAGGCGAAGGCCTTCCAGCCAGCGAGGTGACCCTGCCCGAGATCCTAAAAGAGGTTGGCTACAACACCGTGCATGTTGGCAAGTGGCACCAAGGTGACATCGAACAGGCCTACCCCCACAACCAAGGTTTCGATTGGGCCGCCTTCCCCCTGCATCAACAAGTTCAACTGAGCCTCATGACCCCCGAGGCGATGCGCGCGAATAATATGCTCGGATACGTGCCCGAGGGGCAGAACAATCAGTTTCTGCTGGATGAGCGTTTCAAACCCTACGGACTGGTGACTGGTGTCGAGGCAGAAGCAGGCGGCACCGCCCGAGAGGTGGATATGTCACCGGGCGAGGTCTGGACCCAAGCCAAGTATGAAGCGATGAACGAGAGGTATCAGCGTCAGGCTCTTGAGCAATTGGAGCGTGCCGCAGCCGAGGAAGAACCGTTTTTCCTGCAATATTGGCCGCTCTACCCGCTGAATTTCGTTTATGCCGAGAACGCGATCTCTCGCAACGGCGGGTTTCATGCTGACAAACTGCAACTACTGGATGGCTGGATCGGTGACCTGCTGGTCAAGCTCGAAGAAACCGGAGAAGCCGACAACACGATTGTGGTTTTGATGGCCGACAATGGACTGATGTACCACTACGAAGGAACTTCGGGGCTCAATCAACTGATCTATCGTGGCGGTAAGACCCAACATCTGGAAGGTGGCGTACGCACGGATGCATTCATTCGCTGGCCCGGAGTAATCGAGGCTGACAGCGCCGCCGGAGATATCTTTCATGTGTCTGATATCTATACCACAATGGCTCGGATCGCAGGCGCGACTGATCATATCCCGCGCGACCGCATCATCGATGGTGTCGATCAGACCGCCCTGCTGCTGAACGGTGAAGGCAACGGTCGCCGCGATTATGTATATGTCTATGAAGGCCCGGTTTTGCGCTCGGTGGTCAAGCAGGAATTCAAAATGCACCTGCCCGCGCCCGGCCAACCCGGAGCGGCGGCCCCGACCTTCAACATCTATCGTGATCCACGCGAACTGCACCCTTTGGTCGGTTACTCACTTTGGGCCGGAGCGTCGTTTCAGGACATGATCAAACGCCATCAGAAGATGATCGCGAAACACCCGCATTCCGAAATCGGGCGCGGCATCCCCTACGAGGGCATCGACAACCTGCGTCCGGAATCTGAACTGGCTCGCGATGTGTTCACGAGCTGGCAGCAGTGAAGGCTACAGAAATTCCTGTTTAAATATGATAATGTTTTAATGTGAAATCAGCGGCAGGAGTGTTTGCGTTCCGCCCAGTACATGATCGGGGGATATCGAATGAAGATTTCAGGGGTATTGGTTTTATTCGCCAGCCTTGCCGCGCGCAGCACGTTCGCGCAAGAAAACCCAATCCAACACGATGCCGAATTCTATATCTTGCAAGCACAGCGCGCAGAGCAATGGGCCCAGGATGATATGGCTGTGGATGAAGCCCTGGCTGCATTTCGCGAAGGCAACAACGGTAAGCCACCGAACATCATCAGCGTTCTGATCGATGATCTGGGATTCGGCGACATGGGGATACCCGAGTTGAACGCCGTTCGGGGTTACTCGACGCCGAATATCAACGATTTCTCCGACGACGCGATGCGCATGGTTCGGATGTATACCGAACCCTCTTGCACCCCTACTCGCGTCGCCCAAATGACAGGGCGGCTGCCTGTACGCATGGGAATGGGTGATACCACCGTTGATATTGCCGGCTTTGGACTGCCGGGGGCAGAAGTGACGTTGGCCGAAGTGCTGAAACAGGTTGGTTACGCAACCAGCCATGTTGGCAAGTGGCACATGGGAGATATCGCGGAAAGTTGGGCGATGAACCAAGGCTTTGACTATGCGCAACACGCCATTCACCAGCAGGGTCAGCTGACGATTTTCAATGATGATGCAATCAAAGAGCAGGTCTCGGTCGCGATCAGAGATTATGATGACAAATACACGCTGGACGGTTGGTTCAGGCCGGACGCCTCAGCGATGATGACCGTCATCGAAGGCGAAACGGGCGGTCCAATTCGCGAAATTCGGATGGAGTCAGGTGAGCGCTGGAATGCGGCCAAATACGATGAGATGAACCAGGCCTTTCAGGACAAAACCTTGTCAGAGCTTGAACGTCTTGCCAGCGACGATACCCCCTTTTTCCTGCAGTATTGGCCGATGATCCCTCTGGATAATACCCGCGCCGGACGTTCTGGTCCCGAAAGCGCGAATGGCGGTCTCTATGTCGACAAGATGCAACTTTTGGATCAATGGCTGGGTGATTTGTTCGCCAGCATGGCAGAGTTGGGGGTCAGCGAGAATACCATCGTCATCGTTATGGGGGACAACGGCCACTTTACCAAATACGCCCCGCAATCGGGCTATACTCCGATGATATATGCTGGTGGCAAAGGGGATACGACTGAGGGCGGCGTTCGGGTAGACGCCTTTATTCGCTGGCCGGGGATGATTCAGGCAGATGGTTTGCTGAACAGCATCATTCACGTTTCGGACCTTTATACAACGCTTTCACGTTTTGCGGGGGCCGAGCAATACATCCCGCGAGATCGTCTTGTGGATGGCGTCGATCAATCCGCAGCGCTATTGTTTGCGGACGAAGCCAAAGCGCGCAGAGATCACGTGATCATCTATTCGGTGAACAAACCCGAGGCGATCGTGAAGGACCAGCTTAAGCTCAAACTGCCGGGAGCCGGGGAAAGCGCTATTCTGGCAAAGTTCTTTGATCTCTACCGGGACACGCGCGAGGAATATTCAGTCTCGACCGAGGTTGGCGCCTGGGGCGGGCAGGAATTCGCACGCATCCTTGGCCGACACATGGCCCGCAAAGAGAAATTCCCCGACACGCCACCCGCGTATGGCGTGCCCTATGAAGGGATCGAGAACCTGCGCCCCGAAACCCAACAAGCGGTCGAGGCTTTCCTGATCAAAAGCCAATCCCCGCAGCAATAGCACGGTGTCGCCGTCGTCATTCACTCAAGTTTCTAGGATCATCACATGCTTGGATTACTCCTATTCGCACTGGGTTTAATCGGATCACTTGGGATCGGGTTCGTCTACTTCCGTGATTTGGGCGACGTGTCCCAGATGCTGTTGAAGGTAAAGCGCGAGAATATGGTGCGCTTCATCCGCAATGAATACCGCTTGATTGCCATCGGGTTGGGCGCATTTGCTCTCGCAACGCTCGCGCATTTCGCCCTGGGAGCCGGGCCGTTCTGGCTTTGGCTCATTGCCGCTTTACTTGTTCTACTTCTCTATGGCTTTCCCTATGTCTGGGTTCATCTAGGTCTGAGAAATCAGCTAAATGACGCGCAGTATTTTCCCATCGACGAGGCCCGCAAATATGTCGGGCCGACTGCCCCCGTGATGGTGATTGAGAATGACGGCCATGCCCGAGCCCATCCTGATGCACAAATCATGCGCCCACATTTGGCGGGCGACGACAAAGGGCTGGGCGGAGAAGACGTCGTGATGACCTATTGCGCCATGGCCAATCTCGGTCAGGGCTATGCG
This sequence comes from Ruegeria sp. CJ6, assembly GCF_056536665.1. Classification (NCBI taxonomy): domain Bacteria; kingdom Pseudomonadati; phylum Pseudomonadota; class Alphaproteobacteria; order Rhodobacterales; family Roseobacteraceae; genus Ruegeria; species Ruegeria sp. CJ6. The sequence continues at coordinate 289,663 of NZ_JBQFQB010000001.1, read as the reverse complement.
CCAAGCATCGAAGGCAAACGGCTGAACCTTGAGGTTCTCGCCCAGCACGGCAACAACCTGATCCTGCGGGACAACGATACTGGTGAACCCATCCAGCACATATACGGCTTTCGCGAAGCGGATCGTGACACAAATGCAAACGGCCTCGCGTGCCCTCTGCGGCCCGAAGCGCAGATGACACCCTGGCCAACCTATCGGATGACTTTCCGTGGATTTCAAAAGGCTTTCCCGGATGGAGAGGTGTTTTTGAACAAACCCTCCCCAAACCCCTTGCTGCGGTTGCTGGACATGATGACCGAGATCACGTTCGGCTGGGGCATTGGCCGCCAGCATCAGGAAGAGGCTCCGGTGATGGACAACATGGACCGTTCGGACAATCGGCTGCCGAATAAAACCTATGTCTGGGGGATCACAATCGGACAGGATGCCACCTGCTGGACCGACGATTTCGTTGTCGACAACGATTGGATCGTCAACGCGCGTGTCGGCGGGCGGGATATCGTCGTCAGCCTCGATCCGAAATTTGAAAGCTTGGGCGTTTGGTACAATGACAGCGGTCAACCCGTGACCCAATGTGACTTTTGGGGAATGTCTGATCAGGGCCAACTACAACGGGTCGAAACGCTGCGCGCAGGCGTGTTCTGGCATGTCTGGTCCGAGTTTTTTCCCAGCACCGATATCAATCGTGTCGGTGACGGCGCAGGCAAATCCGAAGACGTGGCAGCATGAAGGAACGAACAATGCGCCTGGCTAGGTTGGCATGAGGCGACAATAGAAATCAATTCAAGGTTCTTGGCGGGAGACGGAAAATGGATGTGACAGTAAAGTGGACAGGATTGGCTCTTGGCCTCGCAATGGCAGGTTCGATGGCACCAATGGCCTTGGCCCAACAGTCGGACTGGTCATATGAGGCCTCAATCTATCTTTTCATGCCGGAAACTGAGACCTCACTCAGCACACCGATGGGTACACTGGATGGCACCCTGAGTTTTTCCGATGCGTTGGACAATCTCGATTTTGCCTTCATGGCCGCGTTTGCCGCCACAAATGGCCGGTGGTCCCTGTTGGCCGACTATAACTATACCAATCTGTCTTTCAGCAGCGACACTCCCGGCCCTGCCAGCTCAGGCTTGGACACATCCTTTACCACGCAATTTCTCAGCGGCTATGTCGGCTACAGGGTCTACGAGGATCAAACCGCAAATGTGGATATTGTCGGTGGATTCAGGTGGTTCAGCACGGAAACCGACTTTGAATTGCAACCAGGCGCGGCCCCCGGCCGTCGAACAACGGTTGATTCAAGCTGGACCGATCCCGTAATCGGGGCCCGCGCACGCGTCAAGTTCTCGGACAAATGGTCAGGAACTGGGTTTGTAGACTATGGCGGCTTCCGCAGCGGCAGCGAGACATGGCAGGTTCTGCTGACAGCCGACTATGCGATTAATGATCGTTGGCTGATCCGCGGTGGATACCGCTATATCTCATTCGACCACGACATCGACGGAAACGATTTCAAGTTCGACCAATCCGGTCCACTGATTGGCGCGACTTACCGCTTTTGAGCGGCTTCTAGTGACCGCCAAAGTAGGCCTCAAGCAATCGCTTATCATTCCGCAACTCGTCTGCGGTGCCTGATGTCTGCATGCGTCCTGACTCGAGCACGTAAATCCGGCTCGCCAGCGAAAGCGCGAAGTTGGCGTTTTGCTCGGTGATCACAACCGTCAGCCCGTATTCCTTGTTGAGCTTGCGCACCACCTCGGCGATTTCGTGACAGATTTTCGGGGCCAGACCAATCGTCGGTTCGTCGACGAGCAACAGCTCGGGGCTGGTCATCAGCGCGCGTCCGAACGAGACCATCTGACGTTCCCCGCCCGACTGGGTCGAGGTCTCCTGCCCTTCCCTCTCTTCGAGACGCGGGAACAGGCTGTGTACCATTGCCAGATTGCTCTGGATGTCTTCGCGGGCCGTGAAGGCACCGACCATTAGGTTGTCACGCACCGACATATAGGGAAACAGGTTGAAGCGTTCGGGCGCATAACCCACGCCATGTCGTACAATTTCGGAAGGCGTCCGACCGGCAAGGCTGTGCCCCCTGAGCCGGATATCGCCCTCGATTTTGACTAGCCCCATGATGCTGTCCAGCAAGGTCGATTTTCCAGCCCCATTTGGACCCACCACAGCGACAATCTCACCGGGTTGGACGGTGATCGAGATGTCGGTCAGCGCTTGCGCCTTGCCATAGAATGCCGACAGGTTTTCGATTTCCAGATACGACATTACGCGCCCCCCAGATACGAGGCCTGAACAGCCTTGTCGTTCATGACTTCGCTGAACGAGCCCTCGGCAATCATGGTGCCCCGTTCAATGGCGATCGCACGGTCGACCAATGGCTCAAGCGCAGGCAAATCATGGCTGACGATCAGAAAAGTCATCCCATCTTTGCGCATCGACTGAATGAGATCAGAGATTTGGGCGATCTCTCCTGTGGTGAGACCCGCAAACACTTCATCCAGCAGCATCACCTTGGGCGCGGTTGCCATTGTGCGCGCCATCTCAAGTTTACGCAGATCACCCATGGCCAGTTCTGTCGGCGCGCGTTTCAAGTCCGCTTCTGTAAACCCGACGCTGAGCGCAAGCTCTCGCTCACGTTCTTTATCTGGGGGTGAGACGATCATCTGCCAGATATTGTCGGGCATTAGGCCAACCCGGATATTTTCGGCAACGCTCATATCACCAAACGGGCGTGGGATCTGATAGGTTCGGCTGACCCCGGCCCGAATGCGTTGCGGGGTCGACAGCGTCGAGATTTCCTGTCCGAACAGTTCGATCGTTCCGCCGTTTTGCCGCAACTCACCCATGATCTGGCTGAACACGGTCGTCTTGCCTGCCCCGTTGGGACCGATCAATCCAAGCGACTCGCCCTCTTTGAGAGAAAACGACAGATCATTCGTCGCGACTAATCCACCGAAACGTTTTACCAGACCTGTAACCTGTAACGCCACGCTCATGTCGTCCGCCCCTTGCACAGGCCTTTGAAACCACGCCGAACCAGCTCAACAATGCCTTTCGGCTGATACATGTAGAGGAGCAGAGCTATGGCTCCGTAGACGAAATACCGTTCGGCGCCAGGAAGGACCGGTCGCAGATACTCCAACAGGAATGTCATGAAGAACGCGCCGATCATGGGGCCAATGATGGTCGATGTTCCCCCCAGAAGTGCCGCAACGATGATTGTGAACAGGAAGTTAATATCAAACAACGCACGCGGCGCAAGCGATCCCAGATAGTGAACGTAGAAGGCACCACCCAAGCCCGCGATCATCGCACTTGTCAGAAAGGCAAAAGCTTTGAGGCGCGTGGTGCTGAGGCCCGATCCGCGCACACTTTCCTCGTTCATTCCGATGGCAGACAAGGCCGTACCTAGTCGCGTCTTCATCAAAAGCCACATGCTGACGGCGATTGCCAACATCAGCGTCGTGGACAGGTAATAGCCGTTCGCCGCGCCGCGCGTCAGAGTTTGAATACCCGACATGCCGCGTGTTCCGCCGGTCAGATCCGGGCGAATGACCTGGACCAGTTGGTAGAGCAACTCCATGAACGCCAGCGTGACGAGCGCAAAATAACTTCCACGGATACGCAGCGCTGGTAGCAGCACCAATAGGCCCGCGATCATGGTGACAAGCACGGCGATCGGGATCGAGATTTCGACAGCGACGTCAAAGCGCTTGGTCAGGATTGCCGTGGTATAGGCCCCGATACCGATCAGGAACGGATGACCAAAGCTCACATACCCTGTTCGGCCAGACAGCACGTCCCAACTGATGGCAAAGATGGCCAAATAATTGGCAAATATCATCGTGCGCATCGTCCCGTTCGAGACGAATTGCGGCAACAGGAACATTCCGGCGATCAAGCCACCCCAGAGCGCAAAGTGAAACCAGCGTAGCCCCATCGTCACAGCTCCTCGCGGCCAAACAGGCCCTGCGGTCGCGTGACCAGCACGCCGATGATCAACAGCATCGTGAAGACACCTCGCAACTCCGGTGCAAGCGTTGCCACAACGATGACTTCAAGAAACCCGACGATATGGGCCACCACCAGTGTACCGAGGATCGAGCCGATCCCGCCCACAATAACGACGGCTACCGAGATGATTAGTGGCGCCACCCACATGGATGGCGATAGCTGAGTGTAGCTGGCAAAGAAGACGCCTCCGATTGCGCCCAATGCGCCCGAGATACCCCAGGTGATCAGATTGATGCGATCCGGATCGATCCCGGAAATTGCAGCGCCTTTAGCATCCATCGACACCGCCTGCATCGCCCGTCCGGTATGTGTGAGCCGCACAAAGGCATAGAGCCCTAGCAGAATTGCCCAGCTAATAAGGGTTGCAATCAGGATGTTATACGTGACCGAGGCCCCGGCCACATTGATCACACCGGGGACAATCGGCAAAAGGATTTTGCTGCTGTCGCCAAAGACCAAAACGATCCCGGCCTGAATGACGACAGCAAGGATCAACGTCGAAATCTCGACAGCCACGTGATCCCCTTTGAGCGTTTTGACGATCAGGCGGTACTTCAGAACTCCCATCAAAACACCAAGCACAGCGGCAACGGCAACGCCCATGAGTTTTGGCATACCAAGTGACTGCGATATCCAGAAGTAAATGTAGCCGCCGACCATCAGATAGGCGCCATAGGCGAGATTCAGAACGCGGCCTATGCTGAAGATCAGCGTAAACCCCATTGCTATAAGCGCGTAGAGACCGCTGAGCAAAAGCCCCTGAATCAGTATCTGCAACATAAATGGATCCTTGGCTGCGGGTGCGCGCTGCCGCGCACCCGTTTCAAGCTAACGACGCGACCGGGTTACGGCTTGACCCAGCTGGGAAGCGTGAATTCGCCCGTCGCGTATTTCTCGGGGTACACAACTGCGGCAGTGCCGTCTTCATACCACTGAACAACGACCATTGACGGGGCCGCATCATCAAACGGCTCAGACAGATCAAAGCGAATGTTGTGAGGATAGGTGCGGCCTGTCACAGGCTCGACCTCATCGTCGCCCCAGAAGGCGTAGCGCAGCCAAAGCTGACCATCCATCTCAAGCACCAGATCCTGCTTCTTCATCGCATCGGCCCAGCCTTCGACATTGTCGAAGCCACCCGCCTCTTCCGCGGCAGCCATAGCCTGTTTCAGACCGTGATAGGCGTTGAACCCATTGAAATGCGGCAGCAGTGGGCGGCTGTCATACTTGGCCTGATAGGTATCAACAAAGGCCTGACTGGCCGGATCTAGCTTGAATCCCACGGAAGGAATCGGAGACAGGGTCGAGATGCCGCCACCGGCTCCGCCAGTGTCTTCCCAATATTCCATACCCAATGCGGCTACGTTCACACCTGTCATCGCCATGGGGACCTGCAGTTTCACATATTGCGACGAAACCACCTGCGAATTTACGGATGAGACCTGATAGATAAAGTCAGCCCCGGTATCCTGCGCACGGCTGAAGATCGGCGCGAAATCAACGGTGGCAACATCATAGGTGATGATGTCCTTGACCTCGATCCCCGCAACCGGCGCAAGCGCCTCGGTCACCAATCCGGTGATCGCTTCGCCAAACGCTGTATCCTCAGCCAGAATGACAACGGAGTCCCAACCCATCTTTTCCTTCAGGACGTCGGCACCAAAATTTATGTAGAGCGTGGCAAGCGCCTCGTCTGAGGCGATGTTCATGAAATATGGTGCCATGCTTTCGGGATCTTCGACCACCATGTCGATGATGCCGATATATGACGTCCACGTGTCCAGCGTCGGAATTCGGTATTCCTGCATTCGCGGCAGCCAGCCCAGCGAAACATCATCGATAGAGCCTGAGATGATGAAATCCACTTCTTCGGTTTCCGCCAAGTATTCATAGGCCCGCACCCCTTCGGTCGGGTCCTGCCCAGTGTCGGCGGACACCAGCGTGATCTGTTCCCCCATAACGCCGCCATTCGCATTAAGCTCTTCAATCGCGATCTCTGCACCACGCAGCGTCGACAGACCGGTGTCTGAGGAAAGAGATCCAATAAAGCCCACCTTGATTTCAGCTGCGGCCGCCGAGGCCACAAGCGCGATACATGTTCCGCTGAGTAGCGCTGTCTTGATCATCACATTAGCTCCCTGTGTCTTATTGTGCCCTTCTTGTATTCTGTATACAGTACACAAGACGATAGTTCGATCAAATCCTTTCTTGGTGACTCATGTTCAGATTCCGCTGATTTCGCCGTTTTCGTCGTGAATTACCGCATCCACATCGATTTCCACCGTCAAACCGGGTTGCGTCAGCCCGGCTTGAACGGCTGTCAGAACAGGATCAATATCCTTGAATACCTCTCCGTGAACGCTCGCGAATTCACCCGCGCACGACAGATCGGTCAGATATGCGCGGACCCGGCCAACATGGCGCATCTCGGCACCGACGGCCTTAAGCGCCTCTTCTATACGGGACAGAATGTATTTTGTCTGGGCGCCCACATCTCCTGGCGCATGAATACGCCCGCTGGGTTCGATCGCTGTGGTCCCTGCGACCCAAACGAAGGGACCGATGCGCTTTGCGCGGGAATAAGACGCAACTTCTTCGAACCGCCCGCCTGACTTCCAGATGCGGAGGGTCACAGGCCTAACCTCGATCGGATGGCATCCGCCGCTTTCTGCAAGGCTGCTTGTTCTTGATCGGTCAGCCGCAACTCCTCGACTTCGACCAACCCGGAAGACCCCAGATGGGCAGGAACACCAAGCACAACCCCATCGATGCCATATTCCCCCTGCAACATGACCGAGACCGGAACCGGGCCGGTGCGTGCGCCCCGGATATGGTCGATCAACTCGATCGACGCGTGCGCCGGTGCTATGGTTGCGGAACCGGATTTCTTCAGGGCAACTACCTGCCCACCGCCGGTCACGGCGTCCTGAACGCAAGCCTCAATCTGATCAGGCGATAAAGACACCTCCAATGCCCTGCCCTTAATTTTGGCCCGGCTTGGGATTGGCGCCATCTCGTCCCCGTGGCTTCCGAGCGTGAAGGCTTCGACATCAGCGGGCGCTACTCCCGCAGCCATAGCAAGGGCGTTGCGAAACCGGCTGCTGTCCAGAGTACCGGCCATGCCCAGCACTCTTTCACGAGGGAACCCGGTTGCGCGCAGCATTTCTACGGTCATTTCGTCAAGCGGATTGGTCACCACGATGACGATGGCATCAGGCGCAGCGGAGCGTATGGCCTCAGCGGCCTGGCGGATCACGCGCGCATTCACGTCGATCAGATCCGCGCGGCTCATACCCGGACGCCGGGCAAGGCCTGCGGTCACCACGACCACCTCGGCACCTGCCACAAGGTCCAGCGACTCGCCGCCAATACACCGGGCGCGCGCTCCGGTGATGCCTGAAGTGTGATTCAAATCCAACGCGGTTGCAGCCGCCATCCCCGGAGCAATGTCGATCAGAGCAATCTCATCCGCGATATCCTGCATCGCCGCCAGATGCGCCACATTGCCCCCAACGCCCCCTGCCCCGATCATGGCAAGTTTGCCAAGCCTTCGGGCCTTGCGTTTCGAACGCACCGGAGCAACCCATTTGGGCGAGCGGCGATACAACACACGCTGCATTGAAATAGCAGCGTCTGTACGCGTTGGTTGTGGCTTTTCCAGCGGTCCGTCGACAAGCTTTATGCCAACGCGCTCGGCAGTTTCGCGTGCCAAGGCCGTCACGATATCGTCGGGCAGGACTTCAAACACGATCCGACCGCGACGGCGGGCATCTTCGACCGCCTCTGAACCTATGACGCGCGGCACTGCCATCAGTTGGCTTGCCCGTCCACCGCCTCTATCGCGCGGGTTGCGGCCTCGACGGCGGTCTTGACCGAGTTTTCAGACCCCGAGATGAACAGGCGGCCAAACCGCCCCACGGCGCGCACTTCGACAATATCGATCTCTGCCGCCTTCTCCGCTTCATTCGCGGCAATCGAGATATAAGCAGCCGGGGCACACTCGACGATGCCCAACGTCTGCCCTGGAACGATCAGAGCCCCCTTGCGCCATTTGTTCAGCAGTTGCGCCTGATAGGGTTCGACGCTGGTGATAATCTGCGTGGAACTGATCGCCGGTTTCAACCGGTCAGACATTGTTGCGCCGAGCTCGGCCAGCATCGCATCGCGCGCGGCGGACACCTCCGCATTCGACGGAGACCGCAAGATAAAAAACCCGAACTCGCGCTCGACCATCTGTGTTGTCGCCTCAACCGAAGATGCCTTGAGCGCCCGGTCGATCAGCGAGAATACTCCGTTACCCGGCGCAAACTCTCCGATCAAAACCGTATCCCCGGACAAGGGCACCGACCCTTGCACCGTCGCACCGTTATAGGCGGCGAATTTTGGTTGCAGGTTGTCGATCTGCATCAGCGCCCGGATGGTAATCTCGCTCATGCGCCATACTCCTCGTAAATGTCGCGCCAGGGTCTGCTTTCATAGGCTACCCGTTTGATGTTGATGAGATGCAGGGCCGTCACATTGTCCGAAGTGATCGAACCGGACCACGTGCCGGTGCCCAGCATGAAGGATGGTTCCAGATCAGTCGAATATCCCATACCGCCCATGATGCCCGGTGTATTCACCAGTACCCGACCCGTCGGCACGGTGGCAAAACGGGCCACGATCTCAGGGTCGTCCGAATGGATGACCGAGGAATGACCCCACCCTTCGAACTTGGCGATGGATTGCGCCAGCTCGATCCCATGGTCTGTGGATTTCGCCGCGTAGAACGCTAGAACGGGGTTCAGCTTTTCTGCAGACAGCGGGCGCTGCCAACCTACTTCTGTCTCTTCCGAAACAAGGCACCGGGTGCGTGGTGGGATGGAAAAACCGGCAGAATCCGCCAGCGCCTGCGGGCTTTGCCCCACCTTCTCAGGGTCCATGGCCTGCACGCCTTTGAAGATCACCCCGGCAAGACGATCCGCTTCGGCCGGTGTGCAGAAATAGGCACCTTTCAATTTAAGCTCGTGGCGCAAATCACGTGCGATCTCAGGATCAGCGACGACGGCCTGCTCACTGACGCAGGCGGTCCCGTAGTCAAAGCTCTTCGACGTCACGATCATCTCGGCGACTTCCGCCAGATCGCGTGCTTTCGACTTGTGTACGTAACACGGCACGTTGCCCGCACCGACCGCGAGCGTGGGTTTGCCGCTGGAATACGCCGCTTTGACCATGGCAGGACCACCGGTTGCCATCACAACCGAGGTACGGCGATGTTTCATCAACTCGGCTGTGCCCTGAATTGTCACGGAATCCAGACATTGGATTAGACCCGTGGGCGCACCCATTTGTTCAGCCACGCGCGCCATAATTCGCACCGTTTCGATGCCACAACTCACACCACGCGGATGCGGCGCACACACGATCGCATTGCCTGCCTTCACCGCAGAAAGCACTTTGTAGATGATGGTTGAAGTGGGGTTCGTCACCGGGATCAGAGCTGCCACAACGCCCATCGGTTCACCGAAGGCTGCGATCTTTGTCGCATCATCGCGCCAAAGCAATCCCAGCGTTGTCACATCTCTTAGATAATCCGCGACTGAAAGCGCGTTGAACAGGTTCTTGACGCGCTTGTCCGGCACATTCCCATATCCGGTTTCCTCGACGGCCATTTGCCCCAGCCGTTCGGCCTCGGGCTCGATGGCGCGCGCCATGGCGTCGACTATTGCGTCTACCTGCGCCGGGTCGGTGCCCAGAAAGGCGCGATAAGCCTCGAAAGCGCTATCTGCGGCACGCCGTGCGGCGGCGATTGATTTCAGATCTGCATCCATCAAGAAGCTCCGGTGACGATGGTGTCAAAGATACGGCGCGCTTGATCAACGTCGCCCGCTGAAACCCCTATTGCTTCGAGGCGCCGTCCGGCGGCAGCCACATCCGCCCCCAAAATTCGGTCGGACATCGCGATCAGGCTGTTCGTCAGCGGGCTCGGGATACCCGCAAGCTCACCCGCTGAGACCAAAGGTACAAGCGAGCCCAACACGCCATCCCGCATCATACCGCGCGACGTTTGTTGATCCGGGATCGGACGCGCGCCCGAGCCACGTTCGGCGCCGGCAAAAGTGGATATCCACCGCCCTGTCTCCGGCAGATTACGAACTCCAAACGCAGCAGCAATGCGTCGCCGTTCGTCTGCAAGACCCTGAATGACATCTGTCTGGTCCGGACCAATCAGAGACGCAAACGTCTGGTTATCCTCAAGCGGAACACCACCCATTGGAATGCCAGGACCACCTGTCCCCATTGCGGCACCGCCGAGGATCAGCGCAGGTATCTCGACTGCGGCCGACAGATCGTTGAAGCCGCACGACAAAACCGAGTCGACCACCTGAACGTTGGACAAATAGGCGGACACGGCGTCCAGAACCTCTTCCCGACCGCGCGGCAAGGTTGCCGCAGCCATCGGTGCCGCCTGCGAAAGCGTCAAAGCTGCGCCCTCGGAACGGAACCAGTATGGCAGACCCTGAACCTCAACCAGCGTGACGTCCGCCGCGCAGCCTCCGATCCGCAACAACCAGGCTGTTTCCACAGCCCCGAGAGATCGTCCCGGCGCAAGGACCAAGATTTGCCCGTCGCTGAGGTGATCGGCCAGCACCATCGCATACGTGCGCTGTTTGTGAAGCGGTCCGGTCAGGAATATCACCTGTGCATCGCGCACCGCTGCATCCAGCTCAGCGGTTGTGCGCACCGACGGCCCATCCCGATCGACTTGATAGGTCCCGACCGGACCTTCACCGCGAAGCGAGATGCCTGAGGACTGGGCCAACAGCGACAGTTCGGCCCCATAGGCCGAAAACAAGGTGACTTCAGCCCCTTCGGCAAGACAAAGAGCGGCCAACAGGCGCGCATCAGCCCCGCCGCCCAACACCGATATTCGGTCGAGCTTGGGATGTTCAGGTGCACCCCGGGTTGAGCCACGTGTCGCTGCACGTGTGAATTCCTCGAAACCGGCTGACATAGCGTCTCCTCAAGACAGACGGATTAAGCCGCAGAGCCAGCACCAAGGCTGTCGATTATGGCCTCAAGTTCATCATGTGGGCGCGCGATCACGTGGACGGATACGACTTCACCAACTTTATTTGCCGCTGTCGCACCTGCATCCGCGGCGGCTTTGACTGCGCCGACTTCACCACGCACAAGGGTGGTGACTAGGCCTCCGCCAGCCTTGGTTTGGCCGACAATCGAAACGCTGGCCGCCTTGACCATCGCATCTGCCGCTTCGATCGCGCCGACCAGTCCGCGCGTTTCGATCATGCCCAGGGCCATTTGCCCCGCCACTGGTTTCGCCATTTTTAGTTCCTCCAAAGAAATTTAGATGTTTGGTGTTCTTGGTTCAGGTCGTGGACACGCGATCCACAATCGCGATGATCGCCAGATCGACGGGCGCGGTGGACAGACCGGCGGCCATACGCGCCGCCGAGCCGTTGACCAGCAGAACCGTATCCCCCACCCCGGCACCGCAGGTGTCGACGGCGACCCGCGCCGGTTCGATCACCTTGCCTTTGCTATCGACCAAATCCGTCACCAGCAGTTTCGTACCGACCAGTTTTGCGTCTTTGGCCGTGGCTGTGACGGTCCCGGCGACCTTGCCCAAATGCATCAGAAAGTCCTCAGGTAACGGTCCAACTCAACCGGAGTGACCTGTTGATTGAAGAATTCAAGCTCGCGCTCGGCCTGTTGCAATACCAACTCCCACAGCATTTCGCCCATGAGATCGCGAAGCCATTCGGATCCTCGCGCCAGTTCGATCGCCGTTGGCAAGTCGGTCGGGATCGGATCGCCGATCCCTTCTTCGTAACCGTTGCCGGTCGTCGGTTCTGACGGAGCCAGGCCCTGCTCGATCCCGTCCAGCCCCGCTGCAATCTCAGCAGCCAACAGAAGGTAGGGGTTGGCATCCGCACCAGCATCGCGTTTTTCCACGCGCACCGCGCTGTCGGATCCTTCAATGACCCGAATACCAACGGTTCGGTTGTCATAACCCCAGCTCGTGTTGATCGGGCAGAAAGTATAAGGCTGACGGCGTCGATAACCATTGACGGTGCCACTGCCACAGATTGCCGTTTCGCACATGCGTTGTTGCAGCCCGGCGATGAAGGATTTGCCGGTATCGTTTATCTTGCCGTTGTCGGCAAAGACATTCTTGCCGTCTTTCCAAAGCGAGTAGTGTGTGTGGAAGCCGTTGCCGGACTGATCGAAGAACGGTTTTGGCATGAAGGTTGCCAGATAGCCGTGGGCGATGCCCAGCTGGCGGATCAGCGACTTAAACAAGACGACACGATCTGCCGCTGCCAGCGCTTCGCCGTAACGGATATTCACCTCAATCTGACCCGCAGCGTATTCGGGGTTCGATTGCTCGATTGGGATACCGCACTCGTTGATCTGCTGACGGATCGGTCCAACGATGTGCTCCATACGCGCGGCGCGGCCCAGACCGTAGACCTGAATCCCGCTATCGCGCGGCTGTCCGGTCTCCGGATCCAGTAGATAGAATTCAAGTTCAGTGCCGACATTGACCTCGAACCCCATTTCGCGGGCCCGTTCAACTTGACGCACCAACGCCTGACGCGGATCGATCGGAACAGGCTTGTGATCCATACCTTCCGCCCGACCAAAGCAAACAGCGACGCCTGGCTCCCACGGCACAGCGACGGGCTGGGTCATTGGGAAGACGTGCATATCGGGGTAGCCGTTGTCGAAATTGACATAAGGCGTATCCCAGACGTCGCACGTCATATCGATCGCCATCAATGCAATCGACAGCGCATTGCCGCTTTTGCAGACGTGGTCCCAGTGGCTGGCCGGAATGCGCTTGCCACGCATGATGCCGTTGAGGTCACCCACACCAAGTATGACGGTGTGCGTGCCTTCGGGCAGATCAAATCCCGAACTCATTGATGCGCTCTCCCTGTTTTTTGGCTTTATAATTGTTGTATTCTGTATACAGTATTCACAAAGACAATCGATAAACAAGGAAAATCTGCATCATGTCCAAGAACTCGGTCATCGTTGTCGGAGGCGGCATCGTCGGCGTCATGACGGCGCTTACACTGCAACGACGTGGTGAGGCAGTGACTTTGATAGATCGCTGGGAACCGGGACATTCCCGTGCATCTTCAACGGATTACAACCGTGTCATCCGTGCGATTTCCGGGCGGGATGAGTTCTATACACGTTGGGCCCGCGAAAGCCGCCTGCGCTGGCTGGAACTGCAAGCCGAGAGCGGCCAGAACCTGATGTATGAATGCGGTGCGCTGATTCTTGCAACAGGCGGTCATTGCGACTGGGAGAACGCCACAGCCGAAACCTTCGACCGCGTTGGTGTGCCCTACTACAAGTTCGGGCGGCAGGACATCGAATCGCGATTTCCGCAGTTTCGCGTTCCTGACATCGAATACGCCCTGTTCGAACCCGAAGCCGGAATGCTGATGGCGCATCGCTGTGTCCTGACCGGGCTTGAGCTGTTTCGTCGAGCGGGCGGGATCGTACAGCGCGGTCGCGTGACCACCGATGGATCAGAGCGCCCAATGCTGGATGGAAAGCCGCTTGAGGCTGATCTTATCATTGTCTCAACCGGCCCCTGGATGGCGGACATGTTCCCCAGGACGATCAAGCCGATATCGACGGTGGTTGGTGTGAATGTCCTCTATACCTCAACGCCAGATGGGTCCGAGGAGTTCGATATGAGCCGAATGCCCTGCTGGATCGATCATGGTCAGGGCTCATTCGGGCTGCCCTCCTCCGAGGGTTCAGGGGTAAAAGCGGCAGTCGTCATCCCGGACAAGATCGATCTGGACAATGACGAAAGGCTAATCCGACAGGAAACGCTAGGACGCACTCGCAGCTATATCCGTCATCGTCTTCCGGGCCTTGAGGGTGAGCGGGTGGTGGATTCCAAATTCAACCAAATCATCCTGACACCTGACACGCACTTTATTGTCGACTGGCACCCCGAGCATGAAAACGTGCTGTTCGCCGGAGGCTGCTCGGGACATCTGTTCAAACACGCGCCGGTTTTTGCAGAGTTTGCGGCCGGTGTTGGAATGAAGGATTTCGGAACGGCTGATCGTTTCAAGATCACTGGTCGAAGAAAACTGAGCCCAAAAGAAAGTCCAAGCGGGCGTTAAAGGTCCGACAGAGCACTATAAAAACCTGAGTTCGGGCACTCCTCCTGCGGCAAGCGATTACCTGATCGAATTGCATCGCGGCAGGTTTTCGCCTGACGGCAATGCCCACATTTTTCTGCAAGCTCAAGGCTAAGCTCAGGATGTGCATTGAGATCATCTTCGCTAAGACCAAACTGACTTGCCATAGAAAGGATACGCTCTCGCGCATTGGGCGCGCCAGAGCGCAACATGGCCAAATCAGCGCTGGACAGGCCGAGATCCGATAGCTCCAGATCGCTGATACTTCCCTCGCGTGGAGCATTCACAATCCGCGCAATCCTCTCAAAGAAATCCTTGTATCCCGTCATTGCCAAATCTCCCAACCGATTGCGTATACAGTATACAAAATGCGGCTGGCTGGACTTGATTAGGATCAAGAGCCGTTCGCTCAAACGCTTATTGTTCAGGGACGTATGCACCGCGAAAAAGCTCTACTGCTTGAAGCGCTGCAATGTCGTCGGGCACATTTGCCGCGTTGATCGAGGACATCCCATCATCCGCCTCCGTAGCTGACAAAAGCACCTCTCGACCTCTGGTGAACAGATCGCGCAAGTGATGCGCCTTGTATTCGGGATGAAACTGAACAGAGCGGGCAGGAAAATCATAATCCAGTGCACCAACTGGACAGTGGCCCGCTGATCCGGTCACCCGAGCCGAGTCCGGAATGCTTGTTACTTGATCCTGATGCCAGACATATGCATCCACACTATCTCCGCCATAGTTGAAGGGCCGTGCACCAACGACATTGCCTACCTCGACTTTCTCGGCCCGACCACCATAGACGTCAGCCATGATCTGATGTCCGAAACAGATACCAAAGACTGGAATTCGGATTTCTCGACAACGGTCCAGGAAGGCACGTAGCGGCTGCATCCAATCCGTGTCATCATAAACGCCAAATTCAGATCCGCCGACTATAGCACCGTCGAAAATGCTCTCGTCCGGGAGCGGTTCTCCATCAACAACCCCTACTACTACGAACTCGGCTTCCGGTAGGTGTGGGGCGATCCACTCCTGAATCTGCTGTGAAGTCCGCGGCATTCCCTCCAACAATGGCAGCGGGTGGCTAGTCAACTCAAGAACTGCGATTTTCACCAGTCAAAAGCCCTGTCAATTCCAGCCATTTTCACCCCAGTGAAAGCTGACGCTTGAAAACTAAGCGCACGCAAGTCTTCGGTTTCCAGATTGTGTACCGAGGACTTTCCGCAGGCTTTCGCAAGCGCTGTAATCTCCATGGTCATGGCCGTCAAATAGCGCGCAATGCGCTCTGCCCCTGCATTCGGGTTCATACGAGCTTCGAGACTTTCATCCTGCGTCGCAATCCCGACCGGGCAGCGACCTGTGTGACAATGGTGGCAGGCACCTGGGGATGTTCCCAAGGCCGCGTAATCTTCGAGATAGCGCGGACTGTTGCACCCTAGCGCAACCATAGCCGCGTTGCCGATCATCACAGCGTCAGCACCGAGGGCCAGACACTTCGCGGCGTCCACACCGGACCGAATGCCACCGGCAGCCACGAGAGAGACTTTGCCGGTCATGCCACATTCATCTAATGCTTCACGCGCAGCGCGAATAGCGCTCATCGTTGGGATACCGGTATGGTTTAACAACAGCTCCGGAGACGCGCCGGTACCACCTTCGGCACCATCAACTACTACAACATCTGCACCCGCTTTGGCAGCAACTGCCACGTCAAACCGGGGACGTGTCGCACCCATCTTGATGAAGATTGGCACCTGATAGTTGGTGGCGATGCGCAATTCCTCAATCTTCACTGCCAAATCATCAGCGCCGAGAAAATCGGGATGGCGGATCGTAGATCGCTGATCCACGCCTTCGGGCAAAGTTCGCATCTGGCTGACGCGCGGGCTGACCTTCATACCCAGCAACAGACCCCCGGTTCCGGGTTTCGCACCCTGCCCCACGACAAGTTCCAAGGCATCCGCGCGGCGCAGATGATCCAGATCCACACCATACCGCGCGGGTGACATCTGATAGAGCAGGCGTTGGGAGGCTTCGCGCTCCTCTTCCAGCATGCCACC
This sequence comes from Ruegeria sp. CJ6, assembly GCF_056536665.1. NCBI lineage: Bacteria > Pseudomonadati > Pseudomonadota > Alphaproteobacteria > Rhodobacterales > Roseobacteraceae > Ruegeria > Ruegeria sp. CJ6. The sequence goes on along the minus strand of NZ_JBQFQB010000001.1, from coordinate 273,396 downwards.
CTCACCCGTGCAAGTCATGGTTCCTACTTTCGAGGCCCCATAACCCAGCGATGCCTTGGCCGATGCCGACAAAGCACCAAAGGACATTGAAGCGATGTAGATCGGGATCTTCAATTCAAGCGGGCGCTCCACAAGGCCGCGCCCTCCACCCAGTACGGTCGTCGTATCGCAATTCTCGCGATAGCCTTCCAGCGGCAGGCGGGTCATCGTTGCAGGAACGAATGTCAGATCATCAAAGGTCGGCAATTGCTTGTTGAACGTGTTGTATCCACGTACCTGATAGCGCCCAAGCTGCGCCAGCGCGTGAACTTCCGAGATCGCCTCGGGTGTCCAGCGGGTCGAACCTCCTTCATCATACGACGAAGGAACGCCAGCCGGGCGGCCGTCGATCGCTCCCGCATCGCGGAACCTGATTTCCTCTTCCGAGGCAACGTCGAACGGATATTCGTAAGGTTTACTCAGATCATGAGCCATGCGCTTGCGTCCCTGCTTTCAAAATACCAAAGACGCTGGCCCGAAACCATTTTGCGCCAATTTCGCGAACTGTCGACAAGCCCGAGCGGGTCGAGGATCGCATCGACCTCGGCCACTTCTTCAGCAGTCGGTTCGATCACGTCGACATCCACACCCAGGCTGTCGACCTCGCCAGCTACCCAGACCTCACCTTCCCAAAGCGCATCAGCACAGGATTCCCCCGCTCCGCCAAGCGCTATGATCCGACCGGAATGCGCCATGAAGCCGGACTGATAGCCAATCTTTCCTTCGACGACGATGTTTCCACCTTTCATCGCAACGCCGACCCTTGGGCCCGCATCGCCTTTGACATGGATCGTGCCGCCGATCATCGCAGCACCACAGGACATACCGGCATAGCCACCGACAGTGATGTGCCCTTTGGCCATACCTTCGCCAACGGCCCACCCACAATTGCGCTCAATTGTGATGTTCGCCCCGATGTTGAGGCCGCCGCAGTAGTACCCCACAGAGCCCTCAAATGTGATATCCACATTGTCTGGCAGACCCACGCCCAAATTATGACGAGACAGCGTATCTACCACGCGGATCGGCCGACCCATTGTGCAGGCTTCCATTATCTCACGATTGACCTCGCGGATATGTCGCTTGCCGACTTCGATGACGATCTCATCCATCTTTGCAGCCACCTCATTCATGCCGCCAAACTCCGGTTTCCGACGCCCCAGATACCGGTCAGCGACGGGCCGTCGTAGTTGATCACATCGCATTCCTCGGTCATCACCCGGCGGACCGCTTGTTCTTCGGTCGCAGCCGCCAGATCGCCATTGCGGTTGACGACGACCAGAGGCTTCATTGCAAATCGGTCTTTGGCAAACCCAATCCCGTTTGGCGTTGCGATCATGTAGGTAAACACACCATCGATAGAGGTAATGGACTTCTTTAGCGCCTGCTCCATGGTCAGGCCCGCCTTCATCTGGTCGCTGACCCAGACGGCAATCAACTCGCTGTCATTCTCAGTCAAGAACCGATAACCCATTCGGGTCAGCTTATCGCGCCAGGTGAAGTAATCGGTGATCTGCCCGTTATGTACGATCGCGACATCCGAAAATGGGCGCGCCCAGAACGGATGCGATGCGTTAGGCAATACCGAACTTTCCGTAGCAAGCCGTGCATGCCCCAGCCCATGTGTTCCTATCATATCGCGAACTCCGTGCTTTTCGGCCACGGCTTCGGCACCGCCAATATCCTTGATGATCTCAAGACTGCGGCCGCAGGATTGAACTTCAATGCGGTCTGTCAGCTCATCCGCGTCCGCGACCCAGGCTTGAAGATTCCTTGGGTCTGAAATTTCCATCCGAAAGCAATAGTGACGACTTTGGTCCGTTACGATTTGGGGGTCAGACAGAAAGCTGCTTCCGTGTTCACGCAATATCGTTTCAAACGCGGAGAGATCCGCATCCTGTTGAGACTTGTCGAATCCCATTCCGCGTAGAACGTATCCCGTTTCTCGTGGCAAACCATAAACGGCGAAGCCAGTGCTGTCGGCGCCTCGATGTTCCTGCGCATCCATCAGGTCAACAAGATCCGCCCCAACCTTCCCGGGCGCGGCCAGTATTCTACCAGCAATTCCACACATGAAGAGCTCCCTGTTCATTCTTTCTTGTATACTGTATACAGTACACGAACAATAGCAACCCCATTCGCCTTGGCAGCAGTTGTTTTATTGAATACAGAATTCATGAAGGACAGAAAGAGAGGCTCCGAGTGGCTCTGAAACAAATCAAAACACAACGCAGACGCCTGGCGGACGAGGTCTATGACCAACTGGTCGAAGCCATCATGAGTCGCGAGATCACCGGTGAAGATCGGCTGGTGCAGGAAAAGCTGGCCGCCGAGTTGAACATCAGCAGGACGCCTGTACGTGAAGCGCTCATGCGGTTGGAGACTGAAGGCGTGTTGGAAGTGGCCGCCAGCGGCGGATTTCGACTGGCGCGCATGGACCAGACCGAGGTGCGGCAACTATACCAGGCACGTGCAGCCATCGAAGGACAAGCCGCGCGCATACTTGCGGTACACGCTGAACCAGAGGTTCTTGATCGATTGCGCGAACTCATTCGTCGCGAAGAAGATCTGAGCCAGCCGACGACCCGAGACTACTTTATCGCAAACCGGCGCATTCACCGTGCCTTCATGGTTGAGGCGGGCAACAAATTTCTGATCGACATGTTCGATATGATTTGGGGCAAAGCAATGGCGTTCCATCTGTTTTCGGCGATTGAAAACGTCGATATCTCCAAATCGCTCGGAAACCACCTGACGCTCGTTGACGCGATTGCGACGGGTGATGTCACCGAAGCGCTGGAAACTTTCACCAGCCACATTCAGGAAGGTTTCGACCTTCAGATCGAAGGTCTGAAAGAAGCGGATAACGGCTAAACCGCGTTTCTGATCGAGCGACCAATCAGGGCCTGAGACCTGATTGGCCGCAACTGGTTCAAATCACAAAATGCAACCTATCGAACTCACTGCGCCATCCAGATACCTCGGATAGAACGGATTCACCGCCCAAGCCACGTCGGATCAGTTCTGCCAGACGCTCTGCATCTCCTCCTGTCATACCCCACCGGACCAGCTCGGGCGTGCCGATCCGTAGGCCATTCATGTCGCCTTCCACCGGCTCAACTGGCAATCCGATGCCACATGCCAGAAACCCGGATTTTCGAAGCAGTTTGGAGGCAGTCTGACCGCCACCATACGGCGCTGCCAGTACCGCGAATTGATGAGAATTGGTGAAACCCTCTCCACCCGCGAAGACCGGAACACCTTGCGCATCCAACGCGGCAGCAAGTGCTTTGGACATCGCAATCATCTCATCTGCATAGGCTGAGCCGAACTCTTTCCAATCCAGCATGGTGACGGCAAGTGCAGCCGTTTTTGCGGCATCAAAGTTGGCTGTCATACCGGGGAAAGCAATTGCATCCAGCGCCTTGGCGATTTCTGCATCGTTTGACACAATCAGACCCCCGGCCGGTCCGCCCAGGCTTTTGTAGGTACTCATGGTCATGAAATGCGCACCCTCCTTCAGCGGGTTGGACCACGCATGCCCGGCGATGATCCCGCACTGGTGGGCGGCGTCGAACATGACCTTTGCGCCGATTTCATCCGCTATCGCACGCACTTCGGCCACGGGATGCTCAAACAGGTTCAGACTGCCGCCTATCGTGATTAGCTTGGGGCATTCGGTCTTCGCCAATGCCCTCAACCGGTCCAGATCAACGGTATACCCATCCGCATTGACGGGGGCCTCAATAGTGCGCAGACCAAACAGCCCCGCACACCCCGCCAAATGATGAGTCACATGGCCACCAATCGACGCGGGCGGAGCGATGATCGTATCTCCGGGTTTGCAGGTCGCCATAAAGCCATAGAGGTTGGCAATGGCCCCCGAGGGCACGCGAACCTCGGCGAACTGCGCATCAAAGACATCGGCACATAGTTCTGCGGCGATAACTTCGATCTCTTCGATCGCCTCCAGTCCCATTTCATATTTGTCACCGGGGTATCCCAGCGATGGTCTGGATCCAATGCCCGAAGACAATAGCGCCTCGGCCCTCGGGTTCATGACATTTGTCGCCGGGTTGAGGTTAAAGCACTCTTTTTCGTGAATGCGGCGGTTTTCGTCCGCCAGATGCTCGATCCGGGCCAGAAGATCGCCAGACGACAACGATGCGGCCTTTGTCGCGATGTCCTGGATCAGAGTTTCGCTTGCGGCAGGCACCCAATCTCTTTGTACAAGTGTCATCTGACATCCTCCTGTTTTTTGCAGTTTGGCGGCTTTCGCGTGACACCGCAAAGCAGAATTGTTATTTCTTGGCGTAGAAAAACTAAGGCTAGATCAATGAGTGTCTCCCCCAAACGCCCCAAGGGACCTCCGCTGAATGCAATGAGGGCGTTCGAGGCCGCGGCGCGGCATGTCAGCTTTGTCGCGGCGGCGGAAGAGTTGAACGTCTCACCGGGGGCGATCTCGCAACATGTAAAGGCGTTGGAGGGTTGGGCAGGTGCGCCGCTGTTTCGCCGCAACGCGCAAGGGGTTGAACTGACGCCCCAAGGTCAATCACTTGTCGCTGTCTTCACCACAGCCTTTGATCAGATGGGCGATGCCGCTCGGGCCTTGCGAAACCTTAAACCAAATGCCGATTTTCACATCGCCGCCTTGCCTGCTGTTGCCCAACTCTGGTTGCCCAAACGATTACGCCGGATCAGAGAGTGTTTTCCGCATATCAATTTTTCGGTCACGGCGCTGGAAACACCACCCAGCCTTTCGCGTGAGATGTTCGATTTGGCGATCTTCTTCGCGACCTTGGACGAAGCACCTGACCAAATTGTTCTGTGCGAGGATGAAACCCAACCGGTTTGCGCCCCTGCTCTGCTGGATCGGGTGACCGACAACAACGGGTTTCAAGGCACTCCCTTGTTGCACGATCAGACGTGGAGCAGCGATTGGTCCACATGGTCGCGAAGCACAGGTTGTGAGGTCCCAGATGTCAAAACTGGCCCGCAGTTTTCGCTTTACAGCCTTGCCGTGGAAGAGGCCAAGGCCGCAGCTGGCGTGCTAATGGGGCACCTATGCTTACTCGAAGAGCCATTGAAATCTGGTGCACTCGTAACGGCCCACGCGCAATTCTGCCCGACAGGGCGTGCTCTAGCGGTTCAAGTGCCGGTGGCATCGCGACGAAGACCCGAAACCGATCAAGTCATCGCCTTGTTGTCAGATTGAGTCAAATCTCATCAATCCGGTGCATTGTGCACGACACTTCACATTGAAAGCCGTGCACAAAACAGTCTCGCATAGACCGCAAGGCAACTCAGATTTCATAGGGCATATGGCGGAGAGACAGGGATTCGAACCCTGGAGACGGTTTCCCGCCTACACACTTTCCAGGCGTGCGCCTTCGACCACTCGGCCACCTCTCCGGTAGAGGTGACTTATGCGAATTTCTGAACCGAGTGCAAGGCCCCTTTCGCAAAAATGGACGGGTCAGAAAATACGAAAGCTGGCAACAAATGGCAGATGATCCGACACCTCATCCTTGAACGCCTCGCGCCCCATATTCATGGTCCAGTGCATTGGAAACAGTCGCAGGCTGCCGCGGACATAATCGGTGGAATAAGTGCGTGATACGGCAAAACCGTCCAGTAAATTGGCGCGACCCCTATCCAGAATATGCGAAAATCGGTCTTGCAGATCCCAGCACGAAACAAAGTCCATCATGTCATCCCCACCAAGATGGTGGAAATTGCTGACGTCCTGACCGGGGATCATGTTGAAGTCGCCCATCAGCAGAATCGTGCGTTGTGTCAGACCGGGGGTCGAGCGGATCTCGGCGATCTTGTCTCCGATAATCCTGCATTGGCTGTCACGTATCTGCTGCTCGGGCCGGTCTCGTCCGGATTTAAGATGCACAGCGATCAGCTTGGCCTTGAATTTGCCGACCTCGACATCGGCGATCAGGGCCTGACGTCCGCCGGGATCGTCACCTTCCGAGCCGTCGATCAGCTGCAAACCTATCACCGAGACCCCCGGTTTGTGCAGAAACCCGATATGGATATTGCCGTTGGGCTGCGGCAGGATCTTGACCTGATAGTCCAGCCCCTTATCGGCCAGACCCAAGGCAAGCCGATCAATATGTTCGATGGGGCTGACCTCGACCAGAGTGATCAGTTCGGCGTCCAGCAGGGCCAGCCCTTCGATTTGATGGGTGACTCGGTCACTGCTGGCTGGAATACCCAGACTTGTGTTCACCGGATTGAAGCCGGCCAGATTCCAGACGGCAATACGCGCGAGGCTGTGTGAAAATGTAACCATCAAAATTCCTCCTGCAAATGACTTCAGACTACATCAAAATGAAACAGTCCGATAACCATTTGCGGGAAAATGCCGATCGCATCACGCTCAGTGGTTGTCGCCCTCGCCGTCCTGATCCCCTGCCGCGTCCAGATCGTCCGCTGTCATGTCCACTGGTTTTGTCGATGGCGCATGGGGTGATAGGTCGTCATCCACGGCAGAAGCATCATTGGACGGATCGGACTGACCCGTCAGCACCTCAGGGTTACGGAGCCACAGGTCACGCTGCGCAAACGGTATCTCGATGCCTTCCTCAACGAACCGGCGATTGATCTCGTGGTTCATGTCGGATTTGACAGACAGCACCCAATTCACATCCCGCAGGATTGCGCGGATTTCGAAATCCAACGAGTCTGCACCGAAGCCCTGGAACACTACGCTGGGCGCGGGATTGGCCAGAACCATCGGGTGCCCGTTTGCGATCTCGCCCAGAATAGTTTCGACCTTGCGGGTATCGGTACCATAGGCGACGCCTACAGGCACGATCACTCGGCCAATCGTATTGCCCCGGGTGTAATTCGTAACCACCCCACTGATCAGGTCCGAGTTCGGAACGATCACATCCGTCCGGTCGAACGTCTCGATCCGCGTCGACCGGACTGAGATATCGCGCACATATCCCATCATGCCGTTCACATCGATCCAGTCACCTTTGGAGATAGGACGCTCAACCAGCAGGATGATCCCTGAGACAAAGTTCGATACGATGGTCTGAAGACCGAAACCGATGCCGACCGACAAAGCACCCGCCACGATCGCAAGCGAGGACAGGTCAAAACCGGCAACCATGATGGCGATCAGTGCCGCTAGAAAAATTCCGACATATCCGGTACCCGACACGATGGCATTCTGCCCGCCGGGATCAATGCTGGTCTTCGGCAGCAGTGAATTGCGCAGCCCGCTTTGCAGCAAACGGGTCAGCGTATATCCAATGGCGAAAATGGCAACGAACGTCAGGAAGTTACTGGGTGAAATCGTAACCCCGCCAATATCGAACCCCAGCAACAATCGCGACCAAGCTTCAAGCAGATCCGTCTGCCGCGCGCCCCAGTAAAGCGCTAATATCGGCAACGCCAGAATGGCAAGCGCGAACCCGACCAGAACCGAAAACAGTGAATCGCGCGCGGCGTCGCCCTGCCCCGAAAGCCAGCCATACACTGTACCGATAAATCGCTGCACGATCACCAGAGCTGCAATCAGAACCAGCGTTTTGATGGCAGGAAATACGATAGCTTCGGCGGCGTTAATGTATCCGAAGGCCCCCAAGATTGGAGTCGCAATCCCAAGCATGAACAAGGCGCGCCGCAGGAACTCGACCAATTGGCTGAACCCTGCGCCACGGCGGGTAGCTTCTTGGTCTGTCTGTTCTTGCTGAGGCTCTGATTGGCGGACCTGACGCACACGCAGCAAAAGAAGGGCCGATACCACAACGATCGGGAAGCCAACAACGGCGCGGGTCGCGTCCGAGATATTCTCGATCTGCTCGAACAATTGCGCCAGCTCGTGCAGAATAAGCATGACCGCCAACAGGTCGATATAAACCCGCAATTCTCTGATTTTACCTGCGGACAGTCTTTGGAAGTTCTGCGCCGCTCCCATCAGATAGACCTGCCGGCCGATCCAATCAAAATAGAAGATAATCGCGGCCCAATAGGGGATTTGCTGGAACAAAAGTGTACCGCGCAGGCCCAGCACGCCAGTTAGCACGACGGCGGTGACCAACGCCAACACGCCCAACCAAGGCAAAAGAATGCGCAACAGCGAAACAATAAAGGTCCAAACCCCGCTGCCGCTACCTCCTAGCGAGCGGAGATATTCGCCGCCTTTCTCGGACCATTTGCGCCCAAACAGCAATAGAACTGCTGAAACAACCAACAGCACGAGAATGCCAAGACCGCGCTCGCGGATTTGTTCGCGCACCACATCAGAGCGCAAGTTTTCGATGGTTTCGTTAATAAGACTGTGCGTCGCCTCTTTGATGTCGACCCAGGCTGGTCCCCAATAGACGGGGTTGAGCGGCGACGGCCCGCGTTTCAGCATCTCTTTCTTTTGTCTATCCCGGACGATCCGATCAATTTCGCTGATCAGCCCATTCGCGCGACTGAAAGCCTCTTCCGAGATGATGCGGGGAACACGCAAACTGTTCAACTGGGTTTCGAGTTGCGCGCGCAGCTTGGCAATGTCTTCGGCCTCGCTTTCCCCGTCAGCCGGCTTTGGGCCAAGCGCCTTGAGTTGGCTTTCCAGCGTCTGAATACGATCGGTGTTGGCACCTCGGGCTTTGTTAAAGTCTTCGCGATACTCATTTATTTCCGAACGCAAATTCTCTAATGCTGCGTTGGATGCACGGTTCGCGCGAATAACAGATTCCGCCCGGTCCGCCGTGCTGACCCAGCCCTGATAATATTCGCTCTGCCGGTCAGTAAGTTGGGCAGAGGCAATCCCGCCCAAACCAATCAAGCAGAATAGCACCAGAACCAGACACAGGCGGACCTGTCGCAGCATCACACGTCCTCAAACACGCCAGGAATACTGCGCGGCGCATCGGTCATCCAATCGGGCACGGGAAGTTCCTTTTCACGCAGGAATTCAGGATTGAACAGTTTGGATTGATAGCGAGTGCCATAGTCACACAAAATCGTAACAATGGTGTGCCCTGGCCCCAGTTCTTTCGCCAAACGGACGGCACCGGCAATGTTGATCGCGGTTGACCCGCCCATCACCAGACCCTCTTCGCGCAGCAGATCGAAGATATAGGGCAGCGCTTCGCTATCGGTAATCTGCCAGGAATGGTCAGGTGTGAACCCTTCTAGGTTCTTGGTAATCCGCACCTGTCCGATACCTTCGGCGATAGAACCTCCCTCCATCGCGATCTCACCAGTGGTGTAGAAGGAATAGAGCCCCGCCCCCATCGGATCAGCCAAACCGATCTTGACACCCTTGGGCTGCAACGCTTCGGCCACCCCGGCCAGAGTACCACCCGATCCAACGGCACAGATGAAGCCATCGACTTTACCGCCGGTCTGCTCCCAGATTTCGGGACCAGTGGTTTCCACATGTGCCTGACGGTTGGCGACATTGTCGAACTGATTGGCCCAAATCGCGCCATTTGGTTCGGTTTGAGCCAACTGCTCGGCCAGACGGCGCGAATAGTGCACAAAGTTGTTGGGATTACGGTACGGCGCCGCAGGCACCTGCACAAGCTGAGCGCCCGCCAGGCGGAGCATATCCTTTTTCTCTTCGGATTGGGTTTCAGGAATGACGATCACCGTCTTGAACCCCATCGAGGCACCAACCAGCGCCAGACCGATGCCGGTATTCCCGGCCGTGCCCTCAACAATCGTGCCGCCGGGTTTCAGATCACCGCGCGCTATCGCATCGCGGATGATAAACAACGCAGCACGGTCTTTGACGGACTGACCCGGGTTCATGAATTCGGCCTTGCCGAGGATCTCGCATCCCGTTTCTTCGCTGACGCGACGCAGCCGGATCAAAGGTGTTTTACCGACGGCGTCGGCAAGGTCTCGTGCAATGCGCATGGCATCCTCTTGTCATATGGTATTGCAGCAGATTTACAGGTGCCCTGACGCGATCACAAGCAGCGATCACTTAGCGCGCAGTCGATCGCGGTTCCGCGCCAACCAATAAGCAAGAGTTAGAAGCGGCAGATCCTTGAAAACATGAGCATCTACCATGCTCATGAATTCATCAAACGGCAGAATTCTGCTGCGGATATCCTCACCTTCCGAAGCGAGGCCACCGCTTTCAACCGTACTAGTCAGATCCCCAAGACCGACATAGAGATAAACATATTCTGTTGACGATCCGCTGGATGAATAGGCACCACCTGCATATTCCAGTTGGTATAGTGAAATCTGCGCTTCTTCCATGGCCTCGCGGGTGGCCGCCTGCTGAGGTGTTTCGCCCGGGTCGATCATGCCAGCCACAGGCTCCCACATCCACGGCTCGGGGTCGTCGATCAAGAACACGGGCGCGCGAAATTGCTCTACCAGCAACACCGTATCGCGCACCGGATCATAAGGCAGGACGATCACTGCAGCCCCTTGCATCAACCCGCTGCGATGCAGCACCGGGCTCAGGGCGCCGTCATACTGACGATGCTGCAGTTCAATTTCATCCATCCCAAAATAGTTGACATAAGCGTGCTTGCGGTCATGAACGATCACGTCATCCGCAACGCTCCGCTCATCCCCCGTTCCACGTTGTCTTGCCGCTAATCTGGCCCAGGCGCGTGTTCTTATAGCTGGAAAGTTGCGCACGATGTCCGAGGCATCGACTCTTCCAAAATGGGCCATCACCTCGTCTGCCGCGAACACCGAAAGCGCACCCCAATCCCTGATCCAGGTTTCAAGATCCCACGGTGCGCCTTTTTTCCAAATGTCAGTATCCGGAAAGAACACCAAGGCCTGATGTTCTTTTCCATCCTCAGTCACGATTGTCTCCGGGCGCAGTTCATATTCGAAACCGCCTTCATAGAAGGCCAATCGACTACGCTCGACGTCACCTAGGCCCTGCACCAGAACGCCACTGGCCTTACTGCCCTTTTCGGTGACAATCATTGGAAAGGGTTGATCTTGAACCGCGTATACGGCGTGATCGGGCAAAACAGCCTGCATCGCCGATAAATCGTCTGCGCTGCGACCCATGACGAGTTCCAGCAAAGAGACATGGCGCAGAGTGCCATAGAAAAACAGATTGGACAAAGTTGAGGCCCCGAATTGGCAGATCAGATTTAACGCCAGCGGCGAAAGGCAATTTCGGTAAGTATCCCGCTGAGAACAGCACCAAAACCCAGCGTAAGCAGGATTTCCGGTGCCAGAAGCTGTTCACCATAGCCAATCCCGATCTGAAAGATAGCAAGCAGAGCCTCAAACGGACCACCAAACCGATGGCGCATCGCCTGACTGAACATCTCGTAGGTGCCCTGAACGAACAGCCCCCAGAACACCAGCGCCGCAACACCGGTCAAACCGTTGTTGACGGCCGCGGTCCAGCCACGGCCAGCACGTTTACCCATGACAACCCAGCCGCAGATCCAACCCAGGATTATGTTCACGTAGGTGAAATAACCATAGTCCTTACCCTCTTCCCCGTTATCGATAATCATGCCCGACACAAGGAACGCGATCACCAGCAGACACAACGCGGCGACGAGACGTGAGGCTGTAGGCATTCGATTTTTCCGTTCTTCAACTGGGTTTGGCTATCGTGATCTGTGTCACATCACAATTACCGGTGTCAAAGGCTGCGCCACATGCGGTCAAATAATAATTCCACATGCGGCGAAAACGCTCATCAAACCCCATCTCCGATATCTGATCCCACTTGGCATTGAATGTCTCGTACCAGCGTCGCAGGGTCAGATCGTAGCTTTTGCCAAACTCTTTTGAGCGTACAACGGTCAACCCCGCCTGATCGATCTGATCTCTAAGGATTGACGGTGCGGGCAGCATCCCACCGGGAAAGATGTATTTCTGAATGAAATCAACGCCGTTCTTGTAAATGTCCCAGCGATGATCCGCGACCGTGATGATCTGCAAAGTGGCATGGGCGCCAGGCTTCAACCGATCACGGACCGTGTTGAAATATGCGGGCCAGTATTTCTGACCGACTGCCTCGAACATCTCGATCGAGGCAATTCCATCATATTGACCCTGCTCATCGCGGTAGTCCTGTAGCTTGAACTCCACGAGATCAGAAAGTCCCGCTTTTTCAATTCGCTCTCTAGCAAACTTCAACTGCTCTTGGCTAATGGTCAGCCCGGTGACGCGCAACCCACGCTCTTTCGCGGCATATTCGGCGAACCCACCCCAGCCGCACCCGATCTCAAGGATATGATCCCCCGGTTTGGCCCCCATTTCATCCACCAGGCTGGCGTATTTCGCAGTTTGCGCCTTTTCGAGGCTTTCCTGACCCGTTTCAAATATGGCACTGGAATAGGTCATCGTGTCATCCAGCCACAGGCCATAGAAGTCATTGCCGAGATCATAGTGATACGAGATGTTCTTTTTCGCCTGCGACCGGTTGTTACGATGCAACCAGAACCGCAGTCTTTCATAGGCTCGCACTAGAAACTGTCCGGTAAAATCATCGTAGACCGTCTCAGTTCCCAGATGCACGAGGTCCATGAAACTGCGTAGGTCCGGTGTGCTCCAATCGCCTTCAAGGTAGCCGTCCGAGAAGCCCAGCTCTCCCTCGCGCACCAGCCGGGAAAAGACGTCCGGGTCGTGGATGTCCACATGTGCCACGGGGCCTGGTTGTGGCGCATCCGCGCGGAAAATGCGTCCGTCGGGCAGCGCGATGTCAAGTCGGCCGCGCTCCATCCTCTTCAGCATCTTGAAGACTTGTGTAAAATATCTCGGCAGGTTTTCCTGCCCTTCGGTGCTCGTCAGGAACATCCGCTCTCCCCTCTGCGGTTGCGGGTCAAAGCTAGGACGGGATTCGGTTTCTGGCAAGTTTTCAGTTCCTTACTGGTCTTTTCTGGCACTATACGCGCCCAACGCACGGGCGCGGCCTTCCTTCAGCCCCACCACCGGTGCGGGATACATCTGGTCACGAGAAAGCCCCCATGATCGCGGCACGGCATCAAAATAGGCCAGCGCGGTGGATGGCGGCTCGGATTGGCCCTCGGCAATCCAGCGACGCACATAACCTGAGTTTGGATCAAACCGCTCGCGCTGTGTGTCGGGATTGAAGATACGGAAATACGGTGCGGCATCAGGGCCGGAGCCGGCCACCCATTGCCATCCCATCGCATTTGCAGCTGGGTCCCAGTCGATCAGGCAATCCCCGAACCAGTCTGCGCCGATTTTCCAATGCGTCATCAGATGCTTTGTCAGATAACTCGCGACAATCATCCGAGCCCGATTGTGCATGCGCCCGGTGACATACATTTGTCTTAGACCGGCATCGACAAGCGGAATTCCGGTTCTTGCCTGGCGCCACGCGCGCACTTCGGGCGTGTCGGGATCAGTATTCCAAGGGAATGCGTCCCATTCAGGCTTCCAATTGGCACTCAGAAGATGCGGCCAGTGGTACATTAAGTGATAGGCGAACTCACGCCACACAAGCTGACGCAGATAGCCTTCACCACCATGCGCCCCGGTTTGGTCGGCGATTTGCACCCGATGCCAGATTGTACGCGGCCCGATCTCGCCCAGTGCAAGGTATTCTGAAAGATCAGAGGTTCCAGATTGATCCAGTTGATCCCGCTGTTCGCGATACTGATCAATACGTTCCAGAAACGCATCCAAATGGTCCAGCGCCGCATTTTCACCCGGGTGGACAAACGGGCGGACCACTGCGGCCCCGCGCTGCATATCCCGATCCAGACGCCAATCAGGCAATTGATCGGACGCAGGCCAGGTTTTCGGCGTCATAAGCCGCGTGGGCGCGGGCTCGGGCAAAGAGACTTCGCGCCCCTGCACTGATCGCCACATCGGAGTGAAGACCCGAAACGGCTGGCCGGTTTTGGTGGCGATCGTCCAAGGCTCAAACAGAAGTTGGCCAGCAAAAGACTGTGCCTGGATACCCTGTTCGGTCAAAGCAGCCTTGATCTGGGTATCCCTGTTGATCGCCTCTGGATCATAAGCCCGCGTCCAGAATACGGAGCCTGCCCCAGTTTCTCTGACCAGTTCACAAAGAACATCCAGTGCTTGACCCTGGCGCAGTATCAACTTGCTGCCAAGCTGCTCAAGCCTGCTGGCAAAAGCGTCAAGGCCCAGACCAAGGCGCCATTTCGGCGCGGCACCCAAAGTCTGAACCTGATGATCGAGAACAAATACGGGCACGATGGGTCGACCTGATTGCACCGCCGCGCTCAGCGCCGGATGATCTCCTAACCGAAGATCGCGCCTGAACCACAAAATGATCGGAGAATGATCAAAATCCATGTCCGCCCCATGTTTTCTTCGAACTACGAAGCGCCGCAGAAACTGGATCACAAAACGCGGTCAAGCGCCTCCAAAAGCTGATCAATTTCCTGTCGACTGGTGTAGTGCGTAAAGCTAAGACGCAAGACCCCTTGGTCTGCATCGACACCCATCGCCTGCAGAGGGCGATGAGCATAGAAATCACCGCCACCTGCCATGATACCGTGTTTCGAAAGCTCGGCAGCAACAGGCTCGGCCTTCTTATTCAGACTTAACGCTACCGTCGGTGCGCGCCGACTGGCATCAGACGGTCCGATCAGGCGCAGAGCGTTCCGGTCTTTGACCGCGTCCAGCAGAGGTTGCAACAGAGCGACCTCGTGTTCCCGCATCAGATCATGCACAAAGGACCCCCTTGCCGAAGCTCCTGCTTCCGGTCCGCCATGATGGGAACAAAGCAGGTCCACATAGTCCGCCATGCCTGCACTGGCCGCGATCTGAGCATGGTCAGGCCCGGCTGGTGTGAACCGCTTAAAAAGAGTGTCGCCGTTGAAATAATGCGCTTGGTTGGGCAGCAATTCACCCAGAGCTCGTCGAATAACCATGCAACCCTGATGCGGGCCATAGGTTTTGTAGGCGGAAAACAGATAGATATCTGGGCCCAGATCACCGACATTGGGGAACCCGTGCGGTGCGTAAGAGACCCCGTCGACACAGGCAAAAGCACCCGCAGCATGGGCGATCGCGGTGATTTCGGTGACCGGGTTGATTTCCCCAACGACATTCGAGCAATGCGGAAAGCACACCAGCCGCACTTTCTCGTCCAGCAAATTCTCCAAATCTTGCGGGTTCAAAGACCCACTCTCCGGATCAATCTTCCATTCCCGAATTTCGATCCCCTCATCGGCCAATCGCCGCCAGGGCCCCGAGTTTGCTTCGTGGTCCTGATTGGTCACGACAATCGCTTCGCCCGGCTGCATCCACTGCCGGAATGCCTGAGCCAGTACATAGGCGTTCTGCGTCGTCGAAGGGCCAAAGCTCAGCTCATCTGTTTCCACCCCCAATATCGCGGCAAGTCGCGCTCGTGCTTCGTCCATTTCCGCGCCACCCGCACGGCTCGCCTCATAGGGCGCGTAGGGCTGAACCTTTCGCTGGGTGTAGAACCGGCTCAACCGATCAAGCACAGGTTTGCAGGTATAGGATCCACCTGCATTCTCAAAAAAGGCCTGTCCCTGAAGGCTGGGTTCCGAAAAGGCCGGGAACTGTGCCCGAACGAATTCAATATCAAGAGCGCCCATCGCATCTCTCTCCCTTATCATGCACTACAGTCCGGGTCGTTGCCCGCGCAAAGTCCGGACATCCCCGAAAACAAGGCAGGTCTTCCAGCCCAGCCGCAGGTCCTTGGAACGGGTAAGGATCGGCGGCAGCCCCCATGATGGCCCCATCACCACCAGCAGACCCGGCCAGATAGCCAGAGGTAGAAGGTTGGGTCAAGTGATTGCGTTAATGGTATTTTTTGCCGCCACGCAATGCGTGCACTGACGAAGTCATTGGCCCACGCGGGGCTTAGTTTCTTTTAGGTAGGAAAATGCCGGGCAGAGATGCCCGGCTCAGTGTTGCTCAAATCAGCATTAGCCCTGAACTTTGGTATAAGTCCCCTCACCCGCCAGGATGCCGCGGAACCCGCCGGGTTCATCCAGACCGAAAACGATCAGTGGCAGATTGTTGTCGCGCGCCAATGCAATGGCCGATGCGTCCATCACGCGCAGCCGCTTGGCCAAAACATCGTCATAGGAAACCTGATCATAGCGCACTGCATCCGAGTGTACCTTGGGGTCTTTGTCATAAACGCCATCCACACCGTTCTTGCCCATGAAGATCGCCTGACACGCCATTTCGTTAGCGCGCAGAGTCGCAGCGGTATCGGTGGTGAAATAGGGGTTCCCGGTTCCTGCGGCAAAGATGCAAACCCGCTTTTTCTCAAGGTGACGAACAGCACGGCGGCGAATGTAGGGCTCGCACACCTCATCCATCCGAATGGCCGAAATTACACGTGTAAAGACCCCTACCCCCTCCAGCGCGGATTGCATCGCCAGCGCGTTCATGACAGTCGCCAGCATACCCATGTAGTCGGCTGTCGTACGCTCCATCCCCTGCGCAGATCCAGACAGACCACGGAAGATATTGCCACCCCCGATGACCATGCAAATCTCAACACCAAGATCATGAACCGATTTGACCTCTTGCGCGATGCGCTGAACGGTGGGCGGATGCAGTCCGAATCCCTGATCTCCCATCAGCGCCTCGCCGGAAATCTTCAACATGACACGGTCATATGTTGTTTTTGGGGTCTCGGTGGTCTCGACGGAAGGGGAAAGGCTCATGTTGCGCTCCGGGCTGGCACGGGGTTATTTTCCGGCGCAAAATGAAGCAAAACCTCCGCAGGTTCAATGCGGATAGTCAGGAACGGGGCAACCAGTCATGGCCGACAACTCTGAGAACCGGCTTTTGGCGCAATTGCCGTCGATCCCCGATGACAAACCTGTATTGATCGCCGGGCCCACTGCCTCGGGTAAATCGGCGCTGGCGCTGTTGATCGCCGAGCGTTTCGGAGGCGTGATTGTCAACGCCGATGCCAGTCAAATCTATGACTGCTGGCGTATTATCTCGGCCCGACCCTCGCCCGAGGATGAGGCCCGCGCACAGCACCGTTTGTATGGGCATGTTGCCTATGACCAGACCTATTCGACTGGTCATTGGCTGCGAGAGGTCACGCCGATGCTGTCGCAACGCCCTCGTCCGATAATCGTCGGAGGGACCGGTCTGTATTTCACAGCTCTGACCGAGGGGATGGCCGATATCCCTGCAACCCCGCCGGAAATCCGGGAACACGCGGATAAGTTGCCGTTGCAAGAACTGATCGCGGGTTTGGACGGTCTGACCCTGCAGAGGATCGACACCCAAAACCGCGCGCGTGTTCAGCGCGCCTGGGAGGTTCAGAGCGCAACCGGGCGATCCCTTTCGGATTGGCAGGCTGACACCCCCGCCCCGATACTGCATATTCAAAACACGGTGCCGATTGTTTTCGACGCCAGAAAAGACTGGCTGCTGGATCGCATAAACCGACGGTTCGACCTGATGTTGGACCAAGGAGCTATAGTGGAAGTGGAGGCCATGCGCGATCGCTTTGACCCCTCTTTTCCCTCCTGTAAAGCGATCGGCGTTCCGGAGCTAATGGGCTACCTGGACGGCCGCATGACACTGGATGAGGCGCGCGAAAAAGCGACGATCGCGACACGGCAGTTTGCCAAACGCCAACGCACATGGTTCCGTGCGCGCATGAAGCTCTGGCATCACCTTGACGCTGCGTGTTGAAGGCTGCAGTCGCCGGAGACGATAAAGCCTAATATAACAACGTCTTAATCAGCACCATGGTGAGAGATAGATATATATCCATCTACCCGTCACAACGTGTCTCGTTTCCTTTCACATTGAAACTTTCCGAACCTCACTTTCTGCTCGGATGTCGTTTTTGTACCATCTATGACGATTTCCAACATTGACGCAGGGAAAAAACTGGTGCCGAATGCGGCTATGGGGATGTTGATAAATCGTAAATCCAAGCCCGTGGCCCTACCAACCGAGACCAAACGGTCCCTGTAGTGCCCGGCTCTATCAATCAGAAACACGAAATCTAAAAAAATTATGTGTCACAGGGAGACATCTATGGAAAACCAGACAATCAACGGAAAGCCGATGCATTGGGCGGCAGAGATGCACGCCAAGGAATATCGTGAGGGCAATCTGAGCCGTCGTGAATTTCTGGCCCGTGTAACCGCGCTGGGCGTTGCTGTACCGACGGCATATGGCATGATTGGCCTGCAGTCACCGGCAGCCGCTGCCGAACCTCAGCGTGGCGGCACCATCCGCTATCAAATGGAAGTGCGCGCACTGAAAGACCCGCGCACATATGACTGGACGCAGATCGCAACCTTCACGGCTGGCTGGCTGGAATATCTTGTCGAATACAATAATGACGGCTCGTTCAAACCCATGCTGCTGGAAAGCTGGGAAGCCAATGATGACGCCACTGAATACACGCTGAACGTCCGCAAAGGTGTGAAGTGGAACAATGGTGACGATTTCACTGCCGAAGACGTAGCTCGCAATATCGAAGGTTGGTGCGACGGGTCTCTGGAAGGGAACTCGATGGCCTCGCGCATGGCCTCACTGATGGATGAGAGCACTCAGAAAGCCGCAGATGGCGCCATCACCGTTGTCGACTCGCATACAGTCAAGCTGAAGTGCAACGCGCCGGATATCACGATCATCCCCGGCATGGCAGATTATCCGGGTGCAATCGTACACAGCAGCTTTGATGCAAATGATATGCTGTCCAACCCAGTTGGTACGGGTTTCATGATGCCCGAAAGCCATGAGGTCGGCGTGAAGGGCGTACTGGTCCGCAACGAAGGCTTTGACTGGTGGGGCTACGAAGCTGGTAAAGGCGGCTATATCGACCGGATCGAATTCATCGATTATGGCACTGACCCTGCTGCTTTCCTGGCCGCCTATGAGGCCGAAGAGATCGATATGAACTGGGAATCGGTTGGCGAGTTTGTCGACATCTTTGACAGTATTGGCCTTGTCCGCTCGGAAATCCCATCGGGCTTTACCATTGTCATTCGCCCCAACCAGCTGGCTGAAGACGCCGACGGCAACAAAATCTATGGCGACAAGAGGGTCCGTCAGGCCCTTGCCATGGCAGTCGACAACGCCGTCTGCCTTGAACTTGGCATGTCCGGCTACGGCATCACTGCCGACAACTGTCATGTCGGCCCGATGCACCCCGAGTACGACTCGGCTGTGACGCGTATCCCTTACGATCCGGCAGGCGCAAAGGCGCTGATGGACGAAGCGGGTATGGGCGATTTCGAACACGAAGTACAGTCGATCGACGATGACTGGCGTCGCAATACCACGGCTGCGGTAGTGGCTCAGTTGAACGATGCGGGCATCAAGGCAAAGCACACGGTTCTGCCTGGTTCGACATTCTGGAACGACTGGACCAAGTATCCGTATTCCTCGACCAACTGGAACCACCGCCCGCTGGGCACGCAGGTTCTGGCACTGGCGTATAAGTCGGGTGTCGCTTGGAACGAATCTGGTTTTGCCAACGAAGAGTTCGACAAGCTGCTGGCCGAGGCGAACTCGATCGCGGATGTCGATATGCGCCGCGAGGTGATGGCGAAACTGCAGGCGATCATGATCGACGAAGGCGTGGTCATCCAGCCCTATTGGCGGACCGCGATGCGTCACCACCGCGATAATATGGTCGGTGTCGAAAAGCACATTGCGGACCTGCCGCAGCTTTATAAGTTCGGCCTGACTTCCTAAGCCGAAACCTACAAGGGCCGCGCCGAACTGGCGCGGCCCTTCGTCCTCAATACGGCGACCAGAACAATAGCAACGCGTGGGGCGAAATGCCTGTCACGCCAGCCGATCAACAGGGGCTAACATGGGACTTTTTATTCTAAGGCGTGTGGGGATTATGCTGCTGACAGCATTGTGCCTGACATTCCTGGTCTTCTTCCTTACCAATCTCTACCCGAACCTGGAAAAGCTTGCGAAGACGCAGGGCAATTTCAGGATGTCTGATGAACAGGTCGAGAGCTATCTGGAGAAAAACGGCTACCTCCAGTCCACGCCGATCAAATACGGTGAATGGCTCGGTGTCCTGCCCTCGTTCCGACACACGAATGAGGACGGAACCGTTCAGGGTAGATGTATCCTGCCAGGCAAAACAGCCGAGGAATCTCCGAATTTCTGCGGTATCCTGCAGGGGTACTGGGGATATTCAACTGTCTTCAAGGAAGAGGTCTCTACCGTTGTTGGCAACCGGCTGGCACTGACCGGACGGCTGATGTTCTGGGTGATGCTGCTGATGGTCCCTTCGGCACTTATTCTGGGCATCCTGGCCGGGATGAAGGAAGGTTCGGCCACTGACCGGACGCTTTCAACCTTTGCCATCACGACGACGGCGACCCCAGAATACGTCTCGGGCGTTATCTTCATAGCGATCTTCACATCCTCCGCCGTCGGACTCAAATGGTTCAAAGGCACCGCCACTCAGGCGATGGAGAACCCGACATTTGAGAATTTCTTCTTACCAGTGTTGACCATCGCGCTTTACGGGATGGGCTATATCGCCCGGATGACCCGCGCCTCAATGACCGAGGTGATGACGGCGCAATACATCAGGACGGCGCGTCTGAAAGGCGTGTCATTCCCGAACATCGTCATGAAACACGCGCTGCGCAACGCGCTTATCGCGCCCTTTACAGTCATCATGCTGCAGTTCCCATGGCTGCTGAATGGTGTCGTGATCGTCGAGACCCTGTTCAACTACAAGGGCTTTGGCTGGGCGCTTGTACAGGCAGCGGGCAACAATGACATCCAGCTGCTGCTGGCGATCTCGGTCGTGTCGGTCTTTGTGGTGCTGGTGACGCAGCTGATCTCGGATATCGGCTATGTCTACCTCAACCCGCGCATCCGCATTTCGTAAGGAGGGATAGATCATGGAACCACTTACCTGGACCGGCTCTATCGCCTTCCTGAACCCGCTGTTGATGCTTGCGTTGGGACTGATGCTTTTGTCCATCGTTGTCTGGATGCTGGCAAGTATCGTGCTGCCCGAAGATCAGATGATTGTGAATGCCGATGGGACGCTCAGTTCGAGCTCTGGCCTGAGAATCCTGATACAATCGGCGCTGCGCTATAGCTTTTTGGCAAGTGTGGGAATCGCGGTGGCGTACATTGTCCTTGGCATCCTGATGGGGACCAGTGCTGGCATCATCGGCGCTATCTCTCAGCAGTTTCTGCCCGTCTGGCTGTCGCTGATCATCCTTTATGCGATGTCGATTGCGTTCAAGCGCAAGCTGGGCCTATATGGCAAGCTGTTCGACAGCCCCATTGGTATGATCGGCTTTGGCCTTGTGATGTTCTGGGTGTTCACCGGCATATTTGGCGCACTCGATCTGATCGTAACCCACGATCCCCTGTCGCAGGTCTCGGGTATGAAGAACAAAGTGCCGGGCACCCCGCTTCCCAATCTGGAGGACGGTCAATACGCTTGGTATTTGCTGGGTGGAGATAACCTCGCGCGCGACGTCTTTAGCCGTATGGTTAAAGGTGCCTGGATCGTCGTGCAGATCGCGCCGCTGGCGACGATGTTTGCCTTCATGGTCGGTATCACTCTGGGTTTACCCGCAGGCTACTATGGCGGGCGTCTGGATACGCTCCTGTCATTCCTCGCGAACCTGATCCTGGCTTTTCCCGTTATCTTGCTGTTCTACCTTTTGGTCACGCCCGAGATCGTAGCGACCGGCGTGCCGAACTATATGGCGGCGATCCTATTCGTGTTCCCGATCATCTTCCTCGGCGTTCTGCTGAATTCGCGTTTCTATACGCGTCCCAGTTTTCGAACGCCTTTGTTGATCGGCGTTCTGGGTGTTGCGCTCTGGCTCTACCTGTCGCTGATTTCGACCGGTGGCTACATCATCAACACCGACAGCTACCGCATCTGGGGTCTGCCGACCTACCTTGATCTGTTCGATATTCCAGGCGGTATTCTGGTGGTGTTCGTCTCGGTGGTCTTCGTGAACTCTCCGACCGTGTTCCGCATCGTACGCGGACTGGCGCTGGACATCAAAACTCGCGACTATGTGGCTGCGGCCCAAACGCGCGGCGAGGGTCCATGGTACATCATGCTGTGGGAAATCCTGCCCAACGCGCGTGGCCCGCTGATCGTCGATTTCTGCCTGCGCATCGGCTACACGACCATCCTGCTTGGAACCTTGGGTTTCTTTGGGCTGGGGCTGCCACCGGAAAGCCCGGACTGGGGCTCGACGATCAACGAGGGGCGCAAGCTTCTGTCGATCTATCTACATCCCGCACTGCCGCCCGCGCTGGCATTGCTGTCGCTGGTTCTTGGCTTGAACCTGCTGGCGGATGGTCTGCGCGAAGAAAGTCTGAAGGACTGATTGTGATCGAGGCCGGGGGCTCTGCCCCCGGACCCCCGAGATATTTTTAGCCAGATGAAGGGGAACCCCCGGACTCTCGCGAGGAGTAATAAGATGAACAAACTGGCGGATTATGACGGGCCAATCCTGGAGATCGACAAGCTTTCGATTTCCTTCTTTACCCGCCTTCGTGAGATCCCTGCCGTGATGGATTTCTCGGTCAGTGTGCAACCCGGCGAAGCCGTCGGTTTGGTGGGTGAATCAGGTTGTGGGAAATCTACCGTGGCGCTGGGTGTCATGCAGGATTTGGGCAAGAATGGCCGCATCGTCGGTGGCTCGATCAAGTTCAAAGGGCGTGATCTGGGTGAAATGACCACCGAAGAGCTGCGCGACATACGTGGCAATGAAATCGCGATGATCTATCAGGAGCCGATGGCCTCGCTGAATCCGGCGATGAAGATCGGCAAACAGCTGATGGAAGTGCCAATGATTCATGAGGGCGTTGGTGCCGAAGAGGCCTATGCTCGTGCGTTGGAAGTGGTCACCGATGTACGCCTGCCCGACCCTGAGCGGATGCTGAACTCGTTCCCGCATCAGCTGTCAGGCGGTCAGCAGCAGCGGATCGTGATTGCGATGGCGCTGATGTCGAAACCTGCCTTGTTGATCTTGGATGAGCCAACAACCGCTCTGGACGTGACGGTCGAGGCCGCCGTGGTCGAGTTGGTCAAGGATCTGGGCAAGAAATACGGCACCTCGATGCTGTTCATTTCGCACAATCTGGGTCTGGTGCTGGAAACCTGCGACCGGCTGTGTGTGATGTATTCAGGTGAGGCCGTCGAGCGTGGCTCGATCAAGGATGTATTCGACGAAATGCAGCACCCGTATACGCAGGCGCTGTTCCGCTCGATCCCGCTGCCGGGGGCAGATAAGAACTCGCGCCCGCTGGTTGCCATCCCGGGGAACTTTCCCCTGCCCCATGAGCGCCCCCCAGGCTGTAATTTTGGCCCGCGCTGTGACTATTTCGAAGAAGGTCGCTGTGACGCAAAAGACATTCTGATGGAGGCGGTGCCGGGCAATGACCGCCATCATACGCGGTGTCTGAAATTCCAGGAAATCGACTGGAACGCACCGATCACAGTAGGTGAGCAGAAAGAGAAAGGCGAGATTGGCCGGACTGTTCTGAAAATGGATAACCTCAAGAAATACTATGAGGTGGCTGCGAATGCATTGTTCGGCGGTGGTGAAACCAAAGTGGTCAAGGCCAATGAGACGCTAAGCTTTGAAGCGCATGAATCCGAGACGCTTGCCATTGTCGGCGAATCCGGTTGCGGCAAATCCACTTTTGCGAAGGTCTTGATGGGGCTGGAAACAGCCACCGACGGGCAGATCCTGCTGGACAATCGCAATATCGAGGACGTGCCCATCGAAGAACGCGACGCCAAGACCGTTGGCGAAGTGCAGATGGTGTTTCAGAACCCGTTCGACACGCTGAACCCGTCGATGACCGTAGGCCGTCAAATCATCCGGGCGCTGGAAATCTTTGGCGTCGGTGACTCCGAGGCCGATCGCAAGAAGCGGATGCTGGAACTGCTGGATCTCGTGAAATTGCCCCGCGCCTTCGCGGACAGGATGCCACGCCAGCTATCAGGCGGTCAGAAGCAGCGCGTCGGTATCGCCCGCGCCTTTGCCGGTGATGCACGGATCGTGGTTGCGGATGAACCGGTTTCGGCGCTGGACGTATCCGTACAAGCTGCCGTTACGGACCTGTTGATGGAGATTCAGCGCGAGCACAAAACCACGCTGCTGTTCATCAGTCACGACCTTTCAATCGTACGCTATCTCAGTGACCGTGTGATGGTGATGTATCTGGGGCATGTGGTTGAACTGGGCACCACCGATCAGGTCTTTAGCCCACCCTATCATCCCTACACTGAGGCATTGCTAAGTGCGGTTCCAATCGCGGACACATCGATCGAAAAACAGCACATCGTGCTTGAGGGCGATATCCCCTCGGCCATGAACCCGCCGCCGGGTTGCCCATTCCAAACACGCTGTCGCTGGAAATCAGAAGTGCCGGATGGGCGATGCGAATCCCATGTGCCCCCGGTGCAAACACTTGCGGATGGTCATCAGGTGAAATGTCACCTTGCCGAAGACATTCTGGCCAAAATGGAGCCGGTTATCAAAATTGCGGCCGAATAGATCCGCGCAAACGAAAGAGAAGGGCCGGTCAAAACCGGCCCTTTCAATTTGCGTCACGTTTAGTGGGGAGACAGGCGACGCAGGTCGTGGGTGAGTGGCAGTTTCTGATCGTAATCAGCCCGTCATCACGTTGTTGCCGAAGTGCATGAACTCCTGATTCATACCCGCCACATCTCCGGCTTCCAGTTTTAGACTGGCGCTGTCGAGCATCTTGTAACTCTGCTGGCTTTTGACCCAATCGTCTGCGGCCTGCAGCGTCGTAAGCGTGTATGACGTAACCTCATTGAGGTAGTGCGTCGGGATGATGATCTTGGGCTTGAGCTTGGCGACAATATCGTTGCCCTGATCGAAGCTAAGGATGTGTTCCGATCCGTCGACGGGCAAAGTCAGCACGTCTACCTGTCCTATAGCATCCCAGAACTCCTGAGGCGGATTGTGGCGGTTGTCGCCCCAGATCAAGGTGCGAATGCCTCCGGTTTCGACAAGGTAGACCACCATGTCCATATGTCCGACGTTGTTGGGCGGACAAGCTTCCGCGCCAAACTCGGCCAAGGCGTTGGTCCATTCGTACCAACCCGGCGCAACGCAGGCATGTTTGTCAGCAAAACCTGTGATCTTAAGATCAGCAAATTCAAAATTGCCCGCCATCCTGTCTAAAACCATTGTGGAACTTGGCCGCTCGATAGCGTCATGGTCAAAATGAGCATGAGTGGACATAGTGATATCAACTGGGATCTGCGGGAACTCGTTGCGGAACCACAGGCCCCATGCGCCGGAGGGATCATCGCGCCAAGGATCAAACAAAACGGTCGCTCCGTTTGGAGAGGTAATTTTAATCGCGCAGTGACCGTAATAATCGATTCCAACCGCTCCCGTGCTTGCCTGACCAGTCGAGCCCTGTAGATCGATTACATGGTTATTGTTGCCAGGCTGCAGCCAGGCCTGCGATTGCGCCTCGGCCGGTTTGCTACCCAACAGTGAGGCCCCTGCACCGACGCCGGCGGCCCCGGCAGCCATAAAGAACGATCGACGCGACAGACCACTTGCCAATGTGTCGCGTTCTCCGTTTAGAATTGTGGGTTTCAGATCTTTGCGATCCATTTTTTTTATCCTCCCGAGTTGAAAAGGCACGGCTTGGTCCGCACCCTTGCGACCAGCCTAGCGCGCGTGGCACAGGTTGCTCAGATCAGAAAAATCGGGGGGGAATATGGGGGAAATCCCCATATTCAGAAATCACGAAATCGACAAAAGATGGCTTCGCAAGTTCTGATCACGGCCTTCGAGGCCAAGTTTTCGACGAATATTGTTACGATGAAAATCAATTGTAGAAGTTTCGCGCGACATCGCCCGGGCGATATCTTTCGTGGTTTTGCCCGACATGACCAGCTGAGCAATTTCGATCTCAGTCGGCGTCATGACCGAAAACGCATCCGAAAGCTTGTCGGAAATCATTGAAGTAATCTCTTGCAGATTACGCTCGGCCAGTTCCAGATAAACTTGCGAGGCGTCGCCTTCAGTCAATAGCCCGCGCAACTTGTCCAGATAAGGCAACACCATCGTGCGAACCTGATCTACGATATCCTGATCCCGGTCTTTCCGATCGTCGTCCAAACTGGTCAACAGCACCCGTAGCGCCGTGTTTGTTTCCTGCAGCTCCCGCGTCCTCGCCGCGACGCGGTGCTCCAGTTGCGCCAGAGTTTCATTCAACTTCACTTCCAGCGCTCGGCGCAGGTAAACCTCTTGGATCAAAGCCAAATCCGATTCAACCATGCGCGCAAACTGTGCCAAACCTTCACGAAACAACAAGGCTCGGCGATTGCGGTGACGGTCCAAGACGCAGATTGTTCCGAATACCGAACCATCCGGCCACTTCAGCGGAAAACCGATATAGAAGGACATGCCATGCTCCATGTCCTCATTGTCGCTCCAGGCCGGGTCACATGTTGCGTCCTCGACAACAAATTCGCCGTCGCGTTCCAGAACGCCCTGACAATAGAGCTTGGGGTTCAGTCGAAAATTCATGCCGACCGGGTATGGGTTTTCTGGATGATCCGATGTGATCAGAACCGCATGATCCGGCGCTTCGGTCTTCATGATCAAAGTGGCGGGCACATCGGCCAGCTGCGAAACAAGGTCGACCAAACGCTGCCAGTTCGCCATTGTTTCGGGTGGTATGTTGGGTCGATCTTGGATCATCGTAATTCGCACAAGTCCGAAAGGTTATCCAATCAGACTAGGACAGCGTTTGGCGGTAGATCAAGAAACAGACACGCTGCGGCGCAGCTAGCCCCCCCAGATCACTTTTACGTAGTTCTGGGTTTCCTTGTAGGGTGGAATTCCGCCGTGCTTTTCAACTGCTTTGGGCCCTGCATTGTAAGCTGCCAGTGCAAGGCGCCAGGACTTGAACTTACGGTATTGCCAGGAAAGATAACGCGCACCACCCTCCAGATTCTGGATCGGATCGTGCGGATTGACGCCCAGCAGCCGCGCGGTCTGGGGCATCAGTTGCGCAAGACCTAAGGCCCCTTTGTGGGATTTGGCATTCGGGTTCCACCCGCTTTCTTGTTGAACAAGTCGCAGGAAAAGTTCTTCCGGCACGTTATGTTGCCGCGCTGCTTTTCTGGCATGATCCAGATACTGGCCCCGATAGTTACCAGTGTAACGCTTGACGAATTTCCCACGCTCGGTCTTGGGTTTAAGCCGTTCAGAGCCGCGATATTGCGTAGCGGCCCGATTATCCAAAACCTTGGATTGCTTGAGGAATATCGCCTTGCGATTCTTGGTGGACAGCGTTTCTGCCTGCGTCGCGAACGACGTCAGACAAAGACCCAATACCGAGATACCGCCGACCAGAAAACGCATTAATGCCAATCCTGCACCCTCAACAACCAATCAGATTATAGTTAAATCAGCCGGAAATGAAAGCTTGGTTAAGACAGTCCTAATGTTTTCCTGCTCAGCGTTGCACGATCAATCATGTTTCAACCAAGTCGTAGCCCGTATAGGGTCAGCACCAGAATACAGCGCCAGATTCGGGCGCCATCCAGTCAGAGTAAAACGAGGGAATATATGGCGGGTTCAGTCAACAAGGTCATTCTGATCGGCAATCTCGGTGCCGACCCCGAGGTGCGGTCGTTCCAGAACGGTGGTAAGGTGTGCAACCTGCGCATCGCAACGTCAGAGACATGGAAAGACCGCAACACTGGTGAGCGTCGGGATCGAACCCAATGGCACACAGTCGCCATCTTTTCGGAACCTCTGGTTCGCGTTGCCGAGCAGTATTTGCGTAAAGGCAGCAAAGTCTATGTCGAGGGCCAGTTAGAGACCCGCAAGTGGCAGGATCAGTCGGGGCAGGATCGCTATTCGACTGAGGTTGTCCTGCGCCCTTACCGCAGCGAGCTGACTATGCTGGATGCCCGCGGTGAAGGCGGTGGCGGCGGTGGTGGCTATGGCGGTGGTCAGGCCGGAGGAGGCTATGGTGATCCCTATGGCGGCCAGTCCAGCGCCCCTGCCCCTGCATCCGGCGGCATCGATGACGACGAGATTCCGTTCTAAACCAAACGGAGAAACAACATGGCATGGTCCTTCTCACTTGGCCGATTGCTCGGCTCGGAACTGAGGGTCCATGTCACCTTCTTCCTGCTGCTCGCCTGGGTTGGTTTTGCAGCGTATTCCAGCGGCGGTTGGCCCGCTGCGCTCAACAACATCCTGTTCGTTCTGGCTTTGTTTGCCTGTGTCGTCGCGCATGAATTCGGTCACGCGCTCATGGCAAGGCGATACGGGATTCGCACCCCTGATATCACTTTGCTGCCAATCGGTGGACTGGCACGTCTTGAGCGGATGCCAGAAAAACCGATGCAGGAGGTTTGGGTCGCCTTAGCAGGCCCGGCCGTAAACGTCGTCATCTGGGCCATCCTCGTGGTTTTAGGCGCGGGGATACAACTTGGATCGCTGGCCCAGATCGACTCGGCAGGCACAAACCTACTGAGCCGTCTGGCCTATGTGAATCTGCTGCTGGCGGCCTTCAACATGATCCCGGCATTTCCGATGGACGGCGGGCGTGTATTCCGCGCCTTGCTATGTATGAAGATGGAACGTGCCAAGGCCACGCGGATCGCCGCCCTTGGCGGTCAGATCGTAGCGGTCGGGCTTGGTTTTCTGGGGCTGACCTCTGGCAACCCGATACTGGTTCTGATCGCCGTCTTTGTCTTCATTGCCGCGAATTCCGAAAACCAGGACGTTGCGCTACGTTCGGTTGCGCGGCGTGTTAAGGCCCGGGATGCGATGATCACCGAGTTCAAGGCGTTGTCGCCCGATGATACGTTGGCGACGGCGGCTCAAGCGGTCATTCATACGACCCAGCACGAGTTTCCCGTCTTGGCCGAGGATGGCAGCCTTTTGGGTTTTGTCACTCGTGACCGACTGTTCGCAGCGTTAGCAAGCGACCATCCCCGATCCGAGCCTGCAGCGTCGATTATGGATAAGAACATACCACAAGTCGCGCTCACCAGCGGTTTGGACCAAGTTCTGAATGGCCTGCATAAAGGTGCACCCGCAATTGCTGTTTGTACCAAATCGGGACACATGGTTGGCTATATCACCCGCGAAAACATCGGCGAGCTGATGGTAATCCAGGGGCGCTGAATCTCAGCAGGCGGCCAGCGCATCATCAAGCACCGAGACCACTGTCTCGCGCGGCACTTCTGAAGTGACGAAGGCCTGTCCGATGCCTCGTGCCATAATGAAACGCAACTGGCCATCCATGACCTTTTTGTCCTGCGCCATCAGATCGACCAGCGTTTCTGCATCCGGCAATTCACCCGGAATATCGGCCAGATCAGTCTTCATGCCCATGGCGCGCAAATGCGCCCTGACACGGCTTGGATCTTCTTGCGGGCAAAGCCCCAACCGAGAAGAAGTTTCAAACGCCAGCGCACAGCCGATGGCGACACCTTCACCGTGCAGCAATCGATCAGAATAATCGGTTGCAGCCTCAAGCGCGTGGCAGAAAGTATGACCCAGATTGAGCAGCGCCCGGTCGCCCTGCTCGGTCTCGTCGCGTGCCACGATATCGGCCTTCATCTGAACCGAGCGTGTGACGGCCTGCACGCGCGCCGCCATGTCGCCGGATGCTAACAGAGGCCCGTTGTCTTCAAGCCACTCAAAGAACTGGGCATCGCCCAACAGTCCATATTTGACGACTTCGCCGTATCCGGCGAGAAAGTCCCGCGCCTGTAACGTGCCCAGCACGTCCGTGTCGGCCAACACCAGTGACGGCTGGTGAAACGCTCCAATCAGGTTCTTGCCCTGTGGCGCATTGATCCCGGTCTTGCCCCCAACCGAGCTGTCGACCTGTGCCAGCAGCGAAGTCGGTATCTGAACAAAGCGTACCCCGCGCCGCATCACTGCTGCAGCAAATCCCACCAGATCACCGATCACACCCCCACCTAGCGCAACGACGATGTCGTTCCGTTCGACCTTCTCCGCCAGCAACCATTCTACCGCTCGCTCAAAATGCGGCCAGCTTTTGGTGGCCTCACCCGCTGGCAGTGCCAGAGCATTCATCCCGATCCCGGCTGAGGCCAGGCCTTCACGCAGTGCATCCAGATGCAGGCCCGCGACAGTCTCATCCGTCAGAACCGCGACACGCTTACGCTTTATCAGTGGAGCAATCCGTTCCCCAGATTGCGCCAAAAGGCCGGGACCGATCTCAACATCATATGAACGCTCGGCCAGATCAACATGTACGGTTTGATGCATTAAATTCGTTCCAAAATATCAGGGCGCGTCACCAATGCAGCGATCACCCGATCCACCATATCTTCGATTGCGGTTTCGCCATCTGAGTCAGCCACCAGATCGGCCTGTTCATAGATCGGCACGCGCGCCTCGTACAAACCGCGCAACGTTGCATACGGGTCTGCCGTACGCAGCAATGGGCGCGTGTCTTTATGTTTGACGCGATTCCACAACACGTTCAGATCGGCCCGCAACCACACAGATGCACCGCGATCTGAGATCATTTTTCGATTGCCTTCTGCCAGAAACGCGCCGCCCCCAGTCGACAGGATGCCTTTTTCCTCGTCCAGAAGCCGCCCGATGATCTGACTTTCCTTGCTGCGAAAGAACCCCTCACCATCGCGGGCAAAGATCTCGGGGATGGTCATGTTGGCGGCCGATTCGATCTCGGAATCGCTATCGAGAAAGGGAACGCCTAGCCGAGCCGCCAGAGCCCGGCCCACCGCAGTCTTTCCAGCCCCCATCATTCCGACCAAAACGACGGTTTTGTGCAGTTGAAACTGCGCCGCTGTGTCGGAACGCACCGTGTTATGCTTAATTTCGCTCATTTCGTCGTGAATGACGTGATCTTAAGAAAAATGCTAGTTATAACTTGGGCAAAAGCAAAAATTGAGGCAGCGTTCACCCATGGGCCGTTTAATCAAGTTCCTGATTTACCTCATCTGCCTGTGTTTCATCGGGCTGGTTGGGTATGCCTATGTCGGGCCGTTTTTTGGTGCGGACTTTTCCGCTCCTCAAAGTGAAGTCCGCGAACCGGTCATCTTGAATGCCGACTAGAACCACTCTTCTGGCGTTTTTTCTAGCCGGAACTGCGCAGGCACAATCGACGGAGCCCTTGTCGATCATCGACTGGCTGACCGACCCGCCTGAGAATCTGCCGGGCACAGTTCTATTAGAGCCACCTGTCACCCAGACAGGGTTGCAGCCGGATATTCAGGTCACCCCGCTTGAGGCGTTGTCGCCACCGCTGGGTTTGGTGGCCTCTTCCGTCACAGGTCTGCCGGTCAACTTGTGGCAGAACAGCGATGCGGATCGGTTGGCGGAACTGATCGCGCAGGTGCGGGTCAAGTCCAACCCCGCAATGCAGCGGCTGCTGTTCACCCTGCTCCTTTCCGAGGCACGTCCCCCGAGCGGAGGACAGGCAGAAGACAAATTGCTGATGGCGCGACTGGACCGCCTTATGCAATTGGGCGCATCCGATCCGGTACAATCTCTGGTTCAGCTGGCCGGTCCGACCGATACGCAAGCTCGTTTCAAACGCTGGTTCGATGCGACGTTGCTGACGGGTGACGAAGACCGGAGTTGCACCGCGCTGATCGCGCAGCCGAATTTGTCTCGGGATTACGCAGCGCAAATATTCTGCAAGGCCCGTCGTGGAGATTGGGCGTCAGCTGCTCTGACACTCGAAGCCGCTCATGCGCTGCAGGTGCTTCCCGAAGACCAGCTTGCCTTGCTCGATCGCTTTCTCAGCCCGGAATTGTTCGAAGGGGCTGAGTATCTTCCTCAGCCCGACGACCCGAATCCGCTTACGTTCCGTCTGTTCGAAGCCATTGGTGAACGTTTGCCCACGGCTTCACTGCCACGGGCGTTCGCCAATGCCGATCTGCGCGATGTGGCGGGCTGGAAAGCCCAGGTCGAAGCTGCTGAACGATTGACGCGGATTGGGGCGCTGACACCCAATCAGTTGCTTGGCCTATATACCGAACGTTCGCCGGCTGCTTCCGGCGCCGTGTGGGATCGCGTGGCCGCCATCCAACGGTTCGAAACCGCATTGGAAACCGGAAATCCCGAGGCAGTTTCCAAAACTCTTGTTGAGGTCTGGGCTCAGATGAAAACCGTCGGGCTTGAGGTTCCATTTGCCGAACTTTTTGCCCCGCGTCTGGCAGCAATGAAACTATCAGGTTCGGCCGCCAAGAATCTGCGGTGGCGTATTCTGCTGTTGTCCGAGCTTTATGAAGACGCGGCGCAAGATGTGCCCGAAGGTTCCGATGCGAATATGTTTCTGGCCGCCCTGGCACAGGGCGATCCGCAACGCGCGCCGTCGCCAACCCCTCTGGCGGATGCCATTTCGCAGGGCTTTGCCTGGTCCGCGCCCATCCCTTCGGATATCGACGGGCTTCTGAGCAACGATCAATTGGGCGAAGCCATTCTGGAAACGATGCAATTGTTCGCCCATGGCGCGCGCGGCAATCTGGTCGACCTGACCGCTGCAATCGCTGCGTTCCGCCGCGTGGGTCTTGAAGACACCGCACGTCGGGCCGCGTTGCAGTTGATGATCTTGAACGGGGCTTGAGCATGACCGCGCCCGCGTCTCAGGAGCTGTGGATTTCCACCTTCCTCGAAGCGCAAGCTGCCGAGCTTGGCGCCGCCACCAACACCCTGCTCGCCTATGGCCGGGATCTGAAAGATTTCTCTGATTGGTTGACGCGTCGGAAATCGGGCTTTTCCGAAGCGGATCGCGATCGGATCGAAGGTTACCTGATCGATTGCGATGCGCAGGGCCTGTCGCGCTCGACAAGGGCACGGCGGTTGTCGGCGATCAAACAATTGTATCGATTTGCTTTCGAAGAAGGCTGGCGCGAAAGCAACCCGGCCATCCAGATCAAGGGACCAGGGCGCCCCAAGCGATTGCCAAAAACACTGGACGTGCCCGAAGTTGACCGCCTGCTTGCAGCAGCGCGGCGCACGGGCCGTTCCGACGCAGACAAAATTCGCAACACGTGCCTGATGGAACTGCTCTATGCGACGGGGATGCGGGTGACAGAACTGGTATCGCTGCCGGTCAGTTCAGCCAGAGGTGATCCGCGCATGCTGCTGGTCCTCGGCAAAGGCGGGAAAGAACGGATGGTTCCGCTGTCCCCCCCTGCCCGCGAGGCGTTGGCAGACTGGCTGCAAGCCCGCGATGCGGCCGAGGAAAAAGCCGTTTCCAAAGGGGGGCAAGCGTCGCGTTTCCTGTTCCCGTCGCGCGGGAAATCCGGGCACCTGACGCGGCATCGCTTCTTTCTGCTGGTCAAGGAACTGGCGATCGAAGGCGGTGTTTCGCCTGAAAAAGTCACACCTCATACGCTGCGCCATGCGTTTGCGACGCACCTGCTGGCCAATGGCGCGGATTTGCGCTCGATCCAGACGCTGTTGGGCCATGCAGATGTGGCGACAACCGAGATCTATACGCATGTTCTGGATGAACGCCTGTCGGAACTGGTGTTGGAACACCACCCGCTGGCCAAAGACGACACCACAGATCAGGGCTAACCCCTTGATTGGCCGGGCCCGCACCCCCATAACGAATGCAGCAACACGAACAACCTAGGACCAATGGAACCCACTCCTTCTCTGCTTGATGGCGCATTCTGGATCACGACAGGATCCATTCTTCTTCTCCTTGTCCTATCGGGCTTTTTCTCGGGCTCTGAAACTGCGCTGACCGCATCATCGCGCGGCAAGCTGAGAGCGCAGGCTGACAAAGGCTCGCGCGGGGCGAAAAAAGCGCTGGAAATCACCGATGATAACGAACGTCTGATCGGCTCGGTCCTTCTCGGCAACAACCTTGTCAACATCCTTGCCGCTTCGTTGGCGACCGCCCTGTTTACCCGCCTGTTCGGCGAAAGCGGTGTGGCGCTGGCGACGCTCGTGATGACCCTTCTGGTGCTGATCTTTGCCGAGGTGCTGCCCAAGACCTACGCGATTACCAACGCCGAAAAAGCCGCCGCCTTGGTGGCACCCGTTATCAGCGTCGTCGTAACGGTGTTCTCGCCGGTGGTGGCTGCCGTCCGGCTACTGGTGCGCGGTGTATTGCGCCTGTTCGGCGTACAGATCGACCCTGATAGCAACATCCTTGCGGTCCGTGAAGAAATCGCTGGCGCATTGCAACTGGGCCATTCCGAAGGTGTGGTCGAAAAAGAAGATCGCGACCGTATTCTGGGCGCGCTCGATCTTGGCGACCGCGCGGTGGAAGAGATTATGCTTCACCGCTCGAATATTGAGATGATCGATGCGGATGACGAACCCGAAGCGATCTTGAAACAATGTCTGGAAAGCCCGCACACCCGCCTGCCTGTGTTCCGTGAGGAACAGGAAAACATCGTGGGTGTGGTGCACGCCAAAGACCTGTTTCGCGCAATGTATGCGCAGGTAGGTGGCGCGGATGGTGACCCAGAGCGGCTTAAGAATTTCGACATCGCGAAGGTGGCCAACGATCCTTATTTCGTGCCCGAAACCACCACTCTGGACGACCAGATGCGTGAGTTTCTTCGGATGCACAGCCATTTTGCCTTGGTTGTCGACGAATACGGATCGCTGCGCGGGCTGATCACGCTGGAAGATATTCTGGAAGAGATCGTGGGCGAGATCGCAGACGAGTTCGACATCGACGAAGATGTCCCCGTTACCCGATCTGACGACGGCCAGTATCTGGTCGAAGGCGCGATGACCATCCGCGACGCAAACCGCGCGCTAGACTGGTCGCTGCCGGATGAAGAAGCCAACACGCTGGCCGGGTTGGTGATCCACGAGGCTCAGATGATCCCCATTGTGGGCCAAGTATTCTCGTTCCACGGTTTCCGATTTGAGGTCACGGCCCGCGAAGGCAACAGGATCACCGCCCTCAAGGTTCGTCCTCTCTAAGCCCTACAGCGCGCGTATTCAGCAAACGACGCGCGGTGTCGCGAACGGAACAGTAATACGCCAGAGCCCTCGGCAGGCTCGGCCAAAAGCCGAGGGAGAAACATCGTGAAAACCACCACCCGTGTCGCAGTTATCGGAGGCGGCGTTGTCGGATGCTCGGTCCTCTATCACCTGACCAAGCTCGGTTGGTCGGATGTGATGCTGCTGGAACGGTCTGAGCTGACCAGCGGTTCGACCTGGCATGCGGCGGGCGGGTTTCACACCCTGAACGGTGACACAAACATGGCCGCCCTGCAGGGCTATACCATCCGGCTGTACAAAGAACTGGAAGAGATCACGGGCATGTCGTGTGGCCTGCACCACGTCGGCGGCGTCACGCTGGCTGACAATCAAGACCGGTTCGACATGTTGCTTGCCGAACGCGCCAAGCACCGATTCATGGGTCTTGAGACCGAGATTGTCGGGCCAGAGGAGATCAAGAAGATCGCTCCGATCACCAACACCGATGGCATCCTTGGTGCGCTGTATGATCCGCTGGACGGGCATCTTGATCCGTCGGGTACAACACACGCATACGCCAAGGCCGCGCGTATGGGCGGGGCTACGATCGAAACACATTGCATGGTGCGCGAGACCAACCAGCGCCCGGACGGAACTTGGGACGTGGTGACCGACAAGGGTACAATTCACGCCGAACATATCGTCAATGCGGGCGGATTGTGGGCGCGCGAGGTCGGTGCGATGGCCGGGATCTATTTCCCGTTGCATCCGATGGAGCATCAATATCTGGTCACCGATAACATACCCGAGATCGAGGCCATCATCGACGCAGGTGGCGAGCACCCGCATGTGATGGACCCCGCTGGCGAAAGCTATCTGCGGCAGGAAGGGCGTGGACTGTGCATCGGCTTCTACGAACAGCCCTGCAAGCCTTGGGCTGTCGATGGCACCCCGTGGGAGTTTGGCCACGAACTGCTGCCCGATGACTTCGACAAGATCACCGATAGCATTGAATTCGCCTACAAACGCTTCCCTGTTCTCGCTGAGGCGGGTGTCAAATCCGTCATCCATGGGCCGTTTACCTTTGCCCCGGATGGCAACCCTCTGGTCGGTCCGGTGCCTGGAGTGCGGAACTACTGGTCAGCCTGCGGTGTCATGGCCGGTTTCAGCCAAGGCGGTGGTGTTGGCTTGACCCTTGCTCAATGGATGATCGAAGGCGAACCCGAACGCGATGTGTTTGCCATGGATGTGGCGCGTTTTGGCGATTGGATCAGCCCGGGCTATACGCGCCCCAAGGTGATCGAGAACTATCAGAAGCGGTTCAGCGTCGCTTATCCGAACGAGGAACTGCCTGCAGCGCGACCCAACCGAACAACACCAATGTACGACATCTTCGGCGATCTCGGTGCCGTTTGGGGGCAGCAATACGGGCTGGAAGTACCAAACTACTTTGCCCAGGGCGATGAACCGGATTTCGAGACACCCTCGTTCCGCCGTTCCAACGCCTTTGAGGCCACCGGCCGCGAAGTTCGTGCCGTGCGTGGAGGTGTTGGCATCAACGAAGTCCACAATTTCGGAAAATACCGTATTACCGGTGCCGGTGCTCGTGCATGGCTGGATCGCATCATGGCGGGCCGCATACCCAAACCAGGCCGCGTTTCACTGACGCCAATGTTGTCGCATAAAGGTAAGCTGATCGGGGATTTCACCGTCTCCTGCTTGGGCGACGACCTTTTTCACCTGACCGCCTCATACGGCAGTCAGGCATTTCATATGCGCTGGTTCCTGCAAAACCAGGACCATGGCGTGGGCATCGAGAACATCAGCGACCGGTTGAATGGGTTTCAGATCGCAGGCCCCAAGGCCACCGAGGTTTTGTCGGCCTGCACCCGAGAAGCAGTCAACTCGCTCAGGTTCCTCGACGTGCGCGAGATGACAATTGGCATGACGGACTGCATCGTTCAGCGTGTCAGCTATACCGGCGATCTGGGTTATGAGATTTATTGCGACCCAATGGCCCAACGGCAACTCTGGTGGAGTTTGTGGCAAGCGGGTCAAGCTCATGACATGATCCCATTTGGCATGCGCGCAATGATGAGTCTGCGTCTGGACAAGTTCTTTGGCTCGTGGATGCGAGAATTTTCACCCGACTATACAGCGGCAGAAACCGGGTTGGATCGGTTCATCTCATTCTCCAAGAACAGTGATTTCATCGGCCGAGCAGCGGCCGAGGCCGAGCGCGCATCTGGCGTTGATCGCTGCTTGGTGGCTTTTGAGGTCGACGCGGCAGATGCGGATGTAAACGCGTACGAACCGATCTGGTTAGACGGCGCTGTTGTCGGCTTCTGTACATCTGGTGGGTATTCGCACTTTGCGGGCAAGTCGATTGCCATGGGGTTCCTCCCGACTGAACAGGCCACCGAGGGACGTGCGGTTGAAATTGAAATTCTAGGTCAGATGCACAAAGCGCGTGTCATCACGACCCCACTTTTCGATCCCGATGGCGCAAGAATGCGGGGATGACTTATTAATCCACCCACGGCATGCTTGCGAAATGACCCAGATTCCCATCATCCTGCTCGCTGCCGGGCAATCCAGCCGCATGGGTGGTGCTGATAAGTTAATGCAACCGATTGAAGGCGTGCCGCTTCTGCGCCGAGTGGCTCAGCGGGCGCTTGCCGCAGGTCACGTTATCATCGCTCTGCCCCCGGCCCCACATCCCCGATATACGGTGCTGGAGGGCCTCGATGTTCAACTGGTCGAAATCCCAAATGCGCAAGAAGGCATGAATGTCAGTTTGAGAGGCGCAATGGCCTCCGTTCCAGCAAATGCACCTGCGGTCATGATCCTGTTATCGGACCTTCCGGACCTCACAACCCAAGACCTGAACAGCGTTCTCCGATCAGTCAAAACCCACCCTGACAATCTGATATGGCGTGGGGCTACTGACGAAGGCGCTCCCGGCCATCCTGTCGTCTTTGATCGTTCTCTATTTTCAGAGCTTTCGGAATTGAACGGTGACAGCGGCGCGCAGATTGTCGTGCAACGCTACAAGGGCAAGGTTCATCTGCATCGCCTGCCCGCCCAGAATGCGCTGCTTGATTTGGATACACCCGCCGATTGGACCCGTTGGAATGCGGGCCGACCGCAAAAGCAGCCCCTCAAATAAACGCGACCCGGTCAATAATGACCGGGCCGCATGCCCAAAAACAGGACTACCACTTTCACCAATCTCTAAAGCGCGGTCAGATCGCCAATCAGGCTTCCCGACGTTGTGCTGCTGAACCTAAACAAGACCCCCTCGTTAACATGCCGCTCAGCGCTATGGAGACTGAGATGCGCCTTTGACACCCCCTAGTGCCTAAGGCCCCCCTCACTTGGGCAACTCCAATGTCGCTGATCCGATGCGTTCAAACAATGTAAAATTGGATGAAATGGTAAATTTCAGCGCAGGCGCACTGGCTTTTGAGCAACAATGCAACACTCTGGATTCTACCAATGGTTGCATCGACTTATACTTTTTCCAGAAGTTTCCGTCAGTTGCGCACTTAGAATACGGCTAACTTACCTATTTCAAAGGCATCGACGGGCGTGTTCGAAATTTGAACACTCCATCTCACGCAACTTTTAGGAGAAGTATTTTTGAGACCGCAAAAGCGTCGTTTCTTTGTTAACAAAAATGAATCAATTCAATGCTTTTTCGAAATTATTGACTTTATCGGCAACAATCCACCGATTCGCCACATAGCACCCAAGCTGATTCTTGCTACCCGAGCACCTTGAACGGAGTCATTAAAGCGGCGAAACGTGGCGAAATTAAGGTTTCTTAATATTTCTCTCAGGATATCCCAAGGTTGCCAGTGCATCTCCTGTCTCAATGCGCGGGATCAACCGCCGAAATAGACAGGAGTCAAAATGAGCATCCGTAAATCCTCACTGCTTATTCCACGCACATCCAGCTGGATGGGAGCTACCGCACTGGGCGCGGCCATGATGGCCACCACCGCCCTGCCCGCAATGGCAGACGAGGCTCTGGCCGATCTGGTCGAAACCGTCTCGCCCTCGGTGGTCACGATCACCGCCAAGCAAGATGCCAAACCACGCCCCACACAAGGTCAGGAGTTCGACCTCGAAAACCATCCCTTTGGCGAGTTCTTTAAGCGGTTCGGCGGTCCTGAAGGATTTGACATGCCGCAGCGAGGCCCCAGCCAGGGTTTGGGATCAGGCTTTGTACTTGATAAGGCGGGATACATCGTCACCAACCACCACGTTGTCGACAACGCCAGCGAAGTGACCGTACGTCTGAGCGATAACCGCACATTCGAAGCTGAAATCGTTGGTACAGATCCGCTTACGGACATCGCCGTGCTTAAAATCGACGCAGGAGAAGACCTGCAAGCCGTTCAAATGGGTGACAGCGACGTCATTCGCGTAGGCGAAGACGTCGTCGCCATCGGCAACCCGTTTGGCCTGAATGCAACCGTTACGACCGGTATTGTTTCCGCGAAGGGGCGCAATATTTCGGAAGGCCCCTACGCCGAATTCATCCAGACCGACGCTGCTATCAACAAAGGCAACTCGGGTGGTCCGCTATTCAACATGGATGGTGAGGTGATCGGTGTGAACTCGGCGATCTATTCGCCCAGCGGCGGCTCAGTCGGACTCGGCTTTGCGGTGACTTCGAATATTGTAGATCACATCACGGCTGATCTGCGCGATGACGGCGAGGTCAGCCGCGGTTGGTTGGGAGTGTCGATCCAGAATGTCAGCCCCGAACTGGCTGCTGCGATGGGTATCGATACGGCAACAGGTGCACTGGTATCGGATGTTGTACCGGACAGCCCGGCCGATGGCGTACTGCAGCAAGGTGACGTGATCCTGACCTTCAATGACGAAGCCGTTGATTCCAGTAGCGATCTTCCGATCCTGGTTGGCACGACCAAGGTAGGTACTGATAGCACGCTGACTGTTCTTCGAAATGGCAAAGAAGAACAGATCGAACTGACAATCGGTCAGCATCAGTCAGCCTCGGCGGCGACCGATAGCGTGGTTGAAGACAAGTTCGAAGGTACGTCGCTGGGCGTAACCGTGGCACCGCTGACCGAAACCGCCCGCGCCGAGATTGGCGTGGCCGAGAACGTCGATGGTGTTGTTGTCACTGATCTGGAGCCCGAAAGCCCCGCGGCCAAGGCCGGATTGCAGCGTGGTGATGTGATCGTTCGACTGGGCAATCTGGATACCGTTACGCCAGACGCTTTGAAAGAAGCGCTGGAGAACGAAAAGACGGATCCAGCTCTGGTTTTGATCAATCGCGGTGGCAACCAGATCTTCGTCGCGGTCGAAATCGCTTAACCCTACACCTAAGCGCGCCACATGATGGGGAAATCTGGAGCGCTTATTCTGGCAGGCACGGATTGTCCACGTGCCGCCGGAACAGCCGGGTGCACCTTTGCACCCGGCATGTTTTTTTCAAAGAGTATGTGTGTTTAAATCCCATTGGGAAGGAGCCCTGACCATGAGCAGACGCTTGTTGATCGTTGAAGATGACCAAGACACACGGGACTTCATTGCCAAGGGATTTGGTGAAGAAGGCTATGTTGTCGAAGTCGCATCAGATGGCCGCGAAGGCCTGTACCACGCAACTGACGGCGGATTTGATGCGGTCGTACTGGACCGAATGCTTCCCGGGCTGGACGGGTTATCACTGATTAAGTCAATGCGTGCGGCTGGGTTGAAAACACCTGTTCTGATGTTAACCGCCATGAGTGCAGTGGACGAGCGAGTCAAAGGCCTCCGCGCGGGCGCAGACGATTATCTGGTCAAACCATTTTCATTCCAGGAACTTCATGCCCGGATCGAAGCCCTGTTGCGTCGACCGCAAGAAGCCGAAGAAACGCCGACCCTTGCCTGCCGCGATCTCGAAATGGATCTGTTGACCCGCAAGGTCACACGCAACGGTCGTGAAATCACCCTGACTCCGCGCGAATTTCAAATTCTGGAGTTCTTTCTGCGCCGAAAAAACCGCGTCGTCTCGCGCACGATGTTGCTTGAAGGTGTGTGGGATTACCACTTTGACCCGAACACCAACGTGGTCGACGTCCATATTTCGAAACTGCGCCGCCAACTTGATGAAGACGGAGCTGACCCGGTGATTGAAACAGTCCGAGGCGCCGGATACATGGTTTCGGATGGATAACCTGCGCCTGTCGCT
Source organism: Ruegeria sp. CJ6 (assembly GCF_056536665.1). Classification (NCBI taxonomy): domain Bacteria; kingdom Pseudomonadati; phylum Pseudomonadota; class Alphaproteobacteria; order Rhodobacterales; family Roseobacteraceae; genus Ruegeria; species Ruegeria sp. CJ6. The sequence continues at coordinate 232,272 of NZ_JBQFQB010000001.1, read as the reverse complement.
GAAAAACTCTCGTACTCGGTTGGTTCTGGCCAGTATGGTGCTTAGCACTTTGCTGACGGCGACCGTTCTGACGATGGTGTATTTTACGGCCAATCGCACGATTTCAGGCGAGACGCGTTCGGTCGTTCAGGCCGAGCTTACGGGCCTCGCAGATGAATATGAACGGCGTGGCATGATCGGGTTGATCTCTGCCATCGACCGCCGTTTGCCGACAGCGGCTGAGCGGGATGCCTTGTACCTGCTGACAGGTCGGCAAGGCACGAAACTGGCGGGCAACCTGACGCATTGGCCGGAAGGGATAACTCCGGGCAGCGGCTGGGTCGATCTTCAGCTTCGCAAAGAAGATACGGATCAATATGTCCCGATCTCTGCCGCTTCGGTCCGGCTGCCGGGTGGTGAGAGGCTGCTTGTCGGGCGTGATTCATTGGCCAGACAGCAATTCGACCGGGTTCTGTTCCGGTCTGTTGCACTGGCACTTGCCACTTCATTGGCGCTGAGTTTGTTGACCGGCTGGCTGCTGACCCGGCTGGTGTTTTCACGACTGAAAGACATCGCCAATACAGCCGACAATATCGTTTCCGGCGATTTAGCTCTGCGCATGCCTCTACGTGGCACGGGCGATGAATTCGATCAGGTCGCGGGCACGTTGAACAACATGCTGGACCGTATTGAAGAGTTGATCAGCAACCTGCGCACAACCTCCAATTCGATTGCTCATGACCTGCGCTCTCCCTTGTCGCGGCTGCGGCAAAGGGTCGAATCCCTGGCTGAGCCCGGCAAAAGCGATCAAGATCGCGAGATCGACATGGCGCGCGCGACCGGCGAGATTGATCACCTGCTGCGCGTTCTCAGCCAACTGACCGAGATTTCGCGTGCCGAGGCCGGTCTGGGCCGCGAACAATTTGAACCGGTAAAGCTTTTGCAACTGGTCGGTGACGTGGTTGAGTTATACGAACCTGTCGCGTCTGATCAGAACATCCGACTTGAGGTCGTTGGAAACGCGGACCCAATCCAAGGCCATCGCCCTCTGCTGTCTCAAGCACTGTCGAACCTTCTTGAAAACGCCATGCGCTACGCCCCGCCCGGCACAGCGATCACCATCGAAATTCGAGACGACGGCGACTATGCGTTACTCAGCGTTCGCGACCGGGGCCCTGGCGTACCAGAAAGCGATCTGCCCCGATTGCAGATGCCGTTTGTCACGCTTGATCCTGCAAGGACCGGGCGGAATGCCGGCCTTGGACTGGCGCTTGTGGCGGCAATTTCACATATGCACGGCGGCACATTTCTGGCGCGCAATCGTAAACCAGGGCTTGAGACAACCCTGAAGTTGTCACGCAATTCGTAATTGCATGAAAAACATCTACTAGAGCGTTGATCTAATTACATAACTGCAGGCAACGACGCGTATCCGTTAAACCGAATGCGACCACCCTGCACCCGTTTTCCTTGAATCTGGTAATCGGGAAATCGCTTCAGCAATCGATCCAGTGCAACACGACCTTCAAGGCGCGCCAAAGTCAGGCCAACGCAGACATGCGGCCCGCCCGCGAAGGCCAGGTGCCTGTTCGGCTTGCGTGTGATGTCAAATCGGGTCGGGTCGGCGAACACCTCGGGTTCACGGTTCGCTGCCCCGATACAGAGATGCAGGTTCGTTCCTTTGGCGATCTGATGTCCTCGGATTTCAACGTCCTCCGTGGTTTCCCGGTTGCCAAATTGGTTGGGTGACCGAAAGCGCAAGACCTCTTCAACCGCCGGGGCAATCAATTCGCTATCTTCCAGTAGTCTTTGGCGTTGTTCTGGATAGTCATGAAGCAGCGCCAGCCCATTGCCGATCAGATTGGTGGTCGTTTCGTGACCCGCATTCAGGATAAAGATACAGTTTTGCAGAAGCTCAATCTCGCTCAGCATCTCGTCCGCGCCTTCGCCTCGGATCAGACGTGTCAGAACATCTGTTTCCGGATCTCCCGGATTTGCGCGACGACGGGCAACAAGATCCTGAAGATAGGTTTTGAATTCGCGAACAGCAGTGTGGCCCTTTTCCAGCTGAGCTTCTGTCAAAGCGGGTTCCAAAGCACCAAGGATGGCCAACGACCAATCGCGCAGAGGCGCGCGTTCGTTCATCGGTACATCCAGCAGATTGCCGATGATCTGGATCGGAATGGTCGAAGCAAAATCCGCGATCAGGTCAACCTGCCCCCTGCCCGCCATATCATCCAGCAGCGTATCAACGGTTTCGATCAGACCCGGCTCCATCCGCGCGATTGCCCGGGGCGTCAGGGCTGAGGTCATGATCTTGCGCACACGCGTGTGCAAAGGCGGGTCGGAGAACACCAATGAAGTTGTATGATGTTCGAATAACGGCGAGCCAACACCGAATTTAGGGCCAAACGCCGCCTCCTTATCCGAGGAATAAAGCGTCGTGTTGCGATAAATGGCATCCAGATCCGCATGGCGTGACAACAACACGGAACCGTCCGGCTGTCGCAATACTGGCGCATGCTCAAGCAGTGCATCGTAAAAGGGGAACGGGTCGTCGACAAACCCCTCGGGCGGGTTCATCAGGTCCAGATTTTGCGCGACATTCTCTAGGCTTAGATCGTTCATTCTTGACCCCTCCAATGCTTGGGTAGCGGAAAGGGAAGCCGCAAACAACCTTGAGCGGGTGACAGGCCGCTTCGGGCGGGATAAGACAAGGCATGTCTGATCCGATCTCCTCCATCCGCAATCTTGGCCCGGCATTCGAACAAGCCTGCGCACGAGCGGGCATTATGACAGCTCAGGAGTTGCGCGCGTTGGGAGCAGACGAGGCTTATTCGCGCCTATTGCAGGCCGGAACGCGCCCTCATTTCATCGGCTATTATGTATTGGTCATGGGCTTGCAAGGTCGCCCCTGGAATGACTGCAAGGGCGAGGAAAAGAAGGCCTTGCGCGAACGGTTCGATGCGATCAAGGCCGGAGTCAGCATAGCACCAAAGCATCAGATGATTGCCGATCTTGATGCTTTGGGCGTGCGTATATCGGCCAAGGATTTGGCGGCAGACTAGGCTTCGAGCGCCCCGATCATATCGACCCGCATTGCGTGGCGACCACCTTCAAATTCGGATGTCAGGAAAGCAGCCGTGATTTCCAGTGCTTGCTTTTCATCGAGAATCCGCGCCCCCAGCGAGAGCATGTTTGCGTCATTGTGCTGCCGGATCATCTGGGCCGAAAAGACATCACTGCAAACACCACATCTGACGCCGTTGATTTTGTTGGCCGCTATCATGATGCCCTGCCCGGTGCCACACAGGATGATACCAAAGCGACAATCACCCGATGCCACGAGGCGCGCGGCGGCGGCTCCGTGTTCGGGATAATGAGTGCTTTCCGATGTGGTCGGACCGATATCTACGGCCTCCCAACCTTGGGATTCAACGTAAGCAGAGATAGCCTGCCTGAGGTCGATTGCAGCGTGATCACTGGAAAGAACAATGCGTTTGTTTGTGCTCATGACGGCATTTCGCTCCTGTCGACTAAAGCAATGCGGACAAACACTCTTGAGCCCTGCCCTCATAAGAAAGGCCGCACCCGATATGGGGTACGGCCTAAAGCTGTGATCTGACGGCCGATTAACCGACCAGTTCGATGCCCGAGAAGAAGTAGGCGATCTCAACCGCGGCAGTTTCCGGAGCGTCCGAACCGTGGACCGAGTTTTCACCGACCGATTCAGCGAACTCGGCGCGGATGGTGCCAGGTGCTGCGTCTGCAGGGTTGGTTGCACCCATGACTTCACGGTTCTTGGCAATGGCACCTTCGCCTTCCAGAACCTGAACAACAACAGGGGCCGACGACATGAATTCGCACAGTTCGTCATAGAACGGACGCTCGGCGTGCACGTCATAGAACTTGCCTGCTTGGGCTTTGGTCATGTGGATGCGCTTTTGCGCAACGATGCGCAGGCCAGCTTCTTCGAACTTGGCATTGATCTTGCCAGTCAGGTTGCGGCGGGTTGCATCGGGTTTGATGATCGAGAATGTGCGTTCCAGTGCCATATTGGCCTCTCCTTGACTTAAGGGCGCGATACCCGCGCCGAAATCCATCGCGCGCCGCCTAACATGGTATTTGCCTCATGAAAAGCGTTATGATCGTTTATCACTCAGATCGCATCGGGCAGCGGGTCGGTACGATCCAACCGGCGGACATATAGCACTGCCAAAAGACCCGCAAAGCTGCTGCCGCACATCATGCTCAGCACCAGATAAGGCCCGTTTTCGGGGTTTACGAACGTCCCGGTCATCATGGTCAAGACCGCCCCCAGCGCCACGATCAAAGCGCCTGATAATCCAGCCGCGCTGCCGGCTAGTTTCGGACGTACCGACATCACCCCGGCCGAGGCATTTGCATTGGTCAAACCATTTCCGAAACCAACGCAGATGGCGGATCCAAAAAACACCCAGACCGAGCCCATATTGCCGATGAACAGCAGCAGCCCGCAAAATGGCCCAACCGACGCCACGACCCGACCGAACAAGATCATTGTCGTCAGCTGGGTGCGCTTTGCGATGCGCCCGGTGACAAAGTTGCCGACCATAAACCCGCCCGTGATGATACCGATGCCCAGACCCAGCATTGCTGGGCTCAGGTCGAACCAGGCTGCGGCGACCAATGGCGCGCCGGTGATAAAACTAAAAAAACCGCCGATGGAGAACGCGGCGCATAAGGCGTAACCCCAGAACCTACGCGCGCGGAACAAATGCGGGTATTCCCGCATCTGCGCCGCGAAAGTCGACGAGCGGTTGGTGTTGGTTTCACCCATGTCAGCCCAAAGCAGCAACAGCACCCCTGCCCCAAGCAGCGAATACAGCACGAACCCGGCCCGCCAACCAAAAAGCATATCCAGTGCGCCGCCCAGCATTGGCCCGAGCATCGGTGCCAGTGCCATGGCCATTGCGACGTAGCCGAGCTTACTGGCGGCCTCGTTTGGTGGATATCGGTCGCGGATCGAAGCACTCGACAGCACCGGCCCGGCCACCACCGCCGCCTGAATCATCCGAAACGAAAGGAAAACCCAGATTGACTCGGCTAAGACGCATCCAATTGATGCGGCGACAAATATGACCATCGCGATCAACAAGACAGGTCTTCGCCCGTAGCGATCCGACAGCGGCCCGACGATCAACTGCAAGACCGCCGAGACAAATAGGTACCCTGCGACGGCCACGTTCATCAGGCCATAATCCACGCCGAAATCTTCGCTCATATGCGCCAGCGACGGCAGGAACATATTCAGTGTCAGAACCGAGAGCGCCGTTGCAAAGATCAGCGTTATCAGGGTCGGAGGAGATTGAGCCGCACGCATATCGAAACCGTTTGGAAGACGAACCGGAACAGCGCTAACACATTGCTTCTGGCTTGAACATGGTGACCTCTGGCGGCGTCTTGGATGCTCTGATAAGAGCGCCTCATGCTACGGATCGAGAACATCACATACGCCGTTGAAGGCCGTCCTCTGTTCGACGAGGCCAGCGCGACCATTCCCGATGGCCACAAGGTCGGCCTTGTCGGGCGCAATGGTACCGGAAAGACGACGCTCTTTCGGTTGATCCGGGGCGAGCTGTCGCTGGAATCAGGCAATATATCCCTGCCCAAACGTGCGCGGATCGGGGGCGTGGCGCAGGAAGTGCCATCCTCGGATGTCTCGCTAATCAACACGGTTCTGGCCGCGGATGTGGAACGCAGCACATTGATGGCCGAAGCAGACAGCGCGACAGATCCGGACCGGATTGCTGAAATCCAGACACGGCTGGCTGATATTGATGCTTGGTCGGCTGAGGCTCGGGCAGCCTCGATCCTCAAAGGACTGGGCTTTGACGATGAGGATCAGCTGAAACCCTGTTCGGATTTCTCGGGCGGATGGCGCATGAGGGTAGCGCTGGCGGCCGTACTGTTTTCGCAGCCTGACCTGTTGCTGTTGGACGAACCGACCAATTATCTGGACCTTGAAGGTGCGTTGTGGCTTGAAAGCTATCTGACCAAATACCCTCACACCGTCATCATCATCAGCCACGACCGGGGGTTGTTGAACCGCGCCGTCGGATCAATTCTGCATCTCGAAGATCGCAAGCTGACTTATTACGCGGTTCCCTACGACAAATTTGCCGAACGTCGCGCTGAACGTCTGGCACAAGCAGAGTCGGAAAACGCCAAGGCCAAGGCCCGCATCGCACATCTGCAAAGTTTCGTGGATCGTTTCCGCTATAAGGCGTCAAAGGCCGTACAGGCCCAGTCTCGTTTGAAGATGATCGAGCGCATCCAACTGGTTTCAACTCCACAAGAGGCGGCTTTGCGCGCCTTTTCATTCCCCGAGCCAGAAGAACTGTCGCCACCGATCATTCAGCTTGAAGGAGGCGTGACCGGTTATGGTGAGACCGAGGTTCTGCGACGACTGAACCTGCGCATTGATCAGGATGATCGCATCGCTCTGCTGGGCAAGAATGGTCAGGGAAAGTCAACCCTTTCAAAACTGCTATCTGACCGCCTACCCCTGATGGCAGGTAAAATGACCCGAAGCTCCAAGCTGCGCATCGGCTATTTCGCGCAGCATCAGGTAGATGAGCTGCATGTTGACGAAACACCATTGGATCACCTGCGCCGCCTACGCCCAAATGAAGCACCCGGCAAGTGGCGCTCGCGTCTGGCGGGGTTCGGATTGAACGCGGATCAGGCAGAAACGCTGGTCGGTCGCCTGTCGGGCGGACAAAAGGCGCGCTTGTCGCTACTGATCGCCACCATCGACGCGCCGCATATGCTGATCCTCGACGAACCGACGAACCATCTGGACATCGAAAGCCGCGAAGCGTTGGTCGAAGCGCTGACTGCCTATTCCGGCGCGGTCATCTTGGTCAGCCACGACATGCATCTACTGTCGCTTGTCGCTGATCGGCTATGGCTGGTCTCGGATGGCACCGTGAAGCCATTCGATGGCGATCTTGAGGCCTATCGCGCTCTTTTGCTGGCCCGCGAGAAACCGGTCAAAGATAAACTACAGGCGCCCAAACCCAAACGTGCGTCACGCGAGACCGTATTGGCCCTGCGTGCGGATCTGCGCAAATGCGAAGACCGGGTCGAGAAACTGACCAATATGCACGACAAGCTTTCTGCCAAGCTGGCCGATCCGGCGCTTTATGAAGATGACCGGATCAACGATCTGGAAACCTGGAACCGCAAATTCGCCGAGGTGGTCGAAGCCATGCAAAAGGCTGAAGCCCTATGGGTCGCCGCCGCAGAACGGTTGGAACAGGCAGAGAGCGCAGCATGATCGACATTGCCTTTTTCATAACGGCTTTCACCACGATGTTCGTGGTGATTGACCCTTTCGGCACCACGCCAATTTTCGTTGCCTTGACGCAGGACATGGATGCGGCCACACGCCGTAAGATTGCCATTCGCAGCTGCCTGACCGCAGTTTTCATCCTGATCGCCTTTGCCGCTTTTGGTGAAGCGGTTCTTGGATTCGTCGGCATCTCGATGGAAGCCTTCCGCGTTGCAGGTGGCGCGCTTTTGTTTCTGACTGCGCTGGACATGCTGTTCGACCGCCGTACCAAACGCCGCGAGGACCGCGCCGAGGAAGAAGATCATTCTGACCCTTCGGTGTTCCCCTTGGCCATACCCCTGATCGCGGGCCCTGGATCGATCGCAACAATCATTCTTTTGGCCGGACAAAACCCGGGCGTCCCTGGGATCGCAGCGGCCTGCGCTGTTATGCTTGCCGTCATGTTGGTTGTATTTGTGTTCTTTCTGGCCGGAGGCATGATCGCCCGTATTCTAGGTAAGACCGGGCTGAACGTGCTGACACGGCTGCTGGGTATGCTGCTGGCTGCACTGTCGGTTCAGTTCATTCTTGATGGCCTCAAAGCCTTTGGTTTCGCCGCATGAAACACCATATTGGTATGAGACAACTGATTTCGGGTGATTGAATGGACGGCTACGATATTGGGCGATTGACCTATCTGGTTTTGCTGGGTGCTGCCCTGTTGATGTGGTTTATCACTCAGAACCGTCAGTCGTTGGGAAAAACCATGCAGCAGGTCGCGGCATGGGTGTTTATCTTTATCGGTGTCATTGCCGTTGTCGGATTGTGGGATGACATCCGTTCAACCGTCAGCCCGACCCCGCAACTGACCGTAACTGATCAGCGGATTGAAGTGCCCCGCTCTTATGATGGACACTACTATTTACCAATGCTGGTGAATGGCACAGCGGTGACCTTTCTGGTCGATACCGGGGCCAGCAATATCGTCATCAGCCCGAAAGATGCCGAACGAATTGGAATCGATACGGATCAATTGAACTATCTCGGCCGCGCCTCGACGGCCAATGGCATTGTGCGTACAGCGCCGGTTCGGCTGGACAGCCTGTCTTTGGGCCCCATCACCGATCGCGATATCCCGGCCTCGGTCAATGAAGGCGATCTGGGTCAATCCTTGCTAGGGATGGCGTATCTGCACCGCTTTTCGAACATCCAGTTCGCAGATGGGCGTCTAATCCTGTCGCGTTGACCGCATTCCCCCAATTGAGAACAAAATGAGAACATGCTAATTTGATCAGCATGTCCACCAATCTTCTTGGCCGCAAGCCCGCGCGCACCCCACCCGGGGTGGCCCTGCACCCACAGATCAGTCTGCAACTGGCCCGTGTACACGAAGCCTGCGGCCCTGCCCGGCGTAGCTTTGCTCTGTGGGTGGCGGCGCAGACTCAAGGGCCAGTGATGTGGATTGCCCCGGCTTGGGAGGTGGCGCAGCTGCATCCCGAGGGCATGCTGCCTTTTGCCGATCCGTCCCGGTTTCTGCTGATCCGCCCTGACAAACCCGAAGACCTGTTGTGGTGCATGGAAGAAGCCTTGCGCAGCGGTGCCGCCCCGTTGGTCATTGGCGATTTGCCCGGCCCGCCGGGTCTGACCCCGGTCCGGCGGATGCATCTGGCTGCCGAACAGGGCGGCATATCGGGACAGGCTCCGCTGGGGCTATTGCTGACGCCTGACGATGGTGGCGCACAGGGGATTGAGACGCGCTGGCATATGGTGCCCACCTATCGGGACGAGGCCTGCAGTTGGTGTCTGACCCGCCGCCGCGCCCGCGCCCTGCCCCCGGCTAGTTGGCACGTGACGCGGGCTGCTCCTCATTGCGGACTGCAGTTAAAGCAGATCAAATCCGAAGACGCCCCGATGATCACATAACTTGTGACTGGCCAAAACCGGACTTGCCCCCTAGCGTGCCGGCATGACACACCCGATCCATGACAGCCGATATTCCTGGCTTCGCCTGCTGATCACCCTGGCCATCGCAACCGTGGTCAATGTGGGCATGTGGGCTGTGATCGTCGTCATGCCCGCCATCGAGGCCGAGTTTGGCGCGGACCGAGCCGCAGCGTCGATGCCCTATACGCTCGCCATGATCGGCTTTGCCTTCGGCAACATGTGGCTGGGCAAGCTGGTGGACCGACTGGGCGTGACAATGGCGTTGATCGGCGCCGCTGTGCTGAGCGCGGTAAGCTATCTGCTGGCAACCCTTGCGCCGAATATTGCGCTGCTGTCGGTTGCGCATCTTCTGCTGGGGCTCGGCACGTCAATCGGATTTGGACCGCTGATCGCCGATATCTCGCATTGGTTCATGCGCAGGCGAGGGATTGCCGTGGCACTGGTGGCCAGTGGCAACTACCTGTCGGGCGCGATCTGGCCCACGCTGCTGTCGGGCATTCTGCAGCGCGACGGGTGGCAGCAGGTTTATCTGAGTCTCGCCGTCATCACCCTGGTCGCCGTCATTCCTCTGTCCCTGCTTTTGCGCAGACAGGTCCCCGTCGAGGCGCATGGCACGGCAGCAGCGGCAGCACAGGTCAAAGCACAAAGCGTCGGCTTTTCACCCCGCGCCCTGCAGTACATCCTCGGGCTGGCTGGTATCGGCTGCTGCGTGGCCATGTCGATGCCCCAGGTCCATATTGTCTCCTATTGTGTGGGCTTGGGCTATGGCCCGGCCGTTGGTGCCGAGATGCTGTCTCTGATGCTGTTGGGCGGCGTGGTTAGCCGCATCATCTCGGGGCTTGTCGCGGACCGGTTGGGAGGGCTTTCAACACTGCTGATCGGCTCGGTCCTGCAATGTATCGCTCTGTTCCTGTTTCTCCCTTATGATGGGATGGTTTCGCTTTATGTCGTCAGCATGCTATTCGGGCTGGCCCAGGGTGGTATCGTCCCCAGCTACGCGCTGATTGTACGTGAATATATGCCCCCGCAAGAGGCCGGTGCGCGCGTGGGTTTTGTCATGATGATGACTATCCTCGGCATGGCTCTGGGTGGTTGGATGTCGGGCTGGATCTATGACGTGACTGGCAGTTATCAGCTTGCTTTCATCAATGGCATCCTTTGGAACGGGCTGAACATCGCAATCGTGCTGATGCTCATGAAACGCTCGCGCCCGCGCGGTCGCACGGCAATGGCATGAGGAACCTTACCCGACGCAGCCTGATTGCAAGCCTTTGCGCGTTACCAATGGCACGGGCAGCGATGGCCGCCCTCACCCCATATGCGCTGGCAGCATCGCGCAGTTCCGTTGGCTTCACCTATGATTTGTCCGGCGCGCTTCAGACGGGCACGATACCAGTACAGTCGGCCCAAATTCTGATTGATACCAATCGCTTGCAAAACAGCCGGGTCGATGTCGTGCTGGACGTGGCCCGGGCGCGGACGAACCTACCATTTGCCCGAGGTCCGATGTTAGGAAAAAGTGTGTTGAACGCTGCCCAATACCCCACCATCCGTTTCATCACGACTAAGATTCAGCTGGGACCCACTGGCCGTATCTCGGAAGGTGCAACCGTGACCGGCGATCTGACAGTGCGCGGTATCACGCGTCCGGTGACTTTGAGCGCCAACCTGTATCGGAGACCGGGAAGCGCGGTGGATGATTTGGACACCCTGTCCATCCGGCTAGAGGGGGCGATCAATCGAAATGAGTTTGGCGCGTCTGGATATCCTGATCTTGTACAACCCACGATCGGCCTGGACATCCACGCCGAAATCATCCGGCAGGATTAACCACAAAAAAGGCAAAAAACGACGTCAGGGCGTCGATTAGGCGCGCGCATTTCGTGGCGACAAGGTCAAGTTGCACCTATCATGCGTACGATCATTTCATTTGCCGCCCTCTTTCTTTCGGTCATTCTGCTGCAACTCTCAACGGGCGGTGTTGGTCCGCTGGATGCAATCTCGGGGCTGACGCTTGATTTTTCGACCGAACAGATCGGTCTGCTGGGGTCATCGCACTTCATTGGGTTCTTTGTTGGTTGCTGGTGGGCTCCGCGGCTTATGGGCAGTGTCGGGCACTCGCGCGCATTTGCGGTCTGCACCGCTTTGGGCGCGATGGGGTTGCTGGGGCATACGCTGACTGAAAACCCTTATGTCTGGGCCGCTCTGCGTATCGCGTCGGGCACCTGTGTCGCCGGTTGTTACACCGTGATCGAGGCTTGGCTTAACGCCAAGGTCACCAACGAAACCCGTGGGCGCGCGATGGGCACCTACCGTATCGCCGATATGGGGGCCTCGCTTTGTGCACAGCTTATCATTGCTGTTCTGCCACCCGCCTCTTACGTTTCATACAACCTGCTTGCGATCCTATGCTGTGCATCGATCTTGCCGCTGGCCCTAACTCGCGCCAGCCAACCCAAGACACCGGACACCCCGCGCCTGCGTCCCAAGCTGGCCTGGCACAGCTCACCACTGGCTGTGGCGGGCGTTATCGTGGCTGCGCTTAGCTCGGCATCATTTCGCATGGTCGGCCCGGTATACGGTCAGGAGGTCGGACTGGGCGTAGATCAGATTGCATTCTTTCTGGCCTCTTTCGTTCTGGGCGGCGCACTGGCCCAGTACCCCTTGGGTTGGCTCGCAGACAAGTATGATCGACGCTGGGTGCTGATCTGGCTATCCGTGGCAGCGGTGCTAAGCTGCGGTGTCACGATGTTGGCTAGCGGAACTGGAACGGTCGGCGTTATGCTGGCCGCCGGGTTCTTTGGCCTGACCACGTTTCCGATTTTCTCGGTTTCCTCGGCGCATGCGAATGATTTTGCCACGACCGAACAACGCGTTGAATTGGCAGCGGCCTTGATGTTCTGGTACGCGCTGGGGGCGATTGCATCGCCCTACATCTCATCCACGTTGATCCAGCAATTCGGCCCTGGAGCCCTGTTTGCTTTTGTTGCATTGGGTCATGTGTTTCTTATTGTTTTTGGCCTCGCCCGTATGCGCTCGCGCCCGACGCCCGAGAAACGGACGAATTATGTCTATGCTCCGCGCACATCCTTTACCATCGGCAGGCTGCTCAAGGGTTCTCGCGAAAAGCAATGAAAAAGGGCCGGGAAATCCCGGCCCTTCTGTTTTACTGCTGGACCGCTGGCCCATGGCCCTCGACCACGTCGACCACCTCATCTGGATCCACGGTGCTCTCAAGCGCACCGTTCACCACGCCCCCGACGCCGTTCTCCATGGACAAGCCAAGCTCTTCGCCCAGTTTCTTGAGCGCTGGCATCTGCACGGCCATTCCCATGATCGAATCCAACGCCTGATTGACAACCGGCTTTTCACCGCTTGAAACACCACCACCATTGGCAGCTCCGATCCCACCAACCTGATGGATTTTGATCGAGTCGATTTTTTCGGCCGGTTTGACCATTTCCGAGATGATCGAGGGCATGGTTTCAATGCGGGTCAAGTCGACCTTCATCCGGATCTGCTCAGGTGACAGGGCATTGTCGGCCTCTACGATCGCACGCTTACCTTCCGCCTCGGCCAGCATGTCGTTCTTCTTGGCCTCGGCGCGAATGTTCAACGCGTCTGCTTCGGCCTGCGCTTCCTCGCGGCGGGCTTCGGCGCGATCTGCGGCGGCCTCTTTCTCGGCCTGCGCTGACAAACGGATCGCGGTGGCCTGACGTTCGGCCTCACGGGAGGCTTCAATCAGAACAATCTGCTTCTGGCGCTCGGCCTCGGCCACTTCGCGCGCCGTAGCCACGGCTTCGGTTGCTTTGGTCGCCTCGGCTCGAGCCAGATCGGCGGATGCGCGTGCGCGGCTTTCCTCTTCGGATTTCTGCGCGATGATGATCTGGCGTTCCTGTTCCGCGACTTCGATCTCACGCTCTTTGGCGATCTCGGCATCGCGGATCTTGCGCTCGCGCTCAATCTCGGCGGAACGAATGGCCTCTTCACGGGCAATCCGGGCGCGTTCGGTTTCGCGTACCGAGTCTTCAGTTCGCGCAGCGATCTCCGCCTCTTGCGCCACACGAAGAGTTTCCACCTTCTGCGCCTGCTCGATGCGCGCCTGCTGTTCGTCCTGTTCGATCAGCAACTTCTGACGCTCCGCTTCCATCGCCGCACGACGCACCTCAACCTCGGCCTCGGCGTCGATCTGCGCGCGTTCTTTTTTGGATATGGCGATCACCTCGGCCAGCTTACGCATACCCACGGCGTTAAAGGCGTTATTCTCGTCCAGAGCCTCGAACGGGGTCTGGTCCAGCGCGGTCAGCGAGACGGACTCCAGCGAAAGACCGTTCTTAAGCAGGTCCTCGGACACCGCATTCTGCACCTCTTGCACAAAGTCGGCGCGGTTTTCATGCAGACCGTCCATGGTCATCTGAGCGGCCACAGCGCGCAGACCGTCGATCAGCTTGCCTTCGATCATCTCACGTAGTTGCTCGACGTCAAAGGTGCGATCACCCAGCGTTTGCGCGGCGCGTGCGATGCCCTCTTCAGTCGCCATCACCGAGACGTAGAATTCGACACCCACGTCGACACGCATCCGGTCTTTGGTGATGAGCGCGGCCTCACCGCTGCGCTGCACCTCAAGGCGCAGAGTCTTCATGTTGACCGGGCTGACTTCGTGCAGCAACGGTACGATGATGACGCCGCCATCCATAATGACCTTTTTGCCACCCGCGCCGGTTTTCACCAGGCTGATCTCGCGCGTGGCGCGTCGATAAAGGCGGCCAAGTACAAGGCCTATGAACAAGAGTACGGCTAAAATAGTCACAACTGTAATGGCCAGGAATGATAGTTCCATGCAATATCCTCCGGATTGGGGTTAAGATTTTTTGGTTAAACTGACATGCGAACCAGAACGAACCGGTCGCGCCGTCGATCACGCAGAACAAGGACTTCTGTTCCCTGCTCCAGCGAATCTTTGTCCTGCAACGGCTCTGCGCGCAGGTAGTGCGTGTTGCCAAAGCGATCCATGACGCGGACTTCGGCTGGACGGCCTCGCGATGCGATACCCTGAGTGATCACGCCACGGCGGCGGGCCAGCATCCGTTCCGACATCGCTTCGGTTTCGGTTTTGGGCAGGAGGCGAGCGAAGACACCACCAAAGCCACGTGCGAACCATAGGCCGAATACTCCGGCCGGAATCGCGGCCAACCATGCAGGTAAGTCAAAGCCCAGCAGATCACGCAGCGCCAGTTGCAGGCCTATGCCACTCAGGCCGAAACCAGCCAGCAGCACAACGAGCCAGATCATGAATGGCATCTTGCCAATGCCCAACCAGCCAAACGGGCCGACGGGCGTAGCCGCAGGCACATCGGTTTCAATTTCGGCCAGTTCCAAGTCACCCAGATCGATGTCGGCGTCGATATCCAGATCAAAGTCGGCGACGTCCAGATCGGGCGCGTCGACCATGTCCAAATCAACCTCGCCCTCGCCTGCCAGAAGACTTCCCCCGAAAACCAATGCGATCAGTTCAAGGCCCAGAAGACCGAACAAAAGCGCAAGCGCCAAGGTAAAGGGCACAAATGCGCCCTCTAGTAAAAAGTCGAACATCAGCAGATTGCCCTCGTTATTGTATACCTTTGTATACACTACAAATGGGAAGTCATTGCTACAATTTCAAGAGGTTGTGATTCTGTGTTTCAACCTGAGGTTATTTACATCCAAATGTCAGTTACAATCTGCAACCATGACATTAAGCTCAATTTCTTTCGCCCGTGCGAAACGTATTACCTGTTCACACCTGCTGGAGTAATTCTCTAATCGGTGGGCTTTGGCGGTGGTGCCGGGATCATTTCATCCAGGATCGATCCCGCCTCATATCCCAGCAGGTCAACCCGCATCCGTTCAGGGTCTCCGAACACCCATGCACCAACATGCCTCTGCATTCGAACGTATCCGGCGTATCCAGCCAACGCGTCGTTCCCGTGTGCGTTCTCAGCGAACAGAACCTGCCCGGCAGCAACCTTTTCCGGCATCACGCGCTGTAGGTACAGTAGCACGACATTGACGTCTTTGACGCTGGAGCCGCCGTGATGCACCACATACATCTTGGCCCACTCCACTTCGCTTATGGCTGCGCGTGCATCGGACACGGCGGTATGAAGTGCGTTCAACTCCGCACGTGCAGATTTCTCCATATTCTCTGCCCAGATGGGCCGCATGTCGTTGATCACCTGCGAAACCGTTTCACGTGTGATCTGATCCTTGTCGAGTGCACCTTGAGCAAATGCCCGGGCTGTTTCGAGCATTTTGCGCTGGCTCGCCAAGTCGTCCTTGGCTATGTCCAGTTCGTCCAATGCCGCAAGAAATACATCTATCTCATTGATGATAATTGCAAACTCCGCCTTCCAGCGCTCATCATCGGTATTTTCATCAGGCCATGGAGTCACCGCCCCGATCAATCCCAACACAACATGCGACGTGGACTTCAGATGTTGATAGGTTGGCGCATCCCTTGGATAGCTCGCCTCTCCGTCTTCGGTCATGACTGTGACATCACGTGCGATAATCATGACGGGCCGGGTTTCAGCCGTCAGCGCATCCTGGCCACGGTGAAAGATCGAGAGCATAGCGTGGTCAAAAGCATGCACCGGATCATCTGTGGCGCTCTGGTCGGCGATGGCGCTGGCGGTAAATACAATAGCTGCAACGGCGGCACAGCAGCCCATCCATAAACTCTGCATAATGAAATTCCCCCTAAGCTGGGTTCTCCTGATCATCATACACCATTGGTACGCACGGTGCGAAATCGCTGACGAACGCGACACAAACTCGCGGGAATGCACGAAGTCGCGTAGTAATACCCGTTAAATTCAAGCGTGTATGAATGCGGGCTTTTGCTTACTGGCCACATAAGGTAGACGAGCGCGCAGACAGATACGTGGAAGCGCATTATGGCCCGAATTCTCATCACCTCGGCGATCCCTTACATCAACGGGATCAAACATCTCGGCAACCTGATCGGCTCGCAATTGCCTGCCGATCTGTACGCTCGCTATCAGCGCGGCCGGGGCAATGAGGTCATGTTCCTGTGTGCAACCGACGAGCACGGCACCCCGGCCGAGCTGGCCGCCGCCAAAGCGGGCAAACCGGTGGCTGAATATTGCGCTGACATGTACGCAGTACAGGCCGATATTGCCAAGCGCTTTGGCCTGAGCTTTGATCACTTTGGCCGCTCGTCCAGCGATCAGAACCGTAAACTGACCCAGCATTTCGCTGGCAAACTGGATGAGGCCGGGCTGATCCGGGAAGTCAGCGAAAAGCAGGTTTATTCCAACGCCGATGGCCGTTTTCTGCCCGACCGCTATATCGAAGGCACTTGCCCCAATTGCGGTTATGAGCGCGCGCGCGGTGATCAGTGCGAAAATTGTACCAAGCAGCTAGACCCGACCGACCTGATCGAGCCCCGCAGCGCGATCAGCGGCTCGACCGATCTTGAGGTGCGTGAGACCAAGCATCTGTATTTGCGTCAATCCGCAATGAAAGATCAGTTGGACGCGTGGATCGACAGCAAGACAGACTGGCCGATCCTGACAACCTCGATCGCCAAGAAATGGTTACATGATGGCGACGGCCTGCAGGATCGCGGCATTACCCGCGATCTGGATTGGGGTGTACCAGTCAAGAAAGGTGATCAAGATTGGCCCGGCATGGAAGGCAAAGTCTTCTATGTCTGGTTCGATGCCCCCATTGAATACATCGCCTGCGCCAAGGAATGGGCCGACGCCAATGGTAAGTCTGATGCCGATTGGGAACGTTGGTGGCGCACCGACAAAGGCGCAGAAGATGTGCGTTACGTTCAGTTCATGGGCAAGGACAATGTGCCCTTCCACACCCTGTCTTTCCCGGCCACCATTCTGGGATCGGGCGAGCCCTGGAAGATGGTCGACCACCTGAAATCATTCAACTACCTGAACTATGACGGTGGCCAATTCTCGACCTCACAGGGCCGTGGCGTGTTCATGGATCAGGCGCTGGACATTCTGCCCGCCGACTACTGGCGCTGGTGGCTGTTGAGCCATGCGCCAGAAAGCAGCGACAGCGAGTTCACATGGGAGAACTTCCAGCAGTCGGTGAACAAAGATCTTGCGGATGTTCTGGGTAACTTTGTCAGCCGGATCACTAAGTTCTGCCGCTCGAAATTCGGTGAAGCAGTGCCCGAAGGTGGTGCGTATGGCGAACGTGAACAGACCCTGATTGCTGAGCTTACTAGACGAGTACGTGCCTACGAAGGCCACATGGAAGCGATGGAAGTGCGCAAATCCGCGCAAGAGCTGCGAGCGATCTGGGTCGCGGGCAACGAGTATCTGCAGGCTGCCGCACCATGGTCTACCTTTAAGGAAGATCCTGCGCAGGCTGCGGCGCAGGTGCGGCTGGGGCTGAACCTGATCCGCCTCTATGCAGTTCTGAGCGCGCCGTTCATTCCCGATGCGTCTGCAAAAATGCTTAGCGCGATGAACACACTCGATACCAGCTGGCCCGAAGATATCGATGCCGCGCTGCGCGCCCTGCCCGCTGGCCATGAATTTTCGGTTCCCGACGTGCTGTTTGCCAAAATCACGGACGAACAGCGCGAAGACTGGCAGAATCGGTTTGCGGGAACGCGTGAATAACAACAAAATTCGATTTATGAATGCCGCAGCGGAGCCCTGAAACGTCTCCGCTGCTGGTTTTTGGCAGAGAAAATTCGCCCGCCCCAATTGACATCGGGCAGATAAACGCCTGCGGATGCAGGCTAAGTCTGCAGATTGGAAAGAAATTTCGGGTCGATTCTTGCCAACGCATTACCTCAACACGCTTGAGAAACTGCGTCAAACCCGCCATCCTGCCTATAAAATCAATCGACTCATCCGGGGGTTTCTGTTGCCCGGTTGTGCAATCTTTACTTTGAACGAGGCATCAACATGTCCCTTGCATTTAAGAAGCCAGCACTCCGCCCACGCGGCTATTTCAG
The DNA here is from genome assembly GCF_056536665.1 of Ruegeria sp. CJ6. NCBI lineage: Bacteria > Pseudomonadati > Pseudomonadota > Alphaproteobacteria > Rhodobacterales > Roseobacteraceae > Ruegeria > Ruegeria sp. CJ6. The sequence continues at coordinate 214,039 of NZ_JBQFQB010000001.1, read as the reverse complement.
GGCACTAGGCGTTTCTGCCGCTTTGTTTGCATGTTCCAGCCTGCCTCAGATAGCGGTCGCGCAGGATCAGGGCGATGCCCCTGCGCCCAAGGTGTCGATCGCCGCAGCTTATACCGAAGAGATCACCGATCAGGCCACCTTCATTGGACGGGCCGAGGCAATCGACAAGGTCGATATTATCGCGCGCGTCAGTGGTTTCCTGGACAGCCAGAACGTCGACGATGGCTCTCCGGTGAATGAGGATGACCTGCTGTTCACGATCGAACCGGATCTTTACGAAGCCACGCTTGAGGCGCGTAAAGCCGATCTGGACCGGGCGCAGGCAAACCTTGAACTGGCCAAAGTCGATCTCGCCCGCAAGGAAGAGCTGTACAAGCGCGACGCTACACCGGAATCAGAACGTGACATTGCCCGAGCCAATGAACTGGTCGCCGAGGCCGAGGTCAAAGCCGCCAATGCAGCGATCCAACAGGCCGAGCTTGATCTCAGCTACACACAGATCCACGCCCCGTTTTCGGGCCGCATCGGCCGCGTGGAAACCAGTGTCGGTGATGTTGTGGGCCCCAACAATCCGCCGCTTGTCACCCTGGTCAGCGAAGCCCCCATCTATGTGAATTTTTCGTTGAATGAGAAGCAGTTCACGTCGGTTCTTGAACAATTTGGCGAAGACCCGGCCACGCTAGCTGAAAGCAGCCAAAGCCCGAATGTTCATGTGACTCTGCCGAACGGTACTGAGCTGGATGAAACCGGCGAAATCATTTTTGTCGACAACCGCATTGACCCGCTGACCGGCGCCATTACGATCACGGCTCAATTCGACAATGCCAAGCGTCTGCTCGTAGATGGTGCCTTCGTGAACGTTCAGATCGAAGCGCTTGAGCCGACGCTGCAGGTATTGATCCCTCAAGCAGCGCTGCAGCGTGATCAGCGCGGCGAATTCGTTCTGGTCGTCAATGACAAGCAGATGGTTGAACAACGCTACATCACAACCGGAGATACCGTGGATTCGGCGATTATCGTCACAGATGGCCTGCGCGAAGGCGAAAGCGTCATCGTCGAAGGCCTGCAACGCGTGCGCCCCGGCGTCGCCGTTGATGCAGTCGTTGCGTCCGAGCAGCCGGAGAATAACTGATGTTCTCAGCCCTGTTTATCAGCCGGCCCAAGCTGGCGCTTGTCATTTCGCTGGTCCTGACCATTTTGGGCGGGATCGGTTATCTGGTTCTGCCGGTTGCGCAGTTTCCCGATATCACGCCGCCGGTGGTCAGCGTAACGGCCACCTATACAGGTGCAAATGCCGAAACCGTGGAAAACACCGTGGCCGCCCCGATCGAGGCGCAGGTCAACGGTGTGGACGACATGATCTACATGACGTCGACCTCATCGGATAACGGCTCGTATTCGTTGAACGTTACGTTCGAGGTGGGCACCGACCCCGATATCGCCTCGGTCAACGTGCAGAACCGTGTGGCACAGGCGATGGCATCGCTGCCGTCCGAAGTGACTTCATCCGGTGTTGTCACGCAAAAAGCGTCAACCAACATGTTGTTGCTGGTCACGCTGACCTCGCCCAATGGCACATATGACAGTGTGTTCCTGTCGAACTATGCCTCAATCAACTTGAAAGACGCTCTGGCGCGGGTTCAGGGCGTGGGTAAAGCGGATGTTTTGACCAATCTGGAATACGCCATGCGGATCTGGATGGATCCGGACAAGATGGCCGCGCTGTCAATCACTCCGGGTGATGTGATCAATGCCATCCGCGAACAGAATATCGAAGTCTCTGCGGGCTCAATCGGGTCGCCTCCTGTGCCTGAAGGACAAACCTTTCAGTATACGATCAAGACCAAAGGCCGCCTGACCTCGGCCGATGAATTCGGAGATATTGTAATCCGTACAGGCGAAGCCGGTGCGATTGTGCGCGTCAAAGACATTGCGCGCGTCGAGCTAGGGGCGCAGTTCTATTCCGCCTCGGGCTATTTCGAAAGCGTTCCTGCGACCGTTATCGGCATCTATCAGGCCCCCGGCGCAAACGCCCTTGCGGTGTCCGAACGTGTTGAGGCCGAACTTGAGCGCCTGTCACGGTCCTTTCCCACCGATGTCGAATACGATGTTCCATTCAATACGACTGATTTCGTGGAACAGTCGCTCAATGACGTGGTCTCGACCCTCATCCTGACATTCATATTGGTGATCACAGTTGTGTTCATCTTCCTTGGCAGTTGGCGGGCGACGATCATTCCGGCGGTGGCAATTCCGGTCTCATTGATCGGGACATTTGCCTTCCTGCTGGCTTTTGGCATGTCGCTGAACACGATCTCTCTGTTCGCGCTCGTGCTGGCCATCGGGATCGTTGTGGATGACGCCATCGTTGTGGTGGAAAACGTCGAGCGTATCATCGCCGACGAAGGCCTATCCCCTGCCGAAGCGACCCGCAAAGCCATGGGTCAGATCACCGGCCCCGTGATCGCAACCACGTTGGTACTGCTGGCCGTGTTCGTGCCGGTGACGTTCATGCCCGGCATATCCGGGCGATTGTATTCGCAGTTTGCCGTCACGATCTCGACCGCTGTTGTGATCTCGTCGATCAACGCTCTGACGCTTTCACCGGCCCTTTGCGGGCTGGTGCTGCGGGCGCGTTCAGGACCGCCCAAGGGGCTGCTGGCCGTGTTCGAGGGATTTATCGGCGGCATGCGCAGCGGCTATGTCGCCATTGTGCGGAAGCTACTGATCCTGCCAGTCATTTCGCTTGGGATCATTGCGGCCTTCGCGGCGGGCACCGGGACCATTATGGGCAACACGTCCAAAGGGTTTATTCCGCTGGAAGACAATGGATATCTGTTCGTTGATATCCAGCTTCCCGACGCAGCGACTCTTGAGCGGACCGAAGCGGTTTCCGCCCGGATCGATGAACAGATTCAGCAGATCCCGGGTGTGGCCAGTACCGTTCTGGTCAATGGGTTCTCGCTGTTGAACGGGACCACTACCAATGGCGCAGCCATCTTTGTCAACCTGACCAACTGGGAAGAGCGGCAGGAACCCGAGCTCAGTGCGGATGCGATCCTGAACCAGGTTCTGGCGATTGCATATGGTGAGTCTGCCGCATCGATTGTTGCGTTCAACCCGCCACCCATTCAGGGCCTTGGTATGTCTGCAGGGGTTGAAATGGAAGTGCAGCAGACCGGTGGCGGCTCGCCGCAGGATCTGGCCTCGGCCGTTGGGTCGTATGTCTATGCCGCAAACCAGCGTCCTGAGATCGCGCAGGCCTACACCACTTTCCGCGCGAACGTGCCGCAATTGTTTGTCGATCTGGATCGGGAAAAGGCCAAAACTCTGCAAGTCTCGGTGGCCGAGATTTTCCAGACCATGCAAGCGCAGCTTGGCTCGTATTACGTAAATGATTTCAACCTGTTTGGTCGTGTCTACCGCGTGATGATCCAGGCCGAAGGCTCGTATCGGAATAAGGTCGATGATATCTCAGAGCTTTATGTACGTTCCACCAAAGGTGAGATGGTACCGCTTGGCACGCTGATCGATATCGAGAACGTGCTGGGTCCGGTCCTGCTAAAGCGGCATAACCTGTTCCGCTCGGCCACCGTGACAGCGGTTCCGGCACCGGGGCTCTCCACCGGGGACGCCATCAATGTCATGACCGAGGAATCGGCGACTGCCCTGCCCCCCGGCTATGCCTATGAATGGACCGGAACGGCGCAGCAGCAGCTGGCCTCGGGCGGTCTGGTCGTGGTGATCCTTGGGTTGGCGATCCTGTTTGGGTACCTGTTCCTTGTCGGCCAATATGAAAGTTGGACGATGCCCGTTTCGATCCTAATGTCGGTGACCGTGGCCTTGTTCGGTGCCGTCGCAGCGGTGGCGATCGTTGGCAGCGACATCAACCTCTACACGCAGATCGGGATGATCATGCTTGTCGGGCTTGCGTCAAAGAACGGGATTCTGATCGTCGAATTCGCGATGGAGCAAAGGGCCAAGGGGCTGTCAATCAAGGAGGCCGCGGCCGAAGCCGCATATCAGCGTTTCCGCGCTGTGATGATGACCGCCCTGTCCTTCCTTTTGGGCGTGGTTCCCCTGCTGGCCGCGAACGGGGCCGGAGCTGCCAGCCAGAAGGCCATCGGCGTTGCCGTGTTCGGCGGTATGCTGGCAGCCACTCTGTTCGGGGTCATTCTGGTTCCCGTCCTGTACGCTGTGATGCAGAGCCTGCGCGAGTGGGTCAAAGGCAGCAAGAAACACCCGGAACCGTCAGAAGAAGCCGCGTAAGACCCGCATTGAAATCGAAATACGCCCCGCACATCTGCGGGGCGTTTCTTTTTTTTGCACGGATCAACCGATCCGCGCGCTAGTCAGTTAACCGTTTGGCCATCCAGTCGTCTATCCGGCCGATCTGCTCGAGGCTGAGCCTTAGACCCAGCTTATTGCGCCGCCACACGACATCCTGAGCGGTGCGCGCGTATTCCTTGTCCATCAGCCAAACCAGTTCGGCCTCGGTCAACGTCGCGCCGAAATCGTCACCCAGATCGCTCTGATCTTTTGCCGGACCCAGAAGGTCCCAGGTCTCGGTGCCATAGGCCCGGATCAATCGACGGGCCCAAAAATCGGTCAGGAACGGGTACTCCGCCATCAGTTTCCCGATCAAATCCTGCACGCCGTCGACCGGAAAATCCCCGCCGGGCAATGGGACGCCTGCGGTCCATGGTCCGCCAAGATCCGGGAAATGCTCTCCAATCTTCTCCAGCGCGCTTTCCGCGAGGCGTCTGTAGGTTGTGATTTTACCACCAAAGACATTCAACACCGGAGCCCCGCTCTCGGCATCAACTTTCAGCGTGTAATCGCGGGTAGCCGCCGTGGCACTGCTTGCGCCGTCATCATATAGCGGTCGGACGCCTGAATAGGTCCAGACAATATCTTCACGGGTAACGGGCTTCGCGAAGTAATTCGATGCGAAAGCGCACAGATACTCCTGCTCGGCCTCGGTACAAACCGGAGGCTCGGAGGGGTCAGAATGATCCTGATCCGTGGTTCCGATCAAGGTAAAATCCTGCTCGTACGGGATCGCAAAGATGATGCGCCCGTCTTCGCCCTGAAAGAAATAGCACTTGTCATGGTCAAACAGCTTGGGTGTCACGATATGGCTGCCACGCACCAGACGGACGCCTTCTCGGGAATTGACCCGGATCTTGGTCTGGATGATGTCACCTACCCAAGGTCCGCCCGCATTGATCAACATCTTCGCAAGGACGGTTTCGGTCTTGCCGCTATCCCGATCCCGGATCGTAACCTGCCACAGTTCATCGATCCGCTCAGCCGAAAGAACCTCGGTCCTGACCATGATCTTGGCCCCGCGTGCCTCGGCATCGCGGGCGTTCAAAACCACCAGCCGCGAATCCTCGACCCAGCAGTCCGAGTATTCATAGGCGGTTTCAAATTTGTCTTGCAGCGGAGCCCCCTCGGGTGTCGCGCGCAGGTTCAGCGAACGTGTACCCGGCAGGATTTTGCGACCGCCCAGATTGTCATACAAAAACAGGCCAAGCCGTATTAGCCAGGCAGGACGACGCCCGCGCATCCATGGCATCACCGTACTTAGCAACCGTGAGGTCGGCGTTTCAGAGTCAAAACGCATATCGGCGTGATAGGGCAGCACGAAACGCATGGGCCAACTGATATGGGGCATAGCGCGCAGTAAGGTCTCGCGTTCGACCAGCGCTTCACGCACCAAACGAAATTCAAAAAATTCCAGGTACCGTAGCCCGCCATGAAACAGTTTGGTCGAGGCTGACGACGTCGCCGAGGCCAGATCGTTCATTTCAGCCAAGGTGACCGATAGGCCCCGACCTGCCGCATCACGTGCGATACCGCACCCATTTATACCCCCGCCGATCACAAAAAGATCGGTAACTTGGCTGCTGTCCGATGACATATCCAATTGATTCCCCAACGTGGCAGTTTCAAGCGCATTAGCAGTATGATGGTTCGTATCGTCAACTTTATTTTTCGATATTGTTCGTTTTTAGCTGAAACAACGAATATTAATAAGTGCAACTAACGAATTCCCTTGCTTAACCGCAAAATTAGAACAAAAACGAAAACTCCGGAACTCAGGACCGCCCATGTCACTATCATTTCGCCAATCGGACATTCTTTTAGTCGCCGAGCAAGAGGGCCGCGTTACTGTCGAAGGACTGGCCGAGCGCTTTCAGGTGACGGTTCAAACCATTCGCCGTGACCTGACTGAACTGTCAGAAGCTGGTAAGTTGGATCGGGTTCACGGGGGTGCCGTTCTGCGTTCTGGCGTGTCTAATATTGGATACGAAGACCGGCGCGCCCTGAACCATGAAGCCAAGACACGCATCGCTGAACGCTGCGCGGCCGACATCCCCGAGGGCAGCTCGATCTTTATGAACATAGGCACCTCGACCGAGGCCGTTGCCCGCCAATTGCTGAAACACAAAAACCTAATGGTCGTGACCAACAATATGAACGTTGCCAATATACTGGCCGATAACCCCGATTGCCAGATCGTCGTTGCAGGCGGTGTGCTGCGCAGATCAGATAGTGGGTTGGTCGGGAATCTTGCGGTCTCGACCATCCGCCAGTTCAAATTCGATCACGCGATTATCGGCTGTTCCGCATTGGATGCGGATGGGGATCTAATGGATTTCGATCTCCAAGAAGTACTGGTCAGTCAAACTATCATTGAACAAGCCCGGCAGATCAGCCTAGTTGCGGATGCTTCAAAGTTTCAGCGCACCGCGCCCGCACGCATCGCCTCATTATCCGATGTTGATATGGTTTATACTGATCTACCGCTGCCCGGCGACCTCCATCAGAAGTGCATAGACTGGAACACCAAAATTATTGAATGCTGATGCATCCTTCCGATCAGCCAGAAAGTGATTGATTAGCTGGACAACAGCGCCCGAGGATGGAACAGTTTCCAACAACAGGAGGCGCGAGCATGGGACTTTTGGGGCAGCCGCTGGGCTACTATGACTATCTGACATTTGTTGCACTTATCTTGCTGCTGGCAGCGGTGATGGCGTTGTTTCTATTCATAATGGGTCTGCCCGGACGTATCGCGATCAAACGCAATCACCCCCATGCCGAAGCGGTCAAGATCATGGGATGGATGGGATTTTTGGCGATTGTCCCTTGGGTGCATGCCTTTATCTGGGCGTTTCACGACGGCGTCACCGTCGACATGCGCCGCGGCCCTGATGAAGAACGCAAGGCCATAAGGGATGAAATCAAGCGTCTGGGAGGCACCGTCAAACCGGAATACCAGGACCCACTTGATACCGACGAAACAAAGCAAGCCTAAGGCCAAAGGAATTCAGCACTCATGTTCGTCGCCCTAGGCATCACGCTTTTCTACATTATTTTTGTCTGGTTCATCTTCTTCAAGGTGCAATGGCTGAAATTCAACATCATGTGGGGGATCGTCTCATTCTGGGTCGGCGCTCATCTGCTGCTGATCTTTTTGGTCGCGCTGCGCTTCTTTCAACCCTTTTCCGTCGACAGCCACGTCGTGCGCTCCACCATCCAGATCGTCCCGCGTCTGACTCAGCCCACAATCCTGTCCGAGGTTTTGGTCGAGCCCAACACCTGGGTCACTAAGGGCGATCCGCTGTATAAGTTCGACGACACGGTGTTTTCGCTGGCCGTGGACAAGGCGAATGCACAGCTGGTGGCGGCGCAGCAAAACGCGAAGATCCTTGAACAGGATGTCATCGCCGCTGGTGAAGCGGTCGAACGCGCAAACGCGCAGTTGGCCTATGCGCTGACCGAGCAAGCGCGATACGAGAATCTCGTTCCCGCCGGAGGTGCCCGTCAGGATGAACTAGACCGCTGGAACGAACAGGTCGCGGAAGATCAGGCGAAGATTAAGGAAGCTCAGGCCAATTTGGAAAAGGCCAACCTTGCGCTGGATTCGCAGATCGACGGCGTGAATACGGGCATTATTGAGGCTGAGGCGCAGCTGGCCGAGGCCGAGTATTTTCTCGACAACACAACGATCTATGCCCCCGAAAATGGCATGATCGTTTCGCAACAGGCCCGCCCGGGGATGGTTGTGGGGGAAATTCGTCTGGGTGCCATTGCCAGCTTTGTCACCGAAGAAGACCCCTATATTCTAGCCACCTTCCGCCAGCAGAACCTGAAATTTGTCGAGGTCGGCCAACCAGTCGAAGTTGCTCTGGACCTCTATCCCGGGGAAATTCTGACCGGCAAGGTTGAGGCGGTCTGGTGGGCCACACGTCAGGGCCAATACTTGCCCTCAGGCCGCCTGCCCGGCTTTGAATTGCCAAAACTGCCCGGTCGGATCGCTGTTCAGATCTCGGTCGATGTGCCTGAGGGGCATACTTTTCCTGCAGGTGGCCACGCTGCGGTGGCGATTTACACCGGCATGGGAAAAAGCTTTGAATTTCTGAGGCGCATCAATATTCGCCTCTATTCCTTCGCCAACTTCATCCGGCCACTGGATATCTGATGATGCGTACGATGACACTCCGCCGGTTGTTAGGCACTGCCCTTTGCGCCGCTACCCTCACCGCCTGTACGCCAGTGGGGCCTGATTTTGTGCGCCCCAACTCTCCAGTCGTGAAGCAATGGATGGAGGTCAACAACCCCAGCGCGGGCCAGAGCGGCCTGACCTCGCGCAGCGCCCCGGTAGTGCGCTGGTGGGAAACGTTCAATGATCCGACGCTGAACAAACTGATCGCCGAAGCCTATGCGCAGAACCTGACCTTACAGGTCGCAGGTGCCCGCGTACTTCAGGCCCGCGCGCAGCTTGGGATCGCATTCGGAGAGCTCTACCCGCAATCGCAGGCCGTGGGCGGTTCGCTCCAACGCCGACAGATCAGCGACAATCTTGGGCCGATTTCGGACATCCGGCGAATCATTCCCTTGGACACCGAATTCTCGACTTCGCAAGTTGGGTTTGATGCGCAATGGGAACTGGACGTATGGGGCCAGCAACGTCGCGGCGTACAGGCCGCGCGATCGAACCTGGCACTGCAGGTTGCTAATTATGACGACGCACTGGTCACGCTGACCGGGGACGTAGCGGCGCTTTATATCAACATCCGTTCGTTGCAAGAGGCTCTGCGCATCGCGCGGGAAAACATCACGATTCAGCAGGCATCGGCAGACCTCACTCAGCTGCGCTTCAACAACGGCGTTACAACCGAGTTAGATGTTCAGGAATCAACTGCTCTGCTTAACAACACCAAGGCACTCGTGCCCGAATTGGAAAGCGATATTCAACAGGCCAAGAACGCGCTGGCCGTTCTATTGGGCAAAACCCCTTCCCAGATGGCGGGCTTGATTGGAAATTCAGGGCGTATTCCCACTGGGCGCAGCAACGTGGCCGTGGGTGTGCCTGCCGAATTGCTGCGGCGGCGGCCCGACGTCCGCGCCGCCGAGTTGGCGGCAGCCACCCAATCGGCGCAGGTCGGGATCGCGTTAGCTGATCTCTATCCGCAGTTCATTCTGTCGGGCGCGATCGGTTTGCAGGCCTCGGGTGGGCGCGATCTGTTCAGCACCAACAGCGCCACAGGATTGGCTAGCGCAGGCGTTGTCTGGAATGTCCTGAATTATGGCCGCATTAAGAACAATGTCCGCGCGCAGGATGCCGCCTATCAAGCGTTGATCGCCAATTATCAGAACACTGTGCTGACCGCCTATTCCGAGGTCGAAAGCGCGATGGTTGCTTACGCACAGGCGCGCAAACAGGTCACCTTTTATCAGCGCAGCGTCGAAGCTTCGCGCAAGGCGGCTGAAATCGCGGTCGATCAGTACCGAGACGGCATCGCCAGCTATTCGCGTATCCTGAACACGCAGACCGCGCTATTACGATCGCAGGCGAACCTGATCGAGGCCCGGCAGGAGGTCTCTTCGAATCTGGTCGCGATCTACAAAGGTCTGGGTGGTGGTTGGCAGATTCGGCAGAATCAGGAATTCCTACCCGAGACGGTGCTGGCCGAGATGGCCTATCGCACCGATTGGGGTGATCTGTTGGAGAAAACGCCAACACGCGCCAGCTTGAACTAAGGCCTATTTCGTCAACCCGCGCAGGCCACCCGAGATCAGGATGTTAACTTCGTAGAGGATACGTGGCGCGGCCAACCCGCCGGGGCTGGCTAGATAGTTGGGGCTCCATTCCGGATCGAATTTCTGCTTGAAGGCGCGCAAGCCTTCGAAGTGGTAGAATTGTTCGCCATGTTCATAAACGAACCCACCGATCCGATTCCAAAGCGAGGCCAACTGCCGGTTTTCGATCCCTGAAAATGGCGCAGCACCCAGTGAGAACCAGTGGAATCCCTGCTCGGACCCCCAGACCATCATCTCAGCAAACAGCGCATCCATGACAAAGCTGGGGCTGTCCGGTTCATAACGCATCAAATCCAGAGACAGTTCGGATTTGTTTCCGCCTTGAAACAGGTTCGCAAAGGCCATGATCTTGCCCGTCTCATCCCGCAGAACCGCATGGTCGAAATAAGAAAGGTAGGCATCATCAAAGCCGCCCAAGGCAAAACCCTTTTCCTCACCTGCCTTTTGCGCCAACCAATCGTCCGAGATCTGACGAAGTTCGGGCAACACCGGTGCAAGCTGTTCTTTGGGGATAATTTCGAACTTGTACCCTTCACGCTCAGCCCTGTTCTTCGCCTGCCGGAACCGTTTGCGCGATTTTCCGTCCAGCGAGAAATTCTGCAGCGGTACGCGGGCCACTTCTCCGATCTTCAGGATCGATAGGCCGAGGTCCAGGAATGTCGGCAGATATTTGGTCGATACACTGTAAAACGCACAAAGCTTGCCTTCGCGATCGGCCATTTCTCGCAATTGCCAGATCAGTTGCTGTCCCGCTTGCTCATCACCCACAGGCTCTCCTTTGGTGATCAGCGCATTGCCAGTATCGGCATAGGCAAGGAATGCGGTTTCGTCAGGCGAGATCAGGAATTGCTTATCACCCGTCAGTGAAATCTGAGATTCGGTGTCTTCGCTCTCCATCACGAGACGTTCGACAACTTCGGGGATTTCAGTCCTAACCGGCGCGGGGATTTCACGGCCGAACAGCGAGTTCACCGCCACGATGCCAACGATCACGGCCACCACGAGGCTGGACCGCAGGAATCGCGAGGCATCTCCACTCCAGGCAAAGTCCCACCACAGCGCGTTTTGATATTCGACATGGGAATAAGCGAACAATCCAATCCAGAAAATCACCGCCAGCAACGCGACGACGCTGACCAGCCAGGGGATATTTAGCCGAAAGATAGATGCACCGCTTACCCGGTAAAACGCACCCCGAAACATCGCCAAAAGGCCAATCGTGAACAGCAATGAAAGGGCTTCATGCGTATCAAGCCCTTTGGCGAGCGAGGCGAAGAAACCCGCCACCATCAAAAGCATGGCAACAACCCATGCCCGATAGAGCTTGCGGAATAGGCCGCGTGAGACAAGCAGCAGAAGTACACCCACGGCGCTGCCTGCAAGATGAGATGCCTCGACAAATGACAAAGGCAAAACCTCTCGCAGTACGCCAAGGTTCTGCGTACTGGAAGGCAAAGCCCCTGAAACCAACAGGATAACTCCTGCCACAGCCGCGACGCCGGCAGCCACCATCGGGACAATGGGGCGAATTGCGCGATAGACCCAAGTGACCGCGCCCCCGATGCGATGGCGCTGTGTCAGCACCGACGCGACCGCGATCGACAGGCTGGCGATGGCAAACGGAAGGAAGGTATAGACCAGTCGGTAGAGCAGAAGCGCAGCGATCACATCAGACCGGCCCGACGCCCCTAGACCACCGATCAGAGTGGCCTCGAACACACCGATTCCACCCGGTGCATGGCTAAGGATACCCACCGCTATTGCGCCTATATAGACCGCGAAGAAATACGGGTAGCCAACCCCCAGATCGTCCGGCATGAGCACATACAGCGCCATTGAAGCGCCGAACAGATCGCCTACCGCCGCGATTGTCAGCAGACTCGCCAGCTTGCCGCCCGGCAGGTTGAACCCAAACCCACCATAGGCCAATCGCCGCCCTCCGCTTGAAAGCCAGACAAACAAGACCGCAAGCCCCGCCAACATGCTCAGACCGATCACAGTTTCCGTCGTTTCACTGATCGGCAGGACCTTGGAAATGCCATCCGGGTGTATTGTAAGCAACAGGCCCAAAAGCAGGATCAGTCCCATCCAGAACGCCACCCAAGAGGTCGCGATCACCCCGGCCACGCGGCCAAGATCAAGCCCCAGCGACGCATAGATACGGTATCGGATCGCGGTGCCGGTGATATAGGAGAATCCCAGGCAGTTCGATACCGCATAGCCGCTTGCACCGGCCATCCCCGCAACGGGCAGAGGCACTTTTCCATCGGCGACGCTCTGCACGGCAAGCACATCGTAGAACGAAAGCGACAGAAAACTGAAAGCCGTCCAGCACATCGCAAAAAACATGAATTTCCATGGTTTCGCTGCGATATCGCTTTGGATATCTGACCATTTCACATGCGCAGAGAGGTCATGCAGAACCGCAAGCGCGATTCCTGTAATCAGCAACGGAACCGCAATCTTGACCAGCGGCTTTTCCAACAGCCCTGTCACATATTCGGCCAGACGTACGGCGCGTGTCTCTTCCGTTGTCGGCTGTGTCGTCATTCCGTTCGCCCCTGCCCCGCGATCCTCAGATCAGTGTCAATTCAAAGCTTTGCACGATTTTCCCATCCGGCAAAGGGCCTTGGGCAACGCGTCACGAACGGCCCTTGCGTGTCGAGAGCAACAGATTGGTCTCAGATCGTGTGACGCCCTCCATCCGACGGATCTGGAACAGGACTTCATCAAGCTCATCCAGTGTATCGGTTCCGATCTCTGCGATCAGATCCCAACTTCCATTGGTTGAGTGCACCGCCCGAACCTGACGCATCGCAGCGATCCGCGATCTGATCCGCTCGGTCCCGCGGCCTGCGATCTCAAGCATCATCAATCCACGAACAGGGCTTTCCGACACGCCCTGCCGTGTCACAACGGTAAAGCCGACGATTTCGCCAGACTGCTGAAGCCGCTTTAGTCGGCTGCGCACGGTTGTTCGGGTCACCCCAAGCAGTTCAGCCAGTTCCGACAACGATGCCCGAGCATCTCTGTGCAGTGCGTTCAATAAGCGATTGTCCAGTTCGTCCATGCGTGATTACCAAATCGGATTTAGCCAATTCACTTTGACCAATTTGATCTCTTTTCTCAACTCATATCGTATCGATAGATAGACTTATGAGCAAAATGAACATCATTCTCGCCGGAGCGCCGATGGATGCCGGCAAACACCGCCAAGGCTGTCGGATGGGTCCAGATGCCTATCGGGTCGCGGGTCTCGCCCAAGCGCTGTCAGATCTCGGGCATTCTGTGTCGGACATCGGTGACACGCGACCAGATGCCGTCGACATTTCGGAAGACACCCATCTGTTCTCTTTACCGGAATGCGTGGGCTGGACACAGGCGCTAAGCCGCACGGCTCAGGAAGCCGCGCTTGAAGGCCTTCCCATTTTCATGGGCGGTGATCACGCCCTGTCGATGGGCACAGTGGCAGGAATGGCGGCACATGCGGACCGTATCGGGCGCCCTCTGTTCGTGCTCTGGTTAGATGCACATAGTGATTTCCATACGCCCAGCAGTACGGCCAGCGGTAATTTGCATGGAACGCCGGTCGCTTATTTCACTGGCCAGTCAGGCTTTGACGCCTTTCCACCGCTGATATCGCCGATCCCAACGGATCGCGTCGGTATGATCGGTCTGCGCTCGGTCGATCCCGCCGAACGTGCGGCATTGGAAAAAGATCACGCGATGCTCGCCGATATGCGCAGCATCGACGAGCACGGGATCAAGACACCCCTACTGGCCTTCCTTGACAAAGTACGCGCAGCAAACGGCATCCTGCATGTCTCGCTGGATGTGGACTTCCTTGATCCCTCGATTGCGCCTGCGGTTGGAACCACTGTCCCAGGTGGCGCAACCGAGCGCGAGGCGCATCTGGTCATGGAATTGTTGCATGAAAGCGGTCTCGTTTGTTCGCTGGACCTCGTCGAGCTGAACCCGTTCCTGGATGAGCGCGGCCGAACCGCAAAACTGATGGTCGATCTTGCAGCCTCGCTTATGGGTCGTCGCATCTTCGATCGCCCAACCCGGAGCTTCTGATGATTTCTCTTCAATCTCCTTCAGCTGTCGTGATGGTGCGCCCCCATGCATTTGCGTCAAATCCAGAGACCCGCGACGACAATGCGTTTCAAACATTGGCAAATCGATCTGCTGCAGCGACGTCTGCTGCCGCGCGGGATGAGCATGACAAAGCAGTAGAACAGCTTCGCGCTGCTGGTGTGACCGTTCATGTGTTTGACGACGAAGGCGAACGTGACACACCCGACAGCGTGTTCCCAAACAACTGGTTTTCGACCCATCCAGGCGGTCATGTCGCTGTTTATCCGATGTTCGTTCCATCGCGCAGACGCGAAAGACGCTCAGATGTAATTGAGTTACTGAAGCGGGAATATCGAGTGCAAGACGTCATCGACTATTCCGGCCTCGAACAGGACGACCTCGCGCTTGAGGGCACGGGCGCAATGGTTCTGGATCACGTGGGCCGTATTGCCTACACTGTTCGATCCAACCGCGCCGATCCGGTGTTGTTGGAGCGTTTCTGTACGCATTTCAACTATGAGCCGATTGCCTTTGATGCAAAGGACGCTGAAGGCCGTGATGTCTATCACACCAATGTCCTGATGGGGATCGGCACGCACTACGCCCTTATCTGTTTGGACATGATTTCCAACCCAGAACGTCGGGCAACAGTTCGGGCACGGCTTGAGGAATCTGGCCGTACTGTCATCGATCTGTCCCATGAGCAGATTGCAGATTTTGCAGGAAACGCGATTGAGCTTAGTGGCAATGATGGTCTTGTCCTGGCGTTGTCCAGCCGAGCGCTACAGGCTCTTACACCTGCTCAAGTCGCGATCATCGAAGCCAGTGCAACTCCGCTGCCGCTCTCGATTCCCACAATTGAAACAGCCGGTGGATCCGTACGTTGTATGATCGCTGGTATCCATCTTTCCCGCCGATAGGAGTCTTTGATGCAACCTTCTGATAAGGCCCTCGTGCCGTTTGTATCCGTCGACAACATGATGCGTCTGGTCCACCACATCGGGGTCGAACAGATGATCACGCAGATTGCCGCGCAGATCGAATCCGATTTTAAACGCTGGGAGAGCTTTGACAAAACGCCCCGCATCCCGGCCCACTCACCACATGGGGTGATCGAACTGATGCCAACCTCGGATGGTGAGGCATACGGGTTCAAATACGTCAATGGGCATCCCAAGAACACGTCTGAGGGCCTGCAGACCGTGACCGCGTTTGGCCTGCTGGCTGATGTCTATACCGGTTACCCGACATTGTTGACCGAAATGACGATGTTGACTGCTTTGCGGACAGCGGCAACCTCTGCGCTGGTCGGCAAATATCTCGCGCCCAAATCCGCGACGACGATGGCGATGATTGGAAACGGCGCGCAATCCGAGTTCCAGTGCCTCGCCTTCAAAGCCATGTGCGGCATCGATACGGTCCGGCTCTACGACACAGACCCGAACGCGACGGCGAAATGTGCAGCCAATCTGCAGGGCAAAGGGCTGACGGTCGTGCCCTGCAAAACGCCGGAGGACGCAATCGAAGGCGCTCAGATCATAACGACCTGCACCGCTGACAAGAAATACGCCACCATCCTGACCGACAACATGGTCGGCCCCGGTGTGCACATCAACGCGATTGGCGGTGATTGCCCCGGCAAAACCGAACTGCACCGCGATATCCTTCTGCGCTCGAATATCTTTGTAGAATACCCCGAGCAAACGCGGATCGAAGGTGAAATTCAAGCTCTGGAGAATGATCACCCTGTCACCGAGATGTGGGAAGTTATGACCGGACAAGCCACAGGGCGCACCGATGATCGACAGATCACGTTGTTCGACAGTGTCGGCTTCGCGATCGAGGACTTCTCGGCACTACGTTACATCAAAAGCGCGATTGAAGGCACTGATTTCTATGAGGCATTGGATATGCTGGCAGACCCTGACGACCCGCGGGATCTGTTTGGGATGTTGATGCGGGCAGGATAAAGAACCCGCACTTCTAAAACTGTGCCCCGGCCTTTGGCCGGGGCTTTTTCTTATCCCGCAAGCGATGGCAGGTAGAGAACAATCCCTGGAAAGGCCACCAGCAGTGCGATGGTCAGAGCATCGGCAATGAAGAACGGCGTTACACCTTTGAAGACATCCTGAACACTAAGATCGGGCCTCACGCCTGCGACAACAAAACAGTTTAGACCAATAGGAGGTGTGATCAGGCAGAACTCGGCCATTTTGACCACCAAGATACCAAACCAGATCGCACACATCGGCCCGGACATACCAAAGGCGCTGTCTGCTGCGCTGACAGCCTCGCCTCCGTTCAGGGCCATAACGGCGGGATACACAACCGGAAGTGTCAAGAGCAGCATACCGATCGCATCCATGAACATGCCCAGCACGGCATAGGCCAGCAGGATGCAAATGAGGATCAACATAGGCGACATTTCGAGCGAAGTGATCCAGTCGGAAAACGCCCCCGGCAGATCTGCGAAACCAAGAAAGCGCACGTAGATCAAAACACCCCAAATAATCGCGAAAATCATGGCGGTCAGTTTGGCGGTTTCAAGCAAGGCCGATTTGAATTCAGGCCAGCGCATGCCGTGGATCAGGGCAAAGCAGAACACGATGAAGGCCCCGATGGCCCCGCCCTCGGTCGGGGTGCCCCAGGCCTTGTCGCCGAAAGGGTTGTAAACAAAGCAGATAATGATGAGGATCACCGCCACAATGGGCAGTGCGCCCGGAAGAGCAGCAAATCGTTGTTTCCAGGTAAACCCGGTGACCGGCGGTCCGACGGACTTGAAGATCACGGCGATACCGACGATCAGCAAGCCATAGATCACCGCCGAAAACGCGCCAGGGATGAAGCCTGCGAGCAGCAGTTTTCCCACATCCTGCTCGACAATGATGGCGTAAATCACAAGGATCGCGGATGGGGGGATTAGCGAGGCCAAGGTTCCGCCAGCGGCAACCACACCGGCGGCGAAACGTTTGTTATACCCGACGGCCAGCATTTCAGGGATGGCGATGCGCGCAAAGACGGCTGATGTGGCGACCGATGCACCTGATACGGCGGCGAAACCGGCGGTCGCAAAAATCGTTGAAACGGCCAACCCGCCAGGCACCCATGCCACCCAGCGTTTTGCCGCCTCAAACAAGGCGCGGGTCAGGCCAGCGTAGTAGGCTAGATAGCCGATCAGGATGAATGTTGGGATCAGGCTCAGCGTATGAGACGCCACCTTGGAATGTGGCACCTGGCCAGCCGTTTTGACGGCCACCGTCAGTGCCTTACCAAACCGCTCGGGATCATACCCAAACTTTGCCCAGAATATCCAAACAAGGCCAACCAACCCTGCCAGACCTGCAGCAAATGCCACCCGCATGCCAGTGACGACAAGAACCAACAGTCCGGCAGTGACCCAAAGGCCGATATCAATCGTGTCCATGGGTCAGTTACGTCCTTCGAATTGTTCGGCCTCGGCTGCAGCCTGTGCGGCGGCATCCTGTATCAGCGGTACGGCCACCGGTGCCTCGAGCCCCAGCATGAAGGCGCGTCCATAGCCCCAGACCTGCAAGATTAGCCGGGCGCACAGCACCGAAAAAGCAACGGGTGCCAGCAGCTTGGCTGGCCAAATAGGAATCCCGATATCAATTGAGCTGTCGCGACTCCACATCGGAGCGCCGAAGTCAAAGGACCGGTCAAAGTGGGACCAACTACCCCAAACAAGCGCCAGCATCAGCAGCAGTATCAACAGAACCGAGATCAGCTCGAACAACCACAGCGCCCGCCCTTTCAGACGCGAGATAACGATATCCATTCGGATATGCCCGCCATCACGTTGCACAAACGAGATACCCAGAAACGCGATCAGGGGCATCGCCTGTTCAATCCAGTCAACATATCCGGGCAAAGGCGCGTTTAAGGCGTTTCGGCCGCTGACTGACACAACAGCTAGCACCATGAGCCCGAAAACCGCGAAACCGCTGATCAGCGCCATAAAACGCTCTAGACGTAACAAACGGTGATCCAACCGGCTTAGAAGACTGCCATCCTCAAGCACCGTGGCATGTCCTGCCATCTCAGCATTCCTTTGATTGAAGGAGATGCCGGGTGCCTAATGACACCCGGCTGTGGCGATCAGTTACCGCCGCGCTGCTGTTGCAGTGTCGATTGCACAAGATCATAAAGATCCTGCGCAGGCAGACCCTGGGCGGTCATGTCTTCGATCCACTTCGCGCGAATAGGATCAGCGGCTTTGGCGCGAAACTCCTCAAGCACGGCATCGTCAATCTCGACCTTTTCAACGCCTTTCTCTGCCAGCACGCCATCCCACTTTTCAAGCAGTCCACCGTAGTTGGCCAGATAGTGATCGATAGCCTCATTAATCGAGCTGTCCAGCGCTTCGCGATGTTCGGCAGGCAGCGCTTCATAAGCGTCGATATTCACCACCACCGGACAGTTTACCGTTCCAGGATTCAGATTGGCCGTCCACCAGTCAGCTTCGTTGATCGTCCCGAATGACAAATGCGCATGCTGAGCGAAGGCCACGGTATCGACCACGCCAGATTCCATCGCATTATAGGCTTCGGTCGCGGGCACGGACGTAGGTACGCCACCAACCGCTTCAAATGCTTGCCCCAAACCGCCAGTGGCGCGTACGCGCATACCGTCGAACTCGGCAAGCTCATCACGAGGGTCACCGGTACCGACAAGGTTATATTGAGGCATCGGTGAAGTCATGATGATGCGCGCGTTCCACTGCGCCATCTCGTCCTTGACTGCTGGATGATCATAGACTGCGTGGCTGACGGCCACCTCTTCATCCAATGTGTTTACGCCAAGGAAGGGCAGTTCCAAAACGGTGATCGCGCGGTTCTTATCACGGTGATAGCCCGCACAGAACTGCGCCATCTCGAACGCGCCAATCTCGATACCATCCAGGTTTTCCTTGGGCTTCGACAATCCGCCATAGCTAACATTGATGGTGAAATCGCCGCCGGTTTTTTCGTTCACCAGTTCAGCCAGTTTCTCAACATGCTCGGTAAATGCGCGGCGCTTACCCCAGACCGAGGCATTCCATTCGGTCGCGGCTGCTTCAGTGACAAACGCCACACTCAGGGCGGCAAAAGCCGCACCGCTCAACATCTTTTTCATAGTGGTATCTCCCTTAGTTGCGCCCCCTGTCGGGATGCTTGATTGTGAAGCTAGCGCCAAGTCTAGAAGCTGCCAACCCCTGCGAGGAGAAGTGGTGTTATCGCCACCAGACTTCGAGATCAAAGTGAAGCTATCGGCCAAAGCCCCAGACACATGCCAATGAGCACTTATGTCATTACAGCTATCTTGCTGATTTAAGGTATATATTACGCACAATTTCAGAATTATTTACAATGTTAGTGCCGAAAATGAAATTTCTTTACAAAGAAATCCAAGGATTATGGCAATTTATTTATTTCTTTTCTGATCCCCGTATTATTCAACTTGGGGAGGAACCGGATCGACATTGCCTGATCGGCTGGCAAAATCGATCCCATGTAATCCAGTCCAGAGGGAGGAGCCTCAAAGATGACTACCGCTGCCCAGGCAGATGCCAAGACATATCCGCCATCCGCAGAAACTGTCGCCCGTGCGCATGTCGACGCCGACAAATACGCAGATATGTACGCTGCGTCGATCAACAACCCCGAAGCATTCTGGGATGAGCAAGGCAAGCGCGTTGACTGGATCAAGCCTTATACTCAGGTCAAAGACGTCAGCTATGATTTTGGTTCGGTTGGTATCAACTGGTATGCGGACGGCACGCTAAACGTCTCGGCCAACTGCCTTGACCGTCATTTGAATACGCGCGGCGATCAGACAGCGATCATCTGGGAACCAGATGATCCAAACGACGAAGCTCAGCACATTACCTACGCCGAATTGCACCGTCGCACCTGTCGCATGGCCAATATTCTCGAGTCGATGGGCGTGCGCAAAGGTGACCGCGTTGTGATCTACCTGCCGATGATCCCTGAAGCAGCCTATGCGATGCTGGCTTGTGCACGGATCGGAGCAATCCATTCGATTGTATTTGCTGGGTTTTCACCCGATGCGTTGGCAGCCCGAGTCAACGGTTGTGATGCCAAGGTCGTCATCACTGCCGATGAGGCACCACGTGGTGGCCGAAAGACTCCGCTGAAGTCCAACGCAGACGCGGCCCTGCTGCACTGCAAAGACAGCGTGAAATGTCTGGTGGTCAAACGCACCGGTGGGCAGACCACTTGGATTGATGGCCGCGACTATGATTACAACGAAATGGCGCTTGAAGCGGATGACTATTGCGCACCCGCCGAGATGAATGCCGAAGATCCGCTTTTCATTCTCTATACTTCCGGTTCGACCGGTCAGCCCAAAGGTGTCGTCCATACGACCGGCGGTTATCTGGTCTATGCCGCGATGACGCATGAGATCACATTCGACTACCATGAAGGCGACGTTTACTGGTGCACCGCCGATGTCGGCTGGGTCACCGGCCACAGCTATATCGTCTATGGCCCGCTGGCCAACGGAGCGACCACACTGATGTTCGAAGGCGTGCCGACCTATCCGGATGCATCACGCTTCTGGCAGGTGTGCGAAAAGCACAAGGTGAACCAGTTCTACACCGCTCCGACGGCAATTCGCGCTCTGATGGGTCAGGGTACCGAGTTCGTCGAGAAATGCGACCTGAGCGATCTCCGGACGCTGGGCACAGTCGGCGAGCCGATCAACCCGGAAGCCTGGAACTGGTACAATGAAGTTGTTGGCAAAGGCAAATGCCCGATTGTTGACACCTGGTGGCAGACCGAAACCGGCGGTCACCTGATGACCCCCCTGCCCGGTGCGCATGCGATGAAGCCCGGCTCAGCGATGAAACCGTTCTTCGGCATCCAGCCGGTGGTTTTGGACCCGCAATCCGGTGTTGAGATCGAGGGAAATGGCGTTGAGGGTGTTCTGTGCATCAAAGACAGCTGGCCCGGTCAGATGCGCACCGTCTGGGGCGATCATGAGCGGTTCGAGAAGACCTATTTCTCGGACTACAAAGGCTACTACTTCACCGGCGATGGCTGCCGTCGCGATGAGGATGGCGATTACTGGATCACTGGCCGCGTCGATGATGTAATCAACGTCTCCGGCCACCGGATGGGCACGGCCGAGGTGGAAAGCGCGCTGGTCGCCCATGCCGCCGTCGCCGAGGCCGCTGTGGTTGGTTACCCCCATGAAATCAAAGGGCAAGGCATCTATTGCTATGTCACTTTGATGAATGACCGCGAGCCGTCGGATGAGTTGCTGAAAGAGCTGCGCACCTGGGTCCGGACCGAGATCGGCCCGATTGCCTCGCCTGATGTGATCCAGTGGGCCCCCGGCCTGCCCAAGACTCGCTCGGGCAAGATCATGCGCCGAATTCTGCGCAAGATTGCCGAGAACGACTTTGGTTCGCTTGGCGATACGTCGACCCTGGCCGATCCGTCAGTGGTCGAAGACCTGATCGAAAACCGGGCAAACAAGTGAGGATGTGATGGACGCTGCCACGACCATATCCCCCGCTGTTCTGATCCTTCTCGGCCCTCCGGGCGCCGGGAAGGGTACGCAGGCTCGTATGCTTGAAGAGAAGTTCGGGCTTGTACAACTCAGCACCGGTGATCTGCTGCGCGACGCGGTCGCCGCAGGTACCGAGGCTGGTAATGCTGCCAAAGCGGTTATGGAGGCAGGCGATCTTGTCAGCGACGGCATCGTCATCGCGATCCTGCGCGACCGCATGGCAGAACCGGACTGCGACAAGGGCGTCATACTGGATGGTTTCCCCCGGACCACAGTCCAGGCCGAGGCTCTTGATGGTCTGCTCGCGTCTTCAGATCAGAAGATCAACGCGGCCATCAGCCTTGAAGTTGAAGACGCCGAGATGGTGACGCGGATTTCTGGCCGCTACACCTGCGCCGGATGCGGTGAGGGCTATCACGACTCGTACAAGCAGCCCGTCAAAGACGGCAAATGCGACAAGTGCGGTCACACAGAATTCAAGCGCCGCGCCGATGACAATGCCGAGACGGTTGCCTCACGGCTTGCTGCCTACCACGCGCAAACCGCACCATTGATTGACTACTATCAAGCCCAAGGTGTGCTGAAAGGCATCGATGCCATGGGCCAGATCGACGACATCGCGCAAGACCTTCAAGGGATTGTCGGCGAGGTCATGAAATAAGGGGAGGAGACAAGCCCTAGGGCTTTGATCCTAAATCAGAATACTTCAATGGACCCGCCGTGGCGGACCAGAGAAGTTATGCCTGACGTCACGGGGCGTTTGGCACAACCGAGAAGCGGCCCACCGCACTGGAGGAGTTGGGCAATGGGCCGCCAATGAGGGAAGCGAAGGAGGAACCCGCGATGGCGGATCATTCAACAAACTCCGCGCAGACTGCCGAAGCCGACAAGGGCTATTGGCAGGCCAACCTGCGCCTCATCTACATCAGCCTCGCGATTTGGGCGCTGGTGTCGTTTGGATTCGGCATTCTGCTGCGTCCGTTGCTATCGGGCATCGCCGTTGGCGGCACCGATCTGGGCTTTTGGTTCGCTCAGCAAGGATCGATCCTGGTCTTTCTGGTGCTGATCTTCAACTACGCCTGGCGCATGAACAAGCTCGACGCTGAACACGGCGTGGACGAGGAGTAATCGGCATGGATCAGTTTACCATCAACCTGCTGTTTGTGGGCGCGTCTTTTGCGCTTTACATCGGCATCGCGATCTGGGCCCGTGCGGGTTCCACATCGGAATTCTATGCCGCCGGTCGCGGCGTTCACCCGGTCACCAACGGTATGGCGACAGCAGCGGACTGGATGTCTGCGGCCTCGTTCATCTCGATGGCGGGTCTGATTGCCTTTACCGGCTATGACAACTCGACCTTCCTGATGGGTTGGACCGGTGGCTACGTGCTGCTGGCCCTGCTGCTTGCGCCCTACCTGCGTAAGTTCGGCAAGTTCACCGTGTCGGAATTCATCGGCGATCGTTTCTACAGCCAGACCGCACGTATCGTTGCGGTGATCTGTCTGATCGTTGCGTCGGTGACCTACGTGATCGGTCAGATGACCGGTGTTGGCGTGGCCTTTGGCCGCTTCCTCGAAGTGTCCAACACCACTGGTCTGCTGATCGGTGCGGGCGTTGTGTTTGCCTACGCAGTGTTTGGTGGGATGAAGGGCGTGACCTACACTCAGGTCGCTCAGTACTGCGTGCTGATCACCGCTTATACCATCCCGGCCATCTTTATCTCGCTGCAGCTGACCGGCACACCTGTTCCAGCGCTGGGTCTGTTTGGTGACACCGCCAGCGGTGAACCCCTGCTGACCAAGCTGGACGCCATCGTGACCGAGTTGGGCTTCAACGACTACACGGCCCACCACTCGAATACGCTTAACATGGTGCTGTTCACCCTGTCGCTGATGATCGGTACTGCGGGTCTGCCGCACGTCATCATGCGCTTCTTCACCGTTCCCAAAGTGTCTGACGCACGTTGGTCGGCGGGCTGGGCGCTGGTCTTCATCGCTCTGCTGTACCTGACGGCTCCTGCTGTTGGTGCAATGGCGCGCCTGAACATCACCGACATGATGTGGCCCAATGGTGGCATCGAAGGTGGCGCTGTTTCGGTCGAGGAAATCGACAATGATCCGCGTTACGACTGGATGGCCACTTGGCAGAAAACCGGTCTGCTGGATTGGGAAGACAAGAACGGCGACGGCAAGATCCAGTACTACAACGACAAATCCGAGGCGATGACTGCAATCGCCGAAGAAAAAGGCTGGGTCGGTAACGAGCTGACCAAGTTCAACCGCGACATCCTGGTTCTGGCCAATCCTGAGATTGCCAACTTGCCAGGTTGGGTGATTGGTCTGGTCGCTGCTGGTGGTCTTGCGGCTGCTCTGTCAACCGCTGCGGGCCTGCTGCTGGCGATCTCGTCGGCTGTGTCCCATGACCTTGTCAAAGGTGCAATCAACCCGTCGATCTCTGAAAAGGGTGAACTTCTGGCGGCACGGATTGCAATGGCTGTAGCCATCGTCGTTGCAACCTATCTGGGTCTCAACCCTCCGGGCTTTGCGGCACAAACCGTGGCCTTGGCCTTTGGTCTGGCAGCAGCCTCGATCTTCCCGGCGCTGATGATGGGGATCTTCTCGACCCGCATCAACAACACCGGCGCGGTTGCAGGTATGCTGGCTGGTCTGACCGTAACCCTGGTCTACATCTTCCTGCATAAGGGCTGGCTGTTCATTCCAGGCACCAACTCGTTCACCGATGCTGATCCGCTTCTGGGTCCGATCAAGTCGACCTCGTTCGGTGCCATCGGTGCGATGATCAACTTCGGCGTCGCCTACGTCGTTGCCGGTATGACCAAAGAGACACCGCAGGAGATCAAAGATATGGTCGAAAGCATTCGCATTCCCCGTGGTGCGGGCGCAGCTCAGGATCACTGAGTGTGATGCGGTCGGCGGCTCTTGTCTTCGATCGCATCTTTCGACTTACTGTTCCCGCCCGGCACACCACCGGGCGGGATTTTTTATTCGGAACTCCGGAGAGCGTAAATGCCCCTGTCCCATGACGAAATCACCCGGTTTCTGAAGTCTGTACACCCCTATGACTCGTTGCCCCATGATGCTTTGGACGATCTGGCCAAGCAGATCGAAGTGCGCGAAGTCGATGCCGATGGCAGCATTTACCAGCTGGGCAACGCTCTGCCCGGCGTCTTTGTGATCTATGAAGGACAGGTAGAAATTACCGATGAAAACGGCGCTGTCGTTTCGCATCTGGGATTGCGCAATTCTTTTGGTGAGCGGGGATTGCTGAAGGACGGCAAAGCCGCCACACATGCGCGCGCGCACACGCCGTCAGTGTTGATCGTGTTGCCGCCAGACCTTGTGAAAAACCTGATCGAAGGTCACGATGTGGTGTCCAAGTTCTTTAACCGTTCACGCGGTGGGCGGAGCGGACCGCAAAGCCTGGCTACCAGTGCAATTGACGTGCTGATGGCTCGTGACCCTGCCACCTGCCCGCCCGATACTCCGGTTCAAAACGCTGCGCAGATCATGCGCGACCGCCATATCTCATCGCTTTGCGTGACCGAAGGGGACAGATTGTTGGGTATCGCAACCCTCCGCGATATTTCCGGCAAATACGTCGCCGAGGCGATGCCCGCTGACACCGCGGTTTCGGCGATCATGACCGCCGATCCAATCATTCTTGCCCCGACAGATATCGGCTCGGACGTATTACACGTGATGATGGAACGTGGCATCGGTCATATTCCAATTTCCGAGGCCGGTAAGCTGGTCGGAATCGTAACCCAAACCGACCTCACCCGCTATCAGGCGGTCAATTCTGCCGAGTTGGTAGGACGAATTGCCCGCGCCGACAGCCCGCAAGAGATGGCTCAAGTCACCGCTGAGATACCACAACTGCTGGTCCAACTCGTCGCGGGTGGCAACCGGCACGAGATCGTTACACGGCTGATCACCGACATCGCAGACACTGCGACGCGGCGGTTGCTGGCACTGGCTGAGGCTGAACTGGGTGCGCCGCCAGTGCCCTACTTGTGGCTTGCTTGCGGCTCGCAAGGACGGCAGGAACAGACCGGAGTTTCTGATCAGGACAATTGCCTGATGCTAGATGACAGTGTGGCGGTCGGTGATATGGCCTACTTCGCTGCGCTGGCCAAATTCGTCTCAGACGGGCTGGATACCTGCGGTTATTTCTATTGCCCCGGTGAAATGATGGCGACCAACCCTCGCTGGTGCCAGCCCGTGCGTGTCTGGCGCGAATATTTCAATGGCTGGATCGCCAAACCCAACCCTGAGGCGCAAATGCTGGCCTCGGTGATGTTTGACCTGCGGCCCATCGGAGGGTCCTTCGATCTGTTCACCGACCTGCAGGCCGATACGCTGGCGGCAGCCAATGCGAATTCGATCTTTGTCGCGCATATGATTTCGAACTCACTGAAACACACGCCTCCTCTGGGCCTGCTGCGTGGATTCGCCACCATACGTTCGGGTGAGCATCGCAATACGCTCGACCTCAAGCATAATGGCGTGGTGCCTATCGTGGATCTGGCACGCATCTACAGCCTGCAGGGACAATTAACCGAAGCGAACACCCGCGCCCGTCTTAGCGCCGCCGAGGCTGCGGGTGTGCTCAGCGCGTCTGGCGCACGCGATTTACTGGACGCATATGACCTGATCGCTGAGACCCGATTGGAACATCAAGTGCGTCTGGTCAAATCCGGGGATGCACCGGACAATTACCTGCCACCCGCTGAATTGTCGGACTTTGAGCGAAGTCATCTCCGCGATGCCTTTGTCGTGGTAAAAACCATGCAATCAGCGGTTGGCCATGGCAAAGGAATGCTGGGTTAAGAAACTGGAAATGAACGGAGAAATCACATGTTTCTGGAACTGATCGGCACGATTTTTGCAGGCTTTGCCTTTGCGGGTGTCGTGATGGTGGTGAACAAGCTGACCGGGGGCCGCTTGCCCAAATGGGCCGCGCCGGTTGCGGCAGGTGCGGGGATGATCGGTATGACGATTACCAGCGAGTATTCTTGGTATGACCGTACACGCGACCAACTGCCCGACAGCCTCACCATCGTGCAGGAGGTGGAAAGCCGCGCCTTTTATCGCCCTTGGACGTATGCCGTGCCCTTTGTCGACCGCTTTGCTGCGATCGACGCCACATCGGTACGCACCAATGCCAATTTGCCGGACGAGCGTCTGGTTGATCTTTACTTTTTTGGTCGCTGGGCACCGGTCTCGAAGATGCCGGTCGCTGTAAACTGCGCCGAAAACAGCCGCGCCAACCTGGCAGACGGGGCCGAATTCGCCGATGACGGACGTTTGCTGAACGCCAGCTGGATCAAGATCGACGCTGAAGATCCGGTAATCGAGGCAACCTGCGGGGTCTGACTATGTTGAACCATCTGAGCCTGCGCCTGAGGGTGTTCCTGTTCTTCCTATTACTTGCGGCAGGAGGGCTGATCATCAGCACCCTGGCTTTGTGGGTCGGTTATCAGAGGGCAAGTGATCCCGCGCTTATGGATGCGTTCATCTTCGCAGAGATACTGATCGCGTTTGGAATGTTGGCGCTGGTTGCCGGAGTCTGGCTTCTTTTTGATGATAACGTTGCAAAACCAATCGAGCGGCTCTCGGCCCAACTCCGGGCGCGCGCACACGCCGGGGTCAGCACGGATCTGGACCTTCAGGCGGCGCGCTATTTGGGCGATCTGGCCCCCGCCGCCGCTGGACTGGCCGAACAACTGGCTGCCAACGCCATGACCACGGCTGAGGCCGTGGCCGCGGAAACGGCCCATCTGGCCTCGGAAAAACAACGTCTAACGGCGCTGCTGACCGAGATTCCGGTTGCAATGCTTTTAGCCGGACCGAAGCATCAGATCGTTCTATATGACGCGCAGGCGGCTGAGGTTCTGGCACAGATCGCACATCCCCGGTTGAACGCGTCGCTGTTTGACTATCTCGAAGCGACGGGCCTGACGGATTCTTATGCGAAGCTGGTCAAGACCGGGAAAGACGTCCATTGCACGCTGACCAGTGTTGATGGGCGGCAATCCTATTCGGCCCGTATGAAACCCTTGGGCGATGCCCCTGGTTACATGCTGGTTTTCGATGACAGTGCTGCGCAGATCGACCCCGACGCGGCCCGCCCGCTGGTTTACGATTTCGAACTTCTCGACACACCCGGTGATGACGCGTTTGAAGATAGACCCCTGTTGGACCTCTGCTTCGTAGTCTTTGACACCGAAACCACGGGCCTGCTCCCGCATAAGGATGAGATCGTACAGATCGGTGCGGTACGCGTCGTAAAGGGTAAGATCGTCGAAGGCGAACGGCTTGATACCCTGGTCGACCCCGGCATCCCGATCCCCCCAGCTTCAACCAAAGTGCATAAGGTCAGCGACCGGATGGTTCAAGGTGCGCCTGATATTGCCGAGGCCGGTCGCAGCTTTCACCAATTTGCCCGGGATGCCGTCATTGTTGCCCATAACGCACCATTCGACATGGCTTTCCTGCGCCGCCATGCCGAGCGTATGGGGGTGGAATGGAGCCACCCCATTCTGGATACGGTCCTGCTGTCGGCGGTGCTGTTCGGGGCAAGCGAAACGCATACGCTGGACGCTGTCTGCGAACGGCTTGGCATAACAATTCCCGAAGCCCTGCGTCACACGGCCTTGGGTGATGCCGTCGCGACCGCCGAAGTGCTGGTTCGGATGCTACCGATGCTTACGGCCCGTAATTTGGTGACCTTTGGCGACGTCATCGCCGAGACTCGCAAACACGGACGGTTGCTTGAAGACCTGAACTGACCAGAAATTCCTAAAATCACCGCAGCTTTCCGTGGACAATCCCGGCGTCGCGTGGCACCTGAGACAGGCCCATGTACGAGCGCGCGATGACGGAAAAAACTTTCATTCCCAGCCCCGAGCAAAGCCTTGCCTTTCGCGAGGCCCTGGGCTGTTTCGGCACCGGCGTCACCGTTGTGACCACAAATACCTCCGAGGGCCCCGCAGCAATCACGGTGAACTCATTTGCGTCTGTATCGCTGGACCCGCCGCTGGTCCTGTGGTGTCTTGATCGGGATTCGAACCGGTACGACGCGTTCCACAACTGCGAACATTACGCGATCCACGTAATGGCGCAGGACCAGCACGACCAAGCATTGCAATTCGCGCGAAACGGGTTCGATTTTTCCCATGCGGATTGGCAGGAGGATGACGCGGGGCGCCCCCGACTTGCGGAATGCCTCGCCCGCTTCGATTGCCGCCTGTCGGCCCGTCATGAGGCAGGTGACCACCTGATCCTTGTTGGTCATGTTGAACAGGTCATGCATCGCCCAGGTCAGGGGCTGATCTTCAAGCGCGGACAATTCGGCGGCTTCGCCGATCTGATCTAATCGTCCAGCGAGCCGTGGACGGCCAACGCTTCAAGTTGCGTCTCTTGCGGGGTGATCACGCGGAATGCCTCGTGCACCCCTGCCCCCGTCAGCTCTCGGGCGATGGTCAGCAATGTGTTCGGGGCATGATCTTCGCACAGCTCGGACATATGTGAGACTTCGGCCTGCGCCACTTCTAACGCGGCTTCAACCGAAGGCGCGCCGTAGAATTGCACGAAATGCTCGGCCAGATATTGCGTGATCTGGTCAATCTCGGCCTGCTCGACTTGTGTGACGGCAACAAATGTAACGCGCCCGAAGGTTTCAAGCCCCAGCCATCCATTGGCAAAGGCCTGACGCGCCTTGCCTTCCAGATCAGCCTCACTCCAGTTCGAAAACTCGAATCCGCCCGAGATGCACCATTCACCGGTTCTTGCGGGTGAATGAAACACGTTCATATCGCTTTCATCAAAATGGATAGCACGGGCGAGTTTCATCTGGCGGTCTCCAATAATTCTGTCAGCGGGCGTAAATGTGTGTCCGCGCCGTCGCGGATCAGCATACCGAAGCGCTCGTCGGTGCCCAGAAAGACACCCCCTTCTCCAATAGGTTCTCCGACACCGCGCAGCAGCCCCATCCACTCTGCGTGAAGCGGCGCGTTACCGTCCTCGTTCCAGCGGTTCAACCAGGTCAACATGTGACGCGACCAGCTCTCGACCAACTGCGTCGCAGAAACCTCGGCGCATCCTTCATCATAGAGCGAGGTAACATCCGGTGTTTCCCCTGGTGCATCGCTGGTTTGAAGCAAGGCCAGTTCCCAACCAACGATCAGCCAATCGGGAACCTCATCCACCTCGGCAGACGACGCTGCAACTTTTATTGTCCCACATTTTGCACCGTTTACACAGATCAGCCCATCCCAACCCAAGTGCACCGCGACCTCGGGTGGGGCCAGCGCGCCCAGCGCATTCTGGAACCCGACAGCACAAAGCGGCAGCATCGCCATAGCATCCCGCAACGGAACCTCGGGCGCGAATACTATCGCAACGCGCAGACGATCCGCCTGAATATTGTGGACCACAGTTCCCGCGTCACAGCCCAGCGCTGCCATGGCCTGGGCCCGCTCGAACGGGTCTTCGCCGGCCTTGGCAGGTTGCCCTTTGAGCAATGGGGGAAAGACCGGCTGGGTCACGCTTTGTCCTTGGCAATCATGTCGCGGGCGATCTTGCGGAAGGCTTCGGCTTGCGGGCTGTCAGGTTTGCTGACAACGATGGGGGCACCCCCGTCGGCGGCAACTCGGATATCCAGATGCAGCGGAATTTCCCCTAGCAATGGCACGCCCAGCGCCTCGGCTTCTGAGGCAACACCGCCATGGCCAAAGACATGTTCTTCGTGTCCGCAATTCGAGCAAATATGCGTCGACATATTTTCGATCATCCCAACAATGGGCGTCTTGAGCTGGTTGAACATATCGATCCCCTTGCGGGCGTCGATCAAAGCAACATCCTGTGGGGTTGAGACGACAATGGCTCCATCCACCTGAAACTTTTGGCTCAGCGTCAGTTGCACATCGCCGGTTCCGGGGGGCAGATCAACGATCAACACATCCAATGCGCCCCATTGCACCTGACTCATCATCTGCTGCAAGGCGCCCATCAGCATGGGGCCGCGCCAGACAACCGCCTGCCCTTCGTTGGTCATTAACCCCATCGACATCATGGTGACACCGTGATTGCGCAGCGGTAGGATCGTCTTGCCATCTGGGCTGGCCGGTCGCCCCGACACGCCCAGCATCCGGGGTTGTGAAGGGCCATATACGTCTGCGTCCAACAGGCCTACGCGACGGCCTTCAGCAGCCAGCGCGCAGGCAAGGTTGGCCGACACGGTGGACTTGCCCACGCCACCCTTGCCCGACGCAATCGCGATGATCCGGTCCACACCGGGAACGGCCTGCGGTCCGGTTTGCGAGGGCTTTGGCTTGGGCTTCAAATCAGGCGGCGCCTTGTCCGAATGCGCGGTCAACATTGCCGAGACCTTTGAAACACCATCAACCATCTGCGCCGCCTGTTCGGCTGTGGCGCGAACGGGCTCCATCTTCTCGGCCTGTTTGGGATCGATCTCCAGCACAAACCGAACGGTATCGCCTTCAACATTCAATGCACGCACGATACCCGCGCTCACAATATCCTGACCAGAAACCGGATCGGTAATCTTCTTCAAGTTCGCTAGAACTGCATCACGGATGCTCATGCCGTATTCCCCTTGATCCGCCCCACGCTGGGCGCCTTGCGTATCGACAGAATATAGTCGCCGCTCATTGCATGTGTCTCCGTCTCATTTTGTACATTTGACGCATCGGGTCAGCCGCCGTTAGGCTTAACCATGCGCTTTGTCCTGTTGTGCCTGAGCCTGACGCTCACCGCCACCCCCTCTTGGTCGCAAGAGGCATTGGGCCTTGCCGCCCCGGATGAGGTGACAAACTCAGGTCTTTTGCAACATATTCTTCCGCGCTTTTCTCTCAAGACCGGAATACGTGTTGTTGCGGATGAAAGCGGCGTCATGTCACTGGCCCCGAGTTCGCCCGGCGATCCGGTCTTTGCCCGTGACGGGGTGGTCTATCATCTACGAATCGACGACAGCGCCAAGCAGGTAAGGTTTCGTGAATGGCTACTTTCCGACATTGGCAGACGGACGGTTGAAAACTTCATCCCCGACGAGGGCACGCCCTTTAGCGCAAGTTTCGAAACTGCCACTGTTACCAAAGAGGTCGTGGTCGACGGAAACGCGCTGCTTGGCGAAGAACTGTCGATGACCCATTGTGGCCGGTGCCACGTAATTGGCCCAAAGAATCGGATGAACGGGCTGGGTTCGACCCCGTCTTTCGCAGTGCTGCGCGCAATGCCCGACTGGTCGGAACGGTTTCAGGCGTTCTTTGCCCTGAACCCACACCCAGCTTTCACGCAGATCGAGGGCGTCACCGAACCTTTCCCGCCCGAGCGTCCCTCGCCGATCCATCCGGTCGAGATGAGCCTGGATGACCTCGAAGCAATTCTGGCTTTCGTGACCGCCATGCGCGCCGCCGATCTGGGCGCGCCACTGCAACTTCAGTGATCCTTGCGCTTTGAAAGGTAATCATCCGTTGTGACAACCCGTGGTCTGGGGGCGGATTGAAATGGATTGTCAGCGCTATGGAACTGGGCGTTCACCCGGCAATTGTCGCACATCTGGATCATCCGCGCCTGATCCGAGGTCGCGAACATCGGATGTGTGCCCGACAACTTTTCCATGATCCGCTCAACCGTTGATTTAACGCCAAACGCTGCGCCGCATTCGACGCATTCAAAGGGTTCCTCTTCATTCAGCACCTGTTGTGACAGCGCTTGGTCGCTCAGATCAAGCTGGGGCACTAGTGTGATCGCCTGTTCTGGGCAGATCGTTCGGCAAATCCCGCATTGCAGGCAGGCGTCCTGCTGGAAATTCAACTGCGGCTTGTCCGGGTTATCGATCAGCGCCCCCGATGGGCAAAGGGACACGCAACTCAGGCACAATGTACAGGTGTCGGTATTCACTGCAATCGCGCCATAAGGCGCGCCCTCGGGCAAGGCCAGCGGCACCTCGACCTCCGGGTTCAAAGCTTGCGCCGCCAGACGCGCTATTTGACGACGATTACCCAGTGGAAGCACCGGATCAGCCAATGGCTGCGGAACATTCTGCGCATAAAGCAGATCTGCCAGCGCATCCGGGTCGGTTTCATCAATCAGACTCAGCGCGTCGTGCACTTCGATAGCCCGAGCCAGCTCTAATTCACGATCAAGCGCGTCCCGTTCGGTCTTAGGGCTAATCAGGATATCGGCGCGCGCAAAGCCATGCGCCAGCGCTGCGAGCATCTCGGCATGTCCAAAGCCCGAAACCACATTCAGCTCCAGCGGAATGACATCCGCTGGCAGTCCCCGTCCAAACCGGGCCGCCATCCGGATCATCTGCGCCCCATGGGCGTCGTGCACCAGTAATCGCGGTGCAACGCCGCCCGCGCGCCGGAAGGTCCGGGCCAGTATGTGCATCCGCGACAATACCGCCGAGACCGGAGGGTCTTCATATGTAATGGCAGTCGACGGGCACAACGCCGAACACTCACCGCACCCAGCGCAAATCATCGGATCAATGGCTACATGATCGCCAGCCGGTGTGATCGCACCGGTCGGGCAGACGTCCAGACAGTTTGAACACCCCGTTTGTTCCGCTCGCGAATGGGCGCAAAGCGTCTCATCCAATCGGACATAGAGCGGTTTTTCAAAAGTCCCGACCAGTTGCACCGCTTCAAAAGCAAGACGCGCGACGGCCACCGCATCGCGAGGATCAGCGCGCAAGTACCCCTCGCGCTTTTCGGGGGCATTAACCAAAGGTGTTGCTCCGGTCAGATCAACAACAATGTCGCAACGCGACGTTGCACCGTCACGGGGTGCGCTCCAACCAAATTCTCCGCGTCCGCCGGGATCTAGTTGCTGCACCTGATCCAGATGCCAAACAAATCCGCCCAGCGCGCCGGTCAGTCTGCGTATTCGTGCGCGCGCAACGTCATAGTTGCGGCTTAGCGGTTCTGCATCGTCAACCAAAAGCACAGTCACGGCCAACACAGCGGACAGCTGTTCGGCCAACGGAAAGACAACCTCTCCGGGCCCCAAAATACAGCAGGTTCCTTCACTGATGACATCGAAACTTGGGGTCACTGGCTGCGGCAGTAATGCCTCAGCCGCGAGCGCAGCCATTTTGGGGGTTGCATCGGTACCCTGTTCGGACCAGCCAGCCCGGTCGCGCAGATCGACAAATCCGGGCGCTTCAACACCCAGTTCCTCGGCAAGCTCGCTAAAAACTGCACTTTCCTGAGCGCAGGCAAACACCACCTGCTCATCGCCCGTCATCAACTCGGCGGCAGTTTGAATCTGGCGCGTACAAAGGGCGGTATGCACCTTCGAGCACTCCGTATCGCAGGCTGCAGAAATACCATCTGCGTTCAGGGACTGCGTCCCCTCGCAATCACACAATATGAGCTTGCTGGCCATTTCCCCTCCCGACGCTGCGTTCTGCCCCATCAGCAGCTTAGACCCAATCCGCGCCGAGGCAATGCGAAGCATCAGAGAAAATCCCGATATGTGCATTATTTTTCATCACAAATCGCCATCAAAACCTGAAGTTAGAAATAAACTCTAAGTGAATGTCTCATATTAGGCGAAACTAGACTTGGCAGGTCGCCAATTTATGTAACATAGTACATCAATGGAAGGCAGGGGAGAGCCTTCCGGGGAGGAGCCAGTGGCCAAGGCCGCAAGCCGGACTGAAATGACAATTGGCGTCGTCGTGCGCAGAACACCCGGGGTGACACGCTGGGCGCGTTGGAACTGGCGCGCGGTCGCTGTTTTGCCAGGTGCAGGGCCTGCCGACTGGCAAGAGTTGCGACGTGAAGGTGAGGCCATCGAATACCATGCAGCCACCCTGCCCCTCACCCTCTGGGCCGATGAAACCGAAGCCTACATGGTCAACCTGTCGGACGGTCAACCTTCGCTGTACCTGGTTTTGCGGGATGAGCTGAAAGGCGAAACACCCCTAAATGCCGTATTGATCACCGCCTCACCGTTCGAGGGGCAGGATTATGCGGATACCGGCGAAGAGATCGTTGAGAAGATTCCGATGACCGAAGGGTTGATTGCATGGCTCCGCGATTTCACCCTGCAGCATCATCAGGACGAGGTGTTCATAAAACGTAAACGGGACAAGAAACGCACCGATCTGGTGGAAGACGGCAAGGGCGATGCACGAATCCGGCAGGATTCAGATGTCTACCGGGCTCCGCGTCGGGTGCTGCAATGACCCAGGCCCGCGATTTCTGGTCCCGCCGCAAGGCCGCCGTTCAGGCCGAGACCGAAGCAGAAGCTTTGGCCGCAGAGGAACAGATCATCACAACGCGGCAAGCTGAGCTGGAGGAAAAAAGCGACGCCGAAATTCTGGCCGAGTTTGATCTGCCCGATCCCGATACGCTGGAAGCCGGCGATGATGTCTCGGGCTTCATGGCCAAAGCTGTACCTGACCGTTTGCGCCGCCGCGCCTTGCGGCGCCTATGGCGGTTGAATCCTGTTCTGGCCAATGTCGACGGGCTGGTCGATTACGGCGAGGATTATACCGATGCGGCCTGCGTGATTGAGAACATCCAGACCGCGTATCAGGTTGGCAAGGGTATGTTGGCGCATGTCGAAGCGCTCGCCGCCGAGGCAGAAATGTCCGAAGCAGAAACAGAAGCTGACATGCCCGAGGCGATCGAGTCAGGTGAAGAACCGATCAACGCCGTCGAACCAGAACCGGAAGCCCCACAGATGGTTGAAATGGAAGAGCCAGAGGAAATCGAACTCACCCCTGCTCCACGCCGTATGAAATTCGAATTCGAAGGATAACTCTATGACCGCAGACAACGCGCAAACATTGGATATCTCAACTGAGGATCGTCTGCGTGCGGATTTCTATAATTTTCTTGGCCTGCTATTGGCCGGTCCACCCGATCAGTTGCTTTTGGATCAGATGGCCGGGCTAAGCGGTGATGACTCGGATCTAGGTCAGGCCATTCAGGCAATGGCACGGGTGGCCAAGGTGACCAAGCCTGCCGCCGCAGAGCGCGAATTCAACGCACTGTTCATCGGATTGGGCCGAGGCGAACTGCTGCCTTATGCCTCTTTCTACCTGACGGGCTTTCTGAACGAAAAACCCCTAGCGCAGCTGCGCAATGACATGGCCGCGCGGGGCATCACCCGGGCGCAGAATGTTTATGAACCCGAAGACAACATCGCCTCGCTAATGGAAATGATGGCGGGCATGATCGTCGGTCGGTTCGGCGCGCCCGCCACGCTGGAAGATCAAAAGGCGTTCTGGAGCAAACATATCGGGCCCTGGGCCGCGCATTTCTATTCGGATTTGGAAGGTGCCGAGAACTCGGTTCTCTACGCCTCGGTCGGCACGGCTGGTCGGGTGTTCATGGAGATCGAACGTGAAGCCTTTCGAATGACGGCGGCCTAGCCCGCCACTCGCCGGTGCCTTTAGGCACCAAACCGCAATTGGGACAGGAGGAGCCCATGAGCAAGACCAAGGAAGAAGGCGCAACCCGCCGCGACTTCCTGAAACTGGCCGGAACCGCAGCGCCCGCTGCTGTAGCCGCCGCCAGCCTGTCTGGGAAAGCCGAAGCAGCCGAACTGCCGACGGACGAAACCCGGATGCAGGACACCGCGCATACGCGCGCATACCTCGACAGCGCCCGGTTCTGACCCGGACGTAGTCATACCCGACAGACGGTTGCGATTGGCCCTGACGTCGGTTTCGCGAAGTACCAAGCCAGCCATGGGTTACATGGCCAGCAAGGGAGGAAAGAAATGCTTAGGAAAAAGACCAACGGGGTTGCGAGACGCCCCCAGCGGACAAGTATCCTGTCCCAGGTCGGCGAGAAAACCGTCGATCGCCGCGCATTCTTGCGTGGCTCGGGCCTGACGATCGGAGGCCTTGCCGCGATCAGCGCCACGGGTGGAACCGTGACGCCCGCCAGTGCCCAGACAGCGGCAAACACCGCCGTTGAGAATATCAAATCCGTATGCACTCACTGCTCGGTCGGCTGCACGGTCGTTGCCGAGGTACAGAACGGAGTCTGGATCGGGCAAGAACCTGGCTGGGACAGCCCATTCAATCTGGGTGCACACTGCGCCAAGGGGGCCTCGGTCCGCGAGCACGCCCATGGCGAGCGCCGCCTGAAATATCCGATGAAAAAGGAAGGTGGCGAGTGGAAGCGCATCAGCTGGGAAGAGGCGATCAACGAGATCGGCGATGGCATGATGAGCATCCGCGAAGAATCCGGGCCGGACAGCGTGTACTGGCTGGGGTCTGCGAAGCACAATAACGAACAGGCCTATCTGTTCCGCAAGTTCGCCGCCTACTGGGGCACGAACAACGTGGACCATCAGGCCCGTATCTGCCACTCGACCACTGTTGCGGGTGTTGCGAATACATGGGGCTACGGCGCCATGACCAATTCGTACAACGACATGCACAACAGCCGGGCCATCTTCATCATCGGTGGTAACCCGGCCGAGGCGCACCCCGTCTCGCTGCTGCATATCCTGCGCGCGAAAGAGCAGAACAATGCGCCTTTAATCGTCTGCGACCCGCGCTTTACGCGCACCGCGGCCCATGCGGATGAATATGTCCGCTTCCGCCCCGGTACGGACGTCGCTCTGATCTGGGGTATCCTGTGGCACATCTTCGACAACGGCTGGGAGGACAAAGAGTTCATCCGCACCCGTGTCTGGGGCATGGACCAGATCCGCGAAGAGGTTGCCAAGTGGAACCCGGATGAGGTTGAGCGCGTCACTGGTACGCCCGGCTCGCAGCTGCGCCGCGTCGCACGGACCATGGTGAACAACCGCCCCGGTACCGTTGTATGGTGCATGGGTGGTACGCAGCACACCAACGGCAACAACAACACTCGCGCCTACTGCGTGCTTCAGCTTGCGCTTGGCAACATGGGCACCTCGGGTGGTGGCACCAACATCTTCCGCGGCCATGACAACGTGCAAGGCGCGACAGACCTTGGTGTTCTGTCCCATACCCTGCCCGGCTACTATGGCTTGTCAAAAGGCGCATGGGGTCACTGGGCCCGTGTCTGGGGTGAAGAGCCCGAGTGGCTTGCAGGCCAGTTCGCCACGATCAAAGACAAGGAAGGCAAGGATAAACCGCTGCAGAATGAGCGCGGCATCCCGGTCTCCCGCTGGATCGACGGTGTTCTCGAAGATCCGGCCAACATGGATCAGGACAACAACGTCCGCGCCATGGTTCTGTGGGGCCACGCGCCCAACTCGCAGACCCGGATGACGGAAATGAAGACGGCGATGGAGAAGCTGGACATGCTGGTCGTGATCGACCCGTATCCCACCGTCTCGGCCGTGCTGCATGACCGCACCGATGGCGTCTATCTGCTGCCCGCCTGTACGCAGTTCGAAACCCGTGGCTCGGTCACGGCCTCGAACCGATCGCTGCAGTGGCGGGACCGCGTGGTCGAACCTCTGTTCGAAAGCCTGCCGGACGAGGTCATCATGGCCAAGTTCGCCAACAAGTTCGGCTGGGCGGATCGGTTCTTCCGCAATATAGAGATGGAAGATCCCGAAACCCCGAATGTTGAAAGCATCACGCGTGAGTTCAACTCGGGCCTCTGGACCATCGGCTATACCGGTCAGTCGCCGGAACGTCTGAAAAGCCATATGGCCAACCAGCACACGTTCGACAGAACCACGCTGCAAGCCATCGGTGGACCAAACGACGGCGAATATTACGGTCTGCCCTGGCCCTGCTGGGGAACGGCTGAGATGGGTCATACGGGGACACCAAACCTGTATGATATGTCCAAACCGGTGGCCGAAGGTGGCCTGACCTTCCGCGCCCGTTTCGGAGTGGAACGTGACGGCGACAACCTGCTGGCCGAAGGGGTCTATAGCGTTGGTTCGGAAATTCAGGATGGTTATCCGGAATTCACGATGCAGATGCTGATGGACCTTGGCTGGGACGGTGACCTGACGGCTGAGGAACGTGCGGCCATCGACGCCGTAGCGGGACCAGAGACCAACTGGAAAACCGACCTTAGCGGCGGTATCCAGCGGGTCGCGATTGCCCATGGCTGTGCGCCCTTCGGGAACGCAAAGGCACGCGCGGTCGTATGGACCTTCCCGGATCCGATCCCACTGCACCGCGAGCCGCTCTATACAAACCGGCGCGATCTGGTGGAGGACTATCCAACCTACGATGACCGTCAGGCCTATCGTCTACCTACCCTTTATGCGTCGATCCAAAAGAACGACTTTTCAAAGGATTACCCGATAATCCTCACGTCTGGTCGTCTGGTCGAGTATGAGGGCGGCGGGGATGAGACACGGTCAAATCCGTGGCTGGCCGAGCTTCAGCAGGATATGTTCGTCGAGATCAATCCGCGCGATGCCAACAACCTTGGTATTCGGGACGGATCACAGGTCTGGGTCGAAGGTCCTGAGGGCGGCAAGGTCAAGGTGATGGCGATGCTGACCAACAGGGTTGGTGCCGGTGTCGCCTTCATGCCTTTCCACTTTGGCGGCCACTTCCAGGGCGAAGACCAGCGGCACAAATATCCCGCCGGCGCTGACCCTTATGTGCTGGGTGAAAGTACCAACACAGCCCAGACCTATGGCTATGATTCAGTGACCCAGATGCAAGAGACCAAGTGTACTCTCTGCAAGATCTGGGCAGCGTAAGGAGGACGATAATGGCTAGAGCAAAGTTTCTCTGCGACGCTGAACGCTGCATCGAGTGTAATGCCTGCGTAACCGCGTGTAAGAACGAGCACGAGGTGCCGTGGGGCATCAACCGCCGCAGGGTGGTGACGATCAATGACGGCAATCCGGGTGAACGCTCGATCTCGGTGGCCTGTATGCATTGTTCGGATGCGCCCTGCATGGCGGTGTGCCCGGTCGACTGCTTCTATCAGAACGAAGAAGGGGTCGTCCTGCACTCCAAGGACCTGTGCATTGGCTGCGGCTATTGCTTCTATGCGTGCCCCTTCGGCGCGCCGCAATACCCGCAGGCGGGCAACTTCGGATCGCGAGGCAAGATGGACAAATGTACCTTCTGTGCTGGCGGCCCCGAGGAAACGCACTCGACCGCAGAGTTCGCCAAATACGGACGCAACCGGATCGCAGAGGGCAAATTGCCCATCTGCGCCGAGATGTGTTCTACCAAGGCCCTGCTCGCCGGCGATGGCGACGTGGTCTCGGCTATTTACCGTGAGCGTGTCGTCGCGCGCGGATTTGGTTCGGGCGCTTGGGGTTGGGGCACGGCCTACGATCAGAAAGACGGCTGACCCCGTCTACTAAAGCAAAACGGATGACCCGCAGATGTGGGTCATCCTGCATTGGATTTTTATTGAGGTTCCGATGTTGCGCTTATTCATCGCTTTCCTGCTTTCGCTAACGCTGACCCAAGTTGCGGGCGCTCAAACCAGTGAGGGGGCCGCCCCTGCGGATTCGACCGACCGGTCTACAACCGGCGGCGCGACCACGCTTGAGGACATTCTGGCCCGCCAGCGTGGCGAGAAGGTCGACAACAGCTACAGGTCTGAAAACACCGGTCAGGGCAATGTTGAAGGCCTGCTGGGACAGTTCGGCACCCGCGGTGTTGCCTCTGACAGTGACGTCTACCGCGCGCTGCGTTACGGATCTGCGGACGTCACCGTTTCATCCCAGGGACCTGCGGACAGCGTGCTGATTCAAGACGGCGGCATGTGGTGGTTGAACTTCCGAACTGGCCCGTTGCGTGAATATGGAACCTACATTCTGGGCGGAATGCTTGCGATCATTGTGCTTTTCTTTCTGATCCGAGGAAAAATCCGCATCGACGGAGAAAAAACCGGCCGCACGGTCCTTCGTTTCAATAGTTTCGAACGTTTCGGTCACTGGCTCTTTGCCGGGTCGTTCCTTGTGCTCGGCATCACAGGCCTACTGACCCTTTATGGCCGCGATTTCTTGATCCCGGTCTTTGGCAAAGAAGGGTTCGCCACTATCGCGCAAGGGTGCAAGTGGCTTCACAACAACCTCGCATGGGCCTTCATGTTGGGTCTGATAATCATCACCATAAACTGGATTGCCCATAACATCCCCAACAAGACCGACCTGAAATGGTTGGCCGCCGGAGGGGGCTTGTTCACCAAAGACAGCCATCCACCAGCCAAGAAATTCAATGCGGGTCAAAAGATAATCTTCTGGGCTTGCATTCTACTGGGTGTCTCTATCAGCCTGTCAGGCCTGTCGCTGCTATTCCCGTTCGAGCTGCCGATGTTCGCCAAAACCTTCTCAATCGCCAACTCGACAGGTATTCCGCAGGCGTTGGGTCTGAACCTGCCAGTGCAGATGTCACCGCAGGAAGAGATGCAATATGCCCAAGTCTGGCATGTCATGGTCGCCTACGTGTTCATCGCCATCATCATCGCCCATATCTACCTTGGCTCGGTTGGCATGGAGGGTGCGTTTGACGCCATGGGCACCGGTGAAGTCGAAGAACAATGGGCACGCGAGCACCACTCGCTGTGGCTGGAAGAGGTGCAAGAAAAAGAGGCCGGCAAGGCATCGGCCTCACCTGCAGAATAGATGCGCTGGCTCGCTCTTGCGCTTGTTTTGACCCCCCTGCCCGCCTGGTCCGAGTTTTTCACGCTCAAAGGCCATGGCGGGCCGATCATGGGGATCGCTTCGGCGCCGGATGGGCGTATCGCAACGGCCAGTTTCGACAATTCGGTCGGTCTCTGGACCGGACAGACACCGGAATGGCTGGAGGGGCACGAAGCGGCAGTGAACTCGGTCGTTTTCAATGGCACTGCAATCTATTCTGCCGGGGATGACTTCACCCTCCGCCGCTGGCCCGGCGGGGATGTAGTCGGGCAGCACAAAGGCAAGATTATCGGCATTGCAGCGTCGAAAACTCATATCGCGACGGCCAGCTGGGATGGCACCATCGGCCTGTGGCCGGTGGACGGGTCCGAGCCGACCCTGCTTGGGCCAATCGGCAGCGGGGTGAATGCAGTTGTTTTTACGCCGGACGGAAAGCAGCTTTATTCGGCAGGTGTCGACGGAGCGTTGCGTATCTGGGATGTCGCCAGCGGTCAGGAAACAAATCGCCTGATCGAGCATGGTTTTGGCATCAATGAATTGGTCCTGAACGCACATGACAACTGGATCGCCTATGGCACCGTCGATGGAGTGACACGCATCCTGAGCCTCGCCACCGAAGAAGAACATGACTTTACGTTGGATCGGCGCCCGATCCTCGCCATGGCATTGAGCCCCGATCGCAAGCTGTTGGCTGTCGGTGATGGTGAGGGCTTTATAATGGTCATCGACACGGCTGAATGGCGCATTGCACAAGATTTCCGCGCCACCCTGCGCGGTCCGGTTTGGGCGCTCGCTTTTTCTGCCGATGGTCAAAACCTTCACGCAGGCGGCATTGATGAGGCAATGTACAGCTGGCCCGTTTCAGCGCTGGGCGATCGCGAACAGATGGCCGCTGCCGAACCCAGCTTTCTGAAAGACCCAAGCGAGATGGGCAACGGAGAACGGCAATTTGCGCGCAAATGTTCGATCTGTCACAGCCTGACGCCGGATGGGGGTCGACGTGCAGGCCCTACCTTGCACGACATCTTTGGGCGGAAAGCGGGCACATTGCCCGGTTATTTGTACTCGGATACGCTGCAAGACTCTGATATTATTTGGAATGAAGAGACAATAAATGCTCTTTTCGACGAAGGCCCGGACCACTACATTCCGGGGTCAAAGATGCCGATGCAGCGGATCACGCAAGCACAGGACCGGATAGACCTGGTCGCGTTCCTGCGCAGCGCCACCGCACCGCAGGATTGAGCCGGAGGAGAACATGAATGCCTTTCTGACCGCCGTCGCCGCGATGGTCGTGATCACTGTCGCCGCTCCTTACACGCTGGATCAATTCGGTTTCAGCGCCGCCGACAAGACGTCCGGTTCGGCTGTACGCCTCGACTGAATGCCGCAATACCTGACCACCCGCGAATTGGCGGATCTGCTGCGCATTGGTGAGCGGAAGGCCTATGATCTGGCATCCTCGGGCGAAATCCCGTGTGTACGCGCCATGGGCAAGCTGTTGTTCCCAAAAGCCGAGATCATAGCGTGGCTCAACGCCTCACGCTCTGGCCCCGATGTCGTCGAACCACCCCTGCCGCCGATCGTGGCAGGTAGCCACGATCCCCTGCTGGACTGGGCTTTGCGGGAAAGCGGCTCTGGGCTTGCGACTTATTATGATGGGTCTTTCGACGGGCTGAATCGTCTTGCGGAGCGCAGCGCACAGGCGGCGGCTTTGCATATCCACGAACCAGAAGGCTTCAACACTCAGACCCTGCGCGACACGATGGGCGAAGCACCTGTGATCCTCTATCAGATTGCCAACCGGCAGCGCGGCCTGTTGCTGGCACCCGGCACCTCGGACATCTCGGGGTTTCAGGATCTGAAAGGCAGACGGATCATTCTGCGGCAAGACAGCGCCGCCAGCCAGCGTCTGTTCGATGCACTGCTCGGCGCCCACGGTCTGGGTCGTGATGATCTGAACACCCTGCCTGTTTGCGCCCGCACAGAAGAAGAGCTGGCCACCGCCCTGCGTGACGGCAAGGCAGAGGTTGGTTTTGGCCTCGGTGCACTGGCGCGCCCGTATGGGCTAAGTTTCGTGCCCACCCATTCCGAGCGTCTGGACCTTGCAATCTGGCGCCGCGCCTTCTTCGAGGTCCCCATGCAGACGCTGACCCAGTTTTTGAAATCCGAGCGTTTTATCGAACGCGCTGATG
Organism: Ruegeria sp. CJ6; assembly: GCF_056536665.1. NCBI lineage: Bacteria > Pseudomonadati > Pseudomonadota > Alphaproteobacteria > Rhodobacterales > Roseobacteraceae > Ruegeria > Ruegeria sp. CJ6. The sequence continues at coordinate 170,529 of NZ_JBQFQB010000001.1, read as the reverse complement.
AACTAGGCGGCTATGATCTCGCAAATCTGGGTCGGATCCACCACAACGGCGCCAGTGGCTGATCCGTCGTCCATTCCTTGTTGCGCCAACCCAAGGCGAACTTACTGTGCGTTTGGAAAAAACAACTGCTCACCATCCAGCGTGTAAGACGCAATCGCCGCCTGCCCATCAGGACCGGTCAGCCAGTCGATGAACCTCTGCCCGGCAGCGGCGCGGACGCCTGTGTGCTTTTCAGGGTTCACAAGGATTACACCATATTGGTTAAACAGGCGCGGATCGCCCTCGACCAAGACCTCCAGATTGCCCCGGTTTCCGAAAGACAACCAAGTCGCCCGGTCGGTCAGAGCATACGCGTCCATGCCGCTGGCCACGTTCAGCGTTGCCCCCATCCCCGATCCGGTCTCGCGATACCAAGTCCCCGAGGCCTCCGTCGGGTCAACGCCGGTCGCCTCCCAATAGCGCATCTCGGCTTTGTGAGTGCCGCTATCATCACCGCGCGAGGCAAACGGCAGTTTCGCTTCGGCCAAAGCGGTCAAAGCGGTTACAATGTCGTTGCCCCCGGCAATTCCGGCCGGATCAGATTTTGGGCCAACCAATACAAAATCATTGTACATGACATCGAACCGTTCGACACCCCAACCGTCCGCTACAAACTGCTCTTCAGCGGGCTTGGAGTGAACCAGAAGAACATCGCCATCGCCGTTGATTGCGTTCCGGATCGCCTGACCGGTCCCGACGGCCACAACCCGTACATCGATACCTGTTTCAGCCTCAAACCCTGGCAGGATATAGTCCAGCAGACCCGAGTTCTGCGTCGAGGTCGTGGATTGCACGACGATAAAGGGTTCTTCCGCCAAACCTGCGCCTGTGGTCAGTCCAAGCGCAACAATTGAAGCCCGAACAAAATCAGGGATCATTCGAAGTCTCCATCTCTGTTAATCAGGTTACCAGACCGCCAGCCAGATACCGGCGCGACTCGTTGCTTTTTGGGGTTTCCAGCACCTGCTGTGCCCCCCCATGTTCAACCACATGCCCTGCCTGCATCATCACGATGTCAGATGCCAGGCGCCGCGCCTGCCCGATGTCATGCGTCACCATCACGATGCGCACACCCCGGGCCGAGGCACGCAGGACCATCCGCTCGATCATCTGCATGGCGCTTGGATCCAATGCGCTGGTGGGTTCGTCCAGGAACAAGGTCTTGGGGTCTAAGGCCAACGCGCGCAGGATCGCCAACCTTTGCGCCTCGCCACCAGACAGCGAACGCGCGGACTGACGTGCCTTGCCATCCAGTCCACCTTCGGCCAGCAAAGCTTCGATACGTTGCTTGCGCAGGGCACGGGGCATCGATTTCCGCTTTAGCACAAAGTCCAGATTGGCCGCGACCGAGCGGCGCAGCAGCACGGGGCTTTGAAACACCATCGCCTGCCGCGCTTTGTGGGCTGCATTCAACACAACACCGTCCTGACAGACACGCCCGCTGTCGGGTTGAATCAGACCATGCAGACAACGCAGCAACAGACTTTTGCCAGCGCCGTTTGGGCCCAAGATCATGGTCGGACCCGGGCCATCCAAACACAAATGCGGGACATCGAGCAGCACCTTGCCTTCGCGTGCAATGTGCAACCCTTGGACCTCCAACATACCCGGCGCCTCGGTCACGACATCACGCATGGCGCAGCCCTTCCCGCTCGGCCCGCAGGGTCAACGCGCTGACCATCGCGTTTACCGCCACGGCCAAACCGATCAGGATCACACCCAAGGCCAGCGCCAGCGCCAAATTCCCCTTCGAAGTCTCAAGCGCAATCGTGGTCGTCATCACACGCGTCACGTGATTGATATTGCCGCCGACGATGATCACCGCCCCAACCTCGGCGATTGCCCGGCCAAACCCGGCCAGTAATGCGGTGACCAGTGCCAGACGCGCGTCCCACAACAGCACCGGGATCGAAGCCAACCGCGATACGCCGAGCGAGCGGAGCTGTTCAGAATACTCCTCGGCCAGCATCTCGACTACCTGCCGGGTAAGTGCGGCCATGATCGGCGTCACCAGCACCACCTGCGCTATGATCATTGCGGTGGGGGTGTAGAGAAGTTCCAGCACCCCCAGAGGACCGGATCGGGACAACATCAGGTAGACCAGCAAACCGACGACGACTGGTGGGAACCCCATCAGAGCGTTCACAAGGATAATCAACGCCCGCCGTCCCGGAAACCGCGCGACGGCCAAAGCTGCCCCAATAGGCATCCCGATGACCGCCGAAATCAGAACAGCAAAGATCGAAACACGCAGCGACAACAACACAATTGCCCACAGCTCTGCATCCCCTTCGAGGATCAGCGAGAGCGCCTGAGTGAATTCTGATGCAAATCCCTGCATATTCTACCATTCATGCCGTATGCTGTGACAAAATGCTATGAATTACAGAGAAATACTAAAGGTTCTGGCCAGCAAGTACAGGCACAAATTCGACATTCAAAACTAAGAACGCGGCCCTGACGGGGCCGCGTTTGATTGGCACGTCTTTTGCTGTAGCTGGTTCAGTTCAGCGCAGCGTCGGTGATCTGATGTGTCCATGCCCCTTCTGGCTTTTTGGTGATAACCGGATCAGATCCGCCCGCCAGCAGGGTATCAACCGTGCGGTCGAAATCGGCTGGGTCCAGCGCCCCGTTCGACCCTGCGGTCAGCTTGGCAATCTCGCCCATCATGCGCTTTTGATGCTCTTCGGTCTGGGCGCCGGTCGCATCGTTTTCGAGAACGATCTCGGCGGCTTCATCCGGGTTCTCTTCGGCGTATTTCCAACCCTTCATCGAGGCACGGACAAACCGTTCCATCTTGTCGGTGAAGGCCGCATCGCTCAAATTTTCTTCAAGCACATATAGACCATCCTCAAGCGTGGCGACGCCCTGATCTTCGTATTTGAAGGTTACCAGTTCTTCAGGCGTGACACCGGCATCAATGACCTGCCAATACTCATTGTAGGTCATAGTGCTGATGCAATCGGCCTGACGCTGCAGCAGCGGGTCGACGTTAAAGCCTTGTTTCAGCACTTCGACACCGCTGTCGCTTTTGCCATCGGTACCGATTCCCAGCTGACTCATCCAGCTCATGAACGGGAATTCGTTGCCGAAGAACCAGACTCCCAGCGTGCGATTTTTGAGATCTTCGGGCGAGGCAATACCCGCATCTTTCCAGCAGGTCAGCATCATGCCCGAGCTCTTGAAAGGCTGCGCGATGTTCACCAGAGGCAGACCCTTTTCGCGCGCGGCAAGTGCAGCCGGCATCCATTCCACCGTAACGTCTGCTCCACCACCTGCGATCACCTGTGTGGGCGCAATATCAGGACCACCGGGCAGAATGGTGACGTCCAGCCCCTCTTCTTCGTAGAACCCTTTGTCTTTTGCCACATAATAGCCCGCAAACTGCGCTTGCGTGACCCACTTCAATTGTAGTGTCACCTCATCCGCAGCAAGTGTCGCACTGGCTGCCAGGCTAAAGGCCGCAACCGCCCCACTGAGTAGCTTCTTCATCTTCATATCTCCTAGTTGCTTATGTTTGCCCCGTTTATGGGGTCTGTTGAGTTATTCCTTTATCCTCGCTGCGACGGATGCCAGAAGGTCACCGCCTTTTCGATCATCGCCACTACGCCATAGAAGGCCGTCCCCGCCAGCGCGGCCACTACAATCTCGGCCCACACCATATCCAGCGACAATTGCCCGACGCTGGTCGATATCCGAAAGCCCATGCCCAATGTGGGGGAGCCAAAGAACTCAGCCACGATAGCGCCGATCAGCGCCAGAGTGGTAGAAATCTTTAGCCCGTTGAAAATAAACGGCATCGCGGCGGGGAGGCGAAGTTTCAGGAAGCTCTGCCAATAAGTGGCGGCATAGGTCTCCATCAGATCGCGCTGCATCGTTGTGGCTTCGCGCAGCCCTGCCACCGTGTTCACCAGCATCGGGAAGAACACCATCACTACGACGACCGCCGCCTTGGAATGCCAGTCGAACCCGAACCACATCACTAGAATGGGTGCGGTGCCCACGATCGGCAGCGCTGCAACGAAGTTGCCGACGGGAAGAAGCCCTAGGCGCAGGAAATCCCATCTATCCACGGCAATTGCCATGAGAAAGGCCGAACCGCAGCCGATGATGTAGCCGCTGAGTGCTCCCTTGATGATCGTTTGAACAAAGTCAGCCCAAAGTGTCGGCAAACTGTCCCAGAAACGGTCCCAGATGACTGATGGTGCGGGCAGGATGACCAAGGGCACTTCTAGTCCACGCACCACCAGTTCCCAGATGCCAATCACGGTCAGACCGAAGATCAGGGGCGCAAGAAACCGCACCATCCGTGTGTCAGAATAGGGTCCGCTGGCCAGACGGCTGTTCAACCACCAGCCCAATAACCAGACTGCGATTGCACCAAGAATAGGTATCATTGTGCCATCCCCATTCGTTTCAGGACGGTCCGCTCGATCAGCCCCAGCAACCCGACGAGACAGGCGGCGAGAATGGCCGCAGCAAACAGCGCCGACCAGATCTGTACCGTCTGGCCATAGTAGCTACCGGCCAGCAGCCGTGCACCCAACCCGGCAACAGCCCCGGTCGGCAGTTCTCCAACAATGGCCCCGACCAGCGAAGCAGCGACGCCAATTTTCAGCGATGTGAAGAGATAGGGCATCGAGGCCGGCAGGCGCAGTTTCCAAAACCCCTGCGAACGGCTGGCATTGTAGGTTCGCAGCAAATCCAACTGCATAGCATCCGGGCTGCGCAGCCCTTTTACCATGCCTACGACGACGGGGAAGAAACTCAGATACGCCGAAATGATCGCCTTAGGAATGATCCCTTGAACCCCGACAGAATACAGAACGACAATGATCATCGGAGCCAGCGCAATGATAGGAATGGTCTGGCTGACGATCGCCCAGGGCATCACCGACAGATCCATCACCCGACTGTGCACGATCCCGACCGCCAGTAGGATACCCAACCCGGTTCCGATAGCAAAACCCAGCATCGTGGCGCTCAGCGTGACCCAGCCATGATAAATCAGAGAGCGTTTCGAGGTGATTTTTTTCTCAATCGTGGTTTCCCACAGCTCAATCCCAACTTGATGCGGTGCAGGCAGCCGCGGGCGGTCCTGCTCCCATGTAGCTGGGACTGCAAACGCGTTGTTCAAGGCCAGACCGATCTCCCCCATGTCCCGGCGATCCTTGGCTGAAGGTGGTTGGACTTCAGCACCCGCGCGCTCCAGTTCGGTCAGAACCCCTTTGATATTCATAGGAATACAGGCCGCGTACCAGACAACGACAATGGCGGCGATCACGGTGAGGACTGCAATGATCTGCTTCATGCGTGCCACTCCATCCGAATGACAGGCACCGTGTCAGGTGGCACCGGAGGCTCTCTTCCCGTCTCAACAAAGCCCTCGCGCCGATAAAACCGTTGCGCGTCGACATTTGGCACATGTGTGGTCAGCCAAAGATGGTCGCGCCCCTCCTTCGCCTTATCCAGCAATTGCTTGCCGATGCCCTGCCCAGTGCGCAAACAATACAGCGCACCAACCTTATGTTCGACCGGATCGACAGACATGTAGCAATCAATCGGATCACCTGCGATCCAGATGTCCCTGATCGGGAACGCCTCAAGGATCAGATCCGCCAGCTTTTCTTCTGGCAATTCCTCGGGTATCCAATCGGTCTGGGCGGCCCAGGTCGCGATAATACGCGCGCAATCCCCCACATCTTCGCGGGATGCCCGTCTGATGCCTTTATCCGCCATCACACATCATCCCCATGACCCGCTCGCAATCCTTCTCGCACGCGGTGGGCGACTTCGATAAACTCGGGCGTGTCACGGATATCCAGAGGCCGCTCTTTCGGCAGAGGGCTATCGATCACATCCGTGATCCGGCCAGGCCGAGGGCTCATCACCACGATTTTGGTGCTGAGATACACCGCTTCGGGGATCGAATGTGTCACGAAACCGATGGTCTTCTCGGTGCGCGCCCATAATGCCAGAAGCTGTTCGTTCAGATGGTCGCGCACGATCTCATCGAGCGCACCGAACGGCTCGTCCATCAGCAGAATATCCGCATCAAATGCCAAGGCCCGCGCGATACTGGCCCGCTGTTGCATCCCGCCCGAGAGCTGCCAGGGGAACTTACCGCCAAATCCATCAAGATCAACAAGTTCCAGAACCTTTCTAACGCGTTCCTCCTGCTCGGAGGAGGAATAGCCCATGATCTCAAGCGGCAGCTTGATGTTCTTTGCAATGGTCCGCCACGGGTAGAGCCCGGCCGCCTGAAACACATACCCATAAGCGCGCTTTCGCCGTGCTTCGTCAGGCGTCATGCCATTCACGGTCAGGGTCCCGCCGGTCGGTGTTTCCAGCGCTGCGATACAGCGCAGGAACGTCGTCTTGCCGCAGCCCGAGGGGCCGATAAAACTAACGAACTCCCCCTTGCCAATCGACAAGTTCACATCTTTCAGCGCGTGAATAGGCCCATCATTCGTCTGAAATGTAAGATCCAGCTGCCTTGCCTCAATAACGGGCTGAGTAGTATTTTCTGTATTCATTCCATTGCCTTGAAGAAGCTCAGACCCGGATCGCCAGAAAGGCGACCCAAGGGGTTTATACACCCGTTGCCGGTATACCTGTCCGCTCAACAGGCCGGGGCGCTGTCAACTCTTTCCAGGTGCTCAGCGCCTTGTTCACATGGGTGTTGGCCTCGCGCGCAACGAACTTCCCGTGCCCTTCCTGAGTCTGAATCTCGCCATCATGTACAGCCACCGCACCGCGGGTCAGCGTGAACCGGGGCAGGCCTCGCACCTCTTTGCCCTCGAAGACGTTGTAGTCGATCGACGACTGCTGCGTATCAGCCGAGATCACCTTGGCCTTATCCGGATCCCAAACCACCAGATCAGCATCCGCTCCCACGAGAACCGCACCTTTTTTCGGATAACAATTCAATATCTTGGCGATGTTAGTTGAAGTAACAGCCACGAACTCATTCGGCGTCAATCGCCCGGTATTCACCCCATGCGTCCAAAGCATCGGCATCCGATCCTCCAGCCCTCCGGTCCCGTTCGGGATTTTGGTGAAATCACCCACGCCATATCGTTTCTGCTCGGTCGTAAAGGCGCAATGGTCCGTGGCCACGACGCTCAGAGTTCCCGATTGCAAACCGTTCCACAAGCTGTCCTGATGCTGCTTATTCCGGAACGGAGGGCTCATGACTCGCCGTGCCGCATGCTCCCAATCGTGATGGAAATACTCGCTTTCATCCAATGTTAGGTGTTGGATCAAAGGCTCGCCCCAAACCCGTTTGCCCTGCATCTTGGCGCGTCGAATAGCCTCATGCGCCTCCTCACAGGAAGTATGCACCACATAAAGCGGTACGCCCGCCATATCCGCGATCATGATCGCGCGGTTGGTTGCCTCACCTTCCACCTGTGGCGGGCGGGAATAGGCATGCGCCTCTGGCCCGGTATTACCTTCTGCCAATAGCTTCGCACTCAGTTCTGCAACCACATCGCCATTCTCGGCATGAACCATCGCGGTGCCACCCAACTCGGCCAGACGCTTGAACGAAGCAAACAGCTCATCGTCGTTCACCATCAGCGCGCCTTTATAGGCCATGAAATGCTTGAACGTATTGATGCCACGCGTCTCGATGACGGTTTTGATATCGTCAAACACCTGCTCGCCCCACCAGGTCACCGCCATATGGAACGAATAATCACAGTTCGCGCGCGTAGACTTGTTGTCCCAACGCTTCAGGGCGTCCAACAGGCTTTCGCCCGGATTAGGCAACGCGAAATCCACAACCATCGTGGTCCCGCCTGCCAGCGCTGCGCGTGTTCCGCTTTCGAAATCATCGCTGGAATAGGTTCCCATAAACGGCATTTCCAGATGCGTGTGCGGGTCGATCCCTCCGGGCATGACATAACAGCCCGATGCATCAAGTTCCTTATCACCTCGCAGGTCCGGCCCAATCTCAGTAATCACACCACCTTCGACCTTTACATCCGCCTTATAGGTCAGATCAGCGGTCACAACGGTTCCGTTCTTGATTACAGTGCTCATGTTAAACTCCCTGATGCGGTCTGCGCCGCTTGCTTCATCTGGCTAAAAATACCCCGGGGGAGCCGCCCATCGGGCGACGGGGGCAGAGCCCCCTATTCCACGATCCCAGCCGTCTCGACGACCGCATGCAGTAGAACATCCGCCCCGGCTGCAGCCCAATCCTTGCTGATCTCCTCAGCTTCATTATGGCTCAACCCATCAACGCATGGGCACATCACCATCGCCGTTGGCGCCACCCGGTTGATCCAGCAGGCATCATGTCCGGCGCCCGAGATGATATCCGTATGCGAATACCCCAACCGCTCAGCCGCATCGCGCACCGCCGCCACGCAACCCTCATCAAACTTCACCGGATCAAAACCGCCCACCTTCTCGAATTCGATCTGCAGCCCCATCTCTTCGACGATGTCTTCAGCTGCGACCCGCAGACGGTTCTCCATATCAGTGATCACGTCCAACTCGGGCGAGCGAAAATCGACCGTGAACACTGCCTTTCCAGGGATCACATTGCGTGAGTTCGGATAGACATCGATATGCCCCGCCGCACCCACGGCATGAGGTGCATGCGACCATGCAATCTCGTCGACTTTCTCAAGAATACGCGCCATCGCCAGCCCGGCATTCTTGCGCATCGGCATCGGTGTAGACCCAGTATGCGCATCCTTGCCGGTCACGGTAACCTGGGTCCAGCTTAAACCCTGACCATGGGTTACAACGCCAATATCCTTACCTTCAGCTTCCAGAATCGGGCCCTGTTCAATGTGCAACTCAAAGAAAGCGTGCATCTTGCGCGCACCAACCTCTTCATCGCCGCGCCAACCGATGCGGTTCAGTTCATCCCCAAACTTCTTTCCTTCGGCATCCTCACGTGCATAAGCCCAGTCCTGAGTGTGCATTCCGGCAAACACCCCCGAAGACAACATCGCCGGGGCATATCGCGTTCCTTCTTCGTTGGTCCAATTGGTGGCCACAATAGGGTGCTTGGTCTTGATGCCCAGGTCATTCAGCGTGCGAATGATCTCCAGCCCACCAAGCACGCCAAGAACGCCATCATACTTGCCACCTGTGGGCTGCGTATCCAAATGCGACCCTACATAAACCGGCAGAGCCTCGGGGTCCGCTCCCTCTCGTCGGGCAAACATGTTGCCCATCTGGTCCAACCCCATCGAGCAACCGGCATCCTCGCACCATTTCTGAAACAACGCGCGCCCTTCGGCGTCCTCGTCCGTTAGCGTCTGACGGTTGTTCCCCCCCGCGACGCCCGGGCCGATCTTGGCCATCTCCATCAGGCTGTCCCATAACCTGTCGCCATTGATCCTGAGATTCTGCGCCGGAGCTGCCATCTTGTTCTTCCCTGTTGCTTGCGATTTGGCTCGCTTTTGGTGTCTTGATTTGACCATCTGGTCAAACTCACGCTATCACGGGTTCGACATCAGTCAAGAAATTGCAGTGGCCTGCCGGAATTTTCGACATAATTGACGCCCAACTGGCCGAAAAAAGGACAACAGGTGAACATGCCCAAAGACCGCGCCCCAACCCGGATTCAGCAAAAGAACCGAGCAGCGATTCTCGAGGCGGCCCTGAATGTGTTCTCAGCCCACGGTTTTCGCGGCGCAACCGTCGACCAAATTGCAGCCGAGGCGGGGCTGAGCAAGCCCAACCTGCTTTATTATTTTCCATCGAAAGAAGCGATCCATACAGCCCTGTTGTCTGGTCTGCTTGAAGTCTGGCTCGCTCCCCTGCACGCGTTGAATGAAGATGGCGACCCACTGGAAGAAATACTATCTTATATCCAACGCAAGCTTGAGATGAGCCGCGATCTGCCGCGCGAGAGCCGCCTCTTTGCCAATGAGCTTGTTCAGGGCGCGCCGCGCATTCATGTAGCTTTGTCCAGCGATCTAAAAAAACTGGTCGATGAAAAAACCACGATTCTGACAAGCTGGATGGCTCAGGGCAAAATTGCACGAGTCCATCCCTATCATCTGATTTTCTCGATCTGGGCACTGACACAGCATTATGCGGATTTCGATGTTCAAGTCCGGGCAATTCTTGGGGAAGAAGACCCATTCGAAGGCGCAGTTCCGTTCGTAGAAACGCTCTATCGAAAACTGCTTACACCTTAAGAGACACTTAACCCTATTGAGAAAAGCTCGGAGCATGATGACGTATCGCTCAGATCCCGAGCCTTGGATCACCCAGCTTTTCTCGTCCCGATCTGCTCGAACGGGAGCTGTTGTACGACGCTTAGTTGCTTGGGTCGAACGGGAGGTTGGTCACGCGGCTTTTCAGGCAGAAGTGAAACGACGCGGATACCATTTGATCCGCACCGCCAATCAATATGTCATCATCTGCCACAACGGACCCATCGACATTCTGTTCTGAGTAAATTCGTCGAATTTTCTACGCCAAGATTTTTCGACGAAAAATCTCTGACTACTCCGCCGCTTTCGCCATGGGGTTGTTGGGGTGTGTCGTCCAATTGGCATATTCAGGATCAACGACCTTGCCTGTGCGCGGATCAACCGCTCCGGCGGCCATCGGCTCCATGGAAATACACCCCTCTACAGGGCACACATCCACGCAAAGATTGCAGGCCACGCATTCCTCGTCGATAACCTCGAACACCCGATCCGCCGACATCGAAATCGCCTGATGGCTGGTGTCTTCACAGGCTGCAAAACAGCGACCGCATTTGATGCACTGATCCTGATCGATCTTCGCTTTGGCGATGTAGTTGAGGTTCAGATATTGCCAATCCGTCACATTGGGCACTGCGCGTCCGATCACTTCGTCGATATTGGCATAGCCTTTCTCATCCATCCATTCCGACAGGCCAGCCGTCAATTCATCGATGATTTTGAACCCATAGGTCATCGCTGCAGTGCAGACCTGAACATTGCCGCAACCCAGCGAGATAAACTCTGCTGCATCGCGCCAAGTGGTGACGCCACCGATGCCTGAGATCGGTAGCCCATGCGTGGCTTTGGCCCGCGCAATCTCGGACACCATCGACAACGCGATTGGTTTCACCGCCGGTCCGCAGTAGCCACCATGGCTGCCTTTACCGTCAATCGAGGGTTCGGGGCTGAACCTGTCCAGATTGACACTGGTGATCGAGTTGATCGTATTGATCAGCGATACCGCATCCGCGCCCCCATTCTTCGCCGCCGCCGCAGGTTTGCGGATATCCGTAATGTTCGGCGTTAGCTTCACGATAACTGGGCGGTCGTAATACTGTTTGCACCAACGGGTCACCATTTCGATGTATTCCGGCACCTGCCCGACTGCAGACCCCATACCCCGCTCGCTCATCCCGTGCGGACAGCCAAAATTCAGCTCGATCCCGTCCGCACCGGTTTCAGCCACACGCGGCAGAATGGCCTTCCAAGCAGCCTCCTCACAGGGCACCATGATCGAGGCGATCAGGGCGCGATCTGGATAATCCGCCTTTACGCGGGTCATTTCCTCAAGGTTCACCTCAAGCGGCCGATCTGTGATCAGTTCGATGTTGTTGAGTCCCAACAACCGGCGGTCCGCGCCATAAATCGCGCCATAGCGTGGGCCGTTCACATTCACGACCGGAGGCCCCTCGGCCCCCAAGGTCTTCCACACTACGCCGCCCCATCCGGCCTCGAAGGCGCGGCGAACATTGTACTCCTTATCCGTCGGTGGCGCGGACGCCAGCCAATACGGGTTAGGGCTTGATATTCCAAGAAAGTTTGATGTTAAATCAGCCATTTATCCGGCCTCCCTGATGCAGTTCTGCATCTTTGTCTTTGAGTTTCACGCGCTCAGTGCAGCGTGGATATCCATCGCGGCATCGCGACCTTCGGCTACGGCGGTCACGGTTAGGTCTTCGCCACCTGCCGCACAGTCTCCGCCAGCCCACACACCGGTCATTGAAGTGCGTCCCGCCCCGGTCACGGCAATCTTATTGCCATCCAGCGTTAGGCCTTCCGGCGCACCGTCAAGCGTCTGACCGATGGCCTTAAAAACCTGATCGGCGGGCACACGGACAGTTTCACCCGTTCCGGTCAGTCGACCATCATGGCTCGCAGTATACTCCAATTCGATCTCTGCTGCGGCACCATTTCCGTGAATGGCCACCGGCTGAACATTGCAGAGAATCCGAACACCATGCGACGCCGCCAAATCCTGTTCGTACCGGCTGGCACCCATCGCGTCGCGACCTCGGCGATAGGCGATGGTGACGTGCTCAGCGCCTAGCAGTTTCGATTTCACTGCCGCATCTACGGCAGTCATACCACCGCCAATCACAACGACATTGCGACCCACAGGTAGATCAACCAGATCGCTGGCCTGTCGCACATCCGAGATAAAGTCGACCGCCGGGCGCACCCCGTCTTTATCGACCCCATCAGCCCGCAGTGCGTTCACCCCCGCAAGTCCTATTGACAGGAAAACAGCGTCATAGTTCTCCTGCAACCCTTCCAGAGAAATCGTCTCTCCCAGAATCGAACCGGTCTCGATCGCGATCCCGCCTATTTTAAGCAGCCAATCGACCTCGGCCTGTGCAAAATCATTGGTAGATTTATACGCCGCAATCCCGTATTCGTTCAGACCGCCTGGCTTGGGCTTGCCTTCGTGGATCACCACATCATGCCCCAGCATCGCCAGACGATGCGCACAGGCCAGACCGGCGGGCCCTGCCCCGACCACAGCGATTGTCTTGCCGGTTGACGTGGCGCGCTCGAACGGATGAACGCCCGAAGCCATCACATCGTCGGTTGCATAACGCTGCAGGCGTCCGATCTCGACCGGCTTGCCTTCTGCCGTCTCACGCACGCAAGCCTCTTCACACAAAGTTTCGGTCGGACAAACCCGGGCACACATGCCGCCCAGAATGTTCTGCTCCAGAATGGTCTGCCCTGCCGCCTGCGGTTGCCCGGCCTGAATCTGGCGGATGAACAACGGAATATCGATATCCGTAGGACAGGCCGTCACACATGGCGCGTCATAGCAGAAATAGCATCGATCGGCGGCCACAGCGGCCTCGTGCGGGGCCAGTGGCGGATGCAGATCGGTGAAATTCGAGGTCAGCTCATCGCTGGAAAGCCGCCCGGAGACGATCCCGGGTGCCATCTGGCCCTGTGCCATCACTCTACTCCCTGTAGATATGTTTGTTATGGACCCCAGCTTGCCACAATCTGATTTTTTATCAATTGGTAAAATTTGCCGAATGGTCAAAAAATGAAAAATCCGGGCGGAATGGCCCGGATTCAGTCAGAAATTGCCTATTTTGTTGGCAGCGGCGGCTCAGACCATCCCGCCCAGGTGGCCGGATTTGATCCAAACACGGGCTCCGCCCTCTCCTGCTACAGCAGCAAAGCGTGATCCAGGCGGCAAGCGCAACCAGTCCCAAGTGCCAAATTCTTCGCCCGCCTCGGCAAAGCCACCTTCGATAACAAAGACCTCAAACCCCTTATCGGTGTCCAATTCAATATGTTCGCCCGCGCCCCAGGTTTGCACCTGGACATCCTCATGCACATCCTTGAACAAATCGATATCTCCGCCCCCGTTGATCGAGCGCCGAACCTCGGTGCGGTCATCGGGGTCGAACTGATGCAATTTGACCAGAATAGTCGCGCCTTCGCTGGCCGAGGGTGTATGGGAGGACGTCGGGGGATTGCGTACATAGCTGCCGACAGGGAAATCTCCGGTTTCATCCTGGAACACTCCGTCCAGCACCAGATATTCCTCACCCCCGTCATGAGTATGCGACGAAAACGCGCTGCCGGGGGCAAAGCGCACGATGGTTGTGGCACGCGCCACTTCCTCGCCAATGCGGTCCAGCATCTTGCGTTCGACGCCAGCAGCCGGTGACGCGACCCATTCGGTCTGATCAAAGTGAACGGCGACCCGCTGTGTGAAATCTGCATTGACCCGCATATGCAATCCTCCTGCGTTGCTGTCACATTAGATGGGAGCACGAGCCGGATTTGCAAACCGGTCATGTTTGGGGTTTTGACGCCCTTCACAGCTTGTTGTACTTCCGGTTGAGGCAGCGGCCGAATACCGGCCCGATCAGAAAGCGCAACACGATGCAGGCAAGCCCGGCGACATTCAACATCCTCATCATCGGGCAAAACAACCGGCTGCAATACGAGGCTCTTTTGTTCGCCGCCTCGCTGCGCCACAGCTCACCAGGGTTCAAAGGTCGGCTGTTCGTCGGGGTGCCACAGCCCGGCCCTCTTTGGCCTCAGAACCCCAGCATTCAGGATGCCGAAGTTCTTGAAGCCCTGCAGCATCTGGGTGCCGAGATTCTGCCTTTTGAATCTCATGCTTTTGGCTCGAGCTATCCCAATGGCAACAAGATCGAAGCTTTGCTGGCGATGCCAGAGGGCGAGCCCTTTGCCTTTTTCGACTCCGACACTCTGATCACCGGCGAAATTTCCGACGTCCCGTTCGATTTCGAGCAGCCCGGCGCCTCACTTCGGGTCGAGGGAACATGGCCCAAACCCACGCTCTACGGCCCAGGATATGAGGGTATCTGGCGCGCACTGTATGACCGGTTCGGGCTAGATTTCGAAAGCTCTCTCGATCCCAGCCAGCCCGAGGGCTATTGGCGGCGCTACCTGTATTTTAACGCCGGTTATTTCTTCTACAAATGCCCCCGCCAATTTGGTGAGCGGTTTATGGGCTATACCCGCACCATTCGCGACGAGGAAATCCCCGAACTGACCGGGCAAGTTCTGAACCCGTGGCTAGATCAGATCGCCTTGCCGCTGGTCATCCATTCCTTCGGTGGCGGACGGGATGCCCTGCCCGAGGGCCTGCTGGATGGTCGGATCAGCTGCCACTATCGCCTGTTCCCGATGCTCTACGCCCGCGAAAGCGATCATGTGGTCGAGATATTGGAAACCGTCGTGGCCCCGAACAAGATCAAAAAAGTGCTCAAAGGCTATGATCCACTGAAGAAGCTGGTGATACAGCGCAAGGGTGCGAAGATCCGGGCATTGTTCGACCGAAACAACCTGCCCGCACGCGAACAGGTCATTCGCAAAATGATCAAGTCCAAGGGGCTTTGGCTGCGGTGACGCGGACATTGTGCCGGGCGAGCCAATGTCCTAGAGATTCAGCAACACACATTCCAACAGGAGATTTCCTCGATGTCTGACGGACCCACCTACGGTTTTGACACGCTGCAAATTCACGCCGGGGCCCGCCCCGACCCTGCCACAGGCGCGCGCCAGACACCGATCTACCAGACCACCGCTTATGTCTTCCGCGACGCTGACCACGCCGCCGCGCTGTTCAATCTGCAGGAAGTGGGGTTCATCTATTCCCGCCTGACCAACCCGACTGTTGCGGTGCTGCAGGAACGTGTGGCGACGCTTGAGGGCGGCGTTGGCGCGGTGTGCTGTTCCTCGGGTCACGCGGCGCAGATCATGGCGCTGTTCCCGCTGATGGGACCGGGCTGCAACGTGGTGGCTTCGACCCGTCTGTACGGCGGCACGGTCACGCAGTTCAGCCAGACGATCAAACGCTTTGGCTGGTCGGCCAAGTTTGTCGACACCGATGATCTGGACGCCGTCAAGGACGCTATCGACGAAAACACCCGCGCGGTGTTCTGCGAATCCATCGCCAACCCGGGCGGTTATGTCACCGATATCCGTGCGCTGGCGGATTTAGCCGATGCAGCAGGCATTCCGCTGATCGTCGACAACACCTCGGCCACGCCCTACCTGTGCCGCCCGATTGAACACGGCGCGACGCTGGTCGTGCATTCGACCACCAAGTACCTGACCGGAAACGGCACCGTGACCGGCGGCTGCATCGTGGATTCGGGCAAGTTCGACTGGTCGGCAAATGACAAGTTTCCTTCGCTCAGCGAACCCGAATCCGCCTATCACGGCCTGAAATTCCACGAGACCTTCGGCCCGCTCGCCTTTACATTCCACGGCATCGCGATCAGTCTACGCGATCTGGGCATGACGATGAACCCTCAGGCGGCGCATTACACGCTGATGGGGATAGAAACGCTATCGCTACGGATGGAGCGCCATGTCGAAAACGCGCAGAAAATAGCAGCGTGGCTCGAGGCAGACGACCGTGTGGATTACGTGACATATGCTGGCCTGCCATCCTCGCCCTATAGCGACAGGGTAAAAAAGCACTACCCGCGCGGCGCGGGTGCCCTGTTCACCTTTGCGGTGAAGGGTGGCTATGACGCCTGCGTCAAGCTGGTGAACGCGCTTGAGATCTTCAGCCACGTGGCCAACCTTGGCGACGCACGGTCGCTGATCATCCACTCGGCCTCGACCACACACCGTCAGTTGACGCCCGAGCAGCAGGAAGCTGCAGGCGCAGGCCCTGGAGTGGTGCGCGTGTCCATCGGGATCGAGGATGCAGACGATCTGATCGCTGATCTCGATCAGGCTCTGTCCAAAGCCAGCGCCTGATCCGATGATCGGGCACAACACAAATGAACTGGGTCAACCCATCGGTTTTTCGGTCACGGGCGAGTTCCCTCGCCCCACGCCACCTTACACACCGATGCAGGGCCGGTTCTGTTCCGTTGTGCCATTGGATGTAAACAGGCACGCGCCCGGCTTGTACCGGGCGTTTGCCAATGACATGGACGGCCGCAATTGGACTTACCTTCCCTACGGCCCGTTCGACTCTGAGGCGGATTTCACCGCATGGGCGCAGTCAAATTGCATGGATGCGGACCCGATGTTCCATACAGTGTTCGACGCGGATGAGGTACCCGTCGGGATGGCCTCGTACCTTCGAGTCGAACCAGCCGCGGGTGCAATAGAAGTGGGCCACATCCATTTCTCACCCTTGCTGCAGCGTAAACCGCAATCAACCGAAGTGATGTATCTGATGATGCGCCGGGTGTTCGATGAGCTTGGTTATCGCCGCTATGAATGGAAATGCGACGCCCTGAACGCGCCATCAAAACGCGCAGCTGAACGTTTGGGTTTCACGTTCGAGGGCGTCTTCCGGCAGGCGACCCATTACAAAGGGCGCAACCGGGATACGGCGTGGTTTTCGATTATCGACAGCGAGTGGCCGCGCATTCGCGCGGCATTCGAGAACTGGCTTGCGCCGGGGAATTTCGATGCATCGGGCCAGCAGCGCCAACCGCTGCAAGCCCGCGTTGGATCGTAGCTTACTCCGCGATTTCGAACTCCATCGCGATATTGACCGAAACGGAAATCTCTCCGCCTGCGACCGGCACGCCACCGGCGTCCGACATCGCCATCTCGCGCATCTGAGCCATCGGGCGAACACCTCCGCCGTGGTCGTTGATCGATAGGATGGGACCCAGCGTAACCCCGGACGCCTGCGCTAGTTGCTGCGCCTTCTCGGTCGCATCTGCCACAGCTTTGGCCCGTGCTTCAGCCTCAAGCGGTTTGGGCTCTTGCACGCCAAAGCTCAGACCGCCGAAATCATTGGCACCGTCCTTGATGACCGCATCCATGATCTGGCCCAGATTATCCAGATCCCGCACGCGAACCGAAACGCGGTTGGACGCGGTGAACCCAGTGATCTTGGGTGGCTCATTGCTGGAATTGCTGCGCCCCGACCAGACCGGTGAAAGCGAAAGATCGCGCGTCTGAACATCGCGCGCCTCCAATCCCATTTCGTCCAGTCGTTTGAGGATCTGCGTCACCGCGTCCGAGGTCGCCTGCATCGCTACCGATGCCTGCGCATCCTGATTGGTCACGCCCAGTGTTATCGTTGCCATATCGGGTGCAACCAGAGCCGTACCGGTCCCGCTGACCGAGATGCGACGTTCTTCCGCATGGGCGGGCAGAGTCGCGGTGGCAGCGGCCATGGCGGCCAAAAAAGCAAGTGTCTTCAAGATGATCCCTCCTTGATGCTTGCTCTCAAGATGGGTGGTCGGGCCCGTACACGGCAAGGGGGAAACGTGCCTTTTTCTTTCCCTCGGCGAGTTCCTGCTCTAATCTCGGCGGGCAGACATCTAAGCGTTTGCATAAAAGCCGACAATTATGGTTCATCGCGATTATGAAACCCGCCTTTGCGCTGTCATTTTCTGAAAACGGCATTTCCTTGCATCATCAGTCGGATGGAGACTGGTACTGCATTGGAACCGTTCCATTAGATGCGTCAGATTTCGCGGACCAGATGCAGGCCCTTCGGGATCAGGGATTCGCGCTGGAAAATGACCTGAGTTGCAAGCTTGTTATTCCATCCGATCAGGTGCGCCTCTTGGTTGTCGACACCGATGGTTTGGACACCGATGCAGCGGCGAAAAAGGTCAAGGATACGTTGGCCGCAGCCACGCCCTATGAGCTATCAGAGCTGGCTTATGTCGCGGGCGACGTGGGGACTGAGACCCCGGTTGCCGCTGTGGCCCAGCAAACGCTGGACGAAGCCAGCGCATTTGCCACCGATCATGGCTTTATCCCCGAGGCATTCTGGGTCAGCGCAACCGGCAACGATGCTCTGGACGCGCCATTTCTGGAACTGCCGATCATTGTGGATGAGGACGCAGTGATTGCGGCCCCCAAACCCGTTGATACGCCGGACATACCGGTTCACGCCATCGCTGAAGATGCAGCCCCCCCTGCATTTGAGCCTGCTACCAAAGCACTGCCCTCGTCTGCCAAGACAGGAACGGATCTGAAACGCTTTGCAATTCCTGCGATCGCAGCGTCGGTTGTGTTTGGAATGTTGCTGGGTGTCTGGTCTTACAACAGCTCTGACCCCGAAATTGTCGAAGTGGCCGAACCGTTAGAGCCCGAGCTGCAGCCAGAGCCAGAAACTGTAACTGCAGAACCGCAGGCACAACCCGAACCTCAGGAAACCGAGATCGCAAGCCTCCCACAAGAACCTGAAGTGGCAGAGGAAGAACCGGTGCTCACCCCCACGGACGAGGCCATTCTCGAAGCACTGAAGATTGAACCGGAGCCGGTCGAAGACATCGCTGATCTGCCAGAGAGCAGAACCGAGTTTCGTGAGTTTACCGGCACCGCCCCTGTTGAACCTTCAGATCTGGAGCCAGCGCCTGTGGCTGGCGTGGATAATCAATATCTCACATCGGTCGATCGCTCGGACCTGTCGACCGATTCCGTCGCACTACCCGAACTTGCCAGCCTCGACACAGATGCGTCTTTTGAGTCGATCTCTTTGCCAGGCCAAGCGGGGCAGCGGTTCAACCTGGATGAACGCGGACTTGTGACGCCAAGTGCCGAAGGCACGCTGAACCCGGCCGGCGTGATGGTTTATCTGGGTCGTCCCGCATCCGTGCCCCCCGAACCCCCAACCAGGTTCGAAACAGAACCCGTTGTCATAGAAGAGGTCGATGAGAGACTCGCGGCGTTTCGCCCGCGGCCACGCCCGGAAAATCTGGTGGATCAATTCGAACGCCAGCAACTTGGCGGTCGATCCCGGCAAGAACTGGCCTCGGTCCGGCCCAAGCTGCGGCCCGAGTCTCTGCAAACCCCTCCGCAGGTCGATGAAACCCCGACTGCGCTGGCTGTTGTACGGGTACCCCGTCCAAAAATCAGGCCTGCCAGCATCACGGCGCGCGCGACACGGCAACCTAGTTCTGGGAGTGCAGCGCTGGCCTCGACCGCAAATGTGGCCAGTAATGCCGATGAAGTTGGTTCGTTCCAGCCCAGAACGGTCAATCCCAAAATTCCGTCTTCCGCGTCAGTTGCGAGACAAGCAACCATCGACAACGCGATTAACCTGCGCAAGTTGAACCTAATCGGCGTGTACGGCACCCCGGCAAACCGCCGTGCTTTGGTCCGCCTGCCCAGCGGACGCTACAAAAAGCTTAAGGTGGGCGATCGCATCGACGGAGGTAATGTCATCGCCATCGGCGACAGCGAGTTGCGCTATCAGAAGCGCGGCAAGAACATCACGCTCAAGATGCCGCGCGGGTAAAGAAAAAGCGCCATGTCGGTCAGACACGGCGCTCGGTTGATTTCATTGATTCATGTTTAGGCTGCCGAGATTTCACCCGACTCGATCTGCTCGCGTTCGATCGATTCAAACAGGGCTTTGAAATTGCCCTCACCAAACCCGTCATCCCCTTTACGCTGAATGAACTCAAAGAAGATCGGGCCAATGACTGTTTTCGAAAAGATCTGCAGCAGAATCTTGGTCTCACCGCCATCAACTACACCTTCACCGTCGATCAGAATGCCGTGCTTCATCATCCGATGCTTGGGCTCATCATGGCCGGAAACACGGTCGTAAGACATGTCATAATAGGCCTCGTTCGGACCGGGCATGAACTTCAGACCCTTCTCGGCAATGGCATCGGTCGAGGCATAGATATCGTCGCTGCCCACCGCGATATGCTGGATGCCTTCGCCATTGTACTTCTTCAGGTAGGAGACGATCTGTCCGGTCTCGCCACGATCTTCATTGATCGGAATACGGATGCGACCACAAGGTGAAGTCAACGCGCGACTGTAAAGCCCGGTGAACTTACCTTGAATGTCGAAAAAGCGGATTTCACGGAAGTTGAACAGGTCGCCGTAGAATTTGAACCACTTGTCCATGTTGCCCTTGAACACGTTGTGGGTCAGGTGATCGAGATAGTAGAACCCATCGCCGCGCGGTTTTGACTGCTCCAGCCATTCAAATTCCTCGTTGTAGGGCGAGGTGTCATAATACTGATCGATGAAGTAGATCAGCGAACCACCAATGCCCTTGATCGCCGGAACGTTCATGGTCTTGTCTGCGCCATCATAGGGCTCAGCCCCTTTGGCGATCGCGTGCTCATAAGCCTTCTGAGCATCAACAACGCGCCAGCCCATGGCAGGGGCGCAGGGGCCGTGCTCGGCCACGAATTTGGCTGCAAAACTATCAGGATCCGCGTTCAGAATGTAGGTTACATCACCCTGTTGCCAAAGCTCGACCCTGGGAGTGTTGCGGTGATAGCCGACATAGTCGAAGCCCATTCGCGCAAACAGGTTTCGCAACTCTTGCGGCTCGGGGTGTGCGAATTCAACAAACTCAAACCCGTCGGTACCGGCTGGGTTTTCTTCGCTGATGACAGATTTCGGGGCGTTATGCGGGAAAGGACCCATGGCGCGTCTCCTCGGAAAACAGGAATTTCTTTGCTGATTCAAAAATACGCCTTAATGAGTGCTGTTTCTGCGCATTGTTTTCGTATAAACTAAGTTTAGATGCGTACTTTCCGCATATTGATTGCAAATCTTGAGGAAACGCCGCACGTGCTGGATCGGATTGATATCGGAATACTCGCAGCTTTGCAGCGCGACGCGCATCTGACGTCGCAGCAATTGGGTGATGTGCTGAATCTATCCGCCAGTCAGGCGGGCCGTCGCCGACAGCGCCTTGAGGCCGAGGGTTATATCACTGGGTACACCGCACGACTGGACCCGCTGAGGCTGGGGCTACAGGTTCAGGGGTTCATTCAGGTGCATCTGGGCACTCATGGCCCCGAACAATCCGCAGGCTTCGCCCGCATGGTCAACACCCGCCCCGAGATCACCAGCGCCTGGACGATGACAGGTGAGGCAGATTACCTGCTTCATGTCTATTGTGACGACTTATCCGCACTCAATACCTTGCTTCACGAAGTGATCCTGCCGCATCCTGCAGTTGCACGGGTGCAAAGCCAGATCGTAATGGACCAATTGAAACGCGACGCGCCGCTCCCGACCTGAGCGGATTTAAGAGGACAATAATGAACGAGTTCCTTTATCAGGCATCGATCTATCTGGCAGCTGCGGTGATCGCGGTGCCGCTTTCCGCCCGTCTGGGTCTGGGATCGGTGCTGGGTTATCTGGCCGCAGGCATCGCGATTGGTCCCATTTTGGGCCTTGTCGGGGCCGAGACGGAAAGCCTGCAGCATGTGGCCGAATTCGGCGTCGTGATGATGCTGTTCCTGATCGGGCTCGAGCTTGAGCCCCGTGCCTTGTGGGATATGCGGGACAAATTGTTAGGCTTGGGCGGGCTGCAGGTCGGCCTGTCGACCGCCGCAATCGCAGCTGTGGCGTTCTATGCGGGTCATCAGTGGTCGGTGGCGCTGGCGGTTGGATTAACCTTGTCACTTTCTTCCACTGCAATCGTGCTGCAGACCCTGTCCGAAAAGGGCCTGATGCAAACCAACGGAGGTCGAGCGACCTTCTCGGTCCTGCTGACGCAGGACATTGCCGTAATCCCGATCCTAGCTTTCCTGCCGCTGCTTGCCCTGCCCGCAAGCATCCACATCGAAGATGACGGCTCCATCAGCCGTGGCGTAGGCATAGCCAAAGACGCGGATTATCACGCCAAACTCTCGCTGGTCGAAGGTCTGCCCGGCTGGGCCGTTACACTTGTCACCATTGGCGCCGTCGCGTTTGTCGTATTGGCCGGCATCTACCTGACCCGCCCACTGTTCCGTTTCATCCACGCCACCCACCTGCGCGAAATGTATACGGCACTGGCGCTAATGATCGTGGTCGGCATCTCGTTCCTGATGACCCTTGTGGGCCTGTCGCCCGCTCTTGGCGCGTTTCTGGCCGGAGTGGTTCTGGCCAGTTCGGAGTTCCGACACGAAATGGAAAGCGACCTTGAGCCGTTCAAGGGGCTGTTGCTGGGCCTGTTCTTCATCACCGTGGGCGCTGGGATCGATATCGGGTATTTCTTCGCCGACCCGTTTGACCTGATCGGTTTGGCCTTGCTGGTCATACTGGCCAAGGGGATCATCCTGTTCATCGTCGGGCGCGCCTTCAAGCTGCGCGGGCGCGATCACTGGCTGTTCACGCTGGGTTTGGCCCAGGCCGGCGAATTCGGCTTTGTCTTGTTGGCGTTTTCTACGCAGCAGAACGTGATTCCACCGGGTTTGTCGCAAAAACTGTTGATGATCATTGCGCTGACCATGTTGATCACTCCGCTTCTGTTTATCGTCTACGACGTACTTTCGCGCTTTCTCGGCGAGAGCAATCCGCAGGTTGAACCCGATCAGATCGACGAAAAAGGCCCTGTCATCATCGCCGGGATCGGTCGCTTTGGGCAGATCGTCAACCGGCTGGTACAGGCAAGTGGGTTTAAAACAGTTGTTCTGGACCACGATATCGAAACGATCCAGCTGATGCGACGGTTCGGTGTCAAAGGCTTCCTTGGCGACCCCACTCGCCCCGAATTGCTGCGTGCAGCTGGAATCGAAAAGGCAGCGGTCCTTGTCGCGGCCATGGATGACTACAAACAGGTCACCCGTCTCGTCGGATATGCCCGCCGCCAGCGGCCCGATCTGCACATCATCGCCCGCGCCCGCGACCGCAACCATGTCTATGAACTGTATCAGGCCGGGGCCAACGACATTGTCCGCGAGATGTTCGACGGATCGCTACGCGCGGGCCGCTATGTTTTGGAGAATATCGGCCTCAGTGAATACGAGGCCGCACAGGCCGAGCAGACCTTCTATCACCACGACCGGGGATCGGTGCGCGAGCTTGCAGAACTGTGGATCCCCGGCATGCCGACAGCCGAAAACAAGAAATACATCGAGCGTGCGCGGCAACTGGAAAAAGATCTGGAAACCGCGCTGCTGGAACTGGCCGAGGAACACGCCAAGAAGTCGGCTTAACCGTCCGACACACCCGCTTCAGCGAATGTCGCCATGCCGGAATGGCAAGCAACCGCGCTTTTCAGAATGTTGATCGCCAACGCCCCGCCCGAGCCCTCGCCCAAGCGCAAACCTAGGCTCAGCAACGGCTCTTTGTCCAGCTTGTCCAGCATCGCGGCATGTGCGCCCTCGGCGCTTTGGTGGCCCGCGATGGTGTGATCAAGCGCTGTTTCCGAAATCTGCGCCAGACAGGCTGCGGCTGCGGTACAGATGAATCCATCCAGAATGACCGGTATCCGCAATACGCGCGCGGCGGCTATCGCGCCAGCCATAGCCGCAATCTCGCGTCCGCCGAGGCACCTTAGAATATGCAGCCCATCGCCCTGACCATGCAGAGCGACGCCTTCCGCAACAACCCGGGTTTTGTTCGCCAGTCCGGCATCATCCACACCGGTCCCGCGCCCGGTCCAGTCGGCGGCATCCCCGCCAAATAGCGCGCAAGCGATGGCGGCAGCCGGCGTGGTATTTCCGATCCCCATCTCTCCAACAACCAGCAGATCGGCCTGCGGATCAACCGCCTGCCATCCTGTGCGCAGTGCGCTTAGAAATTCCTCTTCGCTCATCGCGGGGGCTTGGGTAAAATCTGCGGTCGGACGGTCCAGCTCCAGCGCGTGCACGTCCATCTTCGCGCCCGCAGCCTTTGCCAACTGGTTGATCGCCGCGCCGCCATGTTCGAAATTCATGACCATCTGCACCGTCACTTCGGGCGGGAACGCCGAGACACCTTGAGCAGTTACGCCATGGTTGCCCGCAAACACGATGACCTGCGGCGCATCGATCTGAGGCCGCGCATCCCCGCGCCAACCTGCATACCAGATCGCCAGATCCTCAAGCCGCGCCAACGCGCCGGGCGGTTTGGTTAGTTGACCGTTGCGCTCTTCCGCGCCCTGCTTGGCAGCGGTATCCGGACCGGGTGCGGCGGTCAGCGCATTGCGAAAACTGTTCAGGTCATTGAGTTCGGGCAGCATGGAAAGCCTCGTTGCATCAGAGTGGTTGTGTGTGTTTAACCAATGCTGGCAAAGCAACAAGACCCGGAAAGGCCTGGGAGTGACCAAAAACGACACAACCCCGTTTTCCCTGTGGGATATCCCGCTGGCTCTGGTCCTTTTGACGCGCCTGCCCCTGCCGCGCCTGCCCGATCAAGCGTTCACCCGCCAGTCGAGTGCGGCTTGGGCCTATCCCCTTGCCGGGCTTGTTGTGGGGGCGCTGGCTTGCGGCGTCGCCTGGATTGCAATCTGGGCGCAGCTGCCAACCCTTGCCACCGCCGCCCTGCTGGTCGCCACGTTGATCATCGCAACCGGAGCGATGCACGAAGACGGGCTAGCCGATACGGCCGACGGGCTTTGGGGCGGCTTCACAACCGAACGTCGACTGGAGATCATGAAGGACAGCCATATCGGCACTTACGGCGTGCTGGCCTTGCTGCTGGCCCAACTGCTCCGAATTGCGGCTGTCATGGCGCTGATCGGTGCAGGTCTGTTGACGGGCATTTTGGCCGCCTGCCTGTTCTCACGCGCCATGATGCCCGTGCTGATGCGCGCGCTACCCAACGCTCGCAAATCGGGGCTGAGCCATTCGGTTGGTGCGCCCCCCTTGTCTGCGGTGCTGGCCGGTATCGTGTTGGCTATCGTCCTGTCGCTATTGCTGCTGGGTGGATCAGCCATCACGCCGATGCTCTGCGCCCTGCTTGCAGCGGCTTTTGTCGCTCGCATCGCCAAGACCAAGATCGGTGGCCAAACCGGTGATATTCTGGGGGCCACGCAGCAGGTCTCGGAAATCACCTTCCTCCTGGCGCTGACAGCCTCAATCTAAGACGCCCCACCGGTTTCAATGCGCAGCGTCGCGCCACAGTGTTTGCAATGCACAGCATCCGGATCGTGCCGGAACAGGCCGCAGCTTGGGCATTTGTAGCGCACTTTCTGCGGCATGAAGATCGCCTGCGCCAGACGGACAAACAACGCCACGCCAACAACCATGATGAAAACGGAAAACAGCTTTCCCGCTGGTGTGCCCAGCGTGATATCTCCGAACCCCGTTGTCGTCAGGGTCGCCATAGTGAAATAAAGTGCGTCGATATAGGGGGTCTGCGCATCTTCGGGGACGAAAAAGACCAGTACTGCAGTCGAGGTTGCAAAAACAAAGACCATCAGATTGATCGCCGCAATCACCGCGTCCTCGTGGGTTCGGAAGAAAGGACTATCTCGGCGCAAATCCCGCAGCAGATGATAGGAATGGATCAGCCGCAACGCGCGCAATATCCGAAGAAACGCGAGATTGCCGGTCAGGAACGGGTCAAGCAGCAGCGACACGATCACAACGATGTCTGCCATCGTGTAAATCTGGCGCAGCAGTTTCCAGCGGTCTTTGGAAATCCACATCCGCGCGCAGAAATCCATTAGGATGATCAGCCCGACACCCAAACTTGCCGCCGTCAGCCCAGGCCCATGCGGGATATTCGCCGTGGAGACAAAAAAGATGATCGAGGCGATATCGAACAGGATCAGCCCATAGCGAAACCAGACCGAGACCGGCTCGTGGCTGATGTAGAGAAACTTGACAGTTTGCTTCATCATGTCCCCGTATCTTCCTGCAGTTACAGAAAAATACCCGACACACACCACAAGACCAAGCGCCTAGTCACGAAAAAGGGCCGCCCCGGATATCGGGACGACCCTTAAATTGGCTTGAACGCGATCAGGCTGCGCGTGAGGTCAGAACCTCATCGACCTGTTTGGCAGCCGAAATCTCATCGGCGCCAGAAACTGCGGCCACTTCGCGTGTCAGACGTTCCAGCGCGGCTTCGTACAGCTGACGTTCGGAATAACTCTGCTCGCGCTGGTCGTCGGTGCGGTGCAGGTCGCGGACCACTTCGGCGATCGAGATCAGGTCACCCGAGTTGATCTTTTGCTCGTATTCCTGCGCCCGGCGCGACCACATGGCACGCTTGACCTTGGCTTTGCCCTTCAGCGTCTTCATTGCCTGGCTGATCACATCCGGTGAGCTGAGCGACCGAAGCCCCGATTCAGTGACCTTGTTAGTCGGCACGCGCAGGGTCATTTTGTCTTTTTCAAAAGAAATCACGAACAGCTCAAGCGAGAAGCCCGCAACTTCCTGCTCTTCGATTGACACGATCTGACCTACGCCATGAGCCGGGTAGACGACATAATCGTTCGGGCGGAACTCAAGCTTTTTCGATTTCGACATTCATATTCATCCTTCATTACTGATCGGGATATGAGACGACAAAAGCACCACAGCCGAGGCCCTGCATGGCCCCGTCAGGCGGCTTATTTGTCATAAATTCAGAACTCCAAAGCGAGCATACTTACGGAGCACATCCCAATCACAGTCATCATTCAGTCCCTAGTATATCACAAATTTGCGACACTCAAAAGACCGCGCCGAGGTAAATGGGAAATTCCCTTTCTACCTCAACTAATTAATGCACAGATTGATGCCAAATGAACGGTAACCGGCTGCCGAATCGGTCAACCGCCCTCGCCTGGGGCTTCCGAGAAATATTTCTCCATCTTGCCTTCTTCGCCGTCGCGTTCCTCGGCCTCGGGTAAGGGGTCTTTTTTGGTCACGATCACCGGCCACATTTCCGAGTATTTCCGGTTGAACTCGACCCACTGCTCCATCCCCGGCTCGGTATCGGGGCGGATGGCGTCGGCGGGGCATTCGGGTTCGCAGACACCGCAGTCAATGCATTCGTCGGGGTGAATGACCAATGTGTTTTCACCTTCGTAGAAACAATCCACCGGACAAACCTCGACACAGTCGGTGTATTTGCAGCCAATGCAGTTTTCGGTGACAACGTAGGTCATGTTGGATTTCCCGTTTGCGCTTTGGCGACTAGCTAATCCAGTCTGACCGCCGCTTCAAGGTCAGATCACCCCTTTGGGATGCGAGAAAGATCAAGCGCGCGTCTTTCTTTCTTGGTTGGACGACCTTTTCCCTCAAACGCAGGATTCTTGGGCGATACGTCCTGCTTTTCGGTCATATCGAAGTACAAAGCTTGCGCCTCGGGGGCCGGGCCGCGACGCACGCCAAGCGCTTCGATACGTACAACCCGAACAATACGCCCCTGCGGAAAGGTCAGGACATCTCCGGGTGCCACGGCTTGCGCCGGTTTCAGCACCCGATTTCCGTTCAGACGCACATGGCCGCCGCTGACCTGTTTGGCGGCCAGGCTACGGGTCTTGAAGAACCGCGCCTGCCACAACCATTTGTCGATCCGCAGCTTGGCCTCGGCCATCGCGGATCAGTTGCCGTCCTTCAGACCCATCAACGCTGCCGCAAACGGGTTATCGGGATCGATTGCCTTTTCCTTTTTGGGTGGCCGTGACGAGAAGGTCTTGGCGCCCTGAGGCTTGCCCCCCTTCTTGCCATGCGGCTTGCCCTGAGGTTTACCACGCGGCTTGCCCTTGCCCTGCCCCTGCTCGCGACGCGGACCACGGTTTTGCTGACGTTGGCGCCCCCAAGTGAAGGTGTAGAACACCTCAATTTCGGGCTCATCCGATTTGGACTCTGCTGATTTCTCAGTGGCCGTAACCTCTGCTGCCGCCTCGGTGCTTTCGGAGGCTTCGGCTGACGCCTCGGCGGTTATACCGACGTCATCCGCTTCGGCATTTGCGGTCGGTGTCTCATCGACGACAGGTTGTTCCTCGGCTTCCGCCACAGGCTGCTCCGTGGGGACCGGCTTGGCCTTCTCACGTTCGCCGCGTTCGGCCTTGTAACCCAGTCCCTGCATCAGGTCTGCAAACTGTTCCAAGGTCATGCCGGTAATCGACAACATGTCGGGTTTGGCTTCGAACCCACCGCGGCTATCCTCGGACCGCAGCATGTCGGCCAGCCGTTCCAGCATATCGATCCGGATTGAGCGTTCGCCCGCATCGCGGTAGCCGCACATGGTGTCATAGCCCTGCGGCGCATCCTTGGCGACCGGAACGGTAACCAGACCCGGAGGTGGTGCTTCGGGGAACTCCTGCAAGCCGCCGGACAATGCCCATAGTACCAGACGCAGGCGCGTTGGCGCGGGTTTCAGCAGCAGCGGCATGAAGATGGTGAATTGACCGAACCGGATGCCATGTTTGCGCAGCGCACCACGGGCGTCCTGATCCAGATCCTTGACCTCTTGCGCAACCTGCACACGGGGCAGCACGCCCAACGACTCGACCATACGGAAGGCAAAGCCCTTCGCCAGGCCCGTCAATTCTTCATCCCGCGACAGGTTCAGCAGCGGCTCGAACAGGGCTGCCACTTTGCGGTCGATGAAATGCTGCAGGCGGCGCTGAACCTTCTGTTCCACGTCCGGCCCGGCGGCCTCATCGACAAAAACCTCGACCACAGGCTTGAGAGGCTCGGCACCGGCAACAAGTTTGCCCACGGCATACTCGCCCCACATCAGGCCACCCTGATCGGTGAAATCAATTTCGGTATCGGGCGCATTGTAGAAGCGATCGGCACGCAGATGGAATTGCGGCGCGAGTGCTTGCAGAGAGGCTGACTTCAAGGCTTTCGCTTCAGTCCCCTGCGCGCTTTTGTCCGGGGTAAACCGGAACCCTTCCAGACGACCGACGAATTCACCTTCGACGGTCACTTCACCCTTGTCATTTACTTCGGCCAAAAGGGCCTCCTTCTGTTTGAGCCGGCGCAGCAACACTGACGTGCGCCGGTCCACAAATCGCTGAGTCAAACGGTCGTGAAGAGCGTCCGACAGCCTGTCTTCTACAGTGCGCGTTTCCTCGCGCCAATGGGATTCGTCACGCACCCAACCGTTTCGTTGCGCAACATATGTCCAAGTGCGAATATATGCCAACCTTTTGGACAATGCATCAATGTCGCCATGGGTTTGGTCGATACGGCGGATTTGCCGCGCCATGAAATCATCGGGGATACTTCCGCGCTCATGCAGATGGCCATAGATCACCTCAAGCAGGCTGGCATGTTCGGCATGGCTGATGCCACGAAAATCGGGGATTCTGCACACATCCCATAGCAAACGGATCGACGGTCCATCGCTGGCACGGGCAACAACTTCGGTGACTTGGGACAGAGATTTCAGGACGTTCAGATCGTCAGCTGGCCGCGCTTTGATCAGGTGCTCATTGTCTGGGCTGACCTCAAGCGAGTCGATTAGTGCGTCGATTGAGCCGAACCGCAAAGCGGCATTCCGCCAATTCAACTTTTTCATAGGCGTGAACCGGCTGTCCATAATGGCTTGGGCTACGCCCTCATCCAGCGGCGGAGCCTCGCCCGTCACACCAAACGTGCCATCCGACATTCCGCGCCCGGCCCGTCCTGCGATCTGGGCCAACTCGTTGGGGGCCAGAGGCCGCATTCGGCGGCCATCAAACTTGGTCAGAGATGAGAACGCCACATGGTTCACATCCAGGTTCAACCCCATACCGATGGCATCCGTAGCCACCAGATAATCAACCTCACCGTTTTGATAGAGGTCAACCTGCGCATTCCGCGTGCGAGGGCTGAGCGCCCCCATGACGACCGCCGCCCCGCCCTTTTGGCGACGAAGCAGCTCGGCGATGGCATAGACATTGTCGACCGAGAATCCGACGATCGCACTGCGCGTAGGCATTCGGCTGATCTTTTTCGAACCGGAATAGACCAGCTGAGACATCCGTTCACGCCGGATGAACTGCGCTTCGGGCACAAGGGCCGCGATGGGGCCGCGCATGGTGTCAGAGCCGAGAAACAGCGTTTCATTGGTGCCGCGCGACCGCAACAGGCGGTCAGTAAAGACATGGCCGCGCTCGGGATCCGCGCAAAGCTGAATTTCGTCAATCGCCACAAAATCAGTGCCCATGCCTTCTGGCATCGCCTCAACTGTACAGACCCAGTATTGGGTGCGCGGCGGTACGATCCGTTCCTCGCCTGTCACCAGCGCCACAACAGACGGACCGCGAATAGCGACAATCTTGTCATAGACTTCGCGCGCGAGCAGCCGCAGCGGCAGACCGATGACACCGGTCCGGTACCCCAGCATACGTTCAATCGCGTAGTGAGTTTTACCTGTGTTCGTCGGGCCAAGTACGGCCACTACCCGGGATGACCCGCTCACCTTTGCCCCCTGCGCCCTGAGACTTACAGCGCCTTGCCTTCAACCTGAGGCTTCAGCCGATTCACGGCATTGGTTACTTCTTCATGATGGGGATGTATAGCCAGCGCACGTGAATAAGCCTCAAGTGCTTGTTCTGGCTTGCCCACGATCTCAAAGATGAGGCCAAGGCCGTAGATAGCGTCGTAGTTGTTCGGATTCAGCGTCAATGCCTGTTCAAGATCCGCCGCAGCCATGCCAAACCTGTCAATGCCGAAGAAAACCGAAGCGCGCACATGCCAACCCTCGGCAAATTCGGGTGCGTGATCGGTAAGCGCCGTCAAATGATCAAGCGCTGCCTCGACATCCCCGTCATCCAGCGCTTCGCGTCCGCGTTCCAACAGCAAATCCGCTGAAGCCGAACCTGATTGTGACCACAGCGCCTGCAACTGCCGATCCAATCCGATGGCCTGTTCGGGCGTCGATTGCGCCAGTTGCTGCAACAATGATGCCTCGTCCCGCGAATCCGCCTGCTGCGCGATGCAACTGGTGGAAAACGTGACTATGACGGCAAGTGCCGCGACGGTACGTTTGAGATTGGTGATTGCAATACCCATAACAATGGTCAGTGTAGCGTAGCGACCGGGGATGTCCATTCACGGCGCATGAACAATATGAGGAAGACCATGAGCGATATTCTGGAAAAAGCCGCGGCGGCATTGAATGAGAAACTGTCGGGCGGCGATTTCGATGCGTCAGCCAAATTTGCCATTGCCGATCTGGGTTCTATCATTCTGGATGCAAGCGGTGCGCGGGTAAGCGACGAAGATGCTGATGTGACCCTCAGCGCCGATGCGGACACCTTTGAACAGATCCTCAGCGGTGACCTGAACCCAACCGGTGCGTTCATGTCCGGCAAGCTGAGCGTTGACGGAGACATGGGTATTGCCATGAAACTCGCCTCGGTGCTGGCCTGATGGAGTTTTCGCCGGCCCCCTTATTCGAAGACGTGGCCGGCGGCCCTGCCGATGGTGCGGCGCATTGGCTGATCACCGAAGATGGCAAACGTATCCGCGTGGCACATTGGCTGCCCGACGGCGATGCGCACGGCACGGTGATGCTTTTCCCCGGTCGCACGGAATACATCGAAAAATATGGTGATACCGCCAAGGAATTTGTGAACCGGGGCTTTGCAAGTCTCGCGGTCGATTGGCGCGGGCAAGGGCTTGCAGATCGCCTGCTGGATGATCCGCGGATCGGTCATGTCGAACAATTCACCGATTACCAGCACGACGTTCGCTCAATACTGAAACTGGCCGAACAACTGGAGTTGCCCAAGCCCTGGTACGTCATAGGCCATTCCATGGGCGGAGCTATCGGGCTTCGCGCCGTTTTGGAGGGGGCTGATTTTGCGGCCTGCGCCTTTACGGGCCCGATGTGGGGGATTTTCTTTACACCAATCATGAAGCCACTCAGCCAGCTAACTGCCTATTGGGGGCCACGCTTGGGCTTGGGCGAGAAAACCCCGCCCACCACCACGCTAGAGAGCTATGTGGCCTCACAGCCCTTCGAAGGAAACGTGCTGACACGCGATCCGGCGATGTACCGAATGATGCAGGATCAGTTGGCCACACACCCTGAACTTGCTTTGGGCGCACCGTCTACCATCTGGCTGCGCGAGGCGCTGGATGAATGCACCTGGCTGGTGGAACAGGCCGCGCCCGAGATCCCTGCCCTGACCTTCTTGGGTAGCCATGAACAGATCGTGGACCGCAAGGCCATTCGGGCACGTATGGCCAACTGGCCTAGCGGTACTCTGGTCGAGATTCCCAACGGCGAACACGAAGTTCTGATGGAGGCACCCGAGGTGCGCGGGCCGGTCTTTGATCAACTTGCTGCACATTTCGCGGCAGCCGCGGCGAAACCAAAACCCGAGCCCTGTCATTAAGGTTTGACCAGACAGCTTGCTTGTGATCCGGACACGCCGCGCCTAAATGTTTGCCAACGCAGTTTATTCGAGGTGTTCCATGCGCGACCTTCCCTTTCCCGTCCGTGATGCAAATGCAGGCGGCGGTGCCGATGATCTGGGCAATTTGCCGGAATGGGATCTGACGGACCTCTATGCCTCGGAAGATGCACCCGAACTGGCCCGCGATCTGGACTGGCTGGAAGGCGAATGTGCGTCCTTTGCCACAGATTATGAGGGTAAGCTGGCCGAATTGGACGCAGCTGGCCTATTGACCTGCGTGCTGCGCAACGAAAAGATCAACGCCATCGCCGGACGGATCATGTCCTTTGCCGGATTGCGCTATTACCAACTGACCACCGACGCGGATCGCGCCAAGTTCCTGTCGGACATGCAGGAGAAGATCACCGTCTTCACCACGCCTCTGGTGTTTTTCACGCTGGAACTAAATCGCATCGACGATGACGCGCTGGCTGCGCATTTTGCCGCCAATTCTGATCTGGCGCGATACGAGCCCGTGTTCCGTCGCATCCGCGCAATGAAACCGTATCAGCTATCCGACGAGCTTGAGAAATTTCTGCACGACCTCGGCGTTGTCGGTGACGCGTGGGAACGCCTGTTCGACGAAACAATCGCGGGCCTGACCTTCACCGTCGATGGTGAAGAGTTGAATATCGAAGGTACGCTGAACCTTTTAACCGAGCAGGATCGTGCCAAACGTGAAGCTGCCGCGCGCGAACTGGCCAGCGTTTTCCAAAGTAATATCAAAACCTTCGCGCGCGTTCATAACACGCAGGCCAAAGAAAAAGAGATCGTTGATCGCTGGCGCAAAATGCCAACTGCTCAGACTGGTCGCCACCTGTCGAACGATGTCGAGCCCGAAGTGGTCGAAGCCTTGCGCGAGGCTGTTGTGGCCGCCTACCCCAAGCTGAGCCATCGTTACTACGAACTGAAACGCAAATGGCTTGGTCTGGACGTGATGCAAGTGTGGGACCGTAATGCTCCGTTGCCGATGGAGGACACCCGCATCGTCGATTGGTCCGAGGCCGAGAAGACGGTGATGGACGCCTACAACGCCTTCGATCAGCGCATGGGTGAAATTGCAGCCCCATTCTTCTCGAAAGGTTGGATCGATGCGGCAGTGAAGCCCGGCAAAGCACCCGGCGCCTTCGCCCACCCCACAGTCACCGAAGTTCATCCTTACGTGATGCTCAACTATCTGGGCAAACCACGCGACGTAATGACCCTGGCGCATGAGCTGGGCCACGGCGTGCATCAGGTTCTGGCCGCAGATCAGGGCGAGATGCTATCGTCCACACCGCTTACGCTTGCCGAAACCGCCAGCGTGTTCGGCGAAATGCTGACCTTCCGCAAAATGCTGGATCAGGCCGAGACAGCGGAGCAGCGCAAGGTGCTTCTGGCCGGTAAGGTCGAGGACATGATCAACACAGTCGTCCGCCAGATCGCCTTCTACGACTTCGAATGCAAACTGCACGCCGCCCGTCGTGAGGGCGAGCTGACACCAGACGACATCAACGCCCTTTGGATGAGCGTTCAGGCTGAAAGCCTTGGCCCCGCATTCGAATTCATGGAGGGATACGAGACCTTCTGGGCCTATATCCCGCACTTCGTCCACTCGCCGTTCTACGTCTATGCCTATGCGTTTGGCGACGGCTTGGTGAACGCGCTCTATTCGGTTTACGAAAGCGGTGCGGACGGGTTCGAGGACAAGTATTTCGAAATGCTGCGTGCCGGTGGCTCCAAGCACCATAAAGAGCTTCTGGCCCCGTTCGGACTGGACGCCAGCGACCCTGAGTTCTGGGACAAAGGCCTGTCGATGATCTCGGGCTTTATTGACGAACTGGAAGCGATGGAAAGCTAAAGTTGAAAGGCAGCCTGTATGGCTGCCTCATTTCTCTTTGGCTGATTTCATCGTCGTCACGAAAATGGCCGTGACAATCAATACCGCGCCAACAATCGAAAGCGGTGTGATCGTTGCGCCCAGAAACAGTGCCGAGTTGACAAAGGTAAACACAACCGAGGCGGCGAATAGCAACGTCGCCGTCAATGTCGACACGCGGGCGGCGGCCTCGTACCAAAGATAATAGGCAAGCGCGGTGGGTAAAACGCCCAGAAGGATCAAGAAGATCACGTCGTTTGCGGTCGGCATCTGAATAGAAAAAGCCGCCAGTGGCACCAGCAAAACGCCCGAACACAAAAAGATGCCAAACAGGAAGTTCAACCTTTCGGCAGTGGTCTCAGATGACTGCATCGCGCGGCTGCTGGAAATCAGGAACACCGCCCAGCTAAGTCCCGCCCCGATTTCCATCAGATCGCCCAGCAGGGGTTCTCCCCCGCCTTGAAAATCCCGATAGACGGTCAGAAACACACCGAGGATCGCCAGCAGGGTCGCCAATACATCAGTCCGGCCAACGGTGGTATCCGCGAAGAAATACAGGAATATCAACACGAAGAACGGCGCGGTATTCTCAAGCACCATCGCATTCGCGGCACCTGTATGTTCCAGCCCGATATGGAACAGGATATAGTTCACCACCGTCGACAACACTGCCAGCCGGAAGTTCCAATCCCTGTACTGGATTGAAACCCGTGCGCCCATCACCCGCAACATGCAGTAAATCGCAAAAGCAGCAATGAACAGGCGCGACACGGCAATCTGTAACCCGCCGAGATCACTAGTCAAATATCGCACGATAACGCTGTGCGTGCCCCATAGAAACGCGGCTAGGAACCCAAGAACCAACCCGTTTTGCAGTACTGATCTCTGCGGCTGATCCTTCACCGGGTGCTCCTCGCGTTATTTCAACTGACTGTCTTTCGAACCCCGCCGATTGATCCCGCCGCGGGTCTTGAAGCTGCTGTCACGCTCTTGCTGGCAATCCAGGCACAGCTTTACGCCGGGCAGAGCAAGGCGGCGTTTTTCGGGGATCGGTTCTTCGCATTCAGCACAATGGGTCAGGCTTTCGCCCACAGGTCGCTTTTGCGCCTGCATCCGCGCCAGTTCATCTGAAATCGACGCTTCGATCTGTTCACTCACCGCGCCATCGCGCGCCCAGCCGCCCGCCATTTAGCCCTCCTGATCCGGTCGGGACAGGATACGCGAGACACCACAGGCGTGGCAAGCTAGAGCGAAACGGCGGCGTCAAAGACCTGATCGATAACCTCTTGTGTGCCCCTCACGAATTCCAACGAACAGGGATATTCAACCCCTTCGCGAACCGATCGGCAGAACGCTTCGACCTGCAATTGATAGTGGTTGTCCGCAGGAAACCGGGGCACCAGAACCTCAAGGCCCGGTCGGTGCAGTTCAACCCGCGCCTCGCCGAACACACGGGCATTGAACGGAGCAGTCAGACGGATCATGCCACCTTCTCCGTGAAACACCATTTCCTGATGTGGATGCATGCGTGTTGAGACGTAGGCGGAATAGGTAAATTCGGGAAACTGCGCGCGTATTTCGGTGAAGACATCCACGTCATTTTCCCACCGGATCGCACCGCTGACCAAGACCGGCTCTTGCCCAGTCGCAAACCGAGCGCTGCCGATAACATACACCCCGATGTCACGCAGCCCGCCCCCACCGGTTTCCGCACGGTTGCGGATGTTGCCCGTGTCCGCCCGGTTGTCATAGCTGAACGCCCCGGTGACATGGACCAGCCGGCCGATCGCTCCGTCCGCGATCAGTTTACGGGTCAGATGCCACTGAGGGTGATGCACGATCATATATGCTTCGGCAGCCAGCAAACCCGTCTGGTCCCTCTTTGCGATCAGCGCGTCAAATTCATCAGCCCGCATGGTCATCGGCTTTTCGCACAGCACATGCTTGCCCGCATCCAGCGCCTTCAGGCTCCATTCGACGTGAAGATGGTTGGGCAGCGGGATGTACACCGCCTCAATCTCAGGATCGGCTAGCAATGCCTCATAGCTGTTGTAGACATTCAAATCAGGGCAATATCTGGCAAAGGGCTCGGCCTTGGCCGGATCCGAGGTCGCCAACCCCGCCAGCCGCGCGCCCTCTGCCGCATGGATGGCGGGCGCCATGTGTTGTCGTGCGAATCTGGCTGCACCCAGAACACCCCAATTGACCGGTTTATGCATGCGCCCCCCCAAAAATTGATGTAACCCGCTCACGGCGAGCTCAATGTAATTCAGTTCCTGATCTGTCTATCAACCACCTGCCAATAAGTCAGTCCTTTCTCTATCTATTTGAAAATCATACGCCTCGGTAAATTTTTTGATGAGATTAAAAAACCCCGATAACCTTATACTTTATATCGATAATCTAAAATCGATCGGCGTCAAACCTGCCCTCGCAAATCAGTTTTGTTGATCCAGTCTAATACTGCCGCCGTAGCTTAAACATCGACTGAATCATGCTCGGATGGTGCTCTGGCAACATCCGGAGCAACGGCAAACAGGGTGGGAGGCTTACTGAAATGCCAGCAACACATACGATTACAGGAACAGTGCTAAAAAGCGGTGTTCCCGGAACGTTTGACAGCGACAATCAGGATTTCGACATTCTCCGCGAAGCGGTTATTGCAGCCGGGCTGGCGGAAACGCTGGACAATCCTGAGGCAGAACTGACCGTCTTTGCCCCAAATGACGCCGCCTTTATTACTCTGGCACAAACGCTTGGGTATAAAGGGGATGACGAGGCTGGAGCATTGGGCCACATCATCAAGGCGCTCACCCTGCTTGGCGGCGGAGACCCCATCCCTTTGCTAACCAACATTTTGAAGTATCACGTGGTCGATGGTGAGTTCGACAGCACCACAGTGGTCGGTCTAGGCGACGGGGCTGAAATCCAAACTCTGCTTGGGTCGTCAGTCGAACTGAACCTTGAAAGCGATCCCCCCAGTCTGGGCGATGCCGATCCGGGCATCGACGATCCCGGCTTGATCGCGTTCGACGTGGATGCGTCAAACGGTATCATTCACGTACTTGACGGCGTACTTCTACCCGTCTCGGTGTCGGGCATTCTGGGCAAAAAGAACACGGACTTTATCCTAGGTGACAGCAGCGATGAATTCATCTTTACCGGACGCGGCAAAGACTTTGTTCACGGTGATGGTGGCAATGACGTGATCAACACCGGCTCGGGCAATGATGTGGCGCTTGGCGGTGCCGGGAACGACATAATCTTCGGGGGGCGCGGAAAGGATATTCTGCGTGGCGATGAAGGCCATGACAAAATCTTCGGAGGCCGAGGGAAAGACATCATCGACGGCGGCGAAGGCAATGACAAACTCTTTGGTGGGCGCGGTAAGGACACGTTTGTGTTCGATGAAGGCGACGGTCACGACTGGATTGTCGATTTCCGCGTCGGCAAGGACAAGATCGACCTGTCCGAATACGATGGCATTACCAGCTTTGAGGACATCGAAGACGATATCGACGGTAAGTTCTTCGGGACCAAGATCGAATTGGACGACGGAGACAGCATCTATCTATCAGGCGTCTGGGCAAGCCACCTGTCCGAGTCCGATTTCATTTTCGCATAACAAAAAAAATCAGCCCGCTCATATGGCGGGCTGATATCTGTCTGGGGTCAGTTTGAACCCAGCATACCTTTTTCGCGCGCAAGCTCACGCATCTTCTTTTGAAGCTTCTCAAACGCGCGCACTTCGATCTGACGAATACGTTCACGGCTGACATTGTACTGCGTGCTCAGCTCTTCCAGCGTAACAGCCTGGTCCATCAGACGGCGCTGAGTCAGGATGTCTTTCTCGCGATCGTTCAGAACATCCAGCGCAGCAGCGAGCAATTCGCGCCGGGCTTCCAATTCATCGCGCGCCTCGTAGTCACCAGCCTGATCGGCATCTTCATCTTCCAGCCAATCCTGCCACTGCATGGTGCCTTCGCCTTCGGACCCCACGGTCGCGTTCAGCGACGCATCGCCACCGGACATCCGACGGTTCATGCTGATCACTTCTTCCTCGGTCACTCCGAGGTCTTCTGCAATCTTGGCCACGTTTTCAGGACGCAAATCACCCTCTTCCAGCGCGCCAATGCGTGCCTTTGCTTTACGCAGGTTGAAGAACAGCTTTTTCTGCGCCGATGTTGTACCCAGTTTCACCATCGACCACGACCGAAGGACGTATTCCTGGATCGAAGCGCGGATCCACCACATGGCATAGGTCGCCAGCCGGAAGCCTTTTTCGGGGTCAAATTTCTTGACCGCCTGCATCAAGCCCACATTGGCTTCGGAAATCACCTCTGCCTGCGGCAGGCCATAACCGCGATATCCCATGGCGATCTTGGCCGCCAAGCGCAGATGAGACGTGACCATTTTATGCGCGGCCTCGGTATCCTGTTCCTCGACCCAGCGCTTGGCCAGCATATATTCTTCCTCCGGCTCCAGCAGAGGAAACTTGCGAATCTCCTGCATATAGCGGTTCAGCCCACCCTCGGGTGTCGGCGCTGGAAGATTTGAGTAATTTGCCATTTATTTCTGCCCCTTGGACAAATGTTTAAGCCCTTAACATGGGATATGGGTACCAGACCCGATACATTCAAGAGGATCTGTTAACAGTCTGAGATTAACCCTATGTAAAGGAAAGCTGAAAAGGCCTTTTTCACAAGCCTTTGCAGTTTATTTCAGTGGTTTTCTGAGATTTTCCAGCAGGTCCGCCATATCCTGCGGCAGCGGGGCTTCAAAACGTAATGCCTGGCCCGAAACCGGGTGTTCGAAGCCTAACACTGCTGCGTGCAGAGCTTGGCGGGGGAAAGCCTGCACCGCCTCGGCGGTTTCGGGCGTGAATGCCCGCGCGGCCAGTTTGCGCTTTCCGCCGTAAACCGGGTCTCCGACAAGCCCGTGGCCGGCATGGGCCATATGGACACGGATTTGATGCGTTCGGCCCGTCTCAAGCCAGCATTCGATCAAGGACAGACCGCCGGGCGTTCCAAAAACTTCGACAATCCGCGCCCGTGTCACTGCGTGGCGGCCTCCGTGAAACAGCACGGCCTGCTTTTGCCGATCCGTCTTGTGCCGCGCCAGTTGAGTTGTTAGGCGCATGATGTTGCCGGGCTCAAAACTGACACCCTTGATCCCACGCAACCGAGGGTCATTGGCATCCGGCACACCATAGCAGATCGCGCGATAATAGCGCTCGACGCTATGCGCCTCGAACTGGGCAGCCAGCCCGTGATGCGCCGCATCCGATTTCGCCACAACCAGCAACCCGCTGGTTTCCTTGTCGATCCGGTGCACGATGCCCGGGCGCTTGACGCCCCCAACACCCGAGAGATCATCCCCGCAATGATGCAGCAGCGCATTGACTAGCGTACCGTTCGGCGAGCCCGGCGCCGGATGCACGACCATCCCTGCTGGTTTGTTGATCACGATCAGATCGTCGTCCTCATAGACGACTTCAAATGGGATATCCTCAGCGCCGATATGACTATCTTCGGCCTCGGCCACGGTGATCCCAATCTGCGCGCCTTCGGTTATCTTAGCTTTGGGGTCTTCAACGGCGACGCCATCAACGGTGACGGCACCCTCATTGATCAGTCGGGCCAGCCGGGTGCGCGACAGGTTCTCTTCCGCTGGCACATCCCGCGCAAGCGCCTTATCAAGGCGGGGCGGCGGAGCGGCCGCGATATGAAACTCTATCAGGCGGGTGCCCATGACTGTCCCTTCCGAACCTCAGGAACCGCAGGAAACACCGCAGCTTCGACTGCTGCGGCGTATGGTCATGCTATTGACCGCGGTAATGATTGGCGGGGTTCTAGTGACATTCGCCCTGATTGTCATCCGCCTATCGGACCGCACTCCGAAGCTGCCCGACCAGATCGAACTTCCGGACGGCGCAAAAGCGCAAGCGTTGACCATCGGCAACAACTGGTATGCGGTCGTGACCGAGGACAATCGGATTCTGATCTTCGACAAGACAACCGGAAAACTACGGCAAGAGGTCGCGCTGGATTAGCGTCAGGCCTGACCCGAAAGCCGGTTCAGCTGATTGGTAAAGCGCTTGTGAGGCGGATAGAGATCGCGCGCTTTCTCAAGATAGGGACGTGCCTTGTTCTTGTTCCCGCGCCGCATGTGTATCTGGCCCGCCATGCCCTGAATAACGACGGTCACGTCATCAAGATCGGCAGCTTTCAGAATAAGCTTCTCGCCCTGCCCGATCTTGCCCGTCCGCTCAAGCAAGCGACCCATGGCGAACATGAGAAACGGGCTTTCCGGGTCACAAGCCAGCGCCTCAGCCATCGTTCGATGCGCAGCTTCGGTATCGCCTTCTGCTTCGTAAAGTTCGGACAGCCGCTTTTGGTACAAGGCACTTTCCGGCACTCCAGCCACGATCTGGCGGATTTTATCGATCGCCTGAGCTCCGGATATTTCCCCTAGATGCCTCTGTAGTATCACCCTCGCGCCCAACAATCGCGGGTCGTCTGCCGGTACGTCGTGAACCTCATCGAGTGAGGTAGAAAGCGCTTCCAATCTTTGTTGGTGATCAAAGATACGACTTGCGCGTTGATCCAGCGCCAACTCGGCCCAATCCAAGAGTATGAAATCGAAGTTGCAAGGACGCCTGACAACAACCTTACGCTGAACCAGATACAGGTTATTGAACGGTGCAAACCGGCGTTGCCGAACGACCTTTTGCAATGACCAGTCCACAGGCGGCATCAGCCTAAGCGCGAGTTGAGCACGGTAGAGCATTCTGGACCCCAGAACCACAATATCCGGCCGTAACGACTTGGACCAGAACGCTTTTGCAAAATGGTGTGTCGCCGCACCACGCTTGCCTTGCATGCCGAGAACAGCGCCACGCAAGGCGCACAAAACAGAATAGTCTTCGGGCCAGAGATGCGGGTTCTGCAATCCCGCTTTGGCAAGTGCCTCGCTTTCCTGCCACTTCGACAGGTAAAAACAGTTCAGGGATTGCAGAAGTGGCATAAAGGCGTTGTCGGCCCCGGCGTCCAGAATAGGTTTCGCACTATCATACGCCTCTTCGCAGCGATCCTGCGCTGACAGATATTGCACCGCCTTTGAATAGATATGCGCCGCCTCTGAGGGATTCGGAAAGGCCGATGGCCCCTTCGCAACCCGTTCGATGAACCGCGCATTGGCCGCCTGCATCTCATCCTTGGACAATACATCGCGGAACACTTTACGCTGCTGCCCCGAAATCCGGGCTGCAGCCATTGAAAAGCCAGATATGTGTGGCGCGATCACCTGATCCGCCCGTGACATCGCAAAAAGCTCCAGAAAGTCCCGCTGCGCCCGCGTCAGAGCTGACAGATCAGCGATATCCGACATCTGCATGAGCTCCGGAAACCGTTGCTTGAAACGGTCTATCACCTCTGGCTGATCCGAAAACATGATCACCGTCTGGCCTTTGGATTTCTCCAGATGGGCCTCGTAAAACTCGTCAGGTTCGATCTTGGCGGGCCAGATCGAATGCTTCCATGGTAATCCGTTCAGGATTTCTCCGCGCCGAATGTGGTAAGCCGAAACCCCCTGCCCCGAGAGCTTCTGATCCGCGCGATACATGATCTGACGAACCTCATCCACAAATCCTACGCTATGTATGAAATCGCGATAGCGGGGACGGATGGTTTCGATCTCTTCCCACGGGAAGGCCAATATCTCGCTCGCTTCTTCGACCAGAACCGAACGGCCAGACGCCAAATGGTCGATCAGCCGCTCGGGCGATGGATCGTTCTGGAAGGCCCAAATTGGCAGAGCGGTCGCGCTTATCGCGTCGAACTCTGCCTGATCAAGGAAATGCGCATCCATCCAGTCTTTGGTGAATAACTCCTCGGGATG
Organism: Ruegeria sp. CJ6; assembly: GCF_056536665.1. Taxonomy (NCBI): domain Bacteria; kingdom Pseudomonadati; phylum Pseudomonadota; class Alphaproteobacteria; order Rhodobacterales; family Roseobacteraceae; genus Ruegeria; species Ruegeria sp. CJ6. The sequence goes on along the minus strand of NZ_JBQFQB010000001.1, from coordinate 128,036 downwards.
ATCCAACTCCGGCGCATCGGCGCCTTGCGGGAACCAGTTCACCCGGTAGTCTGTCCCAAAGTCTTCGACCAGACGGATACAGGTCAGGATCATCAGCAGGCGCGCGCCCAAACAATCCGTACGCTGACCAATGAAAACGCCACGCGTTTGGATCATTGCGCGATCCGGGTGGTCAATGCCCTGCCAATTATTCCAATTATCTGATACATACAGACATTCCCAAACCACGTTCGCCTAAGGTCTTACACAACCGCTACAGTTGAGGCGAGATGCGAAAAACGCGGTGTTTCGCAATTTGTTGCAATGCGAGGTTAAGCAACCGCCGGACGGGCCTGCGACAAGTCCGGAGAAATGCGAATGGCCTGCGATATCAAGTTCAGACGCGCGATTGAGCGCTGGGAAATGATATCCGCCGGAATGCGTGTGGCCGCTGCCAAGGCGTCCGTCAGTGAAACGCCGACATCCGTTGTCAACACGCGCAGCGCGGTGGTCAGGTTCAGATCGGCCCCGGCCAGGGTTCCATCCGGTAAGGTCAGCCTGCTGTTTTCACGTTGGATGACACGCCCTTCCAGCTTGAATTCCTGCAGATCCGTTCCAGCAACGGCCATCGCGTCGCTCACCAGAAACAGATGCCCCGGCCCCTGTTTAGCTGCAAAGGCGGCGCGCATCGTCTGCGGGTGAACATGGATTGCATCCGCTATCAATCCGGCAGACATCGCACCGCTGGACAAGACTGCGCCAACCAGCCCCGGTTCGCGGTTGCCCAACTGACTCATCGCGTTAAACAAATGGGTGGCGCAGTGCGCGCCCGCCTGTGCGTAAGCCACGCAGGTCTGAAACTCGGCATCACTGTGCCCCAACGACACGATGACCCCCGCCTTGCTGAGCGTTTCGACCTGAGCAATCGTGACACTTTCAGGCGCAAGCGTTACCATCAATGCAGGCAACGCCCCTGCCGCTTCTATCAGCTGTGCAAGATCAGCGTCCTGCATCCGGCGGATCAGCCCGCCGTCATGCGCGCCCTTGCGTCGCACCGAGAGATGCGGCCCCTCAAGATGCAAGCCGACAATCCCCTGAACTCCGCGCTGAATGGCCTGAGAAGCAGCAGAAATGGCAGCCGTTGTCTTTTCGGGCGTGTCCGTGATCAGCGTCGGAAGGATCGACGTCGCGCCAAGCTTGCGATGAGCCGCCGCAATACGCTGTAATGTCTCGACCGATGGATCGTCGTTGAACATGACGCCTCCGCCGCCATTCACCTGCAAATCTACATAGCCGGGGCTTAAAATATCACCCGACAGATCCTGAACCATCTCATCCGAAGGCAACTCGGCTTCGGGCAATATACTGTCGAGCAGCCCGCCGACGAAACGGGCGGCGTGGCCGTCCTTCAGGGTTTTACCATCAAAGATAAGCCCGCCCGCGAAGGTGATCGTCGCATCGGTCATACCGTCTCCGTCACTTTCCGCAGGTGACGCGGTGCATCGGGATTGATGCCCCGGCGCGTGGCCACAGTTTCGACCATACCGTAGAACGAAGCGATTGAGGCTACCGGATCTGTCATCCAGTGCGTGGTGCGGACATGTGGTAGCCTCACGGCATCAGACACCTGATTGGTCGTTGCGAAGACTTTTGCGCCCTTAGCTGCGAGCGCATCGGCGACTTCGGCGATGTTGGCCTCAGCCGCGTCTCCGGACGAGAACGCAATCACCGGAAAGCCCTGATCCACGATCGAAACCGGGCCATGCAGAACTTCGGCCGAGGAATAGCTTTCCGCATGAATCTGGCAGGTTTCCTTGAATTTCAGCGCCGCCTCATTCGAAATTGCCCAGGACATCCCACGTCCCAAAGTGAACAGGGATTGGCCATCGACTGCCTCGACCACCGCGCTCCAATCGCAGGTGATCGCCCGCGATAAATCTTCCGGCAATTTGTGAATTGCAGCCAGCAAGGTATCGTCGCCCTTGACCTCGGCCAGCAACCAAAGCCCGGCGACCAGAGAGGTGACGAAGGTCTTGGTGGCAGCCACGCTAAGCTCGGGGCCTGCAAGGATGGGCAGAGCCGAGGTGGCGTTCTGGGCCAGTGCAGACGTGGTATCGTTCGTGATCGCCACCGAATACGCGCCGCCTTCTGTCAGGGACTTCGTCAGCTGTACGATGTCGGGGCTTTGACCCGATTGGGATACCGAAATACACAGCGCACCGGGGCATCGCATATCGACCCCGTAGATCGATTTCACGCTCGGCCCAACCGAGGCCATGGGCAGGCCCAGCAGCAGTTCCGAAGCGTATTTCAGATAGCTGCAGGCATGGTCCGACGAACCTCGCGCAACCGAAATCAGGAAGCCGGGATCGTGCGCGCGGATCGCGCTTGCGGTCTTTGTAATCGCCGTGGCACCATCAGTGAGAAGCCGATCAACGGCAAAAGGTATCTCATTGATTTCCTGCCGCATTTGAGTTGTTTCGCTGGACATGTGCCCTGCCTTTCAGGTTGACAGACGCAGCTCTGCCACGAAATCGTAGGCATCGCCGTGATAGATGGATCGGGTAAGTTCAGCAACGCGCCCGCTTTCTAGGTATGAGGTCCGCTGAATGCGCAGCCCTGCCGTACCTTCGGCAACGTCCAGCAAACCGGCCTCGGTCGCTTCGAGATTGATGGCTGAGATTTTCTGGATCGCGCGCACCGGACGATTGCCCGAGTGTTCGAGGAACGCATAGAGCGATCCGGTAACCTCGGTCGGGTTGGGTAGGATATCCAGCGGCAACGCCGCGCGTTCCAGCGCCATTGGCCGCCCACCAGCCGCGCGCAGTCGATGAATGCGCGCGACCTGATCGCTGGCCGACAGACCCAGCGCCAGCATCTCATCAGGCGACGGCAGGAATATACCGCGCTCCAACCAGGTTGAAGTCGTTTCAAAACCGCGCCTCTCCATGTCTTCGGTGAACGAGGTCAGGTGCGACAGCGACTGCTCAACCCGTGCAACCGCTTGACGCACGAATGACCCCGAGCCTTGCCGCTGTTCAATCGCGCCTTTGCGCACAAGTTCCTGAATCGCCTTGCGGACCGTCACCCGCGACAAGTCCGTCAGCTCGGCAATCTCGCGCTCGGGCGGGAGTGAACTGTTCGGGGCCAGAATACCCTCTTCAATCCCCTGCTCCAGCCGCTGCCGCAGCTGTACGTATCGGGGACCGGCGGTCTGACCCAGCCAACCCTCGGGCCGCAAGAAGTCAGCAACGCTCATGTCGGGTCTCCTTTTGAAAGGCGTGGGCCAACGCGATGGCACCGGTCAACGGATCGCCCAGCGGATCGGCCAATTCCTGTTGCATCTGTGCGGGAAGAAATTCCGCGTATTGCGGGCCGATGCCGCCGGTCAGGCAGATCGAAAGGCCGGGCATCCAGCCCATCGCCAACATCTGATCCGCCAGATACTGTGCACTATCCTCCATGATCGACAGCGCAAGCGCATCTCCTTGCTTTGCGTGTTGCGTGACAACAGGCGCCAGCGCTCCGAACTCAGTAGGCGACATCTTGGAGGCGGTCCTGACAATCCCAGCAGCGCCATCAAAACGCGACAACAGGCTGTCCGCCAAATCAGACGCAGGCTTCAGAGCGTCCACACAGTCAAGCGTAAAGGCCAAAGCCCGCCGCCCAACCCATTGCGCCGAGGCCTGATCCCCGAGAACAGGTCCCCAGCCCCCGGCAAATGACCTGCGATCCCCATTCTGGACCGCCAGAAAAGAACCCGTTCCGCAATGCGCTACGAAACCGTCTTTCGAACCCAACGCACCACGTAATGCGGCGGGCCTGTCATCTTCAATCAGAACATGGTCAAATGGCAGCTTTTCTGCCAGCCGATCAGCCAGCGCGCGCCCCGTGATACCGGCCAGCCCCAAGTAGGCTGGCGCACGAGCGATTTGAGTTGCCTCTAATCCGGCACGTCGGGCCAAAGCAGCAATTCCGTGCATCAACTCAGCGCAGGCTGCGTCAAAATCGGTTGATACATTTGCCGCACCAACCTCGACACACTGAACCGCAGAGCCATCTGAAACAGCAAGACGGCAGCGTGTTCCACCGCCATCAGCGGCCAGCACAATGGTATCAGAAGGGCGACTCATGGAGATACCTTTATAATACCTATTTCTAATTTTGAAGACCAAATTACACAATAATGCAGTAATAATTGTCTAAATCTTGAAAATAGAGGGCGTAAAAAATAAAATGGTAGACTAATGGTATCTAAAAGGTATGATATTCAAAATCTCGGGGGAGAATCACGTGACCAAGCCAGTTACCGAACAGCTACATCAAGACGCGATCGGACTTGACGCCCGACCGCTGACTGAGGTGGCCGAGCTGCTGGCCCGCTCGCAAGCCGACGCTGCCGCTGCCCCGCTTTCCTCGCTGCCCACCCTCTGCGCAGGCGCAAAAGCTATGGCGCAATCCATCCGATCGGGCGGGGTTTTGCGCTATTTGGCGGCAGGCTCTTCCGGCTTGATGGCCGCCTCGGATGCGCTGGAACTGGGGGGAACTTTTTCGATACCAGCCCGCCAGATTCGCATCCACATTGCAGGTGGATTGCCCTCAGGGGTAGAGATGCCGGGAGATGTCGAAGATGCCACCGACAGCCTTGCCCGAGACCTGGCCGATCTTTCTGCCAAAGACACCTTGATCACCGTCTCGGCCAGCGGAACCACACCGTACACAACCGCAGCAGCGCGGATCGCGCGGGACAGAGGCGCCACAGTTATCGGCATTGCCAATAACGGGGGCACCGAACTGTTGCAGCTTTCTGACCATCCAATCCTGCTTTCCACACCACCTGAACTGATCTCGGGCTCTACCCGCATGGGCGCTGGTACAGCGCAGAAAATCGCACTGAACATGCTTTCGACGCTGATGGCGATGGAACTGGGGCATATTCAGGACGGCATGATGATCAATTTGCGCGCTGACAATGACAAGCTACGCGCCCGAGCCAACGGGATCGTCTGTCAGTTGACCGGTGTTTCCTCCGCGCAGGCTACAAAGGCGTTGACTGCGGCAGAGGGCAACCTCAAATGCGCGGCCCTTTTGGCTGTAGGCGCAGGGTCCCTGGACGCGGCGCAAGCAATGCTAAGCAACACCGACGATCACCTCCGCCCTGCGCTGGAGCGGATGAAACAAAACCAAGAAACCATCAACCTGGGAGATATCAAATGACACGCAAAGTTCTGAGCCTTGCCATGATGAGCACGGCGCTGGTCACAAGCGCCTATGCGCAAGAGGCCACTTTGACCATCGAAAGTTGGCGAAACGACGATCTGGCGTTGTGGCAGGAAAAGATCATTCCGGCGTTCGAGGCCGAGAATCCCGGCATCAAAGTAATATTCTCGCCCTCTGCACCGGCAGAATACAACGCTGTCTTAAACTCAAAGCTCGAGGCCGGATCGGCTGGCGATCTGATTACCTGCCGTCCGTTTGATGCCTCGCTTGCGCTATACGAGTCGGGGCACCTGACCGATCTGTCTGATCTTGAGGCCATGGGAAACTTCTCGGACGTGGCCAAATCTGCGTGGCAAACCGATGACGGTTCTGCCAGTTTCTGCGTCCCGATGGCGTCTGTGATTCACGGCTTCATCTACAACAAAGATGCGTTCAATGAGTTGGGCATCGAAGTTCCAACTACCGAAGCTGAGTTCTTTGCCGCCCTCGATAAGATCAAGGAAGACGGTACCTATATCCCGATGGCGATGGGCACCAATGACCAGTGGGAAGCCGCAACGATGGGCTATAACAATATCGGCCCAAACTACTGGAAAGGTGAAGAAGGTCGTCAGGCGCTGATCAAAGGCGAGCAGAAGCTGACCGACCCCCAGTGGGTCGCCCCGTATGCGACACTGGCCAAGTGGGCCGACTATCTCGGCGACGGGTATGAAGCGCAAACCTATCCCGACAGCCAGAACCTGTTCACGCTGGGTCGTGCAGCGGTCTATCCAGCAGGCAGCTGGGAAATCTCGGGCTTCAACACGCAGGCCGATTTCGAAATGGGCGCCTTTAAGCCACCGGTCCAGAACGCGGGCGACACCTGCTATATTTCGGACCACACCGATATCGGCATCGGCATGAACGCGGCGAGCGAAAACCAAGAAGCTGCGCGCACCTTCCTGGCTTGGGTCGCAAGCCCGGAATTCGCCAGCATCTTCGGTAACGCCCTACCCGGCTTTTTCCCGCTGTCCAGCACTCCGGTCGAGTTGGAAGACCCACTGGCCAAGGAAATCGTCGGTTGGCGGGATGAGTGCGAAAGCACAATCCGCTCGACCTACCAAATCCTGTCGCGCGGCACACCGAACCTCGAAAACGAGACTTGGGGTGCATCCGTTGCAGCCATCAAGGGTGCCGAGACACCCGAAGCGCTGGGTCAGCAACTGCAAGACGGTCTGGCCAGCTGGTACGCACCGCATCAGTAACACCTAGGCCACTCACACCGGACGCGGCTACCGCGTCGCGTCCGGACCTTTCCCCCGGAGATTCCCATGCAGACCCGCCGCATACGCTGGCACATTGCCGTTTTCCTCGCCCCTGCGGTGCTGGTCTACACGGCAGTGATGATCTTCCCCTTGTTCAACACACTGCGCCTCGCACTGTTCTCCGAGGTTGATCAGACACGTATCTACGTGGGCTTGCAGAATTTCCGCACCCTGTTCTTCGATCCGATCTGGTCCGAGCAGTTCTGGAACGCTTTGGGCAACAACTTCTGGTTCTTCCTGATCCACATGCTGGTTCAGAACCCCATCGGCATCGCTTTGGCCGCGCTTTTGTCGCATCCACGCTTGCGGTTTGCCGCGCTCTATCGGTCCGCGATCTTCATTCCGACCATTCTGAGCTTTGTGATCGTCGGTTTCGCGTGGAAGCTGATATTGTCCCCGCTTTGGGGCATCGCACCTTCAATGCTGGACGCCATTGGTTTGAAGTCGCTGTTTGCACCATGGCTGGGCAAGGAAGAATACGCGCTGACAACACTGGCACTTGTCTCGGTCTGGCAATTCGTCGGCATCCCGATGATGTTGATCTACGCCGCCCTGCTGTCGATCCCTGAAGAGATCCTTGAAGCCGGAGAAATAGACGGCATCACCGGTGCTTCGGCGTTCTGGAAGATCAAGCTGCCGTTGATCATTCCCTCGATTGGCATCATCTCGATCCTGACATTCGTCGGCAATTTCAACGCGTTCGACCTGATCTACGTCTCGCAAGGTGCGCTGGCAGGGCCGGATTTCTCAACCGATATCCTAGGCACCTTCATGTACCGCACCTTCTTTGGCTTCCAACTGCAACTGGGCGACCCGCATATGGGCTCCGCCATCGCTGGCGCCATGTTCGCGATCATCCTTGTGGGTGTCTGCATCTACCTCTTCGGCATCCAGACCCGGATGCGCCGGTATCAGCTGTGAGGATGAACGCATGAACAAAGCACGCCATAACCCGCTGAACACGGCTGCCATGCACGGGGCGCTGATCCTCTATACCCTGATCGCCCTGTTCCCGGTCTTCGTGATCATCATCAACAGCTTCAAAACCCGACGCTCGATCTTCCGCGAGCCGCTCGCCATGCCCGATGCCGAAAGCTTTTCTCTCATCGGTTACCAGACGGTTATGAAACAAGGGGATTTCTTCCTTTATTTCCAAAACTCGCTGATCGTGACCGTGGTGTCGCTGGCCTTCGTTCTGCTGTTCGGCGCCATGGCCGCCTTTGCCCTGAGCGAATACAAATTCAAGGGCAACACTCTGATGGGCCTCTATCTGGCGCTTGGGATTATGATCCCGATCCGCATCGGCACCGTGGCGATACTTGAGATGATGGTGGCAACCGGGTTGGTGAACACCCTTTGGGCCCTGATCCTTGTCTATACCGCGCAAGGTCTGCCGCTGGCGGTGTTCATCCTGTCTGAATTCATGCGGCAAGTCTCGGACGATCTGAAGAACGCAGGCCGCGTCGATGGGCTGTCCGAATACACCATATTCTTCCGATTGGTCCTACCGCTCGTCCGCCCCGCCATGGCGACCGTGGCCGTGTTCAACATGATCCCCATCTGGAACGACCTCTGGTTCCCGCTGATTCTTGCCCCAGCCGAGGAAACCAAAACACTGACGCTGGGCAGCCAAGTCTTCATTGGCCAGTTCGTCACCGACTGGAACGCGGTTCTGTCGGCGCTCAGCATGGCGATCCTGCCGGTGCTGGTGCTCTATGTCATCTTCTCACGTCAGATGATCCGCGGCATCACTTCAGGAGCTGTGAAATGACCAAAGTTCTGATCGCCGGCCTCGGCAATATGGGGCTGAGCCACGCTTTGGCCCACCACAACCACCTAGACGCGCAGATTGTTGGGTTGGTGAACCGATCCGGTCGCGTGGATCATCCAGATCTGTCGATCTATCCGGCCTATTCGGATTTTCACACCGCTCTGGCAGAGACCAAGCCCGATCTGGTGGTCGTGGCGACCTACTCCGACAGCCACGCCGATTTCGCCTGCGCGGCGATGGAGGCCGGGGCGCATGTATTTGTCGAAAAACCGCTAGCGACCACTGTGGCAGATGCCAAGCGTGCTGTCGAAAAGGCCATTGAGACCAACCGCAAACTGGTGATCGGCTACATCCTGCGACACCATCCTTCGTGGATGCGCCTGATTTCCGAGGCGCGCGACCTGGGCGGGCCCTACGTGTTCCGGCTGAATCTCAACCAACAAAGCAGCGGGGCCGAGTGGGAAACACACAAAGCTCTGATGCAGACCACCTCGCCCATCGTCGATTGCGGTGTGCATTATGTCGACGTGATGTGTCAGATCACTGACTCCGACCCCGTGCGAGTCCACGGCATGGGCCTGCGCCTAAGCGATGAGATCGCCGAAGACATGTACAACTACGGCCAGTTTCAGGTGGTCTTCGAGGATGGCTCGGTCGGCTGGTATGAGGCCGGTTGGGGCCCGATGATGTCCGAAACCGCGTTCTTCGTGAAAGACATCGTGTCGCCCAACGGCTCGGTCTCGATCACCGATGGCAACAAGGGCGCATCCGCCGATATCGACGGACACACCAAGGTTGGCGGCCTTCTGGTCCATCGCCCCGATGGCGACCAGACAATCGACATGCCCGATGAGCCCGGCCATCAGCAGCTCTGCGATGCCGAACAAGCCTATATGCTGCGCGCCATCGCCGAGGACATCGACCTGACCCGCCATATGAACGACGCCGTGCAATCGCTGGCCATCTGTCTAGCTGCCGATGAAAGCATCCGCACTGGCCAACCCATTTCGCTGAAAGAGGCACGCACATGACCGCCCTGACGCTGACAAACGTGAACAAGTCCTTCGGCACTGTCGAGGTACTGAAAGATATTAACATCGAAGTCGAAGACGGAGAATTCGTCGTCTTCGTCGGCCCCTCCGGCTGCGGCAAGTCCACCCTGCTACGCGTGATCGCGGGGCTGGAGGACGTGACCTCGGGCGAAGTGCGCATTGGCGGAGAGGTGATGAACCTTACGCCGCCCTCGAAACGCGGCATCGCGATGGTGTTCCAAAGCTATGCACTCTATCCCCACCTGAATGTGCGCAAGAACATGTCGCTGGCACTGAAACAGGAAGGCCAGAGCAAGCAGGTCATCGAAGAACGCGTCGCCAAGGCCAGCAAGATGCTGAACCTTGAGCCCTATATCGACCGTTACCCCTCAGAACTGTCAGGCGGCCAGCGCCAACGAGTCGCCATCGGTCGCGCCATCGTGCGGGAACCCAAACTGTTTCTGTTTGACGAACCTTTATCCAATCTGGACGCCGCCCTGCGTATGAATACGCGACTGGAAATCGCCAACCTGCATCAGCAGCTCGATGCATCGATGATCTACGTCACTCACGACCAGACCGAGGCGATGACGCTCGCTGACAAGATCGTCGTCCTGCGCGACGGGCGCGTTGAACAGGTTGGCAGCCCGATGGAGCTATATAATAACCCCGCCAACCAGTTCGTCGCGGGTTTCCTTGGCGCTCCGTCGATGAATTTCTTCCCCGCCAGCGTAATCGGCGACAGCGCGGACACAACATTGGGCATCCGCCCAGAGGACTTGTACTTATCCGACGAAGGCCCCCTGACCGCAAACGTGACTCATGTTGAGCATCTGGGCGGAGACACAAACGTAATCGCGATGATGAAAGACCACCAGATCACCGCGCGCCTGTTCGGCCAGCATCAGGTCAACGCTGGTGAATCCGTCCATTTCGGCTACGCCCAGGATCGAACGTACCGCTTCAACCAACAGGGCGCCCGTCTCATCTGACAATTTCGGTTAAAAATTTCAGGATGTTGGTGCGGTCGAGAAGACTCGAACTTCCACGGGTGTTACCCCACAGCGACCTCAACGCTGCGCGTCTACCAATTCCGCCACGACCGCACTGCCAATGACTTAGTAGAGCGGCGTATAGACGCTGAGCCGCGCGATGTGAAGAGGCAAAAACACAGCCGATTGAAATCACGTGCTTTAGCCATATCTAACCGCGATACAATGCAATCTGGAGCAGCCCATGCCCTCGCCCGATCCCCGCCCTACCGTGCAGATTGATGTCGTCTCGGATGTGGTCTGTCCGTGGTGTATTGTCGGCTTTCGTCAACTCGATGCCGCGCTGAAGCAAGAGAATGTGCTGGCCCGATTGCGCTGGCATCCGTTCGAACTGAACCCCAGCATGGGCCCCGAGGGGCAGAACCTGCGGGAGCATATTGCCGAGAAATATGGCTCGACGCCCGAACAAAGCCAGCAGGCGCGCGAGCGTTTGACTGCGTTGGGCACTGAACTTGGGTTCACTTTCAATTTCACTGATGACAGCAGAATCGTGAACACCTTTGCCGCGCATCAACTGCTTGACTGGGCGGAAACACAGGGGCGTCAGCATCCGCTGAAACTGACCCTGTTCGAAACCTATTTCACCAAGCAACAGGATGTCTCTGACATCGAAGTGTTGATGGGCGCGGTCGAGACGGCCGGGCTCGACCCGGAGGCGGCGCGAACCGCACTTGAATCAGGTGCGCATGCCCAACCGGTGCGTGAAAAACAACAGTTCTGGACCAGCCAGGGTATCTCGGGCGTGCCTTCGATGGTGTTTGGAGGGAAATATCTGCTGACCGGCGCACAGGGCACGGACACTTATGCGCAGGTCCTGCAACGCTGCCTGGCCGAGGCCGCCTGACCCCTTCCCCCTGCCCCGCAGACGGTCTAAGGAACGAGCATGGAATGGAAGACTACCGACGGGCTGATCGACTACGACGAGGCCACTGCCTTCATGGAGGCGCGCGTTGCCGCGATTGCAGCGGGTGAAGCGGACGAATGCATTTGGCTGTTGGAACACCCTCCGCTTTATACCGCTGGGACTTCTGCCAAGCGAGAAGATCTGACCGATCCGGATCGCTTTCCGGTCTATGAAAGCAAGCGCGGTGGACAGTACACCTATCACGGCCCCGGTCAGCGCGTTGTTTACGTCATGCTTGATGTGGGCAAACGCGGTCATGATGTGCGCCGCTTTGTGCAGCAGCTTGAGGCATGGGTGATTGCGGCTCTGGCCGAGTTCAATGTCACCGGTGAGATCCGCGACGGCCGCGTGGGCGTCTGGGTGCAACGGCAAGACAAGCCGCTGACGATCACCGGCCAGCCAGCCGAGGACAAGATCGCGGCCATCGGCATTCGCCTGCGGAAATGGATCAGCTTTCACGGTATCTCAATCAATGTCGAGCCGAACCTGTCCCATTTCACCGGTATCGTGCCCTGCGGAATTCAGGAACACGGGGTGACCTCACTGGTCGATCTTGGGTTGCCGGTGACCATGGATGACGTCGATGTTGCGCTAAAAAAGACCTTTGATGAGGTCTTCGCCACCGAAGGCGCCTAGTTTATAGGTGATTCCACGTATTCGGACAGATCTGGCCAGAATACGCAAAAGACAATGCTAGAATTTGGGGCACTCTGTTTCGAAAATCATTCAGAAAATTCCTTTGAATGGTCTCAATTCGCCTCAAATTCAGGGATTCTTCACATCCTCTCCTTACAAACGCCATCTGACCACATAGTATGTAATGACCGTTCATGAGTGAGTGGTGTGTTAACCGGTGATCTCAGGGCTGCCCTGCGAAATCCGTGAAAGTGTTTGGTTACGAGTCTGCCGTTCCGACCCCATATCGGAACGGCAATTCTCGTTTTAGGCCCCTAAATCTGTTGATGCCCAAATCGGGTTGATCCGACGCAAGCGTGCCCGCTGGCTTCGATTTCAAGCGTAACATGACCAAGCCCAAACTTGTTCTGCAGAACCTGCTTGACCATCACCCGGATATCCTCGGCACTATCTTGTGCGTCGGGTTTGATGAGCAGATGCGCCGACAGCGCGGGCTCACGCTCCTGCATGCTCCACAGATGGATGTGGTGAACTCCTGCCACACCCGATACGCCCTCAATGGCTGTGGCGACCTCTTCCGGATCCAATTCTGTTGGCGCGCCCAACATCAGAACGCGTATGGTTTCACCGATCTCGGATTTGACGTGCCAAAGGATGTAAAGTGAGATCATGATGGTGACCGCTGGGTCGACCCAAGTCCAGTTGAAGAGAATTACAGCGGTACCTGCGACAATCACGGCGACGGACCCCAATGCATCGGCCACATTGTGCAGGAATGCCGCACGAATATTCATGCTGTCCTTGGACATGGAATAGGTCAGCATAGCGGTGACAAGGTCGACGACCAATGCGATCCCAGCGATCCAGACAACGATCCAGCCATTAACCGGCTCGGGCTCGACAAACCGCATTACGCCTTCGTACAGCAGGTAGACTGACAGAACGATCAGTGTTGTGTAGTTAACCAGCGCCGCTACAACCTCGGCCCTGCCATACCCGAAACTCATACGCGCGTTTGCGGGTCGACGAGCGATCTTGCGGGCAAAGAATGCGATGACCAGCGCAATCGCATCTGACAGGTTGTGCAAGGCGTCCGCAATCAAGGCGAGCGACCCTGAAATAACCCCGCCCACAATCTGTGCCAGCGTCAAGAACATATTGACCGCGATGGCCCAGGCAACGCGCGCATCGCCGGCCTGCGGATTAACATGCGCGTGGCTGTGCCCTTTGTGGGAATGCTGATGAGCCATTTTAGTGTGTCCTATTTTCTGAATCACCATGCTACATAATTCCTCTAGTGACTAGAGGTTCAAGGGGGTGTTTTCGAAAATGGATGCAATCGGGGCTCCCTCATTTCGCACTGGATTCAAAGCACCTACGATCCGGTTCTGGACTTCTACCGCCGTTCGAACCTACTGCGGGTAATCGGCGCCGCTATGACGAAACCGCGCTGCGGCGGTTGCAATGCGTACGCCATGGCCAAGATCTGGCCACCCGCTGGCCTAATTAGAGGCTTTGCTCACACTCGAAAGTGCAAATGGAAAAACTTGAACCGGGCTAATGAAATCGCCGAACAGCAGCCTGATGTTTTACGAGTCCGGATCGCACGCATGAAATGAATGGAACAAGACTGATCCGTATTCCTCAGGTCTGCGACGGGCAGCGCGATTACGCAAGTGTCGTGCTCCATGCGTTTGGTGATCACGTCGCCTGCGACAGCTCGCTTCGAAGGTGGATCAGGTCAGTGCCGCGCGGATCTTGTCGGCGTGTTGAGCAATCAGGTCAAAATCGCCCATTTTACCGGGCGGGCGTATCGAGACGCCCTCGTGGCGCGGCAATACATGCACATGCAGGTGAAATACCTCTTGCCCGCCTGCGGCCTCATTGAATTGTTGAACGGTGACGCCATCTGCGCCAAACGCTTCTTTCACAGCGTGAGCCATCTTCTGTACCGTCGCCATCACCGCTGCCAGTTGCTCGGGCGTTGCATCCAGCATGTTGCGACAGGGGGTTTTGGGGATCACCAACAAATGCCCGTCCGCCCGGGGCATGATATCCATCAGCGCGACGGTGTCGTCGTCTTCATACACACGGTTTGACGGGATTTCTCCGCGCAGGATCTTGGCAAAGACATTTTCGGGATCATAAGCGGTCATTACAGGCCTCCGGTGTTGGACTTACCCGTTGTTCTGAGCCGCCGCTTGATGCTGGTCAAGCGGGTTTCCTCGTCACCACTTGTAATCGCGGACTGAATCCCCAAATCCCTCGCATCCGAGGTCAGATTATCGCGCAGCACAGTCTGCCCGCGACAATTAATCTTGATCCAGATCAAACTCGACCATTGAAGGTCGCCCCTTCGCAATCTAAAACCAGCATGAATCCCGCGCGTTGGAGAGGTCCGACTGCGCGGTACAGTTGCAACAGGAGGCACCTAATGGCAGACGCAGCCATTCATGGTCACGAGCATGAAGATCAGCGCGGCTTTTTCACCCGCTGGTTCATGTCGACCAACCACAAGGACATCGGGATTCTCTACCTGGTCTTTTCGGCCCTTGCCGGTCTGATCTCGGTTCTGATGACTGTCTATATGCGGCTCGAACTGATGCACCCCGGTGTTCAGTATATGTGCCTCGAAGGGTTCATGGCCGATCCATGCACCCCCAACGGTCACCTCTGGAACGTGATGATCACCTATCACGGTGTTCTGATGATGTTCTTCGTTGTCATCCCCGCCCTGTTCGGCGGATTTGGCAACTATTTCATGCCGTTGCAGATCGGTGCGCCGGATATGGCGTTCCCGCGGATGAACAACCTGTCCTTCTGGCTGTATGTCGCTGGCACCTCGCTGGGCGTCGCCTCGCTGCTCAGCCCCGGTGGTAACGACCAGCTTGGTTCAGGTGTAGGCTGGGTTCTGTATCCACCGCTGTCGACGACCGAAGGCGGCATGTCCATGGACCTTGCGATCTTCGCCGTGCACGTATCGGGCGCCTCCTCGATCCTCGGCGCGATCAACATGATTACCACCTTCCTCAATATGCGTGCCCCGGGAATGACACTGTTCAAGGTGCCTCTGTTCAGCTGGTCGATCTTCGTCACTTCGTGGCTGATTCTGCTGTCGCTGCCGGTTCTGGCAGGCGCGATCACCATGCTGCTGATGGACCGCAACTTCGGCTTCACCTTCTTTGATCCGGCCGGTGGCGGCGATCCGATCCTGTATCAGCACATCCTCTGGTTCTTTGGCCACCCGGAAGTGTACATTGTGATCCTGCCCGGCTTTGGCATCATCAGCCACGTGATCGCGACCTTCGCGCGTAAACCAATCTTCGGCTACCTGCCGATGGTCTGGGCGATCATCGCGATCGGTGTGCTGGGCTTCGTCGTATGGGCGCATCACATGTACACAGTTGGCATGTCGCTGCGCCAGCAGGCCTACTTCATGCTGGCCACGATGGTCATCGCGGTTCCGACCGGCGTTAAGGTCTTCTCGTGGATCGCGACCATGTGGGGCGGCTCGATCGAGTTCAAAACCCCGATGCTGTTCGCCTTCGGCTTCCTGTTCCTGTTCACCGTTGGTGGTGTGACCGGCGTTGTGCTGTCGCAGGCCGGCGTGGACCGTGCCTATCACGACACCTACTACGTCGTTGCGCACTTCCACTACGTGATGAGCTTGGGTGCCGTCTTCGCGATCTTCGCTGGCGTGTACTTCTACTTCTCGAAGATGACGGGCCGTCAGTATTCCGAGTTCTGGGGCAAGGTTCACTTCTGGCTGTTCTTCATCGGCGCCAACCTGACCTTCTTCCCGCAGCACTTCCTGGGCCGTCAGGGCATGCCACGCCGCTATATCGACTACCCTGAAGCGTTTGCTCAGTGGAACTTCGTTTCGTCGATTGGTGCGTTCATCTCGTTCGCCTCGTTCCTGCTGTTCTTCGGCATCGTGATCTACGCCCTGCTGCGTGGTGCGAAAGAGACACGCCCGAACCCGTGGAACGAATACGCGGATACGTTGGAATGGACCCTGCCCACGCCGCCGCCTGAACACACGTTCGAGCAGCTGCCCAAGCAGGAAGACTGGGATAAGGGCCACGCGCACTAATCCCGCCATCCAAACCAAATTCAGCAAAGCCCCGCCCCGTGCGGGGCTTTGTGTTTTTTATGCCCCCAGTCCGCAACTTGCTGCTTCCAACACGTAGACGCACCAAAGATCAGGCCGCTAGTATTTGCGAAAACAGCATAATCTAAGACGGGTGCGCGCCACATGATTCTCCATCACGGCATCACACTTCGGCAACTGGTCAAAGGCTCTGCCGGGTTCATTTGCATCGTCATGGCCTGGATACTCCTGCTTGAACTAGTGGATGAAGTTACTCCACTTGAGTTGATCTCGAACTCCAGCCCACCGGTCACGATGCTGGGTTTGGCAGTGGCATTTTTTCTGGGTTTCAAGAACACCTCGGCCTATGGCCGCTGGGTCGAGGCCCGCAAGATCTGGGGGGACATCGTCAACGCCAGTCGCGATTGGGGCAACACGATCAGCAATCTGGTTCAGGCTGACGGCACGCCGCTTGCGCCCGAGATACGGCGTGAATTGCTGGAACGTCATATCGCTTGGCTCAACATGCTGGCATTTCAGCTGCGCCAGCCCGCAACGCATGGACGTGCCCGCCGCCCGTGGATGTTCGGACACAAACCGGTCGTGGACAAAATCGCGCTGCATCAGGAACCCGAATGCTGGCGCGATACCCAACTGGCGGCTGATATGCCTCTGCTCGAAGGGAAATCCAACCGTGCCGCGTACCTGTTGTTTCTTCAGGGTGAGCGGCTTTCATCACTGGCGCAATCCGGCAAGATCGAACCCTATTGGCATGTGGCGCTGATGAACCGGCTAGCACGGTTTGCAGACGCGCAAGGCCAAAGCGAACGTATCAAGAATACCCCCTTCCCGCGGCAGGTCGCCGAGGTCGGGCGCATCTTCAGCTATATTTTTATCTTCATGTTACCGCTGGCGTTGAATGACCAACGCTCGATCACCGCTGGCATGGGCTACTCGGTAACAAAATCCGTTCTGCTTGACTGGGCAGTCTTTGCTCCGATCGGAGCGTTGGTTTGCTGGATTTTCTTCGTGACTGAACGGGTCAGCGCCTCGATGGAGGACCCGTTCGAAGGCGACGTAACCGATGTTCCGATCTCGTCCATCTGCCGCATGATCGAAATCGACCTGCGCCAGATGACTTCCTGCGGCACTGCCCCTCAGCCGACAGAACCCATCGATAAAGCGTTACTTTGACCATTTAAATTGGGCAAAGATCGAAAAAACCTCCGTTTTGCGGTATTCTGGTTGGCAAAGCCCCTTTTGACAGGAGCCTTGCTATGCCCGAGATCGACTTTTGGTATTCAATCGGCAGCACTTACAGTTTTCTGACCATCACGCGCCTGGATGGCTGGTGCGAAGAAAACGATGCGACGGTAACCTGGCGCCCCTTCAACGTGCGCACGGTGATGTCGGAACAGCAAAATATACCCTTCGCGGGCAAACCGGTGAAGTCGGCCTATATGTGGCGCGATATTGAGCGGCGCGCCGCGAAATATCACATCCACGCCAAACTTCCCGCCCCCTATCCAATTTCTGACCTGGCGCTGGCAAATCAGGTGGCTTTGCTGGGCATGCAGGACGGCTGGGGCGCGGGGTTCACGCAAAATCTTTATCGGATCTGGTTCGAGGACGGGATTGAGGCCGGTAGCGAAAGCGCCATTTCCGAAGCCCTGCTTCGGTGCCAACAAGATCCACGCCTGATGCTTGCCCGTGCCCGCAGCCCGGACGCTGTTGCAGCCTTGGAGGACGAGACAAACAAGGCCATCAAACTGGGGGTTTTCGGCGCACCCAGCTTTGTTGTCCGCGACGAAGTGTTCTGGGGCGATGACCGGCTTGACGATGCCCTGTCATGGGTCCGCGTCGGCCACGTTGTCTGACTGATTTTTGCTTCGACATTGCGCCGGTCTGAGCTAGGTTCTCGCCATGCCTTATCAATGGACAAAAAACTCGGACGCTGAACAGGAACTGCGGCTTTGGCCGCACAACTCCTTGCCACCACGTGGTGCAATGACCGTCATCTTGTCGGTGTTCCTGTTCGGACTGATCCCGCTGCTGGCGATGTTGGGTTCGATCGTCCTGTGGGGTCTGCTGCCGTTCCTGCTGCTGACGGTTCTGGGCCTCTGGTTGGCAATCCAGACAAACTATCGCGCGCGCAGCGTGTTCGAGGTTCTGACCTTAGGCCAGACGCAAGCCCACCTTGTGCACCACCACCCAGACAAGGGCGATCAGGAATGGACCTGCAATCGCTATTGGGCCCGCCCCGAAATGCACACCAGCGGTGGTCCGGTACCCCACTACGTAACGCTGATCGGCGATGGGCGCGAAGTTGAGATCGGCGCGTTCCTGTCCGAGGACGAGCGGATCGCGCTGTTTGATGATCTGAGTCAGAAACTGCGCAAATCGACGTGATTAAGCGCCGTTCGAGTTAGCGCAAAGATGATCTTTGACCATCGGTCCTACTTTGCCGAAATCCATCTGACCGGTATAGCGCGACTTCAACTCGCCCATCACCTTGCCCATATCGCGGATTGAGCCCGCCCCAGTAGACGTGATGGCGGTCTGAATGGCTTTGCTAACCTCGTCGTCGTCCAGCTGTTTGGGCAGGAATTCCTCAATCACCTCGACCTCGCGCAGTTCCCGCTCGGCCAAATCAAGGCGTCCACCCTCTTCGTAGGCGCGTGCGCTTTCCTTGCGCTGCTTGGTCATTTTACCCAGAATTTCAAGCACTTCGGCATCGCCGCAGCCTTTGGTCTCTTCATTGTCAGAGGCGCGCGAAGCAATATCACGATCCTTGATCGCCGCATTGATCAGGCGCAGTGTCGAAAGACGCTCGGCGGCTTTGTCTTTCATAGCTTGCTTCAGGGCAGAGTTCACCCGTGATCGCATATCCATATGGTCTGTCCATCCCCATGGCAAAGGAACCCTGACCATATCGAAACAAAAAGGTTGGTACAACAGTGGACATTAATTGTAACTCATTGATTTTTAACAATAGCCCAAAATTTGAACAGACTTGACCCTAGCGTATAACCCACTTAGTTATGCGCCCGTTTACCTTGCAGGAGAGTCGCGCCATGGCCCAGAACGCCCCGTCCAAGCCCACCGCATGTCTGGCGTTGGCCGATGGAACCCTGTTTTACGGTGTGGGCTTCGGCGCAACCGGTCAAACCGAGGCCGAGTTGTGTTTCAACACCGCCATGACGGGCTATCAAGAGATCATGACCGATCCTTCTTATGCGGGCCAGATCGTGACCTTCACTTTCCCGCATATCGGCAATGTCGGAGTGAATCCCGAAGATGACGAAACCGGCGACCCGGTGGCAGCCGGGATGGTCGTCAAATGGGACCCGACCGAGCCGTCGAATTGGCGCGCTGTAGAAGAGCTAAAAAGCTGGCTGGCCCGCCGTGGTCGCATCGCAATCGGCGGCGTCGATACCCGCCGCCTGACCCGGGCGATCCGTCAGCAAGGCGCACCGCACGTGGCGCTGGCTCATGATCCCGAGGGAAACTTCGATATCGAAGCCCTGATTGCTGCAGCGCGTAGTTTTGCGGGTCTCGAAGGGATGGATCTGGCCAAAGAAGTCACCTGCGCCCAAAGCTATCGCTGGGATGAGATGCGTTGGGCTTGGCCCGATGGCTACCAGCGTCAGGAAGCTCCGATGCACAAGGTGGTCGCGATCGACTATGGTGCCAAGCGCAACATCTTGCGCTGCCTCGCCTCGGCGGGTTGCGACGTAACCGTATTGCCCGCCACCGCAACGGCTGCGGAGGTGCTGGCACACAAGCCGGACGGAGTGTTCCTGTCAAACGGACCCGGCGATCCGGCGGCTACCGGCGAATATGCAGTTCCCATGATCAAGGAAGTGCTGGATACAACAGATCTGCCTGTCTTTGGCATCTGCCTAGGCCATCAGATGCTGGCACTGGCGCTTGGCGGGCAGACGATCAAGATGAACCACGGCCACCATGGTGCCAATCATCCGGTCAAGGATATGGAAACCGGTAAGGTCGAGATCACCTCGATGAACCACGGCTTCGCCGTGGACGCGGAAACACTGCCCGATGGCGTAGTCGAAACGCATCGCTCTCTGTTTGACGGCTCGAACTGCGGTATCCGCATGACGGGTCGCCCGGTTTATTCGGTGCAGCATCATCCAGAAGCGTCACCCGGCCCGCAGGACAGTTTCTACCTGTTCGAACGCTTTGCCGCCGCGATGGCGGATCAAAAAACACAAGCTTAAAGGCGAATTCAACAGCGTTAACCGTGTGTTAACCCTGACTAAGCAACCCTGCCGGATGTTACATGCGGCAGGGTTTCGTTATGGTCGAATTGAATCTCCAGCGTCAGACACTGGCGCAGCCTGTGCCCGGGCCGCATTCGCGCAAACCGCTCGGCACATGTCTCGTCGAACAAGGCATCATCACATCCGACCAGTTGGCGCGCGCCCTGCGGATGCAAGTATTCCAGAACGCGCCATTGGGGGAAATACTGGTCAGTGAAGGATGGGCCAGCCGTGCGCAGGTCCTCTCGGCGCTGTCTGACCAAACCGGCCTTCAGATCGCTGATCTTGCGCAGGTACCACCTGCCGCAGACCTCTGCTTGCTCGAACCGGTCGAGTTTTGGTTGAAGCACAATGTACTGCCCTGGATGCGTGTGGGGCCAATCCTGCTGATCGCTACAGCCAGGCCAGATACATTTGACGCAGTGGCAGACGCATTGAAAGGCCACGGTTACACGATCATCCCGGTTCTGGCAGGACCCGAGCAGATCGATGCCGCCATCGCCTGTCAATATGCTCAACCGCTGGCACAAGCTGCAGAAACTCGCGTTGAGGCGCGGCAAAGCTGCAGGAATTGGTCGACCCAGACGCGCCGTGGGCCGATCATTGGATTTATCCTGTTCGCGGCACTCTGTGTTTGTTTCCCAATAGTTGGCCTCGGCCTTCTTTTGGGCTTTGCACTGCTGACTCTGGGGCTGTTCTTGTCTCTCAGGCTCTCGGGGCTCATTGCTTATCTATGGCGAGAAAAATCTGAGCCAACAACAAAGACCTCTGAGTCACTTCGCCTACCCCGCGTCTCGATCCTTGTGCCGCTATATAAGGAACGCGAGATTGCCGATGACCTGATCGCCCGGCTGCGCCGCCTGACCTATCCCAAAGCGTTGCTGGATGTCATTTTGGTGCTGGAAGAGCGGGATGACGTAACCAATGAGGCGCTCAGGCAAATAGAACTGCCAACCTGGATGCGCGCCATTGTTGTGCCGGATCGGGGTGACCTGACTACCAAGCCCCGTGCGATGAACTATGCCCTGGATTTCTGCCGTGGAGAGATTTTGGGCGTTTGGGATGCCGAAGACGCCCCGCAACCCGATCAGATTGAAACCGTTGTCCGCCATTTCGCGAACGCCCCAAAAGAGGTGGTGTGCCTGCAAGGTATTCTAGACTACTACAATCCGCGCACCAATTGGCGGTCGCGCTGTTTTAGCATCGAATACAGCGGCTGGTTTCGCGTCGTCCTGAAAGGCATCGCGCGAATTGGTCTGGTCGTTCCGCTGGGCGGCACAACCTTCTTTTTTCGCCGCGACAAGCTGGTCGAACTGGGCGGTTGGGATGCCCACAATGTCACCGAAGACGCCGATCTGGGTGTCCGCCTAAGCCGTGCCGGATATCGGACCGAGATCGTCAGCACCACGACCTATGAAGAGGCGAACTTTCGCGCCTGGCCATGGGTCAAGCAGCGTTCGCGTTGGCTGAAGGGGTTCATGGTAACCTATCTGGTGCATATGCGCGCACCACGCCAATTGCTGCGCGATCTGGGGTTGCTGCGCTTTTTGGGCTTACAGGCCTTTTTTCTGGGAACACTGGGCCAATTCCTTCTGGCCCCGCTTTTGTGGGCGTTCTGGCCCATATTTTTCGGGCTGCCCCACCTGTATCAACCAATCCTAACACCCGGTTTATTGACTGCCTGCGTGGTTCTGTTTCTCGTCGCCGAAGCCGCCAACCTATTGGTGGGTATCTGCGGTGTCATCGCAGGCAAACGCAGGTTCCTGCTACCCTGGGTGCCGACCATGGTGCTTTATTATCCGCTGGGCGTGTTGGCGGCCTACAAAGGCCTGTGGGAACTGGCGGTCAATCCGTTCTTCTGGGACAAGACCCAGCACGGCCATGCGGTCGAGGAACGTGAGGCCGCTATTTCTCGCGCCGGATCGCATCCTGTTTCAGCCGCGTCATGAAAGCGACCGAAATGTGATCCTGCAACGCCTTGGCCGCCGCGTCCTCGTCTCGCGCCGCAATCGCGTCCACGATGCCTTTGTGCTCGCTCTGCGCAATCTCGCCACGCCCTTCTGCGGCCAGCGATGTGGTCGCCATCAAGGCCATGGTCCGATGCACCAGATCAAGCTGCTGCACCAGATAGCGGTTATGCGAAGCCAGGTGAATCTGTTCGTGAAATCTCCGGTTGGCCCGCGACAGCGCAACAGGATCTCCGATCAACTCATTATCGGCCACCACCATGTCCCGAAGGACCCGAATTTCCTCTTCGGTTGCGTGTTTTGCGGCCAGACGTGCGGCCAGCCCTTCCAATTCACGCCGGACAACATAAAGCTCGGCCATCTGGTTGTGATCCAATGAGGCCACGATCAACGACCGCCCGTCCCGTTCCAGCAACGACTGCGTTTCCAGCCGCTGCAGCGCCTCGCGGATCGGAGTGCGAGAAACGCCAAACCGCTCGGCCAGTTCGCTTTCCACCAGCCGATCACCAGGCTTGTAGACACCGACGTCTATCGCTTCGAGAATAAGGCTATAGGCGTCCGTATTGGACTGTTTGGATTGGGGCATCGGCTGAATTGTCTCCTCGTTCGGACCTGTCTAGCCGCCACACGCCCCCCCGATCAAGTGCGGCATTGAAAACCGCAGCCCATCGCCCTAAACCCAAAGCATGGTCAAACCCGCCTTTTCCCATGTCACCCAATGGGTGTTCGATCTAGACAACACGCTTTACCCGCCGCATATGCGCCTGTTCGATCAGATCGAAGTGCTGATGACGGATTACGTCGTGCAAGCTATCGGCGTCGACCGCCCCGAGGCCGACCGGCTGCGTTCGCATTACTGGCGCGAATACGGCACGACACTCGCGGGCCTGATGGCAGAGCACGATCTGGACCCCGATCCCTATCTGCACGCCGTGCATCAGGTGGACATGAGCCATATGGAACCCGATGTTGCGCTGGCGGAACATATCCGCGCTTTGCCCGGGCGACGCATTGTCTATACCAATGGATCTGCACCTTATGCCGAGCGCGTTCTGGCGGCACGCGGTCTGAATGGGCTGTTCGACGCGATCTATGGCGTAGAACACGCAGGCTATCGCCCCAAGCCGCAAAAAGCCGCGTTCGAGGCGATCTTTGCGCAGGATGGAATCGATACAGCGAAAGCCGCCATGTTCGAAGATGATCCACGCAATCTGGCCGCCCCGCACGAGATGGGAATGCGTACCGTGCACGTCGCGCCTGACCCGCACGAGGCTGACCATATTCACCATCACACCGATGATCTGACCGGGTTTCTGGGTCGCCTGCGATAGGCTGTCACACTGCGACGATCTGTTCGTTTCGCAGTTGCAGAATTGACCCCATATGCAGCTCAGCGACGAACAGAATCGGAGACCCCAATGACCGCGCTTGAGATGCCTCAGCGCCTGCCTCTTTGGCAGCGCTTTTTGTTTGCAATTCCCGTGTTTGGCTGGATGGCCCGGGACGCGGCCAATGCCGAAGCTGAAGACCTTTATTATACAGCCGCGGCGCTGGTCAGCATGTGGGGCTGTTCCATCCTTCTGTTCGGCCTGCCGGGTCTTTACATTCCCGCCCTGATGCTGGTGCCGACGATGTTCCTTGTCCTGATTTTGATCTCTCGGGGATAAAGCACGAGACAGGATGTCACTTGGCGCCCACCGCGCAACAGCACTAGTGTCTGCGGCAACGGAGACATACTCATGACTGACAGCTGTGACATCCTGATTTCCGGCGGCGGAATCGCCGGATTGACCGCCGCCGCCGCCTTTGGCGCTGCCGGGTTCGACGTAGTCTGCGTCGATCCCACCCCTCCGATCACCGAGCGGGACGTGGACGGATCGGATCTGCGTACCACCGCTTTTTTGCAGCCTGCCCACGGTCTGTTGGAACAATGCGGGCTTTGGGCCAAGCTGGATGCCCACGCCGCGCCCCTGCAGATCATGCGCATCGTGGATGCGGGTGGCGATGTGCCCGAACCGCGCGTCGTGCGTGATTTCAACGCCGCCGATATCTCGGATCAGCCATTCGGATGGAACCTGCCCAACTGGCTGCTGCGCCGCGAGATGGTGGCGCGACTAGCCGAACTGCCGAATGTCGATTTCCGCCCCGGCACCGGTACGGTCAGCCTGTTCACCCGCACCAATGAGGCACGGGTCGGCCTGAGCGACGGCACCCGCATCCGCTGCAAACTGGTAATCGCCGCCGACGGGCGCAGTTCACCAATGCGCGAAGCTGCCGGGATCAATGTTCATACCACGCGCTACGGCCAAAAGGCCCTCGCCTTCGCCGTCACCCATCCCATCCCGCACGACAATGTCTCGACCGAGATTCACCGCTCGGGCGGGCCGTTCACATTGGTCCCCCTGCCCAACTGGCAAGGCCAGCCGTCCTCGGCCATTGTCTGGATGGAACGTGGGCCACGTGCCGTTGAACTGTTAAACCTTGAATCCGACGCGTTCGAAGCCGCCATGACCGAACGCTCTTGCGGGCTGTTCGGACCGCTGAAATTGGCCTCACGCCGGACGATCTGGCCGATCATCAGCCAGTCGGCGGAACGGTTGTCGGGCGAACGCATCGCGCTGATGGCCGAGGCCGCGCATGTGGTGCCACCTATTGGTGCGCAGGGGCTGAACATGTCGTTGGGCGATCTGCGCTGCTTGCTGGAATTGACGCAAGCCCGGCCCGAGGGCTTAGGCGATGCGCAGATGCTGGATTCCTATCACAAGGCCCGCCATACCGAGATCGAACTGCGCGTCAAGGGCATCGACCTGCTGAACCGCGCCTCGATGATCGAAGCGCGTCCGCTGCGCGACGCACGAGCGATGGGGCTGAATGCGCTCTATTCCCTACCACCCGTGCGCAAGACGCTAATGCAAATGGGCCTCGGCGTCCGCTGAACCGTAGGGCGGGCTTCTGCCCGCCACGCTATTACAGCACCTGATCCAGAACCCGTTTCAGGCGCGCAATCGTGTCGTCAACATCATACAGCTTGTCCAAGCCAAACAGGCCGAGACGGAAGGTGCTGAACCCTTCGGGTTCGTCACATTGCAGCGGCACGCCCGCTGCGATCTGCATGCCCAGGGCCGCGAACTTCTTGCCGTTCTGCACTTCGGGGTCTGCTGTATAGCTGACCACCACACCGGGCGCGCCGAACCCTTCGGCAGCAACCGACATGACGCCCTTGTCCCTAAGATAGGCCCGGACGCCATCACCCAGCGCCCATTGCGCCGCGCGCAGCTTTTCGAAGCCGTACGCGCGCGTCTCGGCCATTGTGTCGCGGAAGGAAAGCAGAGAATCCGTGGGCATGGTGGCGTGATAGGCATGCCCGCCATTCTCGTAGGCCTGCATGATCTGGCGCCACTTCTTCAAATCTATCGCGAAGCTATCGGATGAGGTCTCGGCCAGTCGTGCCTCGGCGCGTTCGGATAGCATGACAAGACCGGCGCATGGCGTTGCGCTCCACCCCTTCTGCGGAGCCGAGATCAGCACATCCACTCCGGTGGCCTTCATATCGACCCAGGCACAGCCCGAGGCGATGCAGTCCAGCACCATCAATGCCCCCACCTCATGCGCAGCAGCGGCCATCGCTGTCACATAATCATCAGGCAGAATCACTCCGGCCGAGGTCTCAACATGCGGCGCGAAGACAATACCCGGTCGTTTCTCATGGATTGTCGCCACAACTTCATCAATCGGGGCCGGAGCAAAAGGTGACGGGCTGGAATTGCCGGTTTCGCGCGCTTTGAGAACGGTGGTCGACGATGTCAGATCACCTGACTCGATGATCTGGCTCCACCGATATGAAAACCACCCATTGCGTACGACAAGCACATCAGCATCCCGCGCAAACTGTCGCGCGACGGCTTCCATCCCATAGGTGCCTCCGCCGGGAATGACCGCAACGCCTTCAGCATTGTAAACTTCACGCAGCATTGCCGAAATATCGCGCATGACTCGCTGAAAACTTGCAGACATATGGTTCAGAGAACGGTCGGTAAAAACCACCGAGAACTCCTCCAGCCCGCCCGGGTCAACAGTATTCAGTAGTGCCGGCATGACGCATCCTTTCTATTGGGTCCTTTTTGTTCTGCCTTGTCTTGCGCGCTCGGTAAAGCGTCAAACGCGGCCTGAAGTTGACCCAAAGTAACCCACAGCCAAAAATTTCATTTTGAGTTTTTACATGCCACAATTAGCAGAAATGACGCCAACCAGAGTCAGGTCCCCTTTACACCCTAGCGTGTTTCTGAACAGATACACACACTTTGAACAAGAACGGATAATTTTACTCGTGACTGCGCAAAAGCGGATTAGTTTTCAAGTCGTTCGAGACGAGGTAAAGCGGCGGATTGAATCTCGCATATGGCCTCAGGGCTCGCTTTTACCCACCGAAACCCAATTAGCGGAAGAGTTCAATTGTGCCCGCGCCACGGTGAACCGGGCGCTGAGGGAGCTCGCTGAACAGGGCTTTGTCGAGCGCAAGCGCAAAAGCGGAACGCGGGTCAAGAAAGAACCACGCAAACAAGCCAAGCTTGAAATTTCACTTGCGAGACAAGCGGTTGAGAACCAAAACTCAGCCTATCGCTATGCTCTGGTGGAACGGAACGTGGTCTACAGCCCCGGCTGGTTGACCTCGCAACTGAATGTCGAACCGGACGCGCGCGTTCTGCACGTGATCTGCATGCACTATGCAGACAACCGCCCCTTCCAGCTTGAAGAACGCTGGATCAATATCGAAGCCGTGCCCGAGGTCGAGCAAGCCGACCTCAACAAAAGTGGCCCACACGAATGGTTGTTGAATGCTGCCCCGTTCACCAAAGCTGAAATCGCCTTTTGCGCGATCTCGGCGGACAATCGTCTAGCTGATTTCATGGGCACAACCACTGGCACTTCGATGATTCAGCTGGAACGGACCACGTGGAAGGACGGGCAACCGATGACTTTCGCCCGCATGACCCATCATCCGGGGTTCCGCATCCGCACTAAATACTAACCGATCGGCCCGGGCAGGCGTTCCTCGCTCAGCAGTACATTGGCTTCGACCTCTCCGGCCCCTGGTAAGGTCATCACCCTTCGGCGCAGAACCCGTTCGAAATCTGCCAGATCCCGCGCCACGACGCGCAAGCGATAATCATAAAGACCCAGCACATGCTCAACCGTCTGCACCTCGGGAATGGCGCTGACGGCACGTTCAAAATCTTCAAGGCTGACCTGCCCTTTTCGCGCAAGTTTCACGCCGAGAAAGACGGTCACTCCAAAACCCAAGGCCTCGGCATTCAGACGCAGCCGCCGCCCCTTGATCACGCCTGCTTCTTCCAGTCGACGAATACGCCGCCAGGTCGCAGGCTGCGATAAGCCAAAGCGGCGCCCCAGAGCCCCCGCGCTTTGGGTCGCGTCCTGCACCAGCGCGCGCAGAATTCTGCGGTCGATCTCATCCAGTTCGATCATACCGGCAGCACCTCGTCCCGCTTGACCCGTGCGATATGCATAAGGGCCTCGATATCGGCGATATGCGGTAGGGTCAGAATGCGATCGCGATAGACCTGTTGATAATGCGCCATATCTCGCGCCAACACCGATAGGCGCACATCCACCCGGCCAAGGAAGGTCTGGATCTCGATCACCTCGGCCACGTTCCGCGCCGCCGCCGTGAATTCGTCGAACGCCCGTGCCTGCGTCTTGTCCAGCGTTATCCGCAAAGAGACCTCGACCGCATAGCCCAAGGCGGCCCAGTCGATAACGGCTTCCTGCCCCTCGATCACTCCTGCCGCCTGCATTTTTTCGATCCGGCGCCAGCAGACGCCCGAAGTGATGCGGCATCGTTCAGCCAATTCTGCCGTTGTCAGGCTTGGCTCGGCCTGGAAGTGGCGCAGTATACGTCGATCAACATCATCAAGCATGATTTTTTCACATTTTGTTCAATAGAAGAATTATTCTTCATCTATTTGTCAAATACTCAATCCAAACCCTATCGCCAATAGCAATCACGCAAGATAGAAGCACATCAATCGAAACTGAAAGGACCGGCGAAATGCGCGTCTATTACGATCGCGATTGCGACATCAACCTGATCAAAGACAAAAAAGTGGCGATTCTGGGCTACGGCTCGCAAGGCCACGCCCACGCGCTGAACCTGCGCGACTCGGGCGCCAAGAACCTGGTCATCGCCCTGCGCGAAGGCTCCCCCTCGGCCAAGAAAGCCGAAGCGGAAGGCCTGCAGGTGATGGGCATCGCCGAAGCCGCAGCCTGGTGCGACGTTATTATGTTCACCATGCCTGACGAACTGCAAGCTGAGACGTACAAGAAATACGTGCACGACAACATCAAGCCAGGTGCGGCCATCGCGTTCGCCCACGGCCTGAACGTCCATTTTGGCCTGATCGAGCCGAAAGAAGGCGTCGACGTGATCATGATGGCCCCCAAAGGCCCCGGTCACACCGTGCGCGGCGAATACACCAAAGGCGGCGGCGTTCCTTGCCTCGTCGCGGTCGACAACGACGCGACCGGCAAAGCGCTGGAAATCGGCCTGTCATACTGCTCGGCCATCGGTGGCGGCCGTTCGGGCATCATCGAAACCAACTTCCGCGAGGAATGCGAAACCGACCTGTTCGGTGAGCAGGCCGTACTGTGCGGCGGTCTGGTTGAACTGATCCGCTGCGGCTTTGAAACGCTGGTTGAGGCCGGCTACGCGCCCGAGATGGCATATTTCGAGTGTCTGCACGAAGTGAAGCTGATCGTCGACCTGATCTATGAAGGTGGCATCGCCAACATGGATTACTCGATCTCGAACACGGCTGAATATGGCCAGTACGTCACCGGCCCGCGTATTTTGAAATACGACGAGACCAAAGCGCGTATGAAAGAGGTTCTGAACGACATCCAGCAGGGTAAATTCGTCCGTGACTTCATGCTGGAGAACGCTGTAGGCCAACCGACCATCAAAGCGTCGCGCCGTGCGAACGATGAGCACATGATCGAGGAAACCGGTGCAAAACTGCGCGCCATGATGCCCTGGATCTCGGCTGGCAAAATGGTCGACAAAGAAAAGAACTAAGTCTGACAATTGTCAGCGAAAGGGCGGCCCCGGTGGCCGCCCTTTTCATTTGGTGACAGCATTTGCGTAGCATTCGCCCAGAACATAATCCCAGCCACTGTCGTAACCGGTGCGTTTGTCCGACGCCTCAGATGCCCAGACTTCCCAGCCCGAATGGGTCAGAGTGACCGTGGTATGCCCGGCTCCGTGGGCTGCGAACCGGACCTCAACCCGCGTGGGGCGGTCGGTGTTGGTGCCAGGGTGCCAGCTGAAGGCCAAGCGAGCCCCCTGCTCGAAGATCAACACCTTGCCCCAATCAGCGCGGGTGTCATCGAACATGGTCTCATAAACCGCACCGCCGACATGAGGTTCGATCACAACTGCCAGCGCAGGCTTGCCTTGCGCCGCTGAGACAGCGTGCCCATCCAATGGCCACCATTTGGCAATGCGATTTACAAAAACATCAAAGGCGTGCTCGGGCGTTGCGTTCACAACAATGGTCTTGATGATTGGTTCGATCATGCATCTCGTCCTTCGTTTACCTCGGCGGCGAAACTCTCCAACACTTCCGACCAGTATTGCTCGAGCCAGGCGCGCAGGTCTGCCAGCCCCTCGGGTCGGGCGGCATAGATGCGGCGCGTTCCCTCGGCCCGGCAAACGACAAGCCCGGCTTCGGACAAGACCTTCAAATGTTGCGAGACCGCCGGGCGGCTTACGGGCAAATCCGCAGCCAGATCACCAACCGCCCTGGGGCGCTTGGCCACCGCCTCAAAAACCTGACGACGGGTCGAATCCCCTAAAGCCGAAAGCACTTCTTTGTAAGCCATAGCTTACGGTAAGTAATGACTTACCTAATGTCAATATCAGCGCGTGACACCGTCAGATTCGCGGGATAAGTGGATGGAATGGTTCAACAACCGACAAAACAGGATTGGAGCGGTGTTTTCACGCTGGGCCTCATCTGGGGCGGGACGTTCATGGTGGTTGCCATGGCGCTGGAAGGCTATGGACCGGTCACCGTGGCGACGTCGCGCACCACATTGGGTGCCGTTATGCTGCTGGTGCTGATGCGCCTCACCGGACGGCGTATTCCGAGTTTGACACCAGCCCTTTTGAGTTCGATTTTCTTCATCGGCATTCTGTCGACGGCGGTTCCCTTCATGCTGTTAAGCTGGGGGCAACAATTTGTCCCTTCGGCCTTTGCGGGTCTGTCCATGGCGGCGATTCCGCTGATGGTTCTGCCGCTGGCACATTTCTTTTCGGATGAGCCTATGAACCTACGGCGTCTGGTCGGCGTTTGCCTTGGCTTCTCTGGCGCGCTTGTGTTGATCGGGCCCGGTCTGGCGCAATTGGGTAAGGGTACGCAGCCACTGGCGCAAATGGCCTGCGTCACGGCAGCCTTGTGCTACGCCAGCTCGTCGATCCTGACCCGCCGCTGCCCGCCGATTGAACCGATGGCTCTGGCAGCCCTGACGCTGCTGGTTGGCGCAGTACTATTGATACCTATCATGCTGCTAACCGAGGGGCTGCCCTCGTGGCAGGGAACGCACCCCAGTCTGGCCCTGATCGTTCTGGGCCTTGTCCCCACGGCCTTCGCCACCCTGCTGCGAGTATCCATCACCCGCAGCGCCGGGTCGGTCTTTCTGACGCTGGTGAACTATCAGGTGCCCGTTTGGTCGATGGTGTTCGGGGCCTGGATTCTATCCGAAGCCCTGCCGCTGCGGTTCTATATCGCGCTTGCCATGATCCTAACCGGGCTGGCAATCAGCCAGTGGTTCACTCTGCAGAAAATGCTGCTGGGGCGTTAACCTGTCGCCGCCTCAACCTCGGATACGATCCCATCGACCACTTGGGTCAGCAGTGCGGCATCCTCGCATTCCGCCATCACCCGGATCAGAGGTTCCGTGCCCGATTTGCGGATCAGCAAACGCCCCTGCCCATTCAGACGCGCCTCGGCCTCGGAAATCGCGCTTTTGACGCTGGCCGCTTCCAGCGGGGCCTGCCCCGCGCTAAAGCGCACATTCTTCAGCAATTGCGGCACCGTCTCAAACTGGCGCGATAGGTCCGAGGCTTTCTTGCCGGATTGCACCATCTCTGCCAGAAAATGCAGCCCCGCCATCAGACCGTCGCCGGTTGTGGCATAATCGCTCATCACGATGTGACCTGACTGTTCGCCACCAAGATTGAAACCACCCTCGCGCATCCGTTCAACCACATAGCGGTCGCCAACGGCGGTCCGCTCCAGACGCAGCCCCTGCCCGGCCAGGTGCCGCTCCAACCCGAGGTTCGACATCACAGTGGCGACCAAGGCGCCGCCTTTCAGCTGATCCGCGCGGGACCAGGCGGTCGCCAACAGGGCCATCAACTGATCCCCATCAGCAACAGCGCCGGTTTCGTCGATCACAACGACGCGGTCGGCATCCCCATCCAGACAGATACCTACATCGGCGCCATGTGAAACCACGGTTTCGGCCGCAACACGAGGCTGGGTTGAGCCACATCCGAGGTTGATGTTCTTGCCGTTCGGCGCGATGCCGACCGGGATCACATCTGCTCCCAACTCCCAAAGAACTTCCGGCGCAGTACGGTGCGCGGCACCGTTGGCGCAGTCGATCACGACCTTCAGCCCATCCAAGCGCAGATTGCGCGGCAGCGATGATTTCACACGCTCGCCATAACGGAACCGTGCATCGTCAACCCGACGCGCACGACCAATATTCTGCGCCTGTGCGGGGCTTACACCTTCTTCGATCAACCGCTCGATCTCAATCTCGGCCTGATCGGACAGCTTGAACCCGTCCGGCCCAAAGAATTTAATTCCATTGTCGATCGCCGGATTGTGACTGGCCGAGATCATCACGCCCAGATCCGCGCGCATCGAGCGCGTCATCAACCCTACCGCAGGAGTCGGCACCGGCCCCAGCAGAAGCACGTTCATACCGGTCGAGGTCAAACCTGCCGTCAGCGCATTTTCCAGCATATAGCCCGACAGCCGCGTATCCTTGCCAATGACAACGCGATGTACGCCTGAGGCATCGCGGCGGAAATACCGCCCCACAGCCGCGCCAATCCGCAAAGCCATTTCCGCCGTCATAGGGTGCGTGTTGGCGGTGCCCCGCACCCCGTCGGTTCCAAACAGCTTGCGCATAAGTCGGTCTCCTGAAAATTCCTTTTGCCCGGATTACCGGACGGCGGCCCATAGACGCAAGGCCTGAGCCGTCTCGGCCACGTCATGTACCCGTACAATCTGCACGCCCTGTGATATTCCCGCCAGAGCAACCGCGATTGACCCCGGCGCGCGGGCATCCTTGCGCGGCTCTTTGCCGATCTGACCAATAAATCCCTTGCGCGAAACGCCCAAAAGGATTGGACAGCCCAGCCCGTGAAACAGGCTGAGATTGCGTAGAAGGGTCAGGTTGTGGTCCAGATTCTTGCCAAACCCGATGCCCGGATCGATGACAATCAAATCGCGGCTGAGCCCCAGTCCTTCAAGATGCGCGATTTGCCCCTCAAGGAAATCGTAAACATCCAGCAGAACATTGTCATAGTGCGGGTCATCCTGCATCGTGGTCGGATCACCCTGCATATGCATCACACAAACCGGAGCCTCAATCTGCGCGCAAAATGGTGCAAGTTTAGGATCGAAGGTAAATCCTGACACATCGTTGATCAGTCCCGCACCCGCCTGATGCGCTGCCTTGGCAACACCGGCCTTGCGAGTATCGATCGAGATCAACACATCCGTCTCGCCCCGAATTGCCTCAATCAAAGGGCGTGTGCGGGCAATCTCTTCGTCTTCAGGCACAAAATCAGCGCCCGGGCGCGTGGATTCGCCGCCAATGTCCAGAATACTTGCACCATGCGCTACCATGTCGGCGGCAGCGGTCCGAGCGGCCTCGACCGAGTTATGCAGCCCCCCATCCGAGAAGCTATCCGGCGTGGCATTCAGAATGCCCATGATCTGCGTTCGTGCCATATCAAGTCCGGCAATCGCTGGACGCACGCAGGTCAGACGATCCAGCTGTTCCTTTGGGATTTCAACGGCATCGACGATCTGGGTGCTTTGCCCGCGCTCAATCCGCTCGGCCAGTGAGAACCGCAGCACCTGCCCTGCCAGTGGCACCGCCCCGTCGACGCGCGTGCTCCCATGCTGGACCAATGGGCGGTAATAGACGGTCACAGTTGCGCCTGCTCCACCGGAACTGCGCGCAATGGCGTTTTGGGGGCTTCGGGCAGGTCTCCGCCAATAACCAGCATCTCGCTGGCTTCAAAGGTTGCAGCGAACCAAGCAGCCAGCGCCACCGCGTCAGACGGCGCGGCTGAGGGGCCATCGACCGCATCCAGAACAATTTTGGAGGGTGCCCAAACACAGATCTGGCCGTTTTTCATCGCCCAATCCAGCTCGGTCCGGGTTGAAACGACCACGCAACGGTGATCGCGCGCAGCCAGAACCCAGGCGTTCTGTTCAATTGCCAACAGATCTATCCGGCGCTGGGTCATTGCGTGACCCGTCTGCGGCACATCCAGATCAGACGCCCCAACACACAGGATCAGCGGGCGCTGGCGATTCTCAAGCTGGTCGATCCAGCCGGTTAGATTACCTGATGAAATCGCTGCATTCGACAGAAAGACCAACCGTGGATGTGGCCGCTCTTCTTCGGCCACATCATGATGTACCGCATCCTTGCCGCGCACGATCTCGACACCAAGCGCGCCGGGTCCACGATCCAGTTTTTCAATGCGGACAAAAGCTCTTACAGCCTGAGGTTCAAGCAGAATGCGCTCCGCCACGCGATCTGCCAGTGTCTCGAGCAAATTTAGCCGTTCAGCAGCCAACTCGAACGCAATCGCTTCGGTTACACGGTCGTAAGACAGAATACGATCCACGTCATCATCGATGGGGTCTGTCAGCGGGCGCACCTCGACCACGATGTTAAAGCAGATCCGTTGCGTGGTACCGCGTTCGGCCTGAAACGCCCCGATCTCGACCTCAACGATGTGATCGCGCAGCGAAATGCGGTCCAGCGCACCGCGCGCGGCGGTAGCCTCGGACCGTTCGGACGGGTGCGCAAAGGCAAGACGGATTTCAGAGCTCATGCGGCGGACCTTTTCGGGCTCGGTGGACTGATGATCAGCCCACTTTAGGCGTTTCGCGGGCGTATAGCATCGCAGCAAACGCCTTTCCAGCTACGGAATGCGGCGTTACGTGACCCGGAACCAGCTCATCATACCCGATGCCGCATGGCCTAGCATGTGACAATGTAACAGCCAGTTGCCCGGATTGTCAGCTAGCAACGCTACTTGCCGCACCTGCCCTCGTTCGACTAGAACAGTGTCGCGCCACGGCCCCAGTGTACCGTCCTGCAGGATAATGCGAAAATGGTGTCCATGCAGATGCATCGCATGTGGAAACGCCGTTTCATTTGCGAATTCAATCCGATGAACTGATCCCAATCGCGCATCCAGAAACGGATCATCTGGCCGCTCTGCATATCCGTTCAAAGCCCAGAATCGTCCAAGCTGAGCCAACTCGCGCCCCGACAGCTCGGAATCGCCCAATTTGGCGCTCTCCAGCCAGCGCATTGCACCCCCCTGCATCGTCATACGATGCAGAGGTGTATTCTGCAGTTCAATTTCGGGCATTCGGTTTGCTGGCAACGGTCTAACTTTTGCATCAGCAATACGCGATGCTACTCCGAACACATCAAATTTGACGAGTCCGTAAGCGCCATCCCGTTCTACACTCACAATACTTGCCGTCTGGCCGGATTCCGCTGAAACATCAACGATCAAGTCAACCCGCTGCGCAGGCGCCAAAGGAAAACTGCTCTCAATTCGCAATGGAACCTCAAGCGGCATACCGTCAAGCGCAACAATCCAGCCAGCAAGCCCGTCGAGCGCTACGTCGAATACCCGGGCATTCGCGGCATTGATCACCCGCAATCGCAATCGTTCAGACGCCTGCACTGGATAAGTAGGGTCAAACTCTCCGTTCACCGTTACAATGTTGCCCAGCCGACCCGCATGGCTCAGATCATGAGCATTATCGAAATCGCTGGATATCTTTGCGCTCTCGGTGTCAAGGCGCCAATCGTCCAGCATTAAGGTCAGGTCCTGATCAACATCGGGTCCGCTGGCTTCTTCGACGATCAAAGGGCCATAAAGCCCACGCGCGACCTGCTCCATCGATTGGTTGTGCGCATGATACCAATAAGTTCCCGCATCCGGCACCACGAAATCATATTCAAAGTTGGAATCTGGCTGCACAACTTCCTGCGTCAGGCCGGGCACTCCATCCATCGCATTGTCGATCCGGATGCCATGCCAGTGAACGGTCGTTGGTTGCGGCAGCATGTTTACAAGCTTGCGGCGTACCCGAGCCCCCTGCGGAACACGGATTTCCGCGCCCGGAACACCGCCGCCATAACTCCAGACCGGAGTTTCCGGATATCCCTGGGGCGCGATCTGCTGGAGGGAAGTCTGTGCCACCAGTTCGGTGGCAGATGCCATCGCCACGCGTGGTATCATCGACAAGGCCAGGGTCGATTGCAGAAACTGTCGGCGTGATATGGTCATTGCGAGCCTCCTGGCTCGCAACATAGTTGGTAAAACGCCTGTTGCCAGCACCCTTCCAGCGCTGGTGCGTCAATCAGTTGCTGGCCGTGCGATAATTGTGCTTGTAGAAGATATGCACGCCAATACGCGCCGTTTCTTTATAGACGCGGGACCAGGACGGGCGCACTGCCTTGGTGTGGTAGTGCGTGGCACCTGCGGTCATCTCTTCAGCTACACCATCGATTGCGGCACGGGCGACTTTCGAAACGCGATCATAAGCGCGTTTTTCGTTGATAATCTCTTTCTGCCCGTCACAGGTGTAGGTGAACTGGCACTGATATTTCTTGCCCGTTCCTTGCTTTATCACACCGCACAGTGAATCCGGAAAGCGACCGCTTTCAACACGGTTCAGGATAACTTCGGCCACAGCAAACTGGCCACGCACGCTTTCACCGCGGGCCTCGAAATACAGCGCTTCGGCAAGACAACGGAAATTTTCATCTCCGGTCGCCTTTGGCTGCTGGTCCAGCCAGGCTTTGGTGTAGGAGATTTCGACTTTTTCCGGCGCCTTACGCGGCTTAAACAGTTTCAGGTAATCGCGGAAGCTTTGTGCTGGCAACTCGTTACGTGTGACCAACTCAACAGATTTTGTATCGCCTTGCCTATCGGCAAAGGACAAACTCGGTAGCAAGGCTGCGGCCCCCACGGCAACAGCCACTATGTAGCGTCTCATCAGATAACCTCGCACAGGCACAAACGCGCCATACCCTCCCCCGGCGGGCGCGACGAGGCTAATACCCCAGACGAAGCGAGACGTCCAGTTCTGAAAAAAATGCAAGAGAAAAACCGCTCACGCCGCCAATTATTATCGACAGCGGAACGTTTCTTACGCCACTATTTCTAGGTAGGAGACAGTTAGTCAACCCCCAAGTTTGGACGAAATCGCCAGTTGAGCGGCAGACAGCCGAGCGACAGGAACCCGGAAAGGAGAACAGGACACATAGTCGAATCCAAGTGACCGGCAGATAGCGATTGATTCGGGGTTACCACCATGTTCGCCACAGACAGAAAGCGTAACGTCTGGTTGGGCTTGGCGCCCGCGCTCGGCCCCCAGCTTCAGCAATTCACCTACCCCATCTGCATCCAGAACGTGAAATGGATCTTCGCCAAACACGCCTTGGCGGACATATGCCGACATGAACCGCCCCGCGTCATCGCGCGACAATCCGTAGGTCATCTGGGTCAGGTCGTTTGTTCCAAAGCTTAGGAAAGCGGAATGCGGCGCAATCTCATTCGCGCGCAGACAGGCCCGAGGCGTTTCCACCATCACTCCCAATCGATAGTCGAACTCCTGCCCCTGCTCCGAGGCAACCTCTGCCGCTACAGTATCGATGCGTGTTTTGACCAGTTCAACCTCGCGCTTGGCCGAGACCAGCGGGATCATGACCTCGGGCACGACAGGGGCACCTTCTTTGCTGGCCTCAACCGTCGCCTCGAAGATCGCGCGCGCCTGCATGTCGTAGATTTCCGGAACGGTGACACCCAGACGAACCCCGCGCAATCCCAGCAT
Source organism: Ruegeria sp. CJ6 (assembly GCF_056536665.1). Lineage (NCBI taxonomy): Bacteria > Pseudomonadati > Pseudomonadota > Alphaproteobacteria > Rhodobacterales > Roseobacteraceae > Ruegeria > Ruegeria sp. CJ6. Next base: position 90,605 of record NZ_JBQFQB010000001.1, on the reverse strand, counting down.
CGGATTGTACTCGCTCATCGCCTCGACCCGACGTTCGACATCAGAGATCGGCAAATCCAGCGCCTCAGCCAGCTCGCGCTGACCAGTGCGCGTAGTGGGCAGAAACTCGTGCAAGGGCGGATCGAACAGGCGGATGCAGACCGGCTGCCCCTCCATAATCCGGAACAACTGCACAAAATCCTGCCGTTGCATCGGCAGCAACCGTTCCAGCACAGCGGCACGTCCAGACGGGGTCTGCGCAAAGATCATTTCGCGCATAACGGTCAGGCGGCCAGGATCGAAGAACATGTGTTCCGTTCGGCACAACCCGATCCCTTCTGCTTTGAAGTTTCGCGCAGTTTGCGCGTCAGCGGGTGTATCGGCGTTGGCGCGGATAGCGATGTCCCTCTCGGCATCGGCCCAGCTCATCAGGGTCTGAAAGCAATCATCCAGCGCCGCTTCAAGCATCTCGGGTTGTCCGGCCAGAACCTGACCCGAAGTCCCATCGATGGTCAGAATATCGCCTGTCTTGAACACACGCCCATCTGGTGCGCTTAGCAGCTTTTTCTTGGTCTGGAATCGCATCTCGGACGCGCCGACGATACACGGCAAACCCAGACCACGGCCAATCACCGCCGCATGGCTGGTGATCCCGCCCTTTTCGGTCAAAACAGCTACTGCGGCATGCATTCCGCGCACATCTTCGGGCGAGGTTTCACGGCGCACAAGAATACAGGGCTCCCCCCGCGCGGCGCTGGCCTGCGCTTCGGCAGCCGTAAAGACAATTCGACCGGTCGCTGCACCGGGGCTGGCCGCGATGGCTGTGGTCAGCACATCACGCTCGGCCTCAGGATGGACCTGCCGGTGCAGAAGTTCGTTCAGCGAATGCGGGTCGATCCGCATCACAGCCTCTTGCGGCGGAATGATCCCGTCTTCGGCCAAGCGCACCGCGATCCGCATCCCGGCCCGTGAACCACGCGGAACCCGCACGCCGTCCAGAATATGCACCTTGCCGTTCTGCACCACGAACTCAACCTGCATCTCTTCGCGCAGCTTTTCGCGCATTAACGCTGCGTGGGCCTTGAGATCGGCAAAAGCCTCGGGCGCCACATCTTCCAGCGATTGACCGCGTTCATCCTTTTCCAGATACAGCGCGGCGACACCTTCTCCCAGCGCATCGCGCCCCTGGCTCTGGCTCAGATAGCGACCCGTGATCTGGGGCATACCCGTCGCTGGATCGATCAGTTGCAATACGCCCGAACCACATTCGCCCTGCCCGACGCCCGGGATCATCTCTTGAATCACCAGACCCAAACCGGCATCCGCAGGTGCACCCTTGGCCTGCCTCAGCAGGCGAGCCGAGGTGCCGTCCCAGGCACGTGCCATCGAGCGCAAAACACCGATCAGCTGCTCTCCACGATCCTGCGGGAAGGCCTCGTCCGTCTCGTCTTCGTACGCCCGCAGGGACAAGCTCAGCCCTTCGCGCCCATCCGCATCGATGGTATCGAATACATCTGGGTCCAGACGCGCAATATGGAGCGCATAGCTCTGCACAAACCGCAGATAAAGCGCCGCCGCTGCATCTGCCCCCATTTCCGCAGACCGATCCAGATAGCGGGCATCATTCATGCCGATATTCAGTACCGCCCCCGGTCCGCCCCAGTCAGGGTCTTCCGAACTGGGCCGCACACATAGCAATGACTCGGCGTCGAACTGTTCCAGAATGGCCGCGATGTCCGGAATGTCACCCTTGGCAATTCGCTGCACCGCGTCAAAAGAAAGGGCCACGGTCCGCGGCACCGGCATGTCCAGCCGGACCAGTCGTTGCAGGCATTTCGCCCGGCCACCATGGGTATTGGCGGCAACGGGCGCTTTTGAAGTGATAAGCGTGGTATGCGGATTATTCTGCACTGCGGCACCTTTTGGTTTCACCGCAGCATAAGCCCCTGCGCCCTTGGCGCAAGGGCGTTATCCCTCGATACGCGTCAGATCAGCAACGCTAGAGCAGACCTTACGGATCTGGCTCAGCAGGTTCAGACGGTTGCGGCGCAGAATGTCATTATCGGTATTGACCTGCACGTCCTCAAAGAACGCATCCACCGGCCCGCGCAGTTCGGCCATTGCCGCCATCGCTGTCGGGAAATCCTCGGCCTTCAGCGCGGGATCGATCTTGGCCTCTGCCGCGTCAAGCGCTGCAAACAGTGCCTTTTCGCTGTCAGTTTCAGCAAACTTCACATCCGCGCCGTAAGAGTATTCGACTCCATCCTTCTCTTCCGCCTGAGACAGGATGTTGTTCGCACGCTTGAACCCCTGCACGAGGTTCTCTCCATCCTCGGTCGCAATCACCGCATTCAGAGCGCGGGCGCGTTTGACCAGCAGGTTGAGGTCGTCATTCCCCTCCATCGCGATACAAGCGTCGATGACATCATGGCGGATGCCTTCGTCTCGGAGGAAGACTTTGAGGCGGTCGTGGAAGAAAGAAAGAAGATCGTCAGACGCGTCAGGAACCTTTTTCTCAAGCTCAAGAAATGCTGCTGCGGGCGATCCTTCAAGCTTTTCTTTGACAGTCTGGAATGAAGCACCAAAGACACCATGTTTTGCGATTTCTTCCAGGAGATCGCGGACATTCGCTTCGGGCAAAGCCTCATTGATAGCGCGTTCTGATCGAACCAGTTGACTATCGAAAAAACGGTCCAACCGAAGACGCAGATCATTATTCACGATTAGTCGAATTACCCCTAACGCCGCGCGACGCAGAGCAAACGGGTCCTTCGACCCGGTTGGTTTCTCATCAATCGCCCAAAATCCTGTCAGCGTATCTAGCTTGTCGGCCAGCGCTACGGTCACCGACAGCGGTGCGGTCGGCACGTCATCCGACGGTCCCAGCGGCGAGTAATGCTCCTGCGCCACAGCCGCGACGGCAGCGTCTTCGCCAGCCGCTTCGATATAATACCGCCCCATAAGCCCTTGAAGTTCAGGAAATTCATAGACCATTTCGGAGTTCAGATCAGCCTTGGCCAAACGCGCGGCTTTCTCGGCCTGATCCGCATCCGCCCCGACCGCCGGGGCCAGTTCTCGGGCCAGCGCGGCAATGCGGTCGATGCGTTCCGCCTGAGTGCCCAGCTTGTTGTGGAAAGTCACATTCTCCAACGCGCGGGTCCATTGGGCGATGTCCGACTTGGCAACGCGCAGGTCGTTCTCCCAGAAGAATTTCGCATCGGCCAGACGGGCCGATAAAACCTTCTGGTTCCCCGCCAGAATGGTTGCGCCGTTATCGGCGGTCTCGCGATTGGCGACGGTAATGAAGCGCTCGATCCGCCCCGTCTTGGGGTTCTTCACAGAAAAGAACTTCTGATGCTCTTTCATCGAGGTCTGCAGTACCTCGGGCGGCAGCTCAAGAAACTCCTCGTCGATCTGCCCCATCAGCACAACGGGCCATTCGACCAGACCGGCAACTTCTGCCAGCAGACCCTTGTCGTCGACCACTTCGAGACCTGCGGCGAAGGCCATGTTCTGGGCATCGTTCCAGATATGTTCGGCGCGCTCTTCGGGCGACAGCACCACGAATGCGCGTTTCAGCTTGGCGGCATAATCCTCGAACGAGGTCACCGTAAACCGGTTCGGGGCCATAAAACGATGGCCCTCAGTCGTATCACCGGACGTGATCCCTTCGATCGCAAGCGGCACGACCTGCGCACCTGCTTCATCGGTCAGGATGCACAGGATCGAGTGCAAAGGCCGTACCCACCGCATCGATCCAGCCCCCCAGCGCATGGATTTGGGCCAGGGGAAGTTTCGAATGGTAGCTTCTAAGACCTCGGCGATGATTTCAGCTGCTGGACGACCCGCCTTTTCAATGGTGGCGAAATACACTGCGCCTTTGGGCGTGTCGCGCTCTTGCAACTGGTCTCGGGTCAGTCCCGCGCCGCGTAGAAAGCCTTCGATGGCTTTGTCAGGCGCGCCGACCTTTGGGCCTTTGCGTTCTTCGCGGATTGTCGGGCTTTCCGCCAGCAGGCTTTCAACCGCCAGCGTCAGGCGACGCGGCGTCGTCAGTGCAGCGGCAGAGGCATAGGTCAGACCGCCTTCGACCAGACCATCGGTGATCCGCTTTTTCAGGTCTTCACCGGCGCGGGTCTGCATGCGCGCGGGGATTTCCTCGGAAAACAGTTCGATCAGCAGGTCGGGCATTTTCGGTCCTTAGAAATTGACAATCGTCTGAATGACGATGGCATTGGCGATGTCCACAAAGAATGCGGATACAAGGGGCAGTACGATAAAGGCAATAGGCGACGGGCCATATCGCTTGGTTACGGCGGTCATATTTGCGATAGCTGTGGGGGTAGCACCCAGAGCGAACCCCCCGAACCCGGCGGCCAGAACGGCGGCGCGGTAATTCGATCCCATCAACGGAAACAGAACCCAGATCACGAACACCACGGCAAACAGGGTCTGAGCGGTCATGATCACCGCAATCGCAAGGCCCAGTTCGGCGATGGTCCACAGTTGCAGGCTCATCAGCGACATCGCCAGAAATGCACCAAGCGCGAATTCCGAGATCAGCGCCAGCGAGGGCGTGCGTGAGACCGGCTTGGCATTCGGCGCGAACATGGCGCGGAGATTGGCAATCACGATCCCCATGATAAGGCAGGGCACAAACAACGGCAGTTTCAGCCCTGCGGCGCTGATTGCTTCGCTCAGGATCGCGCCTGAAATGATCGCGAGGTTGAGGTACAGCAGCACCCGCATGATTGTCAGATGATCAATCTCGGATTTCTGGTCGACCTCATTGGGCAAACCCACCGTATGCTCTTCCCCGGGTCGTTCGGGGCTGAGCTTGCGCCCTTCGATCAGCAGCCGCGCAATCGGCCCCCCGACCAAAGCGGCCAGCACGAGACCCAATGTGGCCACGGCCACCCCCAACTCGGTTGCGCCACTCAAACCGGTGGCGCCCGCAACTTCGGGGGCCCAGGCGATCGCGGTTCCGTGCCCCCCGATCAGCGCAGCAGACCCGAACAGCACCCCGGCTTGCGCCGGATAACCGAACATCGCGGCCCCCACTGCGCCGATCACGTTTTGCGCAACGATGGTCAGAAGTGTCAAAATCAGAAGCAAAAGCAAAGGCTTGCCGCCCGCGATCAAATCGGACAGACGGGCATTTAGACCAATCCCGGCAAAGAACAGAACCAATAGAAAGTCTCGTGCGGTCAAGCCAAAGGATAGCTCAATGCCGAAACCAAGATACAGCGCCAATACCACGAGCGAGGCCATAAGGCCCCCGGTTACCGGCTCGGGGATGTTGAAGCTGCGCAATTGTGAGACACGGGCGTTGATCTCTGCCCCCAGCAGATAGACCGCAAAGCCCAGCGTTGCTGTCAGGAACTCCGGTATCTCAACGACCATCCCCATCTGCATCAGCCCTCGGGCCTGGGTGGGCACTCCTCGCCCACAACCGTGCCGTCATAGGCTTTTTCACCGCAATTGTTCAGCGCATGCCAGACGTAGCCTTTACCATCCTGTGTAATGGCAACGATCCGGTCGACACCATAATGGATGTTCTTGGTGCCCAAGAAAGCCTGTGCTTGACCCGATTTCAATACGTTGGCCAGCGCAACTGCGTCGTAGCAGTCAAACCACCCTGGCGCGGTCAATGGCTCGGGGTTCTCGACAGGGGTAAAATCCACCATTTGATCCGGCCTCAACTCGGTTTCGAAACAGGCCCGATACCGGATCGGAGAGCTGTCGGCGTCAATGGCCTTAAACCCAGCATAGGCGATGGCTTCGGGCGCTTCCGCCCCTTGCGCCAGCAGGACCACATCCTGGCCCGGGCGCGGTTCTACCTCATAATAGAACCCATAAACCTGCAGGTAATACATGCCAGCACCGGCCAGAACGCCAGAAATCAGAAGGATTAGCGCAACCAATTTTCCAGTCATCGTTTACGCCACCTCTTTCAAGTTCATAGAAAATAAGACAGGTTCCCAAGCAGTACGGTCAGAAACGAGGCTACTCGCATGGAAACCACTCTTGCCTTCGGATTCTTTGGCGCGCTTTTTGCAATCATGAATCCGATTACCAACTTGCCTGTGTTCCTGAGTGTTACGCAAGACCTGCCCGTTTCGGATCAACGCAAAGTGGCTGTGAAGACTGCGCTTTATTGCACGATCCTCGGTGGCGCCTTCGCTGCGATCGGCAGTCAAGCGCTTGGGCTCTTTGGCATCAGCGTCGATGACCTGCGCGTCGCCGGTGGCCTTGTTGTACTGATGATCGGCCTGAACATGCTGAACGGGAACGAGAGCAGCTCGCATCACGGAACCGACGGAGAAAAGAAATCCTATCCCGCGCCCGAGACCGTTGCGTTCTATCCCTTGGCTTTTCCCATTCTGGTCGGCCCCGGAACAATCACAACACTGATCCTTTATGCGCACCACATCAAAACCCCGGTCGAAGCCGTTGTCTATGCAGGTGTATTTCTGTTCGTGGTGGCCTTGCTTTTGATCACGTTCTGGAACGCATCGGCGTTGGCTTAGCGGCTGTCGGATAATGCTCGCGTGATAATGAGCCGCTTCATGGGCATGATCCTTGCGGCTATCGCTATCAGCATGATCGCAGACGGCCTGAAGGCGTTGTTGCCCGGACTGGCATAGGCGCTGCATCAAGCTTCGAACCCGGCAGCCTCGGTCTGCACGAACGCATCGGCGCATTGCTTGGCCAATGCGCGAACGCGGCCGATATAGGCCTGTCTTTCGGTAACCGAAATCACCCCGCGGGCGTCCAGCAAGTTGAAGATGTGGCTGGCCTTGATGCACTGATCATATGCGGGATGCGCCATGATGATGCGCTTGCCCGTCTTCGGGTCGTCATGTTCCTGCGCCAGAATGGTCGCGCATTCGGTTTCAGCCTCTTCGAAATGACGCAGCAGGACCTCGGTATTGGCAATATCGAAGTTCCAGCGGGCGTATTCCTCTTCGGTCTGCTTGAAGATGTCGCCATAGGTCAGCGGGCTGGGCGACTGAGGATCGTTGAAGGGCATGTCCATCACATGGTCGATGCCCAGCACATACATGGCCAGACGTTCCAAACCATAGGTCAGCTCACCCGAAACCGGCGCACAGTCATGGCCGCCGACCTGTTGGAAATAGGTGAACTGGCTGACTTCCATGCCGTCACACCAGACCTCCCATCCCAGACCCCACGCACCCAGAGTGGGGCTTTCCCAGTCATCCTCGACAAAACGGATGTCGTGCAGGTCCATATCGATGCCGATGGCCTCAAGGCTGCCCAGATACAGTTCCTGCAAATCAGGCGGACTGGGTTTGATCAGCACCTGGTATTGATAGTAATGCTGCAACCGGTTCGGGTTTTCGCCATAACGTCCGTCTGTCGGGCGACGCGAGGGCTGAACGTAGGCCGCTGCCCAAGCCTTGGACCCCAAAGCCCGCAACGTGGTTGCTGGATGGAACGTACCTGCGCCGACCTCCATGTCATAGGGTTGCAGGATCGCACAGCCTTTCGACGCCCAATAGGTCTGAAGCCTTAGGATAATCTCTTGAAATGAACGTGGTGCGCTTCTGGGTTCGGTCATGACAATTCCCTTGGACGCCCAAGCGCCCGGTTCCGGTGGGTTCGGCCCTTCCTATGCAAGGCATCCAAGGGCGTCAACGGGCCAAACGGCCACTCTGTCGCTGAGCGGCCACACACAGAATTCCCCGTATTCCGGGCATGGCAATCGGACCGCGATTCCGCGTAATCTGCGCCAAAGTGAAAACACTGCAGAACACGGGCAGACAATGACACGCGTATTTACGGTTATTACATTCTTTATCCTCTTCGGCCTGCGCGCCGCTTTTGCCCAGCAAGATGCGGGCGTCTTTGTTCAGATCGAGGCGCAGCCGTCGCTGCGCGAGGCGCAGGAACGGGCGCAGGTCTATGCGAACGCGCTGCCCGATGTGAACGGGTTTCGGCTGAATTCCGGCTGGTATGCCATTGTTATCGGGCCCTATTTACGCGACGACGCCGAACAGGTGCTGCGCGTTTACAGGGCCGAGCGTCAGATCCCATCGGACAGTTTCATCGCCTACTCCAGCGCGCTGGGGCAACAGTTCTGGCCCATCGGTGCCAACATCCTGAACCGCGGCGTTGTCACCGCCCCGATCCAGCCCGAGCCGCAACCAGAGCAGCCCTTGGCCGGTCTTACCCTGCAGGACGCAGATGAAACCCGTTCGCAGGCTCTGCAGGGCGAACGCCTTTTGACCGCGCAAGAGCGCAGAGACCTGCAAACCGCGTTGCAGGCAGCCGGGTTCTACAATTCAACAATTGACGGAGCCTTTGGTCAGGGCACCCGCCGCTCGATGGGCGATTGGCAACGTTCCAACGGGTTCGACGCGACTGGCGTTCTGACCACGCTGCAGCGCAAAACCCTGATGGATGACTACAACGCTCCACTGATCAGCATCGGGATGGCACGCTATTCCGACCCGCAAGCCGGGATCGAACTGGATATGCCAATGGGCGTCTTGGGCTTTGACCGTTACGAGGCACCCTTTGCCCATTTCAACCCCACTTCTGATCTTGACGCCAAGGCGCTGCTGATCTCGCAGGAAGGCTCTGCCGCAACCCTGCGGGCGCTCTATCAAGTGATGCAGTCGCTTGAAATCGTTCCTCTGGACGGTGAGCGCAGCCTGCGCGGCAACAGCTTCACGATTGAAGGGCGCGGAAATGGTATGACCTCGTTCACGCAAGCAGCTCTGAAAGACGGCAAGATCAAAGGTTTCACGCTGGTCTGGCCTGCCGGGGATGAGGCTCGCCGCGCTCGAGTTTTGGCCGCGATGCGCGCAAGCTTTGCCACGACCGATGCCGTACTGGATGCCGGTGCCGGAGCGGATGCTGACCAGCGCATCGATTTGATGTCAGGACTGCAAATCCGCAAACCGCGGCTATCGCGATCGGGCTTCTTCGCCGACACTGATGGTACGGTTCTGACGGTCACCGAGGCCGCTGAAAGCTGCACCCGCATCACGCTGGACGGTGACCAAGAGGTTCAGCTGGCTTGGCAGGATGCCGACCTTGGTGTCGCTGTGCTGCGTCCTAGCAAGACCCTAGCCCCGATCAGTGTCGCCGAGTTCCGCGCGGGCGTTCCGCGTATTCAGTCTCAGGTGGCTGTTTCGGGCTTTTCTTACGAAGGCGCGTTGGGTGCCCCTACTCTGACCTTTGGCGAAATCGCTGATATCCGCGGCCTGAATGGAGAAGATGGCGTCAAACGCCTTGCACTGTCCGCCCAGCCCGGCGACGCGGGAGGACCTGTTTTTGACGATAGCGGCAGCGTTGTTGGCATGTTGCTACCTGCCCCTTCCGATGGGCGTACCCTGCCCGACTCGGTCAGCCTTGCGGCGAATGTGGCACGTCTGACCGAAGTTCTAACCAAGGCGGGCATCTCAGGTCAGCCCGCGCAAGGCTCAGCCCAGATTTCACCCAACGAACTGAGCCGCAGAGCCAACGGAATGACCGTTCTGGTGCACTGCTGGGACTGAACAATCAGGTTCAGGGAAAAGGCGCTGCACGAAGGTGCACGCCTTTTTTCATAGGTTTACAGGATATCCGGTGTGACCCGTATCAATGTGGGAACCTCGGCCTGAAAGGCGGCGCGCACTGCGGCCTGCATCTCATCCAGCGTCTTCGGTGCAGCTGACAGCGCCCCGAACGCCTCGGCCAGTTTGCAGAAATCCGGGTTTCGCGCGATCACCGCATTGGGCGCGATCTGTCCGCGCACCATGCTCTCTTCAATCTCTTTGAGTTTACCATTGTCCCACAGAATGATGGGTAGCGGCAGGCCGAGTTCGACAGCAACCCCAAGCTCTTGCATTGTGTAGTGAAAACCATAGTCACCCGCGATGACCGCTGTGGGTTTGCCCCGCCGTGCTACTGCACCACCGATCCCGGCTGGCAGGGCGTAACCCAGCGTGCCAAATCCAGTCGGGTGGTGCCAATGATAAGGAAAGCCCATGTCCCAGACTTCTTTCGCGACATACGCGAATTGGGTCATGTCCGAATAAATCATCGTATCCAAGGGCATGGCCGCCCTGAGTGCATCGACCACAGGGACAATGCCCGGGCGCTCGGCATCTACCTCGGCCCGCCAGCGCGCGCGCGCCTCGCGCACCTCGTCCGCAGACCAACCAGCGGCTGGTTTTACCTGATCGGACACTGCCCAGAGCGCATGCGCAAAACTCTCACCATCTGCCTGCAGTTTGACAGCTGCACGATGGTGGTCTGACAGCACTTGCGGGTCCAGATCAACACGCACCATAGTTGCGTTGTGGCCCAGATCATGGCGCCACAGATCAACCTCGCCCAGTTCAGCACCGACAACAACGACAAGATCAGCCGAGGCAATTACTTTGGCGCTGCCCGGTCGTGGCAGCATCGATCCGAAATCCAGCGGATAATCGGACCCGGCCAGCCCGCGACCGGCATACGTCGTGAAGCACGCCGCCCCCAACTGGGTCAGGATCTGTCGCCAAAGGTTAGACCGGCACCCGCCGCCTAATATGAACAAAGGCCGCTGCGCGATATTCAGCAGCGACAGAACCGGTGCCACATCCGGTGGAACAGTCTGGTTGCGCAAGGCAGTTTGGTTTGGAAAAGGTGCAGGCGCTGCCTCGGCCTCCAATTTCGCGATGGGTACCTGAATGTGTTTCGGTCGCGGGCGCGACAGCTCAAACTCTTCGAAGGCGCGCTCGATCAGACCATAGGCAGCCTTGGCATCGTTCGCCTGACAGGACCAGTCTGTAACTGTCTCGGCCGCAGCGCGTTGATCCTTCATCTGATGCAATTGGCCACGCAGTGCTTGTGTCTCTTCGAGGCAAGAAGACAACACCAGCATCGGCACCGAATCCGAATAAGCCTGCCCCATCGGCGTCATGATGTTGCACAGGCCCGGTCCGGTGATCACATAGGCCACCCCCGGCTTGCCAGACGCGCGGGCATATCCATCGGCCATGAAACCGGCCCCCTGCTCGTGCCGGGCCAGAACATGCGTGATCCCGGCCTCTTCGATACCGCGATACATTTCCTGATTATGCACGCCCGGTATGCCAAAGATCACGTCAACGCCACGATCCTTAAGCATGTGCGAGATCTGCGCCCCAAGGGGTCGTTTCATTAGCCTCTCCAGAATTGAACGGTAAAGATTGCGTAGACAGCTAGCAGTTCAAGGCGTCCGACCAGCATCCCGATCGTCAGCAGCCACTTGGCACCGTCATTCAGCCCCGCAAAGTTGCCTGCTGGCCCGATCTGTTCCCCCAGTCCCGGCCCAACATTAGCCAGTGCCGTCGCGGCCCCCGATACCGAGGTGATAAAGTCCAACCCAGTCAGGGCCAGCGCCCACGACAGAACCCCCATCGATAGTGCAAAGAACATGAAGAAACTCATGACCGAGGTCAGCACGTCGCGACTGATCGGTCGTCCATCATAGCGCGGCACGAACACACCATGCGGCGAACGAATTCGGCTGAGCTGGGTTTTAATCGACGCAAACAGCAATTGATAGCGGAACACCTTGATCGAACACGCGGTGGACCCCGCGCAACCGCCAATCAATCCGATCAGGAAGAACAACATGACCGGAAAACTGCCCCAGCCCATATAGTCGACACTCGCGTACCCTGTGCCCGAAATGATCGATGTGATGTTGAACAGCGACTCGCGGAACGCCTGCTCCCAATGGTGCGGAAAGACCGAAGTCAGGAAGATCGACATAATCACAACCAGAACCACGATGGTTGCCAGAAACGCCCGAATCTGGCTGTCTTTCCACAACGAGCTTGTGTGACCATTGGCCAATTGCACATACCGCACAAATGGCAGCGCCGCGAGGATCATGAAGATGGCAGCGGCATATTCCAGAGGTCCCGAAAACCGGGCGAAAGAACTGTCATAGTTTGAAAACCCGCCCGTCGCGATTGTGGTCATGGCATGTACGACGGCGTCAAAAAAGCTCATGCCGAAACCGGCATAGACCAATGCGCAGACCACCGTCAGAAATACGTAGATCAAGGAAATCTGCCCGGCGATCTCTTGCGCGCGGGGCAGAATTTTCCCCATGGTTTCAAACCCTTCCGAGCGGAAAATCTGCATCCCACCAACGCGCAGCTCGGGTAGGAACACCATCGCCACGACAATGATTCCGATGCCCCCCAACCATTGCAAAACGCCCCGCCAGAGCAACAAGCCCTGTGGCAGTTCGTCTAGCCCCGAAATCACGGTTGAACCTGTGGTGGTCAGCCCCGACATCGCCTCGAAATAGGCATCGACGAAACGCAGTTCAGTTTCGCCGAACAGAAACGGAATTGCGCCAAAAACCGGCAACGCCACCCAGACACCCGAGGTCAGCAAAAAGGTCTGACGGATGGTCAGACCTTCGCCCACCCCGTTGGAACAACTCATCGCAAGAACACTGCCGGTCAGCAGTGTTATGACCGCGCTTTCAAAGAAAACATGCCACTCGCCCCGCCCCTCGATCATGTCGACAAGCATGGGCAGCAGCATGGTCGCCCCTAGAATGGCGACCAGCAGGCCAATCACATATCCGACCGGGCGAAGATCCATCATGACGGGCAGCGTTGGCGCGCCAGCCCGACGGTGTCAAGCAGATGATCCGTGTTAACTGTCGGATTTTATCTCAACGCCCGGCATCGCGGGTGGCTTCGACGGGGCGCGTGCACGACGCGGTGCCGGTTTGGCCTGCTCAGCCGACGCAGCTGCGGGTTTCTTCGTCGCAGGTTTTGCAGCGGCAGGTTTCGGAGCCGCTTTGGCCTGAGGCGCAGCTTTTGCCGGGGCGGGCTTAGCTACCGCAGGTGCCTTGGGCGCCGCTTTTGCCGTGTTTGCTGATGCTTTCGGCGCTGCGGCTGCCGGTTGCGCCTTGGCTTGTGCTGAAGATTTGAACTCCGCAACCGGCTTGGCCGCCGTTGATACTGGCTTGGCCGCTTTCGAGGTGGGTTTCGCAGATACGTTGGCCTTCGCCGGTGCTGCTTTCACAGCCGTTTTGGCGGCCGGGGCCGCCTTGGGTGCAGCGGTCGCAACCTTAGGAGCCGCCGTTTTCGGCGCTAGTGCCGCCACAGGCTTAGCCGCCGCCTTCGGCTTTGGTGCTGCTTTGGGTTTCGGCGCGGCTTTAGGCTTTGCTGCAACCTTGGCTTTTGCAGCCGGTCTTGCTGGCTTTCGCGTTGCTGGGGTCGCCGCTTTGCGGGCAACCGGTGCGGGTGCCTCGGCTGTCTTCAATCCGTGCAGAGGTGTCATCGGCAGATCAAACGCCGCGCGGGTCATGATCTGCATGATCTCAATCTGACTGGCCATTGCGTAACCGGCCATCCGGATGGCTGCTGCCTGAAACTCAAGCGGTTGAGTAATCGGATTCATTGCATGTCTCTCCTGATAAAACCGAGGCAGCGGGTAGATGAGTAAAGGACCCCGCCCGCCCCAATCGTCCGGGCGGATTTGCAGGTTGGCGGTCCAAGGCGTTGCACGTCCCGGTTTCCTTTCGGGCTGCGCGACCCGGTTTTTACGGATGCGCAGCAGCTGCACTCGGGGACAATCTAGCGCAATTCAGGGTGCAAATGCAGCATTTCATGCTGCATTGCGGCAAAAAAGCGCCCATGCAGGATTTTTGACTGTTTTTCCAGCAGCTTCCGCGGGGTCAATCAGCCCACATGAAACAGCGTCGTGAACAAACGCGGGTCCAGGCTCGCGGATTCGAAGGTTGGACCTTCGGTTAGAATCGAGACCGCATCATGGCTGTGCAGGCTTTCCTGATGGCTGGCGATCACACGGAAATCGCCGACATGATGATCGGCCTGCAGCTCGGCGCAGAACAGACGCGCGGCATCTTCCACGAATATGGGATTGGCCGCGTTCAGTTCGGCAAAGGCCTGTTCATCTTCGCGCTTGACCATCACCTGAGTTTCGGTCGGCACCGCGCGGCGGCACAGCGCGATCAGATCTTCGAACCACAGACAATCGGCGTTGCAATCGATAACCACCGAAATCCGCGCCACCGAGCGCTGGGAATGCGGCGTCGCCAGCTGCCCGCGGGTTGCGCGCGCGTGTTCGCTCAGTTCCAATGAACAGGGGCATGTGGACGAATAGACATAGTCCAGATGCATAATCTTCAGACGTTCTCCGCCTTGATCAACCAGTTCCAGCGCGATGTCGTAATACTGGTATCCGGACAAGCCCGAACGCAGGCTCTCAATCCGATCGGGATAGGAAAACCGCATCTGTATGCGCGCATCCAAACTATCCAGATCAGTCAGATAGTCGTTCAGCGCTGCCTCCATCACCTCAAAACTAAAGGTGCGCTCGGCGTGCTTGTAGAAGGACCGCATGATCCGAGACATGTTGATGCCCTTCTTCTCGGCCTCAAGGCTGACAGACCCGGTGACCGAGGTCTCAAGTGTCAGCTCGGCACCACTTTTGCGATGGAACCGGATCGGCAGGCGGAAATTCGAGATGCCGACATGCTGGATCTGCTGCTTCGAACCCCGGATCAGGCTGGACGGACCGTTTTGCAGATCCGGCAATGTGGCCTTATAGGCTGCATCCGCCTCGAACTCGTGGGGATATTCGCGCGACAGGGCCGGATAGTTTGACGGCAACAGCCCCGGGACAAGCTGCGCAATTGCCGGGTCAAGTTGACTGATCTCGGCCGCCGAGGCTGATTTCGCCCATTCGCGCAGCACCTTGAGCGCTGCTGCGGCCTGATCGTGATCGGGTGTCTCGTTGATGTCGCGCGGATGAATGTTCATTGGCACGGATCCCTTGCTAGGCCGACGGTTATATACCACCGAGGTTTAATTACCAGTCCTGAACGATACGCGCGGAATAGCAGTCCGGATCGAAATTCGAGGCAAGAAATCGTCATTTTACAACCAAATGCGCCGGATCAGGCGGATCACATCCGCCTGATGATGCATTCCCGGCGCATCACTAGCCCTGAGATACGTCTAGCGCGCGCTGGATATCCGCAAGCAAATCACCGGCATCCTCAAGCCCAACCGAAAGTCGGATCAGGCCCGGCGTGATACCCAACTCATCGCGTTGTTCGTCGCTCAGACGCTGGTGCGTTGTGGTGGCCGGGTGCGTTGCGATCGACTTGGCATCGCCTAAATTATTCGAGATCACAGGGATCGTCAGCGCATTCAGGAAAGCAAACGCCGCCGCTTTGCCGCCCTTGATGTCCAGCGATAGAACCGTGCCGCCCTTGCCGCCCAGCTGCTCTTGCACCAACGCGTTTTGCGCATGGGTTCTCAGCCCGGGATACAGTGTCCGCTCCAGTGCAGAATGCCCTTCTAAAGCTTCTGCAATCTTCTGCGCGCTGTCGGCTTGGGCGTTTACGCGCAGGGCCATGGTTTCAAGACCTTTGACCATGATCCAAGCGCTGAACGGGCTAAGCGCACCGCCGGTGTGCTTCATGTAAGGCTCGACCGTGCCACGGATGAATTCCTTGGTGCCGATGATCACGCCGCCCAGCGCCCGGCCCTGCCCGTCGATATGCTTGGTCGCCGAATAGACCACCACGTCGGCTCCCTGTTCGATCGCGCGCGAGAACACGGGTGTCGAGAACACGTTGTCCACGATTACAACCGCACCCACCGCATGGGCCAGCCTCGACACGGACGTGATGTCGATCACTTCAAGCGTCGGGTTCGACATGGATTCAAAAAACACTGCCTTGGTGTCAGGCCGGATCGCGGCCTCCCACGCGTCCAGATCGGTGCCGTCTACAAAGGTCACCTCAACGCCATAACGCGTCAGGATGTTTTCGAGGATATACAAACAGGACCCAAAAAGCGCCTTGGCTGAAACCACATGGTCGCCCGCCTGCAGCATCGAAGTCAGCGCACCGTTCACAGCGGCCATACCTGAAGCGGTGGCAAACGCATCCTCGCCGCCTTCCAAAGCTGCGATACGCTGCTCGAACATCGACACGGTGGGGTTGCCGTAGCGGGCATAGATGAACTCATCCGGGCCGCTTTCGATAAACCGGGCCTCGGCCTGCTCGGCGGTATCGTAGACAAACCCCTGCGTCAGAAAGATCGACTCAGAAACCTCATTGTACTGACTGCGACGGATGCCGCCATGGACGGCTTGGGTGCGTTTGTTCCAGCTCTCGCTCATCTCATTCCTTTCAGCCCCGCATTGGAGGCAAACAAAAAACCCCAGACGCGGCCAAGCGAAAGGGGTCTTTCATCCTGACCTTTTAGCGGTGTTGTTTAACGTGGCCCGCAATCCGGTAACAAATCGCCACATGAATGAAGATGCGTTTACGCCCCGCCCCGGAACACGTCAAGCCCGACTGATCACCGGTCACGCTTTCGTAACACGGCCGGGCGCGCTCTTGCCGTTTGTGCAGAAAGCTTCATGATCGCCCAAACTCAAGGAGGCCCCATGATTGATCTCTATTTCTGGCCCACGCCCAACGGCTGGAAAGTGTCCATCGCTCTGGAAGAGATGGAGCTGCCCTACAAAACCCACTTAATCAACATCGGCAAGGGCGACCAGTTCGATCCCGAATTTCTAAAGATCTCGCCTAACAACCGTATGCCCGCCATCGTCGACCCGGATGGCCCTGACGGCGCGCCTGTTTCGGTGTTCGAAAGCGGCGCGATCCTGATGTACCTCGCCCGCAAGACCGGGCGATTCTACGGCAATACCGAACGTGACAGGATCGCAGTCGAGGAATGGCTGATGTGGCAAATGGGCGGCGTAGGCCCGATGGCCGGCCAAGCGCATCACTTCCTTAAATACGCTCCACATCTAGACCCGCCACAAGACCATTCCTATCCGAAAGACCGCTATCGCAGTGAGGTCGGGCGTCTCTACGGCGTACTCGACTGCAGGCTGGCCGAAAACGAATACGTCGCCGGCGATTTCTACTCCATCGCCGACATGTCGATCTGGGGCTGGGCCAGCCTATGGGAAGGCCAGCAACAGGTGCTTGAGGACAAACCGCATTTCACCCGCTGGCTGGACATGATGAGCGCCCGACCCAGCGTGCAGGCAGGCCGAGCCTTACATGCAGAACTGCGCGGGGATCATCGGGACCGGCAGTCGCAGGGGGTATTGTTCAGGCGGTAATCGTTACCGAAAACCATCATCGGCATTTGACACACAACCTTCCAGGGTCGGGCCATATCCCGGTTGCTATTGTGTCGCTCGGTGATACGCTTCCGAAAAACACGCGGGCAGCCATGAGAATTGTTTTCGTCTTATTAATGATTTGGGCCAATACTGCATTTGGGCAAACTTATCCCGACTATCAAAGCACGACCGTCAACGACTTTGCCAATTTGCTCAGCCCGTTGGACGAGGAGGCACTTGCTGAGCAACTAGATGAGCTCAAACGCGAGACAGGGGTCGAAATGACCATCCTGACACTGCGCACTCAAGGCGACTATGCCGACGGTCTGACGCTCGAACAGTTTGCCACCGGGCTTTTTGACCACTGGGGGATCGGCGACGCTTCTCGAAACGATGGTGTGCTTGTGATGGTCTTACGGGATGACCGGGCTATGCGAATCGAGCTTGGCGCCGCCTATGGGCGCGACTGGGATCACGCCGCGGAACGCATTGTTGACACGCAATTCCTCCCGGCCTTCAAAGCAAACAATTATGCAATCGGGATCAAGGCCGGCACTACGGCTATCATAGATCAGATCATACAGCCTTTTCGCACTGGCGAGGCCGCGCCCGCCAAGAAAACAAATGATGATCTAGGTCTCTGGATATTTGGCCTCTTTGCCATGATGATTATGATGCTCAAAGGCCGCAATTTCATAAGTGATAGTCTGGTACGACTTCGAACCTGCCCAAAATGTGGGAACCGCAGTCTGCGCCAGAGGCGACGCATCACGCTCTCCGCAAGTACAACGAAGGCCGGTTCGGGTATTCGCCGGATCGAATGCCTAAAATGCGATTACGCTGAAGAAACCAACTACTATATCCCTCAGGTTTCCCAAAGCTCTGGCGGGGGCGGTTTCGGCGGCGGTCGATCTGGTGGCGGGGGCGCGTCCGGGCGCTGGTAGCACTCATCAGGCAAATTCGTTTTCTCAGTGTTTCCCTACAATCGCGTCGCCAGGCACGCAAACTTAGCCTTACCAAAGCCGCAAAACTCCAAACACGGCATCCAGAGTCGCAATTGCCACTGGAATCACCTAATTCCCTTCACTAAGAAAGCTCTCGAACATCGCAAAAGGAAGACGCAAGCAATGGCAAAGATCACCTATGTCGAGCACAGCGGTACCGAACATACAGTCGACGTCGCCAACGGGCTGACGGTCATGGAAGGGGCCCGCGACAACAACATCCCCGGCATCGAGGCCGATTGCGGCGGCGCCTGCGCCTGCTCGACCTGCCACGTCTATATTCATCCTGACTGGGTCGAGAGAATCCCCGCCAAGGACGACATGGAAGAGGACATGCTGGACTTCGCCTATGAACCCGACCCGACCCGCTCGCGCCTGACCTGTCAGATCAAGGTCACCGACGCGCTGGATGGTCTGGTTGTGCAGATGCCCGAAAAGCAGATCTGATGCACTCTGATGCGCCGCGTCAGCCCAACCGCCTTTGGCTCCGTCGGGCGCGCGGCGCTGTTCTGATGGTTTGCATTTGGCTAACGGGGAATATGCCCGCAGCCAGCGGCGAAACCAAAGTATCTGCTGGCTTCACGGAACCAACATCACGCTACGCCCATGGGGTGCTTGGCGACGCCGTCGAATACGGTGCTTTGGAAATCGACGTCGGAACAAGTATTTCCTCGGCGGCACAGCGAAAAGCCGATAGCTCCAAACGCTCGACCGTTACAATACGTCTGCCTGAAGACCGCGTATTCGAAGATCTTGCCCCACGCCTGGCCGATATCGATCAGGACGGGTTGCCTGAAATCATCGTTGTAGAGACCCAGCAGCATACGGGTGCTCAACTGGCGATCTATGACATAAATGGTCAAAAAATCGCCGCCACCCCCCATATCGGCACGCGCAACCGCTGGCTCGCCCCCATCGGTGCCGCCGATCTGGACGGCGATGGACATGTCGAGATCGCCTATGTCGACCGCCCACACCTTGCGAAAACTCTGCGCATCTGGCGTTACAAAGACGGTGAACTCATTGAAATCGCGACAATCCCTGGCCTTACCAATCACAGGATCGGAGAAGATTTTATATCAGGCGGTCTGCGCCAATGCGAAACGCACCCTGAGCTGATCCTCGCCAGCGCCGACTGGTCGCGGATCATAGGCGTCTCGTACAGCAAAGGCTGGCGACAAAAAGACCTCGGACCACTCAACAGTCTCAAAGATCTGGCCAACGCACTAAAGTGCTGATCCGATCTTCATCTGGCCATAAATACCTCGGGGAGCGCGAGGGGCTGACCCCTCGCCCCGAAATCATCAAGCCGGGCGCAGCCCGACTACTGAGTTAAAGCGCGCGCCAGCCGATGTCGCGACGGAAGAACCCTTCAGGCCAATCAACACCTTCAACCATGCCATACGCCCGGTCGCGTGCGTCTTTCAGCGTTTCCCCACGCGCAGTCACATTCAGAACGCGGCCACCCGCGGCCTGAACCTTGCCTTCAGCCGCTTTTGTCCCCGCGTGGAATACCATGTTGCTACTATCCTCGGCCAGATCGCCCAGGCCGTTGATCACAGTGCCTTTTTCATAAGAACCAGGATACCCCTTTGCCGCCATCACGACCGTGATGGCGTGATCGTCGGCCCAGTTCACCCGCGTCTCAGCCAAGCGACCCTCGGCCGCCGCGTGCATCAGGTCCAAGGCCTGAGCGCCAAGGCGCATCATCAGTACCTGACATTCGGGATCTCCGAACCGCACGTTGTACTCCACCAACCTGGGCTGACCATCCTTGATCATCAAACCGGCGTAGAGCACACCCTGAAACGGTGTCCCGCGCCGCTTCATCTCGGCGACCGTCGGGCGCACGATCTGATCCATCGCAAGGGCCTCGATCTCGGCGCTCAGCACCGGGGCCGGAGAATAGGCGCCCATACCCCCTGTGTTCAGCCCGGTATCGCCCTCGCCGACGCGCTTGTGATCCTGCGCTGTGCCGATCGACAGGATATCCTCTCCGTCACAGAGCACGAACAGAGACGCCTCCTCGCCCTCCATGAACTCCTCGATCACCACTTCGGCCCCCGCGCCACCAAAGGCTCCGCCGAACATGTCGTCAATCGCGTCCAGGGCGGTTTGCTCGTCCATCGCAACGATCACGCCCTTCCCGGCAGCCAGCCCATCGGCCTTGACCACAATCGGGGCCTCCTGCGCACGGATGTATTCCTTGGCGGGCTCAGCCTCGGCGAACCGGGCATAAGCCGCCGTCGGCGCGCCGGATGCGTCACAGATTTCCTTGGTGAAACTTTTTGAGGCCTCCAAGCGCGCCGCTTCTGCCGAGGGCCCGAAAACCAGCACACCCGCTTCGCGCAGCCGGTCAGCGACCCCTGCGGCCAAAGGCGCTTCGGGGCCAACGATCACGAAATCAATCGCGTTTTCCTCGGCAAAGTTGACCACAGCACCGCCATTCTCAATGTCCACCGCCGCGCACTCTGCGATCTGGGCGATCCCGGCATTCCCCGGCGCCACAATCAGGCGATCACATTTGGGGTTTTGCATCACCGCCCAAGCCAGACTGTGCTCGCGTCCACCGCTGCCGAGAATGAGGAT
Organism: Ruegeria sp. CJ6; assembly: GCF_056536665.1. Taxonomy (NCBI): domain Bacteria; kingdom Pseudomonadati; phylum Pseudomonadota; class Alphaproteobacteria; order Rhodobacterales; family Roseobacteraceae; genus Ruegeria; species Ruegeria sp. CJ6. The sequence goes on along the minus strand of NZ_JBQFQB010000001.1, from coordinate 69,903 downwards.
ATTCATGAAACGCTCCGATCTGCTTGGCCTTGCCTGCGCGGCGTTCTAAGCTGCGCAGAGATTTGACACAAGGCGCTGAAATGTCCGACCTGCTAGATGACCCGATTCCGGGTCAGAACACCCCCGAATACACTGTCTCGGACATCTCAGGCGAGGTGAAGCGCACGCTCGAGGGCACCTTTGGCCGAATCCGTGTGCGTGGAGAAGTGGGCCGCGTGTTCAAGGCCCGTTCGGGTCATCTGTATTACGACATAAAGGACGACCGGAACGTGCTGGCCTGCACAACTTGGAAAGGGCAGATTTCTGGTCTTTCAGTTGTTCCCGAAGAAGGCCTCGAGGTTGTCGTCACCGGGCGCCTGACAGCTTTTGGAGCCCAGTCGAAATACAACCTGAATGTCGATGAAGTCGCCGTCGCCGGGCAAGGCGCGCTGATGGCATTGCTGGAAAAGCGCAAAAAGCAGCTCGAATCCGAAGGCTTGTTTGCGGCTGAACGCAAGAAACCCCTGCCCTACTTGCCGCAGATCATCGGCGTTGTCACTTCGCCCTCCGGTGCGGTGATCCGAGACATCTTGCATCGGCTGCGTGATCGGTTCCCGCGCAAAGTACTGATCTGGCCCGTCGCGGTTCAGGGGGCAAACTGTGCCCCCGAAGTGACCCGCGCCATCGAAGGCTTCAATCAACTCACACCGGGCGGGGCCCTCCCGCGACCCGACCTGATTATCGTCGCGCGCGGCGGTGGGTCCATAGAAGACCTCTGGGGCTTCAACGAAGAAAGCGTCGCGCGCGCGACTGCAGCCTCAGAAATCCCGCTGATCTCGGCCGTCGGGCACGAGACGGACACCACCCTGATCGACTATGTCTCGGACCGCCGCGCGCCTACGCCAACCGCCGCTGCCGAACTTGCCGTACCGGTCCGCATGGAACTGCTGGCTTGGACCAACGAACAAGGGGCCCGCCTGTCGCGCGCCTCCACGGATGCCGTGCAACGCCGCAGCCAGCGTCTGCGCGTCCTGTCCCGAGCCCTGCCCCGCCCCGATACACTGCTGGAAAGCCCGCGCCAAAGGCTCGACCAAATCTCGGAACGCCTGCCCAACGCGCTGATCCGGGGTGTTCAGAACCGCCGCGTCAAACTGCTGGACAGTGCGGCGCGTCTGCGCCCCTCGACCCTGCGCAGCTTTGTCGAAACCCGCCGCGATCGCTGGCGCAACCTGTCCTCACGCCTGTCACTGCGCCCGATCCAGCGCGAGCTGGAAACACGGCGCGACGCTCTGAATCGCCTATCCGAACGCCTGAACACCGGGCAATCCACGCGATTGGACCGCCTGCGCCAGCAGATGGACGCCACCGACCGCCTACGTGAAACGCTGAGCTACAAGGCGACGCTCGGGCGTGGCTACGCCGTCGTGCGCGCCGAAGGAGAGGTCATCACAACCAAAGCTCAAGCCTCCGGTCACGCTGTTCTTGAGATCGAATTCGCTGACGGTCGCCTCAGGACCGGGGCTGCGGGCAAGGCGCCACCCAAGAAATCCAAACAGGCACCTCCTGATCAGGGATCGTTGTTCTGACCGATGTTGACGATCTGGGGCCGTAAAACATCCTCGAACGTTCAGGCCCTAATGTGGTGCGTGGGTGAGCTTGGCCTAGAATACCAGCGTCACGATCTTGGCCATCGCTTCGGCGGGCTGGACACTGCAGCGTTTCGGGCACTGAACCCAAACAAAACCATCCCCGTCCTGCAAGATGGCGACAACCCACCGCTTTGGGAAACCGGCGCCATCCTGCGATATCTGGCCACCCAATATGGCGAACAGGCATTCTGGCCTTCAGATCCTGCCCGGCGCGCCACGATCGACAAATGGGCCGAATGGGCGAAACTCAACGTGGCGATGGCGTTTACCGTTCCGGTGTTCTGGCAAATTGTGCGAACACCCGTTGAACAGCAGGACCAAACAGCGATCCATCGGGCCGTCAGCGATTTGGAAATCAAACTGGCAATCGCAGACAAGGAGCTGGACCAAAACACGTTCCTTGGGGGTGAGCAATTTACACTGGCGGATATACAGCTCGGCCACGTCCTTTACCGCTACTACGATATTGACATCGTCCGCGCACCGTTACCGCATTTGCGTCGATACTATGAACGGCTAACCGAAAGGCCCGCGTTTCAACATCACGTCATGCTGGACTATGAAGACCTGCGACCATTTCAGACCCCGACATCCGGTCCGTAGCACAACATCTCTTCGCCAATATCCTCGGCCTCGTACAACTCGGTCGCTGTCGGATCGCCCTCGAATTGTGCGATCAAACCGCCCCCGGATTGCCAGAAAACCCAGCATTGCGGCGCCAGTTGATCCTCATAGATGAAACAGATCTGATCTTCCTGCTCGTACCAAACTCCGTTCATGCAATTGCCATCCAGAAATGACCAGATGACTCGGCGGTCTGGCAGATACCGTTCGACTCCGTAGGCCTGCCCATCGAACCCGTAATACAAAGTCTTCCCACGCGTATACGCATCGAATTCAGGCCCTGTCAGAGGCGACTGTGCCGCAACGGGCTGAGCGAAAAGGGTCAGCAGAATCATGCAAGTTCGGATCATGGTCACACTGTGTCAGAAGCAACCCACAAGTGCCATTCAACCTTTCCACATCGTGGCGATCGGCAAGATAACTCCACGTCACGCCTTGATGCACCGCCGAGATCATGGCGATGATTGACTCAAAAACATCGGGGACGCACCATGACGACACTTCTTTTCTGGATTGCGGCGGCCTGCGCGCTGACCTACCTGCCACTTACCGCGCGCCCGGCCGGCACCCTGCGTAGCATGCTGAAAACAGCATCGGTCGTGCTGCTGGCAGGCGTCGCCATACTGGCAAGCGCGCCATGGCTCCTGATCCTCGCCCTTACCTTCTGCGCGATAGGCGATGCCCTTTTGTCACGCGAAACCGACAGCACATTCATGGCAGGCATCGGTGCATTTGCTGCGGGGCATTTGGCCTATATCGCCTTATTTTTGACGAGCCCCAGCAGCAACCCTGAACAGATCTTCGACCACCCCGCGATCATCTGGTTCCTGATCATCCTGGGCATCGTTATGGCCACGCTGCTCACCCCCCGCGCCGGAGACCTCAAGATCCCCGTCCTCGCTTATATTCCAATCATCCTGGGCATGGGCATCACCGTTCTTGCCCTTCCCGAAACTGGAGCCTTACGCTGGGCCCTTCCCGCCGCAATGGCCTTCATCGCCTCGGACCTGGCGCTTGCGACTGAAAAGTTCCTGCTACCTGCCAATCACCCGACCCTGAAGCTTACGCCCTATCTGGTCTGGCCGCTTTACTGGGCTGCCCAAGCCGGGTTTCTGATCGCCTTTACCTGACCCTTTGCAACTGCCGCCAATCCGCATTAGGTGAGGGGAACACCTGCGGAGACCAAAAATGGCGTTTTTCTCAAAGCTCAAGGACAAGCTGTTCAAATCCTCATCGCGCCTCGAAGAGGGGCTGGATGCGATTGTCGAGGATGGCGGCGAGGAAACCCCAAATCCTGATCCGGTGATCCCCGAACCAGAACCCGAACCGCAACCGGTTCCCGAAGTTCCAGAACCCACGCCCGCGCCGCAACCGGTCGAGCCCCCTGCTCCGATCCCAACTGATCCTACACCGGCCCCTCCACCCCCAGAGGTTCCAGAATCCAAGGGTTTGATGGGTCGCCTGTTCGGCCGAAATGAATCCAAGACCGTTGTCCGCCGCACGCTGGACGACGACATGCTGGAACAGCTCGAAGAGCTTCTGATCGCCTCGGACATGGGCGTCGACACCGCCCTGCGCGTTACGTCCAACATGGCCGAGGGGCGCTTTGGTCGCAAACTCTCGACCCAGGAAATCAAGCAGCTTCTGGCGCAGGAAGTCGCCCGCGTAATGGACCCCGTGGCCAAACCCATGCCAATCTACCCCAAGCGCCCACAAGTGGTGCTGGTCGTGGGCGTGAACGGCTCAGGCAAAACCACGACCATCGGCAAGCTCGCCAGCCAGTTCAAAGCCGCGGGCAAAAAGGTCGTCATCGCCGCCGGAGATACCTTCCGCGCAGCCGCCGTCGAGCAGTTGCAGGTCTGGGGAGACCGCGCAGGCGTCCCGGTGCTGACCGCGCCCGAAGGCTCAGACCCCGCTTCGCTGGCCTTCGATGCCCTGACAAAAGCGCAGAACGAAGGCGCTGACCTTCTGATGATCGACACAGCGGGCCGCCTTCAGAACCGCGCCGACCTGATGGAGGAACTGGCCAAGATCGTCCGCGTCATCCGCAAGGTCGACGACACCGCCCCGCACAACACCCTGCTGGTACTGGACGCCACCACCGGCCAGAACGCCCTTAGCCAGGTGGAAACCTTCCGCAATCTGGCAGATGTCTCGGGCCTCGTAATGACCAAACTGGACGGCACAGCCAAAGGCGGCGTACTGGTCGCCCTCGCCGACAAGTTCGGCCTGCCGATCCACGCCATCGGTGTCGGCGAACAAATCGACGACCTCGCTCCGTTCGACCCCGAAGAATTCGCCGCCGCCCTCACCGGGTTGCAAAGCTGATCCGCCCCTTCATCTGGCCGAAAATACCTTCGGGGGGCGTGGGGGGCAGACAGCCCCCCACTCTCTCCGCCCAAGCGAAAGCCCCGATTTGAGCGACTGGCTGATCTCCCTCGAAGGCACCGAAGCAGGCCACCAACTCGCCCTCGCGCTCGCGCTGATGGCGGCCTTCCTGCATGCGGTTTTCGGTGCACTGCAAAAAGGTCGCCACGACCCGTGGATGTCGCGCGGGGCGATCGATGCCTGCTACTGCCTTATGGCGATGCCATTCGCCTTCTTCATCGTGCCATGGCCCGAACCTTACATGTGGCCGATCTTTGGCGTCGTCTGGCTGATCCATATCGGCTATAAAGTGCTGCAGGCGATGGCCTACACCAAAGGCTCCTATACCGTTGTCTATCCGGTCGTGCGCGGTACTGGCCCGCTCTTCACCGTGATCGGAGCCTATCTTTTGTTCGGTGAAACCTTCTCGGCCATCCAATGGCTTGGAGTCGCGACGCTTCTTGCGGGTATCTTCGGCCTTGCCGCCTATAACCTGCGCTACCTTGAGACTAATCGAGATACGCTGCAAATCGCGCTGGTGCTGGCGGTCGTCACGGGCCTCTTCGTGGCGCTCTATACGACCTATGATGCCTACGGTATCCGCGCTACGGCTGACCCGTTCACCTTCCTTGCGTGGTTCTTCATGATCGACGGGGCCGCGATGCCTATCTATGCTGCGCTCAGATACCGCGCAATGATCCACCGCCCTGCGCTTGGACCTCTGATGCTTCGCGGGTTCGCGGGCGGCATCATTGCGCCGATGTCCTTCGGTGCCATCATGCTCGCCACGCGACTGGACAAGGTCGGAGAGGCGGCGGTCCTGCGCGAAACCTCCACCGTTTTCGCAGCACTCATCGGCTGGCTGGTGCTGAAAGAAACTGTCGGCCCCAGACGCATTGCGTTGATGGCATTGATTGCACTCGGCGCAGTAATAGTTGAAATGGGCGGGTAAGCAGCAGGTTGGAATCATGGCAGAGAAAAAAGACATCAACCCATTCCTCAAACAGGTACTGGAACTTGGCCCCCCACTGGCCTTCTTCTTCATCTACCTGCGCCTGCGTGATGACAATTTCGTGATCGGCGGCACCGAGTATTCTGGGTTCATCGTCGCCACCATCCTGTTCGTGCCGCTGATGCTGGCTGCCATGGGCATCCTCTGGTACCTGACGGGCAAACTCAGCCGTATGCAGATTTTCACCGCATTCATGGTGATTTTCTTCGGCGGCCTCACCGCGTGGTTCAATGATGAGCGGTTTTTCAAGATGAAAACAACGCTGGTCTATGGCTTCTTTTCCGCCATCCTCGGGATCGGGCTTTTGCAGGGGAAATCCTACCTGGCATATGTTCTGGACGAGATGCTACCCATGCAGCACGAGGGCTGGATGATCCTCACCCGGCGTCTGTGTGCCTGTTTCGCAGTACTGGCCGCAGCCAATGAATTGGTCTGGCGCACGATGTCAACGGACCTATGGGTCAAGATCGAAACCTTCGGCTTTCCCATTGCCTTGATGGCGTTTCTGATGATGCAGTTCAACCTGCTGCAAAGCTATATGGATGATCCCGACAAGCAATAACTGTTCTTGCCCAAGCGTAACAAGCTAACAAAATTTCTTGGCTTAAGCTTGAAGCTGTGAAAAGTTGGGTCACCACCCGCACCACTCAACCCCGGAGATCAGCGCCCGAATGATGGCATTTCCCAACAGTGGATTCCTGTCCGAAGCCTCTGAAGAGCTGCGCACCATGCTGGCAGCCCAGGCCACCGAAGTCACATTGGATCGGGGCGATGTCCTGTTCGAGCAGGACGATGAAGGCGATGCGCTCTATGCCATTCTTTCCGGTGCGCTCGAAGTGTCATTTCTTGCGTCGAGCGGGCGCAAGCTTTCTCTCAGCATGATGCGCCCAGGTGAGGTGTTCGGGGAGATCGCGTTGTTCGACAGCGGTCCCCGCACCGCAACCGTTACTGCAGCTGAGCCCTCCAAAGTCCTGCGCGTTCGCCAGAAAGACATGATGGCGCAGATCCGGGAACATCCTGACCTTGCGGTGGATCTGATCCGCTTGGCCGGTCTTCGCATGCGTTATATGGGCGCTCAATTGAACGAGCAGGTATTCCTGCCGATGCCGATCCGACTGGCGCGCAAGCTTTTGCACCTGGCAGGACAACAGGACAGCCCAACGGCACGTATCACGCTTTCGCAGAGCGAATTGGCCGAATTTGTCGGTGCGACGCGTGAGGCAGTGTCAAAGACCATTTCGACATGGAAACGCGACAATGTCGTCGAAGCTTCGCGCGGCGGGCTGCAGATCCACGACTTTGACGCGCTGCGGCAACTGGCCGAATCCGATTTAATCTAAATTTTCGGCACAGATGTGATCCGCTTCACATACGCAGCTTTAAGATTGCCCTAAGGTTAATCCCGTTACCGTAGGAGGTCGGTTTTATCATCCCCGATATCTGTCCACCGACCTCTCCCTGTACAGAGCCATATGCCTTCCCCGGCATATGGCTTTTTTCTTAACGAAGTATGAAAAAGGCCGGGAAAATATCCCGACCTTCTAATTTCGGATCTGTTCGCTGAGTTTATTATTCTAGGCTCAGCGCTACGAACCGGGGTTCCCCGCCCCGCCGCACCAGCAGCAACAGAGATTTGCGTCCTGCTTCACGCGCCTCATCCATCCGCGTCTCCAGATCAGTGATCGAAGTCACCTTCTGCTGCCCCGCCTCAGTGATAAGATCACCGGCGCGCAGACCCTTTTCAAAGGCTTCCGAGGATTCATCAACATTGGTCACCAACAATCCTTCGGCATCGGCATCCAGACCCAATTCCTCGCGCTGGCTATCCCCCAGCGGAGCGATGGTCAGGCCAAGAATATCCTTGTCTTCCTCAGTCGGCGTTTCGGCTTCCGGCTCTTCGCCGTTCTCGGCACGTTCGGCGTCTTCGCGGCGGCCCAGCGTCACCAGCACGGTCTGGGTGCCTCCATCACGGTGCACGACCACACGCACAGATTTGCCAACGGTGGTCTCTCCCACCTGCCGCACAAGACCGCGTGTATCCTCGACCTCGACACCATCAAAGCTGATGATCACGTCTCCGGCCAGCAGGCCCGCTTCTTTTGCCGGGCCTTCCGGTACATCGCTGATCAACGCACCTCCGGGTTTGTCCAGCCCCATCGCCTCGGCCATATCCTCGGTCACGTCCTGAATGCGCACGCCCAGCCAACCACGACGGGTCTCCCCGAACTCACGCAGTTGATCAACGACCTTGATCACCACGTTCGAAGCCATCGAGAAACCAATCCCGATCGAGCCGCCATTGGGCGACAGGATCGCCGTATTTACGCCGATCACCTCGCCATTCATGTTGAACAGCGGCCCACCCGAGTTGCCCCGGTTGATCGCAGCATCGGTCTGGATGTAGTCATCATATGACCCGCTCAGTGCCCGATTCCGGGCCGAGATAATCCCTGCTGACACCGAAAAGCCTTGCCCCAGCGGGTTGCCCATCGCGATCACCCAATCGCCCACGCGGGCAATGTCGCTGTCACCGAACTGCACGTATTTCAGCGGCCCTTCCGCCTCGACTTTCAGCAGCGCGATGTCGGTCTTTTCGTCCCGGCCGATTACCTTGGCAACCAAGTCTTTCGCGGGCTGGCCATCACCGGGAAAAAACTCGACCAATATCTCATCGGCTTCGGCAATCACGTGATTGTTGGTGACGATATAGCCGTCTTCCGAGATCACGAAGCCCGAGCCCAGCGCATTGCTGCGACGTGGGCGATTTTCATTGTCCCCGCCATTGCGATCCTGAAACTCTCGGAAAAAGTCTTCGAATGGTGAGCCCTCAGGCACGATCCCTTGCGGGCCAGTCTGGCCTTCGATCAGCGTCGACGTGGTGATATTGACCACCGCAGGGCTAATCTGTTCAGCCAGCGGTGCCAGGCTGTCACCCCGCGCCTGCGCGGACACAGATTGAGCCAAAACCAGCAGCACCCCCACTAAGGTCAGCCACATCAGCCGCATCTTCATAACAAAATCGTCCCGTCGGACGGACACACTGCGCGCCTTAGCCTGCACTTGGGGTCTCCTTGTTGACTAATTCTCTGTTGGCATCACCCGGATGCCCTTCTTTGCAACCAATGTAGTCAGTTTGTCCCGGCCCGCAACTCGGGATCGCGGGGAAATCACCGGTGCGTGAAACCATCGCATCAAAAACCGACCTGATATGCGCCCCACAGCAGCACCAGCCCACTGACCACACAAAGCAGCCCGACCAGCCGCCGCGCCTGTTCCGGCAACGCGCGCAGCGCCTCAAGCATGCGTTCTATAAGCGAAGGGGCCAGCGCATAGGCCAGCCCCTCGACAATCAGTACCAGCCCGAAGGCCAGAAGGATCATGCCCATCACTCAGCGGCCGCAGCTGCCGGTGCCCGACGCCCGGTCGGAGAAGCAAGGTAGTTGAAGAACTCCGAGTCCGGGCTCAGGATCAACGAGCTGTTGCTGCCTTGCAGGGCATTCTCATAGGCGGTCAGCGAACGGTAGAATTCAAAGAACTCCGGATCGGCACCATAGGCTTCGGCGAAGATCGCGTTGCGTTCGGCATCGGCCTCACCGCGAATGATCTCGGCCTCACGGTTGGCGTCGGAAACCAGTTCAACCACGGTCCGGTCGGCCTGCGCGCGCACACGCTGCGCGGCTTCGTTACCGCGGGCGCGTTCGTCGGTCGCTTCACGTTCACGTTCTGCCTTCATCCGGTCAAACGTCGCCTCAAGGTTGGCCTGCGGCAGATCGGTCGCCTTCAGACGCACGTCGATTACGTTCACGCCCAGCGCACGTGCCTGTGCAATCGCGCTGTTGCGGATACGCAGCATCAGCGCGGCACGATCCGAACTCAGGATGTCACGGGACGAAACCGAACCCAGTACCTCGCGGGTTTCGGCGCGCAGAATGCGGTCCAGACGATCCTCGGCAACCGGGATACCGCCGACACCAACGGCCTGACGGAACTGTTCCAGATCAGAAATCCGGTAGCGTGCGAAGGCATCGACCACCAGACGACGATCGTCCAGAGGCGTCACTTCCAGCGGCTGAACGTCAATCGACAGGATACGGTCGTCATACCGCACCACTTCCTGAATCAGCGGGATTTTGAATGCCAGCCCCGGATCTTCCTTAACCGCAACAACGCGACCAAATTGCAGAACCAGAGCGCGCTCACGCTCGTCCACGATGAAGATCGAGGACAGAACACCGACTATCGCAAGAAAGATGATCGGCAGAATAAACGTTGTCTTACGCATCAGTTGCTCTCCCCTGCAGGGTTACGGCGCAACTCGTTGAGCGGCAAATAAGGCACGACGCCCTGCCCCGATCCTGTCGAGTTTTCATCCAGAATGATCTTGTCCACGTCACCCAGCACTTGCTCCATGCGTTCCAGATACAGACGTTTGCGGGTCACATCAGGTGCTTTGGAATATTCCTCCAAAACCGCGCTAAAGCGGCTGGCTTCACCCTGTGCACCGTTGATCTGCTGGGCACGATAAGCTTCAGCCTCTTCCAGTACCTGCGCGGCTTCACCACGCGCCTCAGCGAGAACGCGGTTGGCATAGGCGTCAGCGACGTTCTGCAACCTGTCACGCTCCTGCGCGGCGGCCTGAACGTCGCGGAACGCGGCAATCACGTCCTGCGGTGGATCAGCCTTGTCAAAGTTCACACGAACGATGTTTACACCCGAATCGTAGCTATCCATTGTCTCTTGGATCAGTTCCTGCAGGCGATCAGCAATGATACCGCGATCCCGGTTCAGGATCGGCGCAAGTTCGCTCTGCGCAATAATCTCGCGCATCGCCGATTCAGACACGGCGCGGATTGTCTGGCGCGGATCACGCAGGTTGAACAGAAATTTCGCCGGGTCATTGATGTTCCAGACAACCTGATAGTCGATATCGACCACATTCTCGTCGCCGGTCAGCATCAGACCATCGTCGCTGCCACGGGCACCGCCCATGTCTTCGTTCTGTTCGCGGGTGACCGGAATGACCTCGGCGGTCACAAAAGGCCAAGGCGCAAAGTTCAGACCCGGATTTCCGACAGCCGAGAACTCACCCAGAAACAGTTCGACAGATTGTTCTTCGGGTTTGACTGTATAAAAGCTTGCTAGCCCCCACAGACCTGCCGCAACCAACAGACCGATCGCAACCGTCCCTTTGGTAAACGCGGGGCCACCGCCGCCGCCCGAACCATTTGTACCACGGCCACCGCCGCCACGACCGCCCATCAGGACGCGCAGCTGTTCCTGGCCCTTTTTCATCAGCTCATCGATCTCGGGGATCTGCGGGCCGTCACCTTCGGGGGGCTTGCGCCCATCCCCGTTGTTACCCCGATTTCCTCCGCCTCCGGATGAGCCTCCGCCCCCCCAGGGGCCGCCGCTGTTGCCCGCCATATGTATCTTTTCCCTTGTGTTGGACCGTGTGATCACGGGTTCCCTTGTAACGTGTGTGCGCGCGCTTGCAAATCAAGCCGTGCGCACAGGTTGCCGCATTGTCACCAGTTCTTCGGCCATCACCGGATGAACTGCAACCGTACGGTCGAAATCTTCTTTGGTGGCACCCATCTTTACGGCAATTCCGGCAAGTTGAATCATCTCACCCGCGCCTGGCGCAACGATGTGACAGCCGAGGATTTTCCGCGTCTCTTGCGACACGATCAGCTTCATCAGCACGCGCTGTGTGCCTCCGGCAAACGCCTTCTGCATGGGCTTGAATGAGGTCGCATAAACCTCAATCGGTTCCTGTTCCGCAGCCGCTTCCTCGCTGAGGCCCACAGTACCCATTTCCGGCTGGGTAAAGATGGCGGTCGGGATCAGTTCGTGATCAACGGGCGTTGGATTGCCTTTAAAGACGGTCTCGACAAAAGCCATGCCTTCGCGGATCGCCACAGGGGTCAGGTTCACCCGATCGGTTACATCACCAATGGCAAATATCGAGGGCACGCCTGTTTGGCTGTACTCATCCACGATGATCTCACCCTTGCGACCGCGCGCGACGCCCAAGGCCTCAAGCCCCAGATCATCCGCATTCGGCGCGCGACCCGTGGCATACATCACAACGTCGAATAGCTGCTCGGAGCCATTTGTGGCCTTCACCCAGATTTTGTCGCCCTGCTTTTTCATCTCAAGCACGTTGGTGCCCAGATGCAGGTCGATGCCGTTCTGGCACATCTCTTCACTGATCAGCCCGCGCGCCTCATCATCAAAGCCCCGCAGAATCTGCGCCCCGCGATAGAACTGAGTCGTTTTGACCCCCATCCCATTCATGATCCCGGCAAATTCACAGGCGATATAGCCACCGCCAACGATCAGCATGGATTCGGGCAGTTCCTCCAGGTGGAAAATCTCATTCGAGGTGATCGCAAGATCAGATCCGGGGAACTCGGGTACAACCGGACGACCGCCCGTTGCGACAAGAATATGCTTGGCTGTCTTGCGGGTACCATCAGCCAGTTCCACCGTATGCGGATCAACGACATGGGCGCGCTGGTCGAAACTCTCGACACCATTGTTCTTCAGGATATTGCGGTAGATACCTTCCAACCGATCGAGCTCTGCGTGCAGCTTAACTTTGAAAGTGTTCCAGTTGAACGCACCCGGCTGCATGTCCCAGCCATAAGCCTGCGCGTCCCCGACCGTATCCGCGAACTCGCTGGCGAAAACCATCAGCTTCTTGGGTACACAGCCACGGATCACGCAGGTTCCGCCGTAACGATCCTCTTCCGCCAGAGCCACCTTGGCGCCGTTTTCACCCGCCGCCACCCGTGCCGCGCGAACTCCGCCCGAGCCGCCTCCGATGACGAACAGATCATAGTCAAAGCTCATGTACGAGTTCCTTTTATTCCGCGTGGCCAAAATTCACTGGATATCTGGGCGCAAATCCTGAACTGCCAACCCCTGGCGCGGGAAATAGTGATTTTTCTTCTGCAGTTTATCGCGCTACTTGCCTGATCTTTAGTCCGCCAGATCGGAAAACAGGTTGTCCCCACCGTCACCCAGCATATCGGTCAGGACTGTACCCTCATTGATATCACGCAATTCGACCCGGCCATCGCCATAACCAATGACAACCTTGTCGCAAATATCAATGAACAGCCCATTTTCGACCACACCCGGGATCTGATTCATTACCAGTGCCAATTGGCGGGCATTGCCGATCCGCTTGAGATGCAGGTCCAGAATGTGATTGCCCTCATCCGTAACCTTGGGTGCCTCACCGTTCATGCGCAAAGTGACCGAGGTGCCCAGCACATCCATTGTGTCCAGCGCTTCTTCAATCAGGGTGCGGGTGGTCTGCCAGCCGAACGGGATCACCTCGACCGGCAAAGGGAATGCGCCCAGCGTCTCGACCTCTTTGCCTGCATCCGCGATCACCACCATCTGATCGCTGGCTGTGGCCACAATCTTTTCCTGCAACAGCGCAGCACCACCGCCCTTGATCAGGTTGAACTCGCCATCAAACTCATCCGCGCCGTCGATTGTCAGGTCCAACCAGCCGGCCTGATCCAGCGAGACGACCTCGATCCCTTCTTCCCGCGCCAATTGCGCCGTCGCGGTCGACGTCGGAACGCCCTTGATTTTCAACCCCTCGTCGCGCACCCGTTCACCCAGGCGGCGCACCAACCATGCGGCGGTCGAGCCTGTCCCCAATCCCACACGCATCCCGTCCTGAACAAGATCGGCGGCACGACAGGCAGCAACGTATTTCGCTTTGTCGATGGGCGACAAGTCTCTGGTCATGGCAGCTTCCCCCAAGAATACTGCCAGACTTATACGGAATGCCCCGCGCAACTGCGAGAGGCAAAACACTCCGCACCTGTGCTAACATGTCGCTGAAATACGCGTTTCCGATAGGAAACGTCGCAATCAGCCTCTATTGTGATCGCCAGACCCCCTAGATAGTCGCCATGGAATCGCCATACCGCCTGCACTACGCCCCCGACAACGCCTCGCTGGTGATCCGACTGGCGCTGGAAGAGATGGGCCTACCCTATGAGACCATGCTGGTCGATCGCGCCCGCGATGCACAGAATAGTGCGGCGTATCGGGCGTTGAATCCGAACGGGCTGATCCCAGTGCTGGAGACGCCCCAGGGTCCAATCTTCGAGACCGCCGCAATCTTGCTGTGGCTGGCTGATACGCATGGGCAATTGGCCCCGACACAGGTCAGCCCTGATCGGGCGGCATTCCTGAAGTGGCTGTTCTTCGCCTCAAATACCCTGCATGCCGATCTGCGAATCCTGTTCTATGCCGAGAAATACATCGCGGCAGATCAAGCCGATACACTACGCTCCGGCATTCACCCGCGGCTGCGGCAGCACCTGAAACTGCTGGATGCTCAGGCCCAAAAAGCGCCCGACTGGTTCAGTGCTGATCACCCTTCAGTCCTGACGATATATGTCTCCTGCATGATGCGCTGGATGGCGCTTTATCCCGCTAAGGCGGACCGCAGCTGGTATCAACTCGCCGACACGCCTTATCTGCAAAAAATCCTGGTGCAGCTAGAATCAAACCCGTCGACCCGCGCAGCTATTGCCGCCGAGGGGCTGGGGGTCACTCCCTTCACCTCGCCGACCTACGCCAACCCTCCAGAAGGCTCAGCTACCTGATATGTTTCTCTCTGTCTTCGATATGTTCAAAGTGGGCATCGGCCCATCTTCTTCCCACACCATGGGTCCGATGGTGGCCGCCGCACGGTTCCTTGACCTGATGCGCGCCTCACCGTTCGAATTCGCGGGCTTGCGGGGTTCACTGCACGGCTCGCTGGCTTTCACGGGTGTCGGCCACGCCACCGACCGCGCTACCATTCTGGGCCTCGCCGGGTTTGTGCCTGACACCTATGACAACGACAAGGCCGAAGCCACACTGGCAGCTATCGCAGAATCCCATACGGTGACACCCGAAGGCCTGCCGACGCTGAGCTTTGATCCCAAAGCCGATCTGATCTTCGACTACGACAACAATCTGCCCGGTCATGCCAATGGTATGATCCTGATGGCCACTGACGCACAAGGCGATGTCATCCTGCGTCAGGTCTACTACTCCATCGGTGGAGGATTTGTTCTTACGGAAGAGGAATTGGCCGAAGGCAAGGCAACTGACGAAGGTGCGCCTGTGCCTTTCCCGTTCAAATCCGCCGCCGAAATGCTGCAAATGGCCAAAGACAACGGTAAAAGCATCGCTCAGATGAAGCGCGAAAATGAGATCGCGCGCGGTTGCGCGGATAGCTTTGCCAAAGGCACCGCGCGTCTTTGGCAGGTCATGAATGACTGCATCGAGCGTGGGCTAAAAACGGATGGCATCCTGCCCGGTGGTCTCAGCGTGCGCCGCCGCGCCAAAGGCATTCACGATGCCCTGCTGGCGGAACGCGGCATGAACCTGAATGCCCCGCATACGATCAACGACTGGATGAGCGTCTACGCCATGGCCGTGAACGAGGAAAACGCAGCCGGTGGGCAAGTTGTCACCGCCCCCACGAATGGCGCGGCGGGCGTGCTGCCATCAGTTCTGCGCTACTACCTCGATCACGTGCCCGGCGCGTCCGAAAGCCATGTCGAGGATTTCCTGCTGACCGCCGCCGCCATCGGTGGTCTGGTCAAGTTCAACGCTTCGATCTCGGGCGCTGAAGCGGGCTGTCAGGCCGAGGTTGGCAGCGCGTCAGCCATGGCTGCGGCAGGCATGTGCGCCGTGATGGGCGGTACGCCTGAGCAGGTTGAAAACGCCGCCGAGATCGCGTTGGAACATCACCTTGGCATGACCTGCGACCCAGTCGCGGGCCTTGTGCAGGTGCCGTGTATCGAGCGCAACGGCCTGGGTGCGATCAAGGCCGTCTCTGCCGCATCGCTGGCGCTTCGCGGCGACGGCAAGCACTTTATGCCTTTGGACGCGGCCATTGAAACGATGCGCCAGACCGGCGAGGATATGCACGAGAAATACAAAGAAACATCTTTGGGCGGGTTGGCCGTCAACGTGCCGAACTGCTGATCTGACAGCAAGAACAAGTGGGGTGACATGCGCGGACATTGCCTGTGCGGCAAGATTGGATACGAGGTTGACCCTCCGGTTCTGTCCTGTGTCACCTGCCATTGCGACAGCTGCCGCCGCCAATGCGCCGCCCCGATGACCACCTATTTCGGAGTCCGCGACGGCAATTGGCGCTGGACCGGTGAGCAGCCGAAACGCTTCAATTCCTCACCCGGAGTCGAGCGCAGTTTCTGCCCCCATTGCGGCACGCCGATATCCTTCCGGTCCACGGTGATGTCGGATGTGATGCACCTCTATGTGGCGACGCTGGAAAAACCCGAAGCACTCAGCCCAACCTTGCATGTCGCGCACGAGGAAAAGCTTAGCTGGCTGCAGCTTGGTGACGGCCTGCCCACCTGCATCGGCCCGGATTACACCAAAGTCCAACCCCTGCCCGACACCTGAGATCAGAGCTTCCCCCTCTGCCGCGAAACCGCTAGCGTCGCGCACATGACTCAGGATCGCCCCGTTCTCGGCATCATATTGATGCTCGGTTTTTGCGTGCTCGCACCACTGGGTGACGGGATGGCAAAGCTGTTGGGTGAAACCACAGCTTTGGGACTGCTGGTACTGGTGCGGTTTGCTGTTCAGGCGATGATCTTGATCCCACTGATCGCGATGACCGGCAAGCCATGGAAGATGACACCGCGCGTTTTGCGCCTAACGATGATCCGCACCCTTCTGCACATCATTGGGATCGCTGCGATGTTCACAGCGCTGCAATATATGCCGCTGGCCGATACCGTGGCCATCGCCTTTGTAATGCCTTTCATCATGCTGCTGTTGGGCAAATATGTTTTGGGCGAACAGGTCGGCCCCCGTCGTTTGATCGCCTGTGTCGTGGGATTCATTGGCACCTTGCTGGTGATCCAGCCCAGCTTTGCTGAGGTCGGCGCGCCCGCCTTGCTGCCCCTGATCGTTGCGGTGGTCTTCGCCCTGTTCATGTTGGTTACGCGGCAGATCGCCAAGGAAACAGACCCGGTTGCACTGCAGGCGGTATCGGGGGCCATGGCGACCGCCTTTTTGCTTCCGATTGTCCTGCTGGGTTCCCAGATCGGCCTGCCCGCAATGTCCCTGACAATGCCCACGGCTGAGACACTCTGGCTGCTGCTGGGAATCGGTGTGCTGGGCACCGTGGCGCATCTACTTATGACATGGTCTCTGCGCTATGCGCCGTCTGCGACTCTGGCCCCGATGCAATATCTAGAGATTCCGGTCGCCACCCTGATCGGCTGGCTGATCTTCCACGATCTGCCAAACGGGCTGGCCGCGCTAGGCATCGGCATCACCATCGCCGCCGGGCTCTACGTTATCCTGCACGAGCGGGCCAACGCTCGGTCCGGCCCGACTGAAACGCCTGCATGACCTGATCCAACGCCGCGCGCGGCAGGATCGTCAGCAACCCGGGTCCATCGACCTCAAGCGTTAGCGCGCCTAGCGCTCGGTTTGAGGTTCCGACCTGCCCGTCCGGTTCCAGCACCAGATCATCAATCGGCCATTCCAGCCCCTCGCTGCGCCCGGTCACCCGCCGCAGCGGAAACAATGAAACCGTGTCTCCTGCTGTGAGCTCCAGACTGATCCTGGGGGGCGCATGAAAGACAATTTCTCGTGCGCCCAACAGGACACAAGGCCGATCCTGCAACCGAACCAGAGTATTGAACGCCACCAACTGATGATCCACGCGCGCGCCCAGAAATCCTGCTGCCAGCACCACAGGCGCATCCATATTGCGCAGCGCCTTGTCAAAATCGGTGCTGTTCTGCTCGGATATCTGGAACAACCGATCCTTAGGAATCCGGGCCAGATATTCTGCCGTAATCGAGTCCAAATCGCCGATCACTGCGTCCGGCATCCGTCCCGAATCAATCAACGCAGCCGCACCGCCATCCGCCGCAACGGCAGAATTGACGCGATTTAGCACCAGATTCACATCCTCTGAACAGATTTCGCCCCCACCAAACAGCCCGATTGGCCCGCCAGAGCGAACAATTGCCCCATTTTCCACAAGATTGACCATAATTTCCAGTTTTGGACATAATGAAACCACAAAATGATAGCTTCATGGCTAGAGTTTCGAGTCGGTTGCCCCTGCTGTGTCTGGTAATCGACCTGGTAGTTTGTAAAGGACATGCGTCTGATGGTACAGAACAACAAGGTACTCACCGTTTCATACGGCACCTTCTCGTGCACCCTCGAAGGCTTTGACGATTCATTTGAAACAATGAAGGCGATCGCCGAGTATTTCCGGGACCTTGCAGCGGATGACCGATACTTCGGATCGGAACCTCCTCAGCCTGACGCCGAGATGCTGACCCGGATCGCACAGCGGGACGCCGCACAGAAGGTTGAAGCCAGCCAGAACGAGACCGGCCTGTTGTTGCGCGCAACGGAAACCGCCCCGGTTGCAGCACCGACCCCCGCTGCAATTGCGCCAGCCACAGCACCTGAACCTATTCAGCCTGTCGCGGATGTTGTTCCCCCTGCTCCGTCTGCTCCGCAATCCGAAGATGCCCCCGCCGCTGACAGTATCGCAGCCAAGCTGCAGCGAATCCGGGCTGTTGTTTCGCATTCCGATGCTGCCCCTGCCGGATACTCTGAAGACGAAGACGTCAGCTATCTGCAGCCCGTGAAGCCAAAGGTCGATGCAATCTCTGCCGCTTTTGAGTCCGGCGCGTTGAGCCCGACCGATCTGGAAGACACCGCTACGGACGACGCTCCGGCAACGACCCCGCAGGTCGAACAGCGTGCCGAACCCGAGCAAATGGCAACGATCGCCGAGCTGCCGGTTGAGGACGAAGAACCACTCGCGCCTGCCGCGATCGAGCAGGACGAAGTCGAAGCAGCCCCGATCATCTCACCGGCGATCACTACCGAACTTGAAGACGAGGACGAAGCGCCCGAACAGCCGGCAGCCGATGTCACGGACAAGGACGTGTTGTTCTCGGACCTCGACGACGAATCTGAAACTGAAGACGAAGGCCCCTCAAACATCCTGAATGACCAGGACAACACCGACGAAGATGAAACAACACCGGATCTTACCGGCCTCGCCCATGGCGTCATCTCGGCCGAGGATGAGGCGCTGCTGCTTGACGAAATGGCGCTGGTAGAATCCGAGCTGGCGGCAAACACGACGGCTGAGCTGCCCGATATGACGGGTTTGGATCAGGACGTATCGCGCCTGATGGACGAAGCGGGCGCCCATATGGATGATCCTGCCACTAGCGGTCAGCGCGAAACATATTCTCACCTGCGCACTGCCGTTGCTGCAACCGAAGCAGACCGCGAAGATGGCGCAGACAAATCTCAGACCCCCGAGGATGATTATCGCGGTGATCTGGCCTCGGTCGTCAATCCACGCCGACCCGAGATCGAGGTCACCAGTGAACGCCCCACCCCGGATGCTGCCGCACCATTGAAACTGGTGGCTGAACAGCGGGTGGATACCGAAACGGCTGACACCGGCCCGGTGACACCGCGCCGTGTCACCTCGGCGGACGAGGAATCTGCAGATGAAGAAGGTGGTTTTGCAGCCTTTGCGCAAGAACAGGGTGCCCAATCACTACTCGACCTGCTGGAAGCTGCCGCGGCTTATTTGTCCTTCATCGAAGGTCAGGAACAGTTCTCGCGTCCACAGTTGATGAACAAAGTTCGCTCGCTCAAGCAGGACTCGTTCAACCGCGAAGAAAGCCTGCGCTCATTCGGTCAGTTGCTGCGGGACGGCAAGATCGAAAAGGCCGGAGGTGGCCGTTTCGCCGCCTCAACCCAAATCGGGTTCCGCCCGAACGACGACGAGCGTGCTGCTGGCTGACACCAAGATCCCCCAATACCCCCTCAAGACAAAATTGGGCCAGAGGAAACTCTGGCCCTTTTTCGTTCCGTGGCTGGCAGCCAAAAAGCCAATCAAGTTCAGAAGTTGAACGCCAGCGCCACGTAAGGGCCGGTCAGGATCAGATCAATCACATCGCGCCCGTCTTCAAACTCAACATCCAGATGGCGATACCCGCCCGCAACGTTGATATTCTCACGCCACTTCCAACTAGCCTGCACCAGCGCCTCCCACTGGAATTCCGAGCCATAACCGAAGCCGCCGATATTGCCCATCGCTGTGAGGCTCCAGCGGTCATTCAGCGCGTAGTTATAGCGTGCGCCGATCAACGGGTCGGTCCAGCTTTGATCTGTGCTGAAGGTGCGATCCAGCACGGTGGTCGAAACATCCAGGTCCCAATGGCGCAGCCCGGCCAACGCTTCCAACCGTGACCGATCATCCTGATAGACCGCATAGCTGGCCGCCAGTGAGACCATCGTGCCCTCAAGATCCCAACTGGCTGCATCGTCAAACCGACCGACCGAGACATCGTCACCCAAATTGAGATAATTGAACTCACCACCAATGGTCCAACGCCCATTTCGGGCCTGGCCAGCGATCAGGAACGCGCCCTTCAGAATGTCGAAGATCGAGGTATCCCCGTTCACCGGCGGGTTTGGTCCCACGTCCAGTGAGGTTCTGAATTCCGGCCCCCAGAAATAAGGCGCAATGGTATAGCGCCAATCATCGGCCTGAGCGCTGCTCGCGATACATGTTGTGGTAACCGCCGCTAATACCCGGTTTTTCATGCCCTATCTGCCTCTGGTTGCCGCGAAAGAAAGTCGCAAACATCGTGCCACGCAGAAGACACCAAGACAATCGGGCGGCTTAGCTTTGATCTTGATCCGGGTCCTCTTTGCCCACCCCGCGGAAGACAAATTTGAACGGCAACGCCCAGACAATGCCAAGCGCGACATATACCAGAAGTTCCAGCCAGACCGGCGGGCGATCCAACCAGTTCACGATTGTCACAACCGCAACGATATAGATGGGGAGCCCGATCAGCAGCAGCACCAATGACCACCGCCGACGTGCCTTATAGCTGAGGCCGGGTTTGTCGTTGCTGCTCATCAATCTGCAAACGGGTCGGTCACCAGAATGGTGTCCTCCCGCTCCGGGCTGGTGGACAAAAGGGCGACCGGACATTCGATCAATTCCTCGACGCGGCGCACGTATTTGATCGCGTTCGCAGGCAAGTCTGCCCAACTGCGCGCGCCTTCGGTGGATTCGCTCCAGCCCGGCATCTCTTCGTAAATCGGCGTGCAACGTGCTTGCTGGTCGGCGGCGGTCGGCAGATAGTCCAGACGATCGCCATCCAGCTCATACCCGACACAAATTTTCAGCGTCTCGAACCCGTCCAACACATCCAGCTTGGTCAGGGAGATGCCGTTCACGCCGCTGGTCGCGCAGGTTTGACGTACCAGACAGGCATCGAACCAACCACAACGGCGTTTGCGCCCCGTCGTGGTGCCGAACTCATGCCCCCGTTCGCCCAGGCGTTGGCCATCTTCGTCGTCTAATTCGGTTGGGAAAGGCCCCTCACCCACGCGGGTCGTGTACGCCTTGACGATGCCCAAAACGAAGTCGATCGAACCCGGCCCAATCCCAACGCCTGTCGAGGCCTGGCCCGCAATCACATTCGACGATGTCACAAATGGATAGGTCCCGAAATCGATATCCAGCAGCGCACCCTGTGCGCCTTCGAACAGGATTCGCTTGCCTGCCTTGCGCTTCTCGTTCAGCACCTTCCATACGGGCGCGGCAAACGGCAGAATCTGTGGTGCGATCTCTTTCAGCTGCGCGATCAACGCATCCCGGTCAATCGGCTCAAGCCCCAAACCATTGCGCAGCGCATTGTGATGGACCAGAGCCCGATCGACCCGCAGCGCTAGCGTCGCATCATCAGCCAGATCAGCCACCCGGATCACACGCCGACCAACCTTGTCTTCATAGCATGGACCGATCCCGCGACCGGTCGTGCCGATCTTGGCCACCGAGTTCTGGCTTTCGCGCGCACGATCCAGCTCGCCATGGAACGGCAGGATCAGCGGGGTGTTCTCGGCAATCATCAGCGTCTCGGGCGTGATATCGACACCCTGCGCGCGGATCGTACCGATCTCTTTGATCAGGTGCCAAGGATCCAATACGACCCCATTGCCGATCACGCTCAGCTTTCCACCGCGTACGACGCCCGAAGGTAGCGCATGCAGTTTGTAAACCTCACCCTCAATGACCAGCGTGTGCCCGGCATTATGTCCACCCTGAAAACGCGCGATCACATCCGCTCGCTCACTGAGCCAGTCGACGATCTTGCCTTTTCCTTCGTCGCCCCACTGGGCGCCGACAACAACCACGTTGGCCATATCCGGTCCTTTTGCGCTGAATATTCAAACCCGGCTCATATAGCCGGGCACAGACGGCAGGGAAACCGATATTTCGCCGCAGACACAAATCGTGCTGCGCGCGATGCCTCCGGCGGAGGTGTTTTTGGCCTGATGAAGAGCGGGTCCCCTGCTTCATCTGGCCAAAAGTACCTCGGGGGAGTCGCCCGGACGGGCGGCGGGGGCAGCGCCCCCTCTGCTTTTAGCGCAATTGTACGGGATGACCGTGGGGTGTTGTCAGGTAAGCCTCTTCCCATGCATTGCGAAGATCCTGGACATCATCAGTGGGCGCTTCCCCCTGCTCAGCCAGCAGCGCCTCCAAGGTCTCCAACCAAGCGTGAAAGTAATCGTCCCCACCATCCAGATCTTTTTTGAGGCCGTTCCGTTTCAAAGTATTGGAAAACCGTTCCGCCCAGTCCGGCCAATCAAACCGGCCCGCTTCGTTCAAGGCCACTGTGACCGCAAAAACCTGTGCGTGCCAGGGCTCAGCAAAAACCGGCTCGGGGGCCGAGTGAGTGATACAATCGCTCATGCGGGCTCCAGATAAGATTGCCAGAGGTCCAGCACGACCTCATCCGCCGGGTGCTCAGGGTTTGCCCAAAGTTCTGAGGCGGGAAACACGACCGCATATAGCGGCTCGGGGGCTTCACCCAACCCATGGGCGTTGGAATCCGGCAGGACATGAGTGCCATGCAGCCTGAGGATGCGACCCGTTGCACCCGCGGCATAGATCGGCAACCGGGTGTGGCCGCCATCAACCAGTCGATTGGCGCTGTGGCCCAGGGTTCGAACGGCTTGCCCGGTTTGAAACCGAACTGCGACGTTCGACGGGCGATCTGCGGGTCCACCTTTGGCCAAAGCGCCTGCGACGGCGTCAGCCTTCAGGGTACGCTCAGTCAGAGGGTGAACACCATCCTCGTCAACACCGCGCAAATCATCAAGCGTCAGGACACCCTTTTCGACCAGAAGATCAGCCAGACCAGACATCCATTTCTCATAGTAAGAAAACCGCGCGTAGTCCGTAGGAGACAACCTTTCCCGCGCGTGGCGTGAGACATCGATATTCCATTGCCCCAGAAACCCCGCAGCGAGCGTTACCGCCAGCGCCCGACCGTGCCAGTCTTCGGCAAACACCGGCGCGTCTTCGGGTTCCGGGATTACCGGACCATCACCAAAGCGCCCTCCCATATCATGTACGCGCGTCATGACGGCACCTTGGGTAGCCCAGTGCCGATCATGCTGTCGCGGGTGACCAGCGCGGCCAGTTCATCCGCGTTCAATCCTTCTGTGCCCTCTGGGCGCATCGGCAGGACGAGGTAACGAATTTCGGCCGTCGAATCCCAGACGCGAACCGATGTACCTTCGGGCAAGGTAACACCAAACTCAGACAGGACCTTGCGCGGCTCACGCACGGCACGGGCGCGGTAAGCGTCAGATTTGTACCAGCCGGGTGGAATTCCTAGCAGCGGCCACGGGTAACAGCTGCACAAGGTGCAGACGACCATGTTGTGCTGTTCAGGCGTGTTCTCGACGACCACCATATGCTCACCCTGACGACCGTAATAGCCCAGATCCGCCACGACTGATGTGGCGTCTGCCAGCAGTGAGGCTTTGAAATCGGGATCACTCCAAGCCTTTGCAACAACATGCGCGCCGTTCTGTGGCCCTATCTTGTTCTGATAGGTATCGATGATTTCATCCAGCGCTGCAGGATCAATCAGACCCTTGCGGGTCAGAATCGTCTCAAGCGCTTTGACGCGCAGCGCGGGTTCGGGAGGCAACAGAGCATGCGGGTGGTCGTGATCATCATGTGGCATGAGGCGCAGCCTGCGCGACAGAACAGCGCTCTGTCCAGTCTCTTTGGTGTGATATGAAACATCACCGCACGTGATGCCAACTCGTGACTTGCCCCCGCTGGCAAACTTGCATAAGTACCACGCGATACACGCCACGCTGTACAGGACCACCATGGAAAACGTCGTTCTCATCATCCACCTTCTTCTGGCCTTGGGCCTGATTGTCGTTGTGCTGATGCAACGTTCCGAAGGCGGCGGCCTTGGTATGGGTGGCGGTGGCGGCGGGGCCATGACGGGCCGTGCGGCAGCGACTGCTTTGGGCAAGCTGACATGGATCCTGGCCGCGTGCTTTATCGTCACCTCGATCACGCTGACGATTCTGGCGGCCCAGAAATCTTCTGGCAGCTCGGTGATTGACCGTTTGGGCGTGCCTGCCCCGGCCCCGGCTGAGGAAAGCGCTCCGGCAGTCCCATCGGCAGATGAATTGTTGCCGCCGGCGCAAGGCGACAATGCTCCGCTGATCCCGCAGGCGGCCGACTAAGCCACAAAACCTAGAAAATCATAAGGGAACTGCAACAGCATCTTGCGGTTCTCTTGCGCTATGTGCGCGAATCCTTTATACGTGAAGTCCCGTGATGCAGCGGTTTTTTCGAACCGCCGGGCAGCTAATAATGACGTCTCACGGGAGCAGCCGAAAAACATGGCGCGTTTTATTTTCATCACTGGTGGTGTGGTTTCGTCCTTGGGCAAAGGACTGGCTTCGGCGGCGTTGGGATCGCTGTTGCAGGCCCGGGGATATTCGGTGCGTCTGCGCAAGCTGGACCCCTATCTAAACGTCGATCCGGGCACCATGTCGCCCTTCGAACATGGCGAAGTATTCGTTACCGATGACGGCGCTGAAACCGATCTGGACCTTGGCCATTACGAACGCTTCACCGGTGTGGCGGCACGCAAGACCGACTCGGTCAGCTCGGGGCGGATTTATTCCAACGTGCTGGAGAAAGAACGCCGTGGAGATTACCTCGGCAAAACCATTCAGGTGATCCCGCACGTCACGAATGAGATCAAGGATTTCATCGCGATTGGCGAGGATGAAGTTGATTTCATGCTCTGTGAAATCGGCGGCACCGTAGGTGATATTGAGGGCCTGCCCTTCTTTGAAGCGATCCGCCAGTTCAGTCAGGACAAGCCGCGCGGTCAGTGTATCTTCATGCACCTGACGTTGCTGCCCTATATCAAAGCCTCGGGCGAGTTGAAAACCAAGCCAACCCAGCATTCGGTGAAAGAGTTGCGCTCGATCGGTCTAGCCCCCGACATTCTGGTCTGCCGGTCCGAGGGACCGATTCCAACCAAAGAACGCGAAAAGCTGGCCCTTTTCTGCAATGTCCGCCCTGACAGCGTGATTGCCGCACAAGACCTCAGCACCATCTACGACGCCCCGCTGGCCTATCACCGTGAAGGTCTGGATCAGGCGGTTCTGGACGCATTCCAGATCAGCCCGGCCCCCAAGCCCGATCTGGCCAAATGGGAAGACGTCAGCGACCGCATTCACAACGCCGAAGGCGAAGTGAAAGTAGCCATCGTCGGCAAATACACCCAGCTTGAAGATGCCTATAAGTCAATTGCCGAGGCCCTGACCCATGGCGGCATGGCCAACCGCGTCCGCGTCAAGATCGAGTGGGTCGATGCCGAGGTGTTTGACAACGAAGACGCCGCACCTCATCTGGAAGGCTTCCACGCCATCCTGGTCCCCGGCGGCTTTGGCGAGCGTGGGACAGAAGGCAAGATCAAGGCCGCTCAATATGCGCGTGAACACAAAGTGCCCTATCTGGGCATCTGTCTGGGCATGCAGATGGCCGTGATCGAAGCCGCACGCAACGCGGCGGGAATCACCGAAGCCGGGTCCGAGGAATTCGACCACGAGGCTGGCAAAAAGCGTTTTGAACCCGTTGTTTACCACCTGAAAGAATGGGTGCAGGGCAACCACAAGGTCGAACGCAAAGTCGGAGACGACAAGGGCGGCACCATGCGTTTGGGCGCCTATGATGCGGTTCTGGCCGAAGGCTCGAAGGTCGCGGAAGTCTATGGCGGCACCCAGATTGAGGAACGCCACCGTCACCGCTACGAGGTCGACATCAAGTACCGCGACAAACTGGAAAAGGCAGGCCTGAATTTCTCGGGCATGTCCCCGGATGGTCGCCTGCCGGAAATCGTCGAATGGTCGGATCACCCATGGTTTATTGGTGTTCAGTATCACCCGGAACTGAAATCCAAACCCTTCGACCCGCACCCCCTGTTCCGCGAATTCGTGCGCGCCGCGAAAGACACCTCGCGTCTGGTCTGATCGCGGGCCGATAACAGATTTGTACCAGTCGGCGCGAAATATCTTTACGCGCCGGCGGTTTGCACGGTTAACTGCCGCCATAGCAGCGACAGGAGACCGGCCATGACCGATCAGATTACCCAAGCAGAAACATTTGCCGCCCTGCACAAGAAGGGTGATCCGGTCATCCTCTATAACATTTGGGACCCCGGCAGCGCCGTCGCTGTACGCGATGCAGGGGCCAAAGCGCTGGCGACTGGCAGTGCTCCGGTCGCGATGGCGCAGGGGTTTTCGGACGGCCAGAACATCCCGTTTGAGTTGGCGTTAGACAACGCTCGCCGCATTGTCGAGGCGGTTGATATACCGGTCACCATGGACCTCGAAGGCGCTTATGCCGAGGATACTTTTGGCATATCGGCCAATGTCAAACGCGCGCTGGAAACCGGAGTAATCGGCTTTAACTTCGAAGATCAGGTCGTTGGAACTAAAGATCTTTATGACATTGAATCACAGGCAGCGCGTGTCGCTGCGATGCGCGAAAGCTGTGACGTGGCCGGTGTTCCCGCCTTCATCAACGCCCGCACTGACATCTTCCTCAAAGCCGCTCCGGACACGCATGATCAAGCGATGCTGGATGACGCCATGGCCCGCGCGGCAGCCTACGCCGATGCCGGAGCCAGCGGGTTCTTCGCGCCGGGCCTGAAAGACGAATCCATGATCGGCCAGCTTTGCGCGGCCACCGACTTGCCGGTCAACATCATCGCCCTGCCCGGCACGCCTGACACGCCGACGCTAGCGAAACTCGGCGTGGCCCGGATCAGCTATGGCCCGGTTCCCTATCGGCAAATGACCGCTTGGTTACAGGATTCAGCACGCGCCGCGCTGCAATCCGGTGGATGATCCACTTTTAGGGGATTGCATTTCAACCTGTTCCTCCGCACCTTGCATCCGATACCAGCGGAGGACACCTTGTGGCCAAAGGATACTGGGTTGCCCATGTCGATGTAGACGACATTGAAACCTACAAATCTTACATTGCTGCCAATGCGGCCCCATTCGCCGATTACGGGGCCAAGTTTCTTGTACGCGGCGGCGAGAGGAGCGAGCCCGAAGGCAAGGCTCGCGCCCGCACAGTTGTCATCGAATTTCCCAGCTATGAACAGGCGCTGGCCTGCTATGAAAGCGATGCCTATCAAGCCGCCAAGGCCTTGCGCGATCCGGTTTCGACCGGCGATCTTGTGATTATTCAGGGCTATGAGGGCTAGCACCGCTTGGCGCGCCTCGAATTACGGAATATCCTGCCGATATGTTGAAAAAATTCTTCCAGGCCTTTCGGCCGCCGCAACATGACAAACTGCCCGATCCTGATGCCGAACTGGCCCTGGGGGCATTGCTGGTACGTGTCGCGCAGGCCGACCGCGACTACAAGCTGGAAGAGATCAGCCTGATCGACCGCATTCTTGCGCGACTTTACCAGCACAATGCGATCGAGGCCGCCAAGGTCCGCGCCACCTGCGAAAAATTGCACGCAGCTGCTCCGGAAACAGATACATTCGGCAAACTGATCCGCGAAACCACCGATCTTCAGGAACGCTTGGCCGCGCTTGACGCCCTGTGGGAGGTCGTGCTGGCCGATGGCAACTCGGACGAGGGCGAGGTCAAGATCGTCGAAGAAGCCCGCATTGCCATGGGCCTCAGCTTCAACGACAGCAAAGCGGCACGCGAGCGGATACAAAGCCGCTTGGAAGCGACCTAGGCTGTCTCTATATAAACGCTTATGTTCAGTGATTTCCTGTCCCGGCTCACTCAGCCGCAGCCCGACCCGCTTGTCGAAGATGATGCCCGTCTGGCCCTCACCGCCCTGTTGGTGCGTATCGCTCGGTCCGACAACGACTATGCCGATACCGAAATGGCCCGAATCGACCGCATCTCGGCCGAACGCTACGGCCTGTCGCCATTTGAGGCCGCAGCCCTGCGCGCCCGCGCCGAAGACCTTGAAGCCGAGGCGCCCGACACCGTCCGCTTTACTCGCGCCATCAAAGAGGCCATCGCCTATGACGACCGCCTGGCCGTTGTGCAGGCCATGTGGTCGGTCGCACTGGCGGATGGGCACCGCAGCGGTGAAGAGGATTCTCTGCTACGCCTTGTCGTCAGCCTGCTCGGCGTGAGCGATGTGGATTCGGCGCTTGCAAGACAAAAGGCGGCGAAGGTCTGATCAACCGGCAAGCCTTTGGGCGTTGTCAGCGCTATGAATCGCTGCCTTCAAGCTCATTCAGAAATTTGTAGTCTGTCGGCGGATCGTCACAGATGCCGGGCCCACACTCCAAAAGCGCCGAACCAGCGTTCGCGACGGCCAATGCCAAAATCAGGAAAAACGCTGTTTTGGCCAATGTACTTCCTCCGAAGCGTTCGGTTGCCCGAACGTCCGACGCAAGATCATACTGCTTCTCGAATACCAGCATGATTGCGGTGCCAAGGATTATCAAACCAAACGCGACTCCCGCCCAGGTATAGAAGTGTAGGCCCAGAACCGGGGAGCCATAGTGCCCTGTTCCGGGCACGATATGCAGCAGGATCTGGCGGATCGAAACGCTGATCCCAAATATCGCTGCCACCAGCACGATGCCATAGTTTCTGGCGCGCGTACCCCATAACAGGTTCAGAGCAAGCCCGAACCCAACGGCCACGAATCCCACGCGTTGGAGCAAACATAACGGACAGGGCAGTTCGTAAAGGACAAGCTGAAAGTAGAAGGCAAGCACCAGAACCAGGCAAACCGCCAGTGCACCAATCGCATTCATGTTACGAGCAAATTCAGGTGACATTGGACGACCTCACAGTTGAATCGTTAAGGGGGTCGTGGCGTGAAACTTCAGCCAGTAGGCACTCGCCAAAAGCGTCAGCACGAACAATGCGTATGAAATTCTGACCAGCTTAAAGTATGCCAGCACCATCGTGCCGGCGAACAATGCAAATAATAGCGCGATCACAAGAAGCCCCTTACGTGAATTGAATTCGTATATTTCAATCTTTAACTCAAAACGAATTATTCCCAAATTCAAACAGTTTTGGTGATTGGATCAAGCCAGTTCAATAAATTTGGTTTCGCTGAGGATCACCTCGGTTGATCCGGAATCCTGTGACCTGAATCTCTGGGCCGCAATCAAGAGATTGATCTGGCTGACCTGTCGATAATGGTGCATCGAGTCACAGAATGCGCCCAACAAACTGACAGATTAGACAGCGCGACCGCCCGATTTGGCAATTTCGCTGCGTGAACTTGTCAATTGCGCATTGCATTAGCCCGATTTTTCAGCCCTATTACCGCACCAACACCAATCATATCTGGACTGCCCGTGACAGACGCCGCTCCCGT
Organism: Ruegeria sp. CJ6; assembly: GCF_056536665.1. NCBI lineage: Bacteria > Pseudomonadati > Pseudomonadota > Alphaproteobacteria > Rhodobacterales > Roseobacteraceae > Ruegeria > Ruegeria sp. CJ6. The sequence goes on along the minus strand of NZ_JBQFQB010000001.1, from coordinate 40,475 downwards.
CATTGAGATCAAGAACCTGCACAAAAGCTTTGGCCAACTCGAGGTGCTCAAGGGCGTGGACATCACCGCGCATCGCGGCGACGTCGTGTCGCTGATCGGATCATCCGGCTCGGGGAAGTCTACCCTGCTGCGCTGCTGCAATCTGTTGGAAGACAGCCAAGAGGGCGAGATTCTGTTCAAAGGCGAGCCCGTCCGTTGGACTGGCAGCCACAATCATCGCCGTCCCGCCGATCCCAAGCAGGTGTTGCGCATCCGCACAAATCTGTCGATGGTGTTCCAGCAGTTCAATCTGTGGGCCCATATGACCATCCTGCAGAATGTGATGGAGGCTCCGGTCACTGTCATGGGCCGCGACAAGGCCGAGGTCGAAGACAGCGCGCGCAAATATCTGGAAAAGGTCGGCATCGGCGACAAATGCGACGTCTATCCGGCGCAACTATCGGGCGGACAGCAACAACGCGCCGCAATCGCACGTGGGCTGTGCATGGAACCTCAGGCGCTGCTGTTTGACGAACCGACCTCAGCGCTCGATCCCGAACTGGAACAGGAAGTGATCAAAGTGATCAAGGATCTGGCCGCAGAAGGCCGCACCATGATCATCGTGACCCATGACATGAAGATGGCTGCGGATATCTCCAGCCACGTTGTGTTCCTGCATCAGGGCCTGATCGAAGAAGAGGGTTCAGCCGAAGACATTTTCACTGCCCCTGAATCCGAACGGCTTCAGGGCTTTCTCTCCGCCACTCAGGCGGCTTAACCAACGGACAGAACCAATAAAGGGGAGTAACTCATGAAAAACCTGATTCTGACCACCGCAGCACTGGCGTTGACCGCCGGTATCGCAATGGCCGAAACTGTGCGCATGGGCACCGAGGGCGCCTACCCTCCGTACAACTTCATCAATGATGCTGGTGAGATCGACGGCTTCGAGCGTGAAGTCGGTGACGAGCTGTGCAAGCGCGCTGGTCTGGAATGCGAATGGGTCAAGAACGACTGGGATTCGATCATTCCGAACCTGGTCTCGGGCAACTACGATACCATCATCGCCGGCATGTCGATCACTGACGAACGCGATGAGGTCATCGACTTTACCCAGAACTACTACCCGCCGACCGCCTCAGCTTACGTAGCTGCTTCAGATGGCGCTGACACGAAAGGTGGCATCGTCGCTGCACAGACCGCAACCATTCAGGCCGGTCACGTTGCTGAATCCGGCGCGACTCTGGTCGAATTCGCCACCCCCGAAGAAACCATCGCCGCCGTGCGCAACGGCGAAGCGGATGCGGTGCTGGCGGACTATGACTTCTTGGTCCCGATTGTTGAGGAATCCGGTGGCGAGCTGGTCTTTGTCGGCGATCTTGTCCCGCTGGGCGGTGGCATCGGCATGGGCCTGCGCGAGAGCGACGCAGAACTGCGCGGCAAGTTCGATGACGCTATTTCGTCCATGAAGGCGGACGGCACGCTCAACGAGATGCTGGTCAAATGGTTTGGCGAAGGTATCGCTACATACAACACAGACGGCTCGGTCGTAACCAACTAAGCCCTCCGTCCAATTGTCCGGCGCGTGCGCGCGCCGGACCTGCCGGACCTGAGACCGGCCAGACGTTCGAAAGACGCCTTATGTTCTCCTACTGCGCTGATCCTGACACGCTGGGCACGTTCCGCTGGTTCTCGTGCTATCTGACCAATGGCGTCCACTGGTCGTTCTACTTGTCGTTCTTCAAGGTGCTGGGTCTGCTGGCCGTCACCGCCCCGGTCGCCCTGAGCTTCGGTTTTGCCGGCGCTATGGCAGCGCGATCGCATTTCCCGCCGCTTAGCTGGCTGGGTAAGGCCTATATCGCCATCGTGCGTGGCGTGCCTGATATCGCTTTCTTTCTGTTCTTCGTGATCGCTCTGGATCAGGGCTTTGAATGGCTGCGCCATAAAGTGCTCTGCCCCGAATGGACCGATCCGGTGCGGCAGGGCAACGACTTCATCGTCTGTCAGGCCGCCAAGCTGCCGCTGGGCACTGCACCCGAATGGGTGCATGAAACCTACGGCTTCTTCCTTGCCGTCGTCACATTCTCTATCGTGTTCGGCGCGTTTGCCGCCAACGTCCTGTTCGGCGGCATGCGCGCTGTACCACACGCCCAGCTTGAGACGGCCGCAGCCTACGGCATGACACGCCGCCAGACCTTTTGGCGTATCCTGGTGCCGCAAATGTGGGTCTACGCCCTACCCGGCCTATCGAACCTGTGGATGGTGCTGATCAAGGCCACGCCACTGCTGTTTCTGCTGGGCATCGAAGATATCGTCTATTGGGCGCGCGAGTTGGGCGGCACAAAAACATCCCGCTTTACCGATTACCCTCATGGCGACTGGCGCATGTGGTACTTCCTCGCCCTGCTGATCTTCTACCTCGGCATGACCCGCGTCTCGGAAATCGGGCTTGAGAAACTGATGCGCCGCCTGTCCCATGGTCAGGCCACATCGGGCGGAGAGCTTCTGCGCAAGGAGACCACCGCATGAGCTGCATCCAGACCATTCAGGACTACGGCCTCCGTTCGCTGGGCTTTGGCGAGCGCCTGCTGCCCAAAACCGATTTCACCCTGTGCGAGCACTTCACGCTGATCGGCTCGGGCATGATCTGGAATATCTATTTCGGGATCATGGCGATGGTCACGGGGTTCTTCCTCGCCACCGCGTTGGCCGTCGGCAAAGCCTCGTCGAATAAATGGCTGCGTAAACCGTCCGAGTGGTTCATCTTTTTGTTCCGCGGCTCGCCGCTGTTCATCCAGTTCTTCTTCGCCTATTTCTTCTTCCTTTCGCTGAAGAAGCCCTATCCGATGTTCGACGCCTTCACCTCGGCCTGGCTGGGGGCGCTGATCGTGCTGTTCCTGAATACTTCCGCCTATTCGGGCGAGATCTTCTATGGCGCCCTTCGTTCAATCCCCAAGGGCGATATCGAAGCCGCCGACGCCTATGGCATGTCCGGTTGGTCGCGCTTCCGACGTATCGTTTGGCCCACAATGCTGCGGCTGGCGTGGCCCGCCTATACGAACGAAGCGATCTTTGTCTTCCAGTCGACAACGCTGGTCTTCTTCTCGGCCTTCCCGGCCTGGCAACAACGGGGCGACGCGCTCTATTACGCCAGCTATTTCGCGGACAAGACGTTTAACCCCTTCATTCCATACCCGATTCTAGCGTTCTATTTCATCCTGCTAACGTTGGTCATCGTTTGGGCTTTCGGAAGGGTTAACAAACGCCTGAACCGCCACCTACCGGCCGAGCGAAAAGCAAAGATGCGGTTCCGTCTGAATCTGGCGCGCTAAGCCCACTCCACCGGGTTCAGCCGGAACAGTTTCGAAAGCTGCTCATAGACCTCGGGCACCTCGTGCTTCAGCGCATTCGGGCGCTCAAAGAACACTTCAACCGAAACGGCAAAGAACTCTTCATGCCCGGTCGCGCCATACGGATCGATGACTGTCCGCCGCCCGCTTTCAACCGCATCGATATGCGCGTCATAGGCGGTCAGGAACACCTTTTCCCATTCCGCGAATGTCTGCCCTTCACTCAGGATCGGTACGCCATTTGTACCCCCGGACAGATCATCGATCTGATGCGCAAATTCATGCAGCACTACGTTCTGCCCGTCGCGATCATCCAGAGCGCCCTGCTGGCTGTGTGCCCATGATAAAATGACCGGTCCGCGATCCCAGCTTTCCCCGGTCCGCACGATCTCTTTCTCGGACACGACATAGCCCGAGCGCCGCTGCTGCTTTGACTTGAACGCATTGGGATAGATCAGAATGGTCGTCAGATTGTCATACCAAATGTCGCTATTGATCACGAGCAAACAGGCCTGCGCCGCAATCGACAGCTCCATCTCCTCAGTCACTTCCAACCCGTCGCAGCCGTAGAAGCTCACTTGATCCAGAAACAGGTTCACCTTGCCATCCAAGTGGCTGCGCAGCCCGGCGGGCAGCCGCCGGATGATGGGAACTTGCTGATCAATGATGTCCTGTTGATCCGAGGTCAGACGCGTCGCCAACAGCGCTGCGCGGGCCTGTCTCTTGGACCAGACGTAATAGCCGACCCCGCCTGCGATCAGTAACACTATGGTAAGAAAGATGAACATATCTGAGACTATAGGCATCGCTACGCCCGGCACAATCGGGCACCTGAATGTTGTACAACTCGGAAGACAGCGGTCTCGACCACTGTACAAGTCGGTTGATTTTCAACATCGCGCCCCAACGCAAGCGACGCCTATTCGTAATTTGATCAAATTTCGTGACAAGACGCTAATCCTGATTTAAACCTCTCGTGACTAGACCACGGAGCCCCCAATGGACCTGAGCGCCCTGCATACATTCCGCGTCGCCGCCTGTGACCTCAACGGTCAGATGCGTGGCAAACGCGTGCCGCCCTCATACGGTGCCAAGTTGGAGAAAGGCGCCGTACGCATGCCGTTCTCTGCGCTCAATGTCGATCTCTGGGGCGCTGATATCGAAGGCAGCCCGCTTGTCTTCGAAAGCGGTGATGCAGATGGTGTGTTGCGCCCCACCGGGCGTGGTCCGGTTCCCATGCCCTGGCTTGATACACCCACCGCGCTGGTGCCCATGTGCCTGTACCACGATGACGGCACGCCTTTTGCGGGCGATCCGAGACACGCGCTTTCTGCGGTTCTAGATCGATTTTCCGAACGGGGCTGGTCGGTCATCGCCGCCACCGAACTCGAGTTCACTCTGCTTGACGCCTCAGGCGACCAACCGCAGCCTCCGATCAACCCGGTCACGCGCCGCAGGCTGCGGGACGAAGCCGTTCTGTCGATGGCCGAAATGGACGCGTTTGATGCGTTCTTCACCGATCTCTATGATGGTTGCGCCGCTATGGGTATTCCCGCTCAGACTGCAATATCTGAAAGCGGGATCGGCCAGTTCGAGATCAATCTGAACCATCAGGACGCCATGCGCTGCGCCGATGATACGTGGCTTTTCAAGACCTTGGCGCGTGGCGTGGCACGCAAGCATGGCTTCACAGCGACCTTCATGTCCAAGCCCTATGCCGAGGATGCGGGCAACGGAATGCATGTGCATTTCTCGATCGTCGATGTCGATGGACGCAATGTCTTCGATGACGGAGGGGCCGAGGGAACCGATGAACTGCGCTCGGCGGTTGCTGGATGTCTGACCGCGATGCCCGGCTCTACGCTGATCTTCGCTCCTCATGGCAATTCTTACACGCGCCTGGTGCCTGGTGCCCACGCACCCACCGGAGCAAGCTGGGCCTATGAAAACCGCACAGCGGCCCTGCGCATTCCGGGTGGTGCCCCTGCCGCCCGACGGATCGAACATCGCGTTGCTGGCGGTGACATCAACCCCTATCTCATGCTGGCCGCAGTTCTGGGCGCGGCAATGGTTGGGATCGAGGATGGCCTGCGACCGCCCAGCCCGATTTCGGGCAATGCCTATGAGTTGACGGATCTGCCGCAGCTGGCAGCAGACTGGCCGTCGGCCATCTCTGCTTTCGAAACTGACCCGGTAGTTGCGCGCATTTTCCCGGACGATCTGATCCGCAACCTGGTAATGACCAAACGGCAGGAAATTGCGCGATTCGCGTCCCACCCCCCTGACGAGCACTGGCTCAGCTATCTTGAGAGCGTCTGAACCTCTTGCCCAGCTCGCTTCGCTTCGTTAGAATAAATTTGATCAAATTTGGTGAACTATGAAAATCGGCATCCTTGTAACCGGCCACCCACCCGATGAATTGCATGAACAATTTGGGGAATATGATGGCATGTTTCGCGCATTACTGGGTGGGAACGGCTTTGAATTCCAAACATACGCAGTGGTCGATGGTGAGTTTCCGGAAGACGCGCATCAGGCCGACGGGTGGATCATCACCGGATCTCGTCATGGCGCATACGAAGATCACGCTTGGATTCCCCCGCTTGAACAGCTGATCCGGGATATTCAGAAGACAGGGAACCCCTTGATTGGTGTTTGCTTTGGCCATCAGATCATCGCACAGGCGCTTGGTGGAAAAGTGGAAAAGTTTGATGGTGGCTGGGCTGTAGGACGCACGGAATACAGCTTTGGCGATCAGACCGTCACCTTGAATGCTTGGCATCAGGATCAAGTGACCAAACTGCCCGCAGGTGCGGTGGTCACCGGTACGAATGACTTTTGCCAAAACGCCATGGTCACCTACGGCGATACGATCTGGACCGTGCAGGCCCATCCTGAATATGGAAATGACTTCATACAGGGCTTGATGGAGACCCGAGGCAAAGGCGTGGTTCCCGATGCGTTGATGCAGGCGGCAGCGAACCGAAAAGATGCCTCGGATGATAATGCCAAAATCGGACACCACATGGCAGAGTTCCTAAAGAAAGTGAGGGCCTGATGGCCGACTGGACAGATCAGCTGCCTGAGGCGGCGCGCACCTACTTTGAAGGCAAACGGCTGGATGAGGTTGAATGCATCATCTCTGACCTGCCCGGCATCGCCCGCGGCAAGGCGGTCCCGGCGTCAAAGTTTGCCAAGCAATCCTATTTTCACCTACCCGACAGCATTTTCTACCAGACCATCACAGGGGATTGGGGCGAAGCTGCAGGTGAGGACGGTTTCATTGAGCGGGACATGATCCTGAAACCCGACTTCTCAACTGCGTCGGCCGCTCCTTGGACGGGCGACTGGACCTTGCAGGTGATTCACGACGCGTTCGACCGAGATGGCGAGCCGATCCCTTTCAGCCCCCGCAATGTGCTCAAACGCGTTGTGAAGATGTATCACGACAAAGGTTGGAAGCCGGTTGTCGCCCCCGAGATGGAATTTTTTCTTGTCGCGCCGAATGTAGATCCCGCGCAAGGGATCAAGCCGATGATGGGTCGCTCAGGCCGACCTGCGGCGGCGCGGCAGGCTTACTCGATGACAGCGGTCGATGAATTCGGGCCGGTGATCGACGACATCTACGACTTTGCCGAGTTTCAGGGGTTTGAGATCGACGGGATCACGCAAGAAGGCGGTGCCGGACAACTAGAGATCAACCTGCGTCATGGCGATCCGGTGAAGCTGGCGGACGAGGTATTTTACTTCAAACGTCTGATCCGCGAAGCCGCGTTGCGTCACAACTGCTTTGCTACGTTCATGGCAAAACCGATCGAAGATGAGCCGGGGTCGGCCATGCACATCCATCACTCGATCATCGAAAAAGAAACGGGACAGAACATCTTCTCCGGCCCACAAGGTGGCGAGACGGATGCGTTTTATCACTTCATCGCCGGCTTGCAGAACCACCTGCCTGCAGGGCTGGCGGTGATGGCGCCGTATGTGAATTCTTATCGCCGCTATGTCAAAGACCATGCGGCCCCGATTAATCTGGAGTGGGCACGCGACAATCGCACAACTGGCATTCGCGTACCTCTGTCCGGCCCCGAGGCGCGCCGGGTCGAAAACCGCATCGCAGGCATGGACTGCAACCCCTATCTGGGCATCGCATTGTCGTTGGCCTGCGGCTATTTGGGCCTGACTCAGCAAGAGCGCCCACGCCGCCAATTCTATGGCGACGCCTATGAAGGCGACGGCGACATCCCTCAGATCATGGGTGAAGCTCTGGATCTGTTTGATGAAGCCACTGCCCTGCACGAAGTTCTGGGTCCCGAGTTCGCCCGTGTCTACGGCATCGTCAAACGTGCTGAGTACGAAGAGTTCCTGCAGGTCATTTCCCCGTGGGAACGCGAGCATCTGCTGATGAACGTCTAGGGCAAAGACGCGATGAACCTGCTCTATTCTAATGACCGCAAGGCGGAGTATCCGCCAAGCTGGTATGCCGCGACGGCGCACGCATTTGACCGCCACCCAGCGCTTGAAGGCGACCATACCGCAGACGTCTGCATTGTCGGAGGCGGATACACGGGCCTTTCGGCAGCATTGCACCTGGCTGAGGCTGGGTTCGATGTTGTCCTGCTGGAAGCTCATCGCGCGGGCTTTGGGGCTTCGGGTCGCAACGGAGGCCAACTGGGCAGCGCGCAGCGTTTGGATCAAGAGGATCTTGAACGGCTTGTCGGCGATGAAGATGCGTTAAAGCTTTGGGATCTGGCCGAAGAAGCCAAGGATCTGGTCAAATCTCTGATCTCAAAACATCAGATCGATTGCGACCTGAAGCCCGGCATTGCGGTTCTGGGCTTTAACAACTCGGAGCGCGCAGAGCTACATGATCACGCGGCGCATCTGTCGGGTAAATACAAATACGACCAAATCGAAACTTTAGATGCCGATGCCGCGCGCGGGCTTTGCCCCTCACCAGCCTATGCGGGTGGGTATCTGGACAATGGTGCCGCGCACCTACACCCGTTGAACTACGCCCTCGGCCTTGCGCGTGCCGCTGTCAGAGCCGGGTTAAGACTGCATGAAGACACCGAAGTTCTTGGCATCGATCAGGGCGCTCGTGTTACTGTACGCACTGAAAAGGGCAAGATCACTGCCGATCACGTAATTCTGGCCTGCAACGGATACCTCGGAGATCTGAACCGGCAAGTTGCATCGCGCGTGATGCCAATCAACAATTTCATCGCGGCAACCGAACCTTTGGGCGCTGAAGTGCAAAAAGTTCTGGCCAAAGATATCGCCGTTGCTGACACCAAGTTCGTGATAAACTATTTCCGGCTAAGCGCCGATGGCAGGCTGCTGTTTGGGGGTGGCGAAAGTTATGGTTATCGTTTCCCCGAGGACATCGCCGCAAAAGTCCGCAAGCCGATGACCGAGATTTTTCCGCATCTGCGTGACGTCAAAATCGACTACGCATGGGGCGGAACGCTCGGCATCACCATGCGGCGCATGCCCTATTTGACCCGGGTTGCGCCAAATATCCTGTCCGCCTCGGGTTATTCTGGCCACGGCGTCGGCACCGCGACCCATGCGGGGCAACTCATGGCGTTGGCGATCCAGGGGCAGGCTGAGGGGTTCGATACCATGGCCCGCGTTCCTGCAGTGCCCTTCCCGGGTGGTCCTGCTTTGCGGACGCCGTTGCTGATACTGGCCATGACTTGGTATACGCTGCGTGACAGGCTGGGTATCTGAACACATTCTTTACGACGATTTGGTGAAATCTCGCTGACGATGCGAATTGGGACTTGGCTTGCCTGCACATCGAATTTATATTTCCCAAAGATAAAATTCGGGAAATCCAAATATGACGCTTGTACCCAACGTTCATGAAGCCGAACCCATCCCCGCAGCCGCCCGAGACGCAATCGACGCCCTGATGAAGTCAGGCGATCTGTTTCGCTATACCGCACCTCAGGATGCGCCCGTTGCTCTTCTGGAAACAGAGTTTGCCGAACTGCTCGGCACAAATTACGCGCTGGCGGTCTCTTCCTGTTCTGCCGCGCTGTTTTTGTCGCTCAAGGCGCTTGGGCTGCCCCGCGATGCGCGGGTTCTGATCCCCGGATTTACCTTTGCCGCCGTGCCGTCATCGATTGTTCACGCGGATTGCATTCCGGTTCTGTGCGAGGTCGGGGACAATTATCGCGTCGATATGGCCGATTTCACGGCCAAGCTGGACAGCGTGCAGGCAGTGATCATCAGCCATATGCGCGGCCATACCTCGGACATGGACGCGATTATGGAGCTGTGTGAAGCGCGCGATATCCCGGTGATCGAAGACGCCGCCCACTCATTGGGCACAACCTGGCATGGGCGCAATATTGGCACCATCGGTAAGGTCGGCTGCTTCTCGTTCCAGTCCTATAAAATGATCAACGCAGGCGAAGGTGGCATTCTGGTCAGCGACGATGCGGATCTTGTAGCGCGCGCTGTCATCATGTCGGGCGCATACGAGCACAACTGGAAAAAGCACTCTGGCTCACCCGAGCTGGAACAGGCCTTTGCCAAATGGCAGAACCAGTTGCCACTGTATAACCTGCGTATGAGCAACCTCAGCGCTGCAGTCATTCGTCCGCAAATCCCCGAATTGGCACGCCGTGTCCGCGACGGGCTGGCAAACCATGACTATGTGGCTGATCGTCTGAACACATCGCCCTACATCGATGTCCCTGCCCCTCTGACACCCGAGCAGCGCGCACCGGATTCGATCCAATTCAATCTGGTTGACCTCAGCGACGATGAAATCCGCGCCTTTGCCGCCGCAGCCGAGGCACGCGGTGTCAAGGTGCAGGTCTTTGGCCTGAGTCAGGATAACGCTCGTGCCTTCTGGAACTGGCAGTTCCTACCCGAACAGTTCGACCTGCCACAGACGCGTGCGATGCTGATGAAGGCCTGCGATGTACGTCTGCCCGTGCGTTTGACGCGCGATGAACTGGACGTAATCTCGGACATCCTGCTGGCTTCTGTTGGCGAGGTTGTTGGCCCGGTGCCAGTCTACGGGACCTGATCGTCAGTACTATTGCAGATCAAGGTCATGAACTGAAAGTAACAATGCGTCGATCCCGTCAGGGGTTGGCGCGACGCGCGACAAAATCCCGGCAACGGCAAGCCCGGTTTCTGTTTGCATCAGAAACGGCGCACCGGAATCCCCCATCATGACGGGGCAGATCGCGCGCATCAGCCCTTGGCCGGCCTGTGCGGCATTACAGCTATCGGTGCGACTGAGCACGTGGGGCCGCAATCCGGGATAGCCCGCGAACGAGCCCATCTGCGGGACAGTCCGGGAAATATCGAAAAAACCAACCTGCTCTCCAATTGGCTCGGCCAACTCCAACACGGCCCAATCCAGATCGGCGCGATTGTTGAATACACCGTCGCGCCCCTGTTCCGAATCCAGCCGATAGGCCAATACATTGGACACGGCGGCAGCCTCGCCGCGCTGATACCCTGCGGCAAACCGGATACTGGCCGGAGGAATCCAGCGGTTGCGCGCGCTGTTGTACAAGCAATGTGCCGCGGTCAAAACCAGCCGCTCAGACACCAGCACGCCGGTACAATGGGACCGCTGACTGCGGCTGGCAAAATTGACCCGGCCAATGGCGCGCCAGGGCGGGGTCGTTGCATCCAGAATTTCGCGCGCGCGAATCTCGTCGCAGCCCGCAGCCGTATCCCGACCCATTGTGCAGATAGGTTCCCACACGGATGTAAACTGGCCTTGGGCCTGTGCAGTCTGGGCCCAGATCAACGCGCCCAGAACAGACAGCCAGCGCATCGGTCAGGCTAGCTCAGCTTCGATAATTTTTGCTGCAGCTCTGCAAGTTGCTTTTTGATGTCGTCCAGATCCTCTTTGGGCTCGGGGGAGGCTTCTTGCTCGTCATCCGGCCCTGACCAGTTCCCCGACAGACCACCGGTCATGGCTTTTAGAAACGCCTTTTGCTGCGCTTGCATCGCCTCGAATCCCGGCATCTGGGACATCGGGTTCATGGCGCTCATGTTCTCCATCATCTTCGACTGGCTTTCGCGAAGCATCTCGAATGAGCTTTGCAGGAATTGCGGCATCATGCCCCCGCCCGGCACCATGTAGCTGCGCACCAGATCGTTCAGCACATTAATCGGCAGAACATTTTCGCCGCGGCTTTCGTGTTCGGCAATGATTTGAAGCAGATACTGACGGGTCAGGTCATCACCGGTTTTCAGGTCGATGATCTGAACCTCGCGGCCATCGCGTATGAAACCGGCTATATCTTCAAGCGTCACGTAATCGCTGGTCTCGGTGTTATACAGCCGACGGCTGGCATAGCGCTTGATCAGCAGCGGTTTGTCTTGTTCCGACACCCTGTACCCTCCCAAAGGATGATGCGTTGCAGCGCAGGTTATGCGACTGCAGAACAAAAAGAAAGGGCAGGTCAAGCGACCTGCCCGAAGCGATTACACCATTTGGGAGGAATGGGTGCTATATCGCAGCCTTACTTACTTGGCGGTTGCTGCTTTCTTTGCTGCAGCGGTCACCTCGTTGGTGGCTTTTTTGACGGCTGCGGTTGCATCTTCTGCAGCGTCTTTGCCAGCCGCCATCAGCAGCTCAACGGTTTCGGTCTGAACTTTTTTCGCGATCTCAGCGAAAGCAGCCAGGTTTTCAGCAGCAACTTCAGCCGACGCGCTTGCGAAGTCGGTTGCAGCTTTTGCGTAATCCGCAGGCTCGGTCTTTGCTTTCGACATCTCGGTCAGTTTGGCCAGAGTTTCTTTGGTCCATTTGTTCGAGATCTCAGCCGATTTCTCAGCTGCGTCAAGAGCAACACCCGACAGCTTTTCGTTCAGAGAAGCGGTCGATTTGAATGCGTCTTCCAGTGCGGTTGTGTCAACCGGGAACGCGCCCATCATGTCTTTCAGGGTCGCGGTAAAGTCTTGGGTCTTTGCCATTGTCCTAAATCCTTCTAGCCGTTCCGGGCCCACCCCGGTTCTCATCAGCTTGAAGGCAATATGATTGCTGCATCGCAGCATTGCAAGTTTTTTCTTGCTGCAATGCAGAAAATTTTGAGTTTCAAAATGATATCAGCGGTTTGCCTTGACCAAAACATAGGTCCCCGGAGCCGGGTAAAGGCGCGGATGATCCGAATCGCCGGTATCCCGAGCCGGAACCTGCTTGCCCGACCGTTTTTTTAGCCATGCCTCCCACATCGGCCACCACGAACCTTCGTGGAAGTCAGCCTCTTTCAGCCATGTATCGGCATCCGATTTGAGATCGGGATTGGTATAATGGCCGTATTTCTTCTTGCTGGGCGGGTTCACGATGCCCGCGATGTGGCCGGATTCAGACACTACAAAGGTCTTTGACTTCGAGCCCATCTGCTGCACCCCACGATAACAATCCTTCCACGCGGCAATATGGTCTGTCTCGCAGGTGATCGCCATCAAAGGCACATCGACATCCTTGATATGCAGCTTATGGCCAAGCAATTCGAACCCGTCGTTGACGAAATCGTTGCTCTGACACAAACCGCGCAGATACTGGATCGCCATCCGACCTGGCAGGTTGGCCCCGTCGCCGTTCCAGTACAACAGGTCAAACGCTGGCGGTGTTTCACCCATCATGTAACTGCGGATCGCCGGCGTATAGATTAGATCTCTGGATCGCAGGAAAGACATCGTTCGTCCGATGATCCATGCCTTTAGAATACCATCCTTCGAGACCTGTTCTTCGATGCCATCTACAAAGTCATTTTGCAGGAACGGCGTGAACTCCCCCTGCTCACCAAAGTCTGTCAGGGTGGTGAAGAAAGTGGCAGATTTGATCGACTTGTCGCCGCGCTGCTTCATCAGCGAAAGCGTCAGGCTCAGCGTCGTACCGGCGATGCAGTAACCCACTGCGTTGACCTGCTTGACCTTGCAGATTTTCTTCGCCTCTTCGATGGCGGTCAGGAACCCTTCCTGAATATAGTCCTCCATCCCAATATCGGCGTGCGAGCTATCGGCATTCACCCAGCTGACCACAAACAGGGTATAGCCCTGCTCGGTCACCCATTTGATCAGGCTGTTCTGAGCCTTTAGGTCCAAGATATAGAACTTGTTGATCCATGGCGGGAACAGAACGATCGGCGTTTCGTGCACCGTCTCGGTCACCGGTTTATACTGGATCAGTTCCATCATTCGGTTGCGATAGACGACGTCGCCGGGTGTAGTTGCGATATTCCCGCCAATCTCAAAGGCACTTTCGTCAGCCAGCCTGACAACCATTTCGCCGTCATTGGCCTCAAGGTCCGACACGAGGTTCTCCAGCCCCTGTATCAGGGACTGCCCTTCGGTCTCGATGGCCTTTTCCAGCGCATCGGGGTTGGTGGCCAGAAAATTCGTTGGCGCCATCATATCTATGATCTGTTGCGAGAAGTACTGCAGACGCTGTTTATCCTTGGTTTCCAGATCGTCAACCGATGCGACGGCCTGCGCGATCGCTTCGGCATTGGTTTGGTACTGCTGGCGAATGAGGCGAAAGTAGGGGTTGGTTTCCCACATTGGATTGGCAAACCGTTTATCTTTGGTAGCGGCTGGGGGTACATCCCCGTCGCTTTGGGTCATCGCTTTCTGCGCTTCCGCAAAGTTGAGAACCGATTTTCCCCAATACTCAATTTGCTGCTCCAACAGCTTTGTGGGGTTTTGAAACGCTTCAGCCCAATACGCAGTTGCTGCTTTTGCAAAAAGCTCTTGATTCGGGCCATCCAGAGCGGGGGTGTGCGGCGTTTTTCCGGCCATGACCTCGACCAGGCGTTTGGACAGTTCTTCTACTTTGTCCATATTTTCTTTAAGTCGTTCAATATGTTCTTCGGTCAGTTTTGGCGTCTGGTCTTCGGTAGTTGTCATTTTAACAATTCCCCCCTAGTCTCGCTGCTGTGCAGAATAACGTCGTTGGCGTCGGGGGGCAAAGCGGCGAATGGTCCGAATTCTCAGGCTGATACTCAGGAGGCACATTCGATGCGCTACATGATGACCTATGACCTGATGGAAACCATGCGTAACACCAACCAATGGCTTGGTGCAACCGCAAGCGCGATGGCATCCTACCCCCTGTTCTCGATGACACCCAACCCGGCCTTCAACTGGATGGCCGCTTGGGGCGAAGTAACCGAGCGCACATTTCAGCGTATGATCGTCAAGCCTGATTGGGGCATCCGCACCTTTACCTGCGAAGACGGCAAGGACCATCTGGTCGATATCACAACCGTGCTTGAGCGTCCTTTCGGCGACCTGATCCATTTCCGCGTTAATGGACGCAAAGAACAGCCACGCAAGGTGCTGCTGGTTGCGCCGATGTCGGGGCATTACGCGACCCTGCTCCGCTCGACCGTCAAAAGCCTGCTTGTCAATTGTGAGGTCTACATTACCGATTGGCATAACGCGCGCGACATTCCCGTGTCCGAAGGCAAGTTCGATGTCGAGGATTACACGCTCTACCTTGTCGATTTTATGAAAGAGCTCGGCCCCGATACGCATGTTATTGCGGTTTGTCAGCCCGCACCGCTGACTCTGGCCGCAACCGCCTATCTGGCCGAGGTCGAGCCGAAGGCGCAGCCAAGTACCCTGACGCTGATCGGCGGTCCCGTCGACCCCGACGCAACTCCGACCGAAGTTACGGATTTTGGTCGCCGTGTTACGATGGGTCAGTTGGAAGAAACGATGATCCAGCGGGTTGGCTTTAAATACAAGGGCGTAGGCCGGATGGTGTATCCGGGCTTGCTACAACTGGCTTCGTTCATGTCAATGAATGCCGAACGTCACAGCAAGGCGTTCTCGGATCAGATCCAGCGCGTTATTCGTGACGAGGCATCCGACCACGATGCCCATAACCGGTTCTATGACGAATATCTGGCGGTGATGGACATGACTGCCGAGTTCTATCTTTCGACCGTTGAACGTGTCTTCAAAAACCGTGAGATCGCGCGCAACGAGTTCGTTGTAGCCGGCCACAAGGTAGATATCGGCAAGATCACTGATGTGGCTGTGAAATCGGTCGAAGGCACGAATGACGATATCTCAGCCCCCGGGCAATGCATTGCGGCGCTGGATTTATGCACGGGTCTGCCCGACAGCAAAAAGGCCAGCCATGTTGAACCCGGCGCGGGTCACTATGGCATTTTTGCGGGCCGCAGCTGGCGCGACAACATCCGTCCGCTAGTGATTGATTTCATGAATGAAAACAGCCGCAAACCCCGTCAACGAGCCGCCAATAGCAACAAAGTTGCATGAGCCGCGCAGCGGCAGGAGACCTTCCTTTCCGTTGCAATTGCGGCGCCCTTTCGGGGCGCATTACTGAACACGGCGTCGTATCCGGCACTCATGTCGTGTGTTTTTGCCATGACTGCCGCGCGGCTCAGCTGTATTTTGAACAGCCCGACCCTGCGCCCGACCCAGTCGAGGTGTTTCAGATGTCACCGGAAGACATCAAGATCGATGCAGGGGTCGAGCACTTGGCAGCTATGCAACTTAGCCCCAAGGGCATGTTGCGATGGTATGCCAGATGCTGCAACGCGCCGCTGGCCACGACGCCGACAACTCCAAAATTTCCGTTCGCGGGTTTTATCGTCAAACGTATTCCCCACCCCAGCAGTTTGGGTCCCATTACTACGCGTGGATTTGTGCCAAGGGCTGACGGCAAGCAGTCTCATGAGAAAATCCGCTATGCCGCTATGGGTCTGCTTGAACGCGTACTAAAATCGCGTCTGTCCGGGAGCTGGAAGAAAACGCCATTCTTTGACTCTGAAACCGGTCGGCCGGTGGTGCAACCAACTGTTCTGACCAAGAACCAGCGCGCGGTTTTCTACGACTAGGTCAGCCGCAGTGGTTTCCGGAGCCAATCCTGCAGCATCGCAATCACGGATTCGGGTGCTTCCAGTGTCGGATAGTGCCCGGCCTCATCAATCACGCGCAACTCTGCATCCGGAATGAGATCAGCCATGAAGGTATTCTTGCGGACCGGATTCTCCGCATCATGGGCACCGCAGATGATCAGCGTGGGCATCCTGATCCGGCGCAGCGTGCCTTGTTGGTCCGGACGGCGTTGCATGGTTCTTATCTGACGCACAAACACATCCGAGCCCAATTCCTCGGCCATCTGCAACACTTCGTTCAAAATCGGGATGCGTTGCGGACCGGGAGACAACATGTCCGAGCCGATCAGCTTGCGCATCACTTCGTCCAACCTCCCCGCCTGCGCGCCAACGATCAGGTCTTCGCGACTCGCCGCGATATGAGGTGTGTCGGCCTGCGCATCCGTCGCCAGCAAGGCCAGTCGTGTCACCCTCTCAGGTGCGCGCCGCACGATCTCAAGCGCGACGCCACCACCCAGACCAAACCCGCACAAAGCAAACCGGTGCGGCAGTTGATCCAGCAAGCCCGACGCGATTTCTTCGAACCGTTCACCGCCGGTGATCGGTGCGACCATAACTGCACGTTCACGCGACAGCGCGGTGATCTGCGCCTGAAACAACCGTGCATCGCACATCAATCCGGGTAGCAAAACCAACGGCTCGATCACCTCGGTGCCCTCCGCTCGTTGTTATTGTTTTGTTACAGGATGAGAGGTTTGCCAACGGCGGGCAAGCAAAACTTCACGGATAGCTGATCGCCCGAAACGGTGGCAAATCCGCATAGCGTTCCTGCCTTTGGCCCAGCGGTTCATCTGGCTCCGCCCCGGCCCGCAACAAGCAGCCGCGCGGGGCGATGTAGCTGTCGATCCGCCGTACAGGCTTGGGCCGCCAAACCAGATTGAACGCGCATAATTTGGGAAAGAACCAAATCTCGGAATAATCCAGATGGTCGTGCATCCACCACGCCAAATCGCGCCAATCGCGCCCCTGCGCATAACGGTCTGCAAACCACGGAATTACCACCGACGCCCCTGCTACACGTGCGTCACCTTCGCCCCAATCCCAAATGTGGCACTCCAACGGGTTGTCATTGCGGGCACAGTTCAACCTGTTCTCGTTCCCGAACCGGTTCAGAGATCGCGAGCGATAGCCCGAGCGCACCGCGATACGACCAAAGGTTTCTTCCAGCGGATCCAGCAGGGTCTCGCAAAACGCGCGCCCGGTCTCGATCGCAAGATCAGGGTTGTCGGGAATATTTTGCAATGCGTGAAAGTTCCCGATCTCGGAATATAGAAAATCACGCATGAAAAAATGCCGGGATAGTCGCACGCGACCCAACATCTCAAGGCTCCACATACTGCCCGGTCTACGCATATTCAGCCCCCGCTTTGCCTCTGAATCCCCTGCTCTGACAGCCACTCCAATATGCCCGCGACCGCCGCGTCGGTCTGACCCGGTGACATCAGACGCCCCGCGACCACGTGTGAGGCCGGATCATCCCCGGGCCCCATTGTCACCAATGAAACCATCGCCTGACCACCCCAGGTCTTGGCCACCTCATGCATTTTTTCCGGACGCACCACCTGATCATCATCAGAAAACCAGAACAGCGCCGGAACCCGCGCGCCCGAGAAGTCCAGCGCATTGACCGCATCTACAAGGGCAAACATCGGCACGACCGCCTCCCACGGATAAACAGTTGTCCAAAAGGTGTTCTTCTCGGGATCAGTGCTTGAGACATCCCGGTCCTGTCCCATCAAAGGCGGCAGCCAATGCCGGGCCCACGGCAAGGATGGCACCCAGGAACCAGCCGAGTTTACGCCAAAGTTCGGCGACACCAAAACCAACGCAGCCACATCAGTGCTCAGTTCCGTATCCATCGCAGCCGCGGCGGCCAATGTCGCCCCCGTTGATGTTGCGATCACAATGACTTGCTCACCAACAGCCCTGGCGGCAGCCAACGCCTCGGCTGTATCCTGCATCCAGCCCGACGCCGTACCTTCGGCCATTGCGTCCCCATCGCGGCCATGCCCCTGAAGCCTTGTGTAGACAAGGTTGGCACCCAACGCGTCCGCAACGCGATCAGGTACTGGCCTGATCTCCTCGGACGTGGCGGAAAACCCATGAATGTAGAGCACCGCATAAGCTGTCCGCTGTTCGACAAAACCATCTTGCCAGACCACGCGCTTTTCAACACCTGGCACGATGTCATCATAGGCGGATTCGATGCTTTCAAAGTAAACCTGAACGCCCTCGCCAAATTTGCGCGGATCGAAACGCGGATGCAGGTCCACTGGCTCGCGCGGGCCAAAGGCGTAGATCAACACACCAACCAGCGTCAAACCCACCAGCACCCGCCCCAAAACCCAGCCCAGGCGACGCATCAGGTGCCTTCCAGGACTTCTCGCAGAGCCTGCTCAATCAACCCGAGGCATCGCTCATCCGAGAACCTGTGATCCGCATCTTTGACCAGCAGCAGTTGCATGTCCGGACCAGTGGCATGATCCAGCAGGCGCACTGCCGTATCGGTCGAGACGGCCGTATCTGCTGTCCCCTGCAGGAGACGCACAGGGAAAGGCAGATCAAGCGAAGCGCGCAAAACCAACCGCTGCCGCCCATCCTCAATCATCCGCTTGGTGATGACGTAGGGCTCCATGTAGTCCGATGGTAGTTCCACATGTCCAACCGTCTCTAGTTCAGATTTCTGCTCGTTCGAAAACGACGCCCAATACCCATCCTCGGTAAAATCTGGGGCCGCCGCAATTGTCACCATACCTGCGATCCGTTCGGGCATGACACGCGCCAGCAACAGCGCTTGCCACCCGCCCATCGACGATCCCACAACAACCAGCGGACCATCAGTTAACCGAGAAACTGCAGCCAGCGTATCCTCGTGCCAGTCCCCGATACACCCGTCAGTAAAGGCGCCCGAGCTTTCACCGTGCCCCGAATAGTCAAACCGAAGGAACCCCTGCCCGCGCGCGCGCGCCCACGCTTCCAGATGCACCGCCTTGGTGCCCTCCATATCTGATTTCAAGCCACCTAGAAAAACGATGGTCGGCCCGCGCCCATCACTCTTGTGATACGCCAGACGTCGTCCCTGCGCGGTTTCCAGAAATTCTGCCTCTGCCATGCTACCCTCATTGCTTGTCAGCCCATCATGCATGTCACGCACCTCTCTGCAATTGCCCGATCCTTCTTCATCTGGCTAAAAATACCTCGGGGAGTGCGAGGGGCTGGCCCCTCGCTCCTGCCCTTGACACCTGTGTCCCCACCTGCCACATGAGCCGAGCATACATAACCCGCAACCGGGCGTTCAGTGGGCGCCAAACCGACGAGGAGAGCCGATATGGCCCTGGACTCACAGTCAGTCTCCCTTACCTTTCCCGATGGCAATTCCCGATCCTATGAAGCAGGCGTTACGCCCGCACAGGTCGCCGCCGACATCTCGACCTCGCTGGCGAAGAAAGCCATTTCTGCCACGGTGAACGGACAGCATTGGGACCTGCAATGGCCAATCGAAGCCGACGCGCAAATCGCTATTCACACCATGAAGGACGAGGCGCAAGCCAATGAGCTGATCCGACACGATCTGGCGCATGTCATGGCCCGCGCCGTGCAAGAGATTTGGCCCGCAACCAAGGTCACCATCGGCCCCGTCATCGAAAACGGCTGGTACTATGACTTTGACCGTGAGGAACCGTTTACGCCCGAAGATCTCGGCCTCATCGAGAAAAAAATGAAAGAGATCATCAACAAGCGTGACCCGGTGACCACCGAGGTCTGGGATCGCGATCGCGCAATCGAGTTCTACAAGGCCAATAATGAGCCCTATAAAGTTGAACTGATCGAATCCATCCCGGGTGACGAACCGCTGCGCATGTATTGGCACGGTCACTGGCAGGATCTCTGCCGTGGCCCGCACTTGCAGCACACCGGTCAACTGCCAGGCGACGCGTTCAAGCTGATGTCAATCGCCGGGGCTTATTGGCGCGGCGACAGCGACCGCGCAATGCTACAGCGCATCTACGGCGTGGCCTTCACCGGCAAGGAAAAGCTTAAGGCTCATCTGCACATGTTGGAAGAAGCCGCCAAGCGCGACCACCGCAAGCTGGGTCGCGAGATGGATTTGTTCCACATGCAGGAAGAGGCCCCAGGGCAGATTTTCTGGCACCCTAATGGCTGGACCATCTACACTCTTCTGCAAGATTACATGCGTCGGCAACAGCGCAAAGGTGGCTATGTTGAGGTCAACACCCCTCAAGTCGTCGACCGCAAGCTGTGGGTAGCCTCGGGTCATTGGGACAAATACCAAGAGAACATGTTCATCGTCGAAGTGGACGAGGAACATGCACGGGAAAAGGCGGTCAACGCCCTGAAACCGATGAACTGCCCCTGCCACGTGCAGATTTTCAATCAGGGTCTCAAATCCTACCGCGACCTTCCTCTGCGCATGGCCGAGTTCGGATCGTGTAACCGGTACGAACCTTCCGGCGCGCTGCACGGCATCATGCGCGTACGCGGCTTTACCCAGGATGATGGCCATATCTTCTGCACCGAAGACCAGATCGAATCCGAAACCGCTGAGTTCATTCGGTTCCTGTCCGGTATCTACAAAGACCTCGGGTTTGAGAACTTCTCGGTCAAATTCTCGGACCGGCCGGAAAAACGCTCAGGATCGGACGAAGTTTGGGACAAGGCTGAAGCCGCCCTGCTCAGCGCAACCCGCGCGGCTGGGATCGAGCCGGAACTCAATCCGGGTGAAGGGGCATTCTACGGCCCGAAACTCGAGTTTGTTCTGACCGATGCGATCGGGCGGGATTGGCAATGCGGCACGCATCAGGTGGACTTTGTTCTGCCCGAGCGACTGGACGCCACGTATATCGGCGCTGATGGTGGCAAACACCGCCCAGTTATGTTGCACCGCGCGACCTTGGGCTCGTTTGAACGTTTCATCGGCATTCTGATCGAAGAACACGCGGGCAAGCTGCCGTTCTGGCTGGCCCCGCGCCAGGTCGTTGTGGCCTCGATCACCTCCGAGGCCGATGAGTATGTGGCCGAAGTGGTCAGCACCCTTCGCGCAGCAGGCATCCGCGCCGAGGCGGATATTCGCAACGAGAAGATCAACTATAAAGTCCGCGAACATTCGGTTGGCAAAGTGCCGATCATTCTGGCCGTTGGCCACCGTGAAGTCGAAGATCGCACGGTCAGTGTCCGTCGCCTTGGCGAAAAACAGACGCGGGTCCAATCGCTTGAGGCTGTAACAAATGAGTTGAGCGTGGCTGCAACGCCCCCCGATCTGCTGTAACATTCGGCAGCAAACCGCTAGAAATCCGGCCCGGTATTTTGGGCCGGATTGAAACAAATATCATTTTTCAATTCAAAAACAATTTGTTAACGTTCAAGGGTGCATGACGACCTTTGACGGGGTTGTGAGACACGGGCTCGTGAATTCAACTGCTGCCCCTGAACCATTACCTTGTCGTTGTCACAAGCAGACATACGCAGTCATTAACAAGGATTACCAAGATGTCGAACACTGCAAAAACACTGGTTATCGCAAGCGCAGTTGCTGCAGCCGTTTCCGGCGCGGCCACAACCGCAACAGCCCAGGCCAAAGAAAAGTGCTATGGCGTTTCTCTGGCTGGTCAGAACGACTGTGCAGCCGGCCCCGGCACAACTTGCGCGGGCACTTCGACCGTCGACTATCAGGGCAACGCATGGACCCTGGTTGACGCAGGCACCTGCGCCGACATCGAGCTGCCTAAAACAGCAGACGGTGCAGATCGCAAAGGCTCGCTTGAGCCGCTGGAGCGTGACCTGCCTGCATAAGGCTTTTCCGAATGAACCAGAAAGGGCGGGCAGGATCGCCCGCCCTTTCCACGTGATCAGGGGATTTGCAAATGTTGGACAATGCGCTCAGATCGAACCGGCTGCCTGCAGCACCGGGCGTTGGTTACAAACCACAGCATTTCTCGCAGATTCTTGAACAGGCCAAGCCTGTGGCGTGGCTAGAGATTCATGCCGAAAACTATATGGGCGATGGTGGCAGACCTCTGGCACAACTGCGTCACCTGTCCGAACAATTCCCCATTTCAGTGCATGGTGTCGGGCTGTCGATCGGCGGCGAAACGCCACTTGACCCAGATCACCTGGACCGCCTGAAGCATCTTGTCGGCTGGTTGAACCCGGCCAGCTTTTCGGAGCATTTGGCATGGTCAACCCATGACAGCCACTTCCTGAACGATCTACTTCCTCTGCCCTATACTGATGCGACTCTGGACCGTGTTTGCGACCATATTGATGAGGTGCAAGAGATTGTCGGGCGGCAAATGCTGTTAGAGAACCCCTCAAGCTATCTGGCTTTCGAGGAAAGCACATGGTCCGAACCTGATTTCTTGCGCGAAATCACCCGGCGCACCGGCTGCGGGCTGTTGCTGGACGTGAACAACGTCTTTGTTTCAGCCACCAATCTGGATTTCTCACCGCAGGGCTATATTGATGCCTACCCGCTGGACCAAGTCGGTGAGATTCACCTGGGCGGGCATGATGAGGACGAGGACGATCATGGGCATCCCTTGCTGATCGACAGCCACGGGCGCGAAGTGGTGGACCCGGTCTGGGCGCTGCTGGACTACGTACTAGACAAATCCGGCCCCAAACCCCTGTTGATTGAATGGGACACCGATGTACCGGACTGGCCGGTGTTACGGGCCGAAGCCGAGCGCGCGCAAAAAGCGCTGGATCGCGTGCCCGCATGAGCGTGTCGCAAACGACATTCCATATGGCACTGCTAGATGCCAACAAGCCCATTCCCGATGGGTTGCTGGACGCCGAGGCGCAGCCCGCCGGTCGTCGCTTCAGCGTCTATCGCAACAACGTCGCCGTCTCGCTGACCGAGGCGATGCATCAGGCCTTCCCGGTGATCACAAAACTGCTGGGACCCCAGAATATGGACGGGCTGGCTGGAATATTCTTGCGCCAGCACCCGCCCTCCTCACCCCTGATGATGTTTTATGGCGAGGAATTCCCTAAATTTCTGGAAGGAATGGAGCAGTTGTCGCATCTGGGCTACCTGCCGGATGTTGCCCGTCTGGAACTGGCGCTGCGTAGGGCTTACCACGCCGCTGATCGACAACCCATAGATGCCGAAGCGCTCAGCTTGCCACCGGAAGATTTGATGCAAGCCAAACTGACCCTCGCGCCGTCGGTGCAGGTGTTGCGTTCAAGCTGGCCCGTACATGCGATCTGGCTATATAACACCGAAGAAGGCGCGCCGAAACCTGAGGCGGGCGCTCAGGATACTTTGATCATGCGTCCCGAATACGACCCTGCCCCACACCCATTGCCACCCGGTGGTGCGGCATGGATCGCGCTGATTCAAGATGGCAAATCCATCGGTGAGGCATTTGAATCCACCATGGCCGAAACACCCGAATTTGATCTTGGAACCACTCTGGCACTGCTTTTGCAGGGCGGTGCAATAACTTCTGTGACTATCGAAAGGCTGGACACATGACTGCCCTGATCTCAACTTACAATAATGCGATGGAAAAAGCGGATCACGCGTCCGGTTGGCTGACACCAACCCTGGCTCGGGTGGTCTTTATCGCCGTGTTGTTCGTCTACTACTGGAACTCGGCCACGCTGAAAATCGACGGCTCGATCTTTTCGCCATCGGCCGGAGCCTTCGGCCAGATCTTTCCCAAAGCTGCAGAGGCGGTGCTGTATGATGTGACTCAGATGACCTTTTTCCAGCGGGTCGTCATCTTCTTTGGCACAGTGGCCGAATTTGTCCTGCCTGTGCTTTTGCTGGTCGGCCTGCTGACGCGCCTTGCCGCGCTTGGCATGATCGGATTTGTCTGGGTTCAAACACTGACCGATGTCACCGGACATGGCGTCAAACTCGGTAGCTTATTCGACAACGCAATTACGTTGATGGATCAGCGCGTGATGTGGACATTCCTGCTGCTGGTGATTGTGATCAACGGCGCGGGTCCGCTGTCTCTGGATCGGTTATTCCGCCTGAAGTGACCTAGAAATGTGCCTTGGGCTCGTCCGGTTTTCCTGCGGCGAGCCCGAGCAACCCTGCTACGCCTGCAAAGGCAATCGGGAACATGGTGAAAACACCGAAGCCAAAGGCGTAGTACATCCCAGCGGCAGAAATCAGCAGCAAAATGCCTGCAATCAGAGCCCGCGAATGGGCCATCGCCCCGCCAACGATTGCCAACAAAGGCGCCACGATCGAAGCCGTCTGGATCAACTCGGGGTTCTCTACCTGCTCGGCAATGCCTTCGATCTCACCAAACTGGTCGATCAGTTCCACAAAGCCGTAGCCAAAAAAACCGACGATCATCCCGATCAGCCCGGCAATGACGCCTAAAATCATGGCAGCGTTTCGCATTCACAGGTCTCCGCTTGTTGCCCGTGTCACATAAGCAGTTCTTCAGGCAACACCAAGGGCCTGACGGGTTTCAGGCGTCCAGCCCAGATACATCTGACCATTGGATACTATCAGTGGGCGTTTCATCAGGGTCGGATGATCAGCCAACAGCGCGAGCACCGGTCGATTGCGTGTGTCATCATCCAATCCCCGCCAGGTTGTTGATCGCGTATTGAGCAAGGCTTTGCCGAAAGTCTCGTACGCCTCGGACAGCACATTTTCGGGAACCCCTTGTGCGCGGACATCAACGAAAACCGCATCTGGAAGCAGTTTCAATGCCTTACGGCACGTATCGCAAGTTTTTAACCCATATAGCTGCATTATCTAACTAATCCTGTAATCGCTGCAAATTTAGACAAACCCATCAGGCTGCCCCAGTTATTCTTGATTTTTTACTTCACCGTGTAATGTTGAAAAAGGCGAAACACGCGACCCGGGCTGTATCGTGAGGGCGAACAGTGACGTGTGGCGGTTTTGCCAGCCAAGGCCCCCACCAATTTGTGGGACAACTTGTAAGTAGAAGGAGACACGGGAAATGCCAACCGGCACCGTGAAATGGTTTAATACAACCAAAGGCTATGGTTTTATTGCGCCCGACGAAGGGGGCAAAGATGTGTTTGTTCATATCTCGGCCGTAGAACGATCCGGTCTGACCGGACTCGCTGACAATCAGAAAGTCTCGTACGAGTTGCAGGACGGACGTGACGGCCGCCAAATGGCTGCTGATTTGAAGCCGCTGTAAGGCACAGCCCGCCCCGGCGGGAAAGATAAAAGAAGGTTGACGGCCAATTTCAGGCCGTTAACCGCAAACCCTAGTGAACGCGCCCACCTTGGGACGTGCTCAGTTTTCTGTTGAATCAACCTTCTCGGATAACAGCCTCAAACTCACGCCATTCCCGTGCGGTCATGCCTGAGTTTTCCTGAGTGACATCTTCACCGCTGAGCATCCGACGCAAGCAGGTCACCATCTGCGCCGAGAGGTTGACTGCGCCAAGGCGGTAGTCCTCAAACGCGCGGTAGGCAAACGGTACCCAGTCGGCGACAATCTTGCACATGGTATCTGCGTAAACGCGGATTTCGTACTGCGCGTGCGGGTCGGCACGCAGACGCAAGAAGTGGAACAAGTTGTGCAAGTCCACCTTCCAATACCATTGCGTATAAATGTTGGCTGGAAGGTTCATCCGCGCCAGTTCACGCGCAAGCCCTTGCTGGCCGTCCTGACCGATCATCGCCTCGTAGTTGTCATAGCAGCGCGCACTGTCCGCTTTCAGTATCTCCAACACGCGCGCGGCCTCTTCGCCTTGCAATGTGTCTCCACGGCCCTGATTGTTAACCTCGGATTGCGCGGCGACATGTTCGGGTGCCGGGATATAGAACTCTCGATCCAGGATCGAATACCGCGCCGAATATTCGTTCACATTCGCCGTGCGGTGGCGGATCCACTGGCGGGCTACGAATACGGGCAGTTTGACGTGCAACTTGATCTCGCACATTTCAAACGGGGTCGAATGCCAGTGGCGCATCAGATAGCGGATCAGACCTTCATCATTTTGCACCGACTTGGTGCCTTTGCCGTAGGAAACACGCGCGGCCTGACAGATCGCAGCATCGTCGCCCATATAGTCGATAACGCGGACAAATCCGTGATCCAGAACCTGATGCGCCGTGTACAGATGATCTTCCATACCTTCGGCAACGACGCGGCGGGTCGGGCTCGACTGTGCGCGCTGAGCTTCGATCTCGGCCAGTTGGTCGGCAGACAGAGGCATGAAATTATCCTTTCCAGCAATGAGTCGCCGACCACTATATATCGGCAAGCTTGCCATCGGAACCGCGATATGTGCGGCGCATTGCGCTAAATCGGAATTGTGTCCGGCCAGCCCCTCGACACGGGATGAAGGCGCGCTAAGGTGCTTGGCATCACAACCAATGCAAGGAAAGTCGCGATGGGGCTGACATATCTCCACACCATGGTCCGCGTGAAGGATCTTGAGAAATCCATAGCGTTTTATGAACTATTGGGCCTGAAGGAAACGCGTCGTTATGAAAGCGAGGCTGCGCGGTTCACACTGGTATTCCTCGCCCCACCGGGACAAGAGGACGCGCCCATTGAACTTACATACAACTGGGATGGCGACGACGCACTGCCAAGCGACAGCCGCCATTTCGGGCACCTCGCCTATGGCGTCGACAACATTTACGAGACCTGCCAGCATCTTCAGGACAATGGCGTCGTGATCAACCGCCCGCCACGCGACGGGCGTATGGCGTTCGTTCGCTCGCCCGACAATGTCTCGATCGAGTTGCTGCAAAATGGTGAAGCGTTAGCCCCGGCAGAGCCTTGGTCTAGCATGGAAAGCACCGGCCACTGGTGATCCGCTGGCTGGGAGCATTGGGGCTGGCTGTCGCGGGCAGCCCCCTTTGGGCCGAGACCTGCCGCCTGGCGCTGGCGCTGGCCATGGACATCTCGACCTCGGTGGACGCGACTGAGGATGCGCTGCAACGACAGGGGCTGGCCAACGCATTGATTGCGCCCGAGGTGCAGGAGGCTTTCTTCCTTTCACCTCAACCGGTTGCATTAGCCGTCTATGAATGGTCCGGCAGTTTCAACCAGACATTGCTTTTGGATTGGACGATAATCGATACTCGGGCCAATTTGATCTCCGCCGCGCATCGGATCGGCACATCGAAGCGATCGGAAGACGAGTTTCCAACTGCAATGGGTCACGCGCTGGCGTATGGGGCAACCCTGCTGGCGAGCGCCCCGAATTGTCTGTTCCAAACCATTGATATCTCGGGCGATGGCAAGAATAACGATGGCTACGGGCCACAGATCGCCTACAAGCACTTTCCATTCGAAAACACGACCGTGAATGGTCTGGTGATCAATGCAGCTGATTTCGAAGGAGAAATCGACTTGATCCCGTTCTTTCAGAAAAATGTACTTCACGGACCCGGTGCTTTTCTTGAGATCGCCGCCGGGTTCGAAGATTTTGAGCGTGCCATGCGTCGCAAACTGGAACGGGAATTGAAAGGATTGGAACTTAGTGCGTTGCAACCGGATAATGCGAAATGATCCGCCTGTGTGCGACACTTCTTTGCCTGCTGGCCAACCCGCTTTCAGCGCAATGTCGACAGGCTTTGGCGTTGGGAATGGATGTCTCTGGTTCGGTCGACAGTCGTGAGTACAGGTTGCAACTTAGTGGCCTTGCGGCGGCGTTGCGCCATCCCGAGGTGGTTCAACTGATCCTTTCAAACCCGTCTACCTTTATTCGGATCGCTATCTACGAATGGAGCGAACCTGGCCACCAACGCCTCTTGCTTGGTTGGACAGATGTTCGCTCGACTGCTGATCTGCGTCGAATTCAGCAACATTTAGAAAGCACAACACGCTCATCAGCGCCGCAGGGAACGGCGGTCGGGTCGGCCATGTTGTACGGTGCTGAGATGTTGGAGAGCCAAAGCGATTGCTGGCGGCGAACACTGGATCTGTCCGGTGATGGTAAACACAATCTCGGACATCACCCGCGGGACATAAAAGCCACTCTGCAAAACACTGATATTACAATCAATGCCCTTGTAATCGGTATCGACGACCCCAATCCAGGAGACACCCGCCAGGTAGAGATTGGGGAGCTATCTGCTTATTACCACGCGTGGGTCATCCGAGGCCCCGATGCTTTCGTCGAAGTCGCCCTTGGCTTCGAAGCCTATGAAGATGCGATGACACGTAAACTGATCCGTGAGCTTGAGGGTCTGTCGCTCTCCCAAACCCAGCCATCAAAGCTATTAGTAGATATACCGAATCTGATCGGTCCAATATCGTTCGACCCGACGCAGTGAACCGGTGATCTCTTCAATCCCAT
The DNA here is from genome assembly GCF_056536665.1 of Ruegeria sp. CJ6. Classification (NCBI taxonomy): domain Bacteria; kingdom Pseudomonadati; phylum Pseudomonadota; class Alphaproteobacteria; order Rhodobacterales; family Roseobacteraceae; genus Ruegeria; species Ruegeria sp. CJ6. The sequence continues at coordinate 11,944 of NZ_JBQFQB010000001.1, read as the reverse complement.
CGGTCCCGATCACGCCGCGGTTTTGCAGCCCTTCGGCATGGCGGGCGAACAGGTCTGACACGATATCGCGAATCTCACGCCCGCGCGGCGTCAGGCGTACCCGTACCGAGCGGCGGTCAATCTCGCATCGTTGATGGTGCATATAGCCCATCTCGACCAGTTTCTTAAGATTGTAGCTGACATTGCTGCCTTGATAGTAACCTCGGCTCTTCAACTCTCCGGCGGTTACTTCATGGTCGCCTATGTTGAACAACAGCAGAGCCTGCACCGCGTTGATCTCAAGTACGCCGACACGCTCGAATTCATCCTTGATGACGTCCAGAAGCAAGCGATGCAGACGCTCGACCAGCGCCAACGCCTCAAGATAGCTCGTCATGAACCCCTTGGTCCCGGGCGCGGTGACCTGTAACTCCATACTCATTCAATCCTCCGATTCATCGCGCTGTTTCTGAAAACATGACGCGAATTCCCGAAAAATCGGTTAAGCCTGATGATTGCTTATTTTTGAAAGGTTTGCGCGATATCCGCGATCAATTCGGCCAGCGGTTCCGGCGGGCTGGCCTGACCAGTGACCCATTGATAAAGGTCCTGATCATTTTCATGCAGCAAGGCATCGTATGTGTCCAATCCCGCCTCGTCCATCGAAGACAGATTGCGATCGGCATATGCCGTCAGGATCAAATCCATCTCTTTGATGCCCCGCCGCATCGAACGCATTTTCATGCGCTTGATCCGGGTCTCGCGCGGCTCGGTCATTGATTGCGTTCCAATTTCAGACGCAGCGCTTTTTCGACGCGAGCCAGACGCTCGGAGTTGGCTCGCATCTCACCTCGGATCGTGCGGAGCTCTGCAACAAGATCGCGCAATTCCGAGTCCGTATCGCCATGCAGGCTTGTTTCGTCCATGCCGTCGCCCTCGCCCGTCAGAAGCCACATGATCGAGACATTCAGTAGCCCCGCCATCATCGACAGCTTGTTCGCGCGGGGTTCGGACAAATCATCTTCCCACGAAGTGATCGTGGCTTTTTTGACACCAAGCCTGCGGGCCAATTGGGTCTGCGTCATGCCTGCGGCTTCGCGTGCGCCAGCAACGCGATCCCCGAAGGTTGCGGTGTCCGGTCCGAACCAGTCTGTTTCGTCGTTCATCGGGGTCTCCAAAGGGTAAAACTCAATTGGCTTGATCGTTATTTCGGCGCACCCTATGACAGTCGGGCTGAACATACAAACCGAGGCCGACCATGAGTTTCCTGTCTGCGACACTGTCACGCGTAAAACCCTCGCCCACCATCGCGATGACGTCCAAAGCAGCCGAGCTGAAGGCCGCCGGGCGCGATGTGATCGGGCTGAGCGCAGGCGAGCCCGATTTCGACACGCCGCAGAACATCAAGGACGCCGCCGTGGCCGCCATCGCTGCGGGCAAGACCAAATACACTGCTCCGGACGGCATCCCCGAGCTGAAACAGGCGGTTTGCGCCAAGATGAAGCGTGACCACGGATTGGACTATACGCCCGCTCAGGTCTCGGTCGGGACCGGGGGTAAGCAGACGCTTTACAACGCGCTGATGGCTACGCTGAACGAGGGCGATGAGGTCCTCATCCCCGCGCCCTATTGGGTCAGCTACCCGGACATGGTGTTGCTGGCCGGTGGCACACCAGTGATCGTCGAAACTTCGCTGCAGACCAATTTCAAACTGACAGCGGATCAACTGGAAGCCGCAATCACACCTAAAACGAAATGGTTCATCTTCAACTCACCCTCGAATCCCACCGGAGCGGGCTATAGCCGGGCTGAACTGAAAGAACTGACAGATGTCCTGATGCGGCATCCGCATGTTTGGGTGATGACCGATGATATGTATGAGCACCTGGCCTATGACGGGTTCGAGTTCTGCACGCCCGCACAGGTGGAACCGAGACTTTATGATCGGACGCTGACCTGCAATGGCGTCTCCAAAGCCTATGCCATGACCGGTTGGCGTATTGGCTATGCGGCAGGCCCGGTCGAGTTGATCGCCGCGATGCGCAAGGTGCAATCTCAATCAACTTCGAATCCCAGTTCGGTCAGCCAATGGGCAGCAGTCGAGGCTCTGAATGGAACTCAAGCATTCCTTGCGCCGAATAATGAGATCTTCAAACGCCGTCGCGATCTGGTCGTCGACATGCTCAGCCAAATCGACGGTATCTCGTGCCCGACACCCGAAGGCGCTTTCTACGTCTATCCATCAATTGCAGGCTTGATCGGGAAAACCACACCCGCGGGCACTGTGATAGATTCGGACGAAACCTTCGCAATCGCCCTGCTGGAAGAGGCCGACGTGGCGGTTGTGTTTGGCGCAGCTTTTGGTCTGTCCCCCAATTTCCGCGTCAGCTATGCGACCTCTGATGAAGCCCTGACTGAAGCCTGCACACGCATCCAACGTTTTTGCGCCGCGCTCACCTGATACCGGAGTTTGTTATGTCAACAGCCCTGCCTGAATACTATTTCCGCGTGCGCGAAAATGGGGCAGCGGTGTTCAGGATCGACACGGAAAATCGCCATCGCCGGATCGAGATGGAACAGATCGCGGTCATCAACATCCGCAATGGCGAGGTCAAACCGCAGGGCCAGCGTGTACTAAGCGACGCCGACAACGATGAAATCGCGCGCTGGATGGAAGAGCGCAAAGCCCTGCTATCCCGCCGCGATATGGATGATATTCACCGTGCGGTTGACTACCTGAATCTGACCACGCAATGGGCTCAGTCTAAAGCAACGGATGCGCAATTAGAGGACGTGACCGACCCATTGCTGATGGCAATGCACGACTTGCGGTCGGTACTTGTTCGAAAGAAATCCGACCGGATGAGCAAAGAATGATCCCCTAGGCGGGAACTTCTCCTACATCGCGCACCGACTTTAGCCAGAAGCGCGCCATCAACAATACGGCAGCACAAGCGAGGCCAATCACGAGGCCAAGCCAGACTCCGATCCCCTCCATACCTTGAACAAAGCCGAAATAGTACGAAGCGGGGATACCGATCACCCAATAGCTGAGTGCGGCCATCACCATAGGTATTTTTGCATCCTGCAAACCTCGCAGCAGGCCTAGTGCGATGACCTGCGCCCCATCGACCAGCTGGAACAACGCAGCCATCGCCAGCAGGCCAGTGCCGATTAGCAGGATCTGTGGCCGCTGCGGATCATCGGCCTCCATAAACAGCGAGATCAGGGGCTCAGCGCATGTCAGGAATAGAACAATCGTCAAGACCGACACGATCAACGACATCCCGGTCACCGTAATCGCGCCTTTCTCAAGATGCGCCCGATCCCGTCGACCCAACGCGTTGCCCGCCCGAATAGTCGCCACATTAGACAGGCCCAAATGAACCATGAACGTCGCCGAGGCGAGGTTTAACGCAATCCCGTGAGCTGCCAGCGGCACTGGACCCAACCAGCCCATCATGACAGCAGAGATCGCGAACAACGACACCTCCGCCAGTGTCGTCAGACCGATGGGAACGCCCAAACGCAGCACGCTCATGAACATCTCCCAATCCGGGCGCCAAAACCGCTGAAACAAGCTGTGTTCCGGCAACGCACGCACCGCATAGATCACGACCGCCACCAATGATACGATCTGCGTCACCACTGACGCGATAGCCGCACCAATCACCCCAAGTTCGGGCGCGCCCCAGTTTCCGAAGATCAGCGCATAGTTGGTCACGCCATTGACCACAGCTGCAACAATCGTGATCCACAGCACAATCTGCGTCCGCTCAAGCGCGGCCAAATAGGACTTCAGGACCATCACCAACAGCGCCGGGAACAAGCCCCACCCCGCGACCCGCAGGTATACTGACGCAGTTTCAGCGACTTGCGGCTCTTGCTTCAAAGCAATCAGGATCGGATGGGACCACCACAAAAGGGGCATCATCACCGTCGCATAGATCAGTGATAGCCACAGACCCATACGAGTGGAGCGGCGAATGCTGGTCTCATTCTCCTCGGCGGCAGCGGTCGCCACCATTGGCATTACGGCCCACCCAAACCCGGCACCAAACAGGAACAGGACGAAGTAATAGCTGTTGGCCAGCGTCACGGCAGCCAAAGCCTCGACCCCGTACCAGCCTAGCATGACGGTATCGGTCAAACCAATCGCATACTGTGCCAGATGCCCGCCAATCAATGGCAGGCCCAGCACCGCGATTGCGCGCAAATGGCCGGGATATGTCATCACCTTGTTCATTCCGCCAGCCTTAGGCTTGCGCGCTGCCCGAGACAAGAGCGGAACAAACTTATTTCATAATGAGACTAACGAGAACAAAGCGACGCAATCCATCACCTTTGGTGCAACGGCTTTACAGTTTATCGATTTTCAGCCGATCTTCGCGTCAGGATGCAGCGCTGTCCCCAGAATATGGTCCGAGTTATGAATTACGTGATGCGCCTGCCCAACTATCAACGGATCAGGCTCACCAACGATCCTGAGGTCTTTGTCCGGGTAGTCCAGCGTCGACAGGAAATGCCGCATGCAGTTCAGACGCGCGCGTTTCTTGTCGTTGGATTTGACAATCGTCCAGGGCGCATCAGCGGTGTCGGTGTAGAAGAACATCGCCTCTTTCGCCTCGGTATAATCATCCCATTTGCTCAGGCTAGCCTTGTCAATCGGTGACAGTTTCCATTGCTTCAACGGATCAGTTTCACGACTCCCAAAGCGCCGCTGCTGTTCTTCCTGCGTGACCGAGAACCAGTACTTGTAAAGCTGAATGCCCGAGCGCACCAGCATCCGCTCCAACTCGGGCGTCTGCCGCATGAATTCCAGATACTCATTGGGTGAGCAGAAGCCCATCACCCGCTCGACGCCCGCACGGTTGTACCAGGACCGATCATAAAACACCATCTCGCCCACGGTGGGCAGCTGCTGCACATAACGCTGGTAATACCACTGCCCCTTCTCCTCATCCGTCGGCTTGTTCAATGCGACCACACGCGCCTGACGCGGGTTCAGATGCTCCATGAACCGCTTGATGGTCCCACCCTTGCCGGCGGCGTCGCGGCCCTCGAACAACAGCACAAACCGCTGCCCGGTCTCCTGCGCCCACAGTTGAACCTTCAGCAACTCTGCCTGCAGCTCGGCCTTTTGCGCCTCGTAATCCTTGCGTGCCATCTTGCGGCCATAGGGGTACTTGCCGCTCTCAAAAGCTTGCCGGATTTTCTCGGATGTTGGTGCCGAGGCATCCGCCTTCAGGTCAGTTACAGCTTTGATCTGAGATGATTTTTGTTTGATCTGGGGTGCCGCATCCATACATGTTCTCCTCGGTTTCACTGTCGAGGAGATGCTTAGCCGATTGTCACACGGCGCGCTTTGATTGGTGTCAAATTGACATAGGTTTTATCGGGGCGTCAAAGAACAGGCCTATGCCCGTTCTTTACATGACCCCAAAATACATAGGGAAGCGGCCAGCCCCGCACTTACCGATGTCCCCAATCATCAGGATTGTCCGAGTTGTTCGGCGACAAGCCCAAAACGTCTCCGTCAGTCGAACACCCCAAACCCAAAACGGTTCTGTTCGCATAGGAGAAATACGAACACACCTGATTGATCTCCAGAATCTCGCCATCTTCCCACCCCGCCTCTCGCAGAGCGATCACGTCCGCCTCGGTCAGATCACCGGGTGCCTCGGTCAGCTTGCGCGCATATCTCATCGCTTCGACCTGTGCCGCGTCCAGCGGGGCCGAGGCCGGATCACGCGCCTCAATCGCCGCACGGATCGCATTGCCGCGCACCTCATCCTGCAGCAACCGCTGCAATCCGGAAAAGTGATGTTCTACGCAATACCCACACTTGTTCAGAGAGCTGACCCACACGCCCAGCACCTCAAGAAACCACTTCGGTATCTTGTTGCCCGAGTGATGCAGTACGGCCTTATACATCGCCATATGGCCTTCCATCGAATGCGGCCGCAGGCTGTGCGCCATCATGATATTGTCCACATTGTTGTCCGGTCCGGTGACCCGGTCATAGAGTTTGCGCAGCTTGCCGGTTGCCTCGGCATAGGGGATGGTTTTGATCCAGCTCATTTGGGGTCCTGTTGTCTCGATTGCATCATGACCGCAGACTAAGAGCGCTTTGAGCAGGTGGCGAGACAAAACCGACGAGTATTCATTAAGAGCCCTTACCAGACATTTCTATTTATACATAACGCTGCAAGAGCAATTTGTGAGATTGTAGCGTAGAGCGGCCTTTGTAGAGCGCGCTATTGAGGCTCGAGGAGAGATCATGGCTGTTTTGGATGATGTGAAAGAACTGGTGACCTTGATTTCACCACAATGCATTTGTGATGACTGTATCACTGAGAAGCTGGGTCTCACGGTTCGGCAACATGCAAACCAAAAAACCAGACGATTGGCCGAACGCACAGGTTTTGTTAGACTTAAAAGGTGTTGCGCTTTTTGTGGATCGGTAAAGTTATCGATCGGCGCCACTAAGAGGCCGAAACAGGGAAAAATATCTGCCCAGAGCCGACTATCTAAAAAAAGAACTGGTCAATTTGACGCTAAGAAATGGATGGACGAAGGCGACGGCCTCTCGGCATCGTCTCAAAAGATACGAAATGTATGGAAAGATCATCGAAGGGCGCTTTCCAAATCTGTCAGGCAGAGAACCAGTGACCAACGCCCGACAAGCAAAGATTGGTCGCTTCTGACGGGTCTTCCACGGACATCAATGCTGCTGCTCGGCTATGCGGTCGAGATGTTCCTCAAAGCTGGGATCGCAAAGGCGTATCGGGGATGCTCTATCCAGATGTTTGATCGTGATTTGAAAACCCGCTTTGGCCACAAACTTTATGATATCGCAAATGAACTGGCATTTCCTTGTGAACCAAACGACCGGAAGCGCTTTAAAAGACTTACGGATATGGTACTTGTGGATGCTCGATACCCCATTTTCATCCCCGAAGGCGATTCATATGTTGAGGCAGTGAATCAGCAGACTTCGAGAATTTGGTCTGAAAGTGAATATTCTGACTTATGTGCGTTGGCGCAAAGGGTGCGCGCACATGTGGACAAAATAGATTCTGATTCAAGAAGTCCTGCGTCATTTGACAGCTACAACATCGATGATGATGGGTATTTAGCGTTTAGGATAGGTGGCAACCTGCCGCCAAGAATTACATATCGCCTAAGTGTAAGAATGCGTGATGCAGATCACAATACTGCATTGGATGTGAAGTCCCTTCTGGATGAGCGCATTCATTGTCTTATTCTGCAGCATTGGGATCAGGCTTGGATTTATGAAGATGGCTTAAACGGCAGCGGTCGACCGAAAACATCGAGACGACAACAACCATCTACAACTTAGATTGCATGATTTTAGTATGACGCAGCGCTAAACCAAGAAGTTGAAAAAGCCCAGTTCCTGCGCACTGCTGCCATCAGCGATGCTAAGTGCCGCAACGGCAGCGAACGGCAGTTCAGTGCCCCAAACCATCCACAACACCTCGCGTCCCTCTTCCCCCGGACCACATCACCTGCCATAATGGGAGAAACTCAAAAACAAGAGCAGCACCCATGCCCGACGATCTGTTGACGCCAGAAGCGACCTCCACCTATGACGCCTCGTCCATCGAGGTGCTCGAAGGGCTGGAACCGGTGCGCAAACGCCCCGGCATGTATATCGGCGGCACCGATGAGCGCGCGCTGCATCATATGGTGGCCGAAATCCTCGACAACTCGATGGACGAGGCCGTCGCGGGCCATGCCAACCGGATCGAGGTGGAACTGCATGCCGATTACGCCCTGACCGTTCGTGACAACGGGCGCGGCATTCCGATCGACCCCCACCCGAAATTCCCGGACAAGTCCGCATTGGAGGTGATCCTGTGTACTCTGCACGCAGGCGGCAAGTTCTCGGGCAAGGCGTATCAGACTTCGGGCGGTCTGCACGGTGTGGGTGCATCGGTGGTGAATGCCCTGTCGGATTCGATGGTCGTGCAGGTGGCACGCGACAAACAGCTATTCGAACAACGCTTCTCGCGCGGTATCCCTCTAGGTCCGGTGGAAAAAGTAGGCGCAGCGCCCAACCGGCGCGGTACAACCGTCACGTTCCACGCCGACGCGGACATCTTCGGCCACCACAAGTTCAAACCCGCGCGCCTATTCAAATCCATCCGCTCCAAGGCCTATCTGTTCTCGGGCGTCGAAATCCGCTGGAAATCTGCCATCGACGACGGGGAAACCCCGACCGAGGCGAGTTTCCACTTTCCCGGCGGCTTGTCGGATTACCTGAAGGAGACGATGAACGGCTCGTCGACCTATGCCGAACAGCCCTTTGCTGGCACCGTGGATTTTCAGGAGAAGTTCGGCACCCCCGGCAAAGTCGAATGGGCGATCAACTGGACGCCTTCACGCGACGGGTTCATCCAGTCCTACTGTAACACTGTCCCCACCCCCGAAGGCGGCACACATGTCGCCGGTTTCTGGGCTGCGGTCCTCAAGGGGATCAAGGCCTATGGCGAGCTGATCAACAACAAAAAGGCCGGTCAGATCACCCGCGACGACCTAATCACCGGAGGCTGTGCGCTGGTGTCGTGCTTCATCAGTGAACCGGAGTTCGTCGGCCAGACAAAAGACCGCCTCGCCACAGTCGAGGCGCAGCGGCTGGTCGAAAACTCGGTCCGCGACCATTTCGATAACTGGTTGGCGGCTGATACGAAATCCGCCGGGGCGATCCTCGACTTCCTCATCCTGAGGGCCGAAGAACGCCTGCGCCGACGGGCCGAGAAGGAAACACAACGCAAGTCCGCCACTAAGAAACTTCGTCTCCCCGGCAAGTTGGTGGACTGTTCTAGTTCAACACGCGACGGCACGGAATTATTCATTGTCGAGGGCGACTCGGCGGGCGGGTCCGCCAAAATGGGCCGCGACCGCAAAACACAGGCCCTGCTGCCCCTGCGCGGCAAGATCCTGAACGTGCTGGGTGCGGCCAGTTCCAAACTGGGCACCAATGCCGAGATCAACGACCTGACCCAAGCGCTGGGTGTGGGCCTTGGCACCAAGTTCAACGTCGACGACCTGCGCTATGACAAGATCATCATCATGACCGACGCGGATGTGGACGGGGCGCATATCGCCTCGCTACTAATGACGTTCTTCTTCACCCAGATGCGTCCCATGATCGACGCGGGCCACCTCTATCTGGCCTGCCCGCCCCTCTACCGCCTGACCCAGGGCGCCAAGCGCGTCTATTGTTTGGACGAGGCCGAGCGCGACGAATGGCTCGAAAAAGGTCTGGGCGGCAAAGGCAAAATCGACGTCTCGCGCTTCAAAGGTCTCGGCGAAATGGACGCCAAGGACCTGAAAGAGACCACGATGGACCCGAAATCCCGGAAATTGATCCGGGTCACTATCGACGAGGACGAACCCGGCGAGACAGGCGACCTTGTCGAGCGCCTGATGGGCAAGAAACCCGAACTGCGGTTCCAGTACATTCAGGAGAACGCGCGGTTTGTGGAGGAGTTGGATGTTTGAAACTGGACTTCGTTTGAACTTATGGAACCTACGGAATTAACAAAAAGAATTTCTCTTCCAACTATTCAAGTGGCCGTCGCAGCACTTGCACTTGAGGTTTTTTCGCTTTTTTCCATTGGAAAATCACCAGCGTACTTAACGGTAACTGATCTTCTCAACCAAGCGTCTTTGAGCATCGGATACTTTGCGATCATCTTCTCACTAACAGCGTTTTTGTTCATGCTACTACTGATTGCGGTATCTATGTTGGCAAACAATGTAGCGTGGCGTGTTTTATCATGGCCCTTGCGTAAGGTACGATTTCTGCGTGTTGCGATTCAGTTTAGTCGCCGGGCTATGTACGTAAGTTCCGAGGCTGTAAGACACTATGCCGAAGAGACAAACAATGAAGATCTTCTAAGTAAGCTCAACAAAAAAGAACAGATTGTGAGCCGACCGACCTCGATGCTTCCTCTGCTAATAGTTGTGCTTCTGTCCATCATACTTTTTATCTCGTCGCCTGAAAAACCGAACTTTTTTATGAAGGTTTGCTCCCTTAATGAACCAACCGGCACATGTGGGGCTTACTATTTGTTGCTAGTCCTAGCTTACTTTCAAGCATTTATCTTTATGGCACTTTATGGATTCCTACTTCGCCAGTCTTTCTGGTTTCCTCGGAAAGAGCTGCCAGTTGCGACTATCAAAGTTAAAAAGGTGTATGAAAACCCCATCACGCAAAAACTGAATACAGCAATGAGCACTTGGATGCGTGGAAAATAGGGAGCTCAACAACTTGGGCAGAATAGTGTTACACTTCAAGCCAGGCATTCATTGAGCAAGTGTAGGATGGGTGCTTGCACCCATCACTTGGCAAATCTACCGTTCAATGATGGGTGTAAACACCCATCCTACAAGCACCGTGCCTTTTGATCGCGGGCTGGCTGGGCGCGTGCTTGGTTCAAAGCATCAAGCACAGGACGGGCAGCGCGGGACAACTCCCCACCCCGTAAGCCGGGCTTTAGCCCGGCACACCGCAACCCCCTTGCCTAACCCGTTGATCTCGTTCACACTTACCCTCAACCCGTCATTCAAGAACGATATTTGAGGTTGCGAGCGTCCAAGACCCAAATAAACAACCAACAATTTTCCGAACGGGAGGACGACATGAAAACACTAACCCTCGGGCTGGCCTTGACCCTGCTGGCCTCGGCAGCCCCCGCGCAGCAGATGCTCAGCACTGCATCGCCCATTCCGGACGGGGCCGAGACGCGGTTTTGCTACTATGACGGCATGGCCTATTCGCCAGACGCCTTCATCCTGCTGACCGGTGACAACACCGTAACCTCAACCATCAGCACGCGCGAGGAACGCTTGCTGCGGTGTCATCGCAATGACGATGGCTCTCTGGTCTGGAAACCGCAGAGCACGTTTCAAACCAACAACTGACGTAGGATGGGTTTCCAACCCATCAAAGCGGAGCGGGGACGATGGGGTAAAACCCCATCTTACCCAACATTCCGATCCAACCAGTCGGCAATCTGTTCGGCTGGGCCTTCCCAGCCCGGCTCCATGAACAGAAAATGCGCGTGGTTGTCGACGGGCAGGAAAGTCGCACGGTCTCCGTAAAGCTTCGCCAGAGCACGGCAGGTGTTGGGGTTCACGGCCCGGTCCTCGGTGCCTGAAACAATCAGCACCGGGCAATCGACCTTGTCGATCTCCACCTTCATCGCATGGTGATCGTCGAACATCCAAAAGAACATCTCGAACATCACCCGCCCGCTTTCGGGGCCGAGTTGGTCATACACCTCATGCTGCTGCGCCTCGGGCATCTTGTTGAGCGCAAAAGGGGCCATCAGGTCGAAATCAACGCGCATGGGCTGTTTCCAGAACGCCCCACCCTCCATCAACGCGCGCGGCACGGCACGTTCGTCGTCGGTTTCGGGCAATGTGCCCCAGGCCGCGTTTGGGTTGATCAGGACAATTGCGCTGGCCAGACCCCGAGACGCCACCTTCTGCGCCACTACCCCCGCAATGGCATGGCCCAGTAGAACAGGTTTGCTCTCCAACCCTTGCACGAAGTCTGCGATGTCATCGGCATAATCCATGACGCTCGTGTCGGTGAGGCCGGGATCGGGATCTGCCTTGGGGTCGCCACCATGGTAGCGTAGCGCGGGCGTATGCACCGTCCAGCCACGTGCACGAAAGAAGCCCGCATAATCCTCCATACACCACGGTCCGGCAAAAGCACCGTGGATCAGAACAATCTCTTTCGTCATGAAAATCTCCCTCACCTCCGACCAGTATGAGAGGTGAGGGATGGGTTCGGCAAGCCTGTTAGTGTGCTGCGTTGAAGAGCGTTGTCAGGTTTTCTTCGGTCAATTCGATCGGATTCCCTCCGCATGAGGGGTCGATGATTGCGCCCTGGACCAGTTCGGGGATGGCGGCTTTGGTGACG